>NZ_JARVSD010000014.1 GCF_030209445.1 Promicromonospora sp. MEB111
GGCCGCGGCCTCGTCCGAGGTCCCGCCCGCCCCGTCGGCACCGGCCGTACCGGCGCCCCCCGCCCCGCCCGGGCCGAGCGCCGCCGCTCCGTCGAGCTCCCCGGTCTCCCGGGTGCGCCCGGGCGCGGAGTCCCGTCCGACGCCGAGCACCCCGCCGCGCCTCGCCGCGAGCCGGTCCTCCCTGGGCGGGGCGAGCACGCCGGCCCGCGCCGAGGTCCCCGCCGAGCCGGCACCCGCTCCGGCACCCGCCCCGTCGGTGCGGCGCCGCTCGCGCACCGACCGGTTCGCGGCCTCCAGCCAGCCGGACGAGCCGGCAGCGGGCTACCCGGCGTCCGGCCCGATGCCGTCCGCCGACGCGCCCTACGCGCCGCCGCCCGTGCCGCAGCCGGCCGAGGAGAACCTCTGGCAGCCCGCGCCGTACGACGAGGCGCCCGCCTACGCGGTCCCGGCCGAGCCCGAGACGCCGGACTTCGAGATCACCCGGCCCCGCTACGAGCGCGAGCCCGCCTACCAGTCCGAGTCGTCCTTCGCGCCCGCGTCCGCCGCGCCCGCCTACGACTACTCCGCCGAGGCCTCCGGCTACGGCGACCAGGGCGGTTACGGCTACGGCGAGCAGCCCGGCTACCAGTCGCCCTACGCCGACGGCGCGGCCCCGGTCGTAGTGGAGCAGAGCCCGTGGGAGTCCGGCGGCTACCTCGCCGGCCCGGACGACGGCTACGGGCAGACGTCGTTCGCCGCCGACCCGTACCCGTCGAGCGCCCCCGAGGCGCCGGCCCGTCCGGTGCCGCCGGGCGAGAGCATCCGGGCCAGCACCCCGATGCTGTTCGAGGAGGAGGACGACCCCGACCTGGAGGCGCTGGCCCGCAGCATCGGCACGCCCACCCGGATCGTGTGGTCGCGTCCGCGGCGCAACCAGCACTTCGAGGCGATGCTCCTGCCGGACGGCGCCATCGAGCTGGCCAACGGCGCCCGGTACCGGCACCCGGACTCGGCCGCCACCGCGGCGTCGGGCTCGTACACCGCCGACGGCTGGAGCGTGTGGCGCATCGGCGACACCGGCCCCACCCTCGTGGAGGAGTTCTCCCGCCGGTTCGCCTGACCGGGTGCCGGCCGGGGAGGCCGGTCAGCCCGAGGCACGCACCACGAGCTCGGGCACGAAGGTCGCCGACCCGCCCGTGGTCCCGCCGTCGAGCTCGGCGAGGAGCAGCCGCGCCATCGCGTCGGCCATGTCCTCGACGGGCTGGCGCACGGTGGTGAGCGGGGGATGGGCCTGTGCGGCGACGCTCGAGTCGTCGAACCCCACCACGGCGACGTCCCGGGGCACGTCCCGGCCGGCGGCACGCAGGGCGGTGGAGACGCCGTCCGCCATCAGGTCGTTCGCGGCGAAGACGCCGTCGACGTCGGGCCGGGCGGCCAGCAGCGCGCGGGCCGCGGCCTCGCCGCCCGGGCGCGTGAAGTCGGCGGGGACCACCTCGGGCTCGGGCAGCCCCGCGGCGCGCACCCCGTCCAGGAACCCCCGCAGCCGGTCGTGCCCGAACGGCGCGTCGGCCGGCCCGGCGACCACCGCGAGCCGGGTGCGCCCGGACCCGGCGAGGTGCTCGGCGGCCAGCCGTCCGCCCGCGGCCTGGTCCAGGTCGACCCAGGCGACGTCCGGCACGGTGGTGCGGGTCGAGAGCACCAGCGGCACGGCGAGGCCCGCGAGCCGCGCGGGCAGCGGGTCGGCCGAGCTGGAGGTGATGAGCAGCACGCCGTCGACGTGCCCCTGCCGTACGTAGCGCACCACCTGGTCGTGGGCGGGCGGGTCGGCGGGGATGATCGCGAGGTGGATGTCGCGGGGCCGCAGCACCGCCTGCGCCCCGGCTGTCACGCGGCCCACGTACGGGTCGGTGAAGAGGCGTTCGAGGAACGGCAGCGGCGAGCGCTGCTCGGGCGGCTCCGACACGACGAGCGCGACGGAGCCCGTGCGGCGGGTCACGAGCGACCGGGCGGCGAGGTTCGGCACGTAGCCGGTCTCGTCGATCGCCCGGCGCACCACCTCGACGATCCCGGGATCGACGCTGGCCACCCCGTTGATCACCCTAGACACGGTCGCGCGCGACACCCCGGCGACGGAGGCCACGACCTCCAAGGTGGGACGGTTCGGCACGAGCCCTTTATACCCCCACCCCGCCCAGGCCGTTGAGTGCTGGGTTCTCGCCCTTTTTCGTGTGCCAGAAGGGCGAAAACCCAGCACTCAACGAGGGTGGTTACTGGTAGACGCGGACGTAGTCGACCAGCATGCGGGACGGGAACGGCGTGGACGCGTCCGGCGGGCCCGGCCAGTCACCGCCGACCGCGAGGTTGAGGATCAGGTAGAACTCGTGGTCGTAGACCCACGGCCCGCGGGTGGACTCCACGGTGTCCTTGTCGGCGTAGAAGACGTCGCGGCCGTCGAGCGAGAACTGGATGCCCTCGCTGTCCCACTCGGCGGCCCAGGTGTGGAAGCCGTCCGAGATCTTCGAGCCGTCGGGCAGCGTGTACGCCCCGCCGTAGCCGCCCCCGCCGTTGTACGCCGGGGCGTGCAGGGTGGAGTGGGCCTGGGTCGGGTTCTGCCCGATGAACTCCATGATGTCGATCTCCCCGTTGTACGGCCACGGCCGGCCGTCCAGGAAGTCGGAGCCCATCATCCAGAACGCGGGCCACAGGCCGCGGCCCTCGGGCACCTTGACGCGGGCCTCGAACCGGCCGTACTGGGCGTGGAACTTGTTGGACGTGTTCATGCGGTGCGACGTGTACTGCCGCCCGTCGCGGTCCTCCCGCCGGGCCTCCAGCACGAAGTTGCCCTGGCCGTCCTGGAACCCGTTGCCGCTCGGGGTGTAGACCTGCTGCTCGTTGTTCTGCGGCAGGCCGGCGTCGATGGTCCACCTCGAGCCGTCGGCGGGTGTGCCGGCCGCGCCGTTGAACTCGTCGCTCCACACCAGGTCGAGGTCGTCGAAGTTGGGGTCGGCGGGCTCGGCCGGGGGAGCGGTGGGCGCGCCGCCCGTGCCGTAGACCTGGAACTCCCACAGCGAGTAGCCGTAGGGGCCGCTCCGGTCGCGCAGGTGCACGCGCACGTGCCGGCCGTCGGCGTCGAGCGGGATGGTCTGCTTGAAGCCGGTGCCGCCCGTGGTGGTGTGCACGGTGCGCCACGTGGTGCCGTTGTCGGACACCTCGATGTCGAAGGTCGTCGCGAACGCCGGGTCCCACTGCAGCACGACGCTGCTGACGTGCGCGGCGGCGCCGAGGTCGACGGCGATCCAGCCCTCGTCGACCCAGCCCGTGTCGGGGCTGACGGCCCAGCGGCTGGCCGGGTCGAGGTCGAAGGCCTTGTCGGGGGAGCAGAGCCAGCAGTTGCCGTCGTTCTGCGAGCTGGAGGCGCTGCCCTGCTTGCCGTAGGAGAGGAGCGAGGTGTCGGAGGGCACGTCGCCCCCGGTGCCGAACACCTGCAGCTCCCAGAGGGAGACGCCCCACTGGGTGGCGCGCTGGGTGACCCAGAGGCGCAGGTAGCGGCCGGTGCCGTCCACGTCGAGGTTCTGGTCGCCGCCGGTGCCGGTCGTGGTCGAGTACACGGTGGACCACGCCGCGCCGTCGGCGGAGGTCTCGACACGGAAGCCGGAGGCGTACGCCGCCTCCCAGTCGAGGACGACCCGGTCGATCGCCTGGACGGAGCCCAGGTCGACGCGGATCCACTGGTTGTCGGCGGCGGCGCTCGACCAGCGGGTGCCGGGGTCGCCGTCGACGGCGTTGGCGCCGGTGCTCCAGTCGAACTCGGTGCTGGACGTGGTGACCGGCCGGCCCTGCGAGAGCGGGTCGGCGGCGGCCGATGCGGTGGTGACCTGGGTGATCGCACCCAGGGCGAGGAGGGCCGCGGCGGTGGTCGCCGCCGCGAGCGTGCGGACGTGTCTGCGCATGTGACGTGCTCCTTCGAACGTCGGTCTGGCACGTTGAGCCATCTGAGAGAGCGCTCTCTCAGATGGTCGCGGACATTCCGGACCCCGGTCAAGGCTTTCGGCGAACTTTGCTGACAGGTCTGTAAGCGAAGGAACCTAGGGTCGGACGACGACCTTGCCGAACTGCTCGCCCTCGTTCAGCCGCGCCAGGCCCTCGGCGGCCTTCGCGAGCGGCACCGCGGCGTCGATCACCGGGCGCACACCGGTGCGGGCGCAGAACCGGGCGAGCGCGCCCAGGTCCTCCCGCGAGCCCATGGTGACGCCCTGCACCCGGATCTCCTGGAAGAAGATGCGCGTCAGCTCCGCCGGGGGAGCGTCGCCCGACGTCGCGCCGCAGACCAGCACCGAGCCGCCCGGCCGCACCGAGCGGATCGAGTGCGCCCACGTGGCCTGGCCCACCGACTCGAGCACCGCGTCGACGCGCGCCGGCAGCCGGGCGCCGGTCTCGACGGCGCCCGCCGCACCCAGCGAGATGGCCCGCTCCCGCTTCTCGGCGGAACGCGACGTCACCCAGACCTCCAGGCCGGCCGCCGCGCCCAGCGTGACCGCCGCCGTCGCCAGACCGCCGCCCGCGCCCTGCACCAGCACGCGGTCGCCCGGCGTGAGGCCGCCCTGCGTGAACAGCATGGTGTAGGCGGTGAGCCACGCCGTCGGGAGGCACGCGGCCTCCTCGAACGACAGCTCGGCGGGCTTCGGCACCAGGTTCGCGGCCGGCACCGCCACCCGCTCGGCGAGGGTCCCGGGGTAGCGCTCCGAGAGCAGCGAGCGGGGTTCCCTCGGCCCGACGCCGTGGCCGTCGGCCCCGATGACGCCGTGCACGATCACCTCGGACCCGTCCGGGGCCACGCCCGCGGCGTCGGTGCCCAGGATCATCGGCAGCTGCTGCTCCCGCAGGCCCACGCCGCGCAGCGACCACAGGTCGTGGTGGTTCAGGGACGCCGCCCGGACGTCCACGGTGGTCCAGTGCTCCGGGGTCTCGGGCTCGGGTCGCTCGCCCACCTCCAGGCCGTCGAGCGGGCTGTCGGGCGAGAAGCGGGTCACGTAGGCGGCAAGCATCCGTTCAACCTACCTGGCCCGCGACGGCGGACCAGGTAGGTGGGGACGAACGGAAGATCACCTGGCGGACTGCTCCGTGCCGATGTCGAACATCCAGGAGATACCGAACTTGTCGGTGAGCGCCCCGTAGTAGTCGCCCCACGGGGCGAGCTCGAGCGGCTGGCCCGGGGTCGCGCCGTCGGACAGCTTCTCGTAGGCGTTCCTGATGTAGTCGTGGTCGTCCGGGCCGCCGGTCAGGGACACGGTGACGCCGCTGGTGGGGGCCACGTACTCCATGAACGACGGCGTGTCCGCCGCCATGATCGTGAGGCCGCCCGGGGCATCGAGCTGGCCGTGCATGACGAGGTCCTTGTCCTCGTCGGGGGTCGGCATCCCCTCCATCGGGGTGCCGCCGAAGGTGCTGACGTCGAGCTCGCCGCCGAGCACGGACTGGTAGAAGTCCAGGGCGTCCTTGGCCTCGGACTTGAAGCTGAGGTACGGGTTGAGCTTTGCCATACGTCCACGCTAAGCCTGGGCCCGGCGGGGCGCGCGGCGGTTATCCGAGGAACTCGCTCACCATCGGGCCGATCTGGTCCGCCTCGACCAGGAACCCGTCGTGCCCCACGTCGCTCGTCACGATCCGCAGCGACTCGGCCTGCGGGATCCAGCGGGCCAGCCGCGCGGACTGGGCGGGCGGGAACAGCCGGTCGCTGTCCACCGCCACCACCAGCGTGCGCGCGGCGATCTGGCTCAGGGCGTTCTCGACGCCGCCGCGGTCGCGGCCCAGGTCGTGCGAAAGCATCGACTCGGTGAGCACGAGGTAGGAGTTGGCGTCGAACCGGCGCGCGAGCTTGTCGCCGTGGTGCTCCAGGTACGACTGCACGGCGAACCGGCCGCCCGCGAACGGGTCCTCGCCGCCCTGCGGCAGGCGGCCGAAGCGCTGGTCGAGCTCGTAGCCCGTGCGATACGTCGTGTGCGCGATCTGGCGGGCGATGCCCAGGCCGGTGTGCGGGCCGTCGTCGTCGGCCGCGTCGTAGTAGTCGCCGCCGCGGAAGCGCGGGTCCACGCGGATCGCGGCGAGCTGCGGGTGCGCCCAGGCGATCTGGTCCCCGCCGGTCTGGGCGGTGGTCGCGATCGCGGCGAGGTTGCGCACCTCGACGCCGGCCTCGGGCCCGAGCAGCGCCCACTCCAGCACGCGCAGCCCGCCCATGGACGCGCCGATGACGAGCTCCCAGGAGCGAATCCCGAGCTCGCGGGTCAGCGCGATCTCCACGGCCACCTGGTCGCGGGTCGTGACGTAGGGGAAGCGGCCGCCCCAGGGGCGCCCGTCGTCCGCCGTCGACGACGGTCCGGTCGTGCCCTGACAGCCCCCGAGCGCGTTGGGCGCCACCACGAAGTAACGGTCGGTGTCGATGGGCCGGCCGGGGCCGACCATCTGGCCCCACCACCCGGCGGTCACGTGCCCCGCCCCGGCCTCGCCGGTGACGTGCGAGTCGCCCGTGAGGGCGTGCAGCACCAGCACGGCGTTCGAGCCGTCGGCGTTCAGCGTGCCCCAGGTCTCGTAGGCCACGCGGACGGCGGGCAGGCGGCCGCCGGCCTCCAGCTCGAACGCGCCGACGTCGGCGAACTGCCGGCGTCCCGGGTCGTCGCCCTCGCGCCACGCGCCGCTCGGGGGCACCGGAGGCTTGCTCCGGGCGCGCGAGGTCTCGACCGGTCCGGCCGGGCCGGGCGTGGCGACGTCGCCCCCGCCGTGCGTGTCCTGCGGCACGGAGAACGGGACGCTCGTGGTGCGGATGCTCGGGTCAAGGGCACCGTGAGCGGCCTTCGGGGTGGTGACGGCCATGGCTCCTCCTGCGGCTCGGGATGGTGGGCGGGCACCGGAGGGTTGTCCGGTGCCCGCCCCGGGGTACTGCGGGTGGATCAGTCCGTCTCGCCGCCCAGGAGGTTCTTGGCGGCGGTGAAGCCGAGCTCCAGGTCGGCCAGGATGTCCTCCACGTTCTCCAGGCCCACCGCCAGGCGGACCAGGCCGGGCGTGACGCCGGACAGCGCCTGCTCGTCCGGCGTGAGCTGGGAGTGGGTGGTGGACGCGGGGTGGATCACGAGCGAGCGGACGTCGCCGATGTTCGCCACGTTGGAGTGCAGCCGCAGGGCGGAGACGAACGCCTGGCCCGCCTCGGTGCCGCCGTCGAGCTCGAAGGCGAGCACCGCGCCGGCGCCCTGGGGGGCGTACTTCTGGGCGTTGCCGTACCAGGGCGAGCTCTCCAGGCCCGCGTAGTGGACGCCGCGGACGTCGTCCCGGGCCTCCAACCACCGGGCGACGTGCTGCGCGTTGGCGACGTGCCGCTCGATCCGCAGCGAGAGCGTCTCCAGGCCCTGGGCGAGCAGGAAGGCGTTGAACGGCGAGATCGCCGCGCCGAGGTCGCGCAGGAGCTGGACCCGCGCCTTGAGCACGAACGCCAGGTTGGCGCCCAGGGCGCCGTCGACGCCGAGGTCGCGGGCGAACACCAGGCCGTTGTAGCTCGGGTCCGGCGTGTTGAAGCCGGGGAACCGCTCGGGGTCGGCCGCGAAGTCGAACCGGCCACCGTCGACGATCACGCCACCGATCGCGCTGCCGTGGCCGCCCAGGTACTTGGTCGCGGAGTGCACGATGATGTCGGCGCCGTGCTCGAACGGGCGGATGAGGTACGGCGTGGCCACGGTGTTGTCCACGATCAGGGGGACGCCGGCCTCGTGCGCGGCCGCGGCCACGCCCTCGATGTCGAGCACGTCCGAGCGCGGGTTCGGGATGGTCTCGCCGAAGAACGCCTTGGTGTTGGGGCGGACGGCGGCGCGCCAGGCGTCGAGGTCGTGCGGGTCGTCCACGAACGTGGTCTCGATGCCGTACTTCGGGAGCGTGTGGTGCAGCAGGTTGTACGTGCCGCCGTAGAGGCTCGCGGACGCGACGATATGGTCGCCCGCCTGCGCGAGGTTGAGGATCGCGAGGGACTCCGCGGCCTGGCCGGAGGCCACCAGCAGGGCGCCGACGCCGCCCTCCAGGCTGGCGATCCGGTCCTCGACCACCTGCTGCGTGGGGTTGCCGATGCGGGTGTAGATCGGGCCGAGGTCCTTCAGGGCGAACCGGTCGGCGGCGACCCCGGCGTCGGGGAACACGAACGACGTGGTCTGGTAGATCGGCAGGGCGCGGGCGCCGGTCGTGGGGTCCGGCTCCTGGCCGGCGTGGATCTGGCGGGTCTCGAACGACCACTGGGGCTGAGTCATGGCTCTACCTGCTTCCTGTGCGAGGTGGCGTGCTTCTGGCTGAACTGACCGAGCTGTGCCGCGACATGCCCCGAGGGGCCTGCGCATCAGGGATGGTCCGCGGCGGGGTCGAGGGCGCGCACGCGGAGGTCGGCCGAGCGGCCGAGGGCAGGCGAACGTGCGCTGGATCAGCAACAACACATTCGACGAGTCATGGTGTGACCGTAGACGCACCAAGGCGAGGTCGAAAGACATGTCTTGAATCGTGAGATGCAGAAATGAGACACGGTGGGCGACTCCGGACCCGTGTCGTCCTATGCGTCGTTTTGCCTTCCGGATGCGCACTTCGGATGCTCGGGGCACATTTGGACCGGTAACAACGAAGTGATTCACAGGATCCGCGCAAGGCGACACGCCGAAGGGGTGCGGATCGGAAGGGGGATCATGCGACGGATCCACGCCGTGCTGGCACTCCGGGCCCTCGGGGCCGCGGTCCTCGCCCTCGGGCTGGTGTTCCCGTGGGGTCCTGTCGCCGAGGCGGACCCGCCCGCCGACCCGCCCTCCGCACAGGACGCGCAGGCCGCCCGGGACGCGGTCGCCGCCGGCACCCTCGACGTCGAGCAGGCCGAGGCCGCGCTCGCGACGCTCCGCTCCGAGCTCGAGGCGGCGCAGGTCCGCGTGCAGGTCGCGGCAGCCGACTACGCCGAGGCCCAGCAGGCCGTCGAGCAGGCGGAGCAGGCGGTGGCGGAGGCCCGGTCCGCGGCCGCGAAGGCGCACGAGGGCGAGGTGGCGGCGCGGGGGAGCCTCGCCGAGGTCTACCGGGCGTCGTCGCGCGACGACGGCCTGGGCTCGCTCGGCGTCGCGCTCCGGGCAGACTCGGTGACCGACATGGTGGGCCGCAGCGCGGCCGAGCGGGCGGTGCAGCGCAAGGTCGGCGGGGCCCTGGCCGGGTACCAGGACGCGCGGGCGGCGTCGGAGTCCGCCGACGCACGCTGGACGGCCGCGAAGAAGGAGCTCGACGCGGCGGCCGAGCAGGCCGAGTCGGCGTTCGACACGGCCCAGGCCGCGGCGGCGGACCTCGAGGCGCGCACCCGGGCGGCCGAGGTGGAGCGGCAGGCGCTGGTGCAGCGGCTCGCGGAGCTGCGGCAGACCAGCGTGCGGATCGAGCGCGAGCGGGAGGCCGCCCGGGCCGCCGCCGCGGAGTCCGCGCGCGAGGCGGCGGCACGGGCGGAGCTCGAACGGCAGCAGGAGGCCCGGGACGCGGCCCGTGCGGAGGCCCGGGCCGAGGAGGCGGAGCCCGCGGAGGAGCCGGGCGGTTCCGGGGACGGCTCCGGTTCGGGCGGTTCCGGGGGCGGCTCCGGTTCGGGCGGCGGCACGACGTCGGACGAACCGCCGGCGGCCGCGCCTGTCGCCCCGCCCACCTCGGGGGTCTCCGCCGGGTCGGCGGGCCGCGGGATCGGCGCCGTGACCTGGGCCCGGACCAAGCTGGGCGCGCCGTACCTGCTCGGCGCCGCAGGGCCGACGTCGTACGACTGCTCGGGCCTGACGATGATGTCGTGGGCGAGCCAGGGCGTGGACATCACGCGGACGTCGCGCTCGCAGTACCTGGCGGTCGGCAAGGTGGGCTACGGGGCGCTGCGCCCCGGTGACCTCATCTTCTACGGGTCGAACCCGAGCGACCCGTCGACGATCTACCACGTCGCCATGTACACGGGCGGCGGCATGATGATCGAGGCGACGCTGCCGGGGCACCCGTTGTCGGAGAACCCGCTGCGGCTGACGAGCGCGATGCCCTACGCGGGGCGGCCGTAGACGAGTCAGGCGCACAGGTCACCGGGGTGACCTGTGCGCCTGACACGAGTGGGGTGCGGGCTTGCTCAGTGCTTGTCGTAGTAGCCCGTGTCCTTGGCGCGCTGGATCGAGCGGACGATCTCCGCCTCGGCGTCGGCGCGGCCCACCCAGTGGGCGCCCTCGACGGACTTGCCGGGCTCCAGGTCCTTGTAGACCTCGAAGAAGTGCTGGATCTCCAGGCGGTGGAAGTCCGAGACGTCGTCGATGTCCTGGCGCCACGCCGCGCGCTGGTCACCGGTCGGCACGCACAGCACCTTGTCGTCGCCGCCGGCCTCGTCGCGCATGCGGAACATGCCGAGCGCGCGGCACCTGATCAGGCAGCCGGGGAACGTGGGCTCCTCCAGCAGCACGAGCGCGTCCAGGGGGTCGCCGTCCTCGCCGAGGGTGCCCTCGATGAAGCCGTAGTCGTCCGGGTAGCGCGTCGAGGTGAAGAGCATGCGGTCGAGGCGGATGCGTCCGGTCTCGTGATCCACCTCGTACTTGTTCCGCTGACCCTTGGGGATCTCGATCGTGACGTCGAACTCCACGCCGATGTGCTCCAGTTCTCGATGATGGTCGCCGAAGTGTCTTACCGCGGCGGCGGTCTTGCGCCTGTCCAGTGTGCCATGTGTCGTGTATCCCGACCGTGACCTGTGGTCAGAACCACTGTCCGTGTTCGGCATAATTCGCAGCGTGCGCGACGCGCGCGGGAATCGACGGCATGCGTGGGTGAAATTTCCCGTGAATCGCCGCTGTCGTACACGCCGCGTGTTTGCCGCGACTAGAGTTGGCGATGGCTTTCACGTGACGATCGAGAGGATGCCCATGGAGTGGGGGTTGCGCTCCGGCGCTGCCGTCGCCGCGGTCGTCGCACTGTTCGGTGGGTACCTGGTGGCGGACGCGTACGACATGGTCCCCGGCATGCTCACGACCGCCGCGCCCTGGCCCGAGCCGAGTCCCTTCCCGTCCGCCCCCGGGGCGGTCGACGGGCCCGCACCGGTCGCGCTCCTGGAGGACCTCCCGGACGACGCCCCGGTGCCGGACAGCGTGGAGATGCAGCGCCTGGTCAGCGACCTCGCCAAGGACAAGCGGCTCGGCTCCCGCGTGGGCGTCGTCGTGGCGGACGGCGCGACCGGCCAGGTGCTCGGCTCGTCGAGCCCGGACAAGCTCATGACCCCTGCCTCGACGCAAAAGCTGTTCACCGGCGTCGCCGCGCTCACGTCGTCCATCGCGAACAGCACGCTGGACACCAAGGCCGTGCTCGTGGACGACAACACGGTGGTGCTGGTCGGGGGCGGCGACATGATGCTGTCCGAGGGCAAGGGCGACCCAAACGCGGTTAACGGGCGGGCCGGGCTGGCCGATCTCGCCCAGCAGGTCGCCGCCAAGATCAAGGTCACAGGCGACACCGAGGTGCGGGTCGCGCTCGACGACACGCTCTTCACCGGTGACGAGATCGCGCCGACCGTCGCCAGCCCCGACATCGCGGCGGGCTACATCGCGCCCGTCTCGTCGGTCGGGATCAACGTGGGCCTGCTGTCCGACGGCTACACCGACAACGGTCCCCGCGCGTCCGACCCGGGCAAGTACGCCGCCGAGGCGTTCTCCGCGGCCCTGGAGGACCAGGGCCTCACGACTGCCGGGGCCGTGGTGGACGAGAACGCCCCGGACGACGCACGCGTGCTCGGCGAGGTCAGCTCGGCCCCGCTCGCGGAGGTCGTCGGGTTCGCCATGCAGTACTCGGACAACACGATCACCGAGGTGCTCGGGCGGCTCGTCGCGGTGGACGTCGGCCTGCCGGGCTCCAACGACGGCGCCACGCAGGCCGTGATCGCCGCCGCGAAGGACCTCGGCGTCGACATGACCGGCGCGCGCCTGCGGGACTGCTCCGGGCTCGGGGACGGCTCCTACCTGAGCGGGCAGCAGCTCGTCGACCTGCTCGGGGTCATGGTCGACCCGGCGAACCCCTCGCTGCGCAGCGAGGCAGCCGGCATGCCCATCGCGGGGCTGACGGGGACGCTCGCGGACAGCCATGGCCGGTTCACGGGCGACAACCCCGCCCGTGGGCTCGCGCGGGCCAAGACCGGGAGCCTGCCCAAGGTGCGGGCGCTCGCCGGGACGGTGATCACCGCCGACGACCGGCTGCTCGTCTTCTCCGTGCTCGCCGACTCGATCCCGGCCAAGCAGACGGTGGGCGCCACGTCCATCTACGACAGCTTCGTCGGAGACCTCGCGGCGTACTCCGTCCAGGGCTGACGCGCGACCACCCCTGGCCGTTACCGTGGTCCGGTGACCCAGGCCTCAACCACCCCTCAGATCGTCGACTGGTCGGCGGCTGCCCAGATCGCGGCACGCCTCGCCGCGCCCGGGCCCCGCGCCGACCGCGACGAGCTCGACGCCCTGGTCAGCGGCCTGCGGACGGCGGCGGGCGACGCCGTCGGGCATGTGCTGGAGACCACGCGCATGGCACCGGCCGCCCCGGGCGCCGGCGGCACGGCGCTGAGCCCGGTCGCGGTGGTGGACCGGGCGACCTGGGCCCGCGCGAACACGCAGTCGATGGCCGTCATGACGGACGGGATCGGCGCCGTCGTCGCCGAGGTCTCCAGGAGCGCCACCTCGGCCGGCGCCCAGATGGCCGGCGCCGCCGAGATCGGGGCGGTGCTCGCCCTGCTCAGCGGGCGCGTGCTGGGCCAGTTCGACCCCTACTCCGGACCTGGCCGCCTGCTCCTCGTCGCCCCCAACGTGCTGCAGGCCGAGCGCGCGCTGGAGGTCCCGGTGCGGGACTTCCGCCTGTGGGTCTGCCTGCACGAGCAGACGCACGCCCTCCAGTTCGCCGCGGCGCCCTGGCTGTCGGGGCACCTGAGCGGCCGCACCCGGGGCCTGGTCACGGGCATGGCCCGGACCTCGGCCGAGCTGGCCAAGGCCCGGTTCGACCGGAAGATCGCCGTGATCGGGCGGAGCGTGCTCGACGCCCTCCGCGGCGAGGGCGGCACCATCATGGACGGCGTGCTCACGCACGACCAGAAGGCCGAGCTCGCCGACATCACCGCCGTCATGGCCCTCCTGGAGGGGCACGCCGACGTGATGATGGACGCCGTCGGGCCGCGGGTCGTGCCGTCCGTGCGGCGCATCCGCGCGAAGTTCGAGCGGCGGCGCGACGGCGAGGGGCGCAGCACCTTCGACGTCGTCGTGCAGAAGCTGCTCGGCATGGAGGCCAAGCTCGCCCAGTACCGCGACGGGGCCGCGTTCGTGCGGTCCGTGGAGCGGGCCGTGGGGCGCGAGGGGCTCAACGCCGTGTGGGCCGGGCCCGAGAACCTGCCGACCGCCCGGGAGATCGCCGACGCCCGCGCGTGGGTGCGCCGGGTGCACGGCTGACCGTGGCCAGGGTCGACCCCGCCGTCGCCGCGGCCCGTACCGCGGTCCGCGCGGCGCTGTCCGGCCTTGGCCCGGACGACCTCGTGCTCGTCGCCTGCTCCGGCGGCGCCGACAGCCTCGCCCTCGCCGCGGCGGTGGCCTTCGAGGCCGGCCGCGTCGGGCGGTCGGTGCGGTCGCGCGGGCACGCCGTCCGGGCGGGCGCGGTGGTCGTGGACCACGGGCTGCAGGCGGGGTCCGCCGAGGTCGCCGCCCGCGCCGCCGAGCAGTGCCGCGCCCTGGGCCTGGACCCGGTGCTGGTGCGGCGCCCCGATCGGCCGGCCGGGACGAGCTCCGCCGGGCCCGAGGCCGCCGCCCGCGCGATGCGGTACGGCGCGTTCGAGGAGGTGGCCGCCGAGACCGGCGCCCGCCGCGTGCTGCTCGGGCACACCCTCGACGACCAGGCGGAACAGGTGCTGCTCGGCCTCGCGCGCGGCGCCGGTGCCCGGTCGCTCGCCGGGATGCCGCGCGAGCGGGGCGTCTTCCGCAGGCCCTTCCTCGGGCTGCGCCGCGCGCAGACCGAGGCGGTCTGCGCGGCGTCAGGCCTCGGCTTCTGGACCGACCCGACCAACCTGCTGCCCGACGCCGGGCCGGGCGCAGCGCCTGCCGACGGGCCGGGCGACGGCGGGTTCACGCCGCTGCGCTCGCAGGTGCGGGGGCGGGTGCTGCCGGTGCTCGAGGAGACGCTCGGGCCGGGCGTCGCCGAGGCCCTCGCGCGCACGGCGGACCAGGCCCGGGACGACGCGGACCTGCTGGACTCCCTCGCTGCTGACCTCCTGGCGCGGGCGGGAGCGGCGGCGCAGGAAGAGCCGGCGGCAGCCGGGGCGGCGGCGCAGGACGCCTCGGGGGCCGAACCCGGCGAGCACGCCCTCGACGTCGACGTCCTCGCGCGGGCCCACCCGGCCCTGCGGCGCCGGGCCCTGCGGCTCGCGGCGCTCGCGGCCGGCTGCCGGCCCGCGGACACCACCACGCGGCACGTCGACGCGCTCGACGCGTTCGTCGTGTCCTGGAGCGGTCAGGGCCCGGCCGGGCTCCCGGGCGGCGCACGGGCACGTCGTGCGTGTGGCAGGCTTTTCCTGCGCGCCGCGCCGACCGGGACCTCGGACGGCTGGACCGGCGTCAGACCCCCCACAACGACTCAGGAGTGACTCGTGGACAAGTCCGACGTCGGATCCGACCTCGCAGAGGTGCTGCTCACCGAGGAGCAGCTCAGCAAGAAGCTGGACGAGATGGCCGCCCAGATCGACGCGGACTACGCGGGCAAGGACCTGCTCCTGGTCGGTGTGCTCAAGGGCGCGGTCATGGTGATGGCCGACCTGTCCCGTCGTCTGCACCACAAGGCCCAGATGGACTGGATGGCCGTGTCGTCCTACGGCTCGGGCACCAAGTCCTCCGGGGTGGTGCGCATCCTGATGGACCTCCGGTCCGACCTGACGGGTCGCAACGTGCTCATCGTCGAGGACGTCATCGACTCGGGTCTCACGCTGTCCTGGCTGGTGTCGAACCTCCGCTCGCGCGGCCCCGAGTCGGTCGAGATCGCCTCGATGCTCCGCAAGCCGGACGCCGCGCAGGCCGATGTCGACGTGAAGTACCTCGGCTACGACATCCCGAACGAGTTCGTGGTGGGCTACGGCCTGGACTACGCCGAGAACTATCGCAACCTGCCGTTCGTTGCCACCCTGGCACCGCACGTCTACGGCGGCTGATCGGTGCCCGTCCCGGGCGGTTCGTCGCGTCCGGGCGAGTGTGGTGCAGGAGTCACATGCTCTGGGCGAACACTCGGGGCTCCTCTCAGGGAGACCATGTAGTTTCGACGGATACATACTGCGCGAGCGGAGGGAAACGGGGCCTAGTCCCCGTCGCCGATGAACATCAAGAAGCTTCTGAGTGGGCCCGTCATCTGGATCCTGGTCGCCTTGGTCGTGGTGACGCTGGCCATCTCGGCACTGAACCAGCCCAACGTCTCGCGAATCGAGACGTCACAGGGGATCGAGCTGCTCCAAGGCAGCACCGTGAAGCATGCCCTCATGGTCGACGGCGAGCAGCGGGTGGAGCTCGAGCTCTCCAAGGCGTACAAGTCGACCGAGGGTGAGGGCGACGCCGCCGAGGACGTCGACCACGGCAAGACCGTCGAGTTCTTCTACACGCTGCCGCAGGGCGACCGCGTCGAGGACGCCATCGTGAAGTCCGACCCGGCCGACGGGTTCGACTCGGAGGTGCCGCAGCCCAGCTTCTGGTCCTCCATGCTGTCGGTGCTGATCCCGTTCCTGCTCATCGGTGTCGTGTTCTGGTTCCTGCTGTCGCGGGCCCAGGGCGGCGGCAACCGGGTCATGGGCTTCGGCAAGTCCAAGGCCAAGCTCGTCAGCAAGGACACCCCGCAGGTGACCTTCGCCGACGTCGCGGGCGCGGACGAGGCCGTCGAGGAGCTCCAGGAGATCAAGGAGTTCCTGGCCGAGCCCACCAAGTTCCAGGCCGTGGGCGCCAAGATCCCGAAGGGCGTGCTGCTATACGGCCCGCCCGGTACCGGTAAGACGCTCATCGCGCGCGCCGTCGCCGGCGAGGCCGGCGTGCCGTTCTACTCGATCTCCGGCTCCGACTTCGTCGAGATGTTCGTCGGTGTGGGCGCCAGCCGCGTGCGCGACCTGTTCGAGCAGGCCAAGCAGAACTCGCCGGCCATCATCTTCGTCGACGAGATCGACGCCGTCGGCCGCCACCGTGGCGCCGGCATGGGCGGCGGGCACGACGAGCGCGAGCAGACGCTGAACCAGATGCTCGTCGAGATGGACGGCTTCGACGTCAAGACGAACGTCATCCTCATCGCCGCGACCAACCGCCCCGACATCCTGGACCCGGCCCTGCTGCGTCCGGGCCGCTTCGACCGTCAGGTCGCCGTGGAGGCGCCGGACCTCAAGGGCCGCGAGGCGATCCTCAACGTGCACGCGCAGGGCAAGCCGATGGTCCCGGAGGTGGACCTCGCGGCCGTCGCCCGCCGGACCCCCGGGTTCACGGGTGCCGACCTGGCGAACGTGCTCAACGAGGCCGCCCTGCTCACCGCGCGCAGCGGCGCCCAGCTCATCGACGACCGCGCGCTCGACGAGGCGATCGACCGCGTCGTGGCCGGCCCGCAGAAGCGCACGCGCGTGATGCAGTCCAAGGAGCAGAAGATCACCGCCTACCACGAGGGCGGGCACGCCCTGGTGGCCGCGGCGATGCGCTACACGGACCCCGTCACCAAGGTGACGATCCTGCCGCGCGGCCGTGCCCTGGGCTACACCATGGTCATGCCGCTCGAGGACAAGTACTCGACCACGCGCAACGAGCTGCTCGACCAGCTCGCCTACGCGATGGGCGGGCGCGTGGCCGAGGAGATCGTGTTCCACGACCCCACCACGGGCGCCTCGAACGACATCGAGAAGGCCTCGGCCATCGCCCGCAAGATGGTCACCGAGTACGGCATGAGCGAGCGGGTCGGTGCCATCAAGCTCGGCACGAGCTCGGGCGAGCCGTTCCTGGGCCGTGACTACGGGCACGAGCGGGACTACTCCGAGGCGGTCGCCGGCACCATCGACAACGAGGTGCGCAAGCTCGTCGAGGCCGCGCACGACGAGGCGTGGGAGGTGCTGACCCAGTACCGCGACGTGCTCGACGACCTGGTGCTGCGGCTGCTCGAGAAGGAGACGCTGAACCAGAAGGAGCTCGCGGACGTCTTCGCGCCCGTCGAGAAGCGCGCCGCGCGCGACGTCTGGCTCTCCAGCGAGCAGCGCACCGTGCACACCCGCGGCCCCGTCCTCACGCCCAAGGAGCTGGCGGCCCAGAACGGGCACGCCGCGGTGGTGCCGCAGGACGAGGCAGTGGTGGACACGGCGACGCCGTCGGACAGCGTGCCGACGGACCCGACGAACTGACCGGAGCACCACGATGACCGACGGGTCTGTCACACCCCTGTCGACGCCCGTGCGGCGTGCGGCGGACATCCCGCCGTACGACGCCGCACGGGCCGAGGCGGCAGTACGCGAGTTCCTCCTCGCCGTCGGCGAGGACCCCGAGCGCGAGGGCCTGCGCGAGACGCCGGCCCGCGTCGCCCGGGCGTACCGGGAGATCTTCGCGGGCTTGCGCCAGGAGCCCGAGGAGGTGCTGACCACCACCTTCGACCTCGGGCACGAGGAGATGGTGCTGGTCAAGGACATCGAGGTGTACTCCACCTGCGAGCACCACCTGGTGCCGTTCCACGGCGTCGCGCACGTGGGGTACATCCCGAACGTGGACGGCCGCATCACGGGGCTGAGCAAGCTGGCCCGGCTGGTCGAGGTCTACGCGCGCCGCCCGCAGGTGCAGGAGCGCATGACCACGCAGATCGCGGACTCCCTGGTGGAGATCCTCGAACCGCGTGGCGTGCTCGTGGTGGTCCAGTGCGAGCACCTGTGCATGTCGATGCGCGGCGTGCGCAAGCCCGGCTCGCGCACGATCACCTCGGCGGTGCGCGGCGTCATGCGGGACGGTGCGACGCGAGCCGAGGCGATGAGCCTCATCCTCGGGAAGTGACGGTGTCCGCCAACGTGCGACACAGCGCCCGGGACGCTCGGGTGCAGGGCCTGCCGGAGCTGTCCGGGACGGGCCGCACCCTGGTGATGGGCGTGGTCAACGTCACTCCGGACTCGTTCTCCGACGGCGGCGAGTGGTTCGAGCCCTCCGCCGCCGTCGCGCACGGGCTGGAGCTGCTCGGCGAGGGTGCGGACATCCTCGACGTGGGCGGCGAGTCTACGCGGCCGGGGTCCGTCCGGGTGCCGCAGGACCAGGAGCTGGCGCGGGTGCTGCCCGTGATCGAGCAGCTCGCCGCGCGCGGCGCCGTCGTGAGCGTGGACACCACGCGGGCGGCCGTCGCCGAGCGGGCGGTGGCCGCCGGCGCCCGCATCGTGAACGACGTCTCGGGCGGCCTCGCCGACCCCGAGATGGGGCGCGCGGTCGCCGAGACCGGCGCCGCGTACGTGGCGATGCACTGGCGCGGGCACGCCGACGTCATGGACGACCTCGAGGTGTACGACGACGTCGTGGCCGACGTCCGCGACGAGCTCGCGGCGCGCATGGCCGCGCTGCACGACGACGGGGTCCGGCCCGAGCAGCTGATCCTCGACCCGGGGCTCGGCTTCGCCAAGGCCGGCGTGCTCAACTGGCCGCTGCTGGCCCACCTCGACGCGCTGCACGAGCTCGGCCGTCCGGTGCTCGTCGGCGCGTCCCGCAAGCGGTTCCTCGGCCACCTGCTCGCCGACCCGTCGGGGCGCCCGGCGCCGCCGCGGGCGCGCGACGACGCGACGGCCGCCGTCTCGGCGCTGTCGGCCGCCGCAGGTGCCTGGTGCGTGCGCGTGCACACCGTCCGGGCGAGCGTCGACGCCGCCAAGGTCGCCGCCGCATGGTCCGCCGCGGGCGGCGCGGCCCGGGTAGGGTCACCGGGTACCTCTTCCCCATCCGCACCGGAGGCATTGACTTCCACCGTGGCCTTGACCACAGAATCGTGGACGGCCGGGGGACAAGACATGCCAACCTGGCAGGATTCCGGTGCACGCAACGACGATGGGGGAGGACCACGGTGACCACAGCGTTCGGAACGGGCGTCACAGGCCCGGACGGCCGCGCGCTGGACCAGATCCAGTTGAGCGGCGTGAGCGCGCGGGGGTACCACGGTGTGCTGCCGTCGGAACGGCAGACGGGCCAGGAGTTCCGGGCCGACGTCGTGCTGTACATGGACACGCGCCCGGCGGCCGCCGGTGACGACCTGGCACAGACCGTGAGCTACGCGGACGTCGCGGCGGACGTCCACGACATCCTGAAGGGCGACCCCGCCGACCTGATCGAGACGGTCGCGGAGCGTATCGCCGCCGCGGTGCTGGCCCGCCCGCAGATCGAGGCGGTGGACGTGCGGGTGCACAAGCCGCACGCGCCGATCCCCGTGCCGTTCGCCGACGTCGAGGTGGCGATCCGCCGCGACCGCACGCGCATGCCCGTCGTGGCGGTGCCGGCCTCGCTGCTCGCCGTCGCCCCGGCGCCGGAGCCCTCGGCCGAGCCTGCCCCGGCCGAGACGCCCGAGCCGCAGGACTTCGAGCCCGTGGCCCGGCCCGTTGCCGAGGAGCCGGAGCAGTTCCGGCCCGAGCCGTACGAGCCCTACCAGCCGGCCGAGTCGTACCAGGCCGCCGAGCCCTTCCAGGCCGCCGAGCCTTTCCAGGCCGCCGAGGCCTTCCCGGCTGCGGAGGCCTTCCCGGCTGCGGAGGCCTACCCGGCTGCCGAGTCGTACCAGCCGGCCGAGCCGGCGCAGTTCGGGGTCGAGCCGTTCGAGGCGGAGCCGCTCGTGGACCGGGTGCCGGCGGTGGCACCCGCCGCGCAGGCGCCCGCCGAGGAGCCGGAGCCCCTCCCGCAGCCCGAGCTGATCGCGCCCGAGCCGCTCCAGGTCATCCCCGCGCCGTGGGAGCTGCAGGCCGAGGCCCCGGCGCCGGCCGAGCAGCGGGACGTGCCCGGCCGGGAGCCGGTGTTCCAGCAGCAGGCCGAGCAGTTCCAGCCGGAGGAGCAGTTCCAGCCCGAGCCCGCGTTCGAGCCGGTCCAGCAGTACGAGTCCGTCCAGGGGCTCGACCAGCGGCCGGGGATCGAGCAGCACAACAGCTTCGACCAGCAGCTGCAGCAGTTCGAGCAGCAGCCGTACGACCAGGCCCAGCAGGGCTTCGAGCCGCAGCCGTTCGAGCAGCCGCGGCGGGACGCCCAGCCGAACCAGTACGACCAGATGTTCGAGCAGCAGTACGACCAGGGCGACATGGAGGCGACCCGGGTCTCGGCTGCGGTTCCCGACTCCGCCGTCGGGCAGCCCGAGCCGGCGTTCGCGCAGGAGCAGTACGCCCAGGAGCAGCCGTACCAGGCCGAGCCGCGCGACCGGTTCGACGAGGTGCCCGCCGGGTACGTGGACGTGGTCATCGCGATCGGGGCGAACCTCGGCGACCCGCAGGCGACCATGCGGTCGGCCGTCGCCGAGCTGGACCGCGTGCCCGGAGTGCAGATCACCGACGTGTCGCCGCTGGCCCGCACGGCCGCCGTCGGCGGTCCGGAGGACCAGCCGGACTACCTCAACGCGGTGCTGCTGGCCCGCACCACGCTCTCCGCGCGCGGGCTGCTGCACGCCTGCCTGGAGGTCGAGAACCTGCACGGCCGCACCCGCGAGGAGCGCTGGGGCGCCCGCACGCTCGACGTCGACCTGATCACCTACGGCACCCTGACCGACTCCGCCGAGGACATCGAGATCCCGCACCCTCGCGCGCACGAGCGCGCCTTCGTGCTGGAGCCGTGGTCGCAGATCGCGCCGGACGCGGTGCTGCCCGGCCTGGGCGGAGGACCCGTGGCCCAGCTCGCGGCGACCGCACCCGACCGGACCGGCATCCGCTGGCTCGCGCTCGACTGGCTGACCGACCCCGAGCCGGAGCCGGGCGGCGGGACCACCGTCGCGAACCACCCCGCGGTGCCCGATGACGGCGCGCAGGACGCGCACGTCGCCGAGATGCCGCCGGCCCTGCCCCCGTCGCTCCCGCCGAGCGGGCGCCCGCAGGCCTCGCCGGGCGGCCCCGTGGTCGAGGTGCCGGGCGGCGGTCAGCCGCAGGCGCACCACAGCGGCCCGGTGGACCTGGACGTGCCCACCGGTGCCCCGCAGGACCCGTACCAGGGCGGCGCCCACCCGCAGGGCTACCCCAGCGGACAGGTGCCGGGCCCGGGCGGTTCCGTGCCGATCCCGCACCAGGCGCAGGCGGCTCCCGCGGCCCCGCGGCCGGCTGTGCCGATCGGCGTGCCGGGCAACGGGTCCGTCGTGCCGCCGCCGGAGGAGGCGCTCGTCCCGGCCCCGCCGATCGCACCCCGCGCGGTCCGGGACACGGCCCACGAGGACCCGGAGCGCGAGCCGCTGCCCCCGGCGTCCCCGGCCAAGCCGGTCTTCGCCCCGGTCAACCCGTCGCGTCAGCAGAGCGGGGTGTTCCCGCCGGTGAACGGCGCGCCCCAGGAGCCGGCGACGCCGGTGTTCGCCCCGGTCGGCACGCCGCAGAACGGGACGCCCGACCCCGCCTCGAACGGCCACTCCACCGGCCACTCGAACGGGATCCGGGACGCCTACGACAACGATCACACCGTGATCCGGGTGCCGGGCTACGCGACCGAGCAGTCGCTCCCGGCGTCGGACGGCCCCATCGACTCGGTGCCCTCGTGGGTGCCGGTCCGGGACGAGCGGGGGCGCGACGCCTGACATGCGCAGAACCCCGGTCAGATCCCTGATCGCAGTCCTGGTCGCGGTCGCGGTCGTCGGTTGGCTCGTGCTGCGTGCCCTGGAGGCGCGCGCCGTGTACCTGCCGGTGGTGCCGTGGCTCGTCGACGTCGCGATCCTGGCGCTGGCCGGGGCGATCTTCTGGTTGGGGTGGGCCGTGCGCGCCTACCAGAAGGGCAAGCGACCCAACCTCGACGGCCTCCGGGCCGCCCGGACGCTCGTCCTGGCGAAGGCCGCCGCCCTGACCGGGGCCCTGCTGGGCGGCTGGTACCTGGCGCAGGTGCTGGTGGTGCTGGGCGACCTCGCGATCGAGCCGCGCCGGGATCGCGCGGTGGCAGCCGGGGTCGCCGTGCTGTGCTCGGTGGTGCTCGCCGTGGTCGGCCTGGTCGTGGAGAAGTTCTGCGAGCTGCCGCCGTCCGACAAGGACCGCAGCGGCTCCGAGGAGGGCGAGTCCCCGGCGCCTGCCTGACGCCTCGCTACCCAGCGGCACGGGTCTGCGGAACAATGGCCATCATGACCAGCCCATTCGAACCGCACGACGTGACCTGGAACCGCGTGTCCCCGCGGCTCGTGACGGCCCGCCTCGTCCCGGGCACCATCAGCCTCGGGATCCCGCTGGTCGTGGGCGTGGTGCTCGCGGTCACCGTGAGCCCGTGGTTCTGGATCCTCGCCGGGGTCCCGGCCGTCTTCCTGCTGTGGACGTTCCTCCTGGTCCCGCGCCAGGTCCGGGCGATCGGGTACGCCGAGCGTGACGACGACCTGCTCATCCGCAAGGGCGTGATGTTCCGGTCGATGGTCGTGGTGCCGTACGGCCGCATGCAGTACGTGGACGTCGAGGCGGGGCCGCTCGACCGCAGGCTGGGCCTGGCCAAGGTGCAGCTCCACACGGCGTCCGTCGGCACGGACGCCCAGATCCCGGGCCTGCCCCCGGACGAGGCGGCCCGCCTGCGCGACCGCCTGGCGTCCCGTGGCGAGGCCCGGCTGGCGGGGCTGTGAGCATGCCCGAGCACGACGTCGACCCGGGGCGCTCCGCGTTCGACGACCTCGGACCGGACTCGCCGGAGACGCTGGAATGGCGCCGCGTGCACCCGATCACCCCGCTGGTGCGGGGCTGGGCGGTGGTCGGCGCGGCCGTCGTGATCCTGGGCCAGCAGAGCCTCGAGGGCGGGCCGCGCGGCGGCCTCCTCGCCCTGGTGTCCAGCGAGTACTGGTGGACGCTGCTCGCCGCCCTGGCGGCCGTGGCCCTCGTGGGCTGGGGCTACTCGGCGCTGGCCTGGCGGATGACGACGTTCGCCGTCGGCGCCGAGACCGTGCACCTGCGGCGCGGCATCCTGTTCCGGCAGCAGCGGCACGCGCGGCTGGACCGCCTGCAGTCGGTGGACATCCGGCAGCCGCTCGTGGCCCGGTTCTTCGGGCTCTGCGAGCTCACGCTCGAGACGGCGGGCGGCACGGACTCGGGCGTGGCCATCGGGTTCCTCAAGGGCGCCGACGCCGACGAGCTGCGCGCCGAGCTCCTCGCCCGCGCGGCGGGTCTCAAGGTGGGGGGCACACGGCAGGTGGCTGACGCCGCCCAGGCGCCGTCCGACGCGGTGATCGACGGCGCCGTCCCGGAGGGAACGGAGCAGGTCGCCGCAGCGCAGGACGCCGGGCAGTCGGTGCAGCCCGTGCGGGCCGCCAGCCTCGAGGCCCCCCAGGTGCCCGTCCTGACCGTGCCCCTGGGCCGGCTCATCGCGTCGGTGGTGCGCTCGGGGGCGATGATCACGCTGCTCCTGTGGGCGCTCGGCGTGGTGGTGGTCATGATCGTCACGGGCGAGTTCGCCGTCATCTCCGCCTCGCTGCCCGCCGTGCTGGGCGCGGGCGGTTACCTGTTCAACCGGCTGACCGGCGAGTTCGACTTCCGGGTGGCCATCTCGCCCGACGGTGTCCGCCTGCGGCACGGCATGCTCGAGACCCGCTCCCAGACCATCCCGCCCGGCCGCGTGCAGGCCGTCCGCCTGGTGCAGAGCCTGCTGTGGCGGGACCGCGACTGGTGGCGGGTCCAGGTGAACGTGGCCGGCTACGGCGGCGAGAGCGAGGAGAAGAACAGCGTGCTGCTCCCGGTCGGTACCCGTGAGGAGGCGCTGACCGTGCTCTCCCTCGTGCTGCCCGACCTCGGCGTCGACGAGCCGCGCCGCGTGCTGGACGCGGGCCTGGACGGCGACTCTCGCGCGGAGAGCGCCTACGTCACGGCGCCCCGGCGGACCCGCATACTGGACCCGGTGGCGTGGCGCCGCAACGGGTTCACCGTGACGGGCCGCGCGCTGCTGCTGCGCCGGGGCCGCGTGGTGAAGGTGCTGGACGTGGTGCCGCACGAGCGGACGCAGTCGCTGGCCGTGAGCCAGGGGCCGTGGCAGCGCCGGCTGGGCGTGGCGTCGTTCCAGGTGCACTCCACGGAGGGCCCGGTGCACCCCGAGGTGCCGCACCTCGAGGCCTCCGACGCGGCGCTGCTCATGACCGAGCAGGCCCGGCGCGCCCGTACGGCGCGTGCGGCGGCAGGGCCCGAACGATGGATGGAAAGACAGGGAGAGTGACCGGTGAGTGACCCCGACGAGGCGGGCCGCCGGCCCGGCCGGCTGGGCGTCGGTGTGGTGGGCGCGGGTCGTGTCGGCGCGGTGCTCGGCAACGCGCTGCGGGCCGCGGGACACGCGGTGGTCGGCGCGAGCGGCATCTCGGAGGACTCCCGGGAGCGCATCGAGACGCTCCTGCCCGGCGTCCCCAACCTGGAGGTGCCCGACGTCGTGGAGCGGGCCGAGCTGGTCCTGCTCGCGGTGCCCGACGACGCCCTGGGCCCCCTGGTGTCCGGCCTCGCCGACACCGGGGCCTGGCAGCCCGGACAGCTCGCGATCCACACGTCCGGCCGGTACGGGACCGCCGTCCTGGAGCCCGCCCGGCTGGGCGGCGCGATCCCGCTCGCGATCCACCCCGCGATGACGTTCACCGGGACCAGCCTGGACCTGGCGCGCCTGGAGGGCTGCACGTTCGCGGTGACCGCCCCCGCACCCGTGCTGCCCATCGGGCAGGCGCTCGTGGTCGAGATCGGCGGCGAGCCCGTGGTCGTGGACGAGCAGGCGCGCGGGCTCTACCACGCCGCCCTCGCGCACGGCGCGAACCACCTCGTGGTGCTCGTGGCGCAGGCCGCACAGGCGCTGGAGGCGGCCGGCGTCGAGCTGCCCGGCCGGGTGCTCGCACCGCTGCTGTCGGCAGCCCTGGAGCAGGCCACCCGGTCCGCGGACGCGCGCGACGGCGTCGGGCCGGGCGCGATCTCCGCGCTCACCGGACCGGTCTCCCGGGGCGACGTCGGCACCGTGCGCAGCCACCTGACCGAGCTCAGCGCGCTGGCCGCCGCCAGCGGCGCCACCGACATCCCCGACAGCTACACCGAGCTCGCCCGCGGGGCCACGCGCCGCGCGCTGGCGAGCCACCGCATCGGCGACACCGCCGCACAGGCCCTCCTGGACGCGCTCGACGGCGCCAGCGGGGAGTCGCACGCCGGAAGGAAGACATCATGACCACGACCCCGCCCTCCGCGGAACCCGCGCAGCGCACCCCGCTCGTGGTCCGCACCCGCCCCGAGCTCCAGGACGCGCAGATGCGCTGGGCCCTCACCGGTCCCGTGGAGGGCGCCGAGGCCGGGCCGGGGCAGCGCGCCGTCGTCATGACCATGGGCGCGCTGCACGAGGGCCACCTGGAGCTCGTGCGCCAGGCGCGCACGGAGGCCGGGCCGAACGGCCAGGTGGTGGTGACCATCTTCGTCAACCCGCTCCAGTTCGGGGCGGGCGAGGACCTCGACACGTACCCGCGCGACCTGGACGGCGACGTCGCCAAGCTGGCTGGCGTCGGGGCCGACGTCGTCTTCGCGCCCACGCCCGACGTCGTCTACCCGGACGGCGACCCCGTGGTGCGGGTGTCCGCCGGGCGGATCGGGGAGGTGCTGGAGGGCGCGTCCCGCCCCGGGCACCTGGACGGCGTGCTCACCGTGGTGCTCAAGCTGATGCACCTGGTGCGGCCGGACGTCGCGCTGTTCGGCGAGAAGGACGCCCAGCAGCTCCTGGCAGTGCGCCGCATGGTGCGCGACCTGGAGGTGCCCGTCGAGGTGGTGGGCGTGCCGACGGTGCGCGAGGCCGACGGGCTGGCCATGTCCTCGCGTAACGCGTACCTCGCGCCGGAGGAGCGCGAACGGGCCCTGGCGCTGTCGCGGGCGCTGCGGGCGGGGGCCGCCGCCGCGGACCGTGGGGCCCCGGGTGTGATCAACGACGCGCGCGAAGTGCTGGACGGCGCCGACGGCGTCGTGGTCGACTACCTGGCGCTCGTCGACCCGGTGACCGTGGACGCGGTCACCGACGACTTCTCCGGCCCCGCGCTGCTGCTCGTGGCCGCACGGGTGGGTTCCACCCGCCTGATCGACAACCAGGCCGTCGAGGTCTCGCCAGAGGTCCAGAGGTAACACCATGAGCACCACCGAGCACCGTCCGCCCGTCGCCCGCCCCGCCTCGCTGCAGCGGCCGATGATGATCTCCAAGATCCACCGGGCCACCGTGACGCAGGCGGACCTGCACTACGTCGGGTCCATCACCGTGGACGCCGACCTGCTCGACGCCGCCGACCTCGTGCCCGGCCAGCAGGTCGACGTGGTCGACGTGACCAACGGCGCCCGGCTGACCACCTACGTGATCCCCGGCGAGCCCGGCTCCGGCCAGATCTGCATCAACGGCGCGGCCGCCCACCTGGTGAGCCCGGGCGACGTCGTCATCCTCATCGGCTACGGCATGCTCTCGGACCACGACGCGCGCACGTTCCTGCCGCACGTCGTGTTCGTCGACGGGGACAACCGCATCGTCGAGATCAACGACGAGCCCGGGCACGTGCCCGACGGCTACGGGCTGGAGGAGAGCGGCCTGCCGATCGAGCCGTTCCAGCACGCGGGCCTGGTGCGCACGGCGTCGGGCCGCGCGTGAGCACCACGCCCGGACCGGGGCCGCGCCTGGCGCGGTCCCTCGCGGCCCCCGCGCCCGGCTGGACCGTCGAGGCTGACGCCATCGTCGTCGGCTCGGGGATCGCGGGCCTGACGGCGGCGCTGGAGCTGCGCACGCGCGTGCCGCGCGTGGTGCTCGTGACCAAGGGCGAGCTGTCCTCCGGCTCGACGGTCTGGGCGCAGGGCGGCATCGCCGCCGCGCTCGACCCGTCCGACTCGCCCGAGGCGCACCTGGCGGACACGCTCGCCGCCGGCGGCGGCCTGTCCGACCCCGAAGCCGTGCAGGTGCTGGTCACCGAGGGCCCGGCCCGCGTACGCGAGCTCGTCGCCCGGGGCGCCGTCTTCGACAAGGCCGCCGACGGCGACATCGCGCTCACCCGCGAGGGCGGCCACCACGCCGACCGCATCGCGCACGCCGGCGGCGACGCCACGGGCGCGGAGATCTCCCGCGCGCTGGTCGCGCAGATCGAGGCCGTCCGGCACGACCCGGGCATCGAGGTGGTTGAGAACGCGCTGGTGCTGGACGTGCTGACGACGGTCGCCGGGCGCGCCTGCGGCGTGACCCTGCACGTGCGGGGCACGGGCTCGCGCGACGGCGTCGGCGCCGTCCTGGCCCCCGCCGTCGTGCTGGCGACCGGCGGGATCGGGCAGGTGTTCCGGTCGTCCACCAACCCGGCGGGGGCGACGGGCGACGGGATCGCCGCCGCCCTCAGGGCGGGCGCGGTGCTGGGCGACCTGGAGTTCGTCCAGTTCCACCCGACGGTCCTGTGGCTCGGCTCGGGCGCCAAGGGGCAGCTCCCGCTCATCTCGGAGGCCGTGCGGGGCGAGGGCGCGCTGCTGCTCGACGTCAACGGGCACCGCTTCATGCCCGGCGTGCACGAGATGGCCGAGCTGGCGCCGCGGGACGTCGTCGCGCACGCGATCGTGCGGCAGATGGCCGCCACCGGCGCGGACAACGTGCTGCTCGACGCCCGCCACCTCGGCCGGGAGTTCCTGCGCACGCGGTTCCCCACGATCAACGCGCGGCTGCTGCAGGCCGGCATCGACTGGTCCGAGGAGCCGGTGCCCGTGGCGCCCGCCCAGCACTACCACTCCGGCGGCGTGGTGACCGACCTCGACGGGCGGTCCTCGGTGGACGGGCTGTACGCCGTCGGCGAGGTCGCGTGCACCGGCGTGCACGGGGCCAACCGGCTCGCGTCGAACTCGCTGCTGGAGGGCATCGTGTTCGCCTCGCGCGCGGCGCGCGACATCGTGGAGCGGTTCGACACCGGGGACCTGAAGCCGGGGGAGCCGGCTCCCCGGCCCGGCGGCTCCGCGCTGGTGGCGGCGGCCGCCCGGTCCCGGATCCAGAAGGTGACCTCGGCCGGCTCGGGCGTGATCCGGTCGGCCCGGTCCCTGGCGGAGGTCGACGAGCGGCTCGGCGCCGTGCGCGCCGACGCGCACCTGGCGGCCGACGTCGTGGCCGAGCCCCAGGCGGCGGAGTGGGAGACCACGAACGTGCACATGGTCGCCCGCGCCCTGACCCGGGCGGCGTGGCTGCGCGAGGAGACCCGCGGCGGGCACTACCGCACGGACTTCCCGCGGCCGGACGACGCCTGGCGGCGGCGGGTGCGGGTGCGGCTGGACGACGACGGGGTGCTGACGGTCACCTGACCTAGCATCAGGGCTCATGGGCTGGGAATTCTGGATCGACCGGGGCGGCACGTTCACCGACGTCGTCGCGCGCCACCCGGACGGCGCGCTGTCGACGCACAAGCTCCTCTCCGAGGACCCCGACCGGTACGCGGACGCCGCCGTGGCCGGCATCCAGCGGGTCCTCGCGGCGGCGGGGCAGCCCGGTACGGAGCCCGTCGACGCCGTCCGCATGGGCACCACCGTCGCCACGAACGCGCTGCTGGAGCGGGCCGGCGAGCCCACGGTCCTGGTCGTCACACGGGGCTTCGGTGACGCCCTGCGCATCGCGTACCAGAACCGTCCGCGCATCTTCGACCGCCACATCGTGCTGCCGGAGCCCCTCTACACGCGCGTCGTCGAGGTCGACGAACGGATCGACGCGCAGGGCACCGTCCTGCAAGCGCTCGACCTCGACGCCCTGCGGGCCGAGCTGGACCAGGCCTACCGGGACGGGTACCGCGCGGCGGCCGTCGTCTGCGTCCACTCGTACCTCTACCCGGACCACGAGCGGGCGGTCGCAGACGTGGCCACCCGCGCGGGCTTCACCCAGGTCAGCCGCTCGGCCGAGGTGAGCCCGCTGGTCAAGCTGGTGCCCCGCGGCGACACGACGGTGGTCGACGCGTACCTCTCGCCGGTGCTGCGCCGGTACGTCGACCGGGTCGCCGGCGACCTGACGGGTGTCCCGCTGCAGTTCATGCAGTCGAACGGTGGCCTGACGGAGGCGCACCGGTTCCGCGGCAAGGACGCGATCCTGTCCGGACCCGCGGGCGGCATCGTCGGCATGGTGCGGATGTCGGCGCTCGCGGGGTTCGATCACGTGATCGGGTTCGACATGGGCGGCACCTCGACCGACGTGTCGCACTACGCGGGCGAGCTGGAGCGCGTCTTCGACACCGACGTCGCCGGGGTGCGCGTGCGGGCCCCTATGCTCGACATCCACACCGTCGCGGCGGGCGGCGGGTCGATCCTGCACTTCGACGGCAGCCGGTACCGCGTGGGCCCCGACTCCGCGGGCGCCGTCCCGGGGCCCGCCTGCTATCGCGGGGGCGGCCCGCTGACCGTGACGGACGCGAACGTGCTGCTCGGCAGGATCCAGCCGACGCACTTCCCGTCGGTGTTCGGCCCGCAGGGCGACCAGCCCCTCGACGCGGACGTCGTGCGCCGGAAGTTCGCCGAGCTCACGGACGTCATCGGCGACGGCAGGTCGCCGGAGCAGGTGGCCGAGGGGTTCCTCGCCGTGGCTGTTGCGAACATGGCCGGCGCGGTCAAGAAGATCACCGTGCGCAAGGGACATGACGTCACCCGCTACGCCCTCACCTCCTTCGGCGGCGCGGGCGGGCAGCACGCCTGCGCGGTGGCCGACGCCCTGGGGATCGAGACGGTGCTCGTGCCCCCGATGGCCGGCGTGCTCTCGGCGCTGGGGATCGGCCTCGCCGACACCACGGTCATGCGTGAGCAGGCGGTCGAGACCCCGCTGGAGCCCGGGGCGCTGCCCCGGCTCGCCGAGGTCGCCGACGCGCTGGAGCACACCGCCCGTGCCGACCTGGCCGGGCAGGGCGTGCCGGCAACCGCGGAGGTCGTGGTCAACCGACGCGTCCACCTGCGGTACGACGGCACCGACACCACGGTGGTGGTGCGGTTCGGTGGCCTCGACGCGATGGTGGACCAGTTCGAGGCGGCGCATCGGACCATGTACTCGTTCCTGCTGGACCGGGCGCTCGTGGTCGAGGCGATCTCCGTGGAGTCAGTGGCACTCACGGCCCAGCCGGACCTCTCGGCGCCGGACCTCTCCGCGCCGGACGCCGGAACGGGCACCCCGGGCCTCGAACCGCCGGCCGAGACCGTGCGGGTGTTCGCCGGCGGGGCCTGGCACGACTGCCCCCTGTACCGGCGGGAGAGCCTGGCTCCCGGTCAGGTCGTCGCCGGGCCTGCGGTCCTCGTGGAGGAGAACGCGACCACGGTGGTCGAGCCGGGCTGGCGGGCCGAGGCGAGCACCACGGGCCACCTCGTGGTCCGCAGGTCCGAGCCGCGGGCACGCGACGAGGTGTCCGCCGTCGCCGACCCGGTGCTGCTGGAGATCTTCAACAGCCTCTTCATGTCGATCGCCGAGCAGATGGGTTCGCGCCTGGAGGCGACGGCCCAGTCGGTGAACATCAAGGAGCGCCTCGACTTCTCGTGCGCGCTGTTCGATCCCGACGGCAACCTGGTGGCCAACGCGCCGCACATCCCGGTGCACCTCGGCTCCATGGGCACCTCCGTGAAGGAGGTGATCGCCCGGCGCCGCGGGACGATGCGGCCGGGCGACACGTTCGCGGTCAACGACCCGTTCCACGGCGGCACCCACCTGCCGGACATCACCGTGATCACCCCGGTCTTCGCCGAGCCCGGAGGCGGTGGCGACGAGATCCTGTACTACGTGGCGTCCCGCGGCCACCACGCCGAGATCGGCGGGATCGCGCCGGGATCCATGCCCGCGAACAGCACGGACATCGATCAGGAGGGCGTGCTCCTCGACAACTGGCTGCTCGTCCAGGGTGGGCGGTTCCGCGAGGCCGAGACCAGGGACCTGCTAGCCTCGGCGCGCTGGCCCTCCCGGGGGATCGACACGAACCTCGCCGACCTGCGCGCCCAGGTGGCCGCGAACGCCAAGGGCGTCGAGGAGATCCACGCGATGGTGGCCCGGTACGGGCTCGACGTGGTCCAGGCCTACATGCGCCACGTCCAGGACAACGCGGCCGAGGCGGTGCGCCGCGTGATCGACACCCTGTCCGACGGTGAGCTCGAGTACACCACCGACAGCGGCGCGACCATCGCGGTGCGGGTCCGGGTCGACCGGGCCGCCCGGCGCGCCACCATCGACTTCACCGGCACGTCCGCCCAGCTCGCCACGAACTTCAACGCGCCGTCGTCCGTGGCGACCGCCGCCGTGCTGTACGTGTTCCGGACCCTGGTCGCGGACGACATCCCGCTCAACGACGGCTGCCTGCGGCCCCTGTCGATCGTGATCCCACCCGGCACCATGCTGTCCCCGCGGTACCCGGCCGCCGTGGTGGCCGGCAACGTCGAGACCAGCCAGGCGATCACGGGCGCGCTGTACGGCGCGCTCGGCGTCCAGGCCGAGGGCTCGGGGACGATGAACAACCTGACCTTCGGGGACGCGACGCGGCAGTACTACGAGACGATCGCCTCGGGCTCCGGGGCCGGGGACGGGTTCGACGGCGCCCCGGCCGTGCAGACGCACATGACCAACTCGCGGCTCACCGATCCCGAGGTGCTGGAGATGCGGTTCCCGGTGCTCGTGCGGGAGTTCTCGGTGCGCACGGGGTCCGGTGGGGAAGGGCGCTGGCACGGTGGCGACGGCGTCTTGCGGGCGCTGGAGTTCCGCGAGCCGATGAGTGCCAGCCTCCTGACCGGGCACCGGCGCGTGCCGCCCTACGGGATGGCCGGGGGCGCGCCCGGGGCGCTCGGCAGCAACAGCGTGCGGCGCGCCGACGGCGGCGTGGAGAGCCTCGCCGGCTGCGACCGCGTGGAGCTCGGCGCCGGGGACGTGCTGGTCATCGAGACCCCGGGCGGGGGCGGCTACGGCGAGCCGTAGGTGGTGTCAGCCGCGGACGCGTCGCCGGACCTCCGAGCCCAGCCGGGTCGCCAGCCTGCCCAGCGGCCGTGGCAGCACCGCCATGCGCTCCAGCAGGCGCGCGATCGCGGCGACGAGGAAGAGCCACGCGAGCACAGCCGGTGCGGTCACGAGCTGCGCGACGTCGGGCCAGCGCCAGACGAAGAGGATGAGGCCTGCCCCGGCCAGGACGACCCCCAGGGCGAGCGCCCAGGAGACGACCGTACCGATCACGATCACCGGGCCGAGCCGTGCCCGTCGCGCCCGTTCGGACTCGACGACGCCCATGAGCGCACGGTTCCTGGCGGCGAGCGATGCCGCGTGGCGGTGGTCGTCGGCCGGGCCGGTGTCCCCGTCCGGGACGTGGTCGAGTGCCGCCGCCGCGACGAGCGTGTCCAGCACCAGGGGCGCCACCGACTCCATCGCGGCGAGTGCCTGGCCGTAGCGGGCGGCCGCCCCCAGGTTCGCCTCCGAGGACACGACGTCGTGGTACTCGGCCCGCAGGCTCGCCACGGACCGGGCGATCGTCTGCAGATCGCCGGCGTCCCGGCCGACGGCAGCCGTGGCCAGCACCACGGTTGCCGTGCCCTCGTGGCTGAGCCAGACGTCGTCGTCGGCCGTGACCTGTCGTAGGGCGCCCACGAGCCGCGACACGGCGCCACGCAGAGCGGGCGCCGCGGAGTCGACGTCGAGCACGAGGACGAGGAAGCCCACCCAGTCGAGCAGGCGCAGGATGTCGGGTGCGCTCAGCCTCGACCGGTCCAGCCCGTCCAGCCCCTCGGCGAAAGCGCGCACGTCCGCACTGCCCGCGGCGACCTCGCACCCGAGGAGCAGCACCTCGGAGAGCGCGTCGCCGGGTGACAGGGCCCGGACGCGTGCCACGGCGTCGGAGGTGAGGCTGCTCCGGGCGTCGACGGCGCAGAGGATCTGGGCCGCGGCCAGCGCCGACGAGATCGTCATGCCCTCGTAGAACAGGGACGGGAGCCGGGCGTGCAGCTCCCGGTCCTGCCGCGGGTCCCACTGCTCGGTCCCGGTGGACGGGACCGTGCGGCAGTAGTAGCTGGCCGCGACCACGACGTTGCGGGTCGGGAACGGGTCGAGCGTCGGTCCACGGAGCAGGGACGCCGGGTCGGCCGCGAAGAAGTCGCGGGCCAGGACGTGCTGTCGCGCGCTTGCCCGGCCCGTGAAGAGCACGGTGCCGGCGTCGTCGGCTGCCTCCGTGGCGAGTACCAGCCCGCCGTTGCGCGTCGCCTCGATGAACCGGTGCGGATCCGCCGTCTCGGCCGTCGACACGACGTGCAGGTTGGGCCGGGCCCGCAACCAGGACTCCGCCGGGTCGTCCTGGCGTACCCGGTGCGCGTTGCGCAGGTGACCCAGCGTCGCGGCCAACGGCGTGTCCGTGCTCGACGGCCACACGACGACCTCGGGCGTGCCGGTGCACGCGTACTCGATGCAGTTGGCGAGCAGACCGACGGCGCCGTGCCAGTCCAGGGGCATCGCCGAGACGACTACACGCCAGGGGACGTGCTCGGCGGAGACGGCGAGCAGCGGCTCGCCCTCCGCGCTCCCGACGACGGTCACCAGCCCGGACAGCGCCGACGACGGGATCGAGAGCCACGACGTGAGGTCACCGAGCTGGCCGGAACTGCTCAGCTCGGCGTCCAGGTCGACGTGGAACGGGTAGCGGACGACCGGGCTGGCCGGCTCGGCGATCCGGGGCCGGGCCGGGGTGGCCCCCCGGCGGTCGAACGTCAGCGACGAGCCGTCCGGCGTCTCGAGGTGCAGGTCGGCGGCGGTGAACTGGTGCAGCAGGACGAGACCCCGGCCCTGGGCGAGGAACGCCGTGAGCTCCTCGGCGTGCTCGCGCACGGCGGCTCCGACGCGCCCGTCGGGGTGCCGCAGCGCGTTGGAGGCGAAGACCACCGCGTCGTACTGCGACCCGGTCAGCGTGGCCAGGAGCGGGCCGCACTCCGCGTCCCGCACGACGTCGACGGCGACCGGCTTGCCCGCGGCGGTGAGCCGGGCGCACGCGTCGACGACCGACCGACCGTCGTCCGCGTGGTACTGGCGGGTGGACTCCAGGCCGTCGACGAGCAGGGCGATGCGCACGCCGCTCAGGCTAGCCGTCGGCCGCCCTCCGGATACGGTGACCCGGTGAGCACCCTCCCCGTCTTCGCCACCCCCTCCACGGTCGCCCCCGGCCTCGACCCCGCGTGGGTCGCCCGGGTCGTCGAGATCGCCCTCGACGAGGACCTCGGCCCCGCCCCGGGCCGGGACGTGACCTCGCAGGCGACCATCCCGCCGTCGGGCACGGGGGTGGCCGAGCTCGTGGCACGCGAGGAGGGCGTGGTCGCGGGGCTCGTGGTGGTTCGGGAGGTCCTGGACCAGGTGGCGGCCCGGCTCGACCTCCCGGCCCCGGGCGTGGTCTTCCACGCGCAGGACGGCGACGCCGTGACCGCGGGCCAGGTGCTGGCGAGCCTGGAGGGCCGCACGCAGGTGCTGCTCGTGGCCGAGCGCACCCTGCTCAACCTGGCCAGCCGCGCGTCCGGCGTCGCGACGGCCACGCGCGCGTTCGCCCGGGAGCTCGCGGGCACGGGCGCCCAGGTGCTCGACACCCGCAAGACCACCCCCGGCCTGCGCGCCCTGCAGAAGTACGCCGTGCGCGCGGGCGGCGGCACCAACAAGCGCATGGGCCTGTACGACGTGGCCATGGTCAAGGACAACCACGTGGTCGCGGCCGGGTCGGTCGCCGCCGCGATCCGCGCCGTCCGCGAGATGTTCCCCGACGTCCAGATCCAGGTCGAGGCCGACACGACCGCGCAGGCGCTGGAGGCTCTGGCGTCGGGCGCGGACTTCCTGCTGCTGGACAACATGGAGCCCGGTCTCCTCGGCGAGACGGTCGCGGCCGTCCGGGAGCAGGAGGGGAAGGACGGCGTCCCGGCGCACGTCGAGCTCGAGGCGACGGGCAACCTGACGCTCGACAGGGCGCGGGAGGTCGCGGCCACGGGCGTGGACTTCCTGTCGGTGGGCGCGCTGACGCACAGCGCGCCCATCCTGGACCTGGCCCTGGACCTGCGCGCCTGATCCTTTTCGCGGCGAACGCGCGCAGGACGCGGCATATCCGCCGGGTTCGGTGTGTCCAACCGGGCGGATAAAGAGAACTCGGCGGGTGATGCGCACCGATAGAATCGCCTCCGTGACGACCGAGAACCCCGCTGCCGAGAACGCCGCGACCCCGCCGACCGACGACCTGCCCGAGCAGCTGCGGATCCGGCGCGAGAAGCGTGAGCGCCTCCTGGCGCAGGGCACCGAGGCGTACCCGGTCGGCGTTCCGGTCACCGACACGATCGAGGAGGTCCGCGAGAAGTACGGGCACCTCGAGGCGGGCCAGGAGACGGACGACGTCGTCGGCGTGGCCGGCCGCGTGGTGTTCGTCCGCATCGGCGGCAAGCTGTGCTTCGTCACGCTGCAGGACGGCGAGGGCAACCGCCTCCAGGGCATGCTGAGCCTGGCCGCGCTCGGCGAGGAGGCGCTGGCCGCCTTCAAGTCCGACGTCGACCTGGGCGACCACCTGTTCCTGCACGGCCGCGTCGGCGCGTCGCGCCGGGGCGAGCTGAGCGTCTTCGCCGACGAGTGGCGCATGGCGGCCAAGTCCCTGCGGCCCCTCCCGGTGCTGCACAAGGACCTGTCCGAGGAGGCGCGGGTCCGGCAGCGGTATGTCGACCTCATCGCGCGTCCGGCGGCCCGTGACATGGTGCGCCTGCGCTCCGGCGTGGTGCGTTCCCTGCGGGAGAACTTCTATCGCCGCAGCTTTCTCGAGGTCGAGACGCCGATGCTGCAGACCATTGCCTCCGGCGCCTCGGCGCGCCCTTTCTCGACGCACATGAATGCGTACGACCTGGAGCTCTTCCTGCGGATCGCGCCGGAGATCTTCCTGAAGAAGGCGGTCGTCGGCGGCGTCGAGAAGGTTTTCGAGATCAACCGCAACTTCCGTAACGAGGGCGCGGACTCGTCGCACTCGCCGGAGTTCGCGATGCTCGAGGCGTACGAGGCCTACGGCGATTACAACACCATCGGCGCGCTCACCCAGGACCTGGTGCAGACCGCGGCGCAGGACGTTCTCGGCACCACGCTCGTGACCCTTCCGGACGGCTCCGAGTACGAGCTGGGCGGGGAATGGGCAAATCTGCGGATGTACGACTCGCTCTCCGAAAGCCTGGGCGAGGAGATCACCGCCGCCACCTCCGTCGAGGAGCTCGAGAAGATCGCCGAGCGGCTCGATGTCGAGGTCGGCAACAAGAAGATCCTGAATCACGGAAAGCTCGTCGAGACGCTCTGGGAGCACCGGGTGGGCGACCACCTGACGGCACCGACGTTCGTCCGGGATTTCCCGGTCGAGACGTCGCCGCTCACGCGCGACCACCGCTCGGAAAAGGGCCAGGTCGAGAAGTGGGACCTGTACGTGCGCGGCTTCGAGCTGGCCACGGGCTATTCCGAGCTGGTCGACCCCGTGATCCAGCGCCAGCGCTTCGAGGCGCAGGCCAGGATGGCCGCGGCCGGCGACGACGAGGCCATGCTGCTCGACGAGGATTTCCTGACCGCGATGGAATTCGCGATGCCCCCTTCGGGCGGAATGGGCATGGGCATCGACCGTCTGCTCATGGCTCTGACGGGCCAGGGTATCCGGGAGACCATCCTTTTCCCGCTGGTGAAGCCGCAGGCCTGAGGATTTCGGCCGCGCAGACGAGTATGTGAGGATCTTGTGATGGATACGACGCTTGCGGTGCTCGCGGGGCTGACGCCCTCGGTCGGGGTCGGCCTGTTGTTCTGGTTTGCGATGCGAAAGATCCTCCGGGCGGACCGTCACGAGCGTGAGGCTCTCGAGCGAATGGATCGCGAGGGCATGACGGCGACGGCGGAAAACACCAGGAATTCCGCTTCGCACTGATCCGCGCGGGTGAGGTTATCCGTACCGGCCTTCGCGGATCAAATCCACGCACTTCACGAACCTGGGTGAATTTTTCGTGATCGGTGTCACATGCTCATTATTGACATGTCAATATTGAGTGCGGCATGCTCGCGAACTAACCCCGGAATTTGTGGCGCGGAAGGGAAGTACCCGTATGGTTCAGAAGGTTCAGCTTGTTCTCGAAGACGACATCGATGGCGGTGCCGCCGACGAGACCGTGAACTTCGGCCTCGACGGCGTCTCCTACGAGATCGACCTGAATGCCGAGCACGCGGCTCAGCTGCGTGATTCGCTCGCTTCGTGGGTCGGCCACGCTCGCAAGGTGAAGTCCGCCGTTGCGCGGACCGCCACCACGCGCCGGTCCCGTTCCGGAAGCGACACCGCTGCGGTGCGTGAATGGGCCAAGGCCAACGGCTACACGGTCAGCGACCGTGGGCGCATCTCGGCCGAGGTCCAGGACGCCTACGCGAAGGCGAACGGCTGACGCCGACGTACTCACGACGGCACATCGCGCCCCGGCACCCCTCGACGAGGGGCGGCCGGGGCGCCGTGCTTTCCCGGCCGGAGCACCCTGTGCACGTCATTAGGCTGCTCGCATGAGCAACCCCACCACCGCCCTGTGGATCGGCACCTATCCGAAGGCCGGGGCCGAGCCGGGCACCGGTGAGGGCGTCTGGCGCGCCGAGATCGACCCGGCCGGCCGGTTCGCGGGCGCCGTGCTCGCCGCGCCGGTCGCCTCGCCCTCGTTCCTCGCGCTCGACCCGTCGGGACGCACGCTCCTGGCGGTCGGCGAGACCGAGCCGGGCGCGCTCACGTCGTTCCACGTGTCCGACGGCGGCTCGCTCGCCCTCGCGGGCACGGTCGCCTCGGGCGGTACGAGCCCCTGCCACGTCGTCTCCACCGGCTCCGCGGCCTGGGTCGCGAACTACGGCGACGGCGTCGCCGCCGTGGTGCCCCTGGCCGACTCCGGTGTGCCGGGGGAAGCCCGCACCTTCCCGCACGAGGGGACGGGTCCGGTGACGGACCGGCAGGAGAGCTCGCACGCCCACTTCGTGCACCTGTGGGGCGACCGCGTGCTCGTGGCCGACCTCGGCACCGACGAGCTGCGCACCTACCCGCTGGACGGTTCCGGCCCGGCGGACGGCGAGATCGCCGCCGTCCTGCCGCCCGGTACGGGACCCCGCCACCTGGTCGAGCTGCCCGACGGCACGATCCTGCTCGCCGGCGAGCTGGACTGCCGCCTGCACGTGCTGGTCCCCGCGGGTCCGGGCCGGCTGGAGGACGTCGGCTCGGTGGCGATCACCGCCCGTACCCTGCCCGACGGCGCCCCCGGCTACCCCTCGCACATCACCGTCTCCGGCGACCTGGTGCACGTGGGCGTGCGGGGCCCGGACGTCCTGGCGGTGCTCCGGGTGCGTGCGGCGGACGCCGGCTCCGGGGCGGCGCAGGGCAGCGAGGCCGCCGTCGGCCACCTGACGATCGAGAACGTCGCCGACGTGGACCTCGGCGCGGGCGCCTGGCCGCGCCACCACGCGGTCCTGGCCGACGGCGAGGTCGTCGTCGTGGCCGCGCAGAACACGGACGAGCTCGTCGCGGTCCGGCTGGACCGCGCGTCGGGCCAGGGCGAGATCACCGACCGGCTGGAGCTGCCCGTGCCCGCGTGCGTCCTGGAGGCGTGATGCGCGACAGCCTGCCGCCCGGTCTCCCGGAGCCGGACGCCCCCCGTCCGCTCCGGATCGCGATGGTCTCGGTGCACACGTCACCGCTGGAGCAGCCGGGCACGGGCGACGCCGGCGGCATGAACGTGTACGTGCTGGAGCTGTCGAAGGCGCTGGCCCGCCGGGGCGCGCAGGTGGAGATCTACACCCGGGCGACGTCGTCGGCCCAGCCCAAGGTGACCGACGCCGAGCCCGGCGTCCGCGTGGTGCACGTGGCCGCCGGGCCGTACGAGGGCCTGGACAAGAACGACCTGCCGGGGCAGCTGTGCGCCTTCGCCGCGGGCGTGCTGCGCGCCGAGGCGCACCGCCCCGAGGGCTGGTACGACGTGCTGCACACCCACTACTGGCTGTCGGGCCAGGTGGGCTGGATCGCGGCGGAGCGCTGGGACGTGCCGCTGGTGCACACCATGCACACCATGGCGCGCGTGAAGAACGCCTCCCTCGCGCCCGGGGACGCCCCCGAGCCGCAGGGCCGGATCATCGGCGAGGAGCAGGTGGTCGCCGAGTCCGACGCCCTGGTCGCCAACACCGACCAGGAGGCCGCCGACCTGGTGCGCGACTACCAGGCAGACCCCGCCCTGGTCCGGGTGGTGCAGCCGGGCGTGGACCTCGGCGTGTTCGCACCACCGCACGCCGTCGACGACCCGGCCGCGTGCGCCCGGCAGCGGGCCGAGCTGCGCGAGCGGCTCACGCTGCCGACGGACCGCAAGATCGTGCTGTTCGCCGGCCGCGTGCAGCTGCTCAAGGGGCCGGACGTGCTGGTCCGGGCGCTGGGGGAGCGGGTCTGGTCGGAGGGCGACGGGCAGCCGCCGCTGCTCGTGGTGCTGGGCGGCGCGTCCGGGCGGCCCACGGCCGTCCGCGAGCTCGAGGCGCTCGCCTACCAGGAGGGCGTGGCCGCACACGTGCGGGTGCGGCCCCCGGTGCCGCAGGAGACGCTCGCCGACTACTTCCGCGCCGCCGACCTGGTGGCCGTGCCGTCGCACAGCGAGTCGTTCGGCCTGGTCGCGGCCGAGGCCCAGGCGTCGGGCACGCCGGTGGTCGCGGCGGCCGTGGGCGGTCTGCGCACGGTGGTCCAGGACGGCGTCTCCGGCGTCCTCGTGCCTGACCACGAGCCCGAGAGCTGGGCCCTGGTGCTCAAGAGCCTCCTGGACGACGACGAGCTGCGCGCGCGGCTGGCCGTCGGCGCCCGCGACTCGGCGACCCGGTTCGGCTGGGACCGCGCAGCCGACGAGATGCTGGACGTCTACGAGCAGGCCCGCAAGCATCACGTCGAGGCCCGCCGCGCCTGCGGCCGGGGTCCGTCCACGCTCTGAGACCACGGGACCGGCGGCATCATCGGCCCCGGAAAAGTGCGGCAGGATGGAGCCCATGACCTACACCCTCGTGCTGCTCCGCCACGGCGAGAGCGAGTGGAACGCGAAGAACTTGTTCACCGGCTGGGTGGATGTGGCCCTCTCCGAGAAGGGCGTCGAGGAGGCCAAGCGTGGTGGCGCGCTCCTCAAGGAGGCCGGGGTGAACCCCGACATCCTGCACACGTCGCTGCTGCGCCGCGCCATCATGACGGCGAACCTGGCGCTCGACGTCGCCGACCGGCACTGGATCCCGGTCAAGCGCAGCTGGCGCCTGAACGAGCGCCACTACGGCGCGCTGCAGGGCAAGGACAAGAAGCAGACGCTCGAGGAGTTCGGCGAGGAGCAGTTCATGCTCTGGCGCCGCTCGTACGACGTCCCGCCGCCGGAGATCGAGCTGGGCTCGGAGTTCAGCCAGGACGCGGACCCGCGCTACGCGGACGCCCCCGTCGTCCGCACGGAGGCGCTGAAGCTCGTGCTCGACCGCGCCCTGCCGTACTGGGAGAGCGAGATCGTCCCCGACCTCAAGGCCGGCAAGACCGTGCTGGTCGCCGCGCACGGCAACTCGCTGCGGGCCCTCGTCAAGCACCTCGACGGCGTCTCGGACGAGGCCATCGCCGGGCTGAACATCCCGACGGGCATCCCGCTGGTCTACGAGCTCGACGAGGAGACCCTCGCGCCCGTGAAGCCGGGCGGCACGTACCTGGACCCGGAGGCGGCGAAGGACGCGATCGCCGCGGTCGCCAACCAGGGCCGCTGACCCCCGCCGAAACCGCTGAGTGCTGGATGTTCGCCCTTCTGAGCCACTCAGAAGGGCGAACATCCAGCACTCAACGTCTGGGCGGGTGGGTCACTCGTCCGGGAAGTCGCCCGTGACCAGGAAGGTCACGCGGCGGGCGACCGACACGCCGTGGTCGCCGAACCGCTCGTAGTAGCGGCCCACCAGCGTCACGTCGACGGCCTCCTGCACGGTGCCCTGCCAGCCGGGCGCCAGGAGCGTGTTGAACGTCTCCTGGTGCAGCTCGTCGATGATGTCGTCGTCGCGCTCCAGCGCCTCGGCCACCGACAGGTCGCGCGTGGCGAGCAGCTTGGTGGTGCGCTGGGCCACCCGCACGGCGGCCTCGTGCATCTTCGCGAAGGTGTCCCGGGCCTCGGGGACGATCGCCTGGGCGGGGTAGCGCCCGCGTGCCACCTGGGCGACGTGGCGCGCCAGGTCGCCCATCCGCTCCAGCGAGGCGCTCATGCGCAGCGCGCTGACGACCACCCGCAGGTCGGTGGCGACCGGGGCCTGCTGCGCGAGCAGGTGCACGCACCGCTCGTCGAGCGAGTCCTCGATGGCGTCGATGGTCTTGTCGGAGGCGATCACCTCCTGCGCGAGCTGAAGGTCGGCCTCCAGCAGCGCCGTTCCGGCGCGGGTGATGGCGGACTCGACGAGCCTGCTCATCTCGGTCAGGTCGTCGCCGACCTGCTGGAGCTCGGCATCGAAGATCTGTCGCATCGGTTTCCTCTCGCACTCGGGGCGCGCGAACGGTTCGCGTCCGCTGTCGCGCCGCCGCGAGGCGGGCAGGGCCGACGCGCGGCCGGGCCGGCCGCCCGGACACGTCCCGGGACGGCGCACGGCACAGCTACCGCCCGCACCCACCTAGGTTCGACGGCGCGATGTACTGGGAGGTTAACGCTCTTCCTCCCTGACATGAACAGTAGGCGACGCGATCCTCCGACCGACCGCCCACGTCCGTCAGCGGTTGAAACGTCGACCTACCCTGGAGGCGTGGACGGAATCATCTCCGGGGTACCGGTGCTGGTCGCCGGAATTCTCGGCGTGATCGTCGGCGTGGTCGCCACCGTGGCGTTCCGCGTCTCCGAACGGCATCAGCACGCCCTGCCCCCGACCGAACCCGACGAGCTCGACGCGGGTCTCGTCCGCGTGCTCTCGGTGCTGCGCTCCGCGGCCGTCGTGCTCGACGGCGAGGACGAGGTGATCCGCGCGTCGCCCCCGGCCTACGCCCTCGGCGTGGTGCGCAACGACGCCCTGGTGCACGCCGCCATCACGGACCTGGTCGCCCTCGTGCGGCGCGACGGCGTGATCCGCGAGCAGGAGCTGGAGCTGCCCCGCGGCCCGGTGGGCCAGGGCACGGTGCTGCTGCAGGTACGCGTGGCGCCGCTCGGGCTGGACCGGGTGCTGGTGCTCGCCGAGGACCGTACGGAGGCCCGCCGGGTCGAGGCGATCCGCCGCGACTTCGTGGTCAACGTCTCCCACGAGCTGAAGACGCCGGTCGGTGCGCTGGCGCTGCTCGCCGAGACGGTGGCCGACGCCGCGGACGACCCCGTCGCCGTCCGGCGGTTCACCGAGCGCATGCAGCGCGAGGCCGTGCGGCTGTCCGCGCTGGTGCAGGAGATCATCGAGCTGTCCCGGCTGCAGGGGGCCGGCGCGGTGCCCAAGCTGACACCGGTCCCGATCCGCGAGGTCGTGGAGGAGGCGGTCGACCGGGCCCGCACCACCGCCCAGGCCAAGAACATCGCGATCACCATGGGCGGCGACCTGGACACCGAGGTGTACGGGGACCACAACCTCCTGGTCACCGCGGTCCGCAACCTGGTCGACAACGCCGTGGCCTACTCCGGGCAGGCCAGCCGGGTGGGCGTCGGGGTGAACGAGCGGGGCGGCCTGGTCGAGATCGCCGTGGTGGACCAGGGCGTCGGGATCGCCGAGGACGCGCAGGACCGAGTCTTCGAGCGCTTCTACCGGGTGGACCCGGCGCGCTCGCGCGACACCGGCGGGACCGGCCTGGGGCTCAGTATCGTCAAGCATGTCGCGGCCGACCACGGCGGCGACGTCCAGATGTGGTCCGAGCCCGGGCGGGGCTCGACCTTCACGCTGCGGATCCCGTCCGCGGACCGGCCCGGCGCAGGCCGGGTCACCCCGCCCTCCCTGGCGGACGTCGTCCGCGAGGGCGAGGAGCAGGACCCGAGCGAGCAGCAGGACCAGCACGACGAGCAGGACCAGCACAAGGCCGCGGACACCGCGGCCACGAAGAACGAGGAGGTAGGTGCGTGACGCGCATCCTGGTGGTCGAGGACGAGGAGTCGTACCGGGACCCGCTGACGTACCAGCTGACCCGCGAGGGGTTCGAGGTGATCGAGGCCGCCGACGGCAACTCGGCGCTCGCCGCGTACGACGCGGAGGGGGCGGACCTGGTGCTGCTCGACCTGATGCTGCCCGGGCTGTCGGGCACGGAGGTGTGCCGGGAGCTGCGGGCCCGCGGTGACGTGCCGGTCATCATGCTGACCGCGAAGGACTCCGAGATCGACAAGGTGGTGGGCCTGGAGCTCGGCGCCGACGACTACGTGACCAAGCCCTACTCCTACCGGGAGCTGCTGGCCCGAGTGCGGGCCGTGCTGCGGCGCCGGCAGCCCACCGACTCCACGGAGCAGGACGAGGACGGCGTGCTGGAGGTGGGGCCGGTGCGGATGGACGTGGAGCGGCACACCGTGGCCGTCTCCGGGGAGAGCGTGGCCCTGCCGCTCAAGGAGTTCGACCTGCTCGAGCTGCTGATGCGCAACGCCGGCCGGGTGCTGACCCGCGGCCAGCTCATCGACCGCGTCTGGGGCGCCGACTACGTGGGCGACACCAAGACGCTCGACGTCCACGTGAAGCGCATCCGCTCGAAGATCGAGCCCGACCCCGGCACGCCGAAGTACCTGCTCACGGTGCGTGGCCTGGGCTACAAGCTGGCCGACGACGAGGGGTGACCCCCGCTGAGGTGCGCCCCGGACGTGGCGCACCTCACGGGTGAAACGTGAACGCTGGTCACCCTCCGTTCACCCGGCGTTTGCTCGCGGGACCGCGCCCCTGAGTAGTTTCGCGAACCGTGAGCACCCCCCAGTACACCCGCCTCGTCTCCGCCGCCACCGTCGGCGCCCTCGTGCTGCCGCTCGCGGGCTGCGCCGCGGCCGGGCTGCCCGGGTTCGGCGGCGAGGTGGAGCCGACGGCCACCGCCGAGGCGAAGGTCGCCGTCGCCGGCACGTTCGTCGGCGCCGGCGCGTCGTCCCAGGAGTCGGCGATGGAGGCCTGGATCAGCGGGTTCCAGGAGCAGCACCCCGACGCCGCGGTCAGCTACGACCCCGTCGGGTCGGGCGACGGCCGCGAGTCGTTCCTCGCGGGCGACACGGCCTTCGGCGCCTCCGACGTCGCGCTGAGCGACGAGGAGATGGCGGCCTCCGGCCCGGCCTGCGACGGCGGCAACGCGATCGACCTGCCGGTCTACATCAGCCCGATCGCGGTGGCCTTCAACGTGGAGGGCGTCGACCAGCTCAACCTGTCCTCGGACCTCATCGCGCGGATCTTCACGGGCCAGGTCACGCGGTGGGACGACCCGGCGATCGTCGCGGCCAACCCCGACGCGAAGCTGCCCGCGCTGGAGATCACCCCGGTGCACCGGTCCGACGACTCGGGCACCACCGAGAACTTCACCGACTACCTGCACGCGACGGCACCGGACGAGTGGCCGTACCCGCCGGACGGCGTCTGGCCGCTGCCGCAGGGGTTCGCCGCCGAGGGGACGGGCGGCGTGACGGACACGGTCCGCTCCACGCCGGGCGGCATCACCTACGCCGACGCTTCGCGCACGTCCGACCTCGGGCGCGCCGCCATCAAGGTGGGCGACGAGTACGTGCCGTACAGCGCGGACGCCGCGGCCGCCGTCGTCGACATCTCGCCGCGGATCGAGAACCGCTACGAGCACGACCTCGCCTTCGCCCTCGACCGGACCATCGACAAGCCCTTCGCCTACCCGATGGTGCTCGTGTCCTACCTCGTCGTGTGCTCGCGGTACGAGGACAAGGCGAAGGGCGGCTTCGTCAAGGAGTTCGTCGCGTACGTCGCCTCGGCCGAGGGGCAGCAGCGCGCGGCCGCGGCGGCCGGCAACGCCGCGATCTCGCCCGACGTCCAGGCCTGGATCGCCGAGGCCGCGAAGGCCATCTACCTGACCCGGGACCGCCCGGAGGAGCAGGCAGGCGGATGACCCCGGGGACGCACCGCGGGTGGCACACGCCGGGCCGTGTCATGGTGAGCGTGTTGCGTATCACCCGCTTTCCGTGGGCTTGTTCACCCTCCGTTTACCTGGACCTGGTGAGCAGGTCACTCCACCTGCCTAGCGTCCCGACTGACGCCGCGGCGCTCGCCGCGCGTACGACTTGAACAGGATGGAACGACACGTGAAGATCAGCCGATTCCCCCGCGTTGGCTCCGCTGTCATGGTGGGCGCGCTCGCGCTGAGCCTCGCAGCCTGCGGGTCCGACCCGACGACCGGTGCCGAGCCCACGGAGACCGAGGGTGGCGAGGCCATCTCCGGCGACTTCGCCGGCGCGGGCGCGTCCTCCCAGGAGTCCGCGATGGAGGCCTGGGTCGCCGGCTTCCAGAGCTCGAACCCGGACGTCACGATCAACTACGACCCGGCCGGCTCCGGCGCGGGCCGTGAGCAGTTCCTCGCGGGCGGCGTGCAGTGGGCCGGCTCGGACTCCGCGCTCGACGACGAGGAGCTCGCTGCCTCGGCCGAGGTCTGCGGCGCCGACGGCGCGATCGACCTGCCGATCTACGTGAGCCCGATCGCCGTGGCCTTCAACCTCCCCGGCGTCGACTCGCTGAACCTCTCCTCCGAGGTCATCGCCAACATCTTCAACGGCGAGATCAAGAAGTGGAACGACGACGCGATCAAGGCCGACAACCCTGACGCCGACCTCCCGGACACCGACATCACGCCGGTGCACCGCCTCGATGACTCGGGCACCACCGAGAACTTCACCGAGTACCTGTCCGCCACGGCCCCCGAGGCCTGGACCGACGAGCCCGACGGCGTCTGGCCGCTCGAGGGCGGCGACTCCGCCGAGGGCACGTCCGGCGTGGTCGGTGTCGTGACCGACACCGAGGGCGCCGTCACCTACGCGGACGCCTCCAAGGTCGGTACGCTCGGCACCGCGTCGATCAAGGTCGGCGAGGAGTTCGTGCCGTTCTCGGCCGAGGGTGCCGCCGCCACGGTGGACGCGTCCCCGCGCGTCGAGGGCCGTGCCGAGCACGACTTCGCGATCGAGGTCGACCGTACGCTGACCGACCCGGCCACCTACCCGCTGGTGCTCGTCTCCTACGCCATCGCCTGCACCAACTACGCCGACGAGGCGCAGGGCAACTTCGTCAAGGCCTTCCTGGCCTACCAGGCCTCCGAGGCGGGCCAGCAGGCCGCGGCCGACGCCGCGGGCAACGCGCCCATCTCGGCGGCCACCGCCGAGCAGGTCGCCGCCGCGATCGAGTCGATCACGGTCGGCTGACGAAGCACATGAACACCGGCCGGCGGCCGGACCGAACGGCGCCGACGGCGTCGCAGGTCCGGTCGCCGGCACAGCCATGTCAGTCACTGATCCCGATCCCCCTACTCCGAGCGACGAGCATCGAGGAGCTCTTGTGACCACCACCGACAGTCCGCCGGACGCCCAGCCCGGCCGACTGAAGCCGCCCGCCCGGCGGCGCAACCACGGCGACACCGAGCGCGGCTTCAGCCGGGTGTTCCGCTGGATCACCACCGGCGCAGGTGCCTTCCTGCTGCTGGTGCTGGCGGCCGTCGCGGTGTTCCTCATAGCGCGGGGCGTGCCCGCCCTGGCCGCCTCGCCGGAGGAGCTGAGCGCCAAGGGCGGCCTGCCGGCGGGGATGGACTCGCTCTGGGACCTGGTCGGCCCCCTCGTGTTCGGCACGCTGCTGGCCGCGGCCATGGCGCTGCTGCTCGCGACGCCGGTCGCCATCGGGATCGCGCTGTTCATCTCGCACTACGCGCCGCGCCGCGCGGCCTCGGTGATCGGCTACGTGATCGACCTCCTCGCGGCGATCCCGTCCGTGGTGTTCGGCCTCTGGGGCGGGCGCACGCTGGCCCCGATCATCAGCGACGTGTGGGTGTGGATCGCGGGCGTCCTCGACTTCCTGCCGTTCTGGACCGTGAACGTGACCAACACGGGCCGGTCGCTCGCGACGGCGTCCGTAGTGCTCGCAGTGATGGTCCTGCCGATCATCACCGCGGTCTCCCGCGAGGTCTTCCTGCAGACCCCGACGCTGCACGAGGAGGCGGCGCTCGCCCTGGGCGCCACGCGCTGGGAGATGATCCGCACGGCCGTGCTGCCGTTCGGCCGCTCCGGCGTCATCTCCGCCGCGATGCTCGGCCTCGGCCGCGCGCTCGGCGAGACGATGGCGGTCCTGATGATCCTGTCGCCCGGCATCCTCTACTCGTTCCAGATCTTCGACTCCGGCCAGCAGCAGACCATCGCGGCCTTCATCGCGTCGCGGTTCGCCGAGGCCAGCGGGCTCGCGGTGAACGTGCTCATCGCCACCGGTCTGGCGCTGTTCGTCATCACCATGGTGGTCAACATGGGCGCCCGCGCGATCGTCGCGCGGCGCAAGGAATTCTCGGGAGCCAACTGATGAGCGCCACGACCTCGATCACGGACGACACCGGCGCCGTCGAGCGCACGCGTGCCCTCCTGACCGCCGCCGACACGGGCCGCAAGCGCACCGACCGGATCATGACGGTGCTGATCTACGGCGCCTTCACGCTCGCGGTGATCCCGCTGGTGTCCCTCCTGTGGACCGTCGTCGTGAACGGCATCGAGCGGCTCGACGGTGAGTTCCTCTTCACGTCGATGCGCGGCGTGTTCGGCGGCATGGACATGGGCGGCGCCTACCACGCCGCCGTCGGCACGCTGATGATCACGCTGACCGCCACGGTCATCTCGGTGCCGATCGGCCTGCTCGTCGCCATCTACCTCGTCGAGTACGGGCGCGGCGCGCTGGCCCGGGCCACGACGTTCTTCGTGGACGTCATGACGGGTATCCCGTCCATCGTCGCGGGCCTGTTCGCGTTCGCGCTGTTCAGCATCTTCCTCGGCCCGGGCGCCAAGCTCGGCATCATCGCCGCGGTCGCGCTGAGCGTGCTGATGATCCCCGTGGTGGTGCGCTCCTGCGAGGAGATGCTCAAGCTCGTGCCCAACGAGCTGCGGGAGGCGTCCTACGCGCTGGGGGTCCCCAAGTGGCTCACCGTCGTCCGGGTCGTGCTCCGCACCTCCGTCGCCGGCATCACGACGGGCGTGCTGCTCTCCATCGCCCGCGTGATCGGCGAGACCGCGCCGATCCTCATCACCGCCGGTGTGTCGGACTCGATCAACTTCAACCCGTTCGACGGGCGCATGATGACACTGCCGGTCTACATCTTCAGCCAGTACCGGCAGGGCCCGGTGCCCTGCCGTGAGGATGCGATCGACTGCCTGGTGAACATCAACTTCGAACGCGCGTGGGCAGCCGCCCTCCTGCTGATCATCATCGTCATGCTCCTCAACCTCATCGGGCGCCTCGTGACCCGGTGGTTCTCCCCGAAGCTGCGCTGACGCGCAGACCCCGCCTCAGCCGCAGCTCACACGAAGGAATGATCCGATGGCACAGCGCATCGACGTGAAAGACCTGAACATCTACTACGGCGACTTCCTCGCCGTGGAGGGTGTGTCCATGACGATCGACCCCAAGTCCGTGACGGCCTTCATCGGCCCGTCGGGCTGCGGCAAGTCGACGTTCCTGCGCACCCTGAACCGCATGCACGAGGTGATCCCCGGGGCCCGCGTCGACGGCTCCGTGGAGCTGGAGGGCGTCGACCTGTACGGCGACGACGTCGACCCCGTGGCCGTGCGCCGCACCGTCGGCATGGTGTTCCAGCGCCCCAACCCGTTCCCCACGATGTCCATCCGGGACAACGTGCTGGCGGGCGTGAAGCTGAACAACAAGCGGATCTCGAAGTCCGACGCGGACGACCTGGTCGAGTCGTCCCTGCGCGGCGCCAACCTCTGGAACGAGGTCAAGGACCGCCTGGAGAAGCCCGGTTCCGGCCTGTCCGGCGGCCAGCAGCAGCGCCTCTGCATCGCCCGTGCCATCGCGGTGAAGCCGCAGGTCGTCCTCATGGACGAGCCGTGCTCGGCCCTGGACCCGATCTCCACGCTGGCGATCGAGGACCTCATCCAGGAGCTCAAGAAGGACTACACGATCGTCATCGTCACGCACAACATGCAGCAGGCGGCGCGCGTGAGCGACCGGACGGCGTTCTTCAACATCGCGGGCACCGGCAAGCCGGGCAAGCTCATCGAGATGAACGACACCGCGACGATCTTCTCGTCGCCCGCCGAGAAGGCCACCGAGGACTACGTCTCGGGCCGCTTCGGGTGACCGACGGCTCTGGCCGGAAGACAGCTCTGGCGAGGTAGGACGGCTGTCCTACCTCGCCAGAGGTGTCTCTGCTGCCTGTGTGCCGGGGCTTGGACCCCGGCGGGGTCACTCCGAGGGGGAGGGCGATGCCGACGCGGCCGGCTCGACGATCTCGACCGGGAGGTAGTCGGCGTACTCCGACAGGGTGCCGTCGAGGACCGGGAGCAGGAACTCCTTGGTGTCGGTGCCGACGGTCAGGGTCGCGTCGAGGTAGTTGCCGGGTGCGGCGCCCACGGTGTCGAGCAGGGCGGCCTCGCCCGTCTCGGTGCCCAGGTAGACGGTGCCACCTGCCGGGACCTCGACGATCACGGGGGCGGCGCCGGGCGCCTGGAGCGTGAACGACGCGTCGTCGGCGGTCTCGTTGGCCAGGGCACCCAGCACGTTGCCGGCCTCGCCCTCGGCGGCGGACACGACCATGAGGTTGATGCCGCGCAGGTCCGTGTCCTGCTCGCCCAGCACGGAGACGCCGACACCGTCGGACGGGTCGTAGGGCTTCGTCGTGGTGGTCGGGGCGCAGGCCGCCAGCAGGAGGGCTCCCGCAGCGGAGACCGCCGCGACGGCGATGGTGCGGGCGCCTCGGGCGGCGGTGGCGCGACGGGACACGGTGAACTCCCTGATGTTCGTCTGGTTCGGGCGGGGTCGGATCCCCGCAATATCCTAGTGGGCCCGGGGGTGTGCCCGCGCATCGCCGAAGGTGACGAACCACCCGGTCAGGGAGTGGCAACGGTCACGGCTGCGGAACGATCCGACCGGGGCCGAGAGGGTGAGGATCACCCCAACCACCCGGGTGGATAACGCTCTGACCTGCGGAAACGCTGTTCGCAAGGGGGTCGGACAAACGCCAAGGGTGCAAGTTCTCCAGATCACGCCGTGGTAACCTGGTTTCAGGGAAAGGGGACATCTGCAGATGACGTTCACAGTAGGCGAGACGGTTGTCTACCCGCACCATGGCGCGGCGCTGATCGAAGAGATCAAGACCCGCAAGATTCGCGGCGAAGAAAAGATGTACCTCAAGCTCAAGGTTGCCCAGGGCGACCTGACCATCGAGGTCCCGGCGGAGAACGTCGACCTGGTGGGGGTGCGCGACGTCGTCGGCCAGGAGGGTCTCGACCGCGTGTTCGAGGTGCTTCGCGCGCCGTACACGGAAGAGCCCACCAACTGGTCGCGCCGGTACAAGGCGAACCTCGAGAAGCTCGCGTCGGGCGACGTCATCAAGGTGGCCGAGGTCGTTCGCGACCTGTCCCGCCGTGACGCCGACCGCGGTCTTTCCGCAGGTGAGAAGCGAATGCTCGCGAAGGCACGGCAGATCCTCGTGTCCGAGCTCGCGCTGGCCGAGCACACCGAGGAGGAGAAGGCGGAAGCCATCCTCGACGAGGTCCTCGCTTCCTGACCCACCCACAGGATCCCCAGCTCCACTGATGCACCGGTCTGGCGACCGGTGCATCGTGCCCCACGGGATCCTTCGCTTCAATCATGATCCTGTGGGGACCCCGACGAGATGACGACCCTTGCAATCCTGACGGCCGCCGGCTCGGGCTCTCGACTAGGCAGAGACCTGCCCAAGGCACTGGTGGAGCTCGACGGCTTCCCGCTCGTGCTGCACGCGGCGCGGCGCCTGGCGGCGTCGGGAGTCGTGGACTCGCTCGTGGTGACCGCGCCCGACGGGCTCGTGGCCGTGATGGCCGACCTCATGGCCGACGACCCGCACGTCCACGTCCCCGTCGAGGTGACGGACGGCGGTCCCACCCGGCAGGCCTCCGTACATGCGGGCCTCGCGCTCGCCCGGCCGGGTGACGACGTGGTGCTGGTGCACGACGCCGCTCGTCCGCTCGTGCCCCCGGACCTCGTCCGGCGCGTCGTGGCCGCCGTCCGCAGCGGCCACGGAGCCGTGGTGCCTGGTCTGCCGGTCACGGACACGGTGAAGCAGGTGCGGCCGGACGGCGACGCCGAGCTCGTCACCGGTACCCCGGACCGCTCGATGCTGCGGGCCGTGCAGACGCCCCAGGGGTTCGCGCGCGACCTGCTGGTGCGTGCGCACCGGACGGGCGCCGCCCGAGCCCGGGCGGAGCACCTCGCGGCGACGGACGACGCCGGTCTGGTCGAGGTGCTCGGCGAGCCGGTGCACATCGTGCCGGGGGACGCCGCCGCCTTCAAGATCACCACCGAACGCGACCTGTGGCTCGCGTCCCTCGTGCTGCAGGAGAGCAACGCATGACCGACCCGTCGAGCACGCCGGACCCCGCCGTCCCGGCCGCCGCGTACCCCTTGCCGCGCACGGGCATCGGCGTCGACGTGCACGCCTTCGCGCCGGACGGGTCGGACCGCGAGATGTGGCTCGGGGGCCTGCACTGGCCGGGCGAACGCGGCCTGGCGGGGCACTCCGACGCCGACGTGGCCGCGCACGCGGCGGCCGACGCGCTGTTCTCCGCGGCGGGCCTGGGCGACCTCGGGTCGCACTTCGGGACCGGCCGTCCCGAGTGGGCGGGAGCCTCCGGGACCACGCTCCTGGCCGAGGCCGCGAGGCGCGTTCGGGCTGCGGGGTACATGATCGGCAATGTGGCTGTACAGGTGATCGGAAACCATCCGCGGGTGGGCACGCGGCGTGACGAGGCTCAGGCGGCGCTGTCCGCCGCCGCGGGCGCGCCCGTCTCCCTGACCGCGACCACTACGGATGCGCTCGGGCTGACCGGGCGCGGCGAGGGCGTCGCGGCGATCGCGACGGCGCTCGTGGTGCCCGACGGCAGGGCCGCGGCATGAACAACAAGCGCAAGCCGCTCGACGAGCGGCGCGCCGAGATCGTCGAGGCCGGGCTGAGCGTGGCGATGCGCGAGGGTGTCGAGTCGGTGACCGTGCGCCGCGTGGCGCAGGAGGCCGGGATCTCGCTGGGCACCGTGCACTACTGCTTCGACGACAAGGACGCGATGCTGCGGGCCATGGGCCGGGCCATCGCGATGCGGGCGTCCGAGCCCATGATCTCGGCACTGGAGGTCGGGCCGGACCGCACGACCCTGGCCGACACGGCCGTGGACGCCCTCCTGACGGGCCTCAAGCAGCACCAGCACATGCGGCTGCTCACCTTCGAGTTCGCCGTCTCGGGCGCGCGCACGCCGGTGCTGCGCGAGGTGGCGCAGGCGCACCTCAAGCAGAGCATCGTGATGACGCGGGAGTACCTGCTGCGGCTGGCCGAGGTCGCCGAGGCCAAGTACCGGACCGACATCGACGCGCTGGCGCGCACGGTGGCGATCCGGATCGACGGCATCGAGCTCGCGTGGATGGTCGACCAGGACGACGCCGCGGCGCGGTCCGCCTTCGCCGACCTGACCCACGACGTGTTCGACGACATGGAGCCCTGAGCCGGGCCTAGATGGCGAAGACCCGCTGGGTGTACGGGTTGGCGAACACGCCCTCGGGGTCGGCCGCCTCGCGTGCCCGCCGGAAGTCGCCGAAGCGGCGGTACTGGCCCGCCAGGTAGTCGGCGTCGCGCGTATGCATCTTGCCCCAGTGCGGGCGCCCGCCCGCGGCGGTGAAGATCTGCTCGGCGGCGTCGAAGTACCGCGCGTAGGGCAGGCGCCAGTACTGGTGCACGGCGACGTACGCGGTGTCGCGGCCGTACGCGGTCGAGAGCCACACGTCGTCGGCAGGGGCGAAGCGCACCTCGACCGGGAACGGGACGTTCTCGCCGGTGGACCGCTGCCAGGCGTCGAGCTGGTTCAGCACGTCGACCACGGCAGCCCGCGGCACCGCGTACTCCATCTCGCGGAACCGCACCCGGCGGTGGGTGCAGAACACCTGGTGCGACGGCGCCGTGTACCGGCGGGCGCTCAGGGCGCGGGCCGAGATCGCGTTCAGCGTGGGGGTCGCGGCCGGGACGAGGGCGGCGATCCGGTTGACGGTCCCGAAGAGCGCGTTCGACAGCACCTCCTCGTCGAGGAAGGAGCGGGCCGCCCCGGCTGCCTTCCGCAGACCGTGCGCCAGGCCCGAGCCCGTGTTCACCCCGGCGTCGACCCGGGTGTTGCGCAGCGTCAGGGCGCGGCGCGTGGTGGGGAACCAGTAGAACTCGAAGTGGTCGCTGCCCGCCACGAGGTCGTCGAGCTCCTCGAAGACACGGTCCAGGGGCCAGGGCTCCTCGACGGCGTGCAGGTCGAACGCCGGGACCGCCTCGATGGTCACGGTGCTCAGCACGCCGGTGGCGCCGAGGCCGAGGCGGGAGGCCTCGAACAGGTCGTGGCGCTCGGTGGGCGCGGCGCGGACGACGTCGCCGTCCGGCCCCACGACCGTCAGCGCCCGCACCCGGGTGGCCAGGCCGCCGAACCGGGCGCCCGTGCCGTGCGTGCCGGTCGAGATGGCGCCGGCGACCGACTGCCGGTCGATGTCGCCGAGGTTCTGCATGGCGAGGCCGCGCTCGGCCAGGACCCGGTTGAGCTGGTGCAGCCGCATGCCCGCGCCCACCGTGACCAGGGCGTGCCCGGTGTCGGGGTCGCGCTCGACGCGGTGCAGGGCGTCGAGGTGGTCGAGGTTGAGCAGCACGCCGTCGGTGGCCGCCGCCGGCATGAACGAGTGCCCGGCGCCGACGGCGCGCACGGTGTGCCCGTCCTTCACGGCGCGGCGCACGGCGTCGGACAGCTCGTCCTCGGAGGCCGGCTGCTCGAGTCGTGCGGGCGTGGCGGTCACGTTGCGTGCCCAGTTCGTCCAGATCACCGGAGCACTATCCCACGGGCCCGCGCTGCTGGACAGAACCGGAGTAGCGTTCGGGCATGAGCTCCGCAGCAGACACCGCCGCGCGGCTTTCCGCCGCCACGTCCGGCCTGCCGGCCCCCGTCGCCGTGGTCGACCTGGACGTGTTCGACACCAACGCGCTCGACATCCTCAAGCGGGCCGACGGCGTGCCCGTCCGCGTCGCGTCGAAGTCCGTGCGCGTGCGCTCGCTGGTCGAGCGGGCGCTCGGGCACGGGTTCGCCGGTGTCATGGCCTACTCGCTGCGGGAGGCGCTGTGGCTGGTCGGCGAGGGCACGCGCGACGTCCTGGTCGGCTATCCGGCGGTTGACCGCGAGGCCCTCGCCACGTTGGCGGCGGATCCCGCCGCGCGCGCCGAGATCACCCTGATGGTCGACGACGTGGCGCACCTCGGCCTGATCGCCGAGGCCGAGGAGCTCGTGGGCGCGGGCGGCTCGGCCGCCGCCACGGCGGGCCCGGCGGCCGGGCGGCCGATCCAGGTCTGCCTGGACGTCGACTGCTCGCTGCGGGTCGGCGTGGGGCCGCTGACGGCGCACCTCGGCGTCCGCCGCTCGCCCCTGCGCGAGCCCGGCGACGTCGCCGCCCTCGCCACCGTGGCCCAGGCCAAGGGGCTGGCCGTGCGCGGCCTGATGTTCTACGAGGCCCAGGTGGCCGGCCTGCCGGACACCAGCCCCGCCGTCCGGCTCGTCAAGCGCCTCACGATGCGCGAGGTCAACGACCGCCGGGTGCGGATCCTCGCGGCGGTGCGGGACGCGGTGGGGCAGGAGGTGGAGCTCGTCAACGCGGGCGGGACCGGTTCGATCGAGGTGAGCGGCAGCGCCCCCGGCGTCACCGAGGTGACGTCCGGCTCCGGGCTGTTCACGCCCGGCCTGTTCGACGGCTACCGCTCCTTCGAGGCCCGCCCGGCGGCGTTCTTCGGGCTCGACGTGGTGCGCGAGCCCGCCCCCGGCTGGGTCACGGCCTTCGCGGGCGGGTACGCGGCGTCGGGCCAGGCGGGCAAGGCGCGGCTGCCGCGCCTGTTCACGCCCGGCTACACGCTGAGCGGGACCGAGGGCGCGGGCGAGGTCCAGACGCCGCTGCGGGCCACGCGGGCGGACGGCAGCGTGCTCCGGACCGGCGACCGGGTCTGGCTCCGGCATGCGAAGGCCGGCGAGATGATGGAGCGGTTCGACCAGGTGCACCTCGTACGAGGGGCCGAGATCACCGAGACGGTGCCGACCTACCGGGGCGAGCACAAGAACTTCGGGTAGTCCCGCGGGCGGGCCATCGGGTAGAACAAACCCATGCCCACACTGCACCACCGCAACCGCCCGATGACGGGTCGCGACCCGCACGAGCCGGCGCGCACGGCGACCCCGCTGGAACTGCTGTTCGACCTCACGTTCGTCGTCGCGTTCGGGGTGGCCGGTGAGCAGGGCGCCCACCTCCTCGCGGAGGGGCACGTCGCGTCGGGCATCATCGGGTTCGCGTTCTCGATGTTCGCCATCTGCTGGGCGTGGATCAACTTCACCTGGTTCGCCTCCGCGTTCGACACCGACGACTGGTTCTACCGCGTCACCACGATGGTGCAGATGATCGGCGTCGTGATCCTGGCGCTCGGCCTGCCCGACATGTTCAGCTCCCTCGACGAGGGCGACCGCGTGCACAACGAGGTCATGGTCGCCGGGTACATCGTCATGCGGCTGGCCATGCTCGTGCAGTGGCTGCGCGCGGCCCGGCAGGCCCCCCAGTACCGGGCCATCTGCCTGGGATACGCACGCACGCTGGTCATCACGCAGATCGGGTGGGTGATCCTGGCCGTCGCGCCGGTGACCGTCCCCGTCTTCCTCGTGTGCGGCGCGCTGCTGGGGACCGCGGAGATGGCAGGCCCGTGGCTCGCGGAGCGGTTCGGCACGCCCGGCACCGGCCGGCAGAGCACGCCGTGGCACGCCCACCACATGGCCGAGCGCTACGGGCTGCTCGCCATCATCACGCTCGGCGAGGGCGTGATCGGCACCGTCGCGTCACTGTCCGCCACCGTGGGTGGCTCGGGATGGACGCTCGACGCCGCCCTCGTGGCGCTCGCGGGCACCGGCCTCACCTTCGGGCTCTGGTGGACGTACTACCTCACGCCCGACGCCGAGCTGCTGCACCGGCACCGGGAGCGGTCGTTCGCCTGGGGCTACGGCAACATCGTGGTCTTCGCGGCGCTCGCCGGCGTGGGAGCCGGGCTGCACGTCGCCGGCTACTACCTGGACGGGGAATCGCACCTCGGCGCGGTCGGGACGGTGCTGGCGGTCGCCGTGCCGGTGCTCGTCTTCGTCGTGGTCGACTACGTCCAGTTCTGGGTACTGAGCCGGTCGGTCAGCCCGCTGCACCTCTACCTGGTGCTCGGCACGGTCGCGATGCTCGCCGTGGCCGTCGCCGCGGCGGCGGCGGGCGTCGCCATGTCGTGGTCCCTGCTCCTGGTGATGCTCGCGCCGGCGATCTCGGTCGTCGGGTACGAGGCGCGCGGGCACCGGCACGTGGCCCGGCTGCTCGGGCAGGCGCTCGAGCAGGAAAAGGGTGCCTGACCGCCGGTACCCTTGACAGGTGACTATTCGCCTGTTTGACACCGCTGCGCGCGAGGTGCGCGACTTCACCCCCATCACCCCGGGCGAGGTCGGCATCTACCTGTGTGGCGCCACGGTGCAGGCACCTCCTCATGTGGGCCACCTGCGCCCGGTCATCGCGTTCGACGTGCTGCGCCGGTGGCTCACCCGGCGGGGCCTGAAGGTCACCCTGATCCGCAACGTCACCGACATCGACGACAAGGTGCTGGCCAAGTCGGCCGCCGCCGGCCGGGAGTGGTGGGCGCACGCCGCGCTGTACGAGCGGGTGTTCACCCAGGCGTACGACGCGCTCGGCGTCATCCCGCCCACCTACGAGCCGCGGGCCACCGGCAGCGTGCCCGAGATGGTCGCGCTCATGGAGCGCCTGGTCGAGAAGGGGCACGCCTACTCCACCGGCGTGGGCAACGTCTGGTTCGACGTCCACTCCTGGCCCGCCTACGGCGAGCTGACCCGGCAGCGGGTCGAGGACCTCAGCCCCGAGGAGGGCGCGGAGGCCACGGCGGGGTCCGCCGCCGCGGCCAAGAAGAACCCGCACGACTTCGCGCTGTGGAAGGCGCCCAAGCCGGGTGAGCCGGAGTCGGCGTCCTGGGACACCCCGTACGGCCGCGGCCGCCCCGGCTGGCACCTGGAGTGCTCCGCCATGGCCCGCCGCTACCTGGGCGAGACGTTCGACATCCACGGCGGCGGCCTCGACCTGCGGTTCCCGCACCACGAGAACGAGCAGGCGCAGTCGCGGGCCGCGGGCTACGGGTTCGCGCAGCGCTGGATGCACGTCGCGTGGGTCACCCAGGCCGGCGTCAAGATGTCGAAGTCCCTGGGCAACGGGCTGCTGGTCAGCGAGCTGCTGGCCCAGGCGCCCGCCCCCGTGGTGCGCTACGCGCTCGCGGCCGTGCAGTACCGGTCCATGCTCGAGTGGGCGCCCGACACGCTGGACGAGGCGCGCACCACGTGGGAGCGCCTGTCCGGCTTCGTCACGCGCGCCTCGGAGCGGGTGGGCGACGTCCCGGCCGAGGAGGTCGCCAAGGCGGAGGTCCCCGAGGCGTTCGCCGCCGCGATGGACGACGACCTGAACGTGCCGCAGGCGCTCGCCGTCGTGCACGAGCACCTGCGGGCCGGCAACACGGCTCTCGCCTCCGGGAGCGACGACGCCGTCCGTGACGAGCTGGTGACGCTGCGTGCGATGCTGGACGTGCTGGGCCTGGACCCGGCCGACCCGCAGTGGTCGACGTCGGGCGACGACCGGTACGCGACGGCCCTGGACGGGCTCGTGGCCGCGGAGCTCAAGGCACGCGCGGAGGCACGTGCCGCGAAGGACTGGGCCACCTCCGACGCGATCCGGGACCGCCTCGCGGCCGCGGGCATCGAGGTCCAGGACAACGCCGACGGGGCCCGCTGGTCCCTCTCCTGAACTTTCCCTGGTGGTCCAGCTTGTCGGGACCACCTCGACCGAGACCCGCGGTGGTCACGACAAGCTCGACCACCGGCTGAGAGACGAGATACACGATGGCAGGCAACTCGAAGCGCGCCGGTGCGGTGCGCAAGGCCGGCTCCAAGAAGGGCGCGCAGGTCGGCACCGGCGGCCACAGCCGCAAGGCGCTGCGCGGCAAGGGCCCGACCCCCAAGGCGGAGGACCGCACGTACCACCCCGCGCACCAGCGCAAGGTCGCGGCCGAGAAGCGGGCCACCGCTGGCGGACGCCGTCCGGGGAGCCCGGGCGGGCGTGGCGCGGGCCGCAAGGGCGCCGGGGCGGCCGAGGTCGTCGCCGGCCGCAACGCCGTGCTGGAGGCGCTGCGCGCGGAGATGCCCACCGAGGGCATCTACCTGGCCTCGCGCCTGGAGTCGGACGACCGCACCCAGGAGATCCTGGAGATCGCGCACGCGCGCAGCCTGCCGATGTTCGAGGCGTCGCGCCTCGACCTGGACAAGATCACCGACGGCGCCGTGCACCAGGGCGTCGCGATGAAGGTGCCGGCCTACGACTACCGGGACGCCGACGACCTGCTCGACGCCGCGGCCGAGGCCGGGGAGCCGCCGCTGATCGTGGCGCTGGACGGTGTCACGGACCCCCGCAACCTCGGGGCCGTGCTGCGGTCCGCCGGGGCGTTCGGCGCGCACGGCGTGCTGGTCCCGGAGCGGCGCGCGGCGGGCGTGACGGCGTCGGCGTGGAAGGTGTCCGCGGGCGCCGCCGCACGCGTGCCCGTGGCCCGTGCGACCAACCTGGCGCGCGAGCTCGCCGAGCTGAAGAAGACCGGCTGCTTCGTGGTGGGGCTCGACGCGGGCGGCGACATGCCCGTGGGCGAGCTCGCGTACGCGAACGACCCGCTGGTGCTGGTGGTCGGGTCGGAGGGCAAGGGTCTGTCCCGCCTCGTGCGCGACGCGTGCGACGCGGTGGTCTCGATCCCGATCGCGGCCACGACGGAATCGCTGAACGCCGCCGTGGCGGCGGGGATCACGCTCTACGAGGTGGCCAGGCAGCGGGCCGAGGCCAGCTAGGCCGCCGCTAGGCCTGCTGCTCGGCCTCGCCCGGTGCGAGGCCGAGCAGGGCGTCCTCGTCGGGGCGGTGCCGCAGCACGTTCTCCACGTAGGACGCCGCGGCCTCGGGCAGCGGGATGTCCCGCTGCGCCTGCTGGGAGATGAACCAGCGGTGGTCGAGGATCTCGTGGAAGAGCTGCGCGGGCTCCAGCTTGCGCCGCATCTCGCGGGGCACGGCGTCGATCGTCGGGCGGAACACCTGGCGCACCCAGGCGTGCGCCACGATCTGCTCCTGGTCGTTCTGCCGGTCGGTCGCGGCCCGGAAGCTGTCCAGGTCGTTGAGCATGCGGCGCGCCTGGTTCTCCTGCACGTCCAGCCCTGTGAGACGCAACAGGCGGCGGGAGTGGTGCCCGGCGTCGACCACCTTGGGCTGGATGCGCACCTTGGTGCCGTCGATGTCCGTGGTGATCTCCAGCTCGCCCACGTCGAAGCCGAGGTCGTTGAGCCGCTCGATGCGGGCGGCGACGCGCCAGCGCTCCTCGGAGTCGAACGCCTCGGAGATGGTCAGCGCGGCCCACAGCTCCTGGTAGCGCTCCACCAGGGCGTCGCCGATGGACACCTCGTCGACGTCCTCGTCGAGCAGCTCGCCGGCGGCGAGGTCCATCAGCTCGCCGATGATGTTGGTGCGCGCCAGGTCGACGTCGTAGTTGCGCTGGCCGTCCGTGAGCTGGCGGTGCATGTCGCCGGTCTCGGCGTCGACCAGGTAGGCGGCGAAGGTCTCGGCGTCACGCCGGAAGAGCGTGTTGGAGAGCGACACGTCGCCCCAGTAGAAGCCGACGAGGTGCAGGCGCACCAGGAGCACCGCGAGGGCGTCGATGAGACGCGTCGCGGTGTCGGGGCGCAGGTCCTGGCTGAACAGGGCGCGGTAGGGCAGGGAGAACGGCAGGTGCTCGGTGATCAGCACGGCCTCGAGCCGGTCGCCGTCGGGCGCGCTGCGGCCCGTGATGACGCCCACGGGGACCACGGAGGGTACCTCGATGCGGTGCAGCTGGCGCAGCAGCGCGTACTCGCGGTAGGCGACGCTCTCGCCGATCTCCTTGATCGCCAGGACGCGGCCACCATGGTTGACGAAGCGGACCACGTGCCGCGAGATGCCCTGGGGCAGCGCGGCAAGGACCTCGTCCGGCCACTCGGCCAGGGGGACGTCCCACGGGAGGTCCAGCAGAGTCGGGTCGGGTGCGACCGCCGTGATCTGCAGGTTCTGCTGGGGCATGGGCACCATTCTGCGCTGAGCCGGCCGGTGGGCCGGGCAGGGCGGGGAATCCGCCGGGGCGGAGTCATGAAAGGCCTGCGGGGTGTGTTGCTCGGAGCAGACATTGTCTACGCCGAGCAACACACCCCGAGGATGTCACCGTTCCCTCGGCGAGCCGAGGGGTCGGGCCCGGTGGCCGGGCCCGTGGTCACGCTTCGGCTCAGCCGAGGCGCTCACCCGTGGTCGCGGAGAACACGTGCGAGTGACCGGCCTGGATGGCGACGGAGATGACGTCGCCCTTGTCCGGCACGCCGCGCGGGTCGATGCGCACGATGACCTGGTTGGTGTCGCCGGCGCTGAGGTCGACGTCGGCGGCGTCGCCCTTGAGGGAGCCGTAGACGAACGCGTCGGAGCCGAGCTCCTCGACCAGGTTGACCTCGACCTCGAACGAGCCGGCGGTGCCGGAGGAGACGACGTCGAGGGCCTCGGGGCGGAAGCCCAGGGTGACCTTGCCGCCGTCGGCCTCGGCGAGGTTGCTCGCGATGGAGCGGTCGAGCGGGACGCTGGCCGAACCGACCTTGACCTGGCCCTCCTTGACGTCGAACGTGCCGATGTTCATGGCGGGGGAGCCGATGAAGCCGGCGACGAACACGTTGTTCGGGCGGTCGTACATCTCACGCGGGGTGCCGACCTGCTGCAGGATGCCGGCGTTGAGGACCGCGATGCGGTCGCCCATCGTCAGGGCCTCGGTCTGGTCGTGGGTCACGTAGACCGTGGTGACGCCCAGGCGGCGCTGCAGCGACGCGATCTGCGTGCGGGTCTGGACGCGGAGCTTGGCGTCGAGGTTCGACAGCGGCTCGTCCATGAGGAACACCTGCGGCTGACGCACGATGGCGCGGCCCATGGCGACACGCTGACGCTGACCACCGGAGAGGGCCTTCGGCTTGCGGTCGAGGTACTCGGTGAGGTCGAGGATCTTCGCGGCCTCCTCGACACGCTGGCGGATCTCCGCCTTGGGCGTGCCGGCGATCTTCAGGGCGAAGCCCATGTTGTCCGCCACCGACATGTGTGGGTAGAGCGCGTAGTTCTGGAAGACCATCGCGATGTCGCGGTCCTTGGGCTGCACGTCGGTGACGTCGCGGTCACCGATGAAGATGTGCCCACCGTTGACGTCCTCGAGACCCGCGAGCATGCGCAGGGAGGTGGACTTGCCGCAGCCGGACGGGCCGACGAGGACGAGGAACTCGCCGTCCTCGATCTCCAGGTTCAGCTGGTCGACGGCCGGGCGCTCCGTGCCCGGGTAGACGCGCGTCGCGTGGTCGAAAGTGACCGTAGCCATGAGAAAACATCCCTCCACCGGCAGGTACGTGCCGGACGATCCGTTGTGGTCGGGTGCCGTTGCTTCCACTCGCGTGTCGGCGGTGACACTGTTGCAGCGCGATCGTACCCCGGTTGGTCAAGGCCGCGGTATCGACCGGGTCACGTACGGGTCAGTCCTCCCCGCGCAGCGTGCGGGCGAGGCCGGCCAGGACGGCGGCGAGCGCGTCCGGGTCGGGCACGCGGTGGGAGGCGAGCGTGTCGCCCGTGCCCACCTTGATCGACAGGTCGCCGGCCTCGAGCGCGCCGAAGGCCTGCTCGTCGGTGGTGTCGTCACCCGCGTACAGGACGCGCACCTTCTCGACGCCCAGCTCGGCCGCCACGGTACCGCGCAGCCGGCGCAGCGCCTCGCCCTTGCTGGTGGTCACCACGGACACCTCGACCACGTCCTTGCCGTGCATCACGGGCAGCCCCAGGTTGGCCGCGACCTCGTCGGCGGCCACGGTGATGGCGGCGGCGTCGTCCACGCTCGCCAGGCGCGTGTGCACGACGGCGGCGGCGGGCTTGACCTGTACCCATGCCCCCTCGCGGCCGGACACCGCGGACTCGAAGCCCGCGACGAGCGCGTCGAGCTGGCCGGACTGGACGGTCGTCAGCTGGAAGGGCACCTGGTCGACGCCGGTGGCGGTGGCCCGCCCGGCCTCAGCGCCGTGGCTGCCCACGAGGAACGTGCCGTCGGGGGCGACGGTGCGCTCGGCGAGGTCGGACAGGTCGCGGCCGGAGACGAACGCGAGGCGCACGGGCGCCTCCTGCGCCAGCGCGTGCAGCTGCTCGACCGCGGTCCGCGCAGCGCGCGTCATGGTCGACGACTTGGGGTCGTCCACGAGCGGCGCCAGCGTCCCGTCGAAGTCGGAGGCGAGCAGCCAGCCCGTCGTCGGCTTCCTGCGCCGTCCGCTCCCGTTGCCCATGCGCGCGAGCCGGCCCTTGGCGGGGATGCCGTCGGGAACAGTGGTGAACGCCGTGAGCGCGTCCCGGAGGTTGTGGTGCCGGGGCTCCGCGGAGCGCGGGTCGACGCTGAGCGGCCGCGGCGGGACTGCCGTGAGCACCCCGAGGAAGGTCTCCGACCACTTGGCCACGTCGTCGGCCAGGACCTTGCGGCGCAGGCGCCGCATGCGGCGGCGCTGCTCCCGGGGGTCCATGGTCGCGGCGGCCACGATGATGTCCTTCATGCCGTCGATGTCGTGCGGGTTGACCAGCAGCGGGCCGGGGGAGAGCTCGTCGGCCGCGCCCGTGAACTCGCTCAGCACCAGGGCGCCGCGCTCGTCGGAGCGGGCGGCGATGTACTCCTTGGCCACGAGGTTCATGCCGTCGCGCAGCGAGGTCACCAGCAGCACGTCGGCCGCGAGGTAGAGCGCCGCCATCTCCTCCGGCGGGTAGGAGTGGTGCAGGTAGTGGATCGCCGAGTGGCCCAGCTCGCCGTACTCGCCGTTGATCCGGCCCACGAGGATCTCGACGTGCTCGCGGAGATCCTGGTAGGCGCCCACGTTCTCGCGGCTGGGGCTCGCGACCTGCACGAGCGTGGCGTGCTCGACGTCGAGGCGGCCGTCGTCGAGCAGCTCGCCGTAGGCCTTGATGCGGTGCCGGATGCCCTTGGTGTAGTCGAGGCGGTCCACGCCCAGCATCAGGGTGTCCGGGTTCCCCAGGTCCGCCTTGATCTCCTTGGCGCGGGCCTGGACCTCGGGGGTGCGCGCGAGCGTGTCGAACCGGTGGGAGTCGATCGAGATCGGGAACGACGACGCGCGCACGTGCCGGCCGGGCCGCCCGTCGGCGTCCGGGATGGTGATGACGGGGCCGCGCGTGGTGAACCCGGTCAGCCGCCGTGCCGAGCGCACGAAGTTCGCCGCGTCGCCGTTGCGCTGGAAGCCTACGAGGTCCGCGCCGAGCAGTCCGTCGATGATCTGCCGTCGCCACGGGAGCTGCGCGAACAGCTCGACCGGCGGGAACGGGATGTGGTCGAAGAACCCGATCCGCAGGTCCGGTCGCAGGTCGCGCAGCATGCGGGGGACGAGCTGGAGCTGGTAGTCGTGCACCCAGACGACGGCGCCCTCCGCGGCCTGCTCCGCGGCGGCGTCGGCGAAGCGCTGGTTGACCCGGCGGTAGGCGTCCCACCACTGCCGGTGGTAGTCGGGGCGCTCGATGACGTCGTGGTAGAGCGGCCAGAGGGTCCCGTTGGAGAAGCCCTCGTAGTACCGCTCGATCTCGACGGCGTTCAGCGTGACCGGGACCAGCAGCATCCCGTCGGCCTCGAAGGGCTCGTGCGCGAGGTCGGGGGCGCCGGACCAGCCGACCCAGGCGCCGTCGGCGCCCTGCATGACCGGCTCGAGTGCCGTGACCAGGCCGCCTGGTGACCTCTGCCAGGTGAGGTCACCGGTGGTGCCGACCGAGAAGTCGACCGGGAGCCGGTTCGCGACGACGACCAGATCGTACCCGTCTTTACCCGGCAATGTACTGCTCCTTATGTGTGGATGATTCTCGCTCTGCTGCGTCAAGAGTAACGAGGTCTCTTCCCTGCTCAGAGTAACGATGTCTCGCTCCACTCGAACGTCGGCCCGTCGCGGTGCTGGTCAGGGGCTGGATGTTGGCGGGCGTCCGCTGTCGGTGACGGCTACGGTGTGCCTCATGGAGGAGGTGGAGGCCTCGATCGCGCCCCCGCACGGCGCCGGCCCCGCTGCCGGTACGAAGCTCGGCGGGTACACGGTCGTGCGCGAGATCGGGTCGGGCGCGATGGGCGCCGTCTACCGCGCCCAGGACGACGGCGGGAACGCCGTGGCGCTCAAGATGCTCCACCGCCACCTCGACGACCGGGCGGCCCGCGAGCGGCTGCGCCGCGAGGCCACCGCGCTGCAGGGGCTGAGGCACCCCGCGGTGGCCCGGGTGCTGGACGCCGAGCTCGAAGGACCCGACGCGTTCATCGTCACCGAGCTCGTCGAGGGCCCCACGCTCGAGGAGGAGATCGACGCGCGCGGCCCCCTGGACTCCCGGGACCTCTTCGAGCTCGCCGACCAGCTCGCCGACGCGCTCGAGGCGGTCCACGGCACCGGCGTGGTGCACCGGGACCTGACCCCGTCGAACGTGCTCATCGCACGGACCGGACCGGTCCTGATCGACTTCGGGCTCGCGCAGGGCCCGGGCGACGTGCGGGCGACCCGGACCGGGTTCGTCATGGGCACCCCCGGCTACCTCGCGCCCGAGCTGCTCGACGGCGCCGAGCCCGGCCCCGACACCGACTGGTGGTCCTGGGCGGCCGTCCTCGCCTTCGCGGGCACCGGCCGCGCGCCCTTCGGCGTGCGGCCCACCGAGCTCGTGCTGCGCCGCTCGCGGCAGGGCCGGGCCGACCTCGACGGGCTCCAGCCGCGTGCCGGCCGGGCGCTCGCGGCGGCGCTCCGGGCCGTACCCGCGGAGCGCTGGGGACCGAACGAGGTCGCGCGGGCGCTCAAGGCCGAGTCGGACGCCTTCGTCGCCACGACGACGGGGGAGGGCGGCCCGGAGACGACGGTCCTCGACACCTCCGGTGACGGGACCACCGTGGCCGCGGCCGACGCCGGCTCGACGCGCGTCATGCCGAAGGGCCTGCTGCCCCGCCGGCGACCGGTCTCCGAGGCGGCCGGCGGTGTCGGCGTCGGTGCGGCGGCAGGAGCCGCCGCTGCCGCGCGCAACCCCAACCCCGTGGGCGGCGTGAGCGACCTGGCGCAGGGCGCCGGCCAGGCCAAGGGCCGGTCGGTCACGGGCCGGGCGTCCGGCTCGCCGGGTCCGGGCACGCCGTCGGGCGGGACCGCCCTCCTGCCGGAGCCGGTGAACCCCGCACGGGTCACCGGCTACCGCACGCTGTTCCTGACGCTCACCGTCGCCCTCATGACGCTCGCCGCGACCCGGCCCGGTGCCGCGGTCGCCGTGCTCGTGGTCCTGCTCGTGGTGACCCGTCTGGCCGGCATCGCCGTCGACGAGTTCCGCAGCCGCCGCGCGCGGCGTGGGCCGAGCCGCAGCGACGCGCTCGTGGCGACCCTCGTGTCCCCGTGGCACCTCGTTCGCGCCGTGTTCGGCGTGCTGCCCGCCGTGGCCGTCGGGATCTGCGCCGGGGTCATCGTGGTGCTGCTCGGACTGGTGGTCTTCGCGCCCGGCAACGTGATCATCGCCCCCATCCCGACCGTCGAGGCACGGTCCGTGGGCGGCATGAACGAGCCGATCGTCGACAGCCTTGTGCTCGCCGTCGCCATGCTGGTCACCGTGGTCGTGACGTGGTGGGGGCCGGCGTCGTACGGGACGCGGGTCGGGGCCGGGCCGCTGCTGCGCCGGATCGCCCCGACCAAGGGCTCCAAGACGGTCGTCACCCTGGTCGTGCTGGCGCTCGCCGTGCTCGCCGCGCTGCCCCTGTTCGGCGGCTCCGTGGACGTCGTCTGGTGGCCGCTGGACGACCGGCCCGCCGTGACCTGGTGACCCCTGATCCGGGTGTCCGGATCGTACAGAAACGTTCAGCAGTCTCCCAGCGAACGCTAGTAGGCTTGATGGAGGCGCGTGTCGCGCCTCGCCCCATTGGCCCGCATCTCGAAGGACCCCGATGTCGACGAATCAGACCAAGGCACAGCGCCGCGACGCGGCCCGTGCCGAGGCCCTTGCACTCCAGAAGAAGCAGCAGGCGAGCGAGAAGCGCAACCGCCTGATCGTGCTCGGCGCGCTCGGGCTGGGAGTCATCATCCTGGTCGTGGCTGTCGTCATGATCTTCATGGAGTCCCAGAAGACGCCCATGGAGAAGGTCGACAACGTCCCGGCCGGCGTGGTGCAGGAGACCGGCATCCCGGTCGGCGCCGACGGCGCAGCGGGCACCTCGAACGAGGGCGCCAAGACGCTCGACGTGTACGTCGACTACATGTGCCCCATCTGCGGCCAGTTCGAGCAGACCAACAGCGCGAGCATCACCGAGATGCGCGAGGCCGGTGACGTCACGTTCGTGGTGCACCCGGTCTCGATCCTGGACCGCACCTCGCAGGGCACCGAGTACTCGACGCGTGCGGCGTCGGCGGCGGCCTGGGTCGCCGACCGCGCCCCGGAGCAGTTCGCCGCGTTCCACGACGCGATGTTCGCCAGCCAGCCGCAGGAGAACACCGCGGGTCTGTCCGACGAGCAGATCGCGCAGGTCGCCGAGCAGGCGGGCGTGCCGGCCGACGTCGCCGCGGGCATCACCGACGGCGACGCGACGGACACCTACCGGGAGTGGGTCACCGCGTCCACGGAGCTTGCGACCAGTGACGAGGCCTTGTTCAACGCCCAGGGCGGCTTCGGGACGCCGACCGTGGTGATCGACGGTGAGCGGTTCGAGGACTGGCAGACCCCCGGCGCGCTGACCCAGGCGATCACGGGCGAGGCCGCCAGCTCCGACGAGCCTTCCGCGGAGCCTTCCGAGTAGCAGCGGGCGAGTCGACGGCGGGGTCTCGGACTGCGGTCCGGGGCCCCGCCGCTCTGTCTCCCGCGGCGTCTCGGCGACGCGCGGGGATTCGACTCGGACTCGGGCCGGAGGAACCGTTAGGCTGTTCCCCGCCCGCCGCCTTAGCTCAGCTGGTAGAGCTCCCGCCTTGTAAGCGGAAGGTCGTCGGTTCGAACCCGACAGGCGGCTCCAGAGGCCCGGAATCCTTGGGATTCCGGGCCTGCTCTGTCCCGCGTCGAGGGCTCCTGAACGGGCGTCAGGCCTGGGGAGCTCCCGCCACGGCGCGCACCAGGTGTTCCGCGACGGCGCGGCGCTGGGTGTCGGGCATCGACCGGTAGGCGAGCGACTCGAACATCCACAGCCCGTCGGCGGCGAGGCGCGCCACCAGCAGGGACATCGAGGCAGGGTCGGCCTCGGCGTCGTCGGGCACGGGCGCCCACCGGTCCAGCACCATGCTCCACGGGCCCGCCCACTCCGGACGGGTCGCGGCCTCCAGCATGAGCTGCAGCTCCGCCCGGGTCGCGGCCTGGGCGCTCACGCGGATGTAGGCGGCCAGCCGCTCGTCGGGGGTGAGCTGGTCGGCTGGGCGGCCGGCGTCGGCCTCCAGGGTGGCCTCCCACCGGTCGGCCAGGTGCTCGTGGATGGCCACGAGCAGCCCCTCGCGGGAAGGGAAGTGGTACATGATCCCGCCGCGGGTCAGCTCGGCCTCGGCCGCCACGGAGTCGAACGTCACGGCCCTGACGCCCTCGCGCTGGACCAGGCGCACGGCGGATTCGAGGATGCGGTCGCGGTTGCTCGGTCGCACGGGGTCTCCTGCGGGGCGTCGCGGTCGGAGCGGTTCAGTGACCCGAACCGTAGGCGGAGGATGCCGATCCCGGCCCGTAGGCGTGGAGCAGCACAGTTGTGACGATAGCGCCGACCGCCAGGACCGCGGCGCAGACCACCATGACCACGAAGTAGCTGTTCCCGAAGGCCTGGCCCGCGGCGGCGAGCACCTCGGGGCCGGTGCCCGGGGCGGTCAGGGCGTCGGACATGGACCGGCTCGCCTCGACGGGGGCGTCGACGGGCAGGCGGACCGTCGCGGTGTAGATGGTGGTCAGCAGCGAGCCGAGCAGGGCCACGGCGGCCAGACTGCCGAACTCGTAGGAGACCTCCTCCACGGAGGACGCCATGCCGGCGCGGCGGGCCGGCACGTTCCCGATGATCGCGGTGGAGGCCACCGACATCGCCGCCCCCAGCCCGAGGCCCGTCACGAGCAGGCCGGCGAGCAGCAGCCACTCGGTCCCGTGCTGCACGCCGTACAGCGTCCCGGCCACACCGGCGGCGCCCACGGCCAGGCCGCCGCCGATCAGCACCCGCAGGCCCACCACGTGGAGGAACGCCCCGGCCAGGAGCGAGGACGGCAGCGAGCCGAGGGCGATCGCGGCCACCAGGAGCCCGGACTCCAGCGGGGTGAACCCGGCCACGAGCTGGAAGCGCTGCGTCGTGGCGAGCTGCAGGCCGCCCATGGCGAACATGGCGATCGCCGCCGCCAGCACCCCGGACGAGAACGCGGCGTTGCGGAAGATCGACAGGTCGAGCAGCGGGAACGGCAGCCGTCGCTGCCGGCGCACGAAGACCCACCAGCCCACGACGGTCACGGCGGCCGCCCCGAGGACGACGGTCCCGGACCGGTCGGCGCGGGCGACCTCCTTGATCAGGACCACGAGCCCGACCAGCGTGACCAGGGCCTGGACGGACGAGACGAAGTCCCACCGGGTCGCAGGGTGCGGGTCGTCCTCGGGCGCGACGGCGAGCCCGACGATCACGGCCAGCAGGACCACCGGCACGTTGATCAGGAAGATCGAGCCCCAGGCGAAGTGCTCCAGCAGGACGCCGCCGACGATCGGCCCGAGGGCACCGCCGACGACGGACAGGCTGCCCCACACGCTGATGGCGATGTTGCGCTCGCGCTCGTTGACGAAGGCCACCCGGATCAGGGCCAGCGTGGCCGGCATCATCGCCGCGGCGCCGACGGCCAGCAGCCCCCGCGCGGCGATCAGCACCTCGGGCGTGGGCGCGGTCGCGGCCAGGAAGGAGGCGAGCCCGAACACCACGAGGCCGGCCACGAACATCCGCCGGTGCCCGAACCGGTCGCCCAGCGTGCCCGAGCCGAGCAGGAGCCCGGTCATCACCAGCGGGTAGGCGTTGATGATCCACAGGCTCTCGCTCCAGCTCGCGTCGAGCTCGCGCGTGAGAGTCGGCAGCGCCGTGTAGAGGATCGAGTTGTCCAGGGTGATCAGAAGCAGGCCGGTGCCCACGGTGACCAGGAGGGTCCAGCGTCGTCCGGTGCTGAGCTGGGACGTGCCCGCACTGCGCGGAGGGCTCATCGTCATGGTTGTAAATGTACCATCTAGAAGGTTAAGTTACGCGGCCAGGGCAGGGTTGCGGAGACGTCAGAGGCTCCCCGGTGCGAGCACCAGGGAGCCTCTGAGATTCACCCTCGAAAGTGTAGGGCCGTGCCGGGGGGTTACGCGCGCGGCCAGACCCCCGGCGTCGGCCACTTGGCGGTGCGCCCGTCGCCGCTGGAGGTGCCCGTCAGGCGCCGCTTGACCCAGGGGCCCACGTGCTGGCGCATCCAGGCGGCGTTGGCGCGCGCCGTCTCGCGGAAGGCCGCGGGCGGGGCGGCGTCGAGCGGCACGTCGTAGCCGGCGTCGTCCGGTTCGAGGCCGAGCGCGACCAGCGCGGCGTTCGCCACCCGCTGGTGCCCCTCGGGGGTGAGGTGGATGCGGTCGGAGGACCAGAGGCGCAGGTCGGCCAGGGCGCGCATGCCCCAGAGGTCCACGACGTGCGCGCCGTGGCGCCGGGCGATGGACCAGACGTTCGCGTTGAAGATGCCCACGCGGCCGTTGGTCCAGCTCAGGGCGGCCCCCGCCTTGAAGCCGGTGCCCATCAGCACGTCGGCGCCGGTGGCGCGGAGTGTGGCGACGGCGTCCTCCAGCGCGGCCGAGATCGCGTCGATGTCGGCCGTGGCGCGCAGGATGTCGTTGCCGCCCGCGACCAGCGAGACGAGGTCGGGCTGGGCGTCGAGGGCGACCCCGAGCTGCTCGGCGACGATCGGGCGCAGCTTGCGGCCCCGGATCGCGAGGTTCGCGTACTCCAGCGGCGCCTCGCCGGCCGAGATGCGGCGGGCGGAGAGCGCGGCGGCGAGGTTGTCCGCCCAGCCACGCTGCACGTCCGGGGCGTCGGGATAGGGGTCCCACAGGCCCTCCGAGAAGGAGTCGCCCATGGCGATGTACCGCGTCCAGCGGACGGGGGCGGTCGCGGAGGGAGTGGTGGAGGGGCCTTCCGGTTCTGGGGTCGTCGTCGCGCTCACGGTGCCCATTGTCGCGCCAACACCGTGAGGAGTCGTCACAAGTGGGTGTGTCGGGCAGCACAGGGCGTCAGTGTCGGAGGGTGCCGGTAACCTCCTGAACGTGGAGACCATCGTGAACCCGACACCCCCTGCCGACGCCGCCGCTGCCGCTGGCCGGCCCCCGTTGTCGCAGGTCATCGCGCCGGACTGGGCCGAGGCCCTGGCCGACGTCGAGCCCCGCATCCATGCGATGGGCGACTTCCTGCGCAACGAGGTCGCCGAGGGGCGTACCTACGTCCCGGCGGGGGAGAACGTGCTCGCCGCGTTCAAGCGTCCGCTCGCGGACGTGCGCGTGCTGATCGTGGGCCAGGACCCGTACCCGACGCCGGGGCACGCGATGGGCCTGTCCTTCTCGGTGCAGCCGGACGTGCGGCCGGTCCCGCGGTCGCTGGTCAACATCTACAAGGAGCTGCAGGAGGACCTCGGCCTGCCGATCCCGTCGAACGGTGACCTCCGGCCCTGGGCGGACCAGGGCGTCATGCTGCTGAACAGGACGCTGACCTGCCGTCCGGGCTCCTCCGACTCGCACGCGGGCAAGGGCTGGGAAGAGGTCACGGAGGCCGCCATCCGCGCGCTGGTGGCCCGTGGCGGCCCCCTCGTGGCGATCCTGTGGGGCGCGAAGGCGCGCAACCTCAAGCCGTGGCTGGGTGACGTCCCCGTCGTCGAGAGCGCGCACCCGTCACCCCTGTCGGCACGCAGCGGCTTCTTCGGGTCGCGGCCGTTCTCGCGAGCCAACGCGCTCCTGGAGCAGCAGGGCGCGCAGCCCGTCGACTGGCGCCTGCCGTAACGATCGCGGGCCGCCCTTGGCGCCGGCGGACGGCCGGCGTGCAGACAACGTGAAAAGGACTCAGGTGAACGACAGGACTGTTCCTCCGACCTACGGGGGGACCGGCGAGACGCTGGTCGCCCACGTCGAGGCCCCCGCCGTCGCGGGCGGGGAGAAGGGGCTCTCCGACCGGGACCGCGAGATCCTCGCGTTCGAGCGCCAGTGGTGGAAGTACGCCGGCGCCAAGGAGGAGGCGGCGCGTGAGCTGTTCGGCCTGACGGCCACGCGGTACTACCAGGTTCTCAGTACGCTCATCGACTCCCCGGCCGCCCTGGAGCACGACCCGATGCTGGTCAAGCGCCTGCGCAGGCTCCGGTCGACCCGGCAGAGAGCACGATCTGCACGCCGTCTGGCGGATGAGAACCACTGAGAAGGCACCGATCCGTCACAACAACCCGCTACTCTCTCTGCCGTGACGAAGAGTGGCTACCCCTACCCGCCCGACGAGTTCGACGTCGCTGTCCCCGGGGGCGCACCGGTGGGTGTCCACCGTGCACCGCGCAGCGGCTGGAGCTCGGCCTGGCCGTTCCTGCTGGTCGCCGTAGTCTGCGCCGCCGTGGCGTGGGGCGGCATCACACTGCTCTCCGGCGACGGGGAACCGGCGGAGGCGTCGGGCGACCCGTCGAGCTCGGCCTCGGCCCCGGCATCGCCGTCCGCCTCGGCGTCGGGCGAGGCCTCGGGTGAGCCGTCGGGCGAGCCCAGCGGTGAGCCGTCGGCGGAGACCGGTGGCCCTGCCGACCCGGCGGCGCTGAAGGCCGGTGCGGACCTGACCGCCCAGGTCGCCGTCTACAACGTCGGGCAGGAGGCAGGTCTCGCCGGCGAGACCGCCGAGTACCTGATGGGGCAGGACGTGGCCGGCGCGGCGCTGCGCGAGGAGCCGCAGACCCCGGACGGCGCGACCTACACGGAGAACACCATTCTCTACGGTGCCGACCGTGCGGAGACCGCTGCCTACACCGCGGCGCTGCTCGGCATCCCGGAGGCGAACATGGTCGAGTCGGCGGCGGTTTCGAGCTCGCCCGAGGCCGTGTGGGTGGTCGTCGTGACCCGGCCCTCGACGATGGGCTGACCCTCGGTTGGGTTTACCAGCCTGTACCACCATGTTGATATTCCTTGACAAGCGGCCGTTTGCAGCCCTCTGACCTGGGCGTTCGCCATGCGCTTAATGCCGCATACCGGGCATAGAGGGTTCCCTGGTGTGAGACGGACCACTAGGCTCGAACCACCACGGGTCGACCGAGTGGCCCGTGCAGAGGTACAAGGAGAACTACGCATGGCCCAGGGCACCGTCAAGTGGTTCAACGCCGAGAAGGGGTATGGCTTCATCACCCCGACCGCCGGCGGCCAGGACCTTTTCGTTCACTACAGTGCGATCCAGAGCGATGGCTACCGGTCCCTCGACGAGGGTCAGGAAGTCGAGTACGAGGTGGGGCAGGGACAGAAGGGTCCGCAGGCAGAGCAGGTTCGTCCACTCTGATTCGATGGGACGACGGGTGGGAAAGGCCCACCCGTCGCCCGCCGCCCCCCGAGGATGCTGGGACCCAGACCCCGGCGTCCGCACTGGACGGTCGACGACGACCGGTATCGCACCATGTCGGACGACGATGCCCGACGCCACCGAGCAGCCGCCCCGTACCGCGGCTGCTCGCTCTGGTTCTCGCCCGGCCCCCCTGCCCCGCGAGAACGGTTGGGACGACGCGCGCCCGACGCGCCCCATGGTCCGGCGCCGCACCGTGATTCGTCGCGCACCCATGATTCGATGGGGGCGTGACGCTCCTCGACGCGGTGGTGGTCGGCTCCGGGCCGAACGGCCTGGCGGCCGCGGTGACGCTCGCCCGCGCGGGGCTAGGGGTCCGGGTCCTGGAGGCCCAGCCCACGGTCGGCGGCGGCGCGCGCACGCTCCCCGTCCCGGAGCTCGCCGACGACCTGCTCTTCGACCTCTGCTCCGCCGTGCACCCCATGGCCTGGGCCTCGCCGTTCTTCCGGGCCTTCGACCTGCCGGCGCACGGCGTCGAGCTCGTCGCGCCCGAGGCCGCCTACGCCCAGCCGCTCGGCGGCGACCGCGCGGGCATCGCGTGGCGTGACCTGGCCCGCACGGCCGACGGCCTCGGGGCGGACGGCGATGCCTGGCGTGACCTGCTCGGACCGCTCGCCGAGAGCTGGCGGCAGGTGACCGCGCTCGCGCTGGGGGACAAGAGGACCGTGCGCGGCATGCTGGAGGGCGTGCGCGACCACGGCGCGCACGCGTCGGAGACCTGGGGCCTGGCCTCCCTGGTCCGGCCCGGCCTGCGGTTCGGTGCGGCGCTCCTCGAGCAGGGCGGACCGCGCTGGGAGCGACGGTTCCTCACCGAGGAGGCGAAGGCCCTGCTCACCGGCGTCGCGGCGCACGCCATCACGCCGCAACCGTCGTACGCGGGGGCGGGTACGGCCCTGCTCCTCGCAGCCCTCGCGCACGCCGACGGCGGCTGGGCCGTGCCGGTGGGCGGTTCGCAGGCCATCACCGACGCCCTGGTCCGGGACCTCCGGGCGCACGGCGGCACCGTCGAGACCGGCCGCCGGGTCGACGACTGGCACGACCTCCCGCCGGCGCGCGCCGTCCTCTTCGACACCACGCCGACCACGGTGCTGCAGGTCCTGGCGGACCGGATCCGGGCGCCGCGCCGTGCCGCCCTGCGCAGGTTCCGGTACGGCAACGCGGCCGCCAAGGTCGACTTCGTCCTGTCGGGCCCGGTCCCCTGGTCGGTGCCCGACGTCGGGCGCGCGTCGACCGTGCACGTGGGCGGGTCCCGCGCGGAGATGGTGATCGCGGAGGACGCCGTCGCGCACGGGGTGCATCCCGACCACCCGATGGTCCTGCTCAGCGACCCGGGCGTCGCCGATCCCGGCCGGGTGCGGGGCGCCACGCGGCCGCTGTGGACCTACGCCCACGTGCCCGCCGGCTCGACGCACGACGTCACCGAGGCGGTCACGCGGCAGATCGAGCGCTTCGCGCCCGGCTTCCGCGACGTCGTCGTCGGCGCGCGGTGCATCCCCGCCGACCAGATGCAGCGCCACAACCAGAACTACCCGGGCGGCGACATCTCCGCGGGCGCAGCGAGCATGTGGCAGATGATCGCGCGGCCGACCCTCGCCCCCGACCCGTACCAGGTCGCCGAGGGGGTGTACCTCTGCTCGGCGTCGACCCCGCCGGGGCCGGGCGTGCACGGCATGGGCGGCTGGCACGCCGCGCGCCGGGCGCTGGTGCGGGAGTTCGACGTCCGCCACGTGCCGGGGCTGGCGCCGGGGTAGGCGCCCCGCGTTCGCCCGCGGTGTACGCGCCTTGCACTCTCAAGGTCCGAGTGCCAATAATGTCTTAGCACTCTCCGTTGGAGAGTGACAGCAGGGTCGAATGGTGAGGCCTCCTGCCGCGGCGAGACATGGTCGTCGAGGCGGTTGCCGTCCGTCGCGGGCACCGGCCGGCCTGGACAAGCCACCAGCGGAGGATTCATCCCCATGGCCAAGATCATCGCTTTCGACGAGGTTGCTCGTCGGAGCATGGAGCGCGGGCTCAACCAGCTCGCCGACACGGTGAAGGTCACGCTCGGCCCGAAGGGCCGCAACGTCGTTCTGGACAAGAAGTGGGGCGCCCCCACGATCACCAACGACGGTGTCTCCATCGCCAAGGAGATCGAGCTCGAGGACCCCTACGAGCGGATCGGCGCGGAGCTCGTCAAGGAGGTCGCCAAGAAGACGGACGACGTCGCGGGTGACGGCACCACCACCGCCACCGTGCTCGCCCAGGCGCTCGTGAAGGAGGGCCTGCGTGTCGTTGCCGCCGGTGCCAACCCGATCGCCGTCAAGCGCGGCATCGAGAAGGCCACCGAGGCCGTCACCGAGCAGCTGCTGAACGCCGCCAAGGAGATCGAGACCAAGGAAGAGATCGCTGCCACGGCCGCCATCTCGGCCGGCGACCCGGCGATCGGCGAGCTCATCGCCGAGGCCCTCGACAAGGTGGGCAAGGAAGGCGTCATCACCGTCGAGGAGTCGAACACCTTCGGTCTCGAGCTCGAGCTCACCGAGGGCATGCGCTTCGACAAGGGCTTCCTGGCCCGCTACTTCGAGACGGACCCCGAGCGCCAGGAGGCCGTGCTCGAGGACCCGTACGTCCTGATCGTCGAGTCGAAGATCTCGAACGTCAAGGACATGCTGCCCCTGCTCGACCAGGTCATGAAGTCGGGCAAGTCGCTCCTCATCATCGCCGAGGACGTCGAGGGCGAGGCCCTGGCGACCCTGGTGCTGAACAAGATCCGTGGCACCTTCAAGTCCGTCGCCGTCAAGGCCCCGGGCTTCGGCGACCGCCGCAAGGCCATGCTGCAGGACATCGCGATCCTGACCGGTGGCCAGGTCATCACCGAGACGGTGGGCCTCAAGCTGGAGAACGCCACGCTCGAGGAGCTGGGCCAGGCGCGCAAGGTCGTCGTCACCAAGGACGAGACCACGATCGTCGAGGGTGCCGGCGACGCCGACCTCATCGCCGGTCGCGTGAACCAGATCCGTAGCGAGATCGACAAGTCCGACTCGGACTACGACCGCGAGAAGCTGCAGGAGCGCCTCGCCAAGCTGGCCGGCGGCGTGGCCGTCATCAAGGCCGGCGCGGCCACCGAGGTGGAGCTCAAGGAGCGCAAGCACCGCATCGAGGACGCCGTCCGCAACGCGAAGGCTGCCGTCGAGGAGGGCATCGTCGCCGGTGGTGGCGTGGCCCTCATCCAGGCCGGTGCCGTCGCGTTCGCCAAGCTCGAGCTCGAGGGTGACGAGGCGACCGGTGCCGCGATCGTGCGTGCCGCGATCGACGCCCCGCTGAAGCAGATCGCCGTGAACGCCGGCCTCGAGGGCGGCGTCGTGGCGGAGAAGGTGCGCAACCTTCCCGCCGGCCAGGGCCTGAACGCCGCGACCGGCGTGTACGAGGACCTGCTCGCCGCGGGCGTCAACGACCCGGTCAAGGTGACCCGTTCCGCGCTGCAGAACGCCGCGTCGATCGCCGCGCTGTTCCTCACCACCGAGGCCGTCGTCGCCGACAAGCCGGAGCCCGTCGGGGCCCCCGCCGGCGACCCGACCGGTGGCATGGGCGGCATGGACTTCTGAGTCCTGCCTGAACCGCTCGGGCCTCGGCCTGCGCACCCGTCCGACGCCGGTCGGTCAACCTCTCACGCGGAGGGTGACCGGCCGGCGTCGGACTTTTCCGCCTGCTCCTGGTCAGGAGAACATGCGCGTCGCGGCCGCCTCCGCCTCCGCGTAGGTGCGGGCCGCGGCGGCGAGCGCGGCCTGGATCGCGTCCAGCGCGCCCTCGACCTGCGCCTGGGCGCCTCGCCACTGCGCGACCGTCCCGCCGAAGGCCGCGGCGGCCGGTCCCTGCCAGCTCGCCTGCAGCGCGTCGAGGTTGCGCATGAGCGCCCCCACCTCGGTGCGCACCGTGGCCACCGAGCCCGCCACCGCCGCGCTCGCGTGCTCCACCTGGTCGCTGTCGACCTCGAACCGCATGGTCATCACCTCCCGCACGCCGGTCCGTCCAGCGTCGTCCACCGACGGTAGGCAGGGGCTGGCCGACGGCGGAGGGCTCCCGGGGCCACCTGTGCACGGGGGCGCGAAAGCTCGCGGTGTGGTCGCGCTCGAACCGCTGCGCGGCGGTCCGGAGGGTCGGTCGCGGGTGGCGTCAGGCCGTTTCGAGCTTCGCCTGCTCCTTGCGCAGCCGGTGCAGCTCCATGTCGAGGTTCTGCCGCGCGGGCTCCTCCCACGCGGCGCCCATGGGGCTCAGGAAGAGCGACTTGCGGGCGAGCAGCCGCTCGATCACGCGGATCCGGGCCCGGAGGTAGTCCTCGGCGGGGATGTGCGCGTACTCGGCGCGCACCGCGGACTTGTAGTCCTTGTACCGCTGCGGCTCGGCGGCCAGCATCGCGAGGTCGGCGTCGTTCAGCACCGCGGCGTCGAAGTCCGCGGGGTCGGGTGCGTGCCGCACGATGGCGTTGACCAGGGCGGCGACCCGGTCCGCCGCACGGTCGGGAACCCCGAGCTCGGTGAGCTCCTTGTCCGCGAGGGCCGCGGAGGCCGTGGTCTGCTCGCCGCCCTGTGAGGCGTCCGCCATCTTGCGCTCGGCGTTGAACACCGCGCCGTGGTACCAGGCGGCGAGGCGCACCAGGTCCGGCTCGTGCGTCTCCTCGGCCAGCTCGTCCACCCGGTGCAGCACGGAGGCCAGGTGGCGCAGGTTGTGGAAGTGCCGGTTCTCGTCGGCCCACCGGTCGAGCAGCGACTGGCCGACCGCCTCGATCGCCTCGGTGTCCGCCGTGGCCCCCGCGCCCACCGCACTGCGGACGAAGGACTTGAGGAACCACTGCGGCGCGTCAGACGTCAGCACGCCCATGTGAACTCTGCCTTACGGTCGATGTCGGTCACTCCACGACCAGCCTATTACCGAAACGGTCAGTGGCGGCTACCACCGTCACGGGATCGTGATCACGGTTCGGGGTCAGAGCGGCAGCGTGAGCCGGACCGTGAGGCCGCCGCCGGGGGTCTGGCGTACCTCGACGTGCCCGCCGTGCGTGCCCACGATCGCCGCGACGATCGCCATGCCCAGCCCCGAGCCACCGCCCGACTCCCGCGTGCGGGACGAGTCCGCGCGGTAGAACCGCTCGAAGATCCGCCGGCCCTGCTCCTCCGTGAGACCGGGGCCGTGGTCGCGCACCTCCAGGACGGCGCTGCTGCCCGACGCCGGGGCGCCCGGGTCCGTGGTCGCCTTCCCGCCGTTCTGCGCGGCTCCGTTCGTTCCCGGCGACGCCGGGAGCACGCCCAGCGCGATCTCGGCGGGTGTGCCCGCCGGCGTGTGCCGCGCGACGTTACCGATGAGGTTGGTCAGGACCTGCCGCAGGCGGTCGCCGTCGCCCTCCACGACGAGCTTGTCGGGGACCTGCGCCGCCGGGTCCTCCGGGCCTGCGTCGGGGGCGAGCGGCACGACGGTGACGTCGCGCGTCGGGTCCAGCGCGTGCAGGTCCTGGGCGGAGTCACGCGCGAGGGCGACCAGGTCGACGTCCTCGCGGGCGACCGGGCGGCCCTCGTCGAGGCGCGCGAGCACCAGCAGGTCGTTGACGAGCGTGCCCATGCGGCGGGCGGCGTCCTCGATGCGGAACATCGTGTCGTCGACCTTGTCCGAGCTGTCCAGGGCGCCCATCCGGTACAGCTCGCCGTAGCCGCGGATGGTCGCGACGGGCGTGCGCAGCTCGTGCGAGGCGTCCGAGACGAACTGCCGCATGCGCACCTCGGAGGCCTCCTGGGCGGCGAAGGCGCGCTCGATCTGCGTCAGCATCGCGTTGAGCGACGCCGCCAGCGAACCCATCTCGGTGCCGGCGGGCGCCTCGGGGACGCGCAGCGTCAGGTCGCCCGCCGCGATCTGCGCGGCCGTGTGCTCCACGGACCGGAGCGAGCGGAGCGACCGCTCCACGAGCAGCCACGCCGTGAGCCCGCCGAGCAGCACGATGCCCAGGCCCGACATGATCAGGGTGCGGGTCAGGATCGACACGGTCTTGTCCATGCCCACCAGCGGCAGCGCGACATAGACGACCGCGCGCTCGCCGCTCGGGTAGGTCGCGCCCAGCGTGATGACGCGCCAGCTCTCGGTGCCGGTGTCCGGGCCGTCGCCGGTCCCGCTCTCGGTGCCGCTGTCGCCGGTGCCGGTCGCCCCGGCGGCGGTGAACGGCTCGCCGCCGCTGGCGACGGCCTGCTCGTACGTCACCGTCGGCAGCTCGGGCGTGCCGAAGCGCGTGATCGCGGAGTTCCCGAGCTGGGTCTGCTTGCCGCTCTCGTTCTCGATCAGCACGTAGTAGTCGCTGGGCAGGGCCTGGCCGGAGGTGGACTGGATGATGCCGATCGGGTCGAGCGCGGCCGTGTGCAGCTCGTCGTCCACCTGCTGGACCAGGAAGCCCGACACCACCGTGGTCGTGGCGATGCCGGCGATACCCAGCCCCGCCGCCAGCAGCAGCGAGATGATCGCGACGAGCCTGGCGCGCAGAGGGATTCCGGCGAGGCGCTCCCTAAGCACGGACGGGCTGCGGGGCGCGCAGCAGGTAACCGACGCCTCGCTTGGTGTGGATCAGCGGGGGCAGGGTCTCGCCCTCGACCTCGAGCGTGTCGATCTTGCGCCGCAGGTAGGAGATGTAGGACTCGACGATGTTCGCGTCGCCGCCCCAGTCGTACTGCCAGACGTGGTCCAGGATCTGCGCCTTGGACAGGACCCGGCCGGAGTTGAGCATGAGGTAGCGCAGCAGCTTGAACTCCGTGGGCGACAGGTCGACCTCGACGCCGGCCCGGCGCACCTCGTGCGAGTCCTCGTCCATCTCGAGGTCGCCCACGTGCAGCACGGCCTCCTCCTCGGGGGCGGGGACGCCCGTGCGGCGCAGCACCGCGCGGATCCGGGCCACGACCTCCTCCAGGCTGAACGGCTTGGTCACGTAGTCGTCGCCGCCCACGGTGAGGCCCTGCACCTTGTCCTGCGTGTCGTCCTTCGCGGTGAGGAAGACGACGGGGGTGTGCCGGCCGGTCGCCCGCATGCGGCGCGTTACGGTGAAGCCGTCCATGTCGGGGAGCATCACGTCGAGCACCACGAGGTCCGGTTCCACGTCGCGGACGAGCTGGAGGGCGCCGTTGCCGTCCGCGGCGGCATGGACCTCGAAGCCCGCGAAGCGCAGGGACGTGGACAGGAGCTCGCGGATGTTCGGTTCGTCGTCAACGACGACCAGACGCGCCTCAGGAGTAGCCATGTTTCCAGTGTGCGGCTGGTTCCTGAACACTGCCTGAGTTTCGCCCGGGAAATCCCCCGGGCTCTCGCCGCGGGTGGACGTCGCCCCGTCGGACGGCCCTCGGCTCCGCGATTCGGCGCACACGGCCTAGGCTGTGTCGCATGTCAGCACCGTCCCCGCAGGAGCCCGGGCAGTTGCCCCGGCGCACGTATCTCATCGTCGACGGTGAGAACATCGACGCCACGCTCGGCATGAACGTGCTGAACCGCCGTCCGGCACCCGAGGAGCGCCCGCGCTGGGACCGTATCTCCGCGTTCGCGGAGAAGGTCTGGTCGCAGGACGTCGTGCCGCTGTTCTTCCTCAACGCGACGTCCGGCCAGATGCCGATGCCGTTCGTGCAGGCGCTGCTCGCCATGGGCTACAAGCCCATCCCGCTGGCGGCGCAGGGTTCGGAGAAGGTCGTCGACGTCGGTATCCAGCGCACGCTCGACGCGCTCCTGGACCGCCCGGGCGACGTGCTGCTCGCGAGCCACGACGGCGACTTCCTGCCGCAGATCGAGGCGCTGCTGACCGACGACGACCGCCGCGTCGGCCTGCTGGGCTTCCGCGAGTTCGTCAACGCCCGGTTCACCGACCTGGAGCAGCGCGGCCTGGTCATGTACGACCTCGAGGCCGACGCCGACGCGTTCACCACGATGCTGCCGCGCGTCCGCATCATCCCGATCGAGGAGTTCGACCCGCTGCGCTACCTGTAGCCGGCGTGGCGCCCCGGGCCATCGGCTCGGGGCGCCGCGCGCAGCCCGCGCGCTACCGGCTCAGGGCGAGCGTGCCCTCGTACGGGGTGCGGTCGCCCTGGGGCAGCGTGGGTCGCGCGTTGTGCCCGTGCGACGCTTCGTCGAGCACCGCGATCTGCTCGGCCGACAGCTCCACCGGCGTCGCGTAGACGACCCACTGGACGCCCTCGGTGCACGGCGGCGTCGTCAGGCTGCCCTCGTACGCCTCGTAGGTGGGGTCCGTCGGTAGCATCGCCGCGACGTCGAGCGGCAGATCGGAGGTTCCCGGCGACGCCGCGCCCTCGACGAACGGCTGCCAGGCCGCGTTCTCCGGGCCCTCCTCGGCGAGGACGCCGATGACGAGCGTGCGGCCGTCCTCGGTGGTGTGGACCAGGTGGAACTCCGCGTCCATCGCCTCGCCCTCGACGGTGTGCTCCGACGGAACGTGGAAGTGCGTCTGGGCCAGGGTGAACTCGGCGCCGTCCCACTCGATCGTCGACGCCCCGCTCTCGGGCACGAGCTGGACGGTGTGACCCGTGTCGACCGACTCGCCGACCGTGGGGGACGACATGATCGTCGGGTGGTCGGTCGCCTCCTGGTCGGCGTGGGCGGGCAGATCGATGGGCGACTGCGCGTCACCGGCCGAGCATGCCTCGAAGTCGGCGGACAGGTGCCCCCATTCCGCGGGCCCCTCTGCGCCCTCGTACGACCAGTGCACCTCGCCGCCCACGCCGGGCGGCGGCCCCGCAGAGGCGGCGTCCGCGGCGGTGCCCGTGCCGCAGGACGCGAGCAGCGGGGCGAGGAGCAGTGCTGTGGGCAGGGCGAGCTTCTTCAACGTGTACTCCGGAGGGGTGATCCGTGTGAACGGCGAGAGCCGGTTTGCCGGCAGCCCAAATTACCTTTTTCCCGACCTTTCGCCCACCCCGTTCGGCGATTTCGTGCGGGAGTGCTACCTCGCCGACACCGGCCACCAGGCCCGGACCGTGCCCAGCTTGCGGTGCGCCGCCGGCCGTCCGCCGCCGAACCCGCCCCCGCCGAACCCGCCGCCGATGCGTGCCGTGCGGGCGCGCTTGCGGGAGCGCACCAGGTGCGGGTCGAGCAGGATGCCGCCGAGCATCATGCCGCCGGTGATCGGCCCGTTCGCGTCGTTCCCGCCGGCGTCGGGCTCGGCCTCGGCGGCGGCAGCGGCCGCGACGACGGCGTCCGCGTCCTGGCGGGCCAGGCGCGTCGCCTCCCGGACCAGCGCGCTCGCCTCCTGGGCCTCGTTCAGGGCCGCGGTGGGGTCGGTCGGGTGGAGCGCGCGGGCGACGTCGGCCAGCCGGACCGCCTCCGCGAGCCGGGTGCGCGCCGCGGCGCCGACGGCCCCGCGGCGGGTAGCGATGAAGTCGCCGGTCTGGCGCAGCTGCGCGTCGACGCGGCGGAGCGTGTCGCGCAGCAGCGCGGACGCCCGGGCCTTGACCTCGGTGTTGTCGCGGGTGGACGCCAGGGCGGCGTCGAGCGAAGCCTCCGCCGCGGCGATGCGCTGCAGGCCGGCGAGCGGGTCGCCGCCCTCCCGCGTCACCTCGACGTTCTTGAGCGAGGCCTGGGCCGCGGCGCGCGCGAGGGTGACGCGGAGGTCGCCCTCGATCGCCTTGGCGGAGGCCACGTCCTGGGTGAGCGACGCGATCGACTTGTCGAGCCGGCCGACGGCCTCCCGGAGGTGCAGCGCGGTCGCGTCGACGGCGTCGAGCAGCATGACGGCCTGCCCCAGCGCGTTCTGTGCGCCCCGCGCGTGCGCCACGGCGACAACCTTCTGGCCGGCCGCCAGGGCCGAGTTCCCGGCGGCTACGGCCTCCTTGGCGTTGGCGAGCAACAGCTCCGCCTGCTCCGGGTTGCCCACCACGGTGGCCAGCGGGCCCGTCGGGTACCGCCGGGAGAGCTGCGTCAGGAGGCCGCGCGCGGTGGCGACCCGCTGGGCGACCTCGACCTCGCGGGCGACGACGTCGGCGAGCAGCTCCGGGGCGCGCTGCTGCAGGCGGCGCAGGTCGTCGAACGCGCGGGTACGCGCGTCGAGCGTGTCGGCCGCGGCCTCGCAGAGTGCGATGACCCTGGTCAGGCGGGCGCGACGCACCGGGTCCTCCACGGTCCCGGGCTCGGTGTCGTCGGGCGCCGGGGCCTCGGACGCCGCGGCCCGGGCCTCCGTGTCGAGCGTCTGCCGCACCGCGAACGCCTCGCGGACGTCGGCGGCGGCGCCCTCGAGGATCAGCTCGAAGTCCCGCGTCGCGTCGGCGCCCAGCTCGGAGCGGGCGAAGCCGAGCTCCTGCTCGCACGTCTTCAGGGCGTCGTCGATGCCCACCAGGGCTGCCGCGGCACGTTCGTCGAGCTCGTCGAGCGTGAGGTCCGCGAACGCGTCCGGCGCCGGCCCGCCGGCCACCGGGGTGCGGTCCCTGAGCTGGGCGAGGAGCGGGCGGAGCCGGGGCACGGCGAACCGCCACAGCACGTAGCCCAGGGCAGCCAGGACGAGGATCGCCGCGACGGCGATGCCCACCACGACGAGCGGGTTCGTGGTGCCCGCGACCCCCTTGCGGACGGTGTCGGCGGCGTCGGTGGCGGCCGGGGCCCACCGCTCGTCCTCGACGGCGGACGCCACGGCGTCGTCGATCCGCCCGAGCTGGCCGTCCGTCAGGACGACGTTCGTGTCCGCGGACAGGCCGAACTCGTGGTCGACGGTGGCGATCGCCAGGAGCAGGTCGTCGGCCCCGAGCCCGGACTGGTTCGCGCTCGCGTTGGCCCAGTCCACGGGGTCGGTGCCGTCGAAGCTCTCGATGTAGACGACGAACATGCGCAGGTCGGACTCCGCGGCGAGCCGCTCGACGGCGGCCAGGACGTCCTGGCGCTCGGCGTCGGTGAGCGCGCCCGCGCCGTCGGTCACGGGGTCCGTGAGGGTGATCGGCGGCGACGCGGGCAGGATGTCCGACATGAGCTCGGCCTGCGTGGCGGCCGACAGTCGCGGCGACACGGACGGCCGCGGCTCGGCCGGCCCGACGACCGTCGCGTTGGCGGCCTGTGACGTGGCCGCCAGGACGACGCCGACGAGACCTGCGAAGGCCACGATGACCCAGCCCCCGGAAGCACGGGTGCCGGGATCGTGCGGACGCTCGGCTCTTGCTCGGGACTCGATCACGTCCCTGATCGTCACCCCGGGTTCAAGACAGCGCAATCGGAGACCGTAACGTTGCGTACGTGCAACGAATCCTCAGGTGAATGCCCAGCGTGAAGGGCATTTTCACGCGCTGAGCAGGCCCGACGTCAGGGTGCCGTCGAACCGGCCGGCGAACCGTCCAGGTCCTCGGCGTCCACGATGCGGTACGCGTACCCCTGCTCGGCCAGGAACCGCTGCCGGTGGGCCGCGAAGTCCTGGTCCACGGTGTCCCGCGCGACCACCGCGTAGAAGTGCGCGGTGCGGCCGTCGGCCTTGGGCCGCATGATGCGCCCGAGGCGCTGCGCCTCCTCCTGCCGGGACCCGAACGAGCCCGACACCTGGATCGCGACCGACGCCTCCGGGAGGTCCACCGAGTAGTTGGCGACCTTGCTCACCACGAGGCGCGAGATCTCGCCCTCGCGGAACGCGCCGAACAGCCGCTGCCGCTCCTTGTTGGTGGTCGCCCCGGTGATGATCGGCGCGCCCAGGTGCTCGGCCAGCTCCTCGAGCTGGTCGATGTACTGGCCGATGACCAGCACCTGGTCGTCGGGGTGGCGCGCCACGATCTGCTCCACCACCTTCTTCTTGCCCGACGCCGACGCGGCCAGCCGGTACTTGTCCTCCGTCTCGGCCGTCGCGTAGGTCATCCGCTCGCTCTCCGGGAGCGTGAGGCGCACCTCCACGCAGTCGGCGGGGGCGATGTAGCCCTGGGACTCGATGTCCTTCCACGGCGCGTCGAACCGCTTGGGCCCGATGAGGCTGAACACCTCGTCCTCGCGGCCGTCCTCGCGCACCAGCGTCGCGGTCAGGCCGAGCCGCCGCCGCGCCTGCAGGTCCGCCGTCATTCGGAAGACGGGCGCGGGCAGCAGGTGCACCTCGTCGTACAGGACGAGGCCCCAGTCGCGGGCGTCGAGCAGCTCGAGGTGCGTGTAGACGCCCTTCCGCTTGGTGGTGAGCACCTGGTAGGTCGCGATGGTGACGGGCTTGATCTCCTTCTTGGTGCCGGAGTACTCGCCGATCTCGTCCTCGGTCAGCGTGGTGCGCCGCACCAGCTCGTCGCGCCACTGGCGCGCGCTGACGGTGTTCGTCACCAGGATCAGCGTCGTCGTGCCGGACCTGGCCATCGCGCCCGCGCCAACGATCGTCTTGCCCGCGCCGCAGGGCAGCACCACGACGCCGGACCCGCCGTGCCAGAACCCGTCCACGGCCTGCGCCTGGTAGGGGCGCATCTCCCAGGGGGCCGCCTTCTCGTGCGGCGTGCGCGGGTGCGTGGTGGGGCTCAGCTCGATCGGGTGCTTCTCGCCGTCCACGTAGCCCGCGAGGTCCTCGGCCGGCCAGCCCAGCTTGACCAGGACCTGCTTGAGGTGTCCACGCTCGGAGGGGTGCACCGTCACCGTGGACTCGTCGATCCGCGCGCCGACCAGGCCGGCGGTGCGCCTCGACTTCAGCACCTCCGCGAGCACCGCCCGGTCCGTGGTGCGCAGCACGAGGCCGTGCGCCGGGTCCTGCGCGAGCTGGAGCCGCCCGTAGCGGGACATCGTCTCGGCCACGTCGACCAGCAGCGCGTGCGGCACCGGGTACCGGCTGAACTCGATGAGCGTGTTCACGACCTGCTCCGCGTCGTGGCCGGCCGCGCGCGCGTTCCACAGGCCCAGCGCCGTCAGGCGGTAGGTGTGGACGTGCTCGGGTGCGCGCTCGAGCTCGGCGAACGGCGCGATGGAGCGGCGCGCCTGCTCGGCGCTGGGGTGGTCGACCTCCAGCAGGAGCGTCTTGTCACTCTGCACGATCAAGGGGCCGTCGGGCATGGGGTCTCCCTCAGTGTTGGTCTGGTGCGCCTCAGGGCGTGGACGACGTCGGCAGGACCGACGCGATGCGGTGGACGGCGATCGTCAGCTCGGCCTCTCGGTCCGGGTCGAGCGCGCGCAGCCTGCCGCCGTCGAGGTTCAGGGGTTTGAGCTCGCGGCGCTCCAGCCGGCCGGTGTGCCCGGCCACCTCGACGATCACGGTGGAGCCGTCGCGGAGCGCGTCGCGCAGCAGTGCCAACCCGTCAGCGGGGTGCTGTGTTCCCGGGTCGTCCTCTGCGGGCCCGGGTTCGTGGTCTGCGGCCGGCGCACCGGAACCCGGGGCGGCCGTGCGCGACCCGTTCGTCGAGGCAGGCGACGCCGGCGGCGCCTGCCCGGCCGCGCCGGACGTCACCTCCTGGGCCGTGCCCGTGCCGGCGGGCATGCTGGGGACCACCCGGTAGCCGCGCAGCGGCACGCCGCCGCCGGGAACGGCCACGGAGTGCGCCACGTCGGCGGCCTCCGCCCGCGCCCGCGCACCGGCCCGTGCCGCCGCCTCGACGGCGCGCAGCTCGGCGACCAGCGACTCGGGGTCGGGCGTGCGGGTGGCGACGTCGGACCCGGAACCCATCCGGATCGCGGCCGCCGAGCGCGGGGCGGGCATCGCCCGGCCCGTGACGCCGCGGCGCGCGACGAGCACCCGGCCGTCCGGGCCCTCCAGGGCCGAGACCAGCCCGCGGCTGCGGAGCGCCTCGTGCAGTGCGGCCGCCGGGACCGACGCCGCGAGGACCGTCGGCGCGAGCCGCACCAGGCCGAGGCCGGCGAGCGACGGGTCGTGCTCCAGCCCGGCGAGCACGGTCGGGTCGGCGGCCCGCAGGTATGCCGACGCCGAGCCCACGCGCACCGCGCCGTGCCGCCGGGCGGTGTCCCGGACCAGGTACTCCAGCGGCTGGGGGACGGGCACGGGGGACCGGTGCGCCAGCTCGTCGAGCAGGCCGTCCGCCGTCTCGCCCTGGTCGAGCGCCCGCGTGACCGACGCCGGGCTGAACCGCACCGTCGTCGCCGCGCCGCGCGACTCGACGTCCGCCGCCCGCTCCAGGAGCCGCGCGAGCTGCCGCGACGGCCGCCCGGGCACGATCCCCGTGAGGTCGCCCTGCAGCAGGATCTCGTCCACCTCGTGCGGGAGCACCGCGCGCAGCGCCCCGGCGACGTCGGCCGGGTGGGAAGCGGCCGCCGGGAGGAGCTCCCGGCCCGGCGCCGAGAGCGCGCCGGCGCCCGTCACGCCCAGCCACTCCATCTCGGCCAGCAGACCCTCGACCGCGCTCGCGGGCGGCACGGAGCGGGGCGTGTGCCAGGTCAGCACCTCGACGACGGCGCCCGCCGTGGGCGCCAGCACGGTCTCGCCGTCCAGGCCCTCCGCGAGCACCCCGAGCACGCTGTCCCGCAGCCGCGGCACCCACGGCCGCTGCAGGTCCGGCGACAGGGGCGCGCGCAGCGCCCCCTTGTCGTCGCGCGAGCCCACCAGCCACGGCGCGCGCCGGGAGGTCAGCCAGGCCTCGACCAGGCGGGCCCAGCGGACGGCGTCGTCCAGGTCGTCCCAGTCCGTCACGGTGGGTACGTACGACGGCGGCGCCTCGCCGTCGTCCCGGACCAGGCCGGCCAGCGCGGCGACCTCCACCACGAACGCCGCGGTGGGCTCGTCCGTCTCGAGCTGGGCGGCGAGCCGGCGCAGGTCGCGCACGCCCAGCCCGCCGGCGCGCAGGACCGACGGGGGGTTCTCGTCCCAGGACCTGCGCAGCACGCGCACGCGCCGGACCAGCTCGAGCGCGGCGCTCGCGGCCTCGGCGTCGGCGGTGGCCGCCGGCAGGGAGCGCCCCTGCGGCTCGGGCGCCCGGGTGTGCGGTGCGCGGTGGGTGTGCCCGTCGCGCAGGGCCAGTCCGACCAGCCGCGGCAGGACCACGTGCCGGGCGTCGGAGCGGACCAGGAGGTGCGCGGTGACCAGCCAGTTCACCGCGTCCCGGGGGCGGGTCCCCGCGGCCGGCACGACGCCGACCGGCGGCCCCCAGGCGAGGGCGTCCAGGATCGCCCGCGCCCCGCCCGGCGCCTCGGCGAGGAGGGCGTCGAGCGCGGCGCCCGTTCCGGGCGGGCCGGGCGTGGGACCGAGCGCCCGGGCGACCGCCTCGGCCAGCCCGTCCGGGACCGGGTCGATGTGCGGGCCCAGGCCCGCGGGGTTGGGCCCCAGCAGCTCGTCGAGCCCTGGCGAGGTGCGCAGGTCGGGGGACGACGCCGGTCCGGTGCCCTGGCCGGCGTCCCAGAGGAGGGCGTGCTCGACGGCCAGGTGGACGGCCGCCTCCACCGCCTCCCGGTCGTCCGCCGCGCCACCGAGCGCCCGGGTCACCACTTCGGTGCCGAGGGCGCTGGGGCCGAGGGTGCTGAGACCGGGCGTGCCGGGACCGGGCGTGCTGAGACCGGGTGTGTCGGGACCGGGCGGGGCGCGGAAGACCGGTTCCAGGGCGAGCACCGCCTCCAGGACCTGCAGGGTCAGGGCGTCCGCGCGGGCGAGCGCGCGTTCGAGCGAGGTGCGGCTCGACGCGCGGGCGGCGAGCGACCGGAGCGTCGAGGGGGAGGGGGCGGCGAGGTCAGGACGGGCGCGCAGGAGCGCGGCGAGCGCGGTGTCCGAGCGCTGCCGGAGGTCGTCGGCGAAGTGCCGCGTGGCCGAGGCCGGCGCTGCGGGGAGCGATGAGGCCATCCTGACGATGCTACGCGGGTTTCCTGGGCCGGAGTCCGACCGGTCCGCGCCCGGCCGCCGTCAGACCTCCGCGGTGCGGCGGCAGACCTCCTCCCACGGCGTCGGGGTGATGCCGAAGCGGTCGCGGGCCGCGGCGTCGTCCAGCACGTACGGCCGTTCCCACTGGTAGATGATCTCCCGCATCTCGCGCATGAAGGGGACGGCGAGGGCGGCGGCGGCGAGGCCGGCGCCCCGCAGCGCGGAGATCTTCACCGGTGGCCTGCCCACGCTCGCGAGCACGTCGGTCAGGGCCTGCGCCTGCGTCACCGGGGCGTTGCTCGGCACGTGCCAGACGCGCCCGTGGGCGCCCGGGTCCTCCGCGGCGGCCACCAGGGTGCGGGCGGCGTCCGCGACGTCGGTGAAGGTGTGCGGCTGGTCGGTGCGGCCCATCATCAGCGCACGCTTGCCCCGCAACGCGCTCGGCACCAGGCGGGAGATGTGCCCGTTGCCGCCCACGCCGCGGCCCATGTAGTCGGAGCCGCGGATCTCGACGGCCCGGATGCGCCCGGCCTCGTGCGCCGCCTTCGCGTCCGCCCACATCCGGGCGCGGAGCAGGCCCTTGTGGTCGGTCGCGGCCTCGGGCAGGTCCTCGGAGATCGGCACGTCGACGGGTCCGTAGGGGTACAGGGTGCCGGTGATGCCGTAGACGGCGCCGGAGCGCTCCGCGGCGGCCAGCAGGGACGAGGCGAGCGGGGGCCAGACCTGCTCCCACTGCGTGTAGTCGGCCGGGTTGGCGCAGTTGTAGAGGTAGTCGGCCCCCTCGGCGGCACGGGACAGGGCGTCGGCGTCGGAGGCGTCGAGCGCGAGGTGCTCCACGCCGTCGATCCCGGTGGTGCGGCCCGAGCGGCTCACGACCGTCACGCGGGACCCGCGCTCGGCGAGCAGGGCGGCGACGTGGCGGCCGATCGGACCGGCGCCGATGATGAGGTGGGTATCAGACATGACCAGTGCTCCATTCCGAGAGCGGCGCTCTCTGTTGTGTCGCAAGCGTGGCACGCGCAGGTGCGCTTTGGCAAGAGCGGTGCTCTCGGTTGTGTGCAGTGATCTGTCGTGCGAACCTGAACGGCATGAGTCCGGCCCGCACCGCCCGCGCCCTTGCCCGCGAGACGATCACCCGCGAGATCCTCGACTCCGCCCGCGCGCGGCTGTCCACCGACGGTGCGGCGGCGCTCTCGCTGCGCGCCGTCGCGCGGGACGTCGAGATGGTGTCCTCGGCCGTGTACCGCTACTTCCCGAGCCGGGACGCCCTGCTCACGGCGCTTCTCGTCGAGTCCTACGACGAGCTCGGCGAGGCCGCGGAGGCCGCCGACGCCGCCGTCGCCGACCGTGCGGACACCGCCGCCCGCTGGCTCGCCACCTTCCGCGCCGTGCGGGCCTGGTGCGTGGCGCACCCCGGGGAGTTCGGCCTGCTGTACGGCACCCCCGTACCCGGCTACGCCGCGCCGCGGGACACCGTCGTGCCCGCCGTCCGCGTGGTCCGCGTGCTCGCCCGGATCGTCGGGGACGCCTACGCGGCGGGCGCCCGCCCCACGGCGGTGCCGGCCCCCGTGGCCGCCGCCACGGCGGACGCGCCGGTGACCGTCGCGCCCGGCCTGGCGTTCATCGCGGACCAGGGCCTCTGGACGGGCACCGACCTGGCGGACGACGACGTGGCGGAGGCCGTCCGCCGCACGATCATCGCCTGGACCACGCTGTTCGGCCTGATCTCGTTCGAGCTGTTCGGGCACCAGGTCGGCTCGGTCGCGGACCCGGTGACATGGCTCGACGAGGTGGCGCTCCGGCTCGGCGCCGACCTGGGCATCGGCGTCTGAAACCCAGCGTCCGGGCGGCCCGCGCCCGGCACCCGGCACACCGCGTGGGCGAAGAGTGGTCAATGCATGCGACGCGGTAGGCATCCGCCCGGTAACCTTGTGCAACGGGTCCGGAGAGAGCGCGTCAGTCGCAGCACCCCGGGCCGTCATGAGCAGTTTCGCGAGCAGTACCGACAAGCACAGAAGAAGGTCGCAGTGCCCACCGGCAAGGTCAAGTGGTTCGACACCGACAAAGGCTTCGGTTTCATCGCCAACGAGGACGGCGGCGAGGTGTTCCTGCACGCCTCCGCCCTCCCCGAGGGCGTCGTGCCCAAGCCCGGCGCGCGCGTGGACTTCGGGGTGGCCGACGGCCGCCGCGGTCCCCAGGCGCTCGCGGTCAAGGTGCTCGACGCCGCGCCGTCGGTCGCCAAGGCGAAGCGGAAGCCCGCCGACGACATGGCTGTCATCGTCGGCGACCTGACGCAGATGCTCGACCGGGTGGCAAATGACCTGCGCAAGGGGCGTTATCCGAAGAACCCGGAGACGCTAGCCAAGATGCTGCGCAAGGTCGCAGACGACTTCGACGCCTGAAACCCCACGAGGTCCCGAGGAACATGGTGACGATCACCGCGCCCGCTACCCGAACGCCTACCCGGCGGGTCGCCGCACGCTCCAGCCGTGACGCCGTGCTGAACGGTGCCGCGGATCTCGCGCGCGCCGCCGCGCAGGAGGTCGCCGAGCGGCCCGAGGACGTCGGGGAGCACCTCGGCACCCTCTTCGAGGACGAGCGGGTGGTCTCGCACCGCTTCGCGGCGACCATGCGCGGGTACCGCGGCTGGCACTGGACGGTCACCGTGACGCGCGTGCCGCGCGGCCGGACCGCCACGATCAGCGAGGTCGAGCTGCTGCCCGGCGACGAGGCGATCCTCGCCCCGGCCTGGCTCCCGTGGTCCGAGCGGCTGCGCCCGGGCGACGTCGGCCCGGGCGACGTGCTGCCGTTCCGCGCCGACGACCCGCGGCTCGAGCCCGGGTACACCGCCACCGGCGACCCCGAGGTCGACGAGGTGGCGATCGACGAGCTCGCGCTCGCCCGCGCCCGCGTGCTGTCCCCGCAGGGTCGGGACGAGGCGGCGGAGCGCTGGTACCGCGGCTCGCGCGGGCCGACGTCCGCCGGGGCCGTCGCGGCGGCCGCCGAGTGCATGGCCTGCGCGTTCCTCATCCCGCTCTCCGGTCCGATGGGCCAGCTCTTCGGGGTGTGCGCCAACGAGTGGTCGCCCGACGACGGCAAGGTGGTCTCCCTCGACCACGGGTGCGGTGCCCACTCGGAGACCGACGTCGAGGCGCACCCGACCGACTGGCCGGCGCCCGCCCCGCTGATCGACGAGAACGAGATCGAGCCGGTGGCGGCGTCCGGCGACCAGCCGGCGGGCGACGGGGGCGAACCCTCCGCGTGACCCACGACCCCTTCGGCACCGGAGCGCTGCGGCGCGTGGTGACCGAGGCGTGGCTGGCCTCCCCGACGCGCTTTCGCGAGGACGCGAACACCGAGGAGGACCACGCACGCGGGTACTACCGTGACCGCGTGGTGGTGGAGCTCGCCCAGAACGCGGCCGACGCCGCCGCCCGGGCCGGAGTTCCCGGCCGGCTGATGCTGACCCTGGAGCCGCGCGGCTACGCGGGCGACGACGCGGAGGGCAGCGCGGCGGGCTGGTGGCTCGTCGCCGCCAACACGGGCGCGGCGCTCGACGCCGACGGCGTGGCCTCGCTGGCCTCCCTCCGGGCCTCCGCCAAGTCGGGCGGCCCGGGCCGGCCCGACGGCGTCGTGGGGCGGTTCGGGGTCGGGTTCGCCGCGGTCCGGTCGGTGTCGGACGAGATCCTGGTGCGCTCGCGCGGGGGTGGCGTGCGCTTCTCGCTCGCGGCCACGCGCGCGGAGCTGGGGCTGGGACCCGACGCGCTGGGCGCCGGGCCGGCGCCCGGCCTCGCGGACGAGGCGCGGCGGCGCGGTAGCGCCCTGCCCGTGCTGCGGCTGCCGTTCCCGGCCCCCGGGACCACGGCGGAGGAGCCCGACACCGTGGTCGAGGTGCGGCTGCGGGACGACGCGGCGGTGGCCGCCGTCCGCGCCCAGCTCGCCGCCGTCGACGACGGTCTGCTGCTCGCGCTGCCCGCCCTCGACGAGCTGGTGATCGAGGACGACTACGCAGGTCAGCCGGGTTCTGACCCCGGTGTCGCGGTGCCCCGCGCGACACAGCGTGTGCTGCGCGACGTCGGGACGCGCTGGCGCGTGCACCGGGCGTCCGGGGTGCTGGAGCCGGACGACTCGCTGCCGTCCGAGGCGCGCCGCGCGGACTGGTCGGTGCTCTGGGCGGTGCCCGCGCCAGGGAGCCGGGCGGCGGCCGGGCCGACGCTGCACGCCCCGACCCCCACCGACGTCCGGCTCACGTTCCCCGCGCTCCTGATCGCCTCGTTCCCGGTCGACCCGGGACGGCGGGGTGTGCTCCCCGGGCCGACGTCGGACCAGGTCGCCGCCGAGGCGGGCCGCGCCTACGCCGCGTTCCTGGGCGAGCTCGCCGCACGGCCCGAGGGCGGCGGGCCGCAGGCCGCGCGACCCGCGGTGCACGACGTGCTCGGCCTGGTGCCGACCGGGCTCCCCGCGGGCGACGTCGACGCCGCGATCCGGGCGGCCGCCGGCGACGCCCTGGGCGCCACCCCGCTGCTGCGGCCGAGCTCGCCCGCGCCGCTGGTCGCGCCGCGGGACGCCGTGTTCGTCGCGGGGCCGCTCGGCGAGGACCCGGCGCTCGCCCGCGCGCTCGCTCCGGGAGCCGTCAGGGCCCTGGTCACGATCCCCGTGCGTCACCAGGCCCTCGTCCGCTCCCTCGGGGCGGACCCCACCGACCTCGTCGACCTGGTCGAGGCCCTGCCGCCGGATCCCGGCGTCGTGCACGCGGCCCTCGACGCCCTCGCGCCGCACGTCGGCGAGCCCGCCGTCCTGGAGGCCGTGGCGGGAGCCCCGCTGCCGCTCGCGGACGGCCGCGTGACCCGCGGTGCGCGGGGGACCGTGCTGCTCGACACCCCGCGGCTTGCCGGGATCGCCCGCGCGCTGGGCGTCCGGGTGGTCCACCCGGACGCCGCGCACCCGGTGCTGGAGCGGGCCGGCGCGGCCCCCACCGCGCCGCGCGGGCTGCTCGCGGACGCCGGGGTCCGGTCGGCGGCGCTGGCCGCCGCGGAGGACGTGCTGGACGACGGCGACGCCGAGCGCCTCGGCGGCGTCCTGTCGGCCGGGCCCCCGGCCGAGCCCGCTTCTCCGGCCACGGCCGCCGGCGCGCCCCAGGAGCCGTGGGCACCTGAGGACCCGACACCCGCCGAGACCGTGTGCGCGGTGCTCGAGCTGGTACGCCTCGCCGTCGCCGAGTCGGCGGAAGACCTGCCGTTCTGGCTGGGCGAGCTGCCCGTGGTGGCGGACGGCGCCGTCGTCCCGTTGCGCGAGGCGGTGCTGCCGGGCACCTGGGCGGCGCGGAACCTGGACCTCGCGCCGGTGCGGGCCGACGTCGTCGAGCGCTGGGGCGAGGCCGCCCTCGAGGCTGCCGGGGCCCACGCCGACCTGGGCGTCTACCGCGTGGCCGACGTCGTGACGCCCGACGGGGACGACGACGGCGACTACGGTCCCGACGACCCGGCCGGCTGGCTCGCCGACTGGGACGAGTACCTCGACCTGCTCGCCGAGGAGCTCGGTGCGGGCGCGTGGGTCGGCGACGTCGCGGCCGTCCCGGACCTGGACGCGCTGGGCGACGTCGCGGGCACCGAGCCCGAGCCCGAGCATGGGCCCGGGCACGGCTCGCTCGCGGCGGGGCTCGCCCGGATCGCCGCCGACCCGGAGCTGCGCCGTGCGCTGCTGACGCCCGTGCGCTCGCCCGACGCCCCGGACCGCGAGGCCCCGTCGTACACGGCGTGGTTCCTGCGTCGTCGGCTCGGAGCGCCCTTCGCGCTGGGGGACACCCCGCTCCTGCCGCCCGCACCACCGGAGACCGCCGGTCTGGACGCGGACCTCCTGACCGCGCTCGGCGGCCTGCACAACCTGGCTGACCTGCCCGGACGCGACTGGCCGACGGTCCTGGAGGGCCTGCCGGACGCGTCGGCCGAGTCGTCCGGGCGGCTGTCCGCCGACGTCGCGCGCGCCGTCTGGACGGGTCTGGCCACGGTCGCCCGGGCCGACGGGCCGGCCATTGCGCCGCTCCGGCTGCCCGCGATCGGCCCGGCCGGGATCACGGTGGAGAGCACGGACGACCTCGCCGTCGCCGCCTCGCCCCGCTGGGCCCAGCTCGGCCCGGTGGTCCCCGCGCCCGCCGACGTCGCCGAGGCCCTCGCCGACCTGCTCGATCTCCCGCTGGAGGCCGGTGCCGACGTGGCCCCCGACGGATCCGGGGAGCCGGTCGAGCTCGACCCGCGGGTCCGGGCGGTCGTGCCGGCCGCGCCGGAGACCTGGCGCCGCCACACGACACTGACGGTGGAGGGCAGGCCCGTCGCCTGGTGGGTGTCCGCCGGCGCGCCGGGCGAGGGGCCCGGCGTCGTCGCGCACGCCGTCGCGGTCGAGGGCCTCGCGCGGGCGCTGGCCGAGCTCACCGGGGCGGATCCGCTGCTGCTGGAGGCGGTGCTGCGGGACCCGGGCCGTGCGGAGGCGTTGAGCGCGGAGCGGGCCTGGGGCTGAGGGCCAGCGCGACGTCGTCAGCGGTGGCGGCGCGCCCAGAGCAGGCCGAGCCCGCCGAGCACCACGCCCGTGCCGCAGATCGCGACGTTCTCGACACCGCCGCGACCGGTCAGGAGCAGGATCAGCGCGACGATCAGCCCGATCACGAACAGCCCGATGCCCGCGCCGAGGACTCGGTAGAGATCGGCGTGCGGGGCCGGCGGGCTGGGCCGACGCTCCTCGGGATGGGCCAGCAGGGAGCGGATCGTTGGCACCTTGCCAGTGTACGGACGCCCGCCCGCCCGGCCCGCTGAGGGCGGTCGTGCCCGGGGTGAATTCCGTCGCACCCGGATCACCCCCGCAGTGCGGCCAGCACCGGTGTGAGCGCGTCGACGATCTGCTCGTAGGCGCGCCGGTAGGTGGCGGCGCCGCGCCCGTACGGGTCGACCACGCCGTCGTCGTGCTGCTGCCCGGCGTGCCGGGGGCGCTCCTGGAGGGCGGCGGGAACGAGAGCGGCGAGCCGCGCGGCGTCGTCCCGCCCTGTGACGGTGCCCGGCCGCAGGGTGCTCGACAGCCGGCCCAGCTCCCGGACGGTGAGGGTGCGGCGGACGGCGGCCGGTACCTGCTCGACCACGAGGGCACGATGCTCGGAGGTCAGAGGCAGGACCAGGTCGGCCTGCTCCACGAGGGCGGGGACGAGCTGCCGGGCGGCGAAGCCGGCGGGCGGGAAGCCGTCGGCGGTCAGCAGGTCCGCCATGGGTTCCGGCACGGGTCGGCCCACCAGGGCGTGCGTCCCGGCACTGCCGACGACGACGGATCCGTCGAGGACGCCCCGCAGGAGCAGCTCCACGGCCGGAGAGCGGCAGATGTTGCCCGTGCAGACGGCGAGCACGGTGAACGGCATGGCGGATACCTTCCTGCCGGCGTTTCCGGGGAGTAACGGGAAATGAACACGGTATTACTGTGTGAGTATGCACGGACTTTCTATTCGGAATCATTTAATGATTGTGCAAGAAGCCCGGAGCGGCAAACTCGGTGAATATGCACGGATGCCAATTCGCCGCGCTTGTTTCCCGGGTCATGGGTAATCTAACGCGCACTGCACCGGAGAAGCCATCAGGAGGCTTGGTGACACATCCAGGTTGGGGCGAGAAATGGGCGAGCCCGGGGGATACCACGGTGCTGTCGGTCGCGAGGCCCGGTCCGGCTCCCGCGCCTCGGCCGCGGCGCGGGCCCCCGCGGTCCAGGCCGGTGTTCTGGACGCGCGGCCGCCGCCGCAACCTGAGGATCGTCCTGCTGGGTGTCGCGGCCCTCGTCGCCGCCCTCGTGCTCCTGCTCGGCTGGGTCGCCCTCGACGCCGTGCGGGCGCGGGGAGCGCTGGACCAGGCGGCGCAGGACGTCACGGCCCTCCAGGCCGACGCCGTCGCCGGCCGGACCGACGGAATCGGTGCGAGGGTGTCCGACCTGCAGGAACATGCCGCGGAGGCGCGGGAGGCGACCGACGGCGCCCACTGGTCGCTCGCGGGCCGGCTCCCCGGCGTCGGGCCGACGGTGCGCGCGGTCTCGACGATGGCGGCCGTGGTCGACCGGCTGGCGCAGGGGCCGCTGCCGCGGCTCGCCCAGGTGGTCGAGGTGGTCGACCCGGGGGCGCTCGCGCCGCGGGACGGGCAGGTCGATCTCGGGCCGCTGCAGGACGCGGCGCCGGACGTCCGGCGTGCCGACGAGGCGGTCGGTGACGCGCTGTGGAGCGTCGAGGCCATCGGCGGTGCGCCGATGCTGCCGCAGGTCGCGGCCGCGGCGGAGGAGCTGGGGCGGCAGCTCTCCGACCTGCGCATGTCCACCGCCACGGCGTCGCGGGCGGCGCAGCTCCTGCCGCCCATGCTGGGCGCGGACGGCCCGCGCGACTACCTGGTGCTGGTGCAGAACAACGCGGAGCCCCGGGCACTGGGCGGGATCGTCGGGACCGTCCTGGTGCTGCGCGCCGACGAGGGCCAGGTCGAGCTCGTCGACCAGCGGCCCGGCGCGCAGGTGGGCTCGTTCGACGAGCCGGTGGTCGAGCTGACCCGGGACGAGCGGAGCGTCCTGGGCGGCGACGACCTGGGCCGGTGGATGCAGAACGTCACCGCGACCCCGGACTTCCCGCGGTCGGCCGAGATCGCGCGCGAGATGTGGCGGCGCGAGACCGGGCGGACCGTGGACGGCGTGCTCGCCACGGACCCGGTGGCGCTGGCCGCGCTGCTGGACGACGTCGATACCGGCCCGGGCGGCGTGCTGCGCGGTGAGGAGCTCGTGTCGTACCTGCTCAACGGGGTGTACCGGACCCAGGCGCCTCGCGAGCAGGACGAGATCTTCGCCGACGTCGCGGAGCGGGCGTTCACCGCTCTGTCCGGGGGCGACGCCGACCCCGCGAGGATTGTCGACGCCCTTGCCGTCGCCGCTCGCGAGGGGCGGCTGTCGGTGTGGTCGAGCGAGCCCGCCGAGGCGGAGCTGCTGGAGGGCACGGTGCTCGACGGCGCCCTGCGCGGGGTCAGCGGCGACCGCCCGGTGATCGGCGTGTTCACGCAGGGAATTCAGATGGCGAAGATCGCGTACTACGTCGACACCGCGGTGGACGTCACGGAGCGCGAGGAACGCCCGGACGGGTCGCGGGAGCTGGCCGTCACCGTGACGTACACCTCGCGCGTCGACGCAGGTGAGGTGGCGGATCTGCCCGAGTACGTCACCGGCGTCGGAGAGTCACGGCCAGGGGAGGTCCGGCTGCGCGCCCTCGTCTACGCGCCGGCGGGGGGCTGGATCGTCGCGGCGTCTGACAAGTCCGGAGATGTCGGCCTATCACCCCAAAAACATGATCAGCTCTGGCTGTCATTCCGGGATTTCTCCCTGAGTGCGGGAGAGACATCTTCTATCACCTATGTAATCATCACCGGGAAGCAGCAGGACGGGGGTGTCATTCTGCGAACAACTCCGGGTCCGAGACTCGTGAGAACACCCGCCGATAAATGACGCTCCCGACGAGAGAACGACGGATTTGCCACATGTCCCGCGCCATATGCGGTGGGCCGTGGATCCCGGTGCACGGACACCGATCTCACACCTTCAGCAAGAACGTCACGACATCAAGGACTGAGCAATGCTTCGACGCCTCTTCAGCGCTCTGACCGTCACGGCAGCCGCCGTGCTGGCCCCGGCGGCGGCCACCGCCACCTCGGCGGCCGCGGACGAGTACGGCCCCAGCGAGTTTCCCTGCGTCATCACCTTCGAGAGCCTGTCGGTGACGGTGGGCGAGCCCTTCGGGTTCACCGTCTCGTGCCCGGACCTCGCCGGCGTGACCATCACCGTCCAGATCGCCTTCGCCGGTGATGCCGACGCGGCCGGGGAGCCCGCCTCGGCCGTCGAGGTGGCCGGCGCCGACGCGGAGGAGCTCACCCTCGACGACGACGGCGAGGTGTCCGACACCGCCACCGTCTCCGCCGCGGGCGACTACACCGTCCAGGTCCTCGACGCGGACGGCGAGCCGTTGTCCGAGGTGTACACGATCACCGCAACCGCCGGTGCCGACGGCGCAGGGGGCGGGGGCGGTCTGGCCGCGACCGGGTCCACGAGCCTCCCGTACCTCGCCGCGGCCGGCGCACTGCTGCTCCTCGGCGTGGGGACGCTCGTGACCATCCGCGTCCGGTCCCGGCGCGGCTGATCGACCCGGGCCGTCCACCGACGGCCCGCCACGGCCCGCGCGCCGCGTCCCGCCGTCGAGGCGGGCGCGGCGCGCGGCCCGAGAGCACGGACTCCAACATCTCGGACCCCCAGTCCAGGAGTGTGCCTTGATCCTCGACAACCGTTCTCCCGTCCCGATGACGGCACCGGCGCAGCGCCGGGGACCCGCAGCACCGTGGCAGGGCGTGATCGTCCGGCGCGCGCTCCTCGTCGACGTCGCCGCCGCCACGACCGCGGTCGGCCTCGGGTACGTGCTCCGGTTCGACCGGAGCATCGAGGTGGACCTCTTCGAGCCGCGCGGGGGCCAGTACGTCCTCATCTCGGTGGTGCTCGCCGAGGCCTGGGTGCTCGCGCTCGGCCTCGCCGGCTCCCGCAGCCCCCGCGTGCTCGGCTCGGGGTCCGAGGAGTACCTGAGGGTGGCCCGCGCGACCGTCGGGCTCTTCGGGCTGACCGCGATCGTCTGCTACCTCGTCAAGTTCGACCTGGCGCGGTCGTACGTCGCCGTCGCGCTCCCGATCGGGATCGTGCTGGTCGCGACCGGCCGCCGGATTCTCGCGAACCGGCTCCACCGGGAGCGGGCCCGGGGCGAGTTCCAGCGGCGCACCCTCGTGGTCGGTGCACGAGACGCCGTCGTCGACCTGTGCCGGCGCGTGGCGCGCGCCCACGAGGCCGGGTTCCGGGTGGTCGGCGTGTGCCTGCCGGGCGGTCCGGGGATGCCCTCGCCGGTCGACGGCGTCCCGGTGCTCGGCCGCATCGAGGACGCCGCGGACGTCGCGCACGCCCACGACGTCGACGTCGTCGCCGTCACCGCGTCCGACGGCGCCACGCCCCACGCGCTCAAGCGACTGGCCTGGGACCTGGAGCCCACGGGCGCCGAGCTCGTGGTGGTGCCGGCGCTCGCCGACGTCGCGAGCCCGCGCCTGGTGATCACGCCGGTGGACGGCGTGCCGGTCGTCCAGGTCTCCCCGCCCGGCTACACCGGCCTGCAGCACGCGCTCAAGCGGGTCTTCGACGTGGTGGTCGCCACGCTGATCCTGCTGGTGGTCACCGCGCCGCTGGCCGTCCTGGCCGCGCTGGTGCGGCTGACCAGCCCGGGCCCCGCGATGTTCACGCAGCAGCGGATCGGCCGGCACGGCAGGCCGTTCACCCTGCTCAAGCTCCGGTCGATGCGACAGGGCGCGGAGGCGGAGCTCGCCGAGGTGCTCGACGGCGACGTCGGCGTCTTCTACAAGCCGAAGGCCGACCCGCGGGTCACGGCGCTCGGCCGTTTCCTGCGCAAGTACTCGCTCGACGAGTTCCCCCAGCTGCTCAACGTGATCAAGGGCGACATGAGCCTGGTCGGGCCGCGGCCGCAGGTGGCGCTCGAGGTGGCGCAGTACGACGACGTCCTGCGGCGCCGGCTGTACGTGAAACCGGGACTGACGGGGCTCTGGCAGGTGAGCGGCCGCAACGACCTGTCGCTCGACCAGGGCACGCGGCTCGACCTCTACTACGTGGAGAACTGGAGCCTGCTGGGCGACATCGGGATCATCCTCCGGACGGCACGCGAGGTGATCTCTCCCAGCGGGTCCTCCTGACACGGCCGGTACCAACGGGCAGTGGCGAGATCGGCCTGGCCCATCGACAAGGAGAGAGAGTTCGTGACATCACCTGACGCGATCAGCCTGATCACCGTCTCGTACAACAGCGCCCGCGTCCTGGAGCGGTTCTGGGCCGGCCACCGGTTCGTGCCCTACCAGTGGACGGTCGTCGACAACAACTCGTCGGACGACTCTCGAGAGGTCGCCCGGCGGCTCGGGGCGCGGGTCGTCGCGCTGGACTCCAACCAGGGCTTCTCCGCGGCCAACAACGTGGGCGCGTCGGTGACCGACGCGGAGGTGCTGATCTTCTGCAACCCCGACGTCACCGTCACCCCCGACGGCATCGCGACGCTCGCCGACCAGGTGCGGCGGACGGGTGGGATCGTGGCACCCCAGCTCGTCAACGCCGACGGCTCGCTCCAGGAGAACGGCCGAGGCATCCCGTACCTGCACCGGAAGGTGCGGCACCTGCTCGGCTGGGACGATCCCGGCTACGTGCGGCTCGCGAAGGCGGCAGAGGTCATCGACGTCGCCTGGGTCATGGGCGCGGCCCTCGCGGTGACGCGAGAGGACTTCCTGCGGGTCGGCAGGTGGGACCCCGGGTACTTCCTGTACTACGAGGACCACGACCTGGGGCTCAGGATGCGCTCGGCCGGCCTGCCGGTGCGGATCAACGGTGACGTCCGGTGGACCCACGGGTGGCGACGCGAGACGCGGCGGAACCTCACCGTCGCCGCATGGCGCAACGAGTTCCGTTCCGCGGCCCGGTTCTACCGGCAGCACCCGTACTGCCTGGTGCCGCTGCCCGGCCGAGCCGCTGATCAGGTCCGGCGGCTGGGTGTTGTGTAGCGCCTCCGTGCGGCACGAGACGTCACGACGGAACTGATGCGGTGCGCGACCTCGTGGACCCGGGCGGCCGCTGCGCGGACGACGGAGGCAGTCCGGCGGGTCAGGTCCGCGAGCTCGGCCCTGTCCAGGGCGTCGAGCTCGGTCGTCGGGTCGCGGCGGCCCGCGCCGACCCACTCGGCCCCCACGACGTCGAAGTGGCGATCGATCTTGGCGGTGGCCTGCTCGCACCAGCCGAGCGGCACGGCTCCCTCGGTCGCGGCCAGGATCAGGACGTGCAGGCGGTCGGAGACGACGGCGTGCGCCCGCCGGTAGACCTGGCGGAGCTGCAGCTCCTGCTCGCCGTGGTCGTCCGAGCACCAGCCGACACAGGTCGCACCCAGGAGCCCCGCCACGTGCCGGGCCCGGTCGTCGTCGCGCTGCACCTGTGCCACGACGACGACGGAGGCGTCCACGCGCCGGGCGAAGCCGGACACCGCGCGGATCCAGTCCCGGGTCGGCATCGGCCGGTCCGACCGGAGTGACACGACCACGCAGTCTCGCGCCGGCTGAGGAGGGTTCTCCTCCAGGAGGCCGCCGCGGGGCAGCCCGAACGCCCAGTCGGGCACGATCGGGGCCGGGGCCAGGAGCTCGGCCGAGCCCCGGTCGCGCCAGGTCAGCAGGTCCGCCAGGCGGGCGAGGGCCCGGAACGGCCACATGAGGCCGGTCCGGCGGCGTCGGATCCCCGCGCCGACCCAGACGATGCCTCCACCCCGTGACCGGATCAGGGGCAGCCAGGGGAGGAGCGCGACGACGCCGACCAGGTACGCCTTCGTGACGTCGAACTCGCCGGCGTTGAACGCCAGCACCGTCGGCCTCCTGACGGCCGAGGACACGAACGCGGCCCACCAGCGCAGATAGCTGGTCGCTACCCGGACGTCCAGCGGCAGGGCCAGTCCCCTGGAGTAACCGGAGCCCGGGTCGCCGCACCAGACCGTCACGTCGCCGGCGTCGGCCAGGGCGTGGAGGTACGGACGCCGGAGCGCCGAGTCTCCGACGTTGTCCTCCTGTCCCGTGAGCCAGGCGAAGATGTGGGGCGGTTCGCTGGTCATGCGGCTCCCGTGCGGATCGGCCGGTCCTGGTCGGAGAACGGCGGGCGGCTGAACGCGACCGCGATCAGTGCGGTCCACGAGGCGATGTAGTGCACCTCGTTGTGGCTGGAGTAGAAGACGGAAGCACCGAGCAGCGAGGCGGCATAGAGCCACATCGCGGTCTCGCGCCGTCGTGCCAGCCGAACGAAGGTCACGACGACGAGCGCGAGGAACACCAGCGCGATCCACAGGGGGAACTCGAGGATCACCGACCCGACCGTCGAGTGCATGGGTGCCTCACCCGTGACGAACTTCCGGAAGCCGGCGGGATCAGCGGCGGCGAACTCTCCGACGTCGACGTCGCTGCGGTACGTGACACCGGAGAACCCGCCCGGGGTGACGCCGAGCAGGAAGTTCCAGACGTTCTCGACCTTGACCTGCCCGGCGTACCCGAGGAGCAGCAGGTGGGCGTCGTTGGACCTGTTCGTGACGTCGTTCTGCTCGAACACCCGGCGGAAGGAGTCGAAATAGTGTCCGGCCCGCACAGCGACGACGACGGGGGCGCAGACGGCCGTCAGGAGCACGAGATGCACCCCGTAGACCTGCCAGGCCTGAACGGCGTACGAACGGATCCGTCGGTATTCGAGGACGAAGGCGATGAGATATGCCGGTGTGAAAAGGTAGGGCAGGCGTGAGATCGTCAGCAGACTGATGACGAAGAACGCCAGGGAAATGATGATTCGTAATGGTGTTCTGAGGAACCGGAGAGAGGCGAAGGAAAGAAAGCACAGCGCGACCGCGGCGTGCGACTTGTCATCGAATCCGAGACGTCGCCGGGCGTCGCCGGAAGCCAGGTCGACGGCCAGCAGCAGGACGACCAGGACCAACGCGACCGGGATGGCCCGGCGCAGTCCTTCCGCGAAGGCCGCGCCCTGCCCGTGGTCGTGGCACAGCCGGTACACCGCGACGAGATGCAGCCCGAAGAGGGCGAAGAACAGCGTGTGCTCGACCTGGATGACGTAGCCGTACAAGGCCGACACCGAGTACGCGGCGGCGGCCACGGACCCGAGAGCCAGGAGGAAGAGGCCGACGTCCCGGGGGCGCAGGAGGCGCGGGTGCGCGGAGAGGAGCAGGCCGAGAGCCACGGCCTGGGCCACGTTCGAGACGGCGAAGCGTCCCGTCAGCTTGAAGCTGATCATCATCCCGACGACGAGCACGACGGTCGCCGCGGTGATCAGGCGCTTCTCCCGCGCGGACCCCGTGGTGCGGAGGTCCGGCCCGGTCGTGCCCGTCCGCTCGAGGACCGTCATGGTGCGTCCCGCACGGCGGGCCGGATCGTGGGGCGCACCCAGCCCCGGAGCAGCACGCGGGCCAGCGCCGTGGGGTCGCCGAGGAACTGCCGGCGGTGCTTGCGGAAGACGGCGCGAACCGCCTGGTCGCGTACCGCGGCCGAACCCGCCGAGATGCTGTCGGCGCGGCGGCGCACGTCCGCGACCACGTCGGGCACGTGGACGATCCTCGCCCCGGCGGTCTCCAGGACCGTGAGGCACAGGTCCCAGTCCTGGAACCGGCGCAGCCCGGGATCGAACCGGACCCGGGCCAGCAGCGCGGCGTCCGCGACCATCGTCTGGGTGGAGGCCACGTTGCCCCGCCGCAGCACCGTGCCGGGTGCGACGACGTGCCGCGGGGGGACGGTCCGGCGGCTGCCGTCCAGGTCGTGGAGCACGTGCGACCCGAAGACGAGAGTGTCGGGTCCCACATGGGGGAGGAGCTTCTCGACGAAGGTCGGGCGCCAGAGGTCGTCGCTGTCCTGGAACGCGATCACGTCACCGGTCGCCTCGAGGATGCCCCGGTTGCGAGCGGCCGTCGCGCCCGAGTTCGCCTGGGAGACGTAGCGGACCCGGGGATCGTGTGCGGCGAACGCTTCGACCAGGGGCGCGGTGCCGTCGGTCGACCCGTCGTCGACGACCAGCAGCTCGTGCACCGGGACCGTCTGGTCCAGGACCGTGGCGATCGCCGCGCCCAGCGTCGCCTCCCGGTTGTAGGTCGGCAGGACGACGGACACGCGGGGGGTGTCGCCCGGAGCGGGACCCATTCGGTGCCTCCGTTTTCTCGGCCTGCGGAACCTGCGGGAAATGCATCGTTAATCATGGGGTGCGGCGGTTCGAAAATATCCCTCCGCAACCATATGGACGCCACCCTAATAAGCGTCGCGTCTTGATGCTCGCTCAGGGCGCGCGGCCGAGATCAGCGGGTTACTCTCCATATGCTCGCTGCGCATTCATTCTTTTTCACCTGTTCATCTCTCGACCCGATTACCAGGGGGCTGCCCATGGGACTGACGGAGTACATCGCGATCCTGCGGAAGCGGTGGCTCTCGATCGCCGCGGCGGTGGTGGTGGGCCTGTGCGTCGCCGCGCTGGCCTCCGTGCTGGCTACGCCGACCTACCAGGCGGTGGCGCAGGTGTACGTCTCCGTGCGTGGCGGAGCGTCGGTGGACGACCTGGTGCAGGGCAGCGCCTACACCGGTCGGCAGGTGCAGTCCTACGCGGCGCTCGCGACCAGTCCGCGTGTGCTGTCGCCGGTCATCGAGGAACTCGGGCTCGGGGTGACGCCGCAGGAGCTCGCGAGCGGCGTCGCCGTCGAGCAGCCGCCGGACACCGTGCTCATCACGCTCACCGTCACGGACGAGTCACCCGATCGCGCCGCCCGGATCGCCGACGCCGTCGCCGAGAGTCTGGCCACGGTCGTGCAGGAGCTGGAGCAGACGGGCGAGGCACAGGAGTCCCCCGTCCAGATCAGCACCGTCCGGGAAGCCGTCGTACCGACACATCCCGTCTCGCCCCGCGTGGCGCTCAACCTGGCGCTGGGGCTGGCACTCGGCCTGCTGGTCGGCGTCGGGGCTGCGGTGCTGCGTGACCTGCTGGACACCCGCATCCGGTCCGTGGCACAGGTGGAGGCGATCACCGACGCGTCGGTCATCGGGGCGATCGCCTTCGAGGAGGACGCCGTCGAGCACCCGCTGATCATCCAGGGCAGCCCGCAGGGCCCCCGTGCCGAGGCGTTCCGCAGGCTGCGGACGAACCTGCAGTTCCTGGAGGCCGGTGGTAGCTCCCCGACCTTCGTCGTCTCGTCGGCACTGCCGGGTGAGGGCAAGTCGACCACCAGCATCAACCTGGCGATCACGCTGGCGGACATGGGGTCCCGGGTCGTCGTCGTCGATGCTGACCTGCGTCGCCCGTCGGTCTCGAGGTACATGGGTCTCGAGGGCGCCGTGGGCCTGACGACGGTTCTCATCGGTCGCGCGACGATCGACGACGCCGTCCAGACCTGGGGCAACCGCAACCTGAGCGTCCTGGCCTCGGGGCAGGTCCCGCCGAACCCGAGCGAGCTGCTCGGGTCCCCGGCGATGGCGGAGGTGTTGCGCGAGCTCGAGCGGCGCTACGACGCCGTCATCATCGACACCGCGCCGTTGCTGCCGGTCACGGACGGGGCCGTGCTCGCGAAGCTGGCCGGTGGGGCGGTGATCGTGGTCGGTGCGGGCCTGACCCACCGGCACCAGCTCGCAGAGGCGCTCGACGCTCTCGCCAAGGCCGGCACCGGTGCGCACGGCGTCATCGTCAACCGGCTGCCCCTCGAGGAACAGGGGGACTACCGCTACTACGGCTACGGCTCGGAACCGAGCGCGCGGCCTGTCGACGAGGTCGACGGCGCGCATCCGCGGCACGTCCGGTCCCGCCTGTGGCCCGGTCCGGGGCGGGCCGCGAGCGCGACGCCGCCCACCGGGGGGACAGCAGCGAGCCCGATGCGCCCGTTCCGGCCGGTCGAGCGAGAGACGTCGGTGACCGTGGGCGCCCCGGCTACCAGGAGCGGCTCGAAGGACGACGGATGAGCTCGTCCGCCCGCGCGGTGCCGCGCACGGCCATCAGGGTGCTGCACACCCTCCGTCCGCCGGACGGGAGGACCAGGTACGTCGACCAGATGATCGCCGGGGCACCCCCGCAGGTGTCGGTCCGGACCTTCTCGTGGCCGCGCGCGCTCCTCGGCGCGTACGACGTGTTCCAGATCCACTGGCCGGAGTTCCTCGTCCGTCATCGGACCTGGCTCGGCTCGCTGGTGAAGCGCGGTCTGACGAGGCTGCTGCTGCTCCGCCTCAGCGTCACCGGCACACCGGTGGTGCGCACTGCCCACAACCTCGCACCGCACGAGCCGGGTGAGCCGGCGGAGCGCCGGCTGCTCGACTCGGTCGACCGGCGCAGCGCGTACTGGATAGCGCTCAACCCGACGACGGTCCTGCCACCCGGGGCCGAGGGGTCGGTGATCCTGCACGGCCACTACCGTGGCAGGTTCGCGGCGAGCGAGGGGCCGCCGACGGCGGGACGCGTCCTGCAGTTCGGGCTGATCCGGCCGTACAAGGGTGTCGAGGGGCTGATCGAGGCGGTCCGGGCGTCGTCGCGTCAAGACCTGTCGTTGCGCGTCGTGGGCAGGCCGGTCGACGACACGATGCGCCGTGCGGTGGAGGACCGCGCCACGGGAGACCCTCGCGTGAGCCTGTCGCTCGCGTTCGTGCCCGACGACGAGCTCGCCCGCGAGGTCGCCGCGGCGCAGCTCGTGGTCCTGCCCTACCGCGAGCTGCACAACTCGGGGGTCGCGCTGGTGGCGCTGTCGCTCGACCGTCCGATCCTGGTGCCGCGCACCCCGGCCTCGGAGGCGCTCCGGGAGGAGGTCGGCCCGGGCTGGGTGCTGCTGTTCGACGGCGAGCTCACGCCGCAGGTGCTGGAGTCCGCGGTCGACCGGGCCGCCCAGGTCGTCGGCGCGGGCGGCGCACCGGACCTCCGGGACCGGGACTGGGCCACGGTGGGGGAGCGTCACGCGGAGGTCTACCGCCACGTCCTGGGACGGAGCGGGGGGTCTCGGTGAGCGAGGCACCTGTGCGGACAGGCGTCGAGGCGCTTGGGCGCAGTGCCGCTCGGGGCGGTCTGGTGACCCTGGTCGGCCAGGGGATTCGAGCTCTTGTCCAGGTCGCGTCGATCCTTGTCCTGGCGCGTTTGCTCAGCCCGGATGACTACGGCTACGTGGCGATGGTCGGCGCGATCGTCGGTGCTGCGACCATTCTTCAGGATTTTGGGTTGGCGCGGGCCGCCGTGCAGGCCCCGATCATCACCCGAGGACAGCGTGACAACCTGTTCTGGCTCAACGTCGGGTGCGGCGTGGTTGCTTCCGCTCTCGTCGCCGTCGGAGCCCCCATGGTGGCAGGGTTCTACGGCGAGCCGCTCCTTGTGGACCTCACTCGCTGGTTGGCGATTCCGTTCTTGCTGGGTGGGATCTCGGCGCAGTTCAGGGCGTCGCTGACGAGAGACCTGCGGTTCGCGGCGTTGGTGACGATCGACGTCCTCGCTTCGATGCTGGGATTGTTGGTCGCGATCGGTGTCGCCGTCTTCGACGGTTCGTACTGGGCACTCGTGACCCAGCAGATCGTCGCGGCCGTGATCGTCTGTGCCGGATCCGCGATCGTCGCCGGTTGGCTACCGGGTCTTCCTCGGAGACGTGAGTCGGTGCGGTCGTTCGTCTCCTACGGGTTGAACCAGCTCGGTGCTCAACTGCTCACCTATGCGAGCCTGAACGCTGACGCCGTCGTGGTAGGTGCCCGGTTCGGAACAACCGCGGCAGGCATCTACGACCGTGCCTTCCGGATGATGATGCTGCCGATACGCCAGCTGCAGTTCCCGGTCACGCGGGTCGCGATGCCCGTGCTGTCGCGACTGCAGGACGATGCCGAGGCATTCAGCGGGTTCGTGGTACGGGGGCAGGTCATACTTCTCAACCTGCTTGCACCGGCGATGATGTTGTCAGCGGTCGTGGCCGGACCTTTGGTCGAGATCGCACTCGGCCCCCGCTGGGCAGAAGTCGCGCCGTTGTACGCCGTGCTGGCCATGGGGGGCGTGTTCCAGGCGGCTGGGTTCACCTCCGGCTGGGTCTTCATGGCGACCGGTGAGATGCGCTCCCAGTTCCGGTTTGCGCTCTGGTCGCGCCCGCTGATGGTTGTCGCGGTCATCGTCGGGAGCATCTGGGGAGTCATGGGAGTCGCAGTTGCCTATGGTGTCGGCTCAGCCCTGCTGTGGCCGATCTCGCTGCTGTGGGCCGGACGCGCGGCGGGCTTGCCCGCTCGCCCGTGGCTGACGAGCAGCTGCCGCACGGTCGCGGTGCATGGAATCGCCGCTCTGGGCGCAGCCGGCGTCGTGCATCTTGTTGACCCGGGAGCTCCGTGGATTGCGATCGGTACAGCCTTCGTCAGCGCGGCGGCGACTTTCGCACTGGAGGCGCTGGTCTGGCCGGCGCTTCGAGGTGATCTGCGCGATGTCATGCGGACGCGTGCGCTCCTGCGAAGGTAGTTGTCTGCGGCGACAGCGGCCCGCCGGGGCTTCTCTCCGCCGATTCACGGTCGTTCGTGCTCGTCGGACGCCGGAATGATCTGAAGCGGCCTGCATTCGGCACGCTCGCCTCGTGCGTTCAACCACAGATCGCTGGGGAACGCGTCGAGGAGCGGCTGCACTTCCCGCGAGGGAGGCTGTTCACCTCCCCAGGTGATCGCGGTCTCGACGTCGGGTGCGGGACGGAAGTCGGCACGTCCTGTGCCACGATAGTAGTCCTCGTACTTGAATCGTGGCTCTGTCGTCGAAGTGACGAGCCGTGCGGGTATTCCGAAGCTCTCGGCGGCGACTATCGCATGGAGCGAGCTGCCGACGACCAGCTCGCTCGCCGCGATGGTGCCGAGGACCGTCCAGACGTTGTCGGTCGGATCCGTCACGTCAGAGCGGCCTGCTGCGTGCTCCCTGTCGTGAAGATTGGGGACGACCGAGACGGCGCGACGTTCGAAACGGCGGGCACAGTGCTCGCGGGGCCAGAGCTTGCCCACCAGCAATCCTGGGTCTCCGTAGACCTCGGGAACGTCGTACCCCTGCGCCAGCAGGAACTGCCGTGTCAATGGTCCTCGGACAGCCCGGATGTCCAGTTCCCGATATCTGGCTGGATGATCGAGCGTCTTGCCGTTCGCGCCGATCCCCCAGATCACGTCGCCCGTTCGGGCCAGGTTCAGGATCGACCCGACGGCCAGAAGCCGGTGGGAGATGACAGGTTCGACCAACTTGTTGTCCGCCACGATCTTCGCGACAACCATCGGTCCGAGGAGGTCGCCGAAGTTGTTGACCGGACGCCTCCACGGTACGAGTCGACCCAACCTGCTGCGTAGAACCGGACGGCGCGGGTTCCAGTTGACCACTGTGACTGGCAAGGTGACTCCTCCTCTCGAGCCGGCGACAGTTTCGCTCTAGCGCCGCGCCGGCCAGCGCGCCGCGGGGGAGGAGCGCCAGAGCATGCCCGTGACGCCCTGCGGGACGGCGGGTGGCACCACCCGTGCCGGAACCATCCGTGCGATCCGCCGCGCAGGAGACGCCGTCACCTTCCGGTGCACGTAGGGGTACTGCGCGCGGAGCCGGTCGAACTCCGCCCGGGTCACGGCGTCGTCATGATGGGGAAGGGCATCGAGGGCGGCCCAGGTGTCGTCCGCCAGGGCGCGCAGCGGGGCGGGGACCGGCATGTCGTCCCACCGCACCTCGACCCGGTGCAGCGTGTGGTCGACGAAGGCGTCCACCCGCTCGACGGCGCTCGTGTCGTGCGGGTCGATCATCGGCAGGTCGAGCGCGGTGGCGGCGTCGAACACCGGGCCGTCCCAGTCGTGGATCAGGTCCCAGTAGCGCACGAAGGCCCGCGGGGTCGCCCGGGTCGCGAGCTCGGTGCCGAGCATCACGTTGACCCACCCGGCCAGCCGGTCCACCAGCCAGTCGCGGTGGTCGGTGACCATGCTGCCCACCATCTCCCCGGGTGGGCGCAGCACGGTGAGGCACGACGCCGTGGCGCTCGCGGCGGCCGCCGCCCTCTGCCAGTGCTCGAGGAACCACAGCAGCCGCGGGTCCTTGATCACGAGGTCGCCGTGCTCCGCGGTCCGGGCGGCGAGCCAGGCCCTGATCTCGCCGGACGCGTTCGCCTCGGCGCCCGCCCGGTCGACCAGGTGCCAGGCGAGGGGGCGCGGGTCCGCGGCCTCCACGTCGGCCGACCGCAGCACGGCCTCGTGGAGGTCCACCACCCACCGCGACTCCGACGGACGCCGGGGGTTGGCGGCGTCCGGCTCGACCTCCGGGCGCGGCACGGTGAGCCCGAACTGGCGCAGCACCCCGGCGAGCGTGCTCGTGCCGCTGCGCTCGGGGCCGGTGACGAGGACGACGCGGGGGCCGCCGGTCATCGGGCGTCCGCCGTCGGGCCCACCTGCACCGGAGCCCACGGGGCCGCCCGGTCCAGCACGTCCAGGTCGTAGCCGTGCGCGCGGATCCGCTCGCCGAGGTGCTCGCTGACGACGCTGCGGTAGCGGGGGAGCAGCGCGACGTCGGTGACGTCGCGCACCAGGTCGCCCCGGGGTGTGCCGCGCCGCGACCCGATGTGCGCGAGGTGGTTGCGGACCCGGCCCGCGAGGTGGCCGCGGCCGCCGGTCTCCCACAGCTCGGCGTAGCGGTTGCCGCGGTCCGCGTCGACCGGGCGGAGGCCGCCGCCCGGGAGCTCCAGGTCCAGGAACCGCGCGACCCGGTCGAGCTCCCGCGCGGGCTCGCGCATCAGGTGCTCGTACCGCAGCACCAGCAGGTTCTCGATGTGCAGCGCGTCCTGCGCGAGGACGTCGTGCGCGTGCACCCAGTGCTCGACGAGCCGGGGGAACCCGTAGGTGAACCGGCCGCGGGTCCGGGTGGCCCACTTGCGCACCGCCAGGGCCTGCACCACGGGATGCCGGGTGACGACCACGAAGCGCGCCCGCGGGAAGACCTCCTGGAGGTAGCGCATCTTCGTGAGGTTGGGCGTGGACTTCTCGACGAGCACCGTGCGGTCCAGGTCCCAGTAGGGCGACCAGCTCTGCCACAGGCGGGCCGCGGCGTCCGGTGCGCGCTGCGCGTCCTCTTCGGTGAGGTGTGCCTGCGGATGAAAGGACCATTGGGACGTATTACCCAGCGCGCCGGCATAGGTGTCCTGAATGTGTTGTCCCTCGTCCATGGCGGCACCCGTTCCGGTGAGTCCGGAAGCGTCGTGGCTGGAACCGATGATGCGGGCGACAAGGGCGGTCCCGCTGCGGTGGAGCCCGCCCACGAAGGCGAGGCGATGGTCGTTCCAGGGCGCGCCACTCGTACTTGTTCCGGACATGTGGGGAAAACCTCGGCTGCTCGACGAAGAGTGGTCGCTGTGCCCCGCAAAAATATGCGATGAATGTACCGCGTGCGACCCGAATCGGCCGTTAGCCAGGATATGCGGCAGTGAATTCATCCGGGGTGGGTTTGGCGCATTGTGCCGGTGCTGGCATCCGGTGCCCCGGCTTTGTCTGTGTCGATAAGACTTTTCAGGCATTCCGTACGATCGTGATTGCCGGTATTGTCCCGGCTTGTGTCCCCAGCACCCCGTCCGACGTCGTCCGCGGCTCCGCCCGGGCGCGCCCCGCGCAGGGCCGTGCCGCCCCGGTTCCTGGCGCCCCGGTCGCTGGCGGGCGGCATGCTCGCCGTCGCGGTGGGCGTCTGCCTGACGGCGTGCGCCGGCCTGCTCGACCCGAGCGCCGAGCCGATGCCCGCGCCGGGGATCGCGCCCGGTGTGGTCGGCGTGGCGGCGCCGGTCGAACGGGCGCCGTCCCCCCACCCGACCTCGGTGGGGGCCATCTACGGCGAGCACGCCCAGGAGTCCGCGGCGGTGGACGTGCAGCCGGCTCCCAGCGACTCGGCGTCGCGCGGCGAGGACCGCGAGCCGCTCCCGGGAGCGGGCGACGGGACCGGCACCGGATCCGGGGACGGCACAGGCTCCGGCGGGGCGGGCGACGGCGGCGGAACGGGTGGCGCCGGCGGCGCGACACCCGACCTGACCGACTCGGTGCAGTACGCCGCCGCGTTGGAGGACGCGGTCAACGGCCACCGGACGGCGAACGGACTGGCGGCCCTGGTCCACGACGACTGTGCGTACGACGTCGCGCTGGAGCGGGCCCAGGCGCTGGTCGGCCAGGAGCTGGCGCACGCGCCGCTCGGCCCGATCTTCGACCGCTGCCCGACCACCGCCGTCGCGGAGAACCTGGCCAAGGGCGGGTGGACGCCGGCGGAGGCGGCGCAGGGCTGGATGGACTCGGAGGGCCACCGCGCCAACATCCTGAACGGCGACCTGACCCGCGGCGCCATCGCCTGCGTGCCCGACGGCGGCGACCCCGCCGCACCCGTCATGATCTGCGCGCACGTCTTCCTGGCCTGACGCCGCGGACCGCCGGGCCCCGGGAAACGGGCCGCGGTTGTGGTCGGCCCGCGCGTCGTGTCGAATCGACGTCGTGCTCCGCAACCCGATCCGCCTCGCCGTCACGCTCGTGACCGCCACGGCGCTGCTCACGGCCTGCTCGGACCTGCCCGGACGGGACGCCACCCCGGAGCTGACGGCGACGCCCCAGGCGACCTGGACCGCGCCCGGCGACGTGGACCTCACCGACCCGGGGCAGTACGCCGCCGCCCTGGAGGACGGCGTGAACGCGGCCCGTGCGCAGGTGGGCGTGGCCGAGCTGGAGCACGACGACTGCCTGCAGCCGGTGGCGGTGGAGCGGGCCGCGGCGCTGATCGGCGCGCCGGAGCTCACCCACGCCCCACTGCCGCCGGTGCGGCAGAGCTGCCCCGGCGGGCTCGTGGCCGAGAACCTCAGCCGTACCGCCAACCCGCCGCAGGTCGTGGTGCAGGCGTGGCTGGACTCGCCGTCGCACCAGGAGAACCTCGTCAACGCGGAGCTGCGGCGCGGCGCGATCGGGTGCGTGGTCGACGGCGGCACCGCCACGGCACCGGTGCTGGTCTGCTCCCACGTGTTCCTCGATTGACTCTCCCCAGACCCTCCCCGATACCGGGGCAACCTGGCCTGTTGCGCCCGTTATGGTGTGACGCGCGCATGAGCGCGCGTGTCAGACGTACAGGTCACCCGGGTGACCTGTACGTCTGACACGTGACGGAGCACCCGCCCGGAACGACAGCAGGAGAAAAATGGCCCAGGCGACGACCGCCGTCGACCGACCTTCCGGACCACCCTCCGAGCCGCGCGGAGGGGCGGGCCGGGCCCCCGCCGCCCCGGGCACGGGGCACGCGTTCCGTACCGACATCAACGGGCTGCGCGCGGTCGCGGTGCTCGCCGTCGTCGTCTACCACGCGGGGATCGCGATCCCCGGCGGGTTCACCGGCGTCGACGTCTTCTACGTGATCTCCGGCTACCTGATCAGCTCGCTGCTGCTGCGCGAGGTGGACCGCAGCGGGTCGGTCGACCTCGTCGAGTTCTGGACGCGCCGCATGCGCCGCCTCGTGCCGGCCCTCGCGCTGGTCGTCACGGTCACGCTGCTCGCGTGCCTCCTGATCCTGTCGCCCCTGGTCTGGGGGCGTCTCGCGTGGCACGGCGCGTCGGCCATGCTGTTCGTCTCCAACCTGCTCTTCCCGTACCAGGGGCAGGACTACTTCTCCGACTCCGTCACGCCGAGCCCGTACCTGCACACCTGGTCGCTCGGCATCGAGGAGCAGTTCTACATCTTCTGGCCGCTGCTGATCCTGCTGGCCGTCGCCGTGGCCCGGCGTACCCGCGTCCCGGCCCGCCGCATGCTGCAGCTCCTGTTCGCGGGGACGTTCGTGGTCTCGCTGGCCACCTCTGTGTGGCTGACGGCGGCCGTCCCCGAGTGGGCCTTCTACGTGCTGCCCACCCGTGCCTGGGAGTTCGCGGGCGCCGCCCTCGTCGCGACCGTGCCGTGGGGCCGGCTCGCCGAGCTCTCCCGCCTGCGTCCGGCCCTGCTGCGGGCGCTGCTCGGCACCGCCGGGTTCGCGCTGCTCGCGCTCTCGTTCGCGGTGGTGCGCGAGACCGACCCGTTCCCCGGCACGGTCGCCCTGCTGCCCGTCGGCGGCGCGCTGCTCGTGCTCGCGGCGGGCAGCATCTCCGCGTCCGGCACGTGGGTGGACCGCGTGCTCGACCTGCCGGTGCTGCAGCGGCTCGGCGACGTCTCGTACTCCTGGTACCTCTGGCACTGGCCGTTCGTCGTGCTCACCACGGCGGCGGTGCAGGACGACGCGGTCTGGATCAAGGTGCTCGCCTCGGTCGCCGCCCTCGGCGCGGCGTTCGCGACCTACCGCTGGGTCGAGAACCCGATCCGGTTCAGCAGCGCGATGCGGTCCTGGCGCCGTACCGCCGCGGTGACCCTGGTGATCGGGCTCGCGGTGGGCGGCATCACGGTCGGCACGCGGGTGGCGACCAGCGCCGTGCTGGAGCGCGAGCCGTACGCCACCGCCGTCGCGGCCCGCGCCGAACCTGCGCCGTACGGGTGCACCGACACCACCGAGACGACGTCGGGCACCGACGTCTGCCTGCTGGGCGACGTCGACGCCACCACCACCGTGCTGCTGCTCGGCGACTCCCACACGATGCACTGGATCCCCGCCTTCGACGCTGCCGCGGCGGACGCGGGCCTGCGGCTCGCCGTCCGCTGGCGGCATGGTTGCCCCGCCGCCGAGGTCAAGGTCGAGCAGCCCGCCGACCGCGGCCCGTGCGGCGACTTCCAGGCCGAGTCGGTGCGCGTCGTCGACGACCTGCGGCCCGACGCCGTCGTCGTCAGCCAGGCGCAGATCTACGGCGACCGCATGCAGCACGAGGACGGCAGCCTGATGACCGAGGACGAGGTGCGCAGCGCCTGGGCCCGGGCGAACGACGAGCTCTTCGCGCACCTCACCGCGGTGTCCCCGTCCGTGGTCGCGGTCAAGGACAACCCGCAGCTCGACGTCGACCCGCTCGAGTGCCTCACCCGGCCCTGGTCTGCGGTGGGCGACTGCGGCATGCCGCTCGCTGACGCCGAACGCTCCAACGGCGACCTGCCCGGCATCAGCGCCGAGATCTGGGACAGGTACGACGTCGAGGTGTGGGACGGCGTCTGGTCGGAGACCTGTGACACACAGACCTGTGGCGTCGGTGATGTCAGTCACCCCGTCTACCGTGACTTCCACCACCTCAGCGCCGAATACGTGCTGACCAAGGTGCGCTCCGTGGAAGAGATGCTCCAGACTGCGGTGCGCGGCAGCTCGCCGGGCAACAACAGGTAACGAAGGGGAACATCGGACCCATGGCTCACGACCAGGCCCAGGCGCGGGGCGCCGTCGACCGGTTCTTCAAGATCAGCGAACGCGGGTCGACGGTGTGGACGGAGGTGCGCGGCGGCCTCGTCACCTTCTTCACGATGAGCTACATCGTGGTGCTGAACCCCCTGATCCTGGGCAGCGTGCCTGACGGCACCGGGCAGTACCTCGGTGGCGGCACCACGGTGGGCGACCTCCCGGCGATCGCTGCGGCGACCGCCCTGGTGGCCGGCATCATGTCGATCCTCATGGGCGTGGTCGCGAACTTCCCCCTGGCGCTCGCGGCGGGGCTCGGGCTCAACGCCGTCGTCGCCTTCTCCGTGGCGGCGCTGCCCGGCATGACCTGGGCCGACGCCATGGGCATCGTGGTGCTGGAGGGCCTGGTCATCCTGATCCTGGTGGTCACCGGCTTCCGGGAGGCCGTGTTCAAGGCCGTGCCCCGCGTGCTCAAGATCGCGATCAGCGTGGGCATCGGCCTGTTCATCACGTTCATCGGCGTGTACGACGCCGGCTTCGTGCGCATCCCGGCCTCCCTGTCGACGCCCACGGAGCTCGGCATGAGCGGCTCGCTCGGTGCCTGGCCGCTGTTCGTGTTCGCGTTCGGCGTGCTGCTGGCCGCCGTCCTGATGGTGCGCAAGGTGCGCGGCGGCATCCTCATCGCGATCGTCGCGTCGACGGTGCTCGCGGTGGTCATCGAGGCCGTCGGGCAGATCGGCAAGCGCACCGACGACAACCCGGGCGGCTGGTCGCTCAACGTGCCCGCGCTGCCCGACTCCGTGGTGGCGCTGCCGGACTTCTCGCTGATCGGCCAGTTCTCGCTCTTCGGCTCGTTCGAGAAGATCGGCGCGATCGCGGTCATCCTGCTGGTGTTCACGCTCCTCATCGCGGACTTCTTCGACACGATGGGCACCATGGTCGCCATCGGCGGCGAGGCCGGGCTGCTCGACGAGAAGGGCAACCCGCCGCGGACCACCCAGATCCTGATCGTCGACTCGATCGCCGCGTCGGCGGGCGGCATGGGCTCGGTGTCGTCCAACACGGCGTACGTCGAGTCGGCGTCCGGCGTGGGCGACGGCGCCCGGACCGGCCTCGCCGCGATCACGACCGGCGTGGCCTTCCTGCTGACCACGTTCCTGTCGCCTCTCGTCAAGGTGGTGCCGCACGAGGCCGCCACCCCCGCGCTCGTGATCGTCGGCTTCCTCATGGTGGTCCAGGTGACCGGCATCGACTGGAAGAACCTCGAGGTCGCCATCCCCGCGTTCCTCACCATGGTGCTGATGCCGTTCGCCTACTCGATCACGGTGGGCATCGGGGCGGGCGTGATCTCATTCGTGCTGCTCAAGATCGCCGTCGGCAAGGCGCGCAAGGTCCACCCACTGCTGTGGGTCGCGGCCGCGCTGTTCCTCGTCTACTTCTTGATGGGCCCGATCCGCACGGCGGTAGGTATCTGACGCTGGTCGCCTGGCCGGCGCGCGGGGCCCACCCCAAACACGAAGGTGCGCTTCTACCCAGTCATTGGGCCCGGAAACGGGCTGTTTCCGGGCCCAATGACTGGGTAGAAGCGCACCTTTCAGCTTGGCGCCGGGATCGGGGCTGGGGTTGGCAGATTCACCGGGGTGCCCGCGGCTGCGTACCGGCCCGGTTGCCAGCGGTGTCGGGCGAGTACCTTCGCGACCTGCGCGCCGATACCACCCGGTCGATCGTTCTCAACGGGCCGGAAGCGCAGCATGATCATCTGTCCGGCGGCCAGGAGCTGGTTCTGGCGCGGGGCGTCCCGGACCAGGGCCTGCTCGGTGCTGTGCGGCCCGACGCCGTCGATCTCGACGACCAGCCAGCGCCCGTCGGGGAGCCGCCAGACGAAGTCGACGCGCGCGACGACCTTGCCGCCCGTCATGATGCGCACCTGGAGGTCGTCCGGGGGCACCCCGTTGTCGTGGAACGACAGTCGCGCCGCCGATTCGGCAACGGACTCCGAGCGTGGGTCGACCAGCCCGAAGAGCTCGTGGAGCTGGGCACTCCCGTGCCGGCGTCGGACCAGGTCATGCAGCTCAGCGAGACGGGTCGGGGTGAACCCGTGCCGGCGAGCGAGGTCGTCGAGCACGGCAAGGGCATTCTGGCGGGGGAGTCTCCGGAGCGCCTGCGCCGCGGCATGGTCGATCCGGGCGACCGACCGGTCGCCGATCCGCACAGTCGGGAACGTCGCGTAGTCCACGACGGCGACGCCGTGCCGCGTGCGCCGGGGCGACCGGTCCTCGCGCGCGACCTCCAGCGGAGAGTCGCGCGGCAGCCCGGAGACGCCGTGCAGCACGAGCGCGCAGCAGCCGGTGGCGACGGCGTCCGGCCCGTGCACGAGCAGCGCGAACCAGGTCCGCCATCGTGCGGAGTGGTCGAACCAGTCGTTCCTGACCCTGCTGCCGAGCGGCACCGGATCGCTGTCGTACACACCGCGCGCGGGGCTGGTCCAGCGGACCTGCCCGACCAGACGGCGCCGGACCTCTCGGCTGATGCCGAGTTCCTCGCACTGGACCGTGGACAGGAGGCCGGCCTGCCGGCGCAGGAGCGTCTCGGCGGCTCGCGGGATCACGAAGGTCTTCGGCATGGACCCACTTCACCAGCGCGGGCCCCTGCGGCCGGGGTCACCCGGCCCACCTGTGCACAACTGCTGAAAAGAGCCCCCTGTGGTCGCGCTCGGCCGCTGTGACCCCCGTCCCCCAGGTCCCCGCCGACCCGCCGATGTCTCCGCCGACTCGCCGACGCGGTCCGCGGTCTCGCCCCCCGCCGACCCGCCGAGCCAGCGGTCCCGCTGAGCCCGCCAACCCCGCCGCTGTCCCGATCGTCGCCGGCCCCGCCCAATGAAAATGCGCTTCTACCCAGTCATTGGGCCCGGAATCAGCGTGATTACGGGCCCGATGACTGGGTAGAAGCGCACTTTGTCGCGCCGCATCCGCAGAGTGGCGGCGGCGCCGGGGAGAGCTAGGCCGCCAGGGCCTGCCGCTCCGGGGCCGGGTCCGCCAGGGGCGGGTAGTCCACCTGGAGGTACGGGCGCGGGATGCGGTGCTCGCGGGAGAGCCGCGCGCGGACGCGCACGTGCCACGTCCGGTACGCCCAGACGGTCGCGACCGCCGCGACCAGCAGGGTCGCCACGGCCCCGATGAGCACCGCGTACCGCGGGCCGAACGTCTCGCCGATCCAGCCGACGACGGGCGAGCCCAGCGGCGTGGTGCCGAGCAGCACCATCATGTAGATCGACATGACGCGACCCCGCATCTCGGGTGCCACCGAGAGCTGGATCGCCGCGTTGGCCGACGTCAGCATGGTGAGTGACGCGAAGCCGACGGGGATGCACATGATCAGGTAACCGAGGTAGGTCGGCATGACGGCCTGGATCCCCATGGCGATCGCGAAGGCGAACGCCGCGCCGAGCACGAGCCGCACGCGCGGCCGCTCCCGCCGGGCCGCCAGGAGCGCGCCCGCGAGCGAGCCGATGGCCAGCACGGACCCGAGGATCCCGTACTCGCCGGCGCCCCGCCCGAACTCGACGCGCGCCATCATGGCCGACGTGAGCTGGAAGTTCAGTCCGAACGTGGAGACCACGCCCATCACGACCATGATCACCACGATGTCGCTGCGCCCGCGGATGTAGGCGAGCCCTTCGCGGATCTGCCCCTTGGCGCGCGAGGCGGTGGGCTGGACCCGCAGGTCACGCATCCGGGTCAGGGCCAGGATCACGGCACCGAACGCGATGCCGTTGATGACGAACACCCATCCCGTGCCGACGGCGGCGATGAGCAGGCCCGCCACACCGGGACCGATGAGGCGCGCGGCGTTGAAGTTCGTCGAGTTGAGCCCGACGGCGTTCGCGAGCCGCTTGGTCGGCACGAGCTCGGCGACGAAGGTCTGCCGCACGGGTCCGTCGATGGCGCTCACCACACCCAGCAGGGCGGCGAACACGTACACGTGCCACAGCTCGGCCGCGCCGGACAGCACCAGCGCACCGAGCCCGAGGCCCAGTACGCCCATGCCGCCCTGCGTGAGCATCAGGAGCTTGCGGCGGTCGACGCGGTCGGCCAGCAGGCCGGCCCACGCGGACAGGAAGATGTGCGGGATGAACTGCAGCGCGGTGACGATGCCCACGGCGACGCCGGAGTTGTTGGTCAGGACGGTCAGGACGACCCAGTCCTGCGCCACGCGCTGCATCCAGGTGCCGATGTTGGCGACGAGAGCGCTGGCGAACCAGAGACGATAGTTACGGTATTTAAGGCTGGCGAAGGTTGCGCTCATCGAGCGGCGATCCGGATCAGGAGCTCGCTGGCTCCTGCAAGGATCTCTCTCTCCTCTACGGTCAGTGTGGACAGCTGTTTGGTGAGCCAGGCGTCACGACGACGCCGGGTCTCGGCGACCTCACGTTCGCCCGCCGCGGTGAGGCGGACGACGACCTGTCGCTTGTCGGTCGCGTGCTCCACCTTCTCGACGAGGCCGAGCTCAGCCAGGGTGTTCACTGCTCGGGTCATCGACGGCGGCCGGACGCGCTCGTGCTCGGCGAGGGAGCCGGGAGACATCTCGCCGTGCTTGTGCAGCACGGTCAGGATCCCGAACTGCCCCTCGGGAAGGTCGGCCTCGCCGCGCTCGGCGCGCAGGCGACGGGACACTCGGGTGAGGGCGACGCGGAGGTCGCCCCCGACGGTCGCCGGGCTTCGGCTGGACCTGCGGGAGCTCGACGGCACCCACGTCATTCTAGATCATTAGCCTTGCTAACGGTACGTGGGTGCGGTCACATCACCGGCGTCCGACGGCGCCGCCTGGCGGCGGAAGAGCGCGCCCCCCCGGCGGCGGAAAGACGCGCCGCCCGGCGCCGGAGCGGCACGCCGCACACAGCCGGGAACGACGAAGCGCCCGACCCCGTGCGGGGGCGGGCGCTCCGAGGCCGGAACGGCCGAGGGTCAGCGCGCGCGGTTGGACTGCGCGAACTGTGCGACGCTCGGCTGGAGCTCCTGCTGCACGCTCTCGAACCGCTGCCCCTGCTCGCTGTGCACCTTGAGCCGGTTCTCGAACTCGGCCTGCGTGCGCAGCTCGTCCTCGGTGGGCCACAGGCCGATCCCGAGGATGAGGAGGAACGTCACGACGCTGACCGCCATCACGAGCGGCACGAGCAGCTGCATCGTGGACGCGCCCGCGGGGACGGTGCTGACGGGGTTGACCACGGAGACGCCGGCCATGCCCGTGTAGTGCATGCCGGTCACCGCGATCCCCATCACCAGGGTGGCCACGATGGTCGCGAGCGTGCCGCGGATGTGGACCGTGCACCACAGCGCGGCGGTCGCCGCGACGATCGCGATGGCGACCGACGCGATGACGTAGACCGGGTTGTAGACGACCTGGGCGGACATCTCCATCGCTTCCATGCCCATGTAGTGCATGGCGGCGACGCCGGAACCGGCGAGCGCGCCGCCGACGAGCATCGCCGGCAGCTTTCGCTTGCCCAGCTCGGTGATGAACAGGCCGGCGCCGACCACGATGATCGCGATCGCCGCGCTGAGGAGGGTCTCAGGGATGTTGTACCGGATGGTCACGCCGGAGGCGGAGAAACCGAGCATGGCGACGAAATGCATCACCCAGATCCCGGTACCGCCCAGGGCGATGGCGCCGAAGACGAGCCACGCCGCACGCGCGCCGCCCGAAGCCGCTCGGGCTCGGGACGTGCACGCAAGGCCCGTCGCTGCGCCGGTGCACGAGATCGCGAACGCCAGGATGGGCGTCACGATCCCGAAGGTGAAGTGGTCGATCACTGGCATCTTGTTGAACAGCCCCTCAGAATGGTTCCCTCTGTTGCGGAAACGTTACAGAGTCCCCGTGTACCGGACAATAGGCAGAACTCCCCGTCGAAGGGGTATTGCGGACGTGATCGGGCTGGTCAGAAGCGTTCGACGAGATAGTCGACGCACGCGGTGAGCGCGGCGACGTCGTCGGGCTCGACGGCGGGGTACATGCCGACGCGGAGCTGGTTGCGCCCGAGCTTCCGGTAGGCGAACACGTCCTGGACGCCGTTGGCGCGTAGCTCGGAGAGTACCCGTCCGGCGTCGATCTCGTCGGCCAGATCGATGGTCCCGACCACCGTGGACCGCTCCTCCGGGCGCCGCACGAACGGCGTCGCCCACGGCCGCGCGTCGGCCCAGGAGTAGAGGGTCTCGGCCGACGTCGCGCAGCGCTTCACCGACCACTCCAGCCCGCCCTGTTGCAGGAGCCACTCCACCTGGTCGGCCAGGAGCAGCAGCGTCGCGATGGCCGGCGTGTTCAGGGTCTGGTCCAGGCGCGAGTTCTGGATCGCGGTGGTGAGGGACAGGAACTCCGGCACCCAGCGGCCCGACGCCTCGATCCGCGCCGCGCGCTCGACGGCCGCGGGGGAGAGGACCGCCAGCCACAGCCCGCCGTCGGCCGCGAACACCTTCTGCGGGGCGAAGTAGTAGGCATCGGTCTGGCGCAGGTCCACCGGCAGCGCGCCCGCCCCGGACGTCCCGTCCGTGAGCACGACGGCGCCGTCCGGCCCGGACGGGCGCAGCACCGGGGCCATCGCCCCCGTGGAGGTCTCGTTGTGCGGGGTGGCGTAGGTGTCGACGTCGTCGGCGGGCTCGAGGTAGGCGACCGTGCCCGGCTCCGCGTCGATCACCTGGGACGGCTCGAGGAAGGGGGCCCGCGACGTGGCGGTGGCGAACTTGGCGCCGAACTCACCGAAGGACGCGTGCTGCGCCTTGCGCTCCACGAGGCACAGCGTGGCGACGTCCCAGAAAGCGGTGGAGCCGCCGTTGCCGAGGGCCACCTCGTACCCGTCGGGCGCGCCGAGCAGCTCCGTGACACCCTCGCGAATGCGGCGGACCACATCCTTGACGGGCGCCTGCCGGTGCGAGGTACCGAGCACGTGGGCGTTCGCCACGAGATGATCGACCTGTCCCGGGCGCACCTTGGAGGGGCCTGAGCCGAAACGGCCGTCGGTGGGCAACAGGTGTGTCGGGATTGTCAGTGGCACAGAACTAGACTAGAACCTGGGCCGACGCCCGGGGCGCCGAGCCCAGGGCGACTGGACGGCTGCGCGCATGACGGGAGCTGACGTGACGGATCTGATCGACACCACCGAGATGTACCTCAAGACGATCTACGAGCTCGACGAGGAGGGCATCACCCCCCTGCGCGCGCGCATCGCGGAGCGCCTGGGGCACTCCGGTCCGACGGTGTCGCAGACGGTCGCGCGCATGGAGCGCGACGGGCTCGTGATCGTGACCGGCGACCGCCACCTGGAGCTCACCGAGCTCGGGCACGACAAGGCGATGCGCGTGATGCGCAAGCACCGCCTCGCGGAGCGCCTGCTGACCGACGTGATCAAGCTCGACTGGGAGCACGTGCACGTCGAGGCCTGCCGCTGGGAGCACGTGATGAGCGACCTCGTGGAGAAGCGGCTCGTGGGCCTGCTGGACCACCCGCACCACGACCCCTACGGCAACCCGATCCCCGGCCTGTCCGAGCTGGGCGAGGCCTACACGGACGTGCCGTTCCTGGCCGGCGTGATCTCGCTGCCGTCCGCCTTCGAGGCCGCGGCCAAGAAGGGCGTGAAGGGTGAGCCGCTCGCGGCGTCCCTGACCCGCATCGCGGAGCCCCTGCAGACGGACGTCGAGCTGCTGGCCCGGCTGTCCGACGCCGGTCTCGTGCCCGGCTCGCGGATCACGGCGGAGCTCACCGACGGTACGTACACCGTGACGGTCGACGGCGCCGGGACGGCGCTCGAGCTGGGCGAGGACCTGGCGCGACACCTCTTCGTCGCGACCTCCTGAGGGTGTCCCGAACCACCCGCTTTGTCGGAAAGGTGAGGCCACGTTCCCGACACGCCATGACATTCGTTGCCGGAACGTGACATCGGGGGTGACGTCGGGTACGTTCGGATCGCTCCCGCGGAGTTTATTCCGAGGGAGTCTCCGGACGGACGCCGAACTCTGTCACCGGCCGGGGCCCCAAGACGACCGCATGACAGAGGCGGGGGACCCACCATCGGGCGCCAGGGTGCGTCCTCGGGGTGAAGCCGGGTAATCCTTCGGGAGTGCACGGCCGGGTGATTTCTCCCACCCGAACCCGACAGCTGACCTCGAAGGCGTACAAGGAGAGGTACTACGTGACCGCACGTACCACCCGCGCACGCCATCGTGCTGCGCGGCGCCCCGTGACTCCGCTCACCGAGCTTGCTCAGAACGCCGCCGTCGGTCGTCGTACCGCCGTCGTCGCAGCAGCCGGTGGGCTTCTTGTTTCCACCTTTGGTGGCGCGATGGCAGCGCAGGCCGCTCCGATGGAGACCGGCCACGCCAAGATGAACTCGGTGGACCTCAACGCGCTGACGTCCCAGGCTCGCGAGTCCCTGTCGAACGCCCCTGTCGTGACCGTCGCGCCCGACGCCGAGCTGAGCGTCGAGAAGTCCGCCGTCTCGGTGGTCTCCGCCGCCGACAACAAGGACTACCAGGCCGAGCTCGCCGCCCAGGAAGCCGAGGAGGCCGCTGAGGCGGCCGCCGCCGAGGCAGCAGAGGCCGCGGCCACCGCGGTGTCGACCGCCTCCTCGTCCGTCGACGTCCCGGCGTCGGCGATCGGCAACTCCGTGATCTCCATCGCCAGCCGCTACATCGGCGTCCCGTACGTCTCCGGCGGCTCCAGCCCGAGTGGTTTCGACTGCTCGGGCTTTACCTCGTACGTCTTCGCGCAGCTCGGCATCTCGCTGCCGCACTCGTCGTCGGCGCAGGCCGGCTACGGCACCCAGGTGCCGGCGTCGCAGGCCCAGCCGGGCGACCTGATGTGGACCCCCGGTCACGTCTCGATCTACGCCGGTGGCAACACCATGATCGACGCGTCCAAGCCGGGCACCGTGGTCGACTTCCGCACCATCTGGCAGTCGAACCCCACGTTCATCCGCCTGGGCTGATCGCAGCCACGCAGTACCGCAGCAGAGCGCCTGTCCGGGGAGATCCGGGCGGGCGCTCTGCTTTGCCATCTTTCTGCCGTCTTTTTGCCTCCGGATACCCGTGGACCGCGCCCCGCCGGTAGCGTTGGAGGGCAAAGATGCACTGCTGAGGAAAGGACTGGCGATGACACGATCCGAGGTCGTACTGGTCGGGGTGGACGGATCGGCCGCGAGTCTGCACGCGCTGGACTGGGCTACCGCCTACGCGCACCGCGTGGGCTGGGCGCTGCACATCGTGTGCAGCTACTCACTGCCGTCGTTCACCGCCGCGTCGCTCGACGGCGGATACGCCGCCCTGGACGACACCACGATCCAGGAGGGCGCGAAGGCGGTCCTGGTCGAGGCGGAGAACCGCGTGGCCGACGCGGGGGTCCGCGCCACCACGGAGGTCGCGACCGGTGACGCCGCGGGCGTGCTCGTGGAGCTGTCCGCCGACTACGGGCTCGCCGTGGTCGGGACCCGGGGCCGGGGCGGGTTCACGGAGCGGCTGCTGGGCACGGTGTCGTCCGCGCTCCCCGCGCACGCGAAGTGCCCGGTGGTGGTGGTGCCGCTGCGCGCCGAGACCAACCGCGGCGTCTCCTGGACGCCGCCGGACCTCGCGGCGGACGAGCCGGCCGGTGCGCCGGCCGCCCTGGACGCCGAGGCGGGCGGGGTCGCCGAGATCCGGGAGGTGCGCCGCATCGTCGTCGGCGTGGACGGGTCGCCGCAGGCCGAGCGGGCGCTGCAGCACGCGATCGTGCAGGCCAACGCGTGGGGTGCGGAGCTGACCGCCGTCACGGGCGTGCCCGTGGGCAACGCCGGGATGCTGGCGTGGCTGCCGTCCTCGATCGACCGGGAGCAGGTGCTGGCCGACATCGGGGCCGGCATGGACGTGCTGATCGACCGGTACGAGGCGCAGAACCCCGGGCTGCGGATCCGGCGGATCGTGCTCGACGGCACGGGCGCCGAGCTGCTGACGGAGTTCTCGACGGCGTCGGACCTCGTGGTCGTCGGCTCGCGCGGTCGCGGCGGCTTCCGCGGGCTGCTGCTGGGCTCGACGAGCCAGGCCGTGCTGCACCACGCGGCGTGCCCGGTGCTCGTGGTGAACAAGCACTGCCCGGACTGACCCGCGCGGTGTCCCGGAACGTGTCAGACCCTCAGGTCACCCGGGTGACCTGAGGGTCTGACACGTCGGCGGGCCGGTGGGTCAGGCCTGGTGCGCGGCCTCGGCGGCCGCGAGGAGCACGCAGGTCGCGACGCCGTCCATCGCCGTGCGGACCTCGTCCAGCGGGGGCATCGACGGCGCCAGGCGCACGTTCTTGTCCTGCGGGTCCTTGCCGTACGGGTGGGTGGCGCCGGCGGGGGTCAGGGCGATCCCGGCCGCCTTGGCGAGCTGGACCACGCGGGCCGCCGTGCCCGGCGCGACGTCGAGCGACACGAAGTAGCCGCCCTTGGGCTCGGTCCACGACGCGATGCCGTAGCCGCCCAGCCGCTCGGTCAGGATCTCGACCACGGCCTCGAACTTGGGCGCCAGGATCGCGCGGTGCTTGCGCATGTGCTCGCGCACGCCGTCGGCCGAGCCGAAGAACATCGCGTGCCGCAGGTGGTTGATCTTGTCGGGGCCGATCGAGGCGACCGACAGGTGCTTCTTGAACCAGGCGATGTTGGCCGGCGAGCTGCCCAGGAATGCGACACCCGCGCCCGCGAACGTGATCTTGGACGTGGACGCGAACAGGAGCACGCGGTCCGGGTGGCCGGCCTCGGCGGCCAGTGCGATGGCGTTCGGGCTGGTCACCTCGTCGTCGGTCAGGTGGTGCACCGCGTACGCGTTGTCCCACAGGATCCGGAAGTCCGGCGCGGCCGCGGGCATGGAGACCAGCGCGCGGGCGACCTCGGCGCTGATGACCGCGCCGTCCGGGTTGGAGTAGGTGGGGACCACCCACATGCCCTTGATGGTGGGGTCCGCGGCGACGAGCGCGGCCACGGCCTCGGCGTCCGGGCCGTCCGCCGTCATCGGGACGGGGATCATCTCGATGCCGAACGCCTCGCAGATCGTGAAGTGCCGGTCGTAGCCCGGCACCGGGCAGATCCAGCGCACCTTCTCCTCGCGTGACCAGGGCTTCGGCGAGTCGGGGAAGCCGAACAGCTCCGCGAAGGCGACGACGTCGTGCATGGACGTGAGCGAGGCGTTCCCGCCCGCGAGGAGCTGCTCGACGGGTACGTCGAGGAGCTCGGCGAAGATGCGGCGGATCGTGATGCCGCCGTCCAGCCCGCCGTAGTTGCGCGTGTCCGTGCCGGACTCGTCGGCGTGCACGCCGACGCCGGGCAGGGCCAGCATCGGCTCGGCGAGATCGAGCTGCTCGGCCGACGGCTTACCGCGCGTGAGATCCAACTTCAGGCCCTTGGCCTGAAGCTCGGCGTACGCCTGCTGGAGCTCCGCGAGTGCGGGCAGTGTTGCGGTGTTGTGGGACGACGTCGTAGTGGTCACCCCCGGGAGCCTACGCTCAGCCGGCGGCCGGTGACAGCCTGGACCGGCGTCGCTTGCGCGGCGGGGCCGGCTTCTCGTCCGGGATGTCCGCCGTGTCTGTGGACGGGGTGGTTTCGACGGCGGCATCGGCCGTCGCCGGCTCCTCGGGTTCCGCCGGACCCTCGTCCTTCTGCCGCTCTGCGGCCGCCGGCTTCTCGGCGTCCTGGACCGGCTCCTCGGCGTCCTGGACCCGCTCGTCCCCGTCCTGGGCCGCCGGCTCCTCCGCGTCCTGGACCGGCTCCTCCGCGTGGGCCTCGCCGTCCGAGCCGTCGTCGTCGGAACCCTCGCCCGAGCCGCCGTCGGGGCCGCCGTCCCGCAGCGCCACCAGGGACTCCTCCAGGATGTCCAGCGCCATCTCCAGCTCGGGCTGCACGATCGACAGCGGCGGCGACAGGCGGATCGTCGCGTCGTGCGTGTCCTTCGCGAGGACGCCGCGCTCCAGCAGGGCCTCGCACAGCTCGCGGCCCGTGCCGAGCGACGGGTCCACGTCGATCCCCGCCCAGAGCCCCACGCAGCGCGCCCCGGTCAGCAGGCCCTGGTCCACGAGCGCGTCGAGCCGCTCCTTGAGCACCCGGCCCGACGCCGCCGCGCGCGCCTGGTACTGCCCCGTCGAGAGCAGGTCGAGGGCCGCGACGCCGACCGCGCACGCCAGCGGGTTGCCGCCGAACGTCGACCCGTGCGTGCCGGGCGTCAGGACGCCCAGGATCTCCGGCTTGCCGACCACCGCCGAGACCGGGACGATTCCGCCGCCCAGCGCCTTGCCCAGACAGACCAGGTCCGGCTGCACGTCCCAGAGCTCACAGGCCAGGGTGGTGCCGGTGCGGCCGAGGCCCGACTGGATCTCGTCGGCGACCAGGGCGATGTTCTTCTCCGCGGTGAGGGCGCGCAGGCCCGGCCAGAAGTCGTCCGGCGGCACCACCACACCGGCCTCGCCCTGCACCGGCTCCATCAGCACGGCCACCGTCGTGTCGTCCACGGCGTCGGCCACCGCGGCCAGGTCGCCGAACGGCACCCGGACGAAGCCCGGGGCGAACGGGCCGAACCCGTCGCGGGCGACCGGGTCGTCCGACAGGCCGACCAGCGTGGTGGTGCGGCCGTGGAAGTTGCCGCCGGCGACCACGATCGTCGCCTGGTCCGCGGGCACGCCGCGCACGTCGTAGCCCCACTTGCGGACCGCCTTGATCGCGGTCTCCACGGCCTCGGCGCCGGTGTTCATCGGCACCACGAGGCTGTCCTCGCCGCCGGTCGTCAGCGGCCCCACGACCTCGACGAGCCGCTGGGCGAACTCCTCGAGCCGGTCGTGGTCGAACGCACGGGACGTGAGCGTGACCTGGCGCAGCTGCGTCATCGCAGCCGCCACCAGTCCTTGGTGCAGGTGCCCGAAGTTCAGGGCCGAGTACCCCGACAGGAAGTCGAGGAACTCGTTGCCGTCGGTGTCCCATACGTGTGTACCGTGCGCCCGCGCGATCGTGACCGGCAGGGGGTGGTACGTCGGGGCGAGTGCGCCGTGCGTCGTGTCCGCCATGACCCGCAGCCTAGGTCGGGTCCCGGGATCCTGCCGGTCCGCTCGCGGATATTGACAACCCGGACCGCGCGGCGCCCCGGCGACGGCCTATCTCTGCTCGATGACGCGGGGGAACCGCTCCGGCGGGGGACCGAACGCGGCGCGGGACTGCGCGATCACGGTGTGGCCGAGCGCGCGTGCTCCGATCAGGCCGACCACGGCGCCGATGCCGAACGGCAGGATGCGGCCGAGCAGCAGGCTGCCCTGCTTGGCGATCTGCTTCTTGATGAACTGGTGCGTCAGCGCCTTGTTCACGCGCTGCAGCGTGCCGCGCGGCATGCTCGTGAGCAGCACCTTGCCCCACGCGACGCCCGACCCGCCGATCGCGTCCTCGACGTCCTTCGCGCCCTTGTCACCGAGCACCGTGGCGAGCAGCAGCGCCCGCCGGCGTGGGACGTCCTGCACGTCGATCCCGTGCACGTCGGCCACCGCGAGCGAGAACGCCGCGGACGACGCGAAGAACGTCGCCACGTCGCTCGTCGACAGCGCGACGCTCGCGGCCGTGCCGACCGCCGGGATCGCGGCGGCCGCGCCCACCGCGCTGCCCGTGGTCTGGATGACCCGCAGGTACTCCTTCTCCAGCAGCCGGATGATCTCTGCCGGTGAGGCGTCGGGGTTCCTGGCGCGCACCTTGTCCACATGCTTGTGGATGGTCGCCGACGGGATGGTCACCGCCCGGTCGACCAGGTGGTCCAGCGGCCCGTCCGGTTTGTAGTTGAGCCAGTCCGCCTTGGTGACCTGCAGCGAGTCGTCCGGCTTGACCAGGGCGTCGCCCGGCGTCGCCCGGCCGTTGGACTCGGCCGCGGTCAGCTTCTTGTCGTCGGTCATGTCAGCCCTCCGGCTGGTTGAACTGCGCGTCCGGGATCTGGGCGCCCGCCTTGAGCGTGCGGCCCACCGTGCATGCCTTGTCGATCGATCGCTGGGCGATCGTCAGGAGCTTTGCCCGGTCCTCGTCGTCGAGGGCGGACAGGTCGATCTCGAACTTCTCGGTGAGCACCGGGTACCGGTCCTCGGCCATGTCCTTCGGGTCCTCGACCCGGATGGTGGTCTTGTAGTCGTCACCCAGACGGCGCGAGAACGCACGGTCGCTGCTCATCCCGGCGCACGCCGCGAGCGCGATCTTCAGCAGCTCGCCCGGCGTGAACACCGCGCCGGCGCTCGCCGGCCCGATCTCGACGCGGGCACCGCGGGCGGAGAAGCCCGTGTACGTCCGTGTGCCGTTGCGCTCCACCCACAGCGGGTCGGTGGGCGAGGGGGTCACGGCGTCCTCGGTGCGCGCGGCGTCCGGGGTCGTGGTCTGCTCCGTCATGGGGGTAATCCTTCCACTGGTCACCGACACGGTCACGGAGCTGGGCGCAGCGCGTCCCGGTCGGTCGCCTCGTGGTCAACGCGAACGGCGTCCGCGACGTTCCCGCTCGCCGCGCGGACCGGCCCGCTCGCCGCGCAGATCCACCCCTGCGCTGCGACGATTCTGCGATGGGGGAGAACGTGAGCGGGACGCCGGCTGCGCCCGGCCCGGCGTCGGACAGCGGGAGCACGACGCCGGAGGGCGGGAAGGTCCTGTGGACGCCGGACTGGCGGGACGTCGTGAAGCGGCTGCTCGGTGTGGCGGGTGTGGTCCTGGCCGTGTGGCTGATCTACCTGTTCCTCGACGCGTTCCTGCCGCGCTGGTGGGCGCAGGTGATCGGCAACGCCGTGGACGGGTCGTTCGCCGCGGGCGCCTGGTGGGGGCTGGTGATCGGCGCCGTGTTCACGCTGGTCCCGGTGCTGTTCCTCGCGCAGGCGGTGCTCACCAGGCGGTCGTGGCAGGTGCGCGGCGGGTACCTCGCGGCGGCGGTCGTGTTCGCCGTGCCGAACCTGCTGACCCTGGGCATCGTGCTGGGCACCTCCAAGGCGGCGCACGCCGGCGAGCGGATCCTCGACGTGGACGGTCCCGCGTTCCGCGGGGGGTCGGCGTGGGGCGCGGTGGCAGGTGGCGTGGTGGCGCTCGTGATCGTGACGATGACCGTGCTCTACCGACGGCGCGGGGCCCACATCAAGGAGCTGCGGGCGCAGCAGGGCTGACGGCGGCAGGTCTCCGGGGCTCGCGCGAGGGGCGGACGTAGGCTTGCCCCCATGACCGAGATCGACACCCCGTACGAGGACCTGCTCCGCGACGTGCTCGCCACCGGGACCCGCAAGGGCGACCGGACCGGCACGGGCACGCGCAGCGTGTTCGGGCGGCAGATCCGGTACGACCTGGCGCAGGGGTTCCCGCTGATCACCACCAAGCGCGTGCACCTCAAGTCGGTCGTGTACGAGCTGCTGTGGTTCCTGCGCGGCGACTCCAACGTGCACTGGCTGCAGGAGCGCGGCGTGAAGATCTGGGACGACTGGGCCGACGAGTCCGGCGAGCTGGGCCCGGTGTACGGCGTCCAGTGGCGCTCCTGGCCCACGCCCGACGGCGGGCACGTGGACCAGATCGCGAAGGTCGTCGAGCAGATCCGCACCAACCCGGACTCGCGGCGGCACGTCGTCACGGCCTGGAACCCGGCCGAGGTGGACGACATGGCCCTGCCGCCGTGCCACGCCCTGTTCCAGTTCTACGTGGCCGACGGCAAGCTGAGCTGCCAGCTCTACCAGCGCTCGGCGGACCTGTTCCTCGGGGTGCCGTTCAACATCGCCTCCTACGCGCTGCTCACGCACATGGTCGCGGCGCAGACCGGCCTCGACGTCGGCGAGTTCGTGTGGACCGGCGGCGACGTGCACATCTACGACAACCACGTGGAGCAGGTCGAGACGCAGCTCGCGCGCGACCCGTACCCGTACCCGTCGCTGCGGCTGGCCCCGCGCGACTCGATCTTCGACTACGAGTTCGAGGACGTCGAGGTGCTGGGCTACGTGTCGCACCCCACCATCAAGGCCCCGATCGCCGTCTGATGATCGGGCTCATCTGGGGACAGGCGCGCGACGCCGCAGGCCGGTCCGTCATCGGCGCGGGCGGCGACATCCCGTGGCACGTGCCGGAGGACTTCGCGCACTTCAAGCGGACGACGGCGGGACACCCCGTGGTGATGGGCCGGCTCACGTGGGAGTCGCTGCCCAAGCGGCCCCTGCCCGGCCGGACCAACATCGTGGTCTCGTCGCGCGGTGCCCACGGGGTGCCGGACGCCGCCGACGGCGTCGTGGCGGCCGGGACGCTCGGCGAGGCGCTCACGGTGGCCGCCGACGCACCCGGCGGGGACGAGATCTGGGTGATCGGCGGGTCGCAGGTCTACCACGAGGCGATGCCTGTCGCCGACGTCCTGGAGGTCAGCGAGATCAACACGGAGGTCGAGGGCGACGTCTACGCCCCGGAGATCGGCCCGGAGTGGTCGGTCGCCGCCGCGACGGACTGGACGACGTCGTCCTCCGGGCTGCGGTTCCGGCACCTGACCTACCGCCGCGCGGGGTAGCCCCGCGCGGCGGACGAGCAGGTCAGACCAGGTCGCGGACCGCCGCGTACTGCTCGCGCACGACCGGCTTCGGGTCGGCCGCGAGGGTCGTCGCGATCGTCGTCGACCAGGCGGGGGGCGCGACGTCGGCCGAGCCGTCCGCGGCGGAGGATGCCGCGAGCGTCCAGGCCGCCTGACGCGCGGCGCCGTCGGCCACGTACTCGCCCGGCTCGGGGATACCGATGGGGAGCCCGAAGACCTGCGGGGCGATCTGCTGCACGGCGGGGGACTGGGCCGCCCCACCGATCAGCATCACGCGCTCCACCGAGACACCCTGCGCCCGCAGCGCGTCGAGGCCGTCCGCGAGCCCGCACAGCATGCCCTCGATGTAGGCGCGGGCCAGGTGGGAGCGGGTCGACGTGGCCAGGCGGATGCCGTGCAGCGTGCCGGTCGCGTCGGGCCGGTTGGGCGTGCGCTCGCCCTCCAGGTACGGCACGAGCACGAGGCCGTCGGAGCCGGGCGGGGCCTGGAGCGCGAGCCCGGCCAGCTCGTCGAAGTCGACGCCGAGCACCTCGCGGGCCGCGTCGAGCACGCGCGCCGCGTTGAGCGTGACGGCGAGCATGAGCGCGTTGCCGGTCGCGTCGGCGAAGCCGTTGATAGCGCCGGAACCGTCGGCGGTGCGCTTGGGGGCGACGGCGGAGACGACGCCCGACGTGCCGATCGAGATGGCGATGTCGCCCGGCGTCATGCCGAGCCCGAGGGACGCGCCGGCGTTGTCGCCCGCGCCGGGCCCGATGAGGGCGCCGCCGTCGACGTCGGAGCCCGCGACGGACGGGTGCGCCACAGCGCCGGCCTCGGCCGCGCCGACGACGCGCGGCAGCACCACGTCGGTGCGGCCCAGGGCACGTTCGAGCAGGTCGGCGCGGTACTCGCCGACGGCGGCGTCGTAGTACCCGGTGCCCGAGGCGTCCGAGCGGTCCGTGAACAGCTTGTCGAGCTGCGGCCCCAGCGGCGCCGTCGGGTCGCCCGCGGGCCCGTACCCCGCGATGCGCCAGGACAGCCAGTCGTGGGGGAGCGCGACGGCGGCGACGCGCGCCGCGTTCTCCGGCTCGTTGTCGTGCAGCCAGCGCAGCTTGGTGACGGTGAGGGAGGCGACGAGCACCGAGCCGACGGCGTCGGCCCAGGCCTGGGCGCCCGCCGCGCGGTCGCCGTCGCCCAGCTCGGTGATCAGGGCCTCGGCCGACGGAGCGGAGCGGTTGTCGTTCCACAGCAGCGCCGGCCGGACGACGTTGCCGTCGGCGTCGAGCGTGACCATGCCGTGCTGCTGGCCGCCCACGGACAGGGCCGCGACGTCGGCCAGGCCGCCCGCGGCGGCCGCCGCCTCCTGGAAGGCGTCCCACCAGCGCCGCGGGTCCACCTCCGTGCCGTCCGGGTGCTTGGCGGAGCCGGTCCGGACCAGCGCTCCGGTCTCGGCGTCGCGCACGACGATCTTGCAGGACTGCGTGGACGTGTCCACACCGGCGACGAGGGGCATCGGTGCTCCAGGAGGTGGTTCGTGAGGGGGAGAGGCGACTGACACGCTACCGCGCTGGGTTCAGGCGCCGGACCGTCCCCGCACGTGTCAGACGCACAGGTCACCCGGGTGACCTGTACGTCTGACACGTGCGGGGACGGGGCGGGTCAGCCGATCAGGTGGTTCAGGGCGAGCTGGTGCAGACGGACCAGGCCGTAGTCCCGCTCGGCCAGGGCGTCGACGTCGGGGTCGGCCTCGGCGAGGAAGGAGTCGAACGACTCGCCCTCGGCCAGCGTCGACTGGCCGAGCTCGAAGATCCCGGCGTGCTCGAAGGCGGCCTGGACCTCGGGGTCCTCGCGGTACTGCTTCGCCTTGGCGGCGAGCAGGTCGTACGTCTTCATGTTGGCCGCGGCCGACTCCCACACGCCGTCGAGGTACTCGGTGCGCGAGGGCTTGTAGTCGAAGTGGCGCGGGCCCTCGTAGCGGGGGCCGCCGTTCGGGAAGCCGTTCTCCAGCAGGTCCACCGTGAAGAACGCGGAGAGCAGGTCACCGTGGCCGAACACGAGGTCCTGGTCGTACTTGGGGCCGTGCTGACCGTTGAGGTCGATGTGGAACAGCTTGCCCACGTGCAGCGCCAGGGCGATGCCGTGCGTGTAGTTCAGGCCGGCCATCTGCTCGTGGCCCACCTCGGGGTTGAGGCCCACGATGTCGGCGTTGTCGAGCGAGTCGATCAGCGCGATGGCGTGACCGATCGTCGGCAGGAAGATGTCGCCGCGCGGCTCGTTGGGCTTGGGCTCCAGGGCGATCTTGAGCCCGTAGCCCTTCTCCTTGATGTACGAGGCGACGGTGTCGATGCCCTCGGCGTAGCGCGCGTGCGCGGCGTTGAGGTCCTTCGAGTTGTCGTACTCGGTACCCTCGCGGCCACCCCACATGACGAACGTGGACGCGCCCATGTCGGCGGCCAGGTCGACGTTGCGCAGCACCTTGCGCAGGCCGAAGCGGCGCACGTCGCGGTTGTTGGACGTGAACGCGCCGTCCTTGAAGACGGGGTGCGTGAACGTGTTGGTGGTGACCATCTCGCAGACCAGGCCGGTGTCGGCGGAGGCCTTCTTGACGGAGTCGATGTGCTTCTGGCGCTCGGCGTCGTCCGAGCCGAAGGGGTAGACGTCGTTGTCGTGGAACGTGAAGCCCCAGGCACCGAGGTCGGCGAGCTTGCGGACCGACTCGGCCGGGTCCAGCTCGGGGCGGGTCGCCGTACCGAAGGGGTCGGCGGCGGGCCAGCCGACGGTCCACAGGCCGAACGAGTACTTGATGTCGCTCACGGGGTCTCCTCATCGAGGGCGGCCCCGGCATGCGGCGCCGCATTTGTTGTACGGATGAACTATTACGCGGGCCTCGGCTAGAGTCAAGGCGTGACCACCGCCGGGACCGCACACGAGACCACGACGCGGACGGGCCCCGCCGCGGCCCGCCAGCACTCCCTGCGCGAGCACAACCTGGAGCTCGTCGCCCGCGCCGTGTTCGAGGGGCCGGAACCACTCTCGCGCGCGGGGGTGGCCGCCGCGACCGGTCTGGCTCGCGCCACGGTGTCCACGCTGGTGGACCAGCTCGTGGCCGCCCGGCTCGTCCGCGAGCTGCCCGCCGTGACCGGCGGCCGGGCCGGACGGCCCGCCGTCCCGCTGGTCCCGGCGCCGCGGTCCGTGGTGGGCCTCGGGCTCGAGGTGAACGTCGACTACCTCGGCGCGCGTGTGCTCGATCTCACCGGCGACGTCGTGGTCGACCGCGTGGTCCCGGGCGCGCTCCACGACAGCGACCCGGCCGTGGTGCTGCGGCGGCTCGGCGAGCTCGCCCGCGAGGTGTCCGACGGCGTCGCCGCCTCCGGCATGACCGTCGCCGGCGCGCGGCTCGCCCTGCCCGGCCTGGTGGACCCTCGCACCGGCCTGCTCGAGGTCGCGCCCAACCTGGGCTGGTCCACGCTCGACCCGGTCCCGCCGCTCGGCCTCGGCGACCTGCCCGTCCGCATCGCCAACGAGGCCAAGCTCGCGGCGCTCGCGGAGCTCGCCGGCGGCTCCGACGTCGCGGCGCCGGACTCGTTCGTCTTCGTCTCGGGCGATGTCGGCATCGGCGCCGCCATCGTCGTCGACCGGGCGCTCTTCCTGGGGGAGCGGGGCTGGAACGGCGAGATCGGGCATGTCGTCGTCGACCCCGCCGGGCCGCGCTGCTCCTGCGGCGCGTTCGGCTGCCTGGAGCAGTACGCCGGCAAGGAGGCGATGATGCGCGCGGCCGGCCTACCGACGGACGCCCCGCTCGCCGCGCTCGTCGCCCTGCTCACCGAGCGGGACGCCGCCGCCCGCGGCGGTTCCGGCGTCGTCGCGCGCGCTGGGTCCGCCGCCGCAGCCCTGCCCGCCGGCCGCGCCCTCGGCTCGGCGCTCGCGGACTTCGTGAACCTGCTCGACGTGTCCACCATCGTGCTGGGCGGCGCCTACACCGAGCTGCTGCCGTGGCTCCGCGCCGACGTCGAGGCCGTGCTCGCCGACCGCGTGCTCGCCGCGCCGTTCGTCGACCTGGAGGTGCGGGCTGCGCAGGCCGGCCCGCAGGCCGCGCTCACGGGCGGCGCGCGCGAGGTGCTGCGCGCGGTGCTCGCGGACCCGGCCGCCTGGGTCTGACGCGGGGCCGCCGCCGGGCCGTGGCGGGCCTGGCGCAGGTCCGACCAGCGGTTACATCTCGTCCGGGGCGTCGATCGGGCCGAGCGTGATCGCCGGCGCGTCGGCGGGCTCCTCCAGCGTCTCGACCGGCTCGTCCTCGCGGCCCAGCAGCCGGGCGACGGCGCCGTCGAGCATCTCGGTGATGACCGTGACCAGGCCGTCCTCGTCCCGCGCCTCCAGCCGCTCGACGATCACGGCGTGCGCGTCGGCCGTGTCCTTGCGCACCACGTACTCGTCGCTCACGGAGAACGTGGCCATCCGCACCTCGACGATGAGGGTGGTCATCCAGCGGGTGAGCCAGGGGTTGCCCGTCGCGGCGACGAGCGCCCAGTGCAGGTTCAGGTCGGCGCCGCCGACGCGGCGTGCGTCGCCCGTGCGGTCCGCGCCCACGAGCTCGTCGTGGGCGCGGCGCACGGTCGCCAGGGCGTCGTCGTTCCCGGACCGGACGAGCAGGCGCGCCGCAGTGATCTCCACCGACTTGCGGGCCTCGTAGAGGGCCGGGAGCCGCTCCCGGGAGATGGTCGCCACACGCATGCCGCGCCCCGGGGTCGCGACCAGCAGTCCCTCCTGGACCAGGCGCTGGGCGGCCTCCCGCAGCGGGCCGCGGCTCACGCCGAGCTGGGTCGCGACCTCGACCTCCCGGATCGGCGAGCCGACGGCGAGCACGCCCGCGTACACGGCGTTGCGCAGCTCGGTCTGGATCAGGTCGACGGTCGAGGGACGCGTCACACGCGAGAAGGACGGCGCGGTCGCCAGGGTGGCCCGTGGCGGGTGGGACATCGGTGCTCCTTCCGTGGGCGCAACGTCGATGACGTCGATGACGACCATCATCGCCGGTGCGCGGACATCTGTGTGGCCACGGCGGTAGCAGGGGTGGCGCCGGCCGGGTGAACTTGCAGATTGTAGACAATCCTAATGTCGAACACTAGATTGTCTGAACGTCGCCATCCCGCTACGGTGGCGAGTCGTCCGTGAACTCCAGCCCACCCGGTCTTTGCCATGTCCGCCGGGTGGCGTGAAGGGAACCATGTCTAGATCAAGCGTCCGCCCGCTCCGCCGGGCCGTCCTCGCCGCAGGGTCCGTACTCACCCTGGTCGCGCTGGGCGCGTGCACGTCGACAGCCCCGGAGGATGCCGGTGGCGCCCTGCAGCAGCTCCAGGACGACGGTGCCATCACCGTCGCGTTCAACGGTGAGGAGCCGTACTCCTACGAGGACGGCGGCGAGCTGACCGGAGCCACCATCAAGCTGAACGAGGCGATCTTCGGCGAGCTCGGCATCGACACCGTCGAGGGCGTGCAGACGGAGTGGAACTCGCTCATCCCCGGCCTGACCGCGGGCCGGTACGACGCTGTGAGCGCGGGGATGTCGATCCTCCCCGAGCGCTGCTCCGAGGCCATCTTCTCCGAGCCCGAGATCATGTACACGACCGCGTTCCTGACGCCGACAGGCAACCCCGACAACCTGACGGACATGCAGTCCGCCAAGGACGCCGGCGTGAAGCTCGCCGTGCTCAGCGGCGCCATCGAGGAGGGCTACACCACGTCCCTCGGGATCGAGACGGTCAAGGTCGGCTCGCCGCAGGACGCGCTCGACGCCGTCACCTCGGGCCGCGCCGACGCGTCGGCGCTGACCGCCATCTCGCTCAACGCGCTGGTGGCCCGCTCGAAGGCCGACGTCGAGGTCACCGACTCCTTCGTCGCCGTCATCGACGGCGTGCCGCAGATCGGTGCGGGTGCCACGGTCTTCCCGAAGGGGGAGGAGGACCTCCGCGACGCCTACAACGAGAAGCTCGCCGAGATCGTCTCCGACGAGGACCGCTGGATGGAGATCGCAGGCCCGTTCGGCTTCACCGCCGCCGAGCGTCCCGTCGAGGGCCTGACCGCCGAGAAGCTCTGTGAGGGCGACCTCGAGTCGCTGGCCAAGGACCTGGCCCCGGAGCTCGGCCTGGACGGCTGACCCGGCACGTGTCCGACAACATGCAAGAGCTCGTCGACCTGCTGCCGCAGCTCGGCGAAGGGATTCTCGTCACTCTCGAGCTCACGATCGCCGGTGCGGCACTCGCCCTGATCATCGCGTTCATCCTCGGGCTGGGCTCGCGGGCCCGGACCAGGTGGGCGCGGGTGCCGTCCCGGGTGGTCGTGGAGTTCTTCCGCGGCACCTCGCTCGTGGTGCAGATCTTCTGGCTGTACTACGTGCTGCCGCTCCCGCCGTTCTACGTGGAGCTCGACCCGCTGGCCTGCGGCATCCTCGCCCTCGGCCTCAACTACGGCGCCTACGCCGCCGAGGTGGTGCGCGGCTCGATCAACTCCGTGCCCACCGGGCAGTGGGAGGCGGCCACGGCGCTCGACCTGGGTGGTGTGCACCGGCTGCGCCGCGTGATCCTGCCGCAGGCCTGGCCGCTGATGATGCCCATGTTCACCAACCTGCTGATCCAGCTCGTCAAGGGTTCGGCCCTGGCGGCCTACATCACGCTGCACGACCTCAACTTCTTCATCGGGGAGCTGCGCAAGGGCACGACGGACACGGTGTTCGCCTACACGGTGGGCCTGCTGCTCTACTTCGTGTTCGCCTACGCGCTGACGCTGATCATGAACGCGCTCGAGGCCCGCGCCAAGAACAAGGTCGGTCAGGGACCGTCGCTGCGCGAGATCCTGCGTCTGACCCCCGTGAGGACCACCGGGACGGAGGTGCGCTCATGAACGACCTCTGGAGCTGGGACCACGCCGCCGCGGTGCTCCCCGACCTGCTCAAGGGCCTGGGCATCACCGTCCTGGCGACCGTGGTGGGCATGATCATCGCCGCGGTCCTGGGGCTCGTCGTCGCCGTCGTGCGCCGGTCCCGCGTCCGCGCCGTCACCATGCCGGTCGGCTTCCTGGTCGAGTTCATCCGGTCCACGCCGCTGCTGGTGCAGCTGGTGTTCGCCAACCTGATGTTCACGCAGTTCCCGTCGCTCGCCGTCGGCTGCGTGGTGCTCGGCATCCACTACGCCACGTACATGTCGGAGGTCTACCGGGCCGGCATCGACGCGGTGCCGGGCGGCCAGTGGGAGGCGGCGGTCGCGCTCGACCTGCCGAGGAGCCGCACCTGGCGTGCGGTGATCCTGCCGCAGGCGATCCGGAACACGCTGCCCGGCCTGGGGAACTACGCGATCTCGATGTTCAAGGAGACGCCGTTCCTGGCCTTCATCTACGTGGTCGAGATGTACGCCGCCGCCCAGGCCTACGGCGGCGCGAACTTCCGCTACATCGAGGCGATCACGCTCGCCGGCCTGCTCTTCCTGCTGGTGAGCTACCCGACCTCGCTGCTCGTCCGCCGAATGGAGAACCGCCTTGCCTGACAACGACCTCACCCCTGCCATCGAGTTCCAGGGCGTCGGCAAGCGCTTCGGGGACAACGTGGTGCTCGACGGCCTGGACTTCACGGTCGCCAAGGGCGACCGCGTCACGCTGATCGGGCCGTCGGGCTCCGGCAAGACCACCATCCTGCGCCTGCTCATGACGCTGGAGGAGGCGAACGACGGCCTGATCCTCGTGGACGGGCAGCCGTACACGCACGAGATCCGTGGCGGAAGGCGCGTCGCGATCCCGGAGAAGCGGCGCAGCCTCGTGCGGCGCCGCGTCGGGATGGTCTTCCAGCAGTTCAACCTGTTCCCCAACATGTCGGTGCTGGAGAACATCATCGAGGCGCCCGTCCATGTGCTCGGCATCTCCAGGGCCCAGGCGGTCGCCCGGGCCGAGGACCTGCTCGAGAAGGTGGGGCTGGCCGACAAGCGGGACGCCCGGTGCACCCAGCTGTCCGGCGGGCAGCAGCAGCGGGTCGCCATCGCGCGGGCCCTGGCCATGGAGCCGGAGATCCTGCTCCTGGACGAGGTGACCTCCGCGCTGGACCCGGAGCTCGTGGCCGACGTGCTCGGGGTGCTCCGGAACATCGCCGAGACCACGGACATCACCATGCTGATCGTCACGCACGAGATGCAGTTCGCCCGGGAGGTCTCCAACCGGGTGCTGATGTTCGACGGCGGCAAGATCATCGAGGAGGCCGACCCGGAGTCGATCTTCACGTCCCCGGAGCACGAACGGACCCAGGAGTTCCTCCGCGCGGTCCTCTGACCGGACCGGCCACCTGACTCGCCACACCTCGACCACCGAGTCAGTGGGTTAGGCCGACCACCCCACTGACTCGCCACCTTGAGCGTGCCGAATCAGGTGGGTAGTCCGACCGGGCGACTGACTCGGCGCATTCCGCGCGGCGAGTCAGTCGCCCAGTCGTCTCCCAGCCCGGTCAGACCCCCGCGCCCACGCCGCCCAGCGTGCCCACGAGCCCGGCCAGCTCCGGCACCTGCTCCGCCTCCTGCAGGGCCTCGTGCAGCGCTCGGTCGTGCGTGGGGCGCGCGGCGAGCAGCAGCTTCTCCCCGGCCGCGGTGAGCTCGGTGTAGATGCCGCGGCGGTCGTCCTGGCACAGGACGCGCGTGAGCAGTGCGCGGTCCTCCAGGCGGTTGACCAGGCGCGTCGTGGCGCTCGGCGAGAGCGCGGTCGCGCGGCCGAGCTGCTGCATGCGCATGTGCCAGCCGTCCTGGCGGGACAGTGCGTCCAGCACCGTGTACTCCACCACGGACAGGCCGTGCTCGGCCTGCAGCGCGCGTTCGAGCGCGGTGTCGATCATGCCGTGCAGTGCGGCGAGCGTTCGCCAGCCCTGGGCACGGATCTCGACGGCGTCGTCGGCGATTCCCATGGGCCCTCCTCGTCGGGCGTGATTCCTGTCCCCAACTATAGCGCTTGTGCAACTAGTGCGCGCGTGCAACTATCTAGGAGGCGCGTGCAACTAAACGCGTCCGCCAGGTGTCCGCGTACGCACAGCGGGCACCGTTCGGAGAACAGCAAGGAGCCCTCATGTCATCCCCCGTCGAGACCCGCGCCTCCGCGGCCACCCCCGCCGTCGCAGCCGCGGCCACCCCCGCCGTCGTGCTCCCGAACGCCGCCCACGCCGGCGCGACCATGCCGCAGGTCGGGTTCGGCGTCTTCCAGGTGCCCGACGCCGAGACCACCCGCGCCGTCGGCCACGCGCTGGAGGCCGGCTACCGCAGCGTCGACACCGCCGCCGTCTACGGCAACGAGGCGGGCGTGGGCCGCGCCCTCGCGGAGTCCGGACTGGCCCGCGACGACCTGTTCGTCACCAGCAAGCTGTGGACCGACTCGATGGCGCGCGACGCCGTGCGGCCGGCCCTCGAGCGCAGCCTGGAGCTGCTCGGGCTGGACGCCCTCGACCTGTACCTGATCCACTGGCCCGCTCCGGGCCTCGGCCGGTACGTGGCCGCCTGGGAGGGGCTGATCGAGGCCCGCGAGGCCGGCCTGGTCCGCGAGATCGGCGTCTCGAACTTCCAGCCCGCACACCTGGACGCGATCGTCGCGGCCACCGGCGTGCGCCCCGTCGTCAACCAGGTGGAGCTGCACCCTGCCCTGCAGCAGCGCGAGCTGCGCGCCCACCACGCGGGGCTGGGCGTCGTCACGGAGGCGTGGAGCCCGCTCGCGCAGGGCGCCGTGCTCGACGAGGCTCCCGTGACCGACGCCGCCGAGGCGCACGGCGTCTCCGCCGCGCAGGTGGTCCTGCGCTGGCACCTGCAGCACGGCACCGTCGTGATCCCCAAGTCGGTCACGCCGGCCCGCATCGCGTCGAACCTCGACGTGCTCGGGTTCGAGCTCACCGCAGAGCAGGTCGCGGCGATCGACGCCCTCGACCGGGACGGCCGTACCGGCCCGCACCCGGACCGCTTCGACGGCTGACGAACCCCCCGCCGGCACGAGCCGGTCACCCCACACCACCCGCACCTCAAGGAGCACTGTCATGCCTGTCGCCCTCTGGGCCCTCGCCATCGGGGGCTTCGGGATCGGCCTCACCGAGTTCGTCATCATGGGCCTGCTGCCCGAGGTCTCCGCCGACTTCGGCGTCACCGAGACCGTCGCCGGCTATCTCATCTCCGGCTACGCGCTGTCCGTCGCGGTCGGCGCGGTCGGCCTCACGGCGGCCCTCACCCGGGTGGACCGCAAGAAGGCCCTGCTCGGCCTGATGATCCTGTTCATCGCGGGGAACCTGGTGTCCGCGATCGCGCCGACCTACGAGCTGATGATGCTCGGCCGGGTTGTCGCGGCGCTGTGTCACGGTGCGTTCTTCGGCATCGGCGCCGTGGTCGCGGCCGACCTGGTCGCCCGGGACCGCCGCGCCGCCGCCATCTCGATCATGTTCGCCGGCCTGACCGTCGCCAACGTGCTCGGTGTCCCGTTCGGCACCCTGCTCGGCCAGGCGGCCGGCTGGCGCTCGACCTTCTGGGCGATCACCGGCATCGGCGTGCTCGCCTTCGTGGGCATCGCGCTCCTGGTCCCGGCGCGCGTCGGGGTGCCCGACGGCGTCGCGGGGCCGAGCGGGCAGGCCGGTCCCGGCCTGCGCGGCGAGCTCGCGGCCTTCCGGGCGCCGCAGGTCTGGCTGTCCATCGCCGTGACGGTGCTCGGCTACGGCGGCATGTTCGGCGCGTTCACCTACATCGCGTTCACGCTCACCGAGGTCAGCGGGTTCGCGAGCTCGACCGTGCCGTGGCTGCTCATCCTGTTCGGGGCGGGTCTGTTCGTGGGCAACCTGGTGGGCGGCAAGGCCGCGGACCGCAACCTCGGGGCCACCCTGCTCACCCTGCTCGTGCTGCTCACCGTGGTCCTTGCGGTCTTCGCGCTGACCGCCACCAGCCAGGTCGCGACCATGATCAGCCTGGTGCTCATGGGCGCCGTCGGCTTCGCGACGGTGCCGGGCCTGCAGATGCGGGTCATGCGCCACGCGGCTGCGGCCCCGACCCTCGCGTCCGGCGCGAACATCGCCGCGTTCAACATCGGGAACGCGTTCGGCGCCTGGGTGGGCGGGCTGACGCTCGCCGCGGGGCTCGGGTACACGTCGCCGCTGTGGGCGGGCGCCGTCGTGACTCTGGCCGGGCTGGCGGTCATGGTGGTGGCCGTGCTGGTCGGGGGCGGGGAGCGCGGCGAGCGCGCGGCGGCACGCCGCGAGGTCGTGGGCGACGAGCGCCCGGCGGTACCCACCGGGCAGCTCGTCGAGTAGAGGTGCGCCTGGGCAGACTCGAACTGCCGACACCCGCTTTAGGAGAGCGGTGCTCTATCCACTGAGCTACAGGCGCCCGCGCCTCACCTGGTGGGAGAGCCGCGTGCGGCGGCCGGGCTGAGCCCGGACCGGCGCACACAGCCTAACGTCCGCCCGGCCCCGCGCGCTAAGCGCCGGGTCGGGCGTAGGTGTCGATTGCGCAACATAGGTGACAAACCTTGACCAATCCCTCTCCGACCCACAACGATGCTCAGCAACCCGGCGCGACGACGCGCCTGGTCCGCACGACGGCCGTGCGGGCGGAGAGGATCGACGATGTTCCTTCGACAGACCAGGTCCCGGGGCGTGGTGGCCCTGGCGGCGGCCACGGTCGCCGGCGTGCTGCTCGCCGGCTGCTCCGGTGGCGGTGGGAGCGCACCCACGACGTCCAACCCGTACGCGTCCGCAGAGGGCATGGACTCGGCCAACGCCCTCGTGGCCGAGTACCCGCGCGAGGAGACGCTCTTCACGAGCGGCACCCAGTGGGGCCCGCCCACCTCGTGGAACCCGATCCCCAGCTCCGGTCACGCCACCGGTGCGCGCGGCCTGCTCTACGAGCCGCTGTTCCAGTTCGACCCGATCACCCTCGAGCTGACGCCCTGGCTCGCCGAGGGCGGCGAGTGGACCGGTGACAAGACCTACGAGCTCACGCTTCGTGAGGGCCTGACCTGGCAGGACGGCGAGACGCTCGACGCCGACGACGTCGTCTTCACCACCGAGCTCGGCAAGGTCGACGCCGTGCCGTACAGCAACCTGTGGACCTGGCTCGACAAGGTCGAGGCGACCAGCCCCACCACGGTGGAGTTCACGTTCTCCGACCCCCGCTACCAGGAGTGGGACAACTGGCTCTACAGCACGATGGTGGTGCCGGAGCACATCATGGGCGACTGGTCGGACGAGGAGCTGCTGTCGAACCCGAACGAGGACCCGATCGGCTCGGGCGCGTTCAAGTTCTCCGCCGTCGGCCAGGACCGCATGGTCTGGGAGCGCAACGACGACTGGTGGGCCCGCGGCGAGCTCGGCCTCGAGATGCCGATGAAGTACATCGTCGACGTGGTGAACACCTCCAACGAGGTGGCGCTCGGCCTGATGCTGTCCGGCGGCCTCGACCTGAGCAACAACTTCCTGCCCGGCGTCAACCAGCTCGTCGACACCGGCCAGGTCAGCACCTACTACGAGGGTGAGCCGTACATGCTGGCGGCGGCGTCGGCCAACCTGATCCCGAACCAGACGCGCCCGCCGATGGACGACGTCGACTTCCGGCAGGCCCTGGCGCGCTCGATCGACGTGGACAAGATCGTGACGAACGCCTACGGCGGCCTCGTGGCGAAGGCACACCCGTCGGGCCTCGTGCCGGCGTTCGAGGAGTACTACGACGAGGCGGTCGTGGCCGAGCACGGCTTCACCTTCGACGCGGAGGAGGCCAAGTCGATCCTGGCCGACGCCGGCTACGAGGACAGCGACGGCGACGGGTTCGTCGAGACGCCCGACGGTGAGGCGATCGACCTGAGGCTGATCGTCCCGGCCGGCTGGACCGACTGGATGGAGGCCGCGCGCGTGATCGCGGAGGACGCCTCCGCCGTCGGCATCAAGGTGACCGCCGACTTCCCCGACGCGGGCGCCGTCGACGACGCCCGGGCCACCGGCGACTTCGACCTGGTGATCAACGGCAACGCGGGCGTGAGCAACACGCCGTGGACCTACTACAACTACGCGTTCTACCAGCCGATCCAGGAGCAGATGCTGGCGGGCAACTTCGGCCGCTACGAGGACAAGGAGGCCTGGGACCTCGTCGAGGACCTCTCGCGCACCGAGAGCGGCACGCCCGAGTTCTCCGAGACCCTGTCGAAGGTCCAGGAGAAGTTCATGACCGACCTGCCCGCCATCCCGCTCTGGTACAACGGCGCGTGGGCCCAGTACAACGAGTCGCAGTGGACCAACTGGCCCAAGGAGGGCCGCGAGGACGCGTACTTCCCGATCATGTGGAACGGGTACGTCCAGATGGGTGGCATCAACACGCTGCTCGCCCTCGAGCCGGCCTCCTGACGTATGCGCGGCTATCTCGCTCGCAAGACCGCGATCTACGGCCTGACGTTCGTCGTCGCGGTCACGCTGAACTGGCTGATCCCCCGGCTCATGCCGGGGGATCCGGTCCAGCGGATGGTGGCGCGCGCCGCCGTCCAGCACCCCGAGACGATCGCGGCCATGACCGCGTACTACGAGCGGACGTTCGGGCTCGACCTGCCGCTCTGGCAGCAGTACCTGAACTACTGGGCCGCGCTGTTCCGCGGTGACCTGGGCACGAGCGTGTGGCTGTTCCCCGCGCCCGTGAGCCAGGTGGTGCTCGACGCCGTGCCGTACACGCTGGGCATCATGATCCCCGCGATCCTGCTGAGCTTCGTGATCGGCAACAGCGTGGGGGCCATGGCGGCGCGCAGCCGCTGGCTCGACAACGTGGCCCTGCCCGTCGGCTACCTGATCACGGCCATGCCGTACATGTGGCTGGCGATCCTGCTGGCGTGGGGCCTCGGCGTCGCGCTCGGCTGGTTCCCCGTGGCGGGCGGCTACGACTTCGGGATGGTGCCGCAGTGGTCGTGGGCGTTCGCCGGCGACCTGCTGCAGCACTGGGTGCTGCCGTTCCTCTCGCTGTTCCTCGTCTCGCTGGGCGGCTGGGCGATCGGCATGCGCAACCTGATCATCTACGAGCTCGAGTCCGACTACGCGAACTACCTCTCCGCGCTCGGAGCGCCCAAGCGGCTCGTGCGGCAGTACGCGTTCCGCAACGCGATGCTGCCGCAGATCACGGGCCTGGCGCTCCAGCTCGGCACGATCCTGGGCGGCGCCCTGGTGACCGAGATCGTGTTCGCGTACCCGGGCCTGGGCAAGCTCGTGCTGTCCGCCATCCAGAACCAGGACTTCTTCCTGCTGCAGGGCACCCTGCTGTTCGTGGTGATCGGCGTGCTCCTGGCCAACTTCGTGATCGACATCGTCTACGTGCTGGTGGACCCCCGCACGCGGACCGGACTGACGGGGGCTACCGCATGAGGCGCAGCGGAGCCGCAGGCTCGTGCGGAAGGGGAACGTCATGACGGCGACACAACCCGCGGCGGCACCGGGGACCGAGGTGGCCGAGCAGCCCGGGGCGACCCCGGCGCCGTCGGCCGGCCGCAAGCCCGGGGGAGACGCACGCGAGACGCTGTACTTCGCGCTGCGCAACCCCAAGGTCGTGATCGGCTCGGTGGTGGTGCTCGCGTTCCTGCTGCTGGGGCTGCTCGGGCCGCTGTTCCTCAGGTTCGCGCCGATGGACTACGCGGGGCCGCCCATGGCGCCGCCGTCCGCGGACTTCCCGTTCGGCACGACGACGTTCGGGCAGGACGTCTTCGCGCAGTTCGTCGCCGGCCTGCGCTCCACGTTCCTCGTGGGCCTGCTGGGCGGCGGGGTGGCCGCCGTCATCGGGATGACCATCGGGTTCGTCGCGGGCTACCGCGGCGGCATGATCGACGAGCTGCTGAACATGCTGACCAACGTGGTGCTGGTGATCCCCGGCTTCGTGGTGCTCATCATCATCAACGCCTACCTGGGCGTGCGCAGCGTGCCGATGCAGGCGCTGTACATCGGCGTGTTCTCCTGGCCGTGGGTCGCGCGCGCGGTGCGGGCGCAGACCCTGTCGCTGCGCTCACGGGACTTCATCGACCTGGCGCGGCTGTCCGGGGTGGGGGTGGGCACGATCCTGCGGCGCGAGGTGGCGCCCAACATGTACTCCTACCTCTTCATGACGTTCGTGCTGCTGTTCGGCGGGTCCATCCTGACGGCGGCATCGCTCGACTTCATCGGGCTGGGGCCCACCAACGCCATGTCGCTGGGCCTGATGATGAACCAGGCCGTGCAGTGGAGCGCGCTCCATCTGGGACTGTGGTGGTGGTTCATCCCGCCGGGGCTGGGGATCACGCTCATCGTGGGCTCGCTCTACATCATGAACGTCGGCCTCGACGAGGTCTTCAACCCCAAGCTGCGGGAGATGTGATGACCCTTTCCGTGACCGACCTGAGGGTCCACTACCGCACCCTGCGCGGCCCCGTGAAGGCGCTCGACGGCGTCAGCTTCGAGGTGGCCGACGGCGAGATCATGGGCATCGCCGGGGAGTCCGGCTGCGGCAAGACGACGCTCGGCAAGGCCCTGATCCGCCTCGACACCCGCATGGAGCACGTGGGCGGCACCATCGCCCTCGACGGGGAGAAGCTCCCCATCGCCGACGACGGCGCGATGCGCCGCCACCGCTACCGCGAGGTGTCCCTCATCCCGCAGTACGCGATGTCGGCGATGAACCCGACCCGCAAGATCGGCAGGATGATCCGCGACCTCCTCGCGGCGCACAACGTGCGCTACACGGAGGTGCTGCCGGAGCTCGAACGGCGCCTGGAGCTCGTCGGCCTCGACACGGACGTGCTGAAGCGCTACCCGATCGAGCTGTCCGGCGGCATGAAGCAGCGCGTGGTGCTCGTGCTGTCCACGCTGCTGAACCCGTCGCTGCTGATCGGCGACGAGGTGACGTCCGCGCTCGACGTGTCCTCGCAGAAGGCCGTCGCCCGGGCGCTCGTCGAGTTCCGCGACCACGGGTTCGTCCGGTCGATGATCGTCATCACGCACGACATCTCCGTGCTGTTCCAGGTGGCCGACACCATCCTGGTCATGTACGCCGGGCACCTCGCCGAGAAGGCGCCGGCCCGGACGATCATCGACGAGCCCCTGCACCCGTACACGAAGATGCTCATCGGGGCGCTGCCCAAGGTGGGCGACCGGTACGAGGAGCAGCGGCTGGAGGGCATCGAGGGCCGGCCGCCGTCGCTCCTCGACCCGCCCGCCGGCTGCCGGTTCCGGGACCGCTGCCCCCTGGCGCACGACCGGTGCGCCGAGGCCCCGCCCTTCCGCGAGGTCGCCGAGGGACACCAGGTCGCGTGCTGGGCGGTGAGCTGATGCTGACGCTCGACGCGCTCGACAAGGTCTACAAGACCGGCACCTTCGGCACCTCCGACCTGCACGCCGTGCGTCAGGTCAGTCTCGACGTGCAGCGGGGCGAGGTGGTCTCGCTCATCGGGGAGTCCGGCAGCGGCAAGTCGACCATCGGCAAGATGGTGCTCCACCTGCTCGACTCCACGGGCGGCAGCATCACGTTCGACGGCCGCGACGTCACCCGGCTCGGGTTCCGGGCCCGGCGCGACTACTACCGCAAGGTCCAGGGCGTGTTCCAGGACCCCTTCAGCTCGTTCAACCCGATCTTCAAGGTGGACCGGACGTTCGAGACGCTGCGGCGCTCGTACTTCCCCCGGGTGTCCGGCGCGGCCTGGCGGCAGAAGCTGGAGGAGGCGCTCGGGGCGGTCACGCTCGAACCCGGCGACATCCTCGGCAAGTTCCCGCACCAGCTCTCCGGCGGGCAGCTCCAGCGGCTGCTCATCGCACGCGCCCTGCTGCTCGACATCGAGCTCCTCGTGGCCGACGAGATCATCTCGATGCTCGACGCCTCGACCCGCATCGACGTGCTCAACCTGCTGGGCGAGCTCAAGTCGCGCGGCCTCGGGATCCTGTTCGTCACGCACGACCTCTCGCTCGGCAACTACGTCTCCGACCGGGTCGTCATCCTCTACAAGGGGCGCGTCGTGGAGCGCGGCGCCACCAGCGCCGTCTTCGACGACCCGCTGCACCCCTACACGCGCGACCTGCTGGCCTCCGTGCCGCACCTGGACCGCACGTGGGAGGAGGTCGAGGCCGAGGAGTCCCGGCGGTCCGCGCGCCTGGCGGGGCGGTGCCTGTTCCACGAGGCGCTCGCGGCGCAGGGGCGGTCGCTGGGGGAGGAGGCCGCCGCGGGTTCGGCGAGCGGCACGGCCGACGACGTCGGGCTGGTCGAGCACGCACCCGGCCACTTCGTGGGGTGCTTCCGCAAGGCGGCGGACGAGGAGTGCCCGGCGGGCTGACCTGCCGCCTCGCTAGGCCCGGACCAGGACCGGCACACCCGGGTCGAGGCCGGTGAGCCGCTCGAGGCCCGCGCTCGTGAGGCGGATGCAGCCGTTGCTGACCGACTGCCCCTGGCCCTCGCCCGCGTGCAGCGCGGTGGCGGCGTAGTCGGTGCCGTAGAAGCCGTCGAGGGACTCGCTCTGCATCGACAGGAACACCGACATCCCGGTGTTCACGGCCTCCGTGACCGTGAACACCTGGGTGAGGCCGAGCGGCGTCGGCGTCTCGGGCGTGCCGACGCCGGCAGGAAGCACGTCCCGGGAGCCGTCGTCGTGCGTGACGGTCACGGTGCGGTCCGACAGGTCGACCACCACCGAGCGCCGCTCCTTCTCCAGCACGACGTCGTCCGCGCGCAGCCAGCCCGAGACGCCGTTGACCCGGTCCGGGTCGTCCGACGGGAGCGCGCCGCGTCCGTACGGGACCAGCACCTTGACCCAGCCCGGCTCGCGCTCCAGCACGAGCCAGCGGGCGTCGGCGTCGTAGTAGTCGGCCTCCAGGGCGAGCACCGGCGCCTCGGTGACGTCGGGTGCCGCCCAGACCGGGATGCGGGCCTCCCTCGGCTCGGCGACCGAACCCGGCAGACCCCGGAGCGTGTCGAGCTTGGTCACGGGCAGCTCGGCGGGCAGCAGGGCATCGATGTCCGGCCGGGGCAGGGCGGCGAGCGAGTAGCCGGCGGGCGTCGGCGTCGGCTCAGGCGTGGGGCTGGCGGACGGCGACGGGCTCGCCGACGACGCGGCCTCGACCGGGTCGAGCCCGGTCCGCAGCCCGAACCAGGCCGCCGTCCCGACGCCCGCGACCGCCACGACCGCGGCCACCCAGATCCAGGCCCTGCGCCTCTGCGACATCTGCTCGTCCTCCCCTGTGCGACTGCGCTGCTCACGCCCGGTCCCGGCGTCGTGCCCATCGTGCCCTGCGGGGGTGCTCCACGCAGCCGAGCCGTCGACGATACCGGGTTGTCACAGTTGTCCGATATCTTCGTGCCCGCCCGCATCACGATCCGAACTGTTGTTCGGCTCCGGCGCGGGACCTGATCCGACAGGCACCTGACGAAGGAGAGATCACCGTGGCCCCCGCCGACCGGGCGTTCCCCGTCACGACCGTCCCCACGCGCCGTTCCCGCAACCTGGTGCTCACCGGCGCCGTGTCCGTCGCCCTCATCTCGACCGGGTCCGCGTACCTGGCGATGGTCCAGTTCGGCATCGACGTGCTCGCCATGAGCCAGGGCACCGCCTACGCGACCGCCGGCGTCTTCGAGCTGTCCCTGGTGACCGTCGCGCTCCTGGCCCGCGAGGCCGCCCGCGACAACCGCCCCGGCGGCACCCTGCTCGCCCTGACCTGGGCGCTCTCGTCGGCCTCCGGCGTGTTCGCCGCCTGGCACGAGGCCTACATCGGCCACCCCGTGGGCGCCGTCGTGTTCCGGTTCATCGTGCCCCTGCTCGCGGCGCTCATGTGGCACCTCGCCCTGATCGGCGACCGCCACCTGGCCACCGGCACGTCCTGGTCCGCGCTGCGGCAGTCCGCACGCATGCACGCCTTGTTCCTCACCACCGAGGACCTGTTCCGGGCACAGAGCCTGAACGACGGGTCGCGCGCCGCCCGCCGCCGGCTCGCGCGCGCCGAGGCCGGCCGCCGTCGGGCCCGCTCCGTGGCGCTGCGCACCGTGCCGCCCACGGACATGCGGGCGCAGGTCGCCGCCTGGTGCGAGGCGCTCGCGGCCGTGGGCGACGGGACCGCCGACGTCGCCCGCCTGCACCTGGCCGACCGGCAGCGGCTGACCGGGATCCTCGTCGACGAGCCGATGGACACCCGGGAGCGCCCGGAGGTCGGGGCGCCCGACTACGAGCGCTGGGCCGCAGATGCGGTGGCCGCCGAGTTCGGGGAGCGGTTCGACGGCGCGGGCGAGCCCGAGCTCGACCTGGAGCGCGGTGCCGGACGCCGGACCGCGGCCCTCGACATGCCGCGCCAGGGAGTGAGCGAGCGTGCTCCCGAGCCCGAGGAGGCCCAGGAGCAGCCGGTCGCCGATCCGGTCGAGGCGGCGGACCGCGCCACGGCCAACGTCCGGGAGGCGCTGCCGGCCCGCCGTCCGCCCCGGCGCAACATCGGGCTGGGTACGCGTGAGGCCGACCGCATGCTCGACCTGCGTGCCGAGGGCCGTCCGGTCCGGGAGATCGCGAAGGAGGTCGGCGTGAGCGAGTCGACGGTGCGCAAGCGGCTGCGTGAGTACGAGGCGACGGGCCCGATCCCGATCGTCGGGGTGCGCTGAGCCGACTGTGCGAGCGCTGCCCGAGTCCTTCCTTCGAGGCCTAAGTTTCTTGGCTCTGGACGGCTCCAAAGCCAAGAAACTTAGGCCTCGAAGAGGTGACCAGGCCCGTCAGCTAGTCCGTCGCGCGGGCGTGGGCGATGTGGCCCAGGGACGGCCAGACCAGCGCGAGGGTGATCCCGGCGCCGGCGCACGCGAACCACCACGGGGCCACGAGGCCCCAGTGCTCGGCGATGACGCCGCCGATGCCCTGCCCCACCACGAGTCCGCCGAACACGCAGATCATGTTGATGGACGCGACCCGGCCCTGGAACGCCTTGGGCACCGCGCGCTGCCGCACCGTGGTGGACAGCGTGCCCCAGACGAAGGCGTAGACGCCGAACTCGAACATGATGAGGATCGCCACCCAGCCCGTCGTGGTCAGCGCGAACGCGCCGTGGGTGAGCACCTCCAGCGTCAGGCAGACGCGGATGAGCGTCGCCAGGTTCACGTGCCGCTCCAGCCAGCCGTACGAGAGCACGCCCACGACGCCGCCCACCGCGCTCGCCGTGGTGAGCAGGCCGTAGCCGACCTCGCTCATGTGCAGGTGGTCCAGCGAGTACTTCACGAGCACGCCCCACGGTGCGGCCCAGGTGATGTTGAAGACCAGGATGACGAGGCACAGCGTGCGCACGGGCGGGTGGTGCCACACCCAGCGCAGTCCCTCGGCGATGTCCTTGCGGACGTGCGTGTCGGCGTCGCGCACGTTGACGAAGGACGTGCCGGGCGGGGCCGTGATGCGGGAGACGAGCACGATCGCCAGCGCCGCGCAGACCACCTGGATCGCGAACGGCCAGACCATGCCCGCGGCGAAGAAGAAGGCGCCCAGGGGCGGGCCGATGAGCTGGTTGGCGCCGAGGAACCCGGCCTGCATGCGCTGGTTGCCCGCGCCGAGGTCGGCGGGCGCCACGAGGGTGGGCAGGAGCGTCTGCTGGGTGGTGTCCGCGAAGACCTCGGCGGTGCCGTAGAGGAACATCGCGGCGAGCACCATGCCGATGCTCACGGTGCCGGTCCCGATGAAGACGCACAGGACGGCGATGACCAGTGCCCGGAACGCGTTGGCGACGATGACGACGAGGCGCCGGTCCAGCCGGTCGGCCAGCGCCCCGGCCCAGAGGCCGAACAGGAGCCACGGCAGCCGCTGGAGCATCGCGGCGAGGGCGACGAGAAAGGCGCTGTCGGTCTGCGACGCGACGAGCAGGGGCCCGGCGGCGAGCGCGATGCCGTCGCCGATGTTGCTGGTCCAGGATGCCGAGACGAGCCAGCGGAACGGCCGGCCGAGCCGGCGGGGGAAGACTGCCTCGACGAGTGCGCTCACAAACGTTCGAGTTTAGGAGGCGCCGTCCAGGCTTTTTTCCGGGTCCGGCCGGAGGTGCCCGGAACGGCGAGATATCGCGGTTGCGAGGGTCTCGGGCGAGGCGAAAACTTGCACCTCAACAACGTTCTTGTGACCTGTTTGCCGCAACCTGGACGATCGTCCGAGTCGGTGTTGACGTCCGCCAGGAACAGGTGCAGACTCTCACAAGACGGTGCGCATCGCCCGCCCCCTGCGCGGTGCGCACCGTCATTTCCCCGGTGGGCCTCGGTCCACCTGCTGAGCCCCTTCGGACCCCCTGCCGGAGGGGCTTCTGCATACCCTGGACCACCCCGCAGAACGGGTCGGACGCACAGGTCACCCGGGTGACTTCTGGGTCTGACACGCCGGGGGGCACGGGGTGCGGCGTGTCGCGCGGCGTGGCGTCCGGCCCTTGCGGACGCCGCGCGGTTAGTTTGCTGGGGTGAACGCTGCACGCCGCCAGACCGCAGCCGCTCCCGAGATCTCGGTCGACGTGTCCGAGGAGGTCTCGGCCGCGCTGAAGGACGAGAACGTGGACCCAGCCGCTGAGCTGGCCGCGTCGGAGGCCCCGGGGTCCACGCCGGACGCCGTCCGGGACCCCATGGCCGAGTCGGTCGCGCAGTGGCGCGCCGGGCTCGTCCGGCTCGCCGGCGGGTCCTCCCTGGCCGACGTCGGACTGCTCGGCGAGGCCGTGATCGACCTGTCCGCCGCGCACCCGTCGGGTGTCGCCCAGCTCTTCGCGGGCCGGCCCACCCGGCTGTCCAACCTCGTGCGCGAGGCCGGCGCGCTGCCGACCGCCCGCCGTCGGGCCCGCGCCGTCGCCGCGCGCTCCGCGGAGCACGCGCAGCGCTACGGGGTGTCGCCCACCTACCTCGCGATCGGGGTCGCGACCTGGACGGAGCGGCCCACCGCGGGAGGCGGCAGGAACGGCGCCTCGGACGACATGGAGGCCCTGACCCGGGTGCTCGGCCCGTCGGGCACGGGGTCTGCGGGGTCGGCGGCGTCCGCTGCCGAGCCGGGCGGGGACTCCGCCGACAGCCCTGCCGACGCGCCGGCGCTGACCGGGTCCGTGCCGATCGTGACGCTGGCGATGCCCGCGGGCGGCGCTCCGGCGTCGGACGAGGACGACCAGGAGCCGCGCGTGGTGCGCGCGCCCGTGATCCTGCGGCCGGTCATGCTGACGCCGCGGAGCGACGGCGAGGGCGACTACGACATCACGCTCGACTCCACGGCCGAGATCAACCCCGTGGTGGCGCGCACGCTGCGCGCCCACGGCGCCCTGCTCGACCCGGTCGCGCTGGCCAGGGCGACGTTCACCCTCGCGGGCTTCAACCCGACCGACGTGCTGGACCGGGTCGCGAGCCTCGGGTCCGCGGTGCTGGGCGAGTTCCGGCTGGACCGGCGGGTGCTGGTGGGTACCTTCGTGCACCCCGGCCAGGTGCTCGTCGACGACCTCGACGAGCTCGCGTCCGGCCTGGCGGACCACGAGGTGGTCTCGGCGCTCGGCGGCGTGGACGCGTCCGTCACCAGGCTCGGCAAGGTGGAGCTCCCCGAGTCGCGCGTGGGCGACGCCGACCCGGCGCACGAGCGCGGCGTCGGTGACCTGGACCCGCACCAGCGGCACGTCGTGGACGCGCTCGCGACGGGCAGCCACCTGTTCGTGGACGCGCCCGTCGGGTCCGACGTCGCGGGCACGCTGTCCGCCGTGGTCGCCGAGGCGAACGCGAGCGGCCGGTCCGTGCTGTACGTGCCGGGGCACCGCCGGGCCGCGGACGCGCTGGCCGCCCGGCTGGACACGCTCGGCCTGGGCGGACTGCTGCTGGACATCGCGCCCGTGCCCACCTGGCGCACCTCGACGTCGCGCCGTCTGCTGGAGGCGATGGCGCCCGCGCAGGAGCGCATCGACACCGACGAGGTCGCGCGCGTCCGGGACGCCCTGATCGGGTCGCGGGCGCAGCTCTCCGGCTACATCGAGGCGCTGCACCGGGTGCGCGAGCCGTGGCGGGTCTCGGCCTACGACGCCCTGCAGGCGCTGGCCCGGCTCACGTCCGAGCGGCCGGCACCGGCCACGCGTGTGCGGCTCGGCTCCGAGTCGGTGCTGGCCCTCGGCGCGGAGCGGCGCGCCGAGCTCGCGGCGGACCTCGAGCGGGCGGCCGAGCTGGGGGCGTTCACGCTCAAGTCGTCGTCGAGCCCGTGGTTCGGCGCGCACATCCTGACCGACGACGACGCGCGCTCCGCGCTCGCCCGTGTCACGCGGCTCGGCGAGCACACGCTGCCGGAGCTGCGCAAGCAGATCGAGTACGTCTCCCGGGTGACGGGCCTGGTCGAGGCCTCGACGGCCCGGCAGTGGGGCGAGCAGCTCGCGATGCTCGGCGGCATGCGGGGCACGCTCGACGTGTTCCAGCCGATGGTCTTCGAGCGGACCGCCGCCGACATGGTGCAGGCCACGGCGTCGCGCAAGCAGCGTGCCGACCAGGGTGCCGAGATGGGCTGGCTGGAGCGGCGCCGGCTGAAGCGGCGCGCCCGTGAGATGGTGCGGCCGGGCGTGCGCGTGCCGGACATGCACGCCGCGCTCGTCGAGGTGCAGCGGCAGCGCGAGGTCTGGCAGGCGCAGTGCCCGCGCGGCGGCTGGCCCACGCTCCCCGAGGGCCTGGCGGGCGTGGAGGAGACCTACGAGGCGGTGCGCATCGACCTCGAGGCGCTCGAACCCGTGCTGCGGTCGTCGCAGGCGGGCGGCGAGCTGCTCGACCTCGACCTGTTCGCCCTGGTCCAGCGGCTCGCCGCGCTGTCCGAGACGCAGGACGCCCTGGCCCCGCTCCCCGAGCGGACGGCGGTGCTGCGGCGCCTGCGCGCGTCCGGGCTCGGCGAGCTGGTCGACGACCTCGGTGAGCGCCGGGTCGAGGCGGACCTCGTGGGCCCGGAGCTGGAGCTGACGTGGTGGTCGTCCGTGTTCGAGCAGATCCTGGCCGTCGAGCCGGACCTCGCCGGGCAGGACGGCGCCGGGCTGGACGCACTCGCGGGGCGGTTCCGCGAGCTCGACCGGCGGCACGTCGACTCGCTGTCGGCGCCGGTGCGGGCGGCGGTGCGGGCCCATCTCGGCGCGGCGATGCGCGACGAGCGGGAGGACGCCGAGGCCCTGTACGCGACGCTGGTCGGCGGCGGGCTGAGCTCGGTGCGCGACCTGGTGACCGGGCACGGCTCGACCGTGCGGCGGCTGCGGCCCACCTGGGTGTCGACGCCGACGATGGTGCCGCACCTGCTGCCCGCCGAGCGCAGCGCCGACCTGGTGATCCTCGACGCGGTGCAGCACGTGCCGGTCGAGGTGGTCGTGCCCGCGCTGGCGCGCGGTCGGCAGATCGTCGTGGTCGGCGACCCGCGGTCGGCGTCGGGCACCGCGGTGCGCGACCTCGCGCGGCTGCTGCCCCGCGTGCCGCTGCAGCCGGAGCCCGCCCGGCGGGACCCCAGGCTCACGGCCCTCCTGGCCGAGCACGGCTACGAGGGGATCATGCGGCCCGCGCCCCTGCCGCGCACCGAGGCACTGGTGCACTTCTCGCTCGTGGACGGGACCGGCATGCCGGACCCGGTCTCCGGCACCGTCGAGTCGACGAGCGCCGAGGTGGAGCGGGTGGTCGACCTGGCGATCGAGCACGCGATGACCCGGCCCGAGGAGACCTTCGGCATCGTGACCGTCACCGCCGCGCACGCGGACCGCATCCGCGAGCGGCTGCTCGCCGAGGTCCGCGCCAATCCGGCGCTGGCGCCGTTCTTCGCGGGCTCGCGCCCCGAACCCGTGGTGGTCGCCGACGTCACCGGCGTGGCCGGCCTCGCGCGGGACACGATCGTGCTCACCCTCGGCTTCGGCCGCACGCCGCACGGCCGCGTGCTGCACCGGTTCGGGGTGCTCGGCGAGGCCGGCGGCGACGCGATGCTGCTCGGTTCGCTGGGGGCGGCGCGCAAGCGGCTCCACGTCGTGTCGTGCTTCCCGGCCTCCGACCTGGACCCCGAGCGGCTGCGTGGTCCCGGGCCCCAGATGCTGGCGCGGGTGCTGTCGTTCGCGCAGGAGCGTTCCGGGCTCGCGGACCAGGTGGAGATCGGCAACGGCGTGGACGTGGCGCGGTCCGTGGACCGGCTGGTCGTCGACCTGGGGGAGCGGCTGTGGCGCTCGGGCCTCGTGGTCGAGACCGACTACGGGCTGCCCGGCGGCGATCGCATCCCCCTCGCCGTCGGACACCCCGACCTGCCGGGCGAGCTGCTGGTGGCGGTCCTGACCGACGACGCCGCCTACGTGGCCGAGCCCTCGATCCGCGTGCGGGACCGGCAGCTCGCCGAGCGGCTCGAACGGCTGGGCTGGGTGGTGGCGCAGGTGTGGTCCGCGGCCGCGTTCCTGGACCCGGACTCGGAGGCCGAGCGGGTGCGCCGCGTGGTGCTCTCCGTGCGGGACGCCCGGGTCGGGCTGTCCGGGGGAGTGGCGCCGGCGGCGGAGCTGATCGTGCCGCAGGTGCTGGACGACTGACGCCGCTGTTCGGTGCCGGGTCGGGTCCCGCGGCGGACCCTTGCCCTGTCGCCCCGGGGCGGGGGCGACAATGGTGCGGTGAGCGAGTCCAGGGATGAGTCGGCCGACACGGCGGCGAGCGGCGACGCGGCTGGGCCGAGCGGCGGTGCAGCCGCGCGGGACGGCCGCGTGGCCGCGCCCGCTGAAGCTGTCCCGCGACGGCGGGGCCCCCGGCGGGCCGTGCGGCGCGGGACCGAGCGTGAGGCGGTGCTCGGCGTGAGCGCCGACGAGCGTCCGGCCGGCTGGGGCGAGGGGGCCGACGGCGGCGCCGGCTCGTCCGACGGGGGTCACGGCTCGAACGACGACCAGCTCCGCCGCGACGTCCCGCCGCACTGGGGCTGACAGGCGGCGGCTCGCCGCGTGATCGGCAGTACGCCGGGTGATCGGTCAAAGGTCAGGTGATCGGCAGTCCGAGCTGCCGATCACCTGACCTCTGACCGATCAACCTGATCCGCCTCTGCGCGGCATCGGGCCGGCGGGTCAGTTGGAACGGGCGTCCGAGGGTGCGCCGGCCTGAACCCGGAGCAGGTCGCGGATCTCGGTGAGCAGCACGATCTGCTCGTCGAGAGCCTCCTCGACGGCCTCTTCCTCGACGGACTTCTTGCGCAGCTCGCTCAGCTTCCTGATCGGGAGGATCACGAAGAAGTAGATTGCCGCCGCGATCAGCAGGAACATGATCAGGCCCTGGATGAACAGGCCGATCTGGAACTTGGTCTCGTCGCCCTGCCAGTTCGGGACGTAGAACGCGATCTCGCTGAAGTCGGGTGCACCCACGAGCCACCCGATGAACGGCATGATGACACCGTCGACGAGGCCGCTGATGACCCCGGAGAAGGCAGCGCCGATGACGACCGCGACCGCGAGATCTAGCACGTTGCCGCGTGTGATGAATTCCTTGAAGCCGTTGAACAGGTCACGCATGGATCCCCCTGGGTGTCTCACGTTGGTGTGGTTCGGCGTCGGCCGGAACCTCGACGGAGATTGTGGTGGAAAATCCGGTTAGGCGCATGTCGAACTGGACATTCGTTCTGTATGAGCGGTGCCGTTCTTGGCCGTATTTCCGCGGCGATCACCGGGTTCGTCTACGGCACCAGCACCGCCGTCACCGAGCCCCAGCCGGAGACCGCCGACAGCTCCGGAGCCTCCTCCGGTGTCACCGCGACGAGCGTGACCGGCCCCTCGCCGTCCGACACGGGGCCGAGCAGCCCGCCGGTGTCCTTCGGCTCGCGCCCGGCGGGTACGGGCAGCACGCGTGCGCCCCGGGCGAGGTATCGGGGCTCGCCGTCCGGCTCGCTGCCCGACGTCGTCCCGGCGAGCAGGTCCACGCGGTCGCCCGGACGCAGCAGGGCGGCCACGGCGTCGTCGGACAGGCGGACCGGCACCACCACCGTGCCGCGCGGGGCGGCGGCGGAGACGCCGTCGTCGGACACGAGGGTGGCGTGCAGCGGAGCACCCTCCGGCAGCCCGACCACGGCGGCGCGGCCCAGCAGCTCCCGCACCGAGTGCAGGACGCCGGGCGGGGCGAGGTCGGCCGCGACGGCGCGCACTGCGACGTCTTCCCTGGTCAGCTGGGTTCCGGCTGCGACGGGGCGGGCGGTGACGGCGACGTCGACCGTCGGGGGTGGCGGCGGGCGCAGCAGGTGGACCGCCAGAGTGGCGGCGAGGCCGAACAGGGCGGCGGCGAGGGCGAACCGCCAGCGCCACAGGATGCGCCGTGCCCGACGGGACGCCGGCGAACCGAGCCTGCTCCAGGGCGTGCGCGGTCCGGATCCGCGCGGTCCGGAGCCGCGCGGTGCGCCGTGACGTGCGGCTGGCTCGGCGAGCGTGTCGAGAAGTCCCATGCCGCCGACGTTAGACAGGCGGCGCGGCGACACGGAGCCGCCGTCGGGCAACGTGTGCACGAAGGCGTGAAAACCGTGCCTGTGGTCGGGCTCGTGCGCCTGGAAACTCGTCAGCCGTGCCGGTCGATCACCTCAGGACGAGGCGGCCTTCGACGTGCTCGACCCGCTCGACCCGGTGGACGAGGAGCTGGACGAGCTCGCCGACGAGCCCGAGGAGGACCCGGAGTCACCCGAGCCCGAGGACGACGAGCCCGACGAGGGCGAAGACTCCGACTTGCCCGCCTTCACCGTGCTGCTCGTCGACGTGCTCCGCGAGTCGGTGCGGTAGAAGCCGGAACCCTTGAACGTGACGCCCACGGAGCTGAACACCTTGCGCAGGTTGCCCTGGCACTCCGGGCAGACGGTCAGCGACTCGTCGGTGAACTCCTGGTGGATGTCGAACGCGTGGCCGCAGTCGGCACACCGGTACGCGTAGGTGGGCACGTGCACTCCTCTGGGACGTCAGGGCGGCCGGGGCGTCGCGCGCTCACAGGACCGTCGCCTGGCACTCGGGGTTTCCGAGTGCCAATAGTAACGGTCGAGCGGCGGGGGATAGTCCCAGGATCTCCCGAGGCTGTTCACCCAAGCGCGTTCACCCAAGCCCTGGGGCGGACGGTAGTCTCCACTGCGTGTCCGCGACCACTCCCGCCGAGCCAGTAGAGCCCGTCGAAAAAGCCCCGTCCACCGGTGCACGGCCCGCCAAGCGCCGTCGGACTCGCACCACGCGCGTCCGCCAGTTCCTGGTCGGAACCACGGTCGTCGTCCTGCTGGCGCTGGTCGCCGTGACGACCTTCGGGTGGCTCACCGCCCGCCGTCCGCTGCCGGAGACCTCCGGGGAGGTGCAGGTCGAGGGGCTGAGCGCGGACGTGCGCGTGAGCCGCGACGCCCAGGGCGTACCGCAGATCTACGCGGACACCGCCGAGGACCTGTTCCGCGCGCAGGGCTACGTGCACGCGCAGGACCGCTTCTTCGAGATGGACTACCGCCGCCACGTGACCGCTGGCCGCCTGGCCGAGCTGGTCGGCAACAACGAGGACGCGATCCAGGCCGACATGGTCACGCGCACCTTCGGCTGGCGGCACGTCGCCGAGGAGGAGTTCAACATCCTCGACGACGAGACCCGGCAGTACCTCCAGGCCTACGCGGACGGCGTGAACGCCTACCTCGAGAACCGCAGCCCCGGCGAGACGGCCGTGGAGTACACGGTGCTCGACGTCAGCGTCGAGGTGAACGAGCCGGAGCCGTGGGACCCGATCGACTCGCTGGCCTGGCTCAAGGCCATGGCCTGGGACCTGCGCGGCAACTACGACGACGAGCTCGACCGGGCCCTGGCCTTCAGCACCCTCGACGACGCCTCGCGCGTGGCCGAGCTGTTCCCGGCCTACTCCGGCACGGGCAACGCGCCGATCCTCGACCCCGCCGAGGCGGGCGCGCAGGCGAACGTCCCGGCCGGCACCGAGACGGCGTCGGCCACCAAGGACGTCTACCAGAGCGCGAACCTCGCCGACGCCCTCGAGTCGGCGCAGAAGGCGCTCGACGCCGTGCCCGTGCAGATCGCGCGCGGCGAGGGCACCGGCTCCAACTCCTGGGTGGTCTCGGGGCAGTACACGGAGTCGGGCAAGCCGCTGCTGGCCAACGACCCGCACCTCGACCTCGCCGCGCCCGGCATCTGGGCGCAGGTCGGTCTGCACTGCAACCAGGTGGGCCCGGAGTGCCCGTACGACGTGGCCGGCTTCTCGTTCTCCGGCTTCCCGGGCGTGATCATCGGCCACAACGCCGACATCTCCTGGGGCCTGACCAACATGGGCGCCGACGTCACCGACTTCTTCATCGAGCGCGTCCGCAACGACACGTACCTGCGTGGCGCGGACGAGTGGGTCCCGATGGAGAAGGAGACGGAGGTGATCCGGGTCGACGGCGGCAGCCCGGTCGACCTGGAGGTCCGGCGCACGGTGCACGGCCCGATCGTCTCGACCGTGATGGACGAGGCGCAGATGGACGCCGTGCGCAGCTCGCCCACGGAGACCGGCACCGAGCTGGGCCAGTACGAGATCTCGCTCCAGTGGACCGCGCTCCAGCCGGGACACACCGCGGACGCCGTGTTCGAGATGAACCGCGCCAAGACCCCCGCGGACATGAAGGCGGCGGCCGCGAAGTTCGAGGTCCCCGCCCAGAACATCGTGTTCGCCACGACGGACGGGCACATCGGCTACCAGGCGCCGGGCAAGATCCCGGTGCGCGCGAGCGTGCCCGGCGCTGTCGAGTCGGACGGCACCTGGCCGCGTCCCGGCTGGGACGCCCGCTACGACTGGACCGGCTACGTCGACCCGGCGCAGATGCCCGGCGTCGTGGACCCGAAGGAAGGCTTCGTCGTCGCGGCGAACCAGGCGGTGCTGCCCGGCGGCAACGGGCCGTTCCTCAGTCGTGACTGGGACTACGGGTACCGGTCGGAGCGCATCCGCACCCTGCTCACCGACCGGATCGCGGAGGGCCGCAAGCTGACGGCCGCCGACATGTCCGAGTTCCAGATGGACCAGTGGAGCGTGTTCGCCGACACCCTGGTGCCCGTGCTCCTCGCGGTGGAGCTCCCGGCCGGCTACGACTCGGACGGCCAGGCACTCCTGGCCGACTGGGACTATTCCATGGACGAGGACTCCGCCGCGGCGGCCTACTTCGCGGCGGTCTGGCGCAACCTGCTGCGCACCACCTTCAACGACGAGCTGCCCCAGTCCATGTGGCCCGACGGCGGCAGCCGCTGGCTCGCCGTCATCCAGGGCATGCTCGACAACCCGAACGACGCCTTCTGGGACGACCAGTCCACGGTGGCGGTCGTCGAGAGCCGGGACCAGGTGCTGACGGAGGCGCTGGTCAGCGCCCGCCAGGACCTCACGGTCGAGCTCGGCAAGGACACCAGCGACTGGGAGTGGGGCACGCTGCACCAGCTCCGGCTGGAGCACCTGGTGCTCGGCGGCTCGGGCGTCCCGGCCCCGATCTCGACCTACATGAACCCGGCCCCGGTCAAGGTCGGCGGCGGCTCCTCGATCGTGAACGCGACGTCCTGGGACGCGGCCAGCGGCAGCTTCGAGGTGACCAGCGGCCCGTCGATGCGCATGGTCGTGGACCTCGCCGACCTGGACGCGTCCACGTGGGTGGTCGTGACCGGCACGTCGGCGCACCCGGCGTCGCCGCACTACGACGACCAGCTCGGCGCGTGGGCGTCGGGGGAGACCTTCCCGTGGCCGTTCACCACCGAGGCGGTGGGACGCGCCGGCGAGGACGAGCAGACCCTGACGCCCTAGCGGCGTCGTGCGACCGCCCTGACGCCGTCCGGCACCTGCCGGGCGGCGTCCGGCGTCTGCGCCCGCCTCAGCCCAGCCAGCGCCAGTCGGTCGTGGTGGCGACGGCGTGGACCAGGATGTCGTGCTCCTCGCGCGGCAGCGGGTGGTCCGCGGCGTCGTACACCTCCTCGGGGAAGACGACGGCGACCACCTTCGCGCCCGGCCGCAGGTGGGTCAGGGCGCGGTCGTACCAACCACCGCCCTGCCCGAGCCGCACCCCGCGGGTGTCGACGGCGAGAGCGGGCGCCAGGACGACGTCGGCCAGCTTGACGGCGTCCGTGCCCAGCGCGGGGCCGCCGGGCTCCGGTGGGCGGCCGGGGGCGCGTTCCAGCAGGTCGTCCGGGCCGCTGTAGTCGGCCCAGTCGCGGGCGAGCCCTGCGCCGAGCACCGGCAGCAGCGCGCGGACGCCGCGGTCCGCGAGGCGGTCCAGGAGCGGCAGCATGCCGGGCTCGGCGCTGCGGGCCGCGTACGCCGCGACGCAACCGGCGTCGCGTACCTCGGGGATGGACTCGATGACGTCGGCGAACATCGCTGCGGCCTCCGCACGGCGCCGGGCGGACCGCAGGCCGCGCTGGGCGCGGATCGCACGGCGGAGCTCCTCCTTGGCGTCACCTGTCTCCATCCCGGGATGGACGGGGTAGGGCTGTGGCGTCGGAACAGAGATGCCGCTCATGACCGCTATTGTGCCAAGACTCCGAGACTGGATTGTTACGAACGGCGCACGAAGAAGGCGAGAACATGACCGAGCGGCTGCTCGACGGGTCACAGGCCACCGAGCGTGGTAGACCCTCCTCCAGCGAGGGAAACCTCACGGGGCGTGGCAGGGGGCGAACGATGTTGCCGTCGAGTAGGTCGGACGTGCCGGTAGGCACCACGGGAAAGTTTGTGAAGGGGTGGACGGTGGCCAAGCCATGGCCGGTGACGCTGCGTGAGGACACGCCGGCGGGAACTGTCGTGCTGCGCCCGCTGCGGCGCCGGGACGCGACCGACTGGTCGCGCCTGCGGGCCGAGAACGCGGCCTGGCTCGAGCGCTGGGAGGCGACGTCGCCCGGTGCGAACCGGTACATCGCCTCGACGTTCGGCGAGTACGTGCGATCCCTCTCGGCGCAGGCCCGCGCGGGCACGTCGCTCCCGTTCGGCGTGGAGCTCGACGGCGCCCTCGTGGGGCAGCTGACGGTCGCGTCCATCACCTGGGGCTCCATGTGCTCCGCGAGCATCGGCTACTGGGTCAGCCAGTCCGTGGCCGGGCGCGGCGTGATCCCGACGGCGGTCGCGATGGCCACGGACTACGCCTTCTTCCTGGGGCTGCACCGCATCGAGATCAACATCCGGCCCGAGAACAAGCCGAGCCTGCGCGTCGTCGAGAAGCTCGGCCTGCGGGACGAGGGCGTGCGCGAGCGGTTCCTGCACATCCAGGGTCAGTGGCGCGACCACCGCACCTTCGCGGTGACCCGCGAGGAGGTTCCCGAGGGCCTGCTGGCGCGCTGGCAGCGTCTGCGCGAGGCGCTGTGACGGCAGGACACGCCGTGCGTGGTGCGGCGGGGCGCGGTGATGCTCGCCTACCGTCGTGTCGTGGAATCGACCGCGGGACTCACAGCCGTAGCGCTGTTCGTCCTGTGGCTGGGCTACTGGCTGCCGAGCATGGTGCGTCGACGGGCGGAGCTGGCCGACGCCCGTGTACCGGACCGGTTCTCGGGCGGACTGCGCATCGTCGCCATGAGCGGCTCGGGTAGGAGAGGAGGGGCGATGGTCAACGACGGCAACCGGCGAGGTACGGGCCAGGGCGTGCCGCGCGTCGCCCACCCGACCCCGAGGCAGGGCCTCCCGCTCCAGATCATGGTGCGCGGCCGCCCCCTGACGGCGGAGCGCATCCGCCGGGTCGAGCGCCGCGCGCGCCGGGCCGCCCGGGCGCGCCGCCGCTTCATCGTGTCGATCTTCCTGCTGGTGTCCAGCGTCGTGGCGTGGACGCTCGTCGGCTTCGACCAGCTGCACTGGGGCGCCGCCGTCGCGTCGTCGGCCATGCTGCTGTTCGTCCTGTTCCTGGGGCGTCGTGCGGCCCGCGCCGCCCGCCGGGCGGACGCGCGGTGGCACGCGACGGTCCGGGCGGCGCGGCAGCGCGCCACGCAGGCCCGGGCCCTCGCGAACGGTGGCCCGTACGCGCCGCGCAACCGCGCGCAGGTCGTCGGGCTGGCGACACGCGGCTCGGACACGGAGACGCAGGCGATCCCGCGGGTGGGTGGCAAGAACGTGCTCGACGAGATCCTCGACGGCCCGGAGAAGCCCCGGGTCATCGAGGTCCCGGCGGAGGTCGTGGACGAGGCGCCCTCTGGTGCCGGGTCGACGGCGGACGCGCCGGCCTCGGCCGACGAGCCACCGAGCGGGCGTGCCTGGGACCCGGTCCCCGTGCCGCTGCCCACGTACGTGACCAAGCCCAGGGCGCCGCAGCGACAGCCTGCGGCGCTGCCTCCTGGTACGGCCGCGCCGGCGTCCGGGAAGGCGTCTGCGGGCACCTCCGGGCGTCCGGGCGATTCCGGGCCTTCGGGATCGGGCTCTTCGCCCGGTGCGGCTTCTGGCTCGACGACGGCGGCTGGTGCCGCCGAGGCAGGTGCCGACGCGATCGCCGAGGACGAGCTGCTCCGGGGCGAGCCGCCCCGCATGAAGTCGGAGACGCTGGGACAGCCGCTCGAGGAGATTCTGGCCCGACGCCGCGCGGCGGGGTGACCTGCCGCACCCCGCCGCCGGCGTCGTGGCTGGTCGGTGTCGCGGAGGTCACGCGTTCGTGACCCGCGCGACACCGGATCAAGTTGCGGAGCCCCGGCTGTGAAGTGCTAGTCTTCTGCAGTCCGAGGGGCTATGGCGCAGTTGGTAGCGCGTCTCGTTCGCAATGAGAAGGTCGGGGGTTCGAATCCCCCTAGCTCCACAGACGGAAACCCCGCTTGACCAGGGCAGATGCTCCGGCCAAGCGGGGTTTCTTCGTTGCCTGGAAGGCGTCTTCCTCGAATTGCGGCCCCCGAGTCGTCAGAGACCCCCGCTACCCCTCGCGCGGCGTCGCCACCCCTGGATTGAACTTGGGCACTCGGCATGCGCGGATCAGGGTTCCCCGTCTCGCAGCATTGCCCGTTCGTCTTCCCTCCATTCTGAGGCGGATTGAGGAGGCGGGAGCTCGACGCCAGCGATACCGGCCACTGCCTGAAACTCTTCCTTGAGATCGGCGATCAGTTCAGCGGCCAGGATCGCGACCTCGGGGTCGTTAAGGGGATCATCGAGAGTGAGTCCGAGCACCAGGTCACCCTCTTCGGTGAGGGTCACGATGGCTCCGTAGTGCGCTCGCGCGCGGACGTACATGGAGAACGCTCGTGATGCGTCAGGGTCTCGCCTCAGGTCGGCCAAGGCTTCGCGGTCGCCGGTGGCTGGCTGTTCATCGACCAGTGCACGCACGAGTGCTTCGAAGCGCGGCTCGCCAGGGTCCTCGGCGTCGACGTAGCGATCGATGAAGGTGGCGAGCACGGACGCTCGGTCTGCGGTCCGAACCCACACATAGATGTCGAAGCATGGCGGCACGCCATGAACGCTACCGCCGAGCGACTGATGCGCTCGCACAGTGGCCCATTCGGACAGCGCGTGCCCAGGGTGACCATGGTGGACACCAACCGCGCGGAGCGCGGCGGCCGACTCCTCGGTGTGGGCGGGTGCGCGGCCCCCCGGCGGCCCCCGCCGCCGCATCGGAGAAGCTTGGACGCATCACATGCACGCGGAATGGCGCGGGAGACTCGCCACGCGAGGCCCCGGGCCGTCTTCGCAATGAGAAGGTCGGGGGTTCGAATCCCCCTAGCTCCACAGACGGAAACCCCGCTTGACCAGGGCAGATGCTCCGGTCAGACGGGGTTTCTTCGTTGCCTAGGAGGCGTTCTCCGCGTCTCGGGTACTCCCGGCCTACTCCGTCCCGTCATTCAGGCGTTCCAACCCGGCGATATCGGCTCCGGCACCGAGGAAGCGCAGGTACCGGTTCGTCGTCGCGGCGGATTCTTGGCCGCACCACGCCTGCACCGTCGCGAGGTCCACACAGTGGGCAAGCCACAGGCACGCGGCGGTGTGCCGCAGATCATGCAAGCGGCGCCCCTGACTGGTCTTCTCCCAGTCGAGGGCGCGCAGCACGGCGGACCTGTGGAGCATGGCGCGTCGGGTCGTCGTGAGCAGCAGCTCGTGCGGTGTACCGCGATGAGCTCTTCGACGACGAGGCACAGGCCGCGCCGCGGATCCTCGACGGCCAGGCCCCGGCGGACGATCTCGGCGCACGAGTCCACCTGGGCGGCGAACACCTCGGCGAGGAGAGCCTCCTTGGTCGCGAAGTGCCGGTAGACCGTTGCCGCACCGACCTCGGCACTGCATCGCCTGGTCGGGGCGCATCAGGAACGTCACGTCCTGACGACGGCGACGGACTTCGAGAACGGAGTGCCTCGAGCGCTTGGGCCCGGTCGGTGGCTACGTCACGCATCAGGGCGCGCACTGGAACTCCGGCGGCGAGGAGTGCGCGAGTGGTCGCGCCGCCCTGCTTGCCGGTGGCGCCAGTGACCAGCACGGGTGCGGTGTCTTGGGGCATTGGTGCGGTGGGCATGGGTGCTCCTCCATGCCCGTTCGACAGGTGGCAGGGCTCGAAGAGCGTGTCCCTGGTTCAGATGCCGGCACCGCTGTCGAGCAGCCAGTGGTATCGCATCCGCAGAGCGCGTTCGGTGGCGCCTACGGCAGCGCCGAAGCCGAGCGCGACGTTGAGCCACAGCGGCAGATGCACGGGAGACACGAACGTGCCGATCGTGTCCGCGATGGGTGGAATCTCGGAGAGCGGCTCCGCGAGCTGCAAGAGGTTCAGGCCGATGCCGATGAGCAGCAAGAGGATAGAGACGGCGCCCATGAGCCCGCTCGCGGCAGGATGCTCGCGCGCGAAACGCATACGGCGCCCCTCTGCGGACTTCGGGTCTGGCTCCAGTCGATGCTCCGTGCCGTCGTCGGCGACGAAGTGCGCTCGACGCATCCCCGCCTCGCTCGTGCGCACGTCGATGTGCCCGCCCGGGACGGGGAAGAGCGCCGGCACTTTCGATTCGGCTACGTGCCGGCCGTCGCGGTAGAGGCCTGCCAACACCTCCCACGTCTCAGGATCGCCGCCGTGCTTGACCTCGACCGTGTACACCGACGTCTCGCCTCTGGGCGTCGCCGGGTCAGTGGGCAGGGCGATCGACAGCACCGACCGCCGTGTCATCTGCCACCAACGGAACGGGGCCAGCTGCCGCCCGTCGCCCGGCTTCACGCGCTTGACGAGGCGGCGGTCGTTCCAGCGTGCGGTCATGACTCTGGTCTCCTTCATGCTTCTGCAGTGGCGACTCACCGCGGCGCGTTCCCCATACCCGCGCTCACGTGTTTCATTCGGGTCCCGTGACGATCTGGCGTGCGCGGCGCAGCACGTCGAGCTGTGCGCCCGGCTGGGACAGCACGGCCAGCTCCGGAGAGACAACGCCCACGTGCTGGTCGGCTCGTGATCCTGGGAGGGGGCGTCACGTGCGCGCCGGACCACGGCGCCACGTGCGTGCCGTATCTGAAGGCGGTGGAGCCGGCGAGCTCACCGGCGGGTGGAGGACCAGGACGATGACGACGGCGACGAGGATCGCGGCGGTCAGGCTGACCGGGACGGGGATCACCGGGTCGCACAGGACCAGGACCGCGGCCACCGGGACGACGGTGTTGACGAGCGGGTCCGCGTGGTCACGGATCGCGATCCACCACGTCCCGGCAAGGAAGACCGCGATGGGGACGGTCACGGTGAAGGAGGCCGCCAGGCTGCTGAGTTCACTGTGTCCGGTCAGGGCGTCGATCTCGACCTCGATGCCTGCGGAGAGCGCGCCGGCGGCGGCGAACACGAGGTAGTGGACGTAGGCGTAGCGCAGTGATCCGCCGGCACCGGTGATGGCCCGGTGGTGCGGCGGCCAGAAGTAGATCCACCACAGGGCACCGGTTGCGACGAACGTGAGCGCGGCGATCGAGATCAGCGGTCCGAGGGTGTCGGTGTCATGGACGGCCTCGATGATCGCGTTGGCGGAGGCGAGCAGGCTCTCGCCGAGCAGGATGAGCGTGAACAGGCCGTAGCGCTCGGTGATGTGGTGCGGGTGCCACGGGGCGCTGCCACGCCGTTGAGCGATCACGGGGACCGTGACCTCGGCGCCGATGAGCAGCACCAGCATGATCATGCCCGGTGCTTCGGGCAGGACGAGCTGGGCCAGCCAGAGGACCTGGACGCCGGCGATACCCGCGGCGTAGACCTGCGCGGTGCGGCGCACGGACGGGTGCGAGCGTGCGGCCCGCAGCCACTGGGCGACCATGGCCAGGCGCATGACCACGTAGCCGATGACCGGCAGGGTGTAGTCCTGGTCGGTGAAGGCGGGCTCGATTCCCGTGGCGAGCACGAGCACGCCGGCCATCTGCACGATGGTCAGCACGCGGTAGAGCCAGTCGTCGGTGTCGAACGAGGTGGCGAACCAGGTGAAGTTCATCCACGCCCACCAGATCCCGAAGAACACCAGACCGTAGGTGGCCAGGCCGTCGAGCACGTGTCCCTCGGTCAGGGCGTGGTGGAGCTGGACCGAGGCGATGCTGACCGCGACGACGAAGACGAGGTCGAAGAACAGCTCGAGCACGCTGGCCGACCGGCCCGGTTCGCGCGGGTCGCGCGGTGCCATCGGGACGAGGCGGAACCTGCTCGCCGATGGGAGGGAAGTGCTCAACGGTGCGGGCTCCTTCGAAGGGTGGGCACGAGGTCAGCGCAGGGCGCGGACGTGCTCCCGGCCCACGGGGTCGGTGGCGTCGTCGAAGTCGTGGTGCGTGGTGAGCCATTTCTTCACGTAGGGGCAGACGGCGACGATGCGGTGCCCGGCCTGGACGCTGGTGCTCAGTGCGGTGCGGGTGAGGGTGCCGGCCAGGCCTCGGCCGCCGAACTCTTCGAAGACGACCGTGTGGTAGAAGATGCGCTGCGTCTCGCCGATGTCCTTGTAGACGGAGAACCCGGCGTGGGTGTCGTCGACGAAGACGTCGAAGCGGGTCTCGTCGGGGTTGTCGCGGACGGTCGCTTCGTACTGGCTCTGATCGTTCATCGCTGTGGTCCTCTCGTTGTGGGCAGTGGCGTGCACAGGTTCACGCCACGGGGTGCCCGCTGGCCGTGAACCCGGTCGAGACGAGGTCCTGCACGACGTCCCAGTGCTCGACGATGCGACCGTTCTCCAGGCGGAAGATGTCGACGATCACCACCGGGCCGGGCGCCCATCCGTGGACGATGCTGTGGGTGAAGACGAGATCATCCTGGGCCGCGATGCGTTGTAGGTCCCAGGTGGATCCCCGCAGACCGGGCGCGGCGGGGCGCAGCATCTCCAGACCATCGGACGCCTGAGGGCTGTGCCGTGCATACGGCTCTGCCCCGTAGCGATACACCCCGGTGAGGTCCCTCTCGGCGAAGAGCTCTCGCAGCGCGGTGAGCACGATCTCGGTGGTGCGCTCGGTCTTGCCACTACCGACGGCGCTGCGGTCGGCGACGGGGACGTCGGTCACCTCGGTGATGGTTCCGACGAAGTTGTACAGCGTGCCGTCGACGGTGACGTTGGAGTACACCGTCGCGTTCGCGAGATCCACCACGTGGGTCACTGTCGTGCCGCACGCCTCGGCCCACGAGTTCAGGTAGAGATCGTCGCGGATCTCCTTCAGATCGAGGGCGACGGTCTCGGCGTGGCCGTTCGGTGTGAGCCCACCGCCTTCCTCCACGACGAACCTGCCCTGCGACGATGAGCTGAAGGTGAACCGCATCCTCAGCCACCCCATGTCAAACCGGTAGGTCTTGCCGACCATCGGCACGGTCATGACGATCCTTCCTCTCGATACCGGCAGCTCCGGTACTGAGTTGACTGCTCACGTCAGAGCGACCCGGAGCGCCTTGCAGGCTCTCCCCCGGTCCGAACCGAGCTCGAACGCTTGGCGCGCTCCACGAGCCAGACCATGACGACGACCAGGACGTTCATCACCATGAGGATGATGAGGGAGGGGCCCGGCCCGGATCCGACGCCGCGGTCGATCACCGACGAGCCGCCGCCTGCGAAGAGGGCATTCACGATCCCGGCGACAACGTTGTTGGAGACGTGGAAGGCAATCGCGGCTTCCAGCCCGCCGCTGATCAGACCCATGATCGCCGTGCACGCGGAGAAGACGAACAGATAGCTGACGAGCCACGGGTCCAGGGACACGTGAACCGCTGCGAAGAGCGCCCCAGAGACGACGATGCCGAACACCATGGCAAGCCGGACGCTGCGGAACCAGGAGCCGGCGGCGGGGATCACCGCTCCTCGGAAGGCAATTTCCTCACCTGCGGACTGCAGAGGAGTGAAGAGAAGAGTGGCGACGAGAGTGGCGATGGTAGTCGCTCCGATCTCGAACGCCCCCCGTCCGGTAGACCCCGGCGCGACGAGTGTTGTCACGATGCCGGCGAGACCGACCAGGACCGCGGATCCCAGGAGATAGACCCCGACGCGTCGCCAGTCGAAGGTACGGGTGTGCCGGAACACCGCACGCCACGGCACCTTCGCCATCCTCGCGACCAGCACCGTCGCGAGCAACGCGGTGATGGCGGTGCTCAGTCCCGTCGCGACGATCGTGAGCGGTGTGAGTGCAGGCTTGTTCGGATCTGCCGGCCCCTCGATCAGGACGACCGGTTGGAACACGATGATCTGGACCAGGAGCAATATCACCGGTACCGCGACCAGGACGACCAGGGACTTCCAGCGCGACATCCGGAAGTGGACACCGAACGGCCGGTCGGGCGATGTCCCAGGCAGCGCGACCTCTGCATCACCGGCGCGAACGGGACGTGCGTAGCCCTGGTCTGCGGGCCCCGTCACTGTCCGGCTCCCGACGAGAGCGACCCCTTGTCGCCGCCTGTGACGGCCTCTGGTGTGCGCACGATGAACAACCTTTCCTGAGGACGGGTCGAGTGATCCGCTCGTGAGTAGACAATCTGCCGTGGGGGCAAACACAAACGTTCGACGGTGCTAGACCATCGAGGTCTGCGGAGCCTCTGCCGACGCCGGCGTCAGGACCGTCCCCGTGTGTCGCGTACGGATCGCCACGACGATGACGGCGCCGATGATGAGCGGAACAGGGATGAGGGCGGTCAGGTCGATCGCGCCGGCGGAGCGGTCGGTGGCCACGGTGGGGTCCACCTGGAGCGCGGCGTCGATGACGAACTGGGTGGTGTTGTACACCGCATGGAGCACGACGGCGATCTCGAGCCCGCCGGTACGCCAGGTGATCCACGCGGTGCCGGCCGCGAAGACGATGTACCAGAGGTTCAGCAACCCGCTCGTGGAGACGTGGACCAGCGCGAAGAGGACGCTCGAGATGATGATGGCGAGCACGAGTCCGAGGCGCGCACTGTGCGTCCAGCTGCCGACGACGCGGAGGATGAGACCGCGGAAGCCGTATTCCTCGCCGGCGGCCTGGAACGGCGTCAGGGCGAGTGCCGTGGCGGTGAGAAGGAGCGTGTCGTCCCATGTCCAGGTCGTCTGCGGCAACGGCGTCTGGTAGTACACGATCTGGAACAGGACGGTCACCGGAAGGAGGATCACGAGGGCGCGGCCGAAGATGTCGAAGCGGAAGTGCGACAGCACCGACGACAGCGACCCGCCCCGCACGCCGTAGAGCCAGCGCTGGATCAGCATGCTCCACGGGATCAGCAGTGCCACGGAGAACGCACCGACAGCGTTGACGAGCGGGGTGTACCCCGGCCTGGCCTCTGTGCCGATTGCCGTGTCAATGAGGGTGGCGATGATCGCGAGCGCAAGAATGAAGAACTGCATGCCTCCGATAAGGAGGGCGATTGCGAGGACGCCTCGTCCGATACGGCGTTTGTCGCTGACGAGCCCGCGGTGGTACTCCACAGGCGTGATGGGGTGTTCCATCATGTTCTCTCTCTGTTCTTCATGGGTGGACGCGAGGTCGGTATGGCGTAAGTCGTCAGACGCCGATGCCGTCGAGAAGCCAGTTGCATCTGAGGTGGAGCACACGCTCTGAGACCAGTCCCGCTAAGCGTTGTGCGCTCGTTCCACACATTCCAGAGGTGGCACTGCCAATATTCGCGAGGATAGTGACGCGCCCGATCACGGTGTTGTTCATGATGGATCTCCTTGGCAGGCTGCCGGAGGCCGTGCGGTCACGCCGGCGGGGACCTGTTCCAGGCACGACGAACCGGCGTCGACGGAGTGGGCCGGAGCCCTTCCCGCGGCGTGGCACGACGCTATGGCGGGCGTCCGGCAGACGTCCAAGACTTGTCCCGACGCCGGACGATAAGAACTGTCTATCGATCAGCAGGCGCCCCGCGTCGATACCTCTCCGCCCAAGGGTTCCCGACCGGGCACGCCGTAGCGTTCGTAGGCGCGCTGGAACTTCGCGCGGCGCGCGCCGGAGCTGAGCAGCACCAGGACGGTCACGACGAGGAAGTTGCCGGCGATCGCGGCGATGAGCGGCTGGACGAGCTCGGGCACCTGCCCGAGGAGGTTCTGGAGGGTTTCGACGAGGTCCATGATGTGCTCCTGCGGTTGCGGCCGTCGGGTGGTCCCCGGTCCTGACTCCAGTCCACCGCTCGTGAGCTCCGCCCAGAAGTGTCGGCCTGTCATCGCCTTCCCGGTGCTTTGCACACCCCACCCATGACATGCGTCATGCCCCTCACCCGAGAGGATGAGCAGCCCGCCCGAGCGTGCCACCGCCTCGTCGCCGGCAGCGGAAGGCCGCACCACGCTACGGCTGACCCGACGCATCAACGCGACCTGTGCGGGATGTCGCCTCGACGAGCCCGACCGGGCGCGAGGTGACGTACCCGATCGCTACGCGATCGGACCCGCTGGCATGAGGAGGTCCGCTACGCGGCACCGCACGGCAGGCGTGTCACTATCCTCGCGGATAGTGGCAGAGCCGCCTCTGGCGTCCGTTGATCGTGCACGCGACCCTGAATGAGAACTGCTCATCCGCGCGCGTCGCGAACTCAGGACCACGATGAGGAACACCCACATGACTGATCTGATGAAGGCCGTTGTGCTCACCCGATTCGGAGGGGTCGATGCCTTCGAGCTGCGCGATGTCTCCGTGCCGGAGGTCGGACCCCGCCAGGTGCGGGTGCGCGTCCACGCGACTGCCGTCAACCCGCTCGACTTTCAGATCCGTCGCGGAGACTACGCGGACCATGTGCCGCTCCCGGCGGTCATCGGACACGACATCTCCGGCGTGATCGAGGAGGTCGGCTCCCACGTGACAGAGTTCCGTGCAGGCGACGAGGTCTACTACACCCCCAGGATCTTCGGCGGTCCCGGCTCCTACGCCGAGCAGCACGTCGCCGACGTCGACCTCGTCGGCCACAAGCCGCAGAACATCAGTCACCTGGAGGCGGCGAGCCTGACTCTCGTCGGCGGGACGGTCTGGGAGGCCCTGGTGACGCGAGCTCAGCTCACCGTGGGGGAGACGGTCCTCGTCCATGGGGGCGCGGGCGGTGTCGGCACGATCGCGATCCAGGTCGCGAAGGCGATGGGCGCACGGGTGATCACGACCGCCAGAGCCAGCGAGCACGAGTTCGTGCGCTCTCTCGGAGCGGACACGGCGATCGACTACACCTCGACGGACTACGTGGGTGCGGTGGCCGAGCTGGCTCGAGGCAAGGGGGTCGATGTCGTCCTGGACACGATCGGTGGCGACACGCTCACCAGGAGCCCACTGACGCTCGCTGATGCCGGACGCGTCGTGAGCATCGTCGACCTCGCGCAGCCGCAGAACCTCATCGAGGCGTGGGGCAGGAACGCCGCCTATCACTTCGTCTTCACGCGACAGAACCGAGGAAAGCTGGACGCGCTCACCACGCTGGTCGAGCGTGGCCTGGTCAAGCCGGTCATCGGTGCGACTCTTCCGCTCGCCCGGATCGGCGAGGCTCACGAGCTCCTGGAGAACAGGCGGTCGTACGCACTGCACGGCAAGGTCGCGATCGATGTGGCGGGCGAGACGGTCGCGCTTCCCCCTCGGATCTCGTAGCAGAACGAGCAGCCTGGGCGCCGATCGCGGTGGTCAGCTCCGCCCGGCGAAGGTGGCGCGGTACTCCGAGGGGGACACGTCCAGGAGCCGGCGGAAGTGCAGTCGGAGGTTCGATCCGGTTCCCAGGCCGACCTGGTCCGCGATGCGGTCGATCGACAGCCTGGTGCTCTCCAGGAGCTCGCGGGCGGTGTCGACCCGCGCCCGGAGGATCCACTGCATCGGCGTGGTGCCGGTCTCTTCGGCGAAGCGGCGCAGGAACGTGCGGGGCGAAAGCCGTGCGTGTGCGGCGAGCTCGGCGACCGTGAGCTGCTGGTCGAGCCGCGCCATTGCCCATTCGCGCGTCGCCGCGAGGGTCTCGCCATGGACCGCCGGACTCGTCTTCGGCAGGTACTGGGCCTGGCCCCCGTTCCGGTAGGGCGCGGTGACGAGTCCTCGTGCGATCTCTGTCGCCTGGCTCACGCCGAGGTCGCGCCGGACGATGTGCAGGCACAGGTCGAGTCCGGCGGCGGCACCCGCTGAGGTGAGGATGGATCCCTCGTCGACGAAGAGCACGTTCGGCTCGACCGTGATCTGCGGGTGCTGCTCCGCGAGCTTCTCCGCGGCGTCCCAGTGCGTCGTCGCGCGCAAGCCGTCGAGCAGGCCGGCATCCGCGAGGGCGAACGCGCCGTAGCAGATCGACGCGATGCGCGCCCCGCGGGACGCGGCGGTCCGAAGCGCTTCGTGCACCTCCACCGGTATCGGCCGACCGGCCGGGACGTACCCCGGGACGATGATCGTGTCCGCGTCGGCCAGTGCCTCCAGGCCCCGCGGGACCGTGAAGCCGAAGTCTCCGTGGGTTGTCACCGTTCCGGCGGTGATGCCGCAGGCTGATACCTCGTAGGGGAACCCGGACTCCGGATGGAACACCTCCGCCGGGATCCCGACGTCCAGAGGGCGCGCCCCGTCGAGCACGAGGACCACCACCTGATGCGGTCGCTGCACAGCCGACTCCGATCTGGTCGACGCGTACCGACCTTGTCATTACCCTCGCACCCAGGCGCATTATTGTCAGCCGCGCCTACCCGCCTCGGGGCGGCGCAGCGCAGCAGGGATGATGCGGCTCAGATCACGGGCCGCTTGCTGTCGATGTGGCCGAGTGTCGCGCCGGTCTCGGCCAGTGCTGCGGCGGCTTTCGCCCATCCGGTATCGGCGGGGTCCAGAACGCTGCGCAGGTAGGTGGTCGTCAGTCGCTGCAGGACCGCGACGCGTTCCGGGTTCTCGTCGGTGGTCTCGGCAGCCTCCCAGTTCGGGATGCCGCCCAGGGAGTGCTCGGCGTCGAACAGGGTCAGCAGGTCGGTGGCGCCCGGGCTGTGGGTGTAGGCGTCGGTGAACCAGTCCGGGCCGCGGCTGGACATCTTCGACTGGTCGTGGTCACCGGCCACCACGAGTGTGGGCGTGGTCAGCTCGCTGAACGACGGGTTCATGAACGGGAAGTGCTCCTGGGCGAACGGGTGCAGATCCTCGCCCCCGATCCCGGTCGCGGCCAGCAGCACGCCTGCCTGCACACGCCGGTCCGCGTAGTCCTGGGCGGCCTGGCCCGCGGCGTCGAGCACGCGGGCGCCGAGCAGCATCTGCACGGTCTGGGCGCCCCAGGAGTGTCCGGCAGCGACCACCCGGCGCCGGTCGACCCGCCCGGCAAGGCCTGGCACCGCACGTTCGATCGTCTCGAGCTGGTCCATGGCCCGCACGAGGTCGGCGTGCCGCTCGGTCCAGACCTCGCCGAACCGGGGGTCGTCGAACCCGATGCCGTCACGACGGGAGTCCAGGTGCGTCGGCTGGACGACGACGAACCCACGAGACGCCCAGAAGGCCGTCAGGGGTGCGTATCCGTCGAGCGACCACCCGTTGCCGTGCGAGAACAGCAGCACCGGCAGGCGCTGCCCGGTCACGGGGGCAGAGACGCGCACGTCGAGGGGGAGCGCTCTGCCCGGCGCGTCGAGGCGCACCGGGGCGACCGAGACGACCAGGTCACCGGCGCCGACGACGGCATCGAGGGCGCGGACGACCGGGGTGTCGGTCGTCGCTGGAGCAGCAGTCACGGGAGATCACACGTCCTTTGCGTTCGAGGCCTTCGCCGAGCACAATCTAAGCGGAGCGCCGCTCCGAAAGAATACGGAGCAACGCTCCGGTTTGCAAGCCTCGACGAAGGGTTCCCATGACGACTGCCGGTCCCGCTGGCTCGACACCCCGCGCCAAGCGCGTCGATGCCCAGCGCAACGAACAGGCCCTGCTGGAGGCCGCCGCCGCTGTCTTCGTGACGGCCGGCGTCGATGCGCCCGTGCGGCTGATCGCCGAACGCGCGGGGGTGGGCATGGGGACGATCTACCGGCACTTCCCCACCCGCCCCGCCCTGGTGGCGGCGGTGTACCAGCACCAGGTGGAAGCGCTGGCCGAAGCAGGCCCTGCACTCCTGCGCGAGTCCGGCGACCCCGAGGTCGCCCTCCAGCGATGGGTGGCCGGCTTCGTCGACTTCCTCGTGACCAAGCACGGGCTCGCCGGTGCGCTCGGGTCCGACACGGAGGGCGTGAACTCCCTGCACCACTACTTCGTCGACCGGCTCGTCCCGGTCTGCGACGCCCTGCTCGACGCCGCACTCGAGCCGGAGGCGTCCGGGCGGGTGTCCGGGTACATGCTCATGCGCGGCATCGGCAACCTCTGCATCGGCGGCGGTAACGACCCCCGCTACGACGCCGCCCGCCTGGCCACCCTTCTGGTGACCGGGGTGCTCACCGGGGCACGACACGACCGCGACTCGGGCACCATCGCTCCGGAAGGCGACCGCAGACCGCCGCGCGACACGAAGTGACCCCACCATGGGGCTGCGGCACAGGTCGATCTCGAAAGTAGTGGCCGGCCGGACTCCACATCTCGGCGGTGAGCGGCGTCTTAAGGGGGCAAGCACATCCGACTCTCCTGGAGATCCACGTGACCAGCAGCCCCAGCACCGTTCGCTCCACGACCTTCCGCCTCACCGCCATCGGCGTCGCGGCCACCACCCTGTGCGTCGGCAGTGCCGGCTTCGTCGCCGCGGCCAACCCGGCCTCGGCCTTCGGTCAGGCGGTCGGCACCGCGGTGCACGCCGCCGGCGTCGACTGGTCCGACATGCCCGACGGCTACACCCAGGCGCAGTACGAGGCCTTCTGGGGCGCCGAGTACAGCGGTGAGGACCTGGTCGAGCTGCAGGCGCTCTGGTCGCTCGACGAGACCGAGACCAAGTCCCGCGCCGGCCAGATGATCCTCGACGGCGAGCAGTTGCCGTTCGAGCCCGGCACGCACACGACGCCGGAGCCGACGGCGGGCGAGCAGGCGGCGATCGTCGCGTTTCTCGACGCCGGCTACACGTCCGAGGACGTCGACACGCTGAGCGCGCTGTGGGACACCGAGTTCGTGGAGACCAAGGCACGCGCCGGCCAGATGGTGCTCGACGGCGAGGAGCTGCCCCTGGACGCCGCCACGACGTCCGGTAGCTGACCCTTGCGCCCGGCACCGCCGACGACTCGCCAGGAGGCGACCATCAACACCCTCACGCTGCGTATCGGCTTCGAGGTGGAGCTGCTCGCGCCCGCCGGTTCCGACCGGCAGGTGCTCGCGGACGCTCTCGCGAGCCGCCGCGGCGGCCGGGTGCGCCGGTCCTTCCATACCGACAGCGAGCCGTCGGCGGTGCCGGGCGTGGGCGTGTTCCGGCACCTGTCGCCCGCGTTCGACGTGGTCGACGGCGCCGGCGCCCATGTCGTGCGCCTCGTGGACGACATCACCCTCGTGTCCGACCTGGCCGGCACGACCACCCGGCCCGGGCACCGCGGGTGGTACCGGGTGCTGTGCGACGAGCCCCGCCTGCTGCGCCTGGTCGAGCGGTCCACCGATCCGGACGCCACCCTGCCCGACGTGCTGGCACCGGTCGCCGAGCTGTTCGGCACCCGCGTGGAAGTGATGGGCGGAGCGGCGCGGGTGAACGACAGCGCGGGGGCCACCGTCGCTGTCGCCATGCCGCTGCCGGCCGGGCGCGAGCGGCCCTGCGAGGTCGTCACCCCGCCGATCGTCGAGAACCACGGCGAGGTGCTCGACGAGCTGCTGGGCACCGCGCGGGGCCTCGGCTTCACGGTGCCCGCCGAGGCGGCCGTCCACCTGCACCTGGACGGTGCGCCGTTCCGGCGGTCCGCGCCGTTCGCCAACCTGGTCCGCCTGTTCGGGTACTGGCGCGAACCGCTGTGGGAGGTGCTGGGCACCAACGAGGCGTGCCGCCGTCTGGCGCCGCTGCCCGCGGAGCTGCTCCGGCTCGTGGAGCGAGGCGACCAGTCCTGGGGCGAGCTGGCCGCGGCCGCACGCGGGATCGGCCTGACCAAGTACGCCGACGTGAACCTCACCCAGCTCGTCACCCCGCACCCCGTCCGGGACACGGTCGAGGTCAGGATCCTGCCCGGGGCGCTGGAGGCCTCCGACATCGTGAGACGTACCGCGCTCGTGGAGCACCTGGTGCGCAGATGCCTCGACGACGCCCCGGTACCACGGCCCGGCGGCGCGGCGGCCCACGATCCGGCAGGGGCGCTGCTGGCGCTGACGACGACGGGTGCCGACCGATGACCATCTGGCTCGAGACCGCCGGCACGGACAGTGCGCCCACGCCGCGGGCGGCGCCCGCGCCTGCGCAGGACGGCGACCACCCCGCCCGGGCCCGATCGCTGGAGGAGCTGGTGCGGGCGCACCTGCCCGGCCTGATCCGTTACGCGACGGTGCTGGTCGGTGACCAGCACACCGCCGCGGACCTCGTCCAGGAGGTGCTGCTGCGGGCCCACCAGCGGTGGCACCGCATCACCCTGACCGACCGGCCCGACCTGTACCTGCGGCGCATGGTCACCAACGAGCACCTGTCGTGGCGGCGGCACTGGCACGTGCGCATGATCCGGCCCACCGCCGACGACGCCCTGGTCGACCACGCCGGTGCCGGCGGCGACCCCGCGGAGCACCTCGCCCAGCAGGACGCCATGTGGCGGCGTCTGGCCCGGCTCCCGGCGCGCCAGCGTACGGTGCTCGTGCTGCGGTACTACGAAGGGCTGGCCGACGCCGAGATCGCGACGGTGCTCGGCACCTCGCCGGCCACCGTCCGCTCCCACGCCGCGCGGGCTCTGGCCACCCTGCGGCACACCGACCCGACCTTCATGGAGACGCGATGACCCAGGACCGCCGCACCGGTACGCCGGTGCCCGGACCCCGGCCGGGGGGCGACGACCGGCACGACGACCTCGCCGAACGCATCGCGGCAGCCCTGCGCTCCCGTGAGCCCGACGCCGCCGACACCGCGGCCGTCGCGCTGCGGATCGCCGCGCGGATCGAGGCGGCCGACGCCCGGAGCGGCCTCGTCACCCCGTTCGCCCGGCGCGCGGGAACCATCGCGGTCACCGGCGTGGTCGCGTCGGCCCTGGGCATGGTCGGAGCGGGCGCCACCGCTGCGGCCAACCCGTACACGGACTTCGCCGCCGCGGTCGACGGCGTCGCGCACGCCGTCGGCGTCGACTGGTCCTCGATGCCCGACGGCTACACGCGCGAGCAGCACGACGCGTTCTGGGATGCCGGGTACAGCGCGGAGGACCAGGTGGAGCTGGCGGAGCTCTGGTCAGTCGACATCATCGAGGTCAAGGCCCGCGCCGGCCAGATGGTCCTGGACGGCGAGCGGCTCCCGTTCAAGCCGGGTACGCACACCACGTCCCAGCCGTCGGCGGAGGAGATCGCGTCGAGTCAGGCGTTCATCGACTCCGGCTACACGTCTGAGGACCTCGCTGCGTTGAGCGCCCTGTGGAACGTCGACGAGATGGAGGCCAAGGTCCGCGCCGGGGAGATCTTGCTCGCTGGGAAGCCGCTCCCGCTGCCCTGACCTCGCGCCCCCACCCGCACGTCGCCCCAGCACAGCCCGGCCGCCAGATCTGGCCCTGTGGGCGGATACTGAGGCGATGAGGACCGATCACCCGCTACGCGACTTCCTGACGTCGCGTCGTGCCGCGCTTGAGCCCGAGGACGTCGGGCTGCCCCCGGCCACCGCGAGCAGACGGGTCCCGGGACTGCGCCGCGAGGAGGTCGCGATCCTGGCCGGGGTCAGCGTCGACTACTACGTCAAGCTGGAGCAGGGGCGTGTCGGGAACGTCTCCGAACAGGTGCTGGAGGCGGTTGAGCGCGCGCTACGGCTGGACCGGCTGGAGCGACTGCACCTGCGCGCGCTCCTCAACCCCGACAGCATCCATACCCGGCGGATTCCGCCCATCACGATGCGCGCCAGGCCGGCTCTGCTCTCGATGATCGAGGCACTCGACCCGGTACCGGCCGTCATTCATGGTCCGCACCTGGAGGTGCTGGGCATCAACCGGGCCGGCGCACTCCTGCTGGACGATTTTGCTGCCATGCCGTCCGGCGAGCGCAACATGGCCCGCTGGATGTTCCTGAGTCCGCGGGCCCGGGTGGTCTACCGGAACTGGGACGAGATCGCCCCGCAGATGGTTGCGATCCTGCGTAACGCGGCTGCCGCCGGCTCCAACGACTACCTCGCTGCTCTGGTCGACCACCTCACCGTGGCGTCGGACGAGTTCGCCCCGTACTGGGGCGACTACCGGCTCTTCGAGCACACGCACGGCGTCAAGCTCTTCTTCAACGAGGACGTCGGAGAGCTGCGCCTCAACTACGAGGCGCTCCCCCTGCCCGCGGACAACGGGCAGACCGTCATCGTGTACAGCGCGGACCGCGGGTCTCCGTCGGCGGAGAAGCTGCGTCTCATGTCCCGCGCCAGGACGGCTGAGCCAGCCGTTTCGACCGCGCTCCGAGTGTGAACGGCACCGGGCGGGCAGGTGCCTCGCCCGCCCGATGCCCCGTTCAACTTCACTCACCGCCAGGTCATGAGGCGTCTCCTGCTCCCGACGGCGAGACCGCGACGTCGTCGTGGTCCGTGGAGAGAGCGACCTCACGCCACGCGTCCAGGTCTGCCGCCACGGCCGTGAGCTTCGCCTCGACCGAGGCGACACAGTCCGAGCCGAGCTGCAGCCGCAGCGGTGCTCGGCCGGAGTCGATGGCGGACACGATCGCGGTGCCGGCCTTGACCGGGTCACCGGGCTGACCGTGGTTGACCCGCTCCGCGGTCAGCCGCATCGCTCCGGCCGGGCCCTCTGCGTAGTCGTCGATCGTGGCCGTGACGCGGTGCAGGCTGGAGGAGTCCAGGAAGTCGGTGCGGAAGTAGCCGGGCTCGACCAGCGTGACGCCGATCCCGAGCGGTGCGAGCTCCAGACTCATCGCCTCGGAGAAGCCCTCCACGGCGAACTTCGTCGAGGCGTAGATCCCCCACCCCGCCGAGCCCACGAATCCGCCGACGGACGACAGGTTGACGACGTGGCCCGACCGCTGCGCGCGCAGCACGGGTAGCACCGCACGCGTCACCGTCAGGACGCCGAACACGTTGGTGTCGTACACGGCACGCACCTCGACGTCGTCAGCCTCCTCGACAGCGCCCAGCAACCCCCGGCCGGCGTTGTTGACCAGCACGTCGACACGGCCGAAGGTCGCGACGGCGGCCTCGACCGCAGCCTGGACCTGGGCCAGGTCGGTGACGTCCAGAGCCACCGCGAGGAGTCGTTCGCCCGCGTCCGGGAAGGCGGCCTCGACTCCGTGCGGGTCACGGGCCGTGGCGACCACGCTGTGGCCGCTCGCCAGAGCGGCGCGGACGATCTCGATACCCAGGCCACGGGAGGCACCCGTGATGAACCAGACAGCCATGCGAACCACCTTCTCTCAGTGGGCGAGACCGTCGCCGGTTCGCTCCGTGAGCTCGAACATGTTGCCCCACGGGTCCCGGAAGAACGCCAGCCGTGCGCTGATGTCCTCGATCTCGAACGGCGGGTTCACGATGTCGACACCGCGCTCGCGCAGCGCGGCGAGCGTGTCATCGACGCTGTCGACGGACAGGCACACGTGGTTGTAGCCGCTGGCCGCCAGGCTGGCGTCCACGTCCTCGTAGACCGTCTGGGCGGCAGCCCCCGGTCCGGCGAGGATCTCGAGGTGGAACTCGTCCTGATCGGGCGGCATCACGTAGGCGAGGGTGAGGTCGCCGTAGGGCCAGGTCTGCAGGACCCGCCAGTCCATGGTGTCGACCCAGAACGCGCGAGCGGCCTCGAAGTCGGGGTACCGGATCGCGGTGTGGTGGCCGTGCATCGACGAGAAGGGTGAGCTGGTGTTGCGCGCGGGCGCGGCGGGCAGAGGCATTGATCTTTCCTTTCCGTGCTGAGTGGGCTCATGGTCTGGACCCACGACCATTGCAAGCCCGCACCCGGACCCGGCGGGAGTCCTTCGCTGGTACCCGTGATCCTGGCTTTGGCGGTACCACCTTGGATGTCGCCCTCAGGGTCGAGCGGCTCGTAGCGTCGGGGCCGAGCACTCCGCGCGGACGCGGCGCAGTCGTCGACGTCAGAGCCACTCCCTCGGGAAAGTTCGTCTTCGGGGTCGAGGACGGCCACGGAGAGGTGAACTACTTCACGGAGAAGGCGCTCCGGCTCGCGCGGGGCGAGACCCCTGAGTCAGGGGACGAGCAGCCCCGCTTTCCGGTGGCCGCTCGCACGAGGAACGCCAGGCCCCGGCAGCGTGGAACGACCCGTCCGGTCAGCCCGGCTCGATGGACCCGGTGATCTCCCGGCCTGCCCGTGTGGGTCGCTCCCGGCGTCAGGGCCCGTTCACGCGCCCAGGCTACGAGCGATCGATGACATGGGCGTCGAGCTCGGCGGGCGGCTGAGCGAGGCCCGGCCCGCCGCCGCCGAGCCACGCCCCCAGCGCATCGGTCACCCGGTCTCCGGCGAGACGTTGGAACCAGACCGGCCGCGCGCCGCTCGCGCGCCCGGCGGCTGTGGGGCGCGCGACGACGACATCGCCGCGGTTGCACTCGTCCAGGCACTCCGACAGGGTCAGCCGCGCGACACCCTTGGCCTGAAGGATCCGCAAGCGTGCGAGCTGCCCGCCGGGCAGGGGGTCGAGATCGCCGAGGGTCTCTCCGGCGCAGAGGCTGCAAGCGGTGAGACCTGGCGATTCGGCGAGACGTTCTGCCGGTGCGGGGGTCGTGGTCACCGGAGGAGGATACCCCCATCGGGTATGGACCCCATACGTCCTGTTGCCCCATTCCGTGTCCATACCGTTACTCTTGGGCTCGCCATGAACCTGACACGTCCCGCTCGCGCGCTGCTCGCCGAACCTCGGCGTGGGGTCACGAGCGTCCTGGCCGTCATGTTCCTCGTGCTCACCGTCGTGGGTGTGCAGCCGCTGTGCGGCGTCCACCTGGACGAGGCCGGACACACCCACCGGGAGAGTGCCGTCGGGCAGCTCGCGGCATCTGCCGTAGCGCCCGCCGAGGCCGGAGGGCCCTCCGGTCACCACGGTGACGACCCGAACCACTGCTCGGAGAACCGCACGGTGACGGCCCGGTACGACCGGACCGTGTCGCCCTCCGCAGACCTGGCCGGAGAGCCGGACCTCGCCCTGCGGTGGCTGGTGCCCGACATCGCGCACACCCAGCGCGGGGCAGCCTCCGGCGTGGCCGTCGCAGCCGCACCGTCGCTGCATGCCCTGGGGATCTCCCGGACGTAGACCACCACACCCCTCGACACCACCCCACCGGGGTGTCGACCGGTTTCGCGCGCCCCGAACCCGGGGACGTGTGTGTGGTTCTACTCCGATCCGAAAGGTCCCAGCTTTCATGGAGCCCAGCTACAACCCTGACCCGACCGTCCGCGGTCGTGGTCGTCACCGGGCGGTCAGCCGTCCCGTCCTGGCCGACGTCGCCCGAGCCGCCACCGAACAGGTCACGACGCTCGCCGGGAGAACCGCCGTCGCGGCCGCGGCCGGTTCCGGCGTGCTGCTGTCCCTGGTCGCGACCCCCGCCCAAGCGGCCCCGGCACCCGCATCGGTCACCACGTCCCTGGCCGGCAAGTCCGTCCAGGGCGCCCTCAACACGGCAGACCTCAACGCCCTCGCGGCACAGGCCAAGGAGTCCGTCGCCGCCGCGCCGGTCGTGACCGTGGCCAACGACGCCGAGCTGAGGGTCGAGAAGGCCGCCGTCTCGGTCGTCTCCGCGGCGGAGAACGACGAGTACCAGGCACAGCTCGCCGCCGAGGCAGAGGCAGAGGCTGCCGCGGAAGCGGAGGCCGCCGCCGCGGAGGCTGCCGAGGCCGCGCTCGACGTCCCGGCCTCGGCGTCCGGCTCCGCCGTGGTGTCCATCGGGATGCGGTACCTCGGGGTGCCCTACCTGTGGGGCGGGTCGACCCCGGCCGGGATGGACTGTTCCGGGTTCACGTCCTACGTGTACGCCCAGGTCGGGGTCAACCTGCCCCGCACCTCGTCCGAGCAGCGGTACGCCGGGCCGGAGGTCTCGTGGTCCGAGGCGCAGCCCGGTGACCTGATCTGGTCGCCCGGGCACATCGCGATCTACGCCGGCGACGGCATGCAGATCGAGGCGCCGGTGCCGGGCCAGACGGTGCGCTACACGCAGATCTGGCAGTCCAACCCGACGTTCATCCGCGTTCTCTGACGCGCTCCGCGTGAGGGGCGGGCTCCGGCCCGCCCCTCACGCCCCCCGCCTTCGACCCTGCCGATCCCCAGGAGAAACACCCATGGCAACACCGACGCGAGCACGGTCCAGGCGGGGCCGACACCGCAAGGGCAGGCACTCCGCCCCGACGAGCGGACCGCTGTCCGCGGTCACGGGGCGGTGGCCGTTGACGCTCGGGGTGGGGATCGCTCTCGTCGCCACCACCTCGGTCGCGGTGGCGACCGCGGGCGGGCCGGGAGGCGAGGTGCACGACCGGCCCGGAGCCGCCGTCGCGCTCACCGACCCGTCGTCCGACGCGGAGCAGGCAGCGCGCGACCGCGAAGGTGGCGCCTCGCGCAGCCAGGAGCGTGCACCACGTGGAACGGCCGACGCCGGCATCACCGTTCCTCAGGACGCGACGATGTCCGGCGGGGAGCGCGCGCCCGTAGAGGTCGAGGCTCCGCCCGTCCTCCCGGGCTGCGACGGCGAGGCAACCGGTGCTGGGGTCAACGGCAACCTGCCCGACGACGAGCTGTGCGACCTGTGGAACGGCTACCCGCCGATCCGGGCCGATGCCGCCGTCGCCCTGGCCCGTCTGAACCAGGCCTACACCGAGCGGTTCGGCGAGGCGCTGTGTCTCACGGACGGCTACCGCAGCTATGCGCAGCAGGTCACCGCGAAGGCGCAGAAGCCCACGCTGACGGCGACGCCGGGTCGGTCCAACCACGGCTGGGGCCTCGCGGTGGACATCTGCGCCGACGGCTACGCGGGCGAGCGCTGGGACTGGCTCAAGGCGCACGGCCCGGAGCACGGCTGGGACAACCCGGCGTGGGCGCGGGCCGGCGGCTCCGGACCGTACGAACCGTGGCACTGGGAGTTCACGGCGGCGTGATGCCGAGCGGGTGACGCCGCACGCCGCCTGCCCCTAGTCCGCCGCGGCCGCCTTCTTCCGCCGCCGCGCCCCCGCCGACCGCGGTGGCGTCTGCCGCATGTGGTCCCGCGCGCGGGCGAGGATGTCCGCGAGCGTCTCGACGTCGGCGCGGGTCAGCGGGGCGAACAGCAGGTCGTCGAGCACGGCGACGTGCCCCGGGAAGACCTCCGCGAGCACGGCGCGCCCCTCCTCCGTGATGGTCACGGTGACGCCGCGCTCGTCGTCCGACGACTGCGACCGGGTCACGAGGCCCCGCTTCTCCAGCGTCTGGGCCTGGTAGGTCAGCCCGCTGCGGCTGTAGACCACGCCGTCGGCCAGGTCGGTCATCCGCCGGCTGCCCGTCGGGGAGTCCCCGAGGGTCGCCAGGAGCTGGAACTGCACGTAGCTCAGGTCCCCGGCGTCCCGCAGCTGTTGCTCGACGGAGTGCTTCAGCAGGCTGCTCGCCTCGATGAGGGCGAAGTAGGCGCCCAGCTGCGTGGCGTCCAGGGGCGGCGGGGTCGAGGTCACGTCTCCAGCCTAGCCAGGCCCGCCGATACTTCCAACTCGAAGCACTTGCTTCGAATTGGAAGCGGTGCTAGCGTGCTCATCAGTTGCTTCGAATCCGAAGCATTTGACCGAAGGGAACGACATCATGAAGGCAGTTCGGTTCCACGAGACGGGCACCGCCGAGGTTCTGCGCTACGAGGACGCCGACCAGCCGGTCCCCGGCGCCGGCGAGGTGCGCGTCCGGGTCGCCGGGTCGGCGTTCAACCCGGCCGACGGCGGCATCCGCGGCGGGTTCCTGCCGTTCCCCGTCGCGCTGCCGCACGTGCCGGGCTACGACGTCTCCGGCACGGTCGACGCGCTCGGTGACGGCGTGGAGGGCCTCGCCGTGGGCCAGGACGTCGTCGGCTTCATCCCGATGATCGCCGACGGCTCGGCGGCGCAGTACGTCGTCGCCCCGGCGGCCGACCTGGTGGCGGCCCCGACGCGCATCCCGCTGGCCGACGCCGCCGGGCTCCCGTCCGTGGGCCTCACCGCCTCGCAGGCGCTGTTCGAGGCCGGCGGGCTCCAGGCCGGTCAGCGGGTGCTGATCAACGGTGCCGGCGGCCCGGTGGGTGGGTACGCCGTGCAGCTCGCCAGGCGCGCCGGCGCGTACGTCGTCGCCACCGCGAGCCCGCGCAGCGAGCAGGCCGTCAAGGCGGCCGGCGCGGACGAGGTGATCGACCACACGACCACCTCGGTGCTCGACGCGGTGACCGAGCCGGTCGACGTGCTGCTCAACCTGGCCCCGATCACCGCCGAGGGCTTCGCGGCCCTGGTCGCCCGGGTCCGCGACGGCGGCGTCGTCGTCTCCACGACGCCGACCGTGACCACACCCGGTGACGAGGCGCGCGGCGTGCGCGCGGTCACCGTCTTCCTGCACCCCGACGCCGACGTGCTCTCGGGCCTGGTCGCCCTCGTCGACAGCGGTGACCTGCACGTGGAGATCGCCCGGCGCGTGCCGCTGAGCGAGCTGCCCGCGATCCACCGGCAGGCCGACGCGGGGCAGGTCCACGGCAAGGTCGTGGTCGTCCCGCCCGCCGTCTGAGAGAACGGGGACCCCGCCGGGCCCGGAGCGGAAGCTCCGGGCCCGGCGGGGTCCGTGCGTGCCTGTGGGCGGGTCCTCAGCGCACCATGCTGTTGTCGTGCACGGCCGCCAGCCGCGACCGCACGCTGAGCAGGGTCTCGATGATGAGGTCCTCGCGCCCGTCGCCGAGCCGGCTGATCGGCACCGCGACGCTCATCGCGTCCACCGCGTGGTGGCCGAAGGGGAGCGCCACACCGAAGCAGCGCACGCCCATGCACGACTCCTCGCTCTCGGTGGCGTACCCCTGGTAGGCCGCCTGGTCGATGATCTCGAGCACGGCCTCCTTCTCGGTGGTCGTGTGCGGGGTGATCGCGGCGATCGACTCGGGCACCAGGTCGCGGCGGGACTCGGCCGGCATCTCGGCGAGCAGGGCGCGCCCCAGCGACGTGGCGTACGCCGGGAGCCGGCGCCCGACGGCGGAGTGCATGCGCAGCGGGTGCACCGACTCGCGCTTGGCGGTGTAGATGACGTCGGCGCCGTCGAGCCGGCCCAGGTGGACCGTCTCCTGGGTGGCGGCGGCCACCTCGTCCAGCACGGACTGGGCGCGGGCCAGCACGGGGTCGCCGTCGAGGTAGGCCGAGCTCACCACCAGGGAGTGGATGCCGAGCTGGTAGACGCTGCCCGTGGGGTCCGTCTGCAGCCAGCCGCGCTCGGTCATGGTCCGCAGCAGCGCGTGGAGGCTGCTCTTGGGGATGTTGAGCCGGTTCGAGAGCTGCAGCTGAGTTCCGGGGCCGCGGGCGGCGATGTCGTCCAGCAGGTCCAGGGCGCGGGCGGCGGACTTGACCGGCCCCGCGTCGGCGGCGCCGTTCGTCTCCCTCTTGAACTCCTTCTGAAGCTGCATGAACTCTCCTCTGGTCCTACCACGGTGCACCGGGCCCTCCCCGGGGGTGAATACGACACTACCGCGAGTTCGCATACATGGACAGGTTTCCGCCCCTTGACCCGTGAGCCGGATCACGTCTATCTTCAGACCAGTTCACATAGACGAACGCAGTTCACAGACGAACGCGATTCGCAGACCGACCGAGGGGCAGCTACGTGATCCAGGTTCGATACTCGACATCTCCGTCCAGCGCGGAGACGGCCACCACTGCGGACCTGCGAGAGAGCTTCCTCGTCGCAGACCTCTTCGAGAGCGGCGAGGTCCGGGGCACCTACACCCACGACGACCGGATGGTGATCGGCGGGGCGGTTCCCGACACCACCGAGCTCGCCCTGCCGGCCTGGTCCGACGTGCTGGGCACCGAGTCCCACCTCGAGGGCCGCGAGCTCGGCATCATCAACGTCGGGGCCGCCGGGCACGTCGTGGTCGACGACGAGAAGTACGAGCTGGAGCACCTCGACGGCCTCTTCGTGGGGCGGGGGAGCGAGGTGTCCTTCGGCGGTGCCGACGCCGCCTTCTACTTCGTGTCCGCCCCGGCGCACGCGACCTACCCGACCCAGGCGCTCAGCCACGGCGAGATCGAGCCGGTCCCGCTGGGCACGGCCGAGGCGGCCAACGAGCGCAACCTCTTCCGCTACGCCTGGGGCCAGGAGCTCAAGACCTCCGTGCTCCAGTTCGGGGTGACCGTGATCGCCAGCGGCTCGGTCTGGAACACGTTCCCGCCGCACCTGCACGACCGCCGCACGGAGATCTACTGCTACGTGGACCTCGACGAGCAGGACCGCGTCTTCCACTTCATGGGCCAGCCCGGCGCCACCCGCCACCTCGTGCTCCGCAACCGCGAGGCCGTCATCTCCCCGCCCTGGTCGGTCCACGCCGGGGCCGGCACCGGGTCGTACGCCTTCATCTGGGCGATGGCCGGCGAGAACAACGTCTACACGGACCTGAGCCCCGTGGCGCTGGAGGACCTGTGACCACCGACCCGGCCGCCACGCCCGCCGGTGAGGCGCGCTCACCCTTCGACCTGCACGGCAGGTGCGCCGCGGTGACCGGTGCGGGGCGCGGCCTCGGCCGGGCGGTCGCGCTCGGCCTCGCCCGCGCGGGGGCCGACGTCGTGCTGCTGGGCCGCCCGGGCAACCAGGACGAGACGCGCGACCAGGTCGTCGCGCTCGGTGCGAAGGCCGACGTCGTGGACCTCGACGTGAGCGACCTCGACGCGGTCGAGCGGGTCTGCGCCGAGCTGACCGGCTCGCGGCAGATCGACATCGTGGTCAACAACGCCGGGATCATCGACCGCGAGGACTCCGTCGACGTCAGCCGCGACTCCTGGCAGCGCGTGCTCGACGTCAACCTCAACGGGCTCTTCTTCCTCACCCAGCAGCTCGGCCGGCCGATGGTCGAACGCGGCCACGGCAAGGTCGTCAGCATCGCCAGCCTGCTGTCCTTCCAGGGCGGCCTGCGGGTGGTGTCGTACGCCGCGAGCAAGCACGGGGTGGCCGGGGTGACCAAGGCGCTGGCCAACGAGTGGGGGCCGCACGGCGTCCAGGTCAACGCGATCGCCCCGGGCTACATGGTCACCGACAACACCACCGCGCTCCGCGACGACGCGGACCGCTCACGCTCCATCCTCGAACGCATCCCGGCCGGCCGCTGGGGCACCGCCGAGGACGTCGCCGGAGCGGCCGTCTTCCTCAGCTCACCTGCCGCCGACTACGTCAACGGTCACGTCCTGGCCGTCGACGGAGGCTGGCTGGCCCGCTGAGCCCGTCCCTCCCACATCAGTTCCACCGCCGGACACCGGCACCGAACGAAATCGAGGAAACGACAATGAAGTTCACCTCTCGACACACTGCCGCTCGAGGCACGGCCGCCGTCCTCGGCGTCGCGCTGGCGGCCGCCGCACTCACGGGCTGCACCGAGACGGCCGCCGGGGGCGGTGGCAGCGCCGAGGGCGGCGCCGCCTGCGACCCCGCCGACGTCACCCTGGTGGGCCAGGTGCGCAACGAGTCCAACCCCTACGAGGCCTCGTGGCTCGACGGCGGCGACGCCTTCGCCGAGCAGGTCGGCCTCACCCAGGAGCGGCTCACCTACGACGGCGACTCGACGCGTCAGCAGGAGCAGATCAGCCAGCTCCTCGCCGGCGACACCGAGTGCCTCGTCATGAACATCCTGCCCAACGGCGACTCCGACACCCCGCCCATCGTCGAGGGTGCCGAGGAGGCCGGCGCCTACCTGGTCACCCAGTGGAACAAGCCGGCCGACCTGAACGTCACCGACTACGACCACTGGCTCTCGCACATCACCTACAACGGCGTGGAGTCCGGCAAGCAGATCGGCGACGCGCTGGCCGAGGCCATCGGCGGCTCGGGGGGCATCATCGCCCTCCAGGGCATCCTGGACACCGGTGCCGCCAAGGACCGGTTCGCCGGGCTCGAGGAGTCGCTGGCGGCCAACCCGGACGTCGAGCTGCTCGACGACCAGACCGCCAACTTCTCCCGCGCCGAGGCGCTGGAGGTCACCAAGACGCTCCTCACCAAGCACGGCGAGGACGTCAAGGGCATCTGGGCCGCCAACGACGACATGGCGCTCGGCGCGCTCGAGGCGCTGCAGCAGGCCGGCCGCGACGACGTGGCCGTGGTCGGCATCGACGCCGTGCCGGACGCGCTGACGGCGATCGAGGACGGCACCATGACGGCGACCGTCTCCAGCGACGGCCCCTGGCAGGGCGGCATCGGCCTGGCCATCGGCTACTGCGTGGCCACCGGCGAGCTCGCCGTCGAGGACATCGCCGACGAGGACCGCGCCTGGTTCGCCGAGCAGTTCCTCATCGAGCAGGACAACGTCGCCGACTTCGTCTCCCCGGAGACCGACGAGGCCGACTTCGCCTGCGACAACCTCTTCAGCCGTTCGCAGGGCGCGATCTCGTGACCATGGCACCCCCCGCCGAAGCCGACACCGACGTCGTGCACGCGCAACGCCCCCGGCCTCGGCGGGGGGTGTCCCTGCGGGACGCGGGACCGCCGATCGCGCTCGTCGTCATCTTCGGGATCTTCGCGATCCTCAGCCCCGGGTTCCGCACGCTCTCCAACGTGCAGAACGTACTGGACGCCGCGGCGGTCCTCGCCGTCGTGACCATCGGCATCAGCTTCGTGCTGATGATGGGTTCGATCGACCTGTCCGCCCCCGGGATCATGGGTGCGTCCGCCATCACGGTCGCCCTCCTGGTCGCCAACAACCGCAACGACAACGACTGGGGTCTGCTCGGGGTCGCCGTGGCGGTCCTGCTGGCCGCCGCGCTCGGCTGCCTCAGCGGGCTCGCCCTGGTCGTGCTCAAGGTGCCGTCGTTCATGGCCACCCTCGGTGTCTCCGCCGTGGGCCTGGGTGTGGCCACTCTCCTGTTCGCGGGCGTCCAGCCCAACGTCTCCGACCCGATGCTGGAGGGCTGGGCCGTGGACCGGTTCCTCGGCCTGGCCCACCTGACCTGGATCGCGCTGGCCTGCGTGGTCCTGGGCGCCCTGGTCCAGCGCTACTCGCGCCTGGGCCGGTACGCCTTCGCGATCGGCGGCGCCGAGGAGGTGCTGTCGCTCTCCGGCGTGCGGGTCGCGCCCTTCAAGGTGGCGGTCTTCACCATGGCGGGCGCGTTCTACGGCCTGGCCGGCGTGCTGGTCACCAGCCAGCTCAGCGCGGGTCTGGTTCAGGCCGGCAAGGGCTACGACTTCTCGGCCATCACGGCCGCCGTCGTCGGCGGAACCCTGCTCACCGGCGGCCGCGGTGGCATCCTCCACTCCACGGTCGGCGTGCTGCTGGTGACCGTCCTGACCAACGGCCTCGTCCAGGTCGGGGTGAGCCCGTACTGGCAGGGCGGTGTACAGGGCCTCATCGTCGTCGCGGCCGTCGCGGCCGCCGTCATCCCACAGCGTCGTAGGAACCAGGTGACCAAGTGACAACGAACCTGCGGACAGAGACCGCACCCCGCGTGCCGGAACCCCGGCACGCCCTCGAGGTGCGCGGACTCGTCAAGCACTACCCGGGCGTCAAGGCGCTCGACGGCGTGGACCTCGTGGTGCGCCGGAACGAGGTGCTGGGCCTGGCCGGCGAGAACGGCGCCGGCAAGTCCACGCTGCTCAAGGCGCTGGTCGGGCTCGTGCGGCCGGACGCCGGCGAGATCTGGGTGCGCGGCGAGAAGGTGCGGCTGCGGAGCGTCGTCGACGCCGCCGACCACGGCATCGGCATGGTGTTCCAGGAGCAGTCGCTCGTGCCCAACCTCACCGCCGCCGAGAACATCGTGCTCGGCAGCGAGGGGCCGGGCGTGCGCCGCGGCATCTACCGCTGGGGCACGATGCGCCGGCTCGCGCAGGAGCAGCTGGACAAGATCGGGTCGCACATCGACCCCCTCGCGCGCACCGACACCCTGAGCTTCGCCGACCGGCAGATGGTCGAGATCGCCAAGGTGCTCCGCATCGAGGAGCGCACCTCGCACCCGCCGGTGATCATCCTCGACGAGCCCACCTCGGTGCTGGAGTCCAAGGAGATCGAGACCCTCTTCACCCAGGTGCGGCGGCTGCGCGAGTTCGCGTCCGTCGTCTTCGTCTCGCACCGGCTCGACGAGGTGCTCGACGTCTGCGACCGGGTCGCCGTGCTGCGTGGCGGCCAGTCGGTGGGCGAGGTGCCCGCCGAGGGCGCGGCCCCGGCCGAGCTGCACCGCATGATGATCGGCTCGACCGGGTCCGACGACCACTACCACGACGGCGCCGCCGAGCGGTCCGACGAGCCCCGCAGGCCCCGCCTCGTGGTGCGCGGCCTGTCCGGCAGGACGTTCCAGGGCGTCGACCTGGACGTCCACGCCGGCGAGATCGTCGGCATCGTCGGCGTGCACGGCTCCGGCCGCGAGGACGTGTGCCGGGCGCTCTTCGGCGCCGAGCCCACCACGGCGGGCGAGGTGGAGCTCGACGGCAAGCGGCTCGACCTGTCCGGCACCCGCGCGGCCTGCGCCGCGGGCATCGGGTACGTCCCGGCCGAGCGCAAGACCGAGGGCATGGTGGGCCCCATGTCGGTGGCCGACAACATGACGCTCACCAAGCAGCAGGCCCGCTGCACCGGACCCGTGGTCCGGCCGCGCAAGCAGGCGACGCTGGTGGACACGTGGATCGACCGGCTCTCGATCCGCACCCCGCACCGGGGCACCGCGATCCAGCGACTGTCGGGCGGCAACCAGCAGAAGGTGGTGCTGGCCCGCTGGCTGGTGGCCGGCGACGTCCGGCTGCTGCTGCTCGACCACCCCACCCGCGGCCTCGACGTCGGGGCGCGCTCGGAGGTGTACCGGCTCATGCGTGAGCTCGCCAACAGCGGCGTGGCCACGGTGCTGCTGGCCGACAGCCTCGAGGAGGCGATCGGCATGTCCGACCGGATCATCGTGATGAGCGATGGCCGCGCGACCACGGAGGTCGCCGCTCCCACGGGGAGCAAGCCGACTCCGCTCGACCTCGTCAAGGAGATGGTCTGAGCATGTCCACGCCCGTCCTCACCCAGCCGGCCCCCGGGCCTGCCTCCGAGCCCGCCGTCAAGGGCCGGCCGACCACGGCCCAGCGGCTGACGTCGTTCATGCCGGTCATCGCGCTCGTCGTGCTGCTGGCGGCGCTCACCATCGCAGACCCGAGCTTCCTGACCACCAGCAGCCTCACGGCCGCGGTCCGCACGTCGGCGCCGCTCGTCGTGCTCGCGGCCGGCGCCACCCTGGTGGTCCTGTGCGGCGGCATCGACCTGTCGATCGCCGCGCTGTGCTCCCTGGCGACGGTGTTCTTCGCGCTGTGGCTGCCCGACCTCGGGGGGCTCACCACCCTGGCGATCATCGCGGCCACCGGCGCGATCGGGGCGCTGCAGGGCGTCGCCCACGTGCTGCTGCGCATCCCGTCGTTCATCGTCACGCTCGGCGGCATGAGCATCTTCACCGCGATCGCGCTGGTGATCTCCGACGCCGGGCCGATCCGGGTGATCGACCGCGACGCCACCCACTGGCTCACGCTCTACGTGGCCGGCGTGGTGCCGATGTCGTTCTTCGTCGCCCTGCTCGTCGTGGTGGCGGTCTCCCTGGTGGTCCGGTTCACCCCGCTCGACGCCTGGATCCGCGCCACCGGCTACTCCGAGTCGGCGGCCCGCCTGGGCGGCGCCCCGGTCGACCTGGTCAAGGTCGCCGCGTTCACCGTCTCCGGCGCCTGCGCCGGGCTGGCCGCCGTCATGCTGGTGTCCCGCAACTTCAGCGGCAGCCCGACCATGGCCGACAACCTGCTGCTGCCCGCGGTGGCTGCCATCGTGGTGGGCGGCACCGCCATCACCGGCGGCCACGGCTCGCTGTGGCGCAGCCTCGCGGGGGCGCTCGTGGTGACCCTGCTGCGCGTGGGGCTGCCGATCGTCGGCGTGCCGTCGGCGTACGAGCAGATCCTCTACGGCGCGATCATCGTCGCCGCCGTCGCGCTCACCCTCGACCGGTCGAAGGTGCTGATCATCAAGTAGCCGCGGCCCACCTCGCCCCGAACCACTCCTGAGAACCCCGACACCCCGGAAGGCTCCCCATGTCCGAGAACTCCCTTCTCCTGCCCGCCGTCTCCTCGTTCCTGTCCTCGCCCAAGCAGCTGCTGATCGACGGTGAGTGGGTGGACTCCAAGGACGGCAAGACCTTCGCGACGGTGAATCCGGCGACCGAGGAGGTCCTGGTCCAGGTGGCCCAGGCGTCCGCGGTCGACGCCGACCGGGCGGTCACCGCCGCCCGCAACGCGTTCGAGTCGGGCTCACCGTGGTCGAAGATGACCCCGCGCGACCGCTCGCACCTGTTGTGGCGCATCGGCGACATGATCGACGAGCGCACCGAGGAGTTCGCCCAGCTGGAGTCGCTCGACAACGGAAAGAGCCTCGCGTCCGCCCGGGGCGACGTCGGCGTGGCCGCCGAGCTGTTCCGCTACTTCGCCGGCTGGGCCACCAAGCTGGAGGGCACGACGATTCCCATGTCGGTGCCCGGCCGGGACTTCCACGCCTACACCCGGCGTGAGGCCATCGGCGTCGTCGCCGGCATCGTGCCCTGGAACTTCCCGCTCACGATGGCCGCCTTCAAGATCATCCCGTCCATCACGGCGGGCAACACCGTGGTGCTCAAGCCGGCCGAGCAGACCCCGCTCACCGCGCTCCGGCTCGGCGAGCTGCTGCTGGAGGCCGGCCTCCCGGCCGGTGTGGTCAACGTGCTGCCCGGGTTCGGCGACGCGGGCGCCGCCCTGGTGGACCACGCCGGCGTCGACAAGGTCGCCTTCACCGGCAGCACCGAGGTGGGCAAGAAGATCGCCGCGGGTGCCTCGAAGAACCTCAAGAAGGTCTCGCTGGAGCTGGGCGGCAAGGCGCCCAACATCATCTTCGCCGACGCCGACCTCGACGCCGCGATCGCCGGCGCCGCCCTGGCGGGCTACTTCAACGAGGGCCAGTGCTGCGTCAACGGCTCGCGCCTCTACGTGCAGCGCGAGGTGTTCGACCAGGTCATCGAGGGTGTGGCCGCGGCGGCCAAGGCCATCCGGGTCGGCGACGCGTTCGACCCGGCGACCACGATGGGGCCGCTGGTCTCGCAGGAGCAGCACGAGAAGGTCATGGGCTACGTGCGGGGCGCGGTCGCCGACGGCGCCACGATCGCCGCGGGCAGCGCCGGCCCGGCCGCCGACCGCGGCTACTTCTTCTCCCCGACCCTCATCACCGACGTCACCGAGCAGATGGCGGTCCAGACCGACGAGATCTTCGGGCCCGTCATCACCGCCATCCCGTTCGACAGCGAGGACGAGGTGGTCGCGGCGGCCAACAACACGGTCTACGGCCTGGCCGCGGGCGTGTGGTCGCGCGACCTGAGCACGGCCCACCGGGTCGGCAGCAAGCTCCGGGCCGGCACGGTCTGGCTCAACACCTGGCACGCGGACGACGTCACCCTCCCGCGGGGCGGCTTCAAGCAGTCCGGCTGGGGTCGCGAGCTGGGCTCGTTCGGGCTGGACGACTACACGGAGCTCAAGACCGTCATCGCCGAGCTCCGGTGAGCCCGCGCCGCCGGCGCTGACGCCGCGCGGACCGAGCAGCACCACCGGGAACGTCCCACGAGGACCGAACCCACCCACCCGACAACCAGCAGGAACCACACAGGAACACAGCAACACCCAGTGACAGGTCTGGGCGGCCGACCCCGGGGCGGGGGATCGGCCGTCCGGGCTGCCTTCATGTCCATGAGAACCGTGCGAAAAGGGATCAACGATGAACCTGTTACGCAGACCTGACCGGCGCCACCACGCGCGTCGCTCCCGCCGGGCACGCCTGGCGGCCGTGCTCGCCGCCTCCCTGGCGGTCGTACCCTTCCTGGGCGGCGTCGCCCAGGCCGCACCCGCAGCAGCGGCCTCCGCGCAGGCCGCGCCCGGGTCCGTCGACGACGGCGTGCTGCGCGTGCTGCTGTTCTACAAGTCCAACTTCCACGCCTCGCACGTCCAGGCCCGTCAGGCCATCCGTGACCTGGTCGCGGACCTGGGCGTCGAGTACGGCCAGCCGGTCGAGATCCAGGAGACCGACGACCCCGCCGCCTTCACCACGGCGAACCTCGCGACCAAGGACACGATCGCGTTCGCCCAGACCGGTGGCGTGCTGTTCAACGTGGACCAGCGCGCCGCGCTGGAGGCCTACATCCGCGGTGGCGGCGGCTACCTGGGCCTGCACTACGCGGGCTGGTCGGTCGGCCAGAGCGAGCACGACGTGAACCCGTTCTACGCCCGGCTCGTGGGCGCGGCGTCCGAGGGCCACCCCGAGAACCCCGCGGTGCGCCCGGGCCGCGTGGTGGTCAAGGACACCTCGCACCCGCTGACCCAGGGCCTGCCGGCCGAGTTCACCCGCAGCGACGAGTGGTACGACTGGCTGGTCAACCCGGCGCCCAACGTACGCACCCTCCTGAACGCCGACGAGTCGTCCTACGGCGGGGGCAACAACGGCACGAACCACCCGATCACGTGGTGCCAGGAGATCGACTCCGGCCGGTCGTGGTACTCGGGGATGGGGCACGAGGGCACGGCGTACGCCGAGGCCCCGATCCGCACGCAGATCAAGAACGGCCTGGCCTACACCGCGGGCCTGCTCCCGGCCGACTGCTCGGCGCCGAACAAGGCCGAGCAGGGCGCCTGGAGCGGCGTCACGCCCTGGCCGCTGGTGCCGATCAACGCGGCGCTGACGTCCGACGGCAAGGTCCAGTCGTTCGGCAGCGTCTCGTCGGGCTGCACCGACAACACGCCCTACGACTTCTACGGCAACTCGTGCGTCACGCAGGGCGGCCAGATGGAGATCGACGTCTGGGACCCGGACGAGGAGCGCACGACCGCCAACGTGAACGACGGCATCGTCACGAACTCCACGTACACCGACCTGTTCTGCTCGATGCAGGTCCAGATGCCGCACCGGCGGGCCACCATGACGGTCGGCGGTGACGACGGCCTGGGCGGCAACGCGCCCAACGACGCCGCCATCGGCGTCACCAGCTACACGACCAACCAGGGCCTGCGCAACGAGGCCCCGATGAACTACCCGCGCTGGTACCCCACGGGCACCACCCTGCCCGACGGCTCCGTCGTGGTGCAGGGCGGCAGCCTCAAGGGCGGCCCGGGCGGTCCCGGCGTGCTGACGCCGGAGATCTACACGCCGGACGAGGGCAGCTCCTGGAAGCTGCTGGAGGGCGCCACCAGCGCGGCCACGTACGGCGACGGCGGAGGCGGCAACGGGCCCGACGAGAACCGCTGGTGGTACCCGCGTGCGTTCGTCGCGCCGGGCAACGGCAACGTCTTCAACATCACCGGCACCCAGATGTACGAGCTCGACCCCTCCGGCGACGGTGAGGTGACGCTCCGGGGCACCCTGCCCGCGGACGTCGCGAACCAGGGCGGCCTCGGCAACCCGGTCGGCGCCACGTCCACCGCCACGATGTACCGCCCCGGCAAGATCCTGCAGGTCGGCGGCGGCTGGTGGGCCAACGGCGGCGGTCCGGACGGCGCCCGCGCCGGCTTCACCGTCGACATCACCGGCGGCACCGACGCGCCCGTGGTCGAGGCGACCGAGCCGATGCAGTACGCCCGGCACTGGGCCACGTCCACGGTGCTGCCCGACGGCGACGTGATCGTCACCGGCGGCTCGCGCGACAACAACGGCAACGGCGGCTACGTCACCAGCGCCGAGATCTGGGACCCCGACACCGGCGAGTGGACCACGGTGGACGTGCCCTACGAGCACGCCCGCCTGTACCACTCGACCGCGCTGCTCCTGCCCGACGGCCGTCTGATGGTGGGCGGCGGCGGTACGCCGGGCCCGCGCAACTACACGGACGTCGAGTTCTACTCCCCGTCGTACCTCTTCGACGGCGACGAGCCGGCGGTGCGTCCGGAGGTCACGGGCGTGCCGGAGAAGGTCGGCTACGACGGCACGTTCGACGTGCAGGCCGACGTCGACGTCTCCCGGGTCACCCTGGTCCGCAACGGCTCGGTGACGCACGGGTTCAACAACGACCAGAACTTCCAGGACCTGGCGTTCGCCCAGAACGGTGACACCCTCACCGTCGAGAGCCCGGTCGACGGCACGTACGCCCCGCCCGGTGCGTACATGCTCTTCGTCTTCGACGAGGACGGCACGCCGTCGGTGGCCGACATCTTCCAGATCGACCCCGAGGTCGAGATGGACGCCCCGGCCCCGCACCTGGTCGACCAGATCGAGTACCCCCGCCTGCCCGCGGAGTGGCGTTCCGCCAACCCGCCGGCCGTCGTGGACGTCGCGCCGGGCAACGGCCGGATGTCCCCGTGGGAGGTCGACAGCGAGGTCCAGCTCGTCCGTGCCGCGGCGCCCAGCCAGGGCGGCCTCGGCCTGACCGGCTATCACCTCGCCGTGGGCAGCGAGGGCAGCCTGACCCGCACGGTCAAGGGTCTCGACCCGGGCCGTGAGTACCGGGTCTCGCTGCGCTACGCCCGCGACAGCCGGTCCGCCGGCACGGCACCCGGCACCGCCGACCTCTCGGTCGGTGACCTGTCGACGACCCTGTCGGCGGGGGCCAACCTGTCGTCGCAGACGGCGTTCGGCACGTACGTCGGGACCTTCGTGGCCGGGGCACGGTCGCAGGACCTGACCATCTCCGCCGGGGACTCGGGCGCGGGCGTCATGATCGACGACCTGGTGATCGTGGGCTCCGACGCGGGCGCCTCCGACGTCCCCGTGCACTACGCCTTCGAGGAGAGCTCCGGCACCCGGGCCGCCAACACCGGCACGGACGGGTCCGTGGGCGCTGCCACGCTCACGGGGACCACCGGCTGGAGCGAGGACGGCGTGTTCGGCGACGCCCTCGACCTCAGCGGCGGCAGCAACGCCAACGCGGTGGACCTGCCGGACAACCTGCTCCAGGGCGAGGAGAGCTTCACCACCTCGTTCTGGGTGCGGCCCGACACGAAGACGGGCTGGACCGGCCTGTTCCACATCGGGGACGGGCTCGAGGGAGCCGGCAGCTTCTTCCAGATCCAGATGCAGACCAACGCCGCCGGTGCCACCGGTCTCGCGGCCACGTTCAAGGCCAAGGGGAACGCGCTGCAGGAACGGGTCTACGCGACGCCGACCCGTGACGTCGTGGCGGGCGAGTGGAACCACGTCGCGTTCACCCGTCAAGGTGCGACCGGCACGCTCTACCTGGACGGCGAGCCCATCGCGTCCCGCGACGACCTGACGATCGACATGTCCGACGTCGGGCCGACGGCCAACAACTGGCTGGGGCGCAACGGTTTCCCGGACCCTGCCTACGACGGCCTCATGGACGACGTCCGGGTCTACACCTCGGCGCTCGGTGACGACGCCGTGGCGGCCCTGTACGCCGACGGCAGCGCGCTCGCCACGACCACCACGGTCACGGTCGAGCCGGGCTCCCCGTCGCCGTTCGGCGAGCCGGTCACCGTCTCGGGTGCCGTCGCGGCCGCGAGCGGCGGGGCCCCCACGGGCGTCGCCGAGCTGTGGGTCGACGGGTCCCGCGTGGGCGGGCAGGTCGACGTCGCGGCCGGCGCGGTGCGGTTCACGGACGTGGCGCTCTCGCCGGGCGACCACGAGGTGCAGATCCGCTTCCTCGCCGACGACGGGTGGCGCGACTCCGCGCAGACCGTGGAGCACACGGTCGAGCGGCCGCCGCCCGGCGAGGGCACGCCGATCCACTACACCTTCGACGAGGGTCAGGGATCGACGGCGGCCAACACCGGGCTGGACAGCTCGGTCGGGGCGGCGACGCTCACCGGGTCGACCGGCTGGTCCGGTGCCGGGAAGTTCGGCGGGGCGGTCAACCTGCCCGGCGGTGCGTCGGGCACGGGCAACCAGGTCGAGCTGCCGGACAACATCGAGGCCGGGATGGAGGGCGAGTTCAGCGTCTCGATCTGGGCTCGCCCCGACGCCCTGCCCACGTGGGTGCCGCTGCTGCAGATCGGCAGCAGCACCGACACGTTCTTCCTGCTGCAGTCCAACACCCAGACCAGCGGGGCCACCGGCTTCGCGGCGACGTTCAAGGCGCCCGGCACCCCGGGCAGCGCCCAGGAGCGTCTGGTGCTGGGCCAGGGCAACGACCTGCCGCTCAACGAGTGGACGCACGTGGTGTTCACCCAGAGCGGCTCGGTCGGGAAGATCTACTTCGACGGCGAGCTCCAGGCCACGCGCGACGACTTCACCGTCACCATCGGTGACGTCGGGGTGGGCGGCCAGACGACGACCAACCTCATCGGCGGGACCAGCTGGCCCGACGGCCGCTGGGACGGCCTCGTCGACGACTTCCGGATGTTCGGTTACGAGCTGACCGCCGAGCAGGTGGGCGACCTCCACGCCGGGACGGCGTCGAACACGGCCCCGGTGGGTGCCGCCGACGCCTACGGCACCGTCGAGGACGAGCCGCTGGAGGTGGCGGCGCCGGGGCTCCTGGCGAACGACACCGACATCGACGGCGACGACCTGACCGCGACCGGGCTCACCCAGCCGGCGCACGGCGACGTCGTCCTGCAGGCGGACGGGTCCTTCACGTACACGCCCGAAAGCGGGTACTTCGGGACGGACACGTTCACCTACAAGGCCTCCGACGGCGCGGCGACGTCCGCGGCGACGACGGTGACCATCACGGTGGAGGAGGGCGAGCAGCCGCCCGTCAACACGGCTCCGGTGGCGGGCAACGACGCCTACTCGGCCGTGGGCGGTCAGCCGCTGACCCTCCCGGCGCCGGGTGTGCTGGCCAACGACACCGACGCCGACGGCAACGTCCTGACCGCGACCGCGGTGACCCAGCCGGCCAACGGCCGGGTCACGCTGGAGGCGGACGGGTCCTTCACCTACACCTCCGACGACGGGTTCTCCGGCAAGGACGTGTTCACCTACAAGGCCGACGACGGGGAAGACCTGTCCGCCGCGGCCACGGTGACCGTCACGGTGAAGTCGCCGACGGTGACGGCGGTGGCCGGCGTGGCCCTGCCCATCACCTACGGCACGGCGGGCACGGTCTCGGTGGCGGTCTCACCGGCCACGGCCACGGGTGCGGTCGAGCTGCGCGACGGTGACACCACCCTCGCGACGACCACGATCGCGGACGGGCGAGGAACCCTCGTCCTGCCGGCCACCTCGCTGAAGCCAGGGGTGTACGACCTGACCCTGCGCTATGCGGGCGACGCCGACCACAGGGCCGCGACGTCGAAGGTCCGGGTCGTGGTCGACAAGGTGGTGCCCACCATGGAGATCACCGCGAAGAAGTCGGGCAAGAAGGTGGCCGTCGAGGTCTCCTTCACCGCCGCGAACGAGGTCCCGGTGACGGGGCAGGTGCGCATCGCGGTGAAGGACGGCCAGACGCTCCTCGGGACCATTCAGAACGGGCTCGCCCGCTTCGAGGTGGCCCAGCCCAAGGGGAAGGACCTGACGCTCACGGCGTCCTACCTCGGCAGCGAGCTGGCGCTCGCGGCGGAGACCAGGGTGACCGTCAGGGTGAGGTAGAAGAGGGACGGGCCCGGAGGACGTGTCCTCCGGGCCCGGCCCGATCCGCTTCGAGACCCGGGGTTTCTTCGCTTTGAGCGACCTCAAAGCGAAGAAACCCCGGGTCTCGAAGCGAGCTGGATGTCAGTCGTCGGCGAGCGACGCGACCACTCCGGCGCGGCTCTCGTCCTCGCTGGCGAGCACGCCGCCGTTGGCGACGATGTCGGGGGTGATCTCGCTGAAGACCATACGGACGTCCTGGCGGCGGGCACCCAGGATCTCGACGGCGCTGTCGGCCACGGCCTGGGCGAATGCGCGACGCTGCTCGATCGAGCGGCCGCGCAGCAGCTCGACGGTGATGTTGGGCATGTCTTCCCTCCGGTGGCGGCCGCCCCGCAGTTCACGGCTGCGACCTTGATTCAGTGACGTGAACCACCGTACGCGTAGCGCACCCCGAAATCCATGGTCTCGGGTGCATCGGTTCACACTCTTGACACTAGTTCGACAGGCTGGTTTGGTGTGCGGGCCAGCTCCACTCCCCAGGAGTCACCATGAATCGCACGACAACGATCCGTCGCGCGGCCCTCACCGGCCTTGCCGCCGCGGGCCTCGTGGCCCTCGGGACGACGACGGCGGCGGCCCACGTGACCATCACGCCGTCCACCACCGCAGCGGGCGCCACCGCCGTCCTCCGCGTCGAGATCCCGCACGGCTGCGAGGAGTCGGCGACGACCGCGATCACCATCCGGGTCCCCGAGGAGGCCACGGACGTGACCGCCTCCGGCACGGACCGCTGGGCGGTCGAGCAGAGCCCGGACGGCCTGACCTGGACGACCGACGAGCCGCTCCCGGACGGGGAGCACGCCGAGGTCGAGTTCTCCGTGCGCCTGCCCGACGACGCCGGCGCGACCCTCGTGTTCCCGATCGTCCAGCAGTGCGAGGTGGGGGAGGCGGCCTGGACCGAGGTCGCCGAGCACGGGGACGGGCACGACGCGCTCGAGCGGCCGGCGCCGGTCCTCGTGGTGACGGCGGGCGACGCCGGGGCGGCCGCGGACGCGACCGCCGAGCCGGTCGCCGAGCCTGCCGCCGAAACTTCTGCCGAGCCGGGTGCGGAGCCAGTCGCCGAGCCCGCCGCGGAGCCGGCCGCCGCCGAGGCCCGCGGCTCTCTCGTCACCTACGGTGCCGCCGGGCTCCTGGCCGCGGGCGTCCTGGTGGGCGGGGCGGTGCTGCTGCGGCAGCGCCGACGCGGATGACCCGCCGGACCGCGGGGCGGCGCGCCGGCGGCTGGCTGCTCCTGCTCGCCGTCGCCTGGGCGCTCCTGCTCGGGTCGGCGAGCCCGGCCGCGGCCCACGCGACGCTCATCGGCACCGACCCGGCGCAGGGCGCGGTGCTCGACGTCGCCCCCGAGCGCGTCACCTTCACCTTCAACGAGTCCGTGATCGGCGTCCCGGCGGGCATCAAGGTGTTCGACGCGACCGGTGAGGAGGTGGCCTCCACGGCCACGGTCCGCGCGTCGCGGCTGCTGGTCGACCTCGACGGCGAGGTCCCGGACGGCACGCTCGTGGTGGTGTGGCGGCTCGTGTCGGAGGACGGGCACCCGATCGGCGGCTCGCTGAGCTTCGCCGTCGGCGCGCCCAGCGACGTGGTGGACGTACCGACCGGCGCGGACGCGGGCACCGACGCGCCCGTCCTGCTCGGCGTGGTCCGCGGGGTGGGCTACGTGGGCCTGCTGGTGGCCGCCGGGACGGCGGCCTTCACGGTCCTGTTCCTCCCGCGCGACCGCATGGCCGACCGGTCACGCACCCGCCTGCGTCCCGTCGCCCGCACGGCGGCCGGCGTCGCCGCCCTGGGCTGGGGGCTGGCCGTGCCGCTCGTCGCGCTCTACCAGCTCGGCCTGCCGGCCTCGGCGATCACCGACGGCTCGACCTGGTCGGCGCTCGCGCCCGCCGAGTACGCCGTCCCCGCCGTCGTGGTCGCAGGGCTCGCTCTCGCCGCCTGGTCGCTCCCCGCGGGTGCGGCGCCCGACCGGACGCGGGTCGTCCTCGTGCTGGCCGGCTGTGCGCTCGCGGTCGCCGCGCCCGCCTTCACCGGGCACACGCGCGCCGCGACGCCCGAGGCGCTGGTGATCGGCGTGGACGTGCTGCACCTCGCCGCGGGAGCCCTGTGGCTCGGCGGCCTGGTGGCGGTCGCGCTCGTGCTCGGGGACCTCGCGCGCGGCGACGCCGGCGCCGTCGTGCTCGGCCGCTTCTCCACCTGGGCCTCGGTCCTGCTGGCCGTGCTCGTGGTCGCCGGGACGGTCCTGGCCTGGCGTGTCGCCGGGAGCTGGGGCGCGCTCGTCGACTCCGGCTACGGCGGCCTCCTCCTCGTCAAGGTGCTCGCCGCGCTGGTCGCGATCGGGATCGCCGCGTGGAACCGGTTCGCCCTGCTGCCCCGCCTCCGGACGGCACCGCGCAAGGGCCGTGCGGCGCCCGCCGCCCTGCTGGTCCGGACGGCGCTCGCGGAGGCCGGCGTGCTGGTGGTGGTCCTGGTCGTCACGGGCTTCCTGGTGGACCGGAGCCCGGAGTCCGACACGACCGTCACCGCGAGTGAGGAGCGGGGACCGAGTGCCGAGGAGTCGGTGCGGCTGGACGACATCTCGGCGCGGATCACCCTGGACCCCCTCGCCGTCGGGCCCGCCACCCTCACCATCGAGATGACCGACACGGCCGGCGAGCCCGTGGAGGGCTATGAGGCCCCGCGGATGAGTCTGGCGTCCGACGAGGTGGAGCTCGGCGAGGTGACGCTCAGCTCGCTCGGCCCGGGCGTCTACGCGGGCGACCTCGTGCTGCCGACCACGGGCGAGTGGGAGGTGCAGGTGTCGCTGCGCACCACGGAGTTCGACAACCCGGTGCGGACGGTGACGTTCGTCGTGCCGTGACGGGTGCGGGCTGCGTCGGCCACGAGCGCGGACCGGGTGAACTCCCGCGCGATCCTGGCCGGCACCATCGAATCCGGGCGATCCTTCACCTGACGCCGGACCTGACCGGCTTCTACCGAGGTGGCGGGGATGCGCGCAAGGACTGAGCAGGAGTACGCCCGGCAGGGCCTCGTGGTGCTCGTGGTGGCCGTGTCCGTCGTGGTCTACCTGGCGCTGGACCCTGGCTGGCCGTTCCTGGTGAGCGTCCTGGTCTTCGTCGCCGTCGTCCCGGCGCTCGCGTGGCTCGTCGCGAGCGCGGTGTATCCACGGGAGGACCCGGACCTGCCGGTCCCGATCGACCGTGGATCCGGCGACGGCTACACCGTCTGCCTGGGCGCCGAGCCGACCGAGGAGTGGGAAGGCCTGACCGAGATGTTCCTCATGATCAACGGCGCTTCGGGCCGGAGCATCAAGGAGGCCGGTCTGACCGCGGGGTCACCGGTGTTCGTCCGGGTGCCGGAGAGTGAGGCGCGGCAGATCCTCGCGGAGATGGGCGAGTTCGGCATCCAGGCTCGTCTGGCACGTGAGAGGACGTCGTAGGCAGGTTCGGCAACGAGCACGATCGAGGTGGGCGGTGAACAAGGTACCGAGCGGGAGACGGCTGACGGCGGCCGGGCTTCTGACCGCAGTGGCGGGTGCTCTGTCCGTGGCCGGCTGCTCCTGGGTCGATGGCACCGACGAGTGCGCGGAGGCCCTCGCCGAGCATCGGGTACTGCTCCTGGAGGAGGCGAACGCCCTGGACGTCGCACAGGGCGCGCCCGCGCTGAGCTGTGACGACACGGGTGGTCCGCCGGCGTACGCCGTCTTCGATCTGGAGCCTCGTGCGAAGGACGGCCTCGACGATCTGCTGGCCCGGCACGGATGGGAGTGCGCCGAGCACGACGACGAGGAGGGCCCTCCGGGTCTGGTGTGCACCAAGGCGGTCGAAGGGGTGCCGCTGGAGCTCCTGACGTCCAGGTTCCTCAACGGGGCCGTCGAGGTGTGGGTGTACGCAGATCCTCCCTGGACCGACTGACCTGGTGGACCGCCCTGCGGCTCCGGCGTCAGGCGAGCGCGGCCCGCAGGCGGTTCGCGTAGGCGCGGCGGCGGTCGGCCGGGAGCCACTCCGGCTCCGGGAGCGTGCCGTAGAGGTCGTCGCCCGTGTACCGGGGGAACAGGTGCTGGTGGAAGTGCCACACGTCCTGGTTGCCGGCGGGCTCGTTGTGCTGGCGGGTGGAGACGCCCGCGCAGTCGTACGCGGTGCGCATCGCACGGGCGAGCCGCTGCGTGACGTCGAAGATCGCGTGGCCGTCGGCTGCCGGGAGGTCGTACAGGTTCTCGTGGTGGGCCACCGGGATGATCAGCGCGTGACCGGCGTTCCGCGGCCACCACCGGGGCGCGATGATCGCGAAGACCCGGTCGTCGCGGTAGACCACGTCGGCCTCGCGCTCTGCCGCGAAGTCGCAGAACGGGCAGTCATAGCCTGCGGGCTCGTGGTTGTGCACAGGGCGGACCCTAGTGCGCCTGCGACCTCGTCTCGGCGAGCGAACGCTCCAGCAGCGCGCGCAGCACCCCACGGTCCACGCCGGTCAGCCGCGTGAGGTAGAGGCAGACCTTGCTCGCGCGGTACGTGCCCAGCTCGGCGAGAAGGTCGGGCCAGCGCTCCGCGAAGTGCTCGGGGAGGTAGATCGTGTGCCTCGTGGGACCCGGCGCGAAGGCGAGCAGGGGTGAGCGGCCACCGTGCCCGCTCTCGTAGCGGTACTCGTACTCCCCGAAGCCGATGATGCGCCCCGCCCACACGACCGGCTTCTCGCCGCTGACCTCGCCGAAGATCGCCAGCAGCTCGTCGGCCTCGGCACGCCGCGGGCCGGTGGCGCGGTCGAGCACCTCCGTGACGGGCAGGTCCGACGGCGACATCGCGGGCTGCTTCGTCGGCATCGGACCGCCTCTCGCTCGTGCTGGATCCTCAGCGTACTGCGGCGGCGTCGGCCCACCACGGCGGGCGATCCCGCCCGGGCGCGAGCCGGGCGGTGCCCCCGTACGGTGGCGGCATGACCGAAGCCCCGGCGCTGATCTGGTTCCGCCGCGACCTGCGGGTCGCCGACCAGCCCACCTTTCTCGCCGCAGGTCAGGACACCCGCGCGCTGGCCCTGTTCGTGCTCGACCCGCGCCTGCTCGAGCCCTCCGGCGCGGCACGCCGGTGGTTCCTCTACGGCTGCCTGCGGGACCTGGGCGAGAGCCTCGGCGGCCGGCTCCTGGTCGTGCAGGGCGACCCGGTCGACGTCGTGCCCCGGGTGGCCGAGGCGATCGGCGCGGGCGCCGTCCACATCGCGGCCGACTTCGGTCCCTACGGCCAGGCTCGCGACGACGACGTCGAGCGCGCGCTCGACGCGCAGGGCCGCGAGCTGGTGCGCACCGGTTCGCCCTATGCCGTGGCGCCCGGCCGGGTCCGGTCCGGGGACGGCGGCCGCTACCGCGTGTTCACGCCGTTCAGCCGGGCCTGGGCCGACCACGGGTGGCGCGCCCCGGCGGACACCGACGCCGGCTCCCTGGACTGGATCGACCCCGCGACCGTCGACGTGGAGGCAGTGGAGATCCCGGACCAGCCCGCCGTCGACGCCGACCTGCCCGAGCCAGGGGAAGCGGCGGCACACCGGCGCTGGGACGAGTTCGTGCGCGACCACCTCCAGGACTACGCCGACGGTCGGGACCGGCCCGACCGGCCCGGCACCTCGCGGATGTCGGTCTACCTCAAGTACGGCTGCGTGCACCCGCGCAGCCTGCTCGCCGACCTCGCGGCCAAACGGTCCGACGGCGCCCAGTCGTTCCGCAACGAGCTCGCGTGGCGCGACTTCTACGCCGACGTGCTCGACCAGCGACCCGACTCCGCCCACCGCAACTACGACCGCTCCTTCGACGCGCTGGTCACCGACAGCGGCCCGGAGGCCGACGAGCTGTTCGCCGCCTGGCGGGAGGGGCGCACCGGCTTTCCCATCGTCGACGCCGGGATGCGGCAGCTCCTGGCCGAGGGCTGGATGCACAACCGGGTGCGCATGATCACGGCGTCGTTCCTCGTCAAGGACCTGCACCTGCCGTGGTGGTGGGGCGCCCGACACTTCATGAGCCGGCTGGTCGACGGCGACCTCGCCTCCAACCAGCACGGCTGGCAGTGGGTGGCCGGCAGCGGTACCGACGCCGCGCCCTACTTCCGGGTGTTCAACCCGGTGCTGCAGGGCGAGCGGTTCGATCCGGACGGTGACTACGTGCGCCGGTACGTCCCCGAGCTCGCGGACGTGTCGGGCAAGGCCGCGCACCAGCCCTGGAAGCTGCCGGACGGCCCGCCGCGCGGGTATCCCGCACCTGTCGTGGACCACAAGGCGGAACGAGCGGAGGCCCTGGAGCGCTACGAGGCCGTCCGCGCGGCGCGGGAGAACATGCGCGCGACGTCCTGACCGGGGCGCGCGGGAGCCCGGTGGCGCCGTCCGCCCCGGGACTTCGCCCGAACCGGGTGAACGCCCCCGCACGCGGGAGTGATCGACTGCCGGGTGTCGTGCCCACACGGCAGCCAGGCGCACACCTAGGAGAGTCGGCCATGAGCGACTCGTTCGGCGGGAACGTGCTCGTCTACCAGGCGAAGCTGCGCCCCGCCGTGAACCCCGAGTACCTGGTGCGTCGGCCGCGGCTCATCGAGCTGCTCGACACGGCCGTCGAGTCGCCGCTCACCCTCGTCGTCGCGCCGGCGGGCTCGGGCAAGACGTCCCTCCTGCGGGACTGGGTGGGCTGGACCGACCTGCCGAACGCCTGGCTGTCCGTCGACGAGTCGGACCGCGACCCCGCGCAGCTCTGGCTGAGCATCCTCGCCGCGCTCGACGGCATCGCCCCGGGGTGCGCGGAGCCTGCCGCCGACCTGGTCCGACGCCGGCACGCGCTGCTCGACGCCGTGGGGACGCTGCTCGACGACCTGGAGTCGCGGCGGTACGGCCCGCGGGTGCTGGTCATCGACGACCTGGAGGTCGTGGACGAGGCGGTGGCGGGCGGGTCGCTGACCATGTTCGTCCAGCACCTGCCCCGCTGGCTGCGCGTCGTCCTGGTGAGCCGGCACGTCCCAGCCCTCCCGGTGGACCGGCTGCGCGCACGGGGCATGCTCGGCGAGGTCCGGTTTCCCGAGCTGCGGTTCTCGTTCGACGAGGCGACCGAGATGCTGGCCCGGCTGGCGCCGACGCTGCCGCCGCAGCGCGTGGCCAAGGCCGCCCGGCATGCCGGCGGCTGGGCCGCCAGCATCCAGCTCGCCGCGCTGGCCGCCCGGTCCGCGGACGCCCGCGCGGGCCCCGACGCACCGCAGCAGGACGAGGTCGAGCGCTACCTGGGCGACTACGTCTGGCACGAGGTGCTGAGCGGGGAGCCCGCCGACGTCGTCGACGTCCTGGTCGCGGTGTCCGTCGTCGACCGGGCGGAACCCGGCCTCGCCCGGGCGCTCGCCGGCCGCCTCGACGCCCCGATCCTGCTGGAGCGGGCGGAGGAGCGGGGGCTGTTCGCCGCGCGCATCGAGCCGTCGGGCGCCTACGAGACGCACGCCCTGGTGCGCGAGGCCCTGCTGTCCGACCTGCGCAGGCGCGAGCCCGAGCGGGTGACCGAGCTCCACCGGCGCGCGGCGCAGTGGTTCGAGGACGCCGGGCAGCCGGTGGCCGCGCTCGAGCACCTGCTGCGCGCCGGCGAGGTCCGCGCGGCGCTGCGGCTGCTGGCGTCGTGCGTGCCCGAGCTCTACGACAGCGGGCGCGAGGTCACCGTGCGGCGCATGCTCGCCGCGATCCCGGCGGGCACCGCGGTGGTCGACACGGCTGCGGCCGTCGACCTCGCGTGGTGCCAGCTGTTCGCCGACCGGAACGTCTTCGTGCAGACCGTGCACACCGTCGTGGCTCGGGCGGACGGGGACGGCGCGGTCGAACCGTGCCTGCTCGCGCGGCTGGAGATGCTCCGCGCGGCGTCGGCGGCCGTCTCGGGCGACTGGGGCGCGGGGGCCCGGTCCGCCCGGTGGTCCCTCGCGACCATCGGGGACCGCTGGCAGACCGACCCGCTGTGCAAGTTCGGCTGGAACCTGCTGGCCCGGGAGATCGCCCTCGCGGAGCGGTGGGACGACGCCGGCCCGGAGGTGCGGCAGATCGCCCGCACCCTCGGCCCGGCACCCGGCCGACGGATCGCCTTCGAGGCCACACGGGCCCTGGGGGCGGCCCTCGCCGGGCGCCCGGTCGAGGCGCTGCGCCTGGTGTACGGCACGCGGCAGGTGTCCGAGGCCGCGAACCTGACGACGGCGCGGACCGAGCTGATGATCGCCGAGGCGCTGGCCAACCGGGAGATCGGGGAGCAGTCGGCCGCGCTGCCGGTGCTGTCGCGCCTGGTCGAGACCCCGTGCGACCCGGTGCCGCACTGCCGGCTGCTGGCGTGCCTCGAGCTGGCGCGGGCCGCGGTCGACTCCGGGGACGGCGCCGCGGCCGAGCGTGCCTTCGGCGACGCCACGGAGCTGGTCGACACGGAGCTCACCGGTCCGGGCAGCCGCACGCTCCTTGCCCGTACGGGCACCCTGCTGGCCCTGGCGGAGAGCCGCCTCGACGACGCCGGGCGCTGGGCCGCCGAGGTCGACGACCCGTTCTGGGGCGGCGTCGAGACGGCGCGTGTGCTCATCGCGGAGGGCGACGTCGGGACGGCGGACACGACGCTGCGCGCGGCCGCCCCGCGTTGTGTGCGCCACCACGTGCTCCTCGACCTGCTCCTGAGCCGCACGACCCGCAACGCGGACGAGGCCGAGGCCGCCCTGTCGCGTGCGGTACGGCTCGCCGCCGAGCACGGCCTCGTGCAGACGGTCGCGTCCGAGGGGACGGAGGTCGTCGAGGCGATCGAGCGACTGGCCTGGCAGGTGCCGAGGCCGTGGCTGGACCGGCTCCGCCGCGTCCCGCTCTCCGGGGCGTCACCGCCCGGTACGGCGGTGGTCGAGCTCGTCGAGGACCTGACCGACCGGCAGCTCGGGATCCTCCGGATGCTCCCGAGCCGGCTCAGCCTGCGGGAGATCGCGGACGAGCTGTTCATCTCGGTGAACACGCTCAAGTTCCATCTCAAGGTGATCTACCGCAAGCTGGGCTGCGGGTCCCGCGCCGAGGCGGCCGACCTGGCCCGGGCGCTGATGAACCGGCACCGGCGGGGTCAGCCCTCGGGCGGCTGGCGGCGCTGAGGCGCCGTTCCGGGATCACTGCTCGCCGGGCGCGCCGTCCCCGGCCGTCAGGGCGGCCAGCGCCGCCTTGGTCTTGGTCTCCTGCGGGGAGCCGAGGTCGAGCCCCTTGCCGGCGAGGAGGGCCTTCGTCTCCGCGGCGGCCTGGAACGCCTCGTCGGGCGGCGCCTTGGTGGACAGCTCGAGGATCCTGGTTCCGTCGGGCAGCACCCACAGCTCGGCGACCATGCGGCGGGGGTACCCCTTGGCCCGGAACCGGCACTTCAGCAGGTTGATCGGCCCGAGCACGGTGAGGTCGTCCACCCCGACGTCCCCGGGCAGGCGCTCGCCCAGCAGGGCCCGCTGGTCGTCGTCGAGCAGGCCGTGGATGCCCCGGTCGCCGATCATCAGCTTGCGCACCCGGCGGTCGGGCGCCTCGACGGTCAGCGAGCACGAGCAGGTGTACCCGGCGGGCGACGCGTCCAGCTCGACCTTGAACCCTTCGTGGCCGCGGTAGCCGTCAGGCACGTCGTGCGGCATCGCGGGGCGGAGCTTGACCGTCAGGTCGCCGGGCTTGCGCTGGGTCCGCCGGGCGCGCAGCACCACCCCGGCCGAAGAGAGCCGCAGGTCGGGGGTGTCGACGAACGCGACCTGGCGCAGGACGGCGTCCAGCGGATCGATGCCCAGTGCTCGGACTGCGGAGCGCTGGAAGTTGTCGGGCACGGTGAGCTTGAGCTCGACGGAGTCGACGTCGGGCAGGATCGCGAGCATGCCGGCGAGCTGCTCGGCGTCGTAGGTGGGTATGGCGGACATGGGGGCCTCCGGGGGTATGTCTCCCGATCATGCCCCGGGGCCGGGTGGCGCAGGTCCACCCCGGTGGGGGTGGGCCGCGACCACCCCTGGTGCTGCCAGTGTCGGAGAGAACCGCTGTACCCGCCCGCCACCGCAGGAGGCCCGGAGATGACCGAGCTGGACGTCGGACCGATCGACTACCTTGCCGTCGAGTTCCCGGGCAGCCGGCTGCGGGGCCAGGGCCTCGCCGCTCTGCTGGACCTCGTCGAACGCGGGATCATCCGGATCCTCGACCTCCGGGTCGCCAGACGCACCGAGGAGGGCGACATCGTGGCCGTCGCGCTCACCGACCTGGACCACGACGGCACGCTCGACCTCGCCGTGTTCGAGGGCGTGGGTTCCGGGCTGCTCGACGACGAGGACCTGGCGCAGAGCGTCGCGCTGGTGGCCCCCGGCGACGCCGTCGGCCTCATCGTCTACGAGAACACGTGGGCCGGGCCGTTCGTGACGGCCATGCGGGAGGCCGGGGCACAGGTGATCGCCAGCGGCCGCATCCCGGTCGAGGACGTCGTCGCGGTGCTCGACGCCCTCGAGGCGGAGCAGACGGCCCCGTCGACGACACCGACCACTCAGCCTGAAGGGACGACGTGATGGGACTCCTCCGAGGTGTGGCACGCACCGCTGTCGTGGCAGGCACCGCGACCGCGGTGTCCAACCGGGTCTCCCGGCGTCAGGCGAACCGCTGGGCCGGGCAGCAGGAGGCCTACGCGGCACCGCCGCCGCAGCAGGCATACGCGCCCCCGCCGCAGGAGGCCTACGCGGCGCCCCCGCCGGCCGCGTCGGAGGACGTGATCGCGCAGCTCGAACGGCTCGGCAAGCTACGGGACGACGGCATCCTCACCGACGCCGAGTTCAGCGCCCAGAAGGCCAAGCTGCTCGCCGGCTGAGGTCCCTGCCGGCAGACGTGTACCTGCGTGTCGAGGGGTGGGAGCCGCCGCGCCCGCCCGGGGGTTCCTTCGCGCGGCGGCGAGGCTGTCCCGAGAGCGAGGCAACTCATGAGTGCGATGGATGCTTCTCACGAAGCCGGGGCCGAACCCCCGGCCGAACCCCCCACCCGGGCCGAGGTCCGGGCCCAGGCCCGGGCCAAGGTGCCGGCGACGACATGGATCTCCTGGGTCGCGCTCGCCATGATGACCACCAGCTCGGTCGCGAGCCTGCGGGCCGCGCCGACCATGGCGGTCTACGGGCTGGCGTGCGTCTTCCTCTACCTGGTGCCCGCGGTGGTCTTCCTCCTGCCGACGTCGCTCGTCTCCGCCGAGCTGGCCTCCGGCTGGAAGGGCGGCGTGTACAACTGGGTGGCGCGCGGCATCTCCAAGCCCATGGGGTTCCTCGCGGTGTGGTGCCAGTTCGCGATGACGATCTTCTACTACCCGAGCCTGCTCGGGTTCGTCGCGAGCACGCTGGCCTACGTCTTCAACCCGGCGCTCGCGAGCAGCGGCGTCTGGACGGCGTGCGTCATCATCGTCGTCTACTGGAGCGGCGTCTGGGTCTCCTCGCGCGGCACCAAGGGCGTCGCGGGGCTCGCGAGCGGCGGCCTCGTCATCGGCACGCTGATCCCGGGCGTGGTGCTCGTGGTGCTCGGCATGGTGTTCCTCGGCCAGGGCAACGAGTCGGCCGCGCCGATGACCGCCGACAACATCCTCCCCGCGTGGGCCGGGCTCGCCAGCCTCGTGCTCATCGTGAACAACTTTCTCTCCTACTCCGGCATGGAGATGAACGCCGTGCACGTGTCGTCGCTGCGGAACCCGGGCAAGGAGTTCCCCAAGTCGATGTTCCTGGCGATGGGCATGGTGCTGCTGATCTTCATCCTCCCGGCCCTGGCGATCAGCTGGGTGGTGCCCGCCGAGCAGCTCTCGCTCACCGCGGGCGTGATGCAGGCCTTCGACGCGGTGTTCGCCAACTTCGGCACGCAGTGGCTCACCCCGATCGTCGGGATCATGCTCGTGACGGCCTCGCTCGGCGGGATGCTCACCTGGCTCGCCGGCCCGTCCAAGGGCCTGCTGCTGATCTCGCGGCAGGAGGGCTACCTGCCACCGTTCCTGCAGCGGCTCAACAAGAACGGGGTGCAGCAGAACATCCTGGTGGTCCAGGGCATCGTCACCACGGCGATCGGCCTGATGTACGCGCTGATCCCGAACGTCTCCAGCGCGTACTGGATCTTCTCGGTGATCACCACGCAGGTGTACCTGATCATGTACCTGCTCATGTTCGTCGCGGCCATCGGCCTGCGCCGCAAGTACCCCGACCATCCGCGCGGCTTCCGCAGCCCGATGCTCAAGTCGCTCTGCGGCGTCGGTTTCGGGGCGTCGCTCGCGGCCCTGCTGGTCGGGTTCGTCCCGCCGTCCCAGTTCAGCGGGGGCAACCCGGTCGTGTACGTCGTGATCGTCGTGGTCGGTGCCCTGGGGCTCGGCCTGCTGGTCCCGTACCTCTTCTACCGGGCCCGCAAGCCCTCGTGGAAGCAGGAGGCCCCGACGGAGGAGGTGAGCCCGGAATGAGCACCGTCGGCGAGACGCAGTCCGGGCGCGAGCGCACGTTCCTGTACGTGGCGGTAGGCGTCGTGATCGGCGTCCTCCTCGTCCTGGCCCTGGTTCTCTACCGTGCGGCGGACGCGACCCGCGACGCCGAGGCGAAGGCCGACGAGCTGATCCAGGCGCTCGACGAGGCGGGGGCGACGGTCACGCCGTCCAAGGACCAGATCGTCACGGTGCTCGGCGACGACGGCGGGGCGGTCTGCGCGAACCCCAACGACGCCCTGAACCGCGCGACGCTGCAGGCGCAGCTCGCCAACGGCGCCAGCGGCCCCGGCGCGCGCCCCGTGATCACGGACCGCAAGATCCTGCGCGGGCAGACGCTGATCATCGAGATCTACTGCCCCGACGAGCTCGCGGAGTTCCAGCAGTACGTGGACGACCTCACGACCGACGACGTGGTGGGCTCGTGACCACCGACCTCCGCGCCCTGGTCGACCAGGAGATGCCGCGGGTCCGCGCCGAGCTCGCCGAGCTCGTCGCCATCCGGTCGGTCGCGGACCCCCGGCAGTTCCCGCCCCAGGAGTGCGACCGGGCGGCGCAATGGGTGCTCGCCAGGTTCGCCGGGGTCGGCTTCCAGGACGCGCACCTGGAGCGGACGGCGGACGGGAGCATGGCGGTGGTCGGCTCGCGGCCCTGCGCCGACCCGTCCGCGCCGACCGTGCTGCTCTACGCGCACTACGACGTGCAGCCGCCGCTCGACGAGTCCGCCTGGCGCACGCCGCCCTTCGAGCTCACCGACGCCGACGGCAGGTGGTACGGCCGCGGCAGCGCCGACTGCAAGGGGAACATCGTCATGCTCCTGGCCGCGCTGCGGGCGCTGGGCGAGGCGCCGGTGCACCTCAAGCTGGTCGTCGAGGGCTCGGAGGAGCAGGGCACGGGCGGCCTGGAGGCGTTCGTGCCCGAGCACGCCGACCTGCTGCGCGCCGATGCCGTCCTCGTGTGCGACACCGGCAACGCCGCCGTCGGGCAACCCGCCGCGACCGTCAGCCTGCGCGGGATGGTCAACGTGGTGCTGACGCTCCAGGCGCTCGCCTCGGAGGTCCACTCCGGCATGTTCGGGGGCGCCGCCCCCGACGCCCTGGCGGCCCTCGTCGCGGTGCTGGGCACCCTGCGCGACAGCAACGGGGACACCACGGTCGCCGGGCTCGACCACCGCGGGACCTGGCCCGGCGAGGGCTATCCCGCCGACCGGTTCCGGTGGGACGCGACCGTGCTGGAGGGCGTCTCCCTGCTGGGTGACGGCACCGTCGCGGACCTGCTCTGGGCGCGGCCCGCGCTGACCATCCTGGGCATCGACTGCCCGCCGGTGGTCGGCTCCGCCTCGGCGATCACGCCCCGTGCCTCCGCCCGGCTGAACCTCCGCATCCCGCCCGGCACCACGGCGGACCAGGCCCGGACGGCGCTCGAGAGGCAGCTCCGTGCGGCGGCACCCTGGGGCGTCGCGGTGCAGGTCACGGTCGAGGCGGAGGGCGAGCCCTTCCTCGCGGCGGTCGACGGCCCCGCGTTCCACGCGCTGGCCGGGGCGCTGGAGGAGACCTACGGCCGGCCGATGGCCAGGCTCGGGCAGGGCGGGTCGATCCCGCTCTGCAACGTGTTCGCGGACACCTACCCCGGGGCGGAGATCCTCCTGGTCGGCGTCGAGGAACCGCTCGCGGCCATCCACGCTCCGAACGAGAGCGTGGACCCCACCGAGATCGCGAACATGGCGCGGGGCACGGCCCGCTTCCTCCAGCTCTACGCGGAGGCCGCCGCCCGCTGACCGTCCGGCGTCCGCCGACCGTCCGGCGGCCGCTCCCGGAAGGTGCGTGCGCATGCTCTCGACCTCGAGAGCATGCGCACGCACCTTCTTGCGCCGGACTCTTGCGCGCCTTCCATGTCTTTCGATAGTGTCCCGCTCATCGACACAGCAGTCCCGATCATCGGGACAGCACACAATGAGGTGGAGACGTGGAGATGAGTACGCTCACGCGCCGCACGGTCCTGCGGGCGATCGGCGCGGCCGGGCTCGCCGGCGTCGCGGCGACGATCGCGGGCTGCGCGCCGACGATCGGGACGGCGCGGCTGCCGCGGGTCCCCGCGGCCTACGACGGGCCGCCGGTCACGCTGAAGTTCTGGAACGGGCTCACCGGCGGCGACGGGCCGGTGATGCGGACCCTGATCGACGAGTTCACGCGGGAGCACCCGCACATCGGCATCGACATGTACGCCCTGCCGTGGGGCGACTTCTACCAGAAGTTCCCCGCCGCGGTGACGAGCGGCCTCGCACCGGACTTCGCCCTCATGCACAACTTCCAGGTGGCGACCAACGCCGCGCGGAAGGTGATCATGCCGGTCGACGACGTCCTGGAGACGGTCGGCCTGGTCGAGTCGGACTACCTCCCGGTCGTCTGGGGCTCCGGCGTCTACCGGGACCAGCGCTGGTCGCTGCCGCTGGACATGTGGCCCGACTCGCTGTTCTACAACCGCCGGGTGCTGGAGCAGGCCGGGCTGGACCCGGACGCGCCGCCGACGGACCGCGCCGCCTACGAGCACGCGCTCGACGCGCTGGCGTCGGCCGGGGTCCAGGGCCACTGGCTCCCCGCCGTCGACCCGCAGGGGGTGGGGCGCGGCTTCGACTCCCTGCTCTGGCAGTTCGGCGGCGAGCACTATGACAGCGCTGGCAGGGCCGCGACGTTCGGCGCCCAGGCCGGGGTGGACGCGCTCACCTGGCAGCAGTCCCTGATCCGGGCGGGCTGGAGCCCGCGGAATGTCAGCGGCTCGGACGCCTCGATGGCGTTCAAGAACGACCAGAACGCGTTCCTCTGGGGCGGCCCCGGCGCCCTCATCAACGACCTCGGCTCGGTCGACGGGCTCGACTGGGACGTCGCTCCGCTGCCGCGGATCGGCGGCGGGCGGGCCGCGTTCTCCGGCTCGCACCAGTTCGTGGTCGCGCGCCAGCCGCGGTTCGACGCCGACCGGCTCGCCGCCGTCGTGACGTTCCTCGGGTGGATCCTCGCGAACTCGATCGGCTGGGCCACGGCGGGTCCGGTCCCCGCCCGCATGCCGATCCTGGACTCGCCCGAGCTGGCTGAGCTGACAGCGCAGTCACACGTCGCCGAGGGCGTGGAGCACATCCGGTTCTACCCGCTGGTGCCGGGGATCGCGGAGGTGCAGACCACCATCCTGTACCCCGCGATCGGCGACGCCCTGCTCTCGCTCGGCGACCCGCGCGCGGCGCTGGAGACCGCGACGACCCAGGCGTCCTTCCTGCTCCAGGAGAACGCCGAGAAGTACGGGAGGGCCTGACATGACCGCCACCGCCGTCCGCGCGACCACCACGGCCGCCGTCGCCACCACCGCCGTCTCGCCCAGCCGGCCCCGGCCCTGGACGCCCTATCTCTTCCTCGCGCCCTTCCTGCTGATCTTCGGCACGTTCGTGCTGGTCCCCGCCGTGTCGGGGCTCTGGATGAGCCTGCACAACTGGGACTTCTTCCTGCCCGACCGGCCGTTCGTGGGCCTCCAGAACTACGTGGACCTGTTCACCCCGGACGCGCTGGTGGCGCAGCAGTTCTGGGAGAGCATGCGGGCCACCGGGCTGTTCGTGGTGCTCTCGGTGCCGCTGCTCATGGCCATCCCGCTGGGCCTGGCGCTGCTGCTCAACCAGCGGTTCCGCGGGCGTACCTTCTTCCGCGCGGTCTTCTTCGCGCCGTACGTGCTGGGCGTCAGCGTGGTCGGCCTGCTCTGGCAGTACCTCCTGAACGGCAACACCGGCCTGGTCAACGGGTACCTCGCGGAGCTCGGCGTCACCGAGGCGGTGCCGTGGCTGACGGCGACGCCGTGGGTCTGGGTCTCGCTGGTGGGCGTCACGGTCTGGTGGACCATGGGCTTCAACTCCGTGGTCTACCTCGCGGGCCTGCAGAACGTGGACGAGGCGCTCTACGACGCCGCCAAGGTCGACGGCGCGAACCGGTGGCAGCAGCTCGTGCACGTGACGATCCCGCAGCTGCGCCCCGTCATCCTCTTCGTCCTGACGATGACGGTCCTGGCCTCGGCGAACATGTTCGGCCAGTCCTACCTGCTCACCGCGGGCAACCCGTCGAACGAGACGCGCACGGCCATCATGTTCATCGCCGAGGTGGGCCTGGAGCAGTTCCGCATGGGCCTCGCCGCCGCGATGAGCTATCTCCTCGCCCTCCTGCTGATCGCCGTCAGTGCCCTGAACTTCCTGTTCCTGCGACAGAAGGAGAGCTGACGTGGCCACCACCGTCGTTCCCACCGGCAGCACCACCCGTCCCGCGGCGACGCGGCAGCCCGCGGCCCGGCGCCTGCGCGACGAGGCGACCGGCCGCGGCGTCGTCGGCACGCTGCTGCTGTACGCGATGCTGCTCATCCTGTCCGTGCTCATCCTGGCGCCGCTGCTGTGGATGCTCTCCACGTCGTTCAAGACGACGGGCGACGCCACGGCCCTGCCGCCGGAGTGGATCCCGCCCACGCCGACCGTCGAGGGCTACACCCGGCTGTTCGCCGACGCGCAGGCCCCGCTGCTGCGCTGGCTCGGCAACTCCGTGCTCGTCGGCGTGCTGCACACCGTCCTGGTGCTCGCCACGGCGTCGGCGGCCGCGTACCCGCTGGCCCGGATGCGGTTCCCCGGCCGCCGGCTGATCTTCGCGCTGATCATCGCCACGCTGTTCGTCCCCGGCTTCGTCTTTCTCATGCCGAACTACCTGATCGTGGACGGGCTGGGCTGGCTCGACAGCGTCTGGGCGCTGGTGGTGCCGGGCGCGGCGAGCGCGTTCGGCGTGTTCTTCCTGGTCCAGTTCTTCCAGAGCCTCCCGGCGGAGCTGGAGGAGGCGGCGCTGATCGACGGCGCCAACCGCTGGCAGATCTTCGTCCGCGTGGTGCTGCCCCTGTCCCGGGCGCCGCTCGCGACGCTCGGCCTGCTGTCGTTCCTCGGGAGCTGGAACGACTTCCTCTGGCCCCTGTACGTGCTGTTCAACCCGGAGCAGCTCACGCTTCCCGCCGGTCTGGCGACGCTGCGGGGTGCCTACGCCACCGACTTCCCGGCGGTCATGGCGGGGGCGGCGATCGCGAGCGTCCCGGTGCTGATCCTGTTCGCGTTCGTGCAGCGCTACGTGATCGCCGGCGTCGCCCGCTCCGGTCTCAAGGGATGAGCAGGTGCCGTGCAGAATGGCAGCGTGACTGACTCGAGCAACCGGGCCCCCGCCGACGGCGGGGCCGCCGGCACCCTCGCACGCGGCCTGGACATCGTCGAACGGATCGCGGCGACTCCGGGCCTGACCGTCCAGCGGCTGGCCGCGGACCTCGGGCTCAGCCGCAGCGCCGCCTACCGCATCGTGGGCACGCTGCGGGAGCGCGGCTACGTGGTGGGCGAGACCGAGCTGCGGCTCGGGCCCGTCGTGATGCGCCTGGGGCTGCAGGCGCTGGACGGCCTCGACGTCCACGCCGTGGGGCCCGAGCACCTGCGCGAGCTCGTCGCCGAGACCGAGGAGACGGCGTTCATCGCCATCTTCGACGACGACCAGATGTGCTACGTGATGCAGCAGGAGGGGCCGCAGGTGGTGAAGGTGGTCTCCAAGCTGGGCAGTCGCGCCCCGCTGCACGCGTCGGCACTGGGCAAGGCCTACCTGTCGGCGCTCCCGCCGGCCGAGGCCCGGGCGATCGTCGACCGCATCCCGCTGACCGGCTACACCCCGACCACCCTCACCACCGCGCCCACGCTGCACGCGGAGCTCGACCGCATCCGCGATCGTGGCTGGGCCCTCGACGACGCCGAGCGGGAGCCCGGCGTGCGCTGCGTCGCCGCGCCGATCCTCGGTGCGGGTGATCTCCCGGTCGCCGCGATCAGCGCGGCCGGGCCCCGGGACCGCATCGTCGCGGCCCAGCCCTCGATCGTGGCGGCCGTGCGCCGTACCGCCGCCCGCCTCTCCGTCGCGCTCGGCGCGGCACCACCGCCCGACCTTCCCTGATTGGACCCCATGGCCTCCGCAGACCCCCGCATCCGTACCGTCCGGCTCGCCTCGCTGGAGACCCGCTACCCCCGGACCGTGGGCCGCAACGCCCGGCTCGGCAGCCACGGCGCCGGACCCGGCTCGGACGTCGCAGTGCTCGTCACCGACGACGGCCGGGCCGGCTGGGGGCTGTTCGAGGGGCCGCCGGGCGACGTCGCCCGGGTCGAGGGTCGCCTGCTCTCGGAGCTGATCGACCCCGCCACGGGCATCCTCGACGACGCGGAGCACTGGCTCGACATCGCCCTGCACGACCTGCTCGGCGTGGTGCACGACGCCCCGGTGCACGCGCTGCTCGGCGGTCGGGGCACGCCGGACGTCGCCGTCTACGACGGCGCGATCTACTTCGACGACCTGGACCCCGACGACGCGCCGCGCGGCGTCGGCGTGCTGGTCGAGGAGTGCCGCGCGGACGCCGCGCTGGGCTTCCGGGACTTCAAGCTCAAGATCGGCCGGGGCAACAAGTGGCTCTCCCGTGCGGCCGGCGACGCCCGCGACATCGAGGTGACCCGCGCGATCCGCGACGCGTTCCCGGACGCCCGGATCCTGGTGGACGCCAACGACGGCTACGACCGCGACGGGTTCGTCGCCTACCTGGAGGCCGTCGCCGACGTGGGGCTGTACTGGGTCGAGGAGCCGTTCCTGGACGACGCGGACGACCTCAAGGCCCTGCGCGCGTGGCTCGACGCGCACTCGCCGGAGACCCGGATCGCCGAGGGGGAGACCTCGCCCGACGTCGCCGCGCTGCTGCCGGTCGCCGCCGCCGGGTCGATCGACGTGCTGCTCATGGACGTGATGTCGTACGGCCTGACCGCCTGGCGCGCCCTGATGCCCCGGCTCGTGGCGGACGGCGTCCACGCCTCGCCGCACGCGTGGGGGCGGCCGCTCAAGACCCGATACGCGGCGCACCTCGCGGCAGGGCTGGGCAACGTCGAGGTCGTCGAGGGCGTGCCGGGCACCGTGGCCGGCGTCGACCCCGGGCTGCTCACCCCGGCCGACGGCGTGCTGCGGCTGGGTGACACCCCCGGCTTCGGCATCCCCGTGCCGGACGACGTCCACCTGCGCCCGATCGGCTGATCCCGGCCGGCGTGCCGGGCGTGGGCGTCCGGCGGGACACGAAGGAGGGGGCCGGAGCGTCGCTCGCGCGACGCTCCGGCCCCCGTCCGGCGTCCTCAGCTGCCCAGGGCGGCGACCTCCCGCACGGCGTCGGCGACGGCGCGGAAGTCCTTGTTGAGGATCGCGCCGTGGTTGCTGGGCACCTTGGCGCTGATCCTGATGTTCGGGTTGCCCGCCGTCGCGGCCTCCAGGCCGGCGCGGATCTGCTCCTGCTCGTCGCCCCTGCTGCCGAGCGACGTGCCCGAGGCCACCACGTAGCGCACCGGGACGCCGATGTCGTTCAGCACCGGCGCCAGGGCGCTCTCGCGGGACAGCCTGCCGAGCTCGATGTTGCTCTCGGCCTGTTCCGCCGCGGTCATCCGCGGCGTGATGCCCGTGATCCGCAGCGGGATCGTGAACCAGCTCATCCGGCGGAACAGCTTGCGGATGCGGACCTCCATCGCGTCGTCGAGCCAGTCGTGCGGAAAGGCGCCGTCGACCAGGACCGCGCCCAGGGTGCGTCCCGGGTTGCGCTGCGCCCAGTGAGCCGCGACGACGGCCCCGTAGGACCAGCCGATCACCAGCGCCTTCTCCACGCCGCGGGCGGCGAGGACGGCGTCGACGTCGCGCACGGCGGCCTCGAACGAGTAGTCCGCGGACGTCCCGGACTTCTTGCCGCGTGCGCGCTCGTCGAAGGTGATGTGCCGGTAGCCGGTGCCCAGGTCGGCGATGGTCTTGCGCCAGTAGCCCTGGGTCGCGAACTGGCCGTTCAGGTAGACGACCGGGAGACCGGGGCCGCCGGTGTCGGTCACGGCCAGGGCCGTGTCGTCGACCGGCACCATGCCGGACCACGCGGTGCTGGTCGAGGAAGCGCTGTCGTTCGTCATGTTCTCCACCTTGTGGGTCGTGGTGCGGTCGGTGCGGTCGGGTGGTGCCGTCGTACGTGGTGCCGGCGCTCAGGCGCCGTGGTTCGTGGTGCCGGCCCGGTCGGCCGGGGCCGGCACCGCCCCGCTCAGAGGCTGCGAGCGGAGATGTCGCCGTAGGCGGTCGTCGCGCGGACGTCCAGCACGGCGGCGCCGTCGTTCTTGAGGGTGTTGCTGATGCGGCCGAGGCTCGTACCGGCGTCGAGGGTGGCCGAGACGCCGGCGCCCGCGGCGACCGTGATGTCACCGGCCTGGGTGCTGAGCACGACCGAACCGTTCGTGGCCTCCGCGACCCGGATGTCGCCGCGGGCGGTGGTGATCTCCGCGGGACCGGTGAGCCGGCCCACCTCGACGTCGCCGTCGATCGCGGTGAGGCGCAGGCTCGCCGCCTCGTCGATCTTGATCTGCTGGTAGGCGCCGTCGAAGACCACGTCACCGAGGCGGCCGACGGCGCGGAGCTCGGCGGCCTCGGACGTGCCCTCGAGACCCGAGCCCGCGGGGAGCTGGACGGTGACCTCCACGGAACCCGCGTGGCCGACGAGCTTGTTGCGGGGCTCGGCGGTGCGGATCTGCAGCACGCCGTCGGCGTAGGTGACGGTGGTCTGCTCGGCGGTCTGGACGTCGCGGCTCTTGGCGGGGTTGGTGGGCCGCACCTCGACGGTGGTGTCGGCGCGGTCGGCGGCGATGAGCTGGACCCGGCCGGCGGGGATCTCGACGACGGTGGAGATCGGGGCGGGGGTGTCGAAGTTCTGCATGGTGATCGGCTCCTGTGCTGGTTGCTGCTCGGTGTTTCTGACATCGCAAACGCTACGTTGCTTTCCAGAGCGTGGCAACATCCTTGTTGCGTTGACAGAACATATACGCAGGTCAGAGCGCACAAAGGGTTGCAATGGTTCTGAAACTAACGCAACGCAACGGATGTCGTCCATTGCAATGGCTCTGAAGTGAACGCTATGCTGGGCAGGCAGGGACACCACGAGGGGCCACGGAGGGGATCGCGATGCCGGGAGGCAGACTCACCAAGCAGGAGCGTCAGCAGATCGCGCTGGGCCTGGCCGACGACCTGTCCTACGCCGAGATCGCGCGGCGCCTCGACCGCCCGACGTCCACGGTCACACGTGAGGTGCTGCGCAACGGCGGCCCCACCGGCTACCGCGCGGAGCTGGCCCATCGCGCCACGGAACGCCGCGCCCACCGGAGCCGGCAGGCCGCGCCCCGCAGTGCCCAGGCGCTGCCCCAGGCGCACGGGCGCGACGCCGCGGCGGTGGCCGACTTCGAGGAGACGCTCACCACGGTGCTCATGGCCTCGGGCCTGCCCAAGATGACCGCTCGCGTGCTGACCTGCCTGTTCACCACCGACGCGGGCAGCGTCACCGCCGCCGACCTCGTCCGGCGGCTCCAGGTCAGCCCGGCGTCCGTCTCCAAGGCGATCACGTTCCTCGAGGGACAGGGCCTCGTGCGGCGGGAGCGCGACGAGGGCCGCCGCGAGCGGTACGTCGCGGACAACGACGTCTGGTACCAGTCGACGATCGCCAGCGCCCGGGCCAACGACCAGCTCGCCGAGACCGCCCGGCAGGGCGTCGTCGTGCTCGGGGCGAGCACGCCCGCAGCGGCGCGCCTGGAGAACATCGCCCGGTTCCTCGACTTCATCAGCGAGAGCATCGTCCGCGCCGCCGAGCAGGCCCGCGAGGTGCTGCACACCGGTCCCGTGCAGATGTCGGACGACGCCGGAGCGGGGGACCGTGACCGCTAGTGCAGCGCCAGCTTCAGCCCGATCATCGCGACCCCCAGCAGGCCCGCGGTCGCCGTGGCGGCCAGGCGCCTGCCACCCGTCAGCCCGCTGTCGGTGCTCATGCGCCAGCCCACGACCAGCAGCAGCACGAGGTTGACGACGAGGGCGATGTCGACGGCCACGTCGGCCGGCACCCGGAGCACCGCCTCGATCAGGAGCACGACGACGGGCGCGGTGCAGGCAGCCACGAGCGGCAGCCCCTCGGTGAGCACGTGCCGGCGTTCGGCGGCGTCGAGGGGGCGGCGCGCGAGGGAGCGCGCGGCGATGAGGTGCGCGTAGGACTCGGCGCACCAGTAGACCAGCAGCGTGCCGCCCAGCAGCCCGGCGACCCGCACGAGCCCGAGGTCAGCGGGGGCGGACGCGAGCACGGAGCCGGTGATGACCAGCCCGTACAGGTACGCCGCGCGCTCCTTGAGCGACTCGCCCGGCTCACCGTGCTCGTCGGCTCTGACATGCCGCCCCGTGCGGCGGGGGTCCGGCTCGTCGGCACGCACGACGACCGCGCCTACTGCCGTGCCATGGCGACGCGGAGCCGCTCCTCGGGGCTGATGAAGTGATCGTGGTCGTCGCTGCCGAGGTCGAGCTGGACCCACTCGATCCGGCCGGTGAACCGGCTCGAACCGGCGCTGTAGGCGTCGGACACGCTCGTCCCGGACTCGTAGCCGATGTCCGTGGTCTCGTCGGCGGAGAAGATCAGAGGCTGGGTCGCCTCCACGCGGCCGCGCCCCACCGGGGACCCGTCGTGGAAGAGGGTGACGTCACCGCCCTTGCCCAGCCCGCCGCCGTCGTAGGCGAACTCGACGCGGAGCTGGTGCCTGCCGGACGGCACCGGCACGTCGGCCACGACGTCGTACCGGCTGATGCCGAGCACGTTGTAGGTGAACGTCAGCCGGCCGCCCGCTGCGTGCACCGACCAGCCGCCGAACCGCCCGCCCTGCGCGATGAGGACGCCGCTGGTGGCGCCCTCGGCGACGTCGGCCTCGGCGGTCACGGAGAACGACTTGTTCTTGACGCTGACGACGCTGTTCTCCGACAGCCGTCCCATCCCGGGGAAGAAGAGCTGTGAGTCGCCGTGGATCAGGGTGGGCCGGCCGGCGAGCTCGGGCACGAGCCGCTCCGCGGTGCGGTCGTCCATCGGCAGCACGTTGTACTTCGTGGCCTCGATGAGCCACAGCCGCTGGAGCCTGGCGAGCGCCTCGGGCCGCTCGGCGGCGAGGTCGTGCGCCTGGCTGAAGTCCGTCGTGCCGTCGTACAGCTCCCAGACGTCGTCGTCGAACGCGGGCGGCGGTGCCCCGGTCAGCTCCCATGGCGTGCGGTGCTTGGTGACGGCGCTCCAGCCGCGGTCGTAGATCCCTCGGTTGCCGAACATCTCGAAGTACTGCAGGTCGTGCCGTTCGGGTGTGGCGGCGTCGCCGAACGCGTAGACCATGGAGGTGCCCTCGATGGGTGCCTGCAGCACGCCGTTGACCGTGGTCGGCTCGGGCAGCCCCGCGGCCTCGAGGATCGTGGGCGCGACGTCGATGACGTGGGCGAACTGCGTGCGGAGCCCGCCGCGCTCCGTGATGCCGCCGGGCCAGTGCACGATCGTGCCGTTGCGGGTGCCGCCCCAGTGCGAGGCGACCTGCTTGGTCCACTGGTAGGGCGTGTCCATGGCCCAGGCCCAGCCCACCGCGTAGTGGTTGTAGGAGCTGGGCGAGCCGAACTCGTCGATCTTGGACCGCATGAAATCGGGCGTCTCCAGGGCGGCCATGCCGTTGAAGTTCGCCATCTCGTTGAAGGCGCCGTTCACCGTGCCCTCGGCCGAGGCGCCGTTGTCGCCGATGATGTAGTAGACGATCGTGTCGTCGAGGACGCCCAGGTCCTCCAGCGTGTCGATCACCCGGCCGACCTGGACGTCGGTGTGCTCCAGGAAGCCCGCGTACACCTCCATCTCGCGCGCGAGCACGGGCTTGAGGGCGTCGGGCATGTCGTCCCAGGCGGGGATCTCGTCGTGCCGCGCGGTGAGGTCGGCCTCGGGCGGGATGACCCCGAGCTCCTTCTGCCGCGCGAACGTCCGCTCGCGCTGCACGTCCCACCCGTCGTCGAACCGCCCGCGGTACTTCTCGACCCACTCCGGCGGGACATGGTGCGGGGCGTGCGTCGCTCCCGGGGCGAGGTAGACGAAGAACGGCTTGTCGGGCATCAGGGCCTTCTGCTGCCGCACCCACGAGCACGCGTGGTCCACCAGGTCCTCGGTCAGGTGATAGCCCTCCTCGGCGGTCGCCGGGGGCTCGACCGGCGTCGTCCCGTTGTACAGGGCGGGGGCCCACTGGTTGTTCTCGCCGCCGATGAACCCGTAGAAGGTCTCGAAGCCCCCGCCGCCGGTCGGCCACGCGTCGAACGGGCCCATCGGCGACGACTGCCACACCGGCACCTCGTGGCACTTGCCGAACTGCGCCGTCGAGTACCCGTTCAGCCGGAGCGTCTCGGCCAGCGGGGCCTTGGTGTTGGGGCGCAGCGAGCTGTTCCCGGGCGCCGACGTCGCCGTCTCGGTGATGCTGCCCATGCCCACCGAGTGGTGGTTGCGGCCCGTCAGCAGCGCCTGTCGCGTCGGCGCGCACAGCGCCGTCGTGTGGAAGCGGTTGAAGCGCAGGCCGCCCGCGGCGAGCCGCTCCGCCGTCGGCGTCGAGCAGGGCCCGCCGAACGCGCTCGACGCCCCGAACCCGACGTCGTCGAGCAGGACGACCAGCACGTTGGGCGCGCCGGGTGGGGGCAGCAGCGGCTCGATCGGGGGGTACGACGTGTCGGGATCCTTCGCGTCGTACGTCGTCAGGCCCGACGCCGGCCGGTCCGGGATCGGCAGCATCGTGCGGGCGTGCGGGTGAGGACGCATGGGATGCTCCGCTTCGTCGCGCTGAGGGTCGGGCATCTTCCACGCTAGGCCGGCGCCACGAGCGCGCATCCCACAAAAGAGGTGAGTTCCCCTGGCGCCGGACGTCGGCCCAGGTCGGCTGGTCAGCCCAGGTCGGCGAGGACCGTCGTGGGCGGCACGAAGAAGGTCGTGCCGGTCTGCGGGGTCGAGAAGTCGAGGATCCGGTCGTGCAGGCCGGGCGGGTCGCCCACGAACATGCGCTCCAGCATCCGCTCGATGACCCACAGGTGGCGGGCGTAGCCGATGAAGTAGGTGCCGAACTCGCCGTGCCCCGGGCGGCCGAACGGCATGTTGTCGCGCAGGATGTCGTGCTCGCCGTCCTCGTCGGTGATCGTGGCGAGGGTCTTGTGCGACTTCTGGCCGGTGACCGCGTCGTCGAGCTCGACGCCGTCCGCCTTGGTGCGGCCGATGATCCGCTCCTGCTGCTCGGTCGGCAGCGCCTGCCAGGCGGCGAGGGTGTGCAGGTACTTCTGCACGACGACGTAGCTGCCGCCGGCGAACTCCGGGTCCTCGTCACCCACCAGGGTGGACTCCGGGAGGTCCGCGCCCACCGGGTTGGCCGTGCCGTCGACGAAGCCGAGCAGGTCGCGGGTGTCGAAGTAGCGGAACCCCGACACCTCGTCGACGGTGGTGACCGCGCTGCCGAGCGCGGCGAGCAGCAGGCGCTCCAGCTCGAAGCACAGGTCCTGGCGGTCCGACCAGATGTGGAACAGCAGGTCACCCGGGGTGGAGACCGCCGAATGGGCGGCGCCGGCGATCTCCCGGAAGGGGTGGAGCTCGGCCGGCTGCTCCCGTCCGGTCAGCTCCGTCCAGATCCGGCTGCCGATGCCGACGGTGCAGGAGACCGGGTTCCCCAGGTCGCGGAACCCGACGGTCTTGACCAGACCGTCGAGGTCGGCGAGCACCTCGCGGACGGTGCTCATTGCCGCGTCGCCGTCGTTCACGACGAGCGTGAGGAAGACGGCCGACCGCCGCAGCGGGGCGTCCACGCCCTGCGGCGAGACGGGTGCGCCGTAGGTCGACGGGGCGGTCCGCCCGGTGTGTCCGCTGCTCAGGCTGCTGCTCGTGCTGTCCGGCATGCCGGAAGGCTAACAGCGGCGGTTCGGGCCGTCGGGCTCTTCCCGTGCCGCCCGCCAGGCCTCGGCCAACGCCGCGACCGAGGGCCAACGCTCCTTCCGCTCCGGGCGGACCGCGCGGTCGGCGACGGCGAGCTGCGCGGCCGAGCCGGCCCAGGCCGCGGGCGACCGCGTCGCGTCGTCGCCCAGGAACGTGTGCGCGAGCGCCCCGAGCGCGAAGACGTTCGTGACCTCGTCGATCGGCGCGCCGAGCGCGTACTCCTCGGGCGACATGAACCGGGACGACCCCCACATCCGCCCCATCCGGTTGACCACCGGTGCACGCTCGTAGAGGTCCAGGTCGCACAGGACGACGCGCCCGGTCGCCGGCTCGATCATCACCGAGCCGTCGTACAGGTCGACGGCCACCCAGCCGAGCGCCGCCGCGTGCGCGTGGAAGTCGTAGAGCTGCCGCACCGCGTCGACCCGGGCGGCCAGGTCCAGGGACCGCACGACGTGCGACCGCTCGTACTGCCTGCCGACCGGCGTCGCGTCGGTCCAGTCGAACACGAGGGCGTGGCCGGTCCCGACGTCCACGGCCTCGCGCAGGGTCACGAGGGTGGGGTGGGCGAGCGCCCGGTAGACGTCGGCGGCCCGGCGGGCCCGCGCGGCCGCGTCGACCCCGTCGCCGTCGTACCGCTCCGTGGGCGCGCCCGCGTACTTGACGAACACCCGGCCCGCGGGCCCCTCGACCCCCAGGCAGAGGTTGCCCGAGTCCTGCTGGTCGAGCACCGCGAACACCGTGCCCCAGCGCGCCGTGAAGGACAGGTCGTGCGGCGTCCGCAGGCGCACGGGCAGGCCGTCCAGGTCGGTCACGATCACGCGCGGAGCCTAGCCGGAACTCACCCGCTTCCACGGGGCGCGGCCCAGCCCACGGACGTACCGTCGAACAGACGGAGCGACGGCGACGGAGGAACGATGACCACCACACCCGCCCCGCGTGAACCCGAGCTGGCCGGTCAGACCGTCGTCGTGATCGGCGGCAGCGCGGGCATCGGGCTCGAGACCGCGCGCCGCGCCCGGACCGAGGGTGCCGACGTCGTCCTCACCGGCCGGGACCCGGCCCGCCTGGAGCGCGCCGGTACCGACGTCGGCGCGCGCGCCACCGCGGCCTTCGACGCCACCGACACCGCCGCCCTCGCGCGGTTCTTCGGGGAGCTGCCGGACCCGCTCGACCACGTGCTGATCACGGCCGGCGGCCCGCACTACGGACCCCTGCTGGAGATGGACGCCGCCGAGGTGCGCGACGCGCTCGGCGACCACATGGTCGTGGCCCTCGACGTGGCCCGCAACGTCGCCGGCCGGCTGCGGCCCGGCGGGACGCTCCTGCTGATGGGCGGCACCGGGGCGCGGCGCGTCGGCCACGGCCTCGGGATCGCCTCGGCCACCACCGCCGCCCTGCCGCCGTTCACGGCGGCCCTCGCGCTCGAGCTGGCGCCGGTCCGGGTCAACCTCATCGCCGCGGGCTTCGTCGACACACCGCTGTCGGCCTCGCTGCTCGGCGACAAGCTGGACGAACGTCGCGCCGAGCTGCGGGACACCCTGCCGATCGGGCGGGTCGTCGGTCCGGCCGACGTGGCGGCGCTCGCCGTCCACCTCATGGCCAACACCGCACTGACCGGTGCGACCTATGACATCGACGGCGGCCAGCAGTTCGTCTGGTGACCCGTCCGGCGATCCGTCCGATGATCCGTCCGGCAAGGAGCACGACCATGAGCACGGAGCAGTTCCACGTCGACGAGGTCTCGCCGTCGTACTGGCGGGTGACCTTCGACAACGGGCCCGTCAACCTGCTGGACCCCGACACCGTCGAGCAGCTCGCGGTGCTGGTGGACCGGATCGAGGCGGCCCCCGACCTCACGGTCGTCGTGTTCCGCAGCGACACGCCCGGCTACTTCATGGCGCACTGGGACTTCCTGTCCGACACCTCCCGCGTCGTGGGGATGCCGCTCGGGCCGACGGGCCTGCACCCGTACCTGGACAACTTCGTCCGGCTGAGCCGCGTGCCGGTCGCGACCATCTCGGAGATCCGCGGCCGCACCCGCGGCGCCGGGAGCGAGTTCGTGCTCGCCACCGACATCCGCCTCGCGTCCGAGCGGGCCGTGCTCGGCCAGTTCGAGGTCGGCGTGGGCGCCGTCCCCGGCGGCGGTCCGATGGCGCGCCTGGGGCGGCTGGTCGGCCGGGGCCGCGCGCTGGAGATCCTGCTCGGCGGCGAGGACGTCCCAGCCGCGCGGGCCGCCGAGTACGGGTACGTGAACCGGCTCGTGCCCGACGCCGAGCTGGAGCGGGTCACCGACGCGTTCGCCCGCCGGATCGCGGCCTTCGACAAGGTCGCGGTGGCGGGCATCAAGCAGCTGGTGGACGTCGCGACCCTGCCCGCCGACGACGAGCTCGCCCGCGGGCTCGACGCCTACTTCGCCACCGCCGGCCGCCCCGAGCACCGGCCGTTCGTCGGCCTGCTCCTCGAGCACGGCCTCCAGCGGCCCGACGGCGTCGAGACCGACCTCGGCACCGCGATCGGCCGGCTCCGCCAGGGTTCCTGACCCGCAGCAGGGCGGGCCGCCTGGGCGCTGCCGCTACTTCGGCAGTCCGCCCTTGACGTCGGCAGTCGGCATCGAGATCGGCACAGGCCTGTGCCGATCTCAGTGCCATCTGCCGACTTGGCGGAGCTGACTGCCGGCCTCGCGTGCGCCCGGCCGCTCCCGCTACGGGTTCCGCAGCCCGCGGAGGGTGTGCTCGAAGCTGCGGACGTAGCTGTCGCGGTGCTGCTCGTCGCAGGCGCGGGCGATGATGCCGCGCTCCCAGATCAGCACGTCGACGTCGTCCGGCGTGAGGTCGGCCCGGATCGCGCCGGTGGCCTGTGCCTCGGCGAGGAATCCTCCGGCGACCTCGCTGGCGCGCTCGCACAGCGCGGTCAGCGCGCCGGACCCGGGCTGGGCGCGCAGCAGCACGTCGTTGGCCGCGGGCTCGTCGAACGCGACCAGCCAGATCTGCCGCAGGTAGCCCTCGAACCGCTCGGCGGGATCCTCGATGGCGCCGACCGCGGTGATGATGCCCGCGATGCGCTCGGCGAACAGCTCCTCCACCACCGCGTCGATCAGGCCCTGCCGGCCCCCGAAGCGGTGGTAGATGGTGCCCTTGCTGACGCCCGCGGCTCGTGCGACCTCGTCCAGGGGGCTGTTCAGCCCGCCCGCGCGGAACACGTCGAGGGCGGCCAGCCGGATGCCCTCGACGTTGCGCCGCGCGTCGGCGCGGAGCCGCGGCGGGTCCGAGGTCATCGACCGATCCCGGCGGCGGCGGGCGAGCCCACCGTCTCGTTCCAGCTCGTCTGCAGGGCCTGGAGGAACGCCTCCACCGGCTGCGCGCCGGACACGGCGTACTTCCCGGCGAACACGAAGAACGGCACGCCCGTGATGCCGAGCTGCCGGGCCTGCTGGATGTCGGCCTCGACGGCGTCGGCGAACTCGTCGTCGGCGAGCGCGGTCAGGGCGGCGTCGCGGTCCAGGCCCACCTGCGCGGCCAGGTCCGCGAGGACCTGGTGGTCGGCCACGTTCAGGCCGTCGGTGAAGTACGCCTGGAACAGCCGCTGGACCATCTCGTGCTGCTTGCCGTGCCCGGCGGCGAAGTGGCTGAGCTGGTGCGCGGTGCGGGTGCCCACGGCCTTGGCCCGGTCGAAGCGGTAGTCCAGCCCGACCTGCCGGCCGCGCTCCGCGATCTGCTCGTGCATCGCCGCCGCCTGCTCGCGCGGGAACCCGCGCTTGGCCGAGAGCAGCTCCAGCAGGTCGATCGGCTCGTCGCCGGTCAGCTCCGGCATCAGCAGGAAGCTGTGGTAGCGCACCTCGACCCCGGAGGCGTGCGGGAACTGCTCCAGCGCCCGCTCCAGGAGCGCGTCGCCCATGTAGCAGAACGGGCACATCACGTCGCTCCACACGTCGACCACGAGCTTGTCCGCGGCCCGACCGAACGCACCGGCCATCAGGAGCACACCCCGTCCACGGAGCAGACGCCGAACGCCTCGCCCAGGGGCAGGAGCTCGAACGGGGACCGGACCGCCGGGGCGCCGTCGACGGCCTCGGGCATCACCTCTGCCGGGGCCTGGACCGCGGCCTCGACCACGGGGGCGGCCTGCACGACCGCGTCACCTGTCTTCATGGTCAAGGACGGTAGGACTAACTTGAACCCCCCGTCAACTTGGGCTGCCTTCATCGCCGTCGGACGACGGGTCGGTCAGGGACTGCTCAGCGGCCCGCGGTGACGGCCTGGGTCACCGGCGCCCAGGACAGCGCGCGCAGGCATCCCGAGCGGATGTCGTCGAGGTGCGCGGCGAGCCGGGCCGGGGCGTGGCTGTTCAGGCCCTGGCGGACGGCGGTCAGGCCGGGGCCGAGCCGCAGGTGCAGCCCCCACGTGAGGTGGGCGACGGCGAAGCCGAGGGCTGCGGCCGGGCGCAGGTCGGTGCCCGCCAGGGCGCTGACGGCCTCGGCGTAGACGTCGAGGACGGCCGGCTCGTCCAGCTCGCCGTGGCCGCCGAAAGCCCGGTACATGGAGACGAACGTGCCGAGGTCGTAGCCGACCGGCCCCACCCCGACGTGCTCCCAGTCGATGAGGACCAGGGCGCCGCCGGCGGTCAGGCCTGCGTTGCGGGGCGTGAGGTCGCCGTGGACGAGGGTGGTCGGCAGCTCCGCCGCGCGCGCCGCGAGCTCGTCCGCGGCGTCCAGGCCCGCGTGCAGCGCGTCGACCTGCTCGGGCGTGAACAGGTTCCGCAGCCGCGGGTCGCCGGGCAGGGCGTCGAGGTTGTCGTGCCCGTCCGGCACGTGGTGGGCGTAGGCGGCGTAGCCCGCGGTCTCCAGCCAGGGAGCGCCGAGCAGGCCGGGCTCCAGGTCGCCGGGCACGTGCAGCAGCGCGGCCCGCTCGGCGGCGGTGGCCGCGGCGGCGGGCGTCCAGCTCTGCTGCAGCACGGCGTCGACGTCGCGCATGATGATCCAGTCGAGGCCGTTGTGACCGACCACCGTGACGTGGGGCGGCGTCGTCGTGCCGCGGGGGAGGAGGTCCGGGACGCCGCTCCGGAAGAAGCGGGCCTCGCGGTGGTCCAGCTCGGCGTCGCGCGAGTCGAGCAGGGACGGCTGGCCCCAGCCCGGGACCTTGACGATCCAGGCGGACGGGTCCGCGTGCGGGACCGCGACGCAGACCCGGAGCACGGCGGCCCGGCTCAGGCCCTGCGACAGGTCGCGCACCGAGAGCACGCGCGCCCCGGGACCCCATGCGCCCTCTCGGGACGCGAGGACGGTCTCGATCGTCTCGGCGTCGGGCAGGCCAGGTGCGTTCATCATCTTCCCTCGATGTCGAGAACGTGGCGGCGGCTCCGTCCCAGGGATATCAGCAGCCACACGGGCAGCGCGAATGCTTGGAGTGATACCGATGGAACAGCACGAGATCACCGAGATCCTGAACCGGCCGCTCAGCCAGGAGCTGCTGGCCCGCGACATCACGCGCCTGGCGTACGTCGCCACGGACGGCACGCCCCGCACCGTGCCGATCGGGTTCTCCTGGAACGGCACCGAGATCGTGATGTGCACCCCGACGAACGCGCCCAAGCTCCCGCACCTGCGGGCGAACCCGGCGGTCGCCCTGACGATCGACACCGAGGTGCACCCGCCCACGATCCTGCTGGTCCGCGGCCGGGCGGAGCTGGACGTCGTCGACGGCATCCCGGACGAGTACATGGAGGCGAACACCAGCTACGAGATGACACCGGAGCAGCGCGCCGAGTGGGAGGTGGGCGTGCGCGCGCTCTACGACGGCATGGTCCGGGTCGTGGTGACCCCGACCTGGGCGAAGCTGATCGACTTCGAGACGACCCTGCCCACCGCCGTCGAGGAGCTGCTCCGGAAGCAGGCCGGGCGCCAAGGGTCGTGAGGTCGGTCCCGGCGTCGATACGGTGCACCGGGGCCGCTCACGGACGCACCGGGTGAAACCGGCGAAACGGGGGTTACCACCGCGCGCTCGCCTGCTTACGCTCGTCGCAGGTGAGCCACGAGGAGCGGGCATGATCTCCGAGGAATCGACCGTGATCGTCACCGGTGCGACGGGCGGCATCGGGCTCCAGACCGCGCGTGAGCTCGTGGGCCGGGTCCGGCGCGTGATCGTCCAGGGTCCGGAGCCGGAGACCATGGTGCGTCCGGCGCTCCAGGTGCTCGGCGAGGGGACCGCGGAGGTGCGCTACGTCCGGTGCGACTTCGAGTCCTTGGCGGACGTCGCCGACGCCGCCGACGCCATGACCGCGCTGGCCGCGGGTCCGATCGACGCCGTCGTCAACAACGCCGGCGTCCCCGGGGCGATGACCCGGCAGGTCACGAAGGACGAGCACGAACGCACGCTCCAGGTGAACTTCCTCGCGATGGTGCTGCTCACCGAGCGGCTGCTGCCGGCGCTCGCGGACGACGGCCGCGTCGTCAACCTCGCGTCGGCCACCCACGAGATGACCGACCTCGACCTGGCGGACATCGAGCTGGAGCGCGGCTACGACGCCGTGCGGGCCTACGCGCGGTCCAAGCTCGCGATCATCCTCTACACCCGGTGGCTCGCGGACCGGCCGGCGGGCCGGGGCGTCATACCCGTGAGCCTCAGCCCCGGCGTGATCAGCACGCCGCTGCTGCACGCGATGTTCAACATCGGCGGGGTGTCGGTGCGGCACGGGGCCGACAACGTCCTGGCCGCGGTCACCGGGCCGGTCCGTGCGGGCGACTACTTCGACGACGGCGAGCTGGTGGAGCCGAGCGCCCAGGCGCGGGACGCCCGGCTCGGGCGGGCGCTCATGGACTACGCCTTCGGGGCGCTGCGGCCGCACCTGTCGTGAGCGTTCCGGCATAGCCTGGAGCGGACCCTGACGGAAGGAAGCACCATGTCCCGCGTTCTGATCATCGGCGGCCACGGAAAGATCGCGCTGCGGCTCGCGCCCCTGCTCGTCGAGCGAGGTGACGAGGTCACCAGCGTCTTCCGCAACCCGGACCACCAGGAGGAGGTCGCGGCCACGGGGGCGACGCCGCTGGTCGCCGACGTCGAGCAGCTCGACACCGCGGGCCTCACGGACCTGGTGCGCGGCCAGGACGCCGTCGTCTGGTCGGCGGGAGCGGGTGGCGGCAACCCGGCGCGCACCTACGCCGTCGACCGCGACGCCGCGATCCGGTCGATGGACGCCGCGAAGGCGGCGGGCGTCGCGCGCTACGTGATGGTGTCCTACCTCGGCGCGGGCCCCGGCCACGGCGTGCCCGAGGACAACTCGTTCTTCGCCTATGCGGAGTCGAAGACGGCGGCCGACGAGCACCTGCGCGGCACCGGGCTCGACCACACGATCCTCCAGCCGGGACCGCTCACGCTGGACGAGCCGACGGGGCTCATCGAGGTGGCCGAGCCGGGTGACGGCCGCGTCGCGCGCGCCGACGTCGCCGGGGTGATCGCCGCCGTCCTGCTGGACGACGGCACCGTGGGGCGCACCATCGCGTTCGGCAACGGTGGCACGCCGATCGCGGAGGCGATCGCCGCGGGCTGACCCGGGCTCCGGAACGCACCTTTGAGGCCCGAGTTTCTTCGCTTTGCAGGCCTGCAAAGCGAAGAAACTCGGGCCTCAAAGGTGAGGAGCGGACGACGCCGGAGCGCGCCGGCCGACCCTTCACCGGCTGCGGCGCTCGTTACGATCGGCGAGTGCCTCAGCTGATCGTCGCCGTACTCGTCGCCCTCGCGCTCACGGCCTGCCAGGGCGGCCCGACGGCAGGTCAGGAGGTCGGCCCCGGCAGCGCGCCGGCCTCGGACGACGCCGGCGCCGGCGCGAGCGACGCCACGGAACCCGGCGACGCCGCGGTGACCCTGCCGCCGACGACCGGGCGGTTCGACTACCAGCTCGGCACCGCGTACGAGCCGGACGGCGGCCTCGACGTCGTCGTGCGGGACGCGACCGCCGAACCCGCGGACGGCGCCTACGGCATCTGCTACGTCAACGGCTTCCAGACCCAGCCCGACCAGGCGGACCTCTGGCTCGGCGACAACGAGGACCTGCTGCTCCACGACGCGGCCGGCGAGCTGGTCGTGGACCCGGACTGGCCCGACGAGTACGTCCTGGACCCGTCGACCGACGAGCGGCGCGGCCGCATCCTCGACCTGCTCGGCCCCGTGATCACGGGTTGCGCCGACGCGGGCTTCTCCGGCGTCGAGATCGACAACCTCGACACCTGGACGCGGTTCACGGACCCGGCCACCGGGCAGATCGACCAGGACGCCGCCCTGGCCCTGGCCGGCGCGTACATCGACCTCGCGCACGAGGCGGGCCTCGCCATCGGGCAGAAGAACGCCGCCGAGGCGACGACGGTGGGGCGCGACCTCGGGTTCGACTTCGCCGTCACGGAGGAGTGCGCCGCCTACGGCGAGTGCGGCGCCTACACCGGCGTCTACGGGCAGAACGTGCTGCAGATCGAGTACACCGACAACCTCCCGGACGGGTTCGACGCGGTCTGCGCCGACCCGGACCGGGCCCCGCTGGCGATCCTGCGCGACCGCGACCTGGTAGGCCCCGACGACGAGGCGTACGCCTACGAGCAGTGCTGAGCCCGGCGCCGGGCGTGCCACGGCCGGCGTCGCCCCCCGCGCCGTCCGGGCCCGGGCCGGTCCCGCCGGTGCTTATCCTCGACGCATGACTTCCCCCCTCGTGCCGCCGCCGGATCCTCGTGACACGGGGACGACCGGCCGCAGGGGCCTGCTCACCGAGCACATCGCACGCCAGCTCGAGCAGCAGATCCGCACGGGGGAGTGGGCCGTGGGCTCCAAGCTGCCGTCCGAGCGCGAGCTCGCGGTGCAGTTCGGGGCGAGCCGGAACGTGATCCGCGAGGTGCTGCGCCGCCTGGAGGCCACCGACCTGATCGAGGTGGCGCCGGGTCGCGGGTCGTTCGTCACCGAGCAGTCATCGGCGCACGCCAGGGGCTACGACGCCCTCTACCGCACCGAGCGCCCCACCGTCCGGCAGCTCATCGAGGCGCGGATCCCGCTCGAGGTCGAGATCGCCGGGCTCGCGACGGAGCGCGCCTCGGACGAGCAGGTCGACGCCATCGTGCAGGCGCTCGACCGCGTGGAGTCGGCCGGTGACGTCGTCGACAAGGCGCGCGAGGACCTCCGGTTCCACGACACCATCGCCGCCGCCTGCGGTAACCCGGTGCTGCGCATCATGCTGTCGTCGATCGGCGGCATGATGTTCGAGATGATGCTGCGCTCCAACTCCGACCCGCGGATCGGGGAGCCGGGCGTGCCGCACCACCCCGAGATCGTCGAGGCGATCCAGGCGCGCGACGTCGCGCTCGCCCGGGAGCGCATGCGCGAGCACCTCGCGCTCGGTCTGCGCACCTACGGTCCGGACCTCGACGTCGGCCTGGACCTGATGGCGTCCCGCCACATCGAGACCCTGCTGGGGCGGTGACGGGACCCGCGCGATTGATTCATATTGAATCACCGCGTAGTGTGACCTCCGAGGAGGTCGTCCATGTCGAACCATGTTGCCGCCGTCGGCGAGTCGGATCTGAAGATGGCCTACGTCCAGGCGCGGCTGGCCGAGATCGAGCGGACCCGACGCATCTACCTCGCGGCCGATGGCGGAATGTCCCAGCGGGACATCGCGCGTGCCGTCCGCCTCTCCCAGGCCAGCGTGCACCGCCTGGTCGCCAGGGCGAAGGTGCTCGGGGTTGGCGAGTCGGTCGAGGAGATCGTGCTGCAGCGCTATGCGGGCAGGATCTCGACCGACGAGATGTTCCGGAACCTCGGTACGGCTGGTGTCTGGCTGCCGCGTGTCGTCGATCCCGCCGACGGCGTCCTGCCCGGATCGTCCGAGGAGGACATCGAGGCGCTGCTCGACGGCGGATTTCTCACCGAGGCCGAGGTCGACCAGATCCTCGATGCGCATGAGTGAGCTGCGCGACGAGGTTCACACCGCCGCGCTGAGAGCGATCTCGGGCGAGAGCCCGCTGGACGCGCTTCTCGCCGGCGGCGAGCGGCGTCGACTGGTTCGTGCTGCTCGTGACTGGTACCTGGACAGCTACGGCGAAGACGTGACGCGTGGCGGTACGTGCGTCGTCGTCACGGCCGGCCCGCCTGGTGCGGGCAAGAGCTCCACGCTCTCGGCGGCCGTGGAGGATGTCCGGTCGCGGCTGGTGATCGACGCTGACATCGCCAAGGAGTTCCTTGCGCGGTGGTGTGTGGTCGAAGGGGCCTACAGCAACGTCCTCGCCCGGACGTTGCCGGACGGCCGCGGCGTCATGCCGATGGACCTGTCGCCGTTGCTGCAGACGATGTCGACCGAGGTGTGCAACGCCGTCCGCCGCACCGCGCTGGAGGCGGGCATGGACATTGTGGTCGAGAGCACGATGTCCACGCCCGCGTACGGGGAGCGGCTGCTGCTCTCGCTGGCCAAGGCGGACTGCCGGAGCCTGCTCATCGTCTCGGTCGAGACGGACAAGGTGACGGCGCACGAGCGTGCTCGCGCGCGATGGTGGGCCGGTCGGCTCGATGACCACGAGCTGGGCGGACGGCTGGTGCTGCCGGAGGCCGTCGATGCCGTCTTCGGCGGTGACGGTGCGGCCAGCGCGTGCCGTGCGAACGCCCGCAGCCTGGTGCGCTCCATCCGGCGCGGCGAGAGCTCGCTCGGCGCGGTCACGCTCCTGGAGTACGACGACGGAGCCCTGACGGCGGTCGATGCCGACCCGCCCAGGTCGATCGAGAACGCCGTGTCGATCGCCGAGGCCCGGTAGCCCCGGGCATACCCGGCACCTTTGGAACCACCCTCTGCGCCGTGTTAGCGTCCAACTGGTCCTACCAGTTGGACCACTGACGATCGGTATCCCGCACTCGACGAGGCGGGCACACAGGGAGGTGTGACGTAACGTCATGACACACGTACTCAGGCCGCGTGCGGCGCGGGGCATCGAGCTGAGCCGGCGGTCGTTCGGCGTGCTCGCCGCGACGTCCGTGCTGGCCGCCTGCGCGGGCAGCCCGCGGACGGCGAGCCCGGACGCCCCGCTGCGGGTGCTCGCGATCAACCACGTCTGGACGCAGGCGATCAGCCGCTACCTCCCCGAGCTCGAGGAGCGGATCGGCCGCCGGGTGTCGCTGCGGATGCTCACCGCCGACCAGCTCACCTCCAGCTTCAACGTCAAGCTCAACGCGTCGGCCACCGACATCGACGTCATGACGATCCGGCCGCTGCAGGACCAGATGATGTTCGCGCGCAACGGCTGGATCGCCGACCTCACCGACCGGGTCGAGGGCGACGCCGACTACCGCTGGACCGACTTCCAGGACGCCCCGCGCGAGCGGTCGATCACGGCCGGCGCCGCCGTCAGCGTCCCCGTCGTGACCGAGCGTCCCGCGCTGTACTACCGCAAGGACCTGCTCGAGGAGTTCGGCGGGGCGCCGCGGACCCTCGACGACATGCTCGACATCGCCCTGGAGACCCAGCGGCGCAGCGAGGGCTTCTTCGGGTTCGTCGGCCGCGGCCAGCGGGCCGGCGCCGTCACCCAGTGGTCGAGCTTCCTCTACTCGTTCGGCGGTGACTTCACGGTCGACGGCCGGTCGGGCATCGGCACGCCCGAGGCGGTCGCCGCCTACGAGTTCTACGGTCGCCTGCTGCACGACGCCGGACCGCCCGGGGCCACCAACATGAGCCTCGAACAGGCCATGCCGATCTTCGCGCAGGGCAAGGCCGCGATGTATGTCGACGCCGACGCGATCTACAGCAACTTCCTGGACACGTCGATCTCCACCGTCACCGACACCGTGGGCTTCGCACCTTTCCCCGCAGGTCAGGCGGGTTCCGTGCCGCACAACATCCCGTCGTGGAGCCTGGCGGTCAACGAGTTCTCGCTGTTGCGGGACGACTCGTGGGAGTTCCTGCGCTGGGCCTCCAGCCCCGAGATGGTGGCCCGGCTGCAGTCCGAGGGCATCCCGGGCGCGCGCCAGTCGGTCTGGGACGACCCGGCGACGCTGGCGTCCTTCCCCGCCGACCTCGCCGAGGCCATGCGGATCAACGCGGCCAACGGCGTGGGGCACGACCGCCCCGAGGTGATGCAGGTGGGCCGCGCCCGCGACATCGTCGGCCGCCCGCTGGTCTCCGGCATCGTCGGCGAGGACGTCGCGTCCGTGGCCGCCGACGCGGACGCCGAGTTCAACGACTTCCTCGTCCGCGACAACCGTCAGCAGGAGTTCTGATGACGACGACAACCACCCGCACCTCCACCGCCGGCGCCGCATCCACCCGCCGTACCCGGTCGTCGGACACGCCGTTCGTGACCTTCGAGCAGGCGAACCGGCGCCTCAAGTGGGCGCTCCTCGCGCCCGCGCTGGGCTTCGTCGGGCTGATGATCGCGTTCCCGCTGGTCTTCACCATCAACCTCAGCCTCACCGACGCCTTCGGCGCCGTGAACGCGGGCAACTCCTACGTGGGCCTGCAGAACTTCGCCGACGCCCTCACGGACACGCGCCGGTTCTGGCCCGCCGTCGGCCGCACCGTCACGTTCACGCTCGGCGCCGTCGTGCTGGAGACCGTGCTCGGGCTGGCCCTGGCGATGCTCATGCGCAAGGCGTTCCGCGGCATGGAGATCGTCCGCACCATCCTGATGGTGCCGCTGCTGGCCACCCCGGTCGCGATCGGCATCCTGTGGATGCTCATCCTCGACCCGACCAACGGCATCGCGAACCACCTGCTCGGGTTCGTGGGCATCCCGCCCCAGGAGTTCCTGGGTTCGGTGTCGCAGTCGCTGCCCACCCTCATGCTCATCGACGTGTGGCAGTGGACCCCGATGATGACCGTGCTGCTGCTCGCGGGCCTGACCACGCTGCCCGAGGAGCCCGAGGAGGCCGCCCGCGTGGACGGCGCGAACGCCTGGCAGCGGTTCGTCCACATCATCCTGCCGATGCTGCGCACCACGATCCTGACGGCACTGGTGCTCCGCGGCGTCGACGCCCTGAAGACGTTCGACCTGATCTACGCGACCAAGGGACCCGGCGGCGGCTCGGACTTCGAGGCCGAGACACTGAACGTCTACGCCTACGGCCTCACCTTCGACTACCAGGAGTACGGCCTGGCCTCCGCGGTGCTGGTCCTGTTCACGCTGTTCATCGTCGCGATCGTGGTCGTGCTGCGGCGCCGCACCGAGAGGAGCGCCTCGTGAGCGCCACCACCACCTTCCGCGCCCTGCGCGGCGTGCTGATCACCGTCGTGTGCGCGGTGATCGCGCTGCCGATCATCTGGATGATCGCCGCCGCGTTCAAGACGAACGTGCAGGTCACCGATCCGACGGTCGGCCTGGTCTTCTCGCCCACCTGGGACAACTTCCGGAACGTCCTGGCCGACGGCGCCCTGGCGCACTCGCTGCTCAACTCGCTGGTCGTCGGCGTCGTCTCGACGGCACTGAGCGTGGTCGTCGCCGTGCCGGCCGCCTGGGCGGTGGGCCGGTTCCGCATGCGCCGCACCGGCTCGATCGTGCTCGTGGCCCGCATCATCCCGGCCATCTCGCTGCTCGTGCCCTGGTACTACATGTTCGCGCAGCTCGGCCTGGTGGGCAGCCACCTGGTGCTGATCCTGAGCCACATGTTCGTCTCCGTGCCGCTGATCCTGTGGATCATGATCGGCTTCTTCGAGGGCCTGCCGGTGGAGCTGGAGGACGCCGCACGGACCGACGGCCTGTCCGCCTTCGGAGCGTTCCTGAGGATCGCGCTGCCGCTCGCGGCGCCCGGCACGGCCTCCGCCGCGGTGCTGGCGTTCATCTTCAGCTGGAACAACTTCATCTTCGCGCTGATCCTCGCGGACGAGCGCACGATGACGATGCCCGTGCTGCTGTTCAACTTCATGTCCTACGCCAGCACCGACTGGGGCGGGCTCATGGCGGCCGCGACCCTCATGACCGTGCCGGTGCTGCTCGCCGCCGTCTTCGGGCAGCGTTTCCTGGTGGCGGGCCTCACCGCCGGCGCCACCAAGGGCTGACGCCCGCACTCCTGCTTCCCTCACCACCGACAGAAGGTTTCCGCATGAAGATCGTCGACGCGAAGGTCGTCGTCACCTCGCCCGGCCGCAACTTCGTCACGCTGCAGATCACCACGGACGACGGGGTGACCGGCCTGGGCGACGCCACCCTGAACGGGCGCGAGCTGGCCGTCGTCAGCTACCTGCGCGACCATGTCGCGCCGCTGCTGGTCGGCCGCGACCCGCACCGCATCGAGGACACCTGGCAGTACCTGTACCGGGGCGCCTACTGGCGGCGGGGTCCGGTGACGATGGCCGCGATCGCCGCCGTCGACGTCGCCCTGTGGGACATCAAGGCCAAGGTCGCCGGCCTGCCGCTGTACCAGCTCCTCGGCGGCGCCAGCCGCGACCGGATCCGCGCCTACGGGCACGCGAACGGCTCCAGCCTGCCCGAGATCTTCGACTCGGTACGGGCGCTGCAGGAGCGCGGCTACCAGAGCATCCGCATCCAGAGCGGCGTGCCAGGCCTGCAGTCGGTCTACGGCGTCCACACGACGACGTCGGACGACGGCTCCGCGCCGGACGCGCTCGCCCGGCCGGCCGTCGAGGACTGGGACACGGCCGCCTACCTGCGGTACATCCCCCAGGTCTTCGAGGCCGTGCGCAACGAGTTCGGCCCGGACCTGCCGCTGCTGCACGACGCGCACCACCGGCTGTCCCCGATCGAGGCCGCCCGCCTCGGCAAGGACCTGGAGCCGTACGACCTGTTCTGGCTGGAGGACTGCACCCCCGCCGAGGACCAGGAGGCGCTGCGTCTGGTGCGGCAGCACACGACCACGCCGCTGGCGATCGGCGAGGTGTTCAACACCGTGTTCGACTACCAGACGCTGATCGACGACCGGCTCATCGACTACGTGCGCTCCGCCGTCACGCACTTCGGCGGCGTCAGCCCCATGAAGAAGCTGTTCGACTACGCGGGCCAGCGCGGGATCAAGAGCGCGATCCACGGGCCGGAGGACATCTCGCCGGTGGGCATGGCCGCCGCGCTGCACCTCGACCTGGCGATCCACAACTTCGGCATCCAGGAGTACTCCGGGCACACGGACCTCACCAACGAGGTCTTCCGGCACGCGTACACCTTCGAGGACGGCCACCTGCACCCGGGCGAGGCCCCCGGCATCGGCGTCGAGCTGGACGAGGAGCTCGCGGCCGCGCACCCGTACGTGCCCGGGTACCTGCCGGTCAATCGGCTCCAGGACGGGTCCGTGCACGACTGGTGACGCGGATCACCCCGGCGTGACCCCATCCGGGAACGCCCCGGCGTCGAACCCGGTGTGCAGAGACGATCGGAGGACGTTGTGGGGCAGACTGGTTCGGTGGCCTCACCACCTGTCCGGACCTCGTCGCGGGACACCATCGACGCACTGCTCACGGCGTGCGCCGGGGGCGATCCGGCGTCGTTCACGCCCGTGTACGACGCGCTGGGGCCGGTAGCCTACGGCGCGTCGCTCGGCGTCCTGCGCGACCCCGACCATGCGGCAGAGGTGACCCAGGAGGTGATGGTGGAGGTGTGGCAGACGGCTTCGCGGTTCGACGCCGCGCGCGGCTCCGCCCGCACCTGGGTCGCCACGCTGGCGCGCCGGCGTGCGGTCGACCGCGTGCGGTCGGAGCAGGCGCACCGGGACCGCGACCAGCGGGAGACGGACCTGCGCACCAACGAGTCCGAGCGGGACGTGGTGGTCGAGGACGTCGAACGGCGCCTCGAGGGATCCGCCGTGCGCCGCTGCATCGAGGGGCTCACCCCGACCCAGCGCGAGGCGGTGGTGGTCGCGTACTACGGCGGCCTGACCTATCGCGAGGTCGCCGAGCGGCTCGACAAGGCCCTGCCGACCGTCAAGAGCCGGATCCGCGACGGCCTCAACCGGCTCCGGGACTGCCTGGAGGTGCGTCGTGGCTGACGAGACGACCAGCCCGGGCGGCGTGCCCGGCGACGTCTGGGACCTGCTGCCCGGATACGCCCTCGACGCGCTCGACGACACCGACCGCGAGGCGGTCGAGCGGCTCCTCGCCGCCGACGTCGACGCCCGCCGTGCGCTCGACGAGTACCGCGACGTCGTCGCGTCGTTCGTCGTGGAGGCGGAGCCGCCCGCGGCACTGCGGGCCGGGGTGCTCGCCCAGGTGGCGAGCACGCCGCAGGTCCGGGACCTGACGGTTCCCGCTTCCGCGGACGGTCCGACGCCGGGCGGCGGCGCCGTCGTCGACCTCGCCGCCCGCCGCCGTCGTCGGCGCTGGGGCACCGCGGTGGCCGCGGTCGCCGCCGCGGCCGCGATCGCCGTCCCGACGACGATCGCCGTGCAGGTGACCGCCGAGCGCGACCGGCTGCGCGAGCAGGCCCAGGTGGTCTCGGAGATGCTGGCCGATCCTGACAGCGCGATCCTGCGCGGCGCCGTCGAGGGTGGAGGCGAGGCGTCGGTGCTGGTCGCCGGCGACGACATGCTCTTCCGTGCCGAGGGGCTGCCGGAGCTCGACCCGGACCAGGCGTACCAGCTCTGGGTGGTGGAGGGCGACGGCAGCGTCTCCTCGGCGGGCCTGCTCGCCCTGCACGACGGCCAGGCGACGTCGCTCGTCCGGGGCCGGGAGGGCGTGGGCATGGCCGTGTCGGTCGAGCCGGAGTCGGGCTCCGAGCAGCCGACGTCGGCGCCCGTCGTGGTCCTGGGCGCCTGACCCGGTCCCAGCCGTGCCGATCCGGCCCGTACGTCCGGACACGAGAGAGCGCCCGTCCGGGAGGACGGGCGCTCTCTCGTCGGTACTGCGGGTGGATCACATCGGGGGCATCAGCACCGAGTCGACGAGGTAGACGGTCGCGTTCTGGGTCATGACGCCACCGCAGATCACGTTCGCGTCGTTCACCTTGAGGTCGTCGCCGCTGCCGGTGACCTCGAGGGTGTCGCCCTGCACGGTGGTCTGCTCGCCGACCACCTGGTCGGGCGTGAGCTGGCCGGGCACCACGTGGTACGTGAGGATCGAGGTCAGCAGGTCGCCGTCCGTGGACAGGGTGTCCATGGTCTCGGCGTCGATCGCCTTGAAGGCGTCGTCGACCGGGGCGAACACGGTGAACTCGTCACCGTTGAGGGTGTCGACGAGGTTCACGTCGGGGTTGACCTCACCGCTCACGGCCGAGACGAGGGTCGTCAGCAGCGGGTTGTTGGAGGCAGCCACGGCCACCGGGTCGGTGGACATGCCCGTGACGGAGCCGGGGCCGTCCGGCACCTCCTCGGCGTAGGCGGCACAGCCGGGGCCCACGAGGTTCGCGGCGGGGTCGACCGCGGCGTCGTCCCCGGCGGGGGTCTCCTCCTCCATCGAGTCGGCGGCCTCCTCGGACGCGGACGTGTCCTCCGACCCGGTGTCTCCGCCCGACGAGTCCATGCTGCAGGCCGAGAGGCCGAGCATGGCCAGCGTGGCGATACCGGCGACGGCGTAGGACGTGCGGGTTCGAGCGTTCATCGGTCTCTCCTCGGTGTGGCGTCACCCCGCGTCTCACGGGGCGTCTTGACCGGGGTTCGGAGCCGTCGGCTCCCCGGATGGGGGTCGGGGCGCACGAGTTTTCCCAGGCCTCCGACGTCCTGTCCGTACCTGTCCGGCGACCCATCCGGAACGGGCCGCACACCGAACCGGGCACATGGGAACCCTCATCGTCATCGGCCTTCTCGGTGGCCTGATCACCGGAATCTCGCCGTGCATCCTCCCGATGCTGCCGGCCGTCTTCTTCGCGGGCGGAGTCCAGGGCGCACGCGACCGGACAGGCGGTGAGGGCCGGACGTCCCTGCGGCCCTACCTCGTGATCGCGGGCCTGGTCCTGAGCTTCAGCTTCTTCACGCTGCTCGGCTCCCTGCTGCTGTCCGTGCTCGGCCTGCCGCAGGACCTGCTGCGCTGGGCGGGGATCACGCTGCTGGTGCTGCTGGGCATCGGCATGATCGTGCCCCGGTTCGAGATGGTCCTGGAGCGGCCCTTCCAGCGGGTCGCCGCGTTCGGGGCCAAGCGGGGCGCGGCCCGGCAGGACCGGGGCGCCTTCATCCTCGGCCTCGGCCTCGGCGTGCTCTACGTGCCGTGCGCCGGACCGGTGCTCGCGGCGATCACGGTCGCCGGCGCCACGGGCAACATCGGGGTCGAGACGGTGGCGCTGACCGTGTCGTTCGCCGTCGGCGCGGCGCTCCCGCTGCTCCTGTTCGCCCTGGCCGGACGCCAGATCGCCGAGCGGGTCCAGGCCTTCCAGCGGCACACCAAGGCCATCCGCACCGGAGGCGGCATCGTCGTCATCCTCCTGGCGATCGCGCTGGCGTTCAACGTGCCCGCGGCGATCCAGCGGCTGCTCCCGGACTACACGGGCGCGCTCCAGCAGCGCATCGACTCCTCGGAGACGGTGCGCGAGGCGCTCGACCTCGGCGGACTGGTGACCGACGAGAATCGCGAGCTGTCCAACTGCTCGAACGGCGCGCCCGTCCTGGAGGACTGCGGCACGGCGCCGGAGATCCGAGGTATCGACAGGTGGCTGAACACGCCGGACGGCAAGGCGCTCCAGCTCGAGGCGATGCGCGGCCAGGTGGTGCTCGTCGACTTCTGGACCTACTCGTGCATCAACTGCCAGAGGTCGATCCCGCACATCAGTGCCTGGTACGAGAAGTACGCCGACGTCGGCAAGGGTTTCGAGGTGGTCGGCGTGCACACGCCGGAGTTCGCCTTCGAGCGCGAGACGCGCAACGTGATCGCGGGTGCGAAGGACCTCGGCGTCACCTACCCGATCGCCCAGGACAACTCGTACGCGACCTGGACGGCGTACCGGAACCGGTACTGGCCCGCCCAGTACCTCATCGACGCCGACGGCACCGTGCGGCACATCCGCCTGGGCGAGGGCGGGTACCAGCGCACCGAGAACCTGATCCGCGAGCTGCTCGCCGACGCCAACCCCGGCGTCGAGCTGCCCGGGGCGACCACGGTCCAGGACGCGACCCCGCTCGACGAGATCACGCCCGAGACGTACTTCTCCATCAAGCGCGTCATCAACTACTCGGGCGAGCCCCGGTACGCGGCGGGCCGCCAGGAGTTCACGCTCGCGGCCGAGCAGGAGCAGGACACGTTCTCGCTCGGCGGCACGTGGGACGTCGACTTCGAGGGTGCGGAGGCGGTGTCCGACGACGCCCGCGTGCGCCTCGCGTACCGGTCGGCCGACGTCTTCGTGGTGCTCGGCGGCGAGGGGACCGTCAGGGCGACGGTCACGGCCGACGGCGAGGAACGGACCCGCGACATCGACGTCTCCGGGAACCCGCGGCTCCACCCGATCCTGGAGGGGGACGAGCCGACCGAGGGCCTCGTCGACCTGAGGGTGCCGGACGGCGTGCAGGTCTTCACCATGACGTTCGGCTGACGGCGCCGGCCGTCCGCACACGCTTCGTGCCGTGCGGACGGCAGGGCTCAGGCTGCCGGGTGGACCAGCCGCACGGTCTGGAGCACGTGCACGCACAGCTCGCCGGTCTCGTCGGTCACCCGGACCTCGACGAGCACCTGGCGGCTGCTCGCCCGGACGGGCACGGCCGTGGCGGTGGCCTGCCCCGTCAGGGGGCGCAGGAAGTGCGTGGTCGAGTCGACGGTCGCCGGCAGGGCGCCCGGCCCGCCGTTGACGGACGCGCAGACGGCGGCGACCCCGTCCGCCAGGCCCATGAGGGCCCCGCCGTGCAGGCCGCCGCCGACCGTGGACAGCGGCTGGGAGTACGGCAGCCGTCCGACGACGGCCTCCGGCGTGATCCGGTCGAGCTCGACGCCGAGCGTCCTGACGAACGGTGCTGCGGCGTAGACGTCGTCCGCGGTCGGTGTCATGGGGATTCCTCTCGGTGCACGGTTGTAGAGATCTCTCTCTAGAGACGGGACTCTAACGACGCGCTGCAGTACCGTCAACGCATGGCCCGGCCCACCCACGACACCTCGACGATCCTCGACGCCGCGGGCCGGATCCTCGGCGAGGGCGGGCCGGCGAAGGTCACCATGGCGGCGGTCATCCGCGAGGCGGGCGTACCCAGCGGGTCGCTCTACTACCGGTTCCCGGACCGGCCCGCCCTGCTCGCGGCCCTGTGGAACAGCGCGATCGAGAGCTACCACCGGGACGCGTACCCGCTGTTCGAGGGGGATCCGGTCGAGGCGGCGGCCGCGCTCGCCGCGTACACCGTGCGGTGGTGCCAGGCCGAGCCGGCCCACGCGCACGCGCTTCTCGCGGGCCGCGCACGGTTCGAGGCCGAGGCCTGGCCCGAGGCCGCCCGCGACACCGAGGCGACGGAGAGCGCGCGCTGGAACGACGCGATCCGTGGGCTGACCCGGCGGGTCCGTGCCGAGACCTCGGTCTCGACCACCGAGCTGCTCCTGGTCGTCGTCGATCTGCCCTACGCCGCGGTGCGGCGGTACCTGAGCGCCGGCAAGCCGATCCCGGCGGACCTCGCGGACGTGGTCGCGGGGATCGTCCGGACGTCGCTGCGCTGAGCGCTCAGTCGTTCGGCGGTGCTTCGAGCTCGAACTCCGCCACGTCGGTCGCGACTCCGTTGACCTGGAGCGTCACGGCATGCGGCCCCGGGTAGTAGCGGCGCGTGGTGATCGGCCGGAACGAGTGCTCCCGGCTGAGCTCGACCTGCTCGCCCGGGGCGAGCGTCCGGGTGGTCAGCTTGAACGTCTTCGCCGTCCGCGACCCGTTGGCCTTCCGGTGGTGCACCACGTAGTCGATGGCCAGCCGCGCCTCCTCGGCCCCGACGTTGCGCACCGCGGCCGTGAACCGGACCGCTCCGCCGAAGGGCACGCGGGCGGCGTCGAGCACCGGACCGTCGATCTCCAGCGTCGCGGGGCCGAACCCGAGCAGGCCCAGGGCGTCCGGGTCCCCGCGCTTGACCAGCGTGCGCAGCGCGTGCCGGACGAGGGCCGGCGTCGTGGGCGCGGGGTCCGCGAGCCAGCGGCCGGCCGTCGCGACCACGAGCCGCGGGTGGTCACGGCTGAGGTCGTTGAGGTGGTTGGCCACCGAACGGCGCACGTACTCGCTCTCGTCCCGGTAGAGGGCGTCGAGCACCGGCACCGTCACCCCGGGGCGGGCCAGGATCTCCGGCACCCGGACGGACCAGGGCAGGTACGGGCGGGTGCCCTCGCTGGCCAGGCGGCGCACGTCGACGTCGTCCGACCCGGCCCAGGCCGTGGCCGTGGCGAGGGCGCGGTCCAGGTCGTGCCGCAGCAGGGTCCGCACGGCGAACTCCGCGGTGAGCCGCCCGGTGAGGTCGGCCAGGAGCGCCATCGCGTCGTCGAACGCCGCGTCAGTGCCCTCCTCGACGGCCCGGGACGCGACGGCGCTCGTGACCGGCCAGATCAGCCAGCCACCGAACGGCTCCGCGCCGTCGCGCGCGGCGCGCACCACCGCGGCGAGGTCCGCGTAGGTGCCCGGCAGGTCGGCGAGCAGCGCGTCCCGCAGGAGGTCCGCCCGCTCGCGCAGCGTGAGGTCGGCGAGCCGGCCCGCGGTCGCCGGCAGCGCCCGCAGCGTGGCGTGCGGGGCGGACGCCCGGACCGCGCGGGTCAGGGTCGCGGCGGTGGTGTCGCTGATGAGCTCGTCGGCGAACGGCATGGAACTCCTTGCTCGGGATGTGTCAGACGCTCAGGTCACTATGGTCACCTGAGCGTCTGACACTGCCGTCAAGGTGCGGGCCTACGCTCTGCTCTTTTGTCGCTCGAGCCTGCGGTTCCGCTGCGGGCAGGTGCCTCGTTCCTCGGCCCCTACCCTTCGCTGCACCTCCGGCTCAAGCTCTGCTTGTCGGTCGCCGGAGCCTGCGGTTCCGCTGCGGGCAGGTGCCTCGTTCCTCGGCCCCTACCCTTCGCTGCACCTCCGGCTCAAGCTCTGCTTGTCGGTCGCCGGAGCCTGCGGTTTCGCTGCGGGCAGGTGCCTCGTTCCTCGGCCCCTACCCTTCGCTGCACCTCCGGCTCAAGCGACGGTCGCGTCGACCGTGACCTCGATGTTGCCGCGGGTCGCGTTCGAGTACGGGCAGACCGCGTGCGCGGCCTCGACCAGCCCGTCGGCGGTGGCCTGGTCCACGCCGGAGAGCTCGACGTGCAGCGCGGCGCTCAGGTTGAACGCACCGCCGTCCCCGGGGTGGATGCTCACCTCGGCGACCACGGCGGAGTCGCTGACCGTGACCTTCTTCGCGGCGGCGACGGCCTTGAGCGCGCTGTGGAAGCACGAGGCCCAGCCCGCGGCGAACAGCTGCTCGGGGTTGGTGGCGCCGCCCGGGCCGCCCATGTCGGCGGGGATCGCCAGCTTGAGGTCCAGCAGGCCGTCGTCGCTCACCGCGCGGCCTCCCGCGCGGCCGTCGCCGGTGGACGTCGCGACGGCGGTGTAGATGCTGTCAGCCATGGGATGCGCTCCTTCTCGAGGCCGGGAACCGACCGTTCCGACCATGTAGACGAACTAGTACGTCTACATTAGCACCCGAACCGGCCGGCACAAGCAACCGACGACGAGAGCCCGCCGCCACGGTGAGGTGGCGACGGGCTCTCGTCGGGTCCGGGCGGATCCGGAGCGGGTGCGGCTACACGCGCGAACCGGCGGCCTGACCTGCGTCGATGACGGCGAAGATCGCGCGCTCCAGGGCGCTGCCGACGCGGGCGGGGTCGTCCAGGTAGCCCGACAGCATGGCGCCGTCGCGCAGCATCATCAGCTCGTCGGCCGCCTGCTCGGCGTCGGCCACGCCCAGCCCGGCGGCCATCGCGGCGAAGGTCTGCCGGTACCAGGTGCGGTGCTCGGCCACCACCTTGCGGACCTCGCTGCCGGGCTCGGCGTACTCGGCCGCCGCGTTGATGAACGAGCAGCCCCGGAAGCCGGGCTTGCAGGCCTCGGTGCCGACGCTCGCGGCGAACCGGCGGAGCGCCTCGGCGTCACCGGCGGACGCGCGCAGCCCGTCGAGCGCGCCGCGCTCCCAGGCCGCCTGCCGCTCCAGGTAGGCCACGACCAGGGTGTCCTTGGTCCGGAAGTGGCGGTAGAACGTGACCTTGGTGATCCCGGCGCGCTCGATGATCTTGTCCGCGCTGACCGCCCGGATCCCGTGGGCGTAGAACAGCTCGGTGGCCGCGTCGAGGATGCGGTCCCGGGTGGATGGGGCCGACGTCGTGCTCATGTGCGCACCTGCCTTCGTACTCGTTCCGACGATCTGAGGAGAAGAGTCTACCCGGAGGTGTACTGACGGGTTCGTCTACCTCGGTCGGCCCACACCCCGTGGTTTCACTTCGCCGCCCGGTGGGGGAGAATGGCACCCGTGGTTATCCGGAACGCCCGATTCGTCCCGCACCACCGACCTGCGTCCGCCGCGGCTCTGCTCGCGGTCGGCGCCCTTCTCCTGGCCGGTTGTACCGTGCCGACGGCTGAGGGCGATGACGGCAAGACGGGGGAGAAGTTCCAGGTCAGGGACCCCTCCGGGCCGGCCCTGGTGCTCGACTCGACCGACCCCGCCGAGCTGGCCCTGACGGCGAGCCAGGCCTTCTTCCACGCCTCCCCGATCGCGGTCATCGCCTCGGCTGACGACGTCGACGCGCGCGCGACCGCCGCGGCCACCGGCGCCGCCGTCACCGCGCCGGTCCTGCTGACCGACGGTGGCGTCTCGGACACCAACGTCGTGGCCGAGCTCGAACGGCTCGGGGCGGACACGGTCGTCGTCGTCGGCGACGAGCAGGCCGTCGCGGACGTGGGGCCGGCCGCGGGCAAGGCCGACGTGGTCCGCTTCGACCCGGGCGCGCTGAGCGCGGCCGCGGAGGCCGCGGCCTCCGCGGGGAAGGGCGACGCGGGGAAGGGCGACGCGGACAAGCAGGACGACGCCAAGGTCGAGCTGCCGACCGCCGACCGCCTGCACGCGGCAGACCTGGACGGGCTGCGCGCGAAGATCCCCGACGTCACCGACCCGGAGCTGCTGCAGGAGATCCTCGTCGCCGTCGACCCGAAGCCGGGGCAGGAGGCCGCCATCGGTACCGCCCTGGCGGCCGGCGCCGTGCCGGTCGAGGTGCCCGGCGGCGACGTCGCGGCACACGCGGGCACCGTCGAGACCATCCGTGCCCTCAAGCCGCTCGGCGTGGTCGGGATCGGCGCCGAGTTCGGCGCCGCGGAGGACCTGGGCTGGCAGGTCGCCGTGGCGACGTCGGGCGCGACGCTGCCGGACGGATCGCTGCAGCTCTTCCCGGGCCGCTACATCTCGACGTCGTACACCGTGCCGGCCGGCATCGCGGACCCGGCGGCGGACGCCGTCCGCGCCGTGAACGCGGCCGCCACGAACGGCGAGGTGCTGGGCGGTTCGCCCCTGGTGACCGTCACGGCGAGCGTGCGGTCGAGCGCGCCGGGCGAGGACGGCGACTACGTGGACGAGCAGCCGCTGGAGCTGCTCACGCCCGCGGTCGAGGCGATCCGTGACGCCGGGCAGATCGTGCTGCTCGACGTCGCGCCCGGCGTCCAGCCGCTCGCGGCGCAGCTCGACGACCTCGAACCGCTGCTGACGCGACCGGGTGTCGGCCTGTCCGTGCACCCCGAGTTCCGCGTCGCGGGCAACGGCGCGGAGTCGGGGTCCGTCCCCGTGGCGGAGCTCCAGGAGGTCGTGGACCGGCTCGCCAGGATCGCCACCGCGCAGGGGCTGCCGCAGATCATGCTGGAGGTGCACCAGTCCACCGCGACATCCGTCGTGGACCGGGCGGCCCTGCGGATCCCGTCGCAGGTCGCGGTGGTCTTCACCGCGGCGGGCCCGGCCGCGGGCCAGGCGACGGCCGGCGGCGTCTGGGCCGACGTCGCGAACGACCTGCCCGCCCACGCGGTGCTCGGCTGGTCCGCGCCGAGCGAGGTGCCCGCCGACGCGACGAGCATCCTGCCCACCGAACCGCTCCTGGGCCTGGTCTCCGCCGGCTGAACCTGCGAAACTGCGGGCATCCATCGGAGCGAAGGGGCCCTAACAATCGTGACCACCGTGAGCAGCGGCGCGGCCGTCGTCGCCGACGCCGTCATCCCCGTACCTGTCGAGCTCGTAGCGGGCGAGGGGGTGCTGGACCTCAGGTCCGTCACCGTGCACGCGCCCGACGCCGTGACCGAGCGCCTCGCGGGTGAGCTGCTCACGAGCGCGGGCGCCTCGGTCGTGGCGGACGGCGCCACGGCTGTCACGCTGACCGTCGACCCCGCCGCGGGTCCCGAGGGATCGCGGAACTCCGAGCGCTACACGCTCACGGTGACCGCCGAGGGCGTGTCCGTCGCGGCTCCCGAGCGCTCCGGCCTGCTGCACGGCGTCCGGACCCTGCGGCAGCTTGCCAACGCGGGCCGGTTCGGCGCGGACGGCGACGGCGGGGCGACGGACGTGCCGCTCGAGGTGCGCGCCGTCGTCGTGCGGGACGAGCCGCGGTTCGGCTGGCGCGGGCTGTCGTTCGACGTGGTGCGGCACTGGTTCGGGCCCGCGGACCTGCGGGCGGTCGTGGACCTCGTGGGCTCGTACAAGATGAACCGGCTGCACCTGCACCTGTCCGACGACCAGGGCTGGCGGCTGGAGATCCCGTCCCGCCCCGCGCTCACGGAGAAGTCGTCGCAGGGCGCCGTGTCGGGCGCGACCGGCGGGTTCCTCACCGCCGACGAGTACCGCGAGCTGCAGGAGTACGCGGCCGAGCGGGAGATCGTGATCGTCCCGGAGATCGACGTCCCCGGGCACGTCAACGCGGCGACCCACGCCTACGGTGAGCTCACGCCGTCGGGCGAGGCCACCGACGCCTACGACGGGATCGAGGTGGGCTTCTCGAAGCTGCACTTCGACCTGCCCACCACCGAACCGTTCCTGCGGGACGTGTTCACCGATGTCGCGCGCATGACGCTGGGGCCGTGGGTGCACTTCGGCGGCGACGAGGTGCTGGTGATGCAGCCCGAGGAGTTCGGCCGGTTCGTGGTGCTGTGCCAGGAGATCATCGCGGGCGCGGGCAAGGTCCCGGTGGCCTGGCAGGAGGCGGCCGGCTCGGCGCACGGCGACCAGGCGGCCGTGGCGGCGCTGGCCGGGGCAGAGGCCGGCTCGGGTCCTGGCTCCGGTTCCGGTTCCGACGCCGACGACGACGCCCCGGCGGGCCACGCCGGCACTCCCGGCGGCGAGGCGCCCGTCCTGGTGGAGCCTGGCACGGTGCTGCAGTACTGGGACACCCGGCCCGACCCGGCGCCGTTCCTGCGCGCCGCGCAGGCCGGCGCGAGGTTCGTGATGTCGCCGGCCGACCGGGCCTACCTCGACATGAAGTACACGCCGGAGCACCCGCTGGGCCAGCAGTGGGCCGCGTTCGTCGAGCTGCACGACTCCTACGACTGGGACCCGGCGGCCCTCATCGAGGGGCTGCCCGAGTCGGCGATCGAGGGGGTGTCGGCCGCGGTCTGGACCGAGACCCTGCTGAACCGCGACCACCTGTTCTCGATGCTGCTGCCCCGGCTCGCGGCGGTGGCCGAGGCCGCCTGGTCGCAGCCCGGCGCCAAGGACTGGGAGTCGTTCCGCCGGCGGATCGCCGTCGAGGCGGGTGCCTGGCGGCGCGACGGCGCCAGCTACCACCCCACGCCCCAGATCGACTGGTAGTCCCCGCACGTGTCAGACGTACAGGTCACCCGGGTGACCTGTACGTCTGACAGGTCCTACTTGGCGGGGCGCGCCGCCAGGGCCGCGGCGTACAGGTCGCGCTTGGCAACGCCCGCGGCGTCGGCCACCTCCGCGACCACGGCCTTGAGCCGCTCGCCGGAGGCGACCCGTTCGAGGACCTCGCCCACGACGTCGTCCACGCTCGCCTGCACGGCCGGAGCCCCGCCGACCACCACGCAGATCTCGCCACGGAGCTGCTCGGCCGCGGCGCGCTCCGCGAGGTCCGCGAGAGGGCCGCGCAGCACCTCCTCGTACGTCTTGGTCAGCTCGCGCGCGACGGCGGCCGGGCGGGTGTCGCCGAACGCCGCGGCCATGGCGCCCAGCGTCTCGGCGATCCGGTGCGGCGCCTCGAAGAACACCATGGTGCGCGGCTCGGTGGTCAGCGCGCCGAGCGTCCGGGAGCGGTCGCCGGCCTTGCGCGGCAGGAAGCCCTCGAACGTGAACCGGTCGGTCGGCAGGCCGGAGAGCGCCAGCGCGGTCAGCACCGCGCTCGGCCCGGGTGCGGCCGTGACCCGCAGGTCGCGCTCGATCGCCCGCTCCACGACGCGGTACCCCGGGTCGGAGACCGACGGCATGCCGGCGTCGGTCACGACCACCACGGTGCCGCCCTCGGCGACGACGTCGAGGAGCTCGTCCGCGCGGGCCGTCTCGTTGTGCTCGTGGTAGCTGGTCACCTTGCCGCGCACCTCGACCCCGAGCCGTCCGGCGAGGGCGTGCAGGCGGCGTGTGTCCTCGGCGGCCACCACGTCGGCGTCGGCCAGCAGGCGGACTAGCCGGGGCGAGGCGTCCTCCGCGTTGCCGATGGGGGTGGCTGCCAGGACGAGAGTGCCGGCCTCGGGCGCGGGCCCGGGAACCGGGGACGAGTCGGTCATGAACCACACTGTCCCACGCTCTATGCTGGCCCGGTGTCTCAGCAGCCTGAAGCCACCGGAGCGCATCACGCCGCAGTGCAGCAGGCTCTGCCTGGAACCTACGGGGCGCACGTGCGCCGCGAGGCGGTGGGCGCCCGGATGACGCCGACGGGATCGTTCCCCGCCGTCGCCCCGGCCGAGCCGCCGGTGCGCGACCGTCTCCTGCGTGACCTGCTGGGCGAGCGCCGCCTCGCGCTCGGCCGCCGCGCCTCGGACCGGTTCTGGGGCATCTTCGGCGCGCTGGTCGTGACGGCGCTCGCCGCCGGTGCGCGGCTGTACGCGCTGGGCCGCCCGGGCAAGCTGGTCTTCGACGAGACGTACTACGTCAAGGAGGGCTGGTCGCTGGCCAGCCTCGGCTTCGAGGCCGCGTGGCCCGACAAGCCCAACCCCGCGTTCGAGGCGGGCGACGTCAGCTCGTACAAGACCGACGAGGCCGAGTACGTGGTCCACCCGCCCGTCGGCAAGTGGATGATCGCCATCGGCATGCGCCTCATGGGCGGCGCGACCGACCCGATGGCCTGGCGCATCGCGAGTGCCGTGATCGGCGTGGTCGCCGTGTTCCTCATGGTGCGGATCGCGCGCCGCCTGTTCTCGTCCACGCTGCTCGGCCTGGTCGCGGGCCTGCTGCTCGCGGTCGACGGCGAGGCGATCGTGCACTCGCGCACCGGCCTGCTGGACCAGTTCCTCATGTTCTGGGTGCTCGTCGCGTTCGGCTGCCTGGTGATGGACCGCGAGTGGGCCAGACGCAGGCTCGCGGACCGGGTGGCGCAGATCGTCGAGGCGGGCGGGGCGATCGGCCGGTACGGGCCACGGCTCGGGTTCCGGTGGTGGCGGCTCGCGGCGGCCGTGTCGCTGGGTCTGGCCTGCGGCGTGAAGTGGTCGGGTCTGTACTTCGTCGCGGCGTTCGGCCTGCTCACCGTGGTCTGGGACCTCACGGCCCGCCGCACGGCGGGCATCGGGCGGTGGTGGGAGGACGCCCTGGTGGTCGACGCCGTCCCGGCCGCCCTGGTCATGCTGCCCACCGTGGTCGCGGTGTACGTCGCGTCGTGGTCGGCCTGGTTCGCGCACCCGAAGTCGTACCTGCGCGACTGGGCGGTGGTGAACGGCGTGACGCCGCCGGGCTGGTGGCCGGACTGGGGCTGGGCGCAGGGCGCCTGGGAGGCCGGCCGGTCGCTGTGGGAGTACCACCACATGATGTGGGACTTCCACACCAACCTGGACTCGGACCACAACTACGCGTCGCACCCGCTGGGCTGGATCGTGCAGTGGCGGCCGACGTCGTTCTTCTGGGAGAAGTTCGCCCCCGGCCAGGGCCCCTGCCCGGCAGACTCGGTGGGCGACTGCGCCACCGCCGTGACGTCGCTCGGCAACCCGCTGCTGTGGTGGCTGGGCGCCCTCGCGATCCCGGTGGTCCTGGTGCTCGTGATCAGGTACCGGGACTGGCGCGGCACCGCCGCCCTCGCGGGCATCGCCGCGGGCTGGCTGCCGTGGTTCCTCTACTCGTGGCCGCTCGCGGACCGCACCATCTTCACGTTCTACTCGATCGTGTTCACGCCGTTCGTGATCCTCACGCTCGTCTACGTGCTGGCGGTCGGGCTCGAACGGACGCCGCGCAGGAGCGCCGACCGGCGGATCGTGTGCTGGCTGGCCGCCGCGCTGGTGGTGCTGATCGTGGGCGTGAGCGTGCTCTACTACCCGATCTGGACTGCGATGCCGGTGCCGTACGAGTACTGGCAGCGGCTGATGCTGCTCCCGAGCTGGATCTAGCCGGGGCCGGCTTCGGCCCGGTGCCGGGGCGGCGTCAGAGGGCCGAGGAGTCGCGGAGGTCCACGCCGGCGGCCGTCAGCTCCTTCTCGGCGGCCTCGCCCTGCTCCGGCGAGACCGGGATCGTCAGGTCGGTCAGCACCCGGGCGTGCAGGCCCGCGCGGCGGGCGTCGAGCGCCGTGTGCTTCACGCAGTGCGACTGCACGAGTCCCACGACGTCGACGGCGGTCACCCCGGCCTCGGACAGGACCGTGGCGAGGCTGCGGCCGTGCTCGTCCGCGCCGTCGAAGCCGGAGTACCCGTGCGAGTACTGGCCCTTCAGCAGCTTGGCGTCCGGGGCGAGGTCGGCCAGCGCGGGGTGCAGCTCGGCGTTCGGCGAGCCGGCGACGCCGTGCGGCGGCCACGAGTCGACGAAGTCCGGGGTGTCGCTGAAGTGCTCGCCCGGGTCGATGTGCCAGTCCTGCGTGGTCACCACGGTGGTGTACCGGTCCCGGTGGGCGGCGGCGTAGGCGGCGACGCGGTGCGCGATCTCGTTCGCGCCCTCCGTGGCGAGCTCACCCCCCTCGCAGAACGTGGGCTGCACGTCGACGACGATGAGGGCCCGCAGCTCGGGCGAGGACTCGGCAAGGCTCATGAACCTCACTCTTCCACTCCGCTGGTTGCCGAGGTAGCCCGTGGTGATCGGTAGTTCGTCACATGATCGGCACCCCGGAACGCCGATCACCCGACGAACCGCCGATCGCCACGCCGCACCCCGTCGCGGGCGGGGTGCTTGGATGGGGGAGTGGACACTGACGCCGGGGTGCGCCGGCACCTGCTGACCTTGGTTCTGCCCGCGTTCGTGCTGGTCGCGGGGGTGAGCGGGTGCAGCGGGTCGGCCGAGCCCGGCGTCGTGTCGCCGAGCCCGTCCGCGTCGGAGAGCACGTCGTCAGGCACGGCTGCGCCGTCAGGCACGGATCCCTCGAACGGTGCGGATCCCTGGGACGGCGAGGTGACGGCCGAGGCCGAGGTGGTGGCCCAGGAGCTCCCGGTCCCGTGGGGCATCGCCCCGCTGCCCGGCGGGCGGTTCCTGGTCACGACGCGGGACGACGCGGCGCTCGCCGTGGTGCACCCGAACGGCGACGTCGAGCCGCTCGACGCGTCCGGCGGCGCCCAGGAGCTGGCCGACCAGACGATGCCCGGGGGCGAGGGCGGTCTGCTCGGCGTCGCCGTCGACCCGGAGGACACCGGGCCGACGTTCACCGTCTTCCTGTACCGCACGGGCGCCGAGGACAACGCCGTGCTGCGCGCCGAGCTCGACCTGGACGGCGTGACGCTGCGCGACGTCACCACGATCCTCGACGGCATCCCGAGCGCCTCCAACCACAACGGCGGGCGGATCGCGCTCGGCCCGGACGGGTACCTGTACGTCGCGACGGGCGACGCCGGGAACCCCGCGAACGCGCAGGACCCGGAGTCGCTGGGCGGCAAGATCCTGCGGATCACGGCCGACGGCGAACCCGCGCCGGGCAACCCTGACCCCGGCTCGCCGGTGTGGTCGCTGGGGCACCGCAACGTGCAGGGCCTGGGCTGGGACGCGAGCGGCCGGATGTTCGCGAGCGAGTTCGGGCAGGACCGCCTGGACGAGCTGAACGTGATCGAGGCGGGCGGCAACTACGGCTGGCCCGACGTCGAGGGTCCGGGGGAACGCGCCGGGTTCGTCGACCCGGTGGCCTGGTGGCCGACGTCGGAGGCGTCGCCGTCGGGTATCGCCGTCACCGACGAGGCCGTGTACCTGGCGGCGCTGCGCGGGGAGCGGCTGTGGCGCGTGCCGCTGCTCGGCACGGCGCAGGACGTCGCCGGCGGCGAGAGCCCGGGTTTCGGGGAGCCGCAGGAGCTGCTGGCCCGGGAGTACGGGCGGCTGCGCGCGGTCCAGACCGGGAACGACGGCGAGCTGTACGTGCTGACCGGCAACACGGACGGCCGCGGCGAACCCGCGACCGAGGACGGCCGGCCGGTCGACGACCGGCTGCTGCGGGTCACGCTGACACCTGGCGGGTGAGGAAGCCCGGGGACGACCGGCGGGGTATCCACTGGCAGACGTCTAGGGCTGTGGATATCCTGGCCGGCGGGAAGGGGCCACGTCGTAGGCTCGAACCACTGCCGATCGAGAGGGGTGAACAGGATGTCCGCAGAGCGTGGCGGGTACCGGACGGTGCCGCGCGGCTACGTCTACGCCGACCACATCCCGTACGTCACCCCGGAGTCCCTCGACGAGCTGCGGGGGCCGACCACGGGGATCGTCACCGTGGGGCCGCACATCGACACGAGCCTGGACCCGACGTACGACCTCGGCCGGCGGGCGCGGAAGCTGGAGCTGTACAGCGCGACCGTCCGCGACGGTTTCGTGCCGGACCACCGGGCTGTCCTGAACCGGTCCGAGCTGGTGCGTCTCTGGCCGTTCCTCAACCTCCCCGGTCGGTGTCGCACGGTCTGGGAGTCGAAGTTCCCTGAGCTGGCTGCCCGGTCGAGGGTCACGGGAGCCGCCTGATGCTCCCGTTCCACGAGCGCCTCGCCACGATCGGCCTGGAGGCGCTGGAGGGTTATGGCTTCGCACTGGCCGGCGGTTACGCGATCTCCGCGAACGGCATCGGCGACCGGCCGTCCAACGACGTGGACCTGTTCACGAACGTGTTCGAGCCCGATGTCTTCGTGGTCTCGGTGGCGAAGCTTCGAGCGGCGTTCCTGGCCGCCGGCCTGGACGTTCGCGACAACCTGATCGGTCGGACGTTCGCCGACGTCAACGTCACCGATCCCGTCACGGGCGAGTCGAGCGACGTCCAGATCGGCGCGAACTACCGCGCGTTCCAACCCTCCCAGCTGGCCGTCGGACCGGTGCTCGACGTCCGTGATGCCGTGGCCGGAAAGATGAGCGCCTTGTGGTCCCGGGGTGAGACGCGTGACTTCATCGACATCGATGCGGTGATGGGCTCCGGGCGCTTTACCCGTGACGAGGTCCTGTCGATCGGGGACGAGCAGGAGTCGCTGCCGTTCGACCGGGCGATGCTGGCCGACCGGTTCCGCTCGGTCCAGGGCAAGAGCCCCGAGTCGTTCGAGGCGTACGAGGTGGGGGAGGCCTGGCGGCAGGAGATCGTCGAGCACTTCCTCGACTGGGCCGACGAGATCGACCCCGCCGTCGTCCGCTGAGTGCCGCCCGCCGAGTGCCGTCACGGCGTCACCGCGGCGCCGCCGCAGCGCCCCGGGCGCTGCGATCAGGCTGGACCGCGCACCTACCATGGACCCATGCCGGAAGCCGAGAAGTCCTTCTATCTCACGACGCCGATCTACTACGTGAACGATGCCCCCCATATCGGGCACGCGTACACGACGGTCGCCGCCGATGTCGTGACGCGCTGGCACCGCCAGCGCCAGGAGAACGTCTGGTTTCTCACCGGCACCGACGAGCACGGCGAGAAGGTGCTGCGCACCGCCGAGGCCAACGGCGTGACCCCGCAGGACTGGGCGGACCGGCTGGTCGAGACCGCCTGGAAGCCGGTGCTGAAGACCCTCGACGTGCGCAACGACGACTTCATCCGCACCACGGAGGCGCGGCACGAGACCGCGGTGCAGGCCTTCCTCCAGGGCCTGTACGACAAGGGCGAGATCTACGAGGGCTCCTACGAGGGCCCGTACTGCGTGGACTGCGAGGAGTACAAGCTGCCGGGCGAACTGCTCGACGGCACGGGGGAGTACGAGGGGCAGAAGGTCTGCGCCATCCACGGCACGCCCGTCGAGATGCTCTCCGAGCAGAACTACTTCTTCCGGATGAGCGCGTACGCGGACCGGCTGCTCGCGCTCTACGACGAGCACCCCGAGTTCGTGCGGCCGGCGTCGGCCCGCAACGAGGTCGTGAGCTTCGTGCGGCAGGGGCTGCAGGACCTGTCGATCTCGCGCTCGACGTTCGACTGGGGCGTGCCGATCCCGTGGGACCCGTCCCACGTGCTCTACGTCTGGTTCGACGCGCTCCTCAACTACGCCACGGCCGTGGGCCTCGACAGCGACGACCCGGAGCGCAAGGAGCAGTTCGCCCGGACCTGGCCGGCCGACGTGCACCTCGTGGGCAAGGACATCCTGCGGTTCCACGCGGTGATCTGGCCGGCGATGCTCATGGCCGCCGGCCTGCCGCTGCCCCAGACCGTGTTCGCGCACGGCTGGCTGCTGGTGGGCGGCGAGAAGATGAGCAAGTCCAAGCTCACGGGCATCGCGCCGGCCGACATCATCGACACCTTCGGCTCGGACGCGTTCCGCTACTACTTCATGCGGACCATCGCGTTCGGCGGTGACGGCTCGTTCTCCTGGGAGGACATGACCGCCCGCTACAACGGCGAGCTCGCCAACGGGTTCGGCAACCTCGCGTCCCGGACCGCCGCGATGATCGGCAAGTACTTCGGCGGCTCCCTGCCCACCCCGGGCGCCCTCACCGACGCCGAGACCAGCCTCGCCCGGGTGGCGGCCCAGGCCGTGGCCGACGCCGAGGCGGCGATCGACCGGCTCGCCATCCACGACGCGGTCTCCGCGGTCTGGACGCTCGTGGACGCCACGAACGGTTACCTCGCCGACACGCAGCCCTGGAAGCTCGCGAAGGAGCCGGGCGAGACCGACGAGTCCGGCGCGGGGGTCGACGGCGGGCGCCTCGCGACGTCGCTCGTCACCGCGACGGAGGCGCTGCGGTCGCTGGCGGTGCTCCTCAACCCGATCACGCCGAAGGCGGCGGCCGGGCTCTGGGAGCTGCTCGGTGCGGAGGCCTCGCTGGGGGCGCTCGACGCCCAGCCGCTCGACGGCGCGGCGACGTTCGGCGCACTCCCTGCGGGCACCACCGTGACCAAGGGCGCGGCCCTGTTCCCGCGCCTCGACGACACGGCGGCCTGAGCGACCGACGATGGCGAAGCGCACACGCGAGCGCGGGTTCCCGGCCGCCCCCGAGCCGCTGCCGGTCCCGGTCGTGGACAACCACACACATCTCGACCACATCGCCGCTGTGCTGCCCGGCACGGCGCCGGCGGGCGAGCGGGGCGACTGGCCGCCGTCCGCCGCGGACCACCTGGACCGGGCCGCGGCCGCGGGCGTGGACCGAGTGGTCCAGGTGGGCTGCGACCTGCCGTCGGCGCGCTGGACCGACGCCCTCGTCCGCCAGGACGCGCGGGTGCTGGGCGCCGTCGCCATCCATCCCAACGAGGCCACCCTGCACGCGGGCATCGACGAGGTGGGGCCTGACGGGCTCACGCCCGAGCCGGAGGAACGCCACGCGGTGGGGCTGGACGACGCCGTCGCCGAGATCGCCGACCTGGCCAAGGGCAACGACCGCATCCGCGCGATCGGCGAGACGGGCATGGACCTGTTCCGCACGGGCCCGCGCGGCGAGCAGGCCCAGCGGGACGCCTTCCGCGCGCACATCGCCCTGGCCAAGGAGCTGGGCCTGGCCCTGCAGATCCACGACCGGGACGCGCACGCCCAGGTCATCGAGGTTCTGCTGGCCGACGGCGCGCCCGAGCGCACCGTCTTCCACTGCTACAGCGGCGACGCCGAGATGGCCCGCGTCTGCGCCGAGCACGGCTGGTACCTGTCGTTCGCCGGACCGGTCACGTTCAAGGCCAACGACCACCTGCGCGCGGCCCTGGCCGTGGCGCCGCGTGAGCTGATCCTCCTGGAGACCGATGCCCCGTACCTCACGCCGCACCCGTACCGGGGGCAGCCGAACGCCCCGTTCGCGGCGGCCCACACGGTGCGCGACATGGCGGCCCACCTGGGGGAAGACCTCGCGGTGCTGTGCGCGGACATCAGTGCCAGCTCGGAGCGCGTCTACGGTAGCTGGTAAGAATGGCGCATTGGGGCGAAGAAAGCGGCATTTGATTTCATATCCCCACGCCTTTTGCTGCGAGGTTTGTTCCGTTACGGTCTGGTGCTCGTGGTGAGGTACGCACGGCCGTGGCTCGCGAGCAGACCGGCCCGCTGGCTGGTTCGTGGTGCCGTCGTCGGCGTGCTCGTCGGTGTGGCCGGCATGTACACGGCCAACGCGACGACCCTGACGATCGACTACAACGGCGACGTCCGCACGCTCAGCGTCTACGGCGACACGGTCGCCGAGGCGCTGGCGTCGCAGAACATCGAGCTGCAGCCCGACGACGTGGTGCAGCCCGCCGCCGCGTCCGGCGTCGGCCCCGGCAACACCGTGGTGGTCCGCACCAGCCGGGACGTCACCGTCGAGCTCGACGGCCAGGTGATCACGCTGCGCACCACCGCGGGCACGGTCGGCGAGCTGCTGGCGGCCCTCGGGCCGCGCGGCGACGGCGCCCTCGCCACGGCCTCCCGGACCACGCAGCTCGGCCGCGACCCGGTCCGGTTCTCCACGGTCAAGAAGGTCAACATCGCCGTGGACGGCTCGGTGCTGGAGTTCAGCACCACCCGGTCGACGGTGCGCTCCGTGTTCGACGAGGCCGGGATCGCGCTGGCCGACGGCGACGTCACGTCCGTGCCGCTCGACGCCGCAGCCGTGGACGGGATGATCATCATGGTCAGCCGCGACGCGTCGTCGTCGCGCACGGTGACCGAGGTGGTGCCGTTCGAGACCGAGACGGTCGAGGACTCGAGCCTCCCCGAAGGCTACGAGTCGATCCGCACCGCCGGCGTCGCCGGTGAGGCGAAGGTGACGTACGAGGTCAAGACGGTGGGCGGCGCCGTCGTCGAGCGCACCGTGGTGGACCGCAAGGTCACCCGCGAGCCCGTGAACGAGGTGCTCGTTGTGGGGACCATGGACGTGGCCACCGCGCCCGTGGACCCGGGCTCCGCGCGGGCCCTGGGCCAGGCGATGGCGGCCGAGCGCGGCTGGGGCGCCGACGAGTTCTCGTGCCTCGACCAGCTCTGGCAGAAGGAGAGCGGCTGGCGCTGGAACGCCGACAACCCCAGCAGCGAGGCGTACGGCATCGCCCAGGCGAACCCGGGCTCCAAGATGGCCACGGTGGGCAGCGACTGGCTCACGAACCCGGCCACCCAGATCGAGTGGGGGCTGGGCTACATCTCCGGCCGCTACGGCACGCCGTGTGGTGCCTGGGCGCACTCCGTGGAGATCGGCTGGTACTGAGCAGGCCATTTTCACCCTGGAACATTTGGGATATTTAAGGATCTATCCCGACCTTTCCAAGGTGTATTTCGCGGATAGGCTTGCATTTGATAACGGCAGGGTTACGGTCTCTGGGACCGCCGGATCGGCCGGTCGGGCCCGCGCCCCGCGCGGGAGGCGCGTGCGACTCGCGCCGTCCCGGCCCCCGTGCCCGGACCGCGCGAGGACTGGACCCGCGTGTCATCTCCCCACCCAGCTCAGGGCATCCCCAGTGAACAGCCCCCCACCCCTGAGGCCGGCTCCGACGTCGGCATCACCGAGATCTTCGAACCGCCGTCAACGGTTCACCCCCTCGTCCCGCCGGACTCTCCCCAGCCGGCCCCGCCCCGTAAGCGCCACCGCAGAGCCGCCCTCCTCGCGGGGGCCGCGGCCATCGCGGTCGCCGGCGCCGGTGGCATCACCGCCTACGGTTCGGCCCACAAGACCGTCACGCTCGACGTGGACGGCAAGGTCACGACCGTCGAGACCTTCCAGGGCGACGTCGCCGGCCTGCTGGCCGACGAGGGCGTCGACGTCACCGACCGTGACGCGGTGACGCCCGGCGGCTCCCTCCGGGACGGCAGCATGGTCGTGGTCCGCTACGGCCATGAGATCACCCTCCAGGCCGACGGCGAGCGGCGGACGACGTGGGTCACCGCGCTCGACGCCGACGAGGCGCTCGCCACGCTCTCCGAACGGGCCGACGACGTCGCGCTGGTCCCGTCCCGCTCCGGCGGCCGGGTGACCCTCCCGTTGCGGCTCGACGCCGACAGCCCGGTGAACCTGGTCGTCGGCGGCAAGACCGAGCGGGTGGCCGACGGCGCGGCGCAGCTCGACGAGCTGCTCGCCGAGCACGACGTCACGGTCGACTCGGACGACCGGGTCACCGTCGAGAGGTCGGACGGCGCGTCCGACCGGTCGGCCGATCCGAGCGTCCCGACGCTTTCCGTCGTCGTCGAGCAGGTCCGGAGCTCGGTCAAGAAGACCGTGACCCGGCTGCCCTACGACAAGGTGCGCACCGCTGACCCGGACCGGTACGAGGATCTCGACCCGTACGTGGCGACCAAGGGCGTCGTGGGCAAGCGCGTCACGACGTGGGACGTCACGACGGTGGACGGCGAGGTCGTGAAGCGGGACAAGCGCTCCTCGAAGGTCGAGCGCAAGCCCGTCGACCAGGTGACCGTGTACGGCACCAAGGACCGTCCCGCACCGGAGCCCGAACCGGAGCCGGAGCCCGAGCCGCAGCCCGTCGCGAAGGAACCGGCCCAGAAGGCCGCGCCCGAGCCGAAGGGCGACGTGGTCGCGACCAGCGGCGTGTGGGCCCAGCTCGCGCAGTGCGAGTCGGGCGGCGACCCCACCACCAACACGGGTAACGGCTACTACGGCCTGTACCAGTTCTCGCAGCAGACCTGGGCGGCGATGGGCGGTTCCGGCCTCCCGTCGGAGGCCTCGGCCGCCGAGCAGACCATGCGGGCCCAGAAGCTCCAGGCGCAGTCCGGCTGGGGGCAGTGGCCCGGCTGTGCCGCGAAGCTCGGCCTGCTCTGACCCCCTCCCGACGTGTCAGACGTACAGGTCACCCGAGTGATCTGTGCGTCTGACACGGGGAGCGAGTTGGACGGTTGTCCTAGACGAGTGAGCGATAACACAGCCCGATAGCACCGAGAAACTTGGCCGGACGATAACGGATCAGTTACGTTCGGTTGTCCTCGCTGGCGGGAGGGTGCGAAGTGGTGTAGGCCACAGCGCCCGAACGGCGGCAGGGCAGCACTGAGAACGGAACCTCGTGATCAGTGCGAGACCGCCGGATCGGCCGGTCGAGACCGCGACGGCTCGCAAGAGTCGCCAGGCCCCCAGGCCGAATCGTGGTGGGGACGCTCGCGCGAGCGCGCGCCCCGGCTCGCCGCCCGTGCCCGGGACGTCCGACGACTGGACACGAGTGAACCCCCGTTCCGAGCAGCAGAGTTCTGGCTCCATCCCCAGCATCAACTCAGAGTCCGAGGCCCCGAACCCTCGGACGACCCTCTCGAAGCGTCGCCGTCGCTGGCCCCTGGTCGCCGGCCTCGCAGCCGTGGCGATCGCCGCCTCCGGCTCCGTCGCCTTCGCGGAGGCGCGCAAGACCGTCACGCTCGACGTCGACGGCACCACCAAGACCATCACCACCTACTCCGGTTCCGTGCAGGGCATGCTCGAGTCGCAGGGCGTCCGTCTGGGCGAGCGCGACGTCGTCGCCCCCGGCACCGACGCGAAGCTGTCCGACGGCGACCAGGTGGTCGTCCGCTACGCCCGCCAGGTCACCATGTCCGACGGCGGTGACGAGCGCGACGTCTGGGTCACCGTGACCGACGCCGGCGAGGCCCTGACGACGCTCGCCGAGCGCGGCGGCGACGTCTCCCTGGTGGCGTCCCGCTCCGGCGACCGCGCCTCGCTGCCGCTCCGCCTGAACGACGACGGCCCCGTCGCCGTCGTGGCGGACGGCAAGACCCGCGTGGTCGAGGACCACGCCGACGGCGTCGACAGCGTGCTCAACGGCCTCAAGGTCGAGCTCGACAAGGACGACCTCGTGAACATCGTCCCCGTGGCCACCCTGGCCGAGGACAAGGCGATCGACGCGAAGTCCGCCAAGGCCGCCAAGAAGGCCGGCGCCGACGTCGCCGTCCAGGTGCAGCGCGTCGAGACCAAGAAGGTCACGCAGAGGTTCGACGTGGACCACGAGGTGAAGACCGTCAAGGACAAGGACCGCTACGAGGACGAGGGCGACCACGTCCGCACCGCGGGCCGGGACGGGGTGCGCACGCGCATCGTCCAGCTCCGTACGGTCGACGGCGAGGTCGTGGCCCGCAAGGAGCTCTCGAACAAGGTGACCAAGAAGCCGGTCACCGGCGTGATCGTCGAGGGCACCAAGGAGCGCCCGGTGGAGAAGAAGGCCACCGTCGAGGCGACCAGCACCGAGAGCAGCACCCCGGCGCCGTCCGGCTCCGTCAAGGAGATCGGCCAGCAGATGGCCGCCGCCCGCGGCTGGACCGGCTCGGAGTGGACCTGCCTCGAGCTCCTCTGGGAGCGCGAGTCCGGCTGGAACTACCAGGCGGCCAACCCGTCCTCGGGCGCTTACGGCATCCCGCAGGCGCTCCCGGGCTCCAAGATGGGCTCGGCGGGCTCGGACTGGGCCACCAACCCGGCCACCCAGATCAAGTGGGGCCTCGGCTACATCGCGGACCGCTACGGCACGCCGTGCGGTGCGTGGGGCCACTCGGAGTCGGTGGGCTGGTACTGATCCACTGACGGAGCCTTTCGATTCCACACGGTCGCTCTCGTGCTGCGCGTCCTCCCGGCGGGACCTGCTCCGCTGCGTCCCACCTCCGAGTACGCTCCGCACGAACGCTCCAGTTAGGCTCACCTGCATGAACGACACCTCAAGCGCCCTGCTCGGTCCCGCGGAGATCCGCGACCTGGCAGGGCGTTTGGGCGTCCGGCCCACCAAGACGCTCGGCCAGAACTTCCTGCACGACGGCGGCACCGTCCGCAAGATCGTGCGCACCGCGGGGCTGCGGCCCGGCGAGCGGGTGGTGGAGGTCGGGCCCGGGCTGGGCTCCCTGACGCTGGGACTGGTGGAGGCCGGCGCCTCCGTGGTCGCGATCGAGATCGACCCGGTCCTGGCCGGGCAGATCGCCGACACGGTGCGCACCCGGGTCCCGGGCGCCGACTTCGAGGTGGTGCTCTCCGACGCGCTGGACGTCACCACGCTGCCCGGCGAGCCGCCGACGGCGCTCGTCGCGAACCTTCCCTACAACGTGGCCGTCCCGGTGCTGCTCACCATGCTGCAGCGGTTCGCCTCGCTCGAACGTGTGCTCGTGATGGTCCAGGCCGAGGTGGCCGACCGGATCGCCGCCGTCCCGGGCTCCAAGATCTACGGCATCCCGTCGGTGAAGGCCGCGTGGTACGCGTCGGCCCGCCGCGCCGGGACCATCGGGCGCAACGTCTTCTGGCCCGCCCCGAACGTCGACTCCGCGCTCGTCTACCTCGAGCGTCGCGACCCGCCCTCGACCACCGCGTCGCGGGAGCAGGTGTTCGCCGTCGTGGACGCCGCGTTCGCGCAGCGCCGCAAGACGCTGCGGGCCGCGCTGTCCGGGGTGTTCGGCTCCGGCGCCGCCGCCGAGGACGCGCTGCGCGCGGCGCGCGTGGATCCGGGCGCCCGGGGTGAGACGCTCGTCGTCGAGCAGTTCGCGCGTATCGCGGAGCAGCTCCCCGACCTGCCGGACACCGCGGGCACCGGGGTGACCCCTGCGTCCGGCATCGCAGAGCAGGAGGGGGACGAGTGATCCCGCGTCTTTCAGCGGCCCCGCCGCCGTCGGTCCGGGTCCGTGCGCCCGGCAAGGTCAACCTCGGGCTGCGCGTGGGGCCCGTCGGCGACGACGGCTACCACCCGCTGGCGACGATCTTCCAGGCCGTGTCCCTGTACGAGGAGGTGACGGCGACCCAGGTGGCACCCGGCGCCGGCATCTCGCTGACGGTCTCGGGTCCGCAGGCCGACGCCGTCCCGACGGACGAGACCAACCTCGCGTGGCGCGCCGCCGCGCTGCTGGCCGAGCGCACGGGCCTGCCCGACGACGTCCAGCTGCACATCACCAAGGGCGTGCCGGTCGCCGGCGGCATGGCGGGCGGCTCGGCCGACGCCGCCGCCGCGCTCGTGGCCTGCGACGCGCTCTGGGAGGCCGGTATACCCCGCCCGGAGCTGGTGGAGCTGGCCGCAGAGCTCGGGGCGGACGTGCCGTTCTCGCTGCTGGGGCACACCGCCGTCGGCACGGGCCGGGGCGACCTGCTCACGCCCGCGATGACCCGCGGCGAGTTCCACTGGTGCTTCGCGACCCAGCGGGAGGGCCTCTCCACGCCCACGGTGTTCCGCCGGTTCGACGAGCTCGCCGGGCCGTCGACGCCGCGCGTGGCCCCCACCGACGACACCGCGATCATGCACGCGCTGCGCGCCGGCGACGCGGTGGCCCTCGGCAAGGCGCTGCACAACGACCTGGAGGGTCCTGCGCTCGACCTGCGGCCCGAGCTCGCGGACGTGCTGGAGGTCGCCACGGAGTCCGGGGCGCTGGGCGTCATCGTGTCGGGATCCGGTCCCACGGTCGCCGCGCTCGGCCGGTCCAGGCAGCACGCGCTGGCGCTGGGCGCGGCATGGACGGCGGCGGACGTCGTCGACGCGGTCTGGTGCGCGTCCGGGCCCGCCCCCGGGACCCAGGTGGTGACCCCGATGCGCGCCTGAGCGCGCACCGGGTCAGTACGCGACCTGCGGCACGAAGACGTTCGTCAGGTGCGTGTGCCGCGTGATCCAGCGGGTGCGCCGCGTCGCCAGGTTGCTCTCGGCGGTCAGCACGCACTCGACCACCCGCTCGACGGTGCCCGTCATCGCGCTGAGCGCCAGGGCGGCGTTGCGGCCCCACTCCTCCAGCAGCACCTGCGCGCCCGCGCCCTGCGTGAGCTGCAGCGGGGTGCTCGCCCGGCGTGCGAACGCGACCAGGGAGTCCTTGTGCGCCGCCGGGATGTCGCCCTCGACCAGGGCGCACGCGAGGTCGGGCAGCAGGCCGGCCGCGGCGACGGCCGCCGCCGCCACCGGGCCCGTACCGAGCACCGCGATGCGCGACGGGTCCACGCTCTCCAGCGTGCGCAGGGCCTGCACCGCGCGGACCGCGTCGGTGAAGACGCCGCGGTTGTACGGGTCGTCGAGGTCGTCCTGCGGCACCTCGACGACCAGGTGGGCGAACCCGCCGGACGCGAGCCACTCCAGGTCGCGCGCCGCGGCCCTGCCGGCCGGCCGCAGCTCGACCAGGCCGGGCAGCGTCGCGGCGGCCCCGACCGGCATGACGAGCCAGCCCGTCACCGGGCGGCCCTCGAAACCGGCGAACGTCACCGTCTCCGCGTTGAGGTCCCGCGAACGGGCGAACGTCGTGGTCAGGACCGGCGCGACCTCGATGTCCCGGTGCGCGGCGAGGTTCGCCGCCCAGAACGCGTCGAAGTCCGTGGGCTCGTCGGTGGCGGGCGGAGCGGCCGGTGCCACCGTGACGAGCGGCAGGTCGTACTCGGGCACGGGCGGTACCTCCGGGTCTGGGGCGTGCGCTGGGAGCGTACCGCCACTGTCCGACAGTCCCGAAGCCGGTCCACGGCCGACGGCCGTCAGATGATCTTGTTCAGCCATGCGAGCTTCCGCGGGAACCGGTAGTCGCCGCCACCCTCGTGGTTGTTGTACGGGTAGACGTCGATCTCCTTGCCCGCCGCGCCGGCCCCGCCCGGCCCCCAGCCGTTGTACGCCGCGTACACGGTCGACGGCGGGCACGTGGCGTCCATGAGCGCCACCGAGAACAGTGCCGCCGCGCGGGCGCGCCGGGCGAACGACACCCCGTCCAGGTAGGAGAAGGTCCGCCAGACCTGCTCCTCCACCGCCGGGTCGCGGTGCACGGAGAGGTAGCGGGTGATCTCGTTGTACGGCAGGTTGTCCGTGATCGACACCGCGCGGCGGTAGTGGCTCAGGAACGGCACGTCGGGCATGGCGGCCACGACGTCGGGCACGAGGCCCGCGACCGCGATGGTGATGCCGCCGCCCTGGCTGCCACCGCTCAGCGCCACCCGCGCCGGGTCCAGGCCCGGGATCGCGCGCACCGCGTCGACGGCGCGGGCGCCGTCGGTGAAGACGCGGCGGTAGTAGTGGTCGTGCGGGTCCAGCACGCCGCGGGTCATGAACCCGGGGGACGCGGGGCCCGACCCCACCGGGTCCGGCGTGTCCCCGCCCGCACCCCAGCCCGAACCCTGGCCGCGCGTGTCCATCATGAGGTGCGCGTAACCCGCGGCGGCCCACTGGATCCGCTCGTGCGGCAGGCCCCGCCCGCCGCCGTAGCCCTGGTACTCGACCACGACGGGCAGGTCGCCCGGCGCGTGCGCCGGACGCGTCAGCCAGGCCTTGACCGGATGCCCGCCGAACCCGGCGAACGTGACGTCGTCGACCAGGATCTCGGTGAGCCCCACGTCGATGCGCTCCACCTGCGGCGCCTCGTCGAACGTGCGGGCCTCGGCCAGGGTCGTCGACCAGAACTCGTCGAAGTCGCCGGGCTCGTCGACCTCCGGGCTGTACTTCTCGAGTTCGGGCAGCGGCATGTCGAACTGGGCCACGTTGATGCTCCTCGGCGTCGTGTTCTGCTGTGCCGGCGGCGAAGTCGTTCCTGTGCGGTCGCCGTCGACCGGGGTGAGCGTAGCGCGCGACTACCCTTGGTAGGTGGCACATCTTCTCGGCGCAGACGGCATCGCGCTGACCATCGGCACCCGGACCCTTCTGGCGGACGTCTCGCTGGGGCTCGACGACGGCGACCGCGTCGGCATCGTGGGCCCCAACGGCGCGGGCAAGTCCACCCTGCTGCGCATCTTCGCGGGCACCGCGCTGCCCGACGGCGGCCGCGTCACCCGGGTGGGCGGCTCCACCCTGGGCATGCTGGACCAGCGCGACGAGCTGCCCGACGACGCCACCGTGCTGGACCTCGTGCACGGCGACGCGGAGACCCACGTCTGGGCCTCCGACGCCCGCGTCCGGGAGGTGCACGACGGCCTGATCGCCGACCTCGCCTGGGACGCCCCCGTCGCCAAGCTCTCGGGCGGCCAGCGCCGCCGCGTGGCGCTCGCGGCCCTGCTCGTCCAGGCCCCGGACGTGCTGCTGCTCGACGAGCCCACCAACCACCTCGACGTCGAGGGCGTGGCCTGGCTCGCCGCCCACCTGCGCGAGCGGTACGGCCGCCCGGGCACGACGGGCGCGCTCGTGGTCGTGACGCACGACCGCTGGTTCCTCGACGAGGTCTGCTCCCGGATGTGGGAGGTGCGCGGCGACGGGACCGGCGCCGTCGACGGGTACGAGGGCGGGTACGCGGCCTACATCCTGGCCCGGGCGGAGCGGGCGCGGCAGGCCGCGACGGCTGCCGAGAAGCGGGACAACCTGCTGCGCAAGGAGCTCGCGTGGCTGCGCCGCGGGGCCCCGGCCCGCACGTCCAAGCCCAAGTTCCGGCTCGACGCCGCGTCCGCCCTGATCGACGACGAGCCGCCACCGCGCGACTCGATGGAGCTGACGCGCATGGCGACGCGGCGGCTGGGCAAGGACGTGCTGGACCTCGAGTCCGTGTCGGTCGCCGTGCCGGGCAAGGTCCTGTTCGACGACGTGACCTGGCGCCTCGGCCCCGGCGACCGGTACGGCGTCGTGGGGGTCAACGGCGCCGGCAAGACGACGCTCCTCGCGCTCCTTGCCGGTCGCCGCGAGCCCGACTCGGGACGCGTCAAGCGCGGCAAGACCATCCATGTGCGGGAGCTCTCGCAGGACGTCACCGAGCTCGACGAGGTCGGGAGCCTCAAGGCCGTCGAGGTGATCGAGCAGGAGAAGGGCCGGGTCGTCGTCGACGGCAAGGAGCTCACCGCCGCGCAGCTCACCGAGAAGCTCGGCTTCGCGCGCGAGCGCGCCTACACGCCGGTGCGGGACTTGTCCGGCGGCGAGCGGCGGCGGCTCCAGCTGCTGCGGCTGCTGGTGTCCGAGCCCAACGTGCTGCTGCTCGACGAGCCCACCAACGACCTCGACACCGACACCCTCGCCGCCGTCGAGGACCTGCTGGACGGCTGGCCCGGCACGCTCATCGTCGTCTCGCACGACCGGTACCTGCTGGAGCGGGTCGCCGATCGGCAGGTCGCGCTGCTCGGCGACGGGACCATCCGGGACCTGCCCGGGGGAGTCGAGGAGTACCTCCGGCTGCGGGCCGCGGCCAAGGCCGCGGGCGCCTCGGCCTCGGGCACGCCCGGCGGGTCCGGCGCGGCCGGCGGGACCGGGGCCGCGGGGACGACGTCGGGCCCGGGTCCGGCGACGGCCGGCAACGGCTCCGGCGACGAGCTGTCCCAGCGCGACATCCGCGCCGCCAAGAAGGAGGTCTCCCGGATCGAGCGGCAACTTGCGAAGATTGCCCAGAAAGAGGCCAAGCTGCACGAGAACATCGCGCAGCAGGCAACGGACTATCAGGCCGTCGCGCGGCTGGACGCGGAGCTCCGCGACCTGGCGAGCGAACGGGACGAGCTCGAGGCGGCCTGGTTGGAAGCTGCGGAGGTGGCGGGATGACCGACAACGATCTGACACCGCTCGACGGAGTGGACCGGGCACTCGTCGACGCACTGCGCAAGGACGGGCGCACCACGCTGGCGGTGCTGTCCGAGATCTCGGGGCTCTCCCTGTCCGCCGTGCAGGTGCGGGTGCGCAAGCTGGAGGCGCGCGGCGTCATCACGGGCTACCGGGCGGTCGTGAACCCGGAGGCGGTGGGGCTGCCGCTCTCCGCGTTCATCGAGATCACGCCCCTGGACCAGGCCCAGGAAGACGACGCGCCCGAGCGGCTGCGCGGCATGGCCGGCATCGAGTCCTGCTACTCGGTGGCGGGCAACGCGAACTACCTGCTCACCGCGCGGGTGGCGTCGCCGCGGGCACTGGAGGAGCTGCTCGGCAAGATCCGGCGCACGGCGAAGGTCTCGACGCGCACGACGGTGGTGCTGCAGACGTACTTCGAGGGGCAGGCGGCCGAGCTCGACTGAGCCGGCTCAGCCCGGCCCGGCTCAGCGCAGCGCCAGGGCCGGGTGGTCCAGCGTGAGCGTGCCGGCGTCGGCGTCCAGCTCCGCGGTGACGCCGAACGGCACGGTGAGCGGGTCGGGGCCGTGGCCGAACCCGAGCTCGCCCAGGATCGGGATGCCGAGCTGGCCCAGCAGGTCCAGGACCACCGGCTCGACCGGCTCGCAGTCCTGCCACGACCCGAGCACGATGCCCACCGCGCCGTCGAACCAGCCCGAGCGCAGCAGGTGCGTGAGGAACGAGTCGATCCGGTAGGCCTTCTCCTCGATGTCCTCCAGCAGCACGATGCCGCCCGCCGCCGAGGGCGTCGTGGGGCCGGTCCCGACGGACGTCGTCAGGAGCGAGAGGCAGCCGCCGGTCGTGATGCCACGGGCCGTGCCGCCGACGAGGGTGTGCGCCTCCGGGCCCGTGAGCACCTGGGTGGCCTCCGGCTCGAAGAGCGTGCGCCGCAGGTGCTCCCGGGCCAGGTCGGACTTGAGGAACGACATGGTCCCGGACATCGGCCCGTGCAACGACACCAGCCCGAGCCGCGCGGCGACCGCCTGGTGCAGCACCGTGCAGTCGCTGTACCCGACGAGCACCTTGGGGTCGGTGGCGGCGAGCGCGTCCCAGTCGACGAGCTCGACCATCCGCGCGGCGCCGTAGCCGCCCCGCGCCGCGACGATCGCCCGGACGTCCGGGTCGAGCCAGGCCTCCTGGAAGTCCGCGGCGCGCGCCTCGTCGTGACCCGCCAGGTAGGCGTGGTCCGGGTGCGTGTCCAGCACGTGGGGCATCACCTGTACGTCGAGGCCCCAGTCCCGCAGGTGGGCGACGCCGTCGCCGAGCCGGTCCGCCGGCACGGGACCGGACGGGGCGACGACGGCGACGGTGTCACCCGGGCGCAGTCGCGGCGGGCTGGTCAGGGGCCGCAGCATGCCGCCGACGTTACCTCCCGGTTCGTCGTGCGCCCGCTGGTGATGCTTTCTTTCACCCATCTGAAATCTGGCCCCGCAATGCGGTCGTGAGCCGGGTGAGAAGTCCCGACAGCAGCAGACGGTCCTCGGCCGGCAGCCCGGCCAGCAGCGCCTCCTCGTGGGTGAGCAGCTCCCGCACGGCGCGTTCGACGAGCGCGTGCCCGGCGTCGGTCAGGGTCACGGCCACGGCCCGCCGTCCGGCGTCGGACGACGAGCGCACGACCAGGCCCTCGCGCTCCGCTCGCGCGACCCGCTGCGAGATCGCGCCGGCGGTGACGAGCGTGTGCGCCGCGAGCTCGCGGGTGGTCAGCGACCAGGGCGTCCCGGACCGGCGCAGGGTGCTGAGCAGGTCGAGCGTCGCGGGGTCGATGCCGATCCGGCGCAGCGTCCGACGCCGCTCGTCCGCCAGGGTCTTGGCGGCGCGCCACAGCGGCGTGATCACACCGATCGAGGCCACCGGGACGCCCGGCAGCTCGCGTTCCCATGCCGCGGCGATGACCTCGGGCGGAACGGCCGCCGCGGTGTCGAAGGGGTACTCGGTCACCCTGACCTCCTGTACGTTTAGATCTAAACGTACCCGTCTCCAGGAGGTGGCCGCATGTCCGGACTCGTACTCGTCACCGGTGGCTCGGGCGGTATCGGGAGCGCGGTGGCGCGCCGGTTCGTCGAGGAGGGGCGCCCGGTCGTGATCACCGGTCGCGACGCCGAACGGCTCGACCGCGCGGTGGACGTGACCGGCGCGCGAGGGGTGCGCTGCGACGTCGGCCGCCCGGACGACGTGGAGGCGCTCGTGGCGCGGCTCGGCGCGCCCGTCGAGGTGCTGGTGGCCATGGCCGGCGGCAACACCGACTTCGACGGGCCCGAGCCGGCGGGCCTCGCGCAGGTGGCCGACGGCTGGCGGGCGAACCTCGACGCGAACCTGATCAGCACCGTGCTGGTCGTGACCGCCGTCCTCGACCACATGCCGGCCGGCGGCACGGTCGTCACCGTCGGCTCGATCGGCGCCGAGTACGCGGGCACGTCCTACGGCGTGGCCAAGGCGGCAGTCCAGGCGTGGACGGCCGGTCTGTCCGCCACGGTCGGGCCGCGCGGGATCACCGCGAACTGCGTGGCGCCGGGCTACATCGAGGACACGGGCTACTTCAAGGGCCGGCTTACGCAGGAGCGCCTGGGCCGGCTGGTCGCGGCGACGCACGACAAGCGCGCCGGCACGCCGGACGACGTCGCCGGGCTGGTCTCGTTCCTGGCCTCGCCGGCCGCGCGGCACATCACCGGGCAGACGCTGCACGTGAACGGCGGCGCGCACACGACCCGGTAGCCCATCGAAACGCATGAGATCCGGTTTCTGCTGGTGCGTCGCTTCCGTCTTGTAAGTGCCAATTGTTACGCTCGCGGGTAGCCAGCACCCGCGCCCGGCTCCGTCGTCGGGCACACGAAGGAGCGCGAGGAAATGCCCACCACCCGAACCTGGCTGCAGGCGGGCGGGGGCACCGTGGTCCTCGCCCTGATCGTCGCCGCCGTGGTGCAGGCGGCCAACTCGAGCGCGACATGGGTCTCCAACGACCCGGTCGGCGAGTGCGGCAGGACGTCCGGCGGCCAGGTGGTCGCGGCGCAGAACGTGCTGTCGGCCGCGACCGGGCTGGAGACCGTGGACGGCACCTGGGACAGCCAGTCGGAGGCCGCCACGAGGGCGTTCCAGGCGTACAACGGGCTGCCCGTCGACGGCTGCGTCGACACCAGCACGTGGGTGACCATGCGCGCGCTGGCCATCTCGCTGTGCGACCCGGACTACAGCTGCCAGGGCCCGGACCACCGCATCCGGTACGCCGCGCCGGGCGGGGCGCGGGACGCCTACCTCGCGGAGAACGACTGCGACTGGGGCTCCTACGTGCTGCCCGGGGTGGCGCGGAGCCCGGTCGCCTCGAACAAGGTCATCGCGCTCTCGCGGGACGCGGTCACCGAGATCAAGTGCGGGGGCTGACATGGTCACCACCATCGACGAGCCGAAGATCCGTCCCGAGTGGCTGCTCGGCGGAGCCGTGACGCTGCTGGGCGCCATCATCATCGTGGTGGTCACGATGGTGCTCGGCGCGGGGGAGGACGAGCCCGTCGTCGCCCCGGCCGACGCCACCGAGCTCACGGCGAACACCTGCGCCGCCGACCTGCGCCAGCCCCACTGGGTGCCCGACGACGTGCTGAAGGCGGTGGCGGAGTGCCCCGCCGAGATCTCGGCGGGGATGGGCCGCACGACGGCGGAGGACCACCTCGGCACCTGGATCACCTACACCCTCGACGGCGCCGAGAACGCGGAGACGTTCCGCGGCCGGCCGGGCGCCGGGTGGCCCGAGGAGGAGGTCCGCGGCGGGGCGTTCCACCCGGCGTCGGCCATCGTCTACGTGGCGTACCCGGGGTCGGAGGAGCTGTCCGGCAAGCTGTCCGGCGACACCGTGACGGTCGAGTGGCAGGACCTGACGGAGTCGGGCCTGGAGGCGCGGGTGACCCGCGTGGACAACAACGGGTTCGGCCCGGTCCGGGTCGAGTGGACCGACGACGTGGGTTCCTACCTGCTGCTCGCCACGATCGGTCGCACGCCGACGGCCAACGCGGGGCCCTCGGTGGCCGAGCTGATCCGGATCGCGGACAGCGTCGCGGCCGAGGACGAGTGACCGGCCCGGCGCCCGGGTCTTCTGGGAACCCGAGCGCCCGACCGGCCGGTCGGTGGGGCCGCCCGTCAGAGGGCGGCCGGTCCGTCAGAGGGCGGCCGTGAGCGACTCGTCGAGGGCCTGGACGCCGGCCTCGAGCGCCTCCGTGGTCACCGTCAGGGCGGGGCGGAACCGTACCGACCGCTCGCCGCAGCCCAGCAGCAGCACGCTCCGCGCGGTGAGCGCGGCCAGCACCCGGTCACGGACCTCGCGCGAGGGCAGGGTCAGCGCGCACATCAGGCCGCGGCCGCGCACGTCGGTCACGCCGGCGTGCCGCGCGGCGAGCTCGGTGAGGGCGTCCTGGAGCTGCTTGCCCATGGTCCGGGCACGGTCGACCAGGCCCTCCTCCTCGTAGGTCTCCAGGATCCGGCGGGAGCGCACCATGTCGGTCAGGTTGCCGCCCCAGGTGGAGTTGATCCGCGAGGAGACGGCGAACACGTTGTCCGGCACCTCGTCCACGCGGCCGCCGGCCATGATGCCGCAGACCTGCGTCTTCTTGCCGAACGCGACGATGTCGGGCGTGACGCCGAGCTGCTGGTACGCCCACGTGGTGCCGGTGATCCCGGCGCCGGTCTGGACCTCGTCCATGACGAACAGCGCGTCGAACTCCTCGCACAGCGCCTGCATGCCCTGGAGGAACGAGGGGCGGAAGTGGTGGTCGCCGCCCTCGCCCTGGATGGGCTCCATGATGAAGGCTGCGATGTCGTGCGGGTTGGCCTCGAACGCCGCGCGGGCGGCCCCGAGCGCGGCGGCCTCGGCGGCGTCCATGTCCTTTTCCTCGGCGAGGTACGGGGACGGGATGCGCGGCCAGTCGAACTTGGGGAAGCGGGCGACCTTGCCCGGCTCCGTGTTGGTGAGCGACATCGTGTAGCCCGAGCGGCCGTGGAACGCGTGCTCCAGGTGCATCACCTGGGTGCCGAGCTCCGGGGACCGGCCGTTCGCCTCGTTGTGGCGGGACTTCCAGTCGAACGCGACCTTGAGCGCGTTCTCGACGGCCAGCGCCCCGCCGTCGATGAAGAACAGGTGCGGCAGGGCGGGGTCGCCCAGCACCCGCGCGAACGTGTCGGCGAACCGCGCCATCTCGACCGTGTAGATGTCGGAGTTGGACGGCTTGTTGATCGCTGCGGTGGCGAGCTCCTCGCGGAAGGCCGGGTCGTCGGCCAGGGCGGGATGGTTCATGCCGAGGGGTGAGGAGGCGAAGAACGTGAACAGGTCGAGCCACTCGTGACCGTCCCGCGCGTCGACGAGCGTGGAGCCGTGCGACCGGGTGAGGTCGAGGACGAGGTCGAACCCGTCGACGAGAAGGTGCTCGCGAAGGGTGGGGAGCACTGCGGTGGGCTCAAGGTGTGTCGTCATGCTGGAAAGATTGGCAATGATCCTGCCAAGTTTCAATGAGTATGGAAAAGTTCCTGTTACGGACGTGTGGGCCCCCGACGCCGGGTCGCGACCAGCTCGGCCGTCCCGAGCGCCAGCGTGGACCCCAGCATCACCACGAGCGCCGCGGTCCAGCCGCCCGACGCCACGTGCACCGCGCCGATCACAGTGGGCGCGGTCGCCGCCACGGCGTAGCCGAAGGCCTGGACGGCCGCGACCGTCCGCCGGGTCTGGGCGACGGTGCGGCACCGCTGCGCGACCACCGTGAAGATCACCACGAAGTTCCCGCCCTGGGCGACCCCCGCGAGGCTCACCCACAGCAGCCACCACTGCGGCGCGAGCAGCAGACCCGCGGGCAGCGAGACCCACAGCAGGGCCATCACCACCGCGGCGCCGCGCATCGGCACCCGGGCGGCCAGGGCGAGCGGCACCAGTACGCTCCCCGCGATGGCGAGGCCCTGGAACGGCGCGGCCGCGTTGCCCGCGGTGGTCACCGACACGCCCAGCAGGTCGCGCAGCAGCTCCGGCAGCCAGGCGGTCACCGCGAAGTAGGAGAAGGACTGGCCTGCGAACGCCACGGTCAGCACCCAGGTGATCGGACGGCGCAGCACTCCGGCCCAGGTCTCCTCGGGCCGCTCCGCCGGCGGCGGCGCGTGCGCCGGGGCGGGCCGGTCGACCAGGTGCCGGGTGGTGATCTTCCACACCACGAGCGCGACCACGGCCACGATCGCCCACGACGCGATGGCACCCCGCCAGCCCAGCAGGGCCGCGAGGGGCGCCGTGAGCGACGTCGCGAAGACCGACCCGAGGTTCATCGTCGACGAGTACAGGCCCGTGGCGAGCGCCGTCCGCGCGGGGAAGTCCCGCGCGATGATCACGGGGACCACCACGTTGCCCACGGTGATGGCCGAGCCCAGCACGACGGTCCCCGCGAAGGCCGCCACCACACCCACGGTGCCCGTCCCGGCCGACCGGATCAGCGTGCCCACGATCACCCCGACCAGGGCGACCGTGACCGCCGCGTACGGCCCGACCCGGGCGATCAGGGTCGACGCCGCGGGAGCCACCACGCTGAAGCAGAGCGCCGGGATCCCCACGAGGAGGCCCGCCAGGGTCTGGTCGAGGCCGAGCCCGGCGGCGACGTCGGACATGACGGGCGGGAGCGACGTGATGGGGGTGCGGAGGTTCAGGGCGAAGACGAGTACCGCGACGAGCAGCGCGGAGCCGCCGGCCGCAGTGCGGATGTTGCTCATGATGCGTTCATTGTGCGCGACGGGGGCAGTTGGTTGCGTCGGGCGTCCATCGCATCACCACACGATGTGCTGCTCGTTACCCCGGTTTCCCCAGGAGGGAATGCGGCTTTCCCGCTAGATTGGGCGACCGGTCACGACAGGAACAACTGAGGTGTGGAATGAACCAGCGGCAGGTCTTCCCCGCGGTGGGAGCACTCGTCGGCGTACTCATGATGTCGGGATGCGGGTTCGATCTCGGCAAGGTCGACTACACGGAGCCCGAGTTCGTCGGCTCCTGGGTGGGTGACGGCGCGGGGACCGTCGTGGCGCTCGGCGAGGACCGGACGTTCACGGCCGTCGGCGTCCCGGACGAGCTGCTCGACGGCGCGGGCGGCGACGTGCCCGCCGAGATCGAGGGCACCTGGAAGTACAACTCGAAGAGCTCCGCGGACCACGTCGAGCTGACGGTCACCGACGCCGACGGCATGCCGGCGAAGCTCGGCGAGCTGCCCCTGTACGTGGCCGACGCCGACGACCTCTTCTTCCTGCCGGACCAGGTGGGCCGCGAGAAGATCATGGTGAGCCGGGACCGCTGAGGCTCTGCGTCCAGCCCACACTCTGTCTGTCGGACGACTGAGCCTGCAGTTCCGCTCCGGGCGGGTGCCTCGTTCCTCGGCCCCCACCCTGCGCTGCACCTCCGGCGCACGCTCTGCTTGTCTGTCGCCTGAGCCTGCGGTTCCGCTCCGGGCGGGTGCCTCGTTCCTCGGCCCCCACCCTGCGCTGCACCTCCGGCTCAGTCGTGTTTGTGGGACGACTGAGCCTGCGGTTCCGCTCCGGGCGGGTGCCTCGTTCCTCGGCTCCCACCCTGCGCTGCACCTCCGGCTCAGTCGTCGAACTGCGCGGTGACCGTGCGCAGCAGCGCAGCCAGCTGCGGGCGCTCCGCGGGGGACAGGGCGGTCAGCACCTTGGCCTCGATGTCGAGCAGGTCGCTCATCGCGGCGTCGACCCGCGCCAGCCCCTCGTCGGTGAGCTCGACCAGCACACCGCGGCGGTCGTCCGGGGAGCGGTGCCGCTTGACGAACCCGCGCGACTCCAGCCGGTCGATCCGGTTGGTCATGGTGCCGCTCGTGACCAGCGTCTGGGTGACGAGCGTGCCCGGCGACAGGCGATAGGGCTCGCCGGCGCGGCGCAGCGCCGAGAGCACGTCGAACTCCCAGGTCTCCAGGCTGTGCCGCGCGAACGCCGTGCGACGGGCGAGGTCGAGGTGCCGGGCCAGCCGGGACACCCGGCTGAACACCGTGAGGGGCTCGAGCTCGAGGTCCGGGCGCACGTGGTGCCACGCGGCGACGATGCGGTCGACCTCGTCGGCGGGACCTGTGTGCTCCATGGCGAGAGGCTACCGGATGTCTCGATATCAAGAATCTCGACACGACGCGCGGCGGGCGGGCCGTGGTGGGCGACGGCACGGCGACCGTAGGCTCAGGCATCGTGGGAACAGACATCAGGGTGCACGAGGTGTACGCCGGACGAGTGCTGCAGGGTGCCGGGGCGCGAGCCCTCGTGCCGGACGAGATCGAACGGCTCGGGGCGCAGCGGGTGCTGGTGGTGGCGGCGCCGTCGTCGGCCGAGGTGGCGCAGGACCTGGCCACGAACCTGGGGGAGCGGCATGCCGCGACCTTCGGGCGCCCGGCCCAGCACACCCCCGTCGAGGTGACCGCCGAGGCGCTCGCCGTGGCCCGGGAGGTGCGCGCCGACGCGCTCGTGGCGATCGGCGGCGGCTCGGCGATCGGGCTCTCCAAGGCGCTCGCGATCCGGACCGGCATGCCGCAGGTCGCCGTGCCCACCACCTACGCCGGCTCGGAGGCCACACCCGTGCTCGGGGAGACCGAGAACGGCGTCAAGACGACGCGGCGCGACCCCGCCTTCGCGCCCGGCACCGTGGTGTACGACCCCGAGCTCACGCTGTCGATGCCCCACGGGCTGACGCTGACCTCGGCCCTCAACGCGCTGGCCCATGCCGTCGAGGCGCTGTGGGACACCGGCGCGAGCGCGGCGACCCGCGCGTACGGGGTCGAGGCCGCGGACGGCATCCTGTCCGCGCTCCCCGTGGTGCTGGACCGGCTGTCCGACGTCGACGCGCGGGGCCGGCTCCAGGAGGCGGCGTGGCTCGCGGGCGCATGCCTGGCGCAGGCGCGGATGGGGCTGCACCACCAGCTCGCGCACGTGCTCGGCGGCACCTACGGCCTGCCGCACGCGGAGCTGCACGCCCTGCTGCTGCCGCACGTCATGCGGTTCGACCTGGCTGCCGCCCCCGACGCGGCCGCGCGCCTGACGCGCGTCGCGAACGGCGACCCCGCCGCCGCGGTCGCGGCGCTCGCGGCCCGGCACGACGGCCCGACGACGCTCGGTGCGCTCGGCCTGCCCCGCACCGCGCTGCGCGAGGCGGCCGAGCGGGTGGCAGCCGAGCCCTACCCGAACCCGCGCCAGGTGACCGCCGACGCGGTGGAGGAGCTGCTGCTCGCCGCGTGGTGAGGGTCAGCCGGCCGTCCTGCGGCCCAGGAGGTGTGCCTGCGGAAACCCCCGCGCCGGGTCCTCTCCCGGCGCGATCACCAGGCGGGCGACCTCGCTCACGCCCGTCCGTCGCAGCAGGCCGACGACGTGGTCGGGGCAGTACCGCCAGGCGGGCGACACCTTGTGGTCGAAGGGTTCCGCCGCCGCGTCCGTGGCGTCGAGCGCCTGGAACGACAGCAGGAGGTACCCGCCCGGGGCCAGGACGCGGCTCAGCTCGGCGAGCGTCGCCGGGAGCACGTCCGGCGGCGTGTGGATGACGGAGTAGTTCGCCACCACCCCGGCGAGGCTGCCCGCCTCGATGCCGAGCGCGCCGAGGTCGCCCATGTCGCCGACGTCGAACCGCACGCCCGGGTTGGCCTCGCGGGCGGCCGACACGAGCCGTGGCGACAGGTCGACGCCGAACGCGTCGACACCTCGGTCCCGGAGGAAGGCGGTCACGTGCCCGGGCCCGCAGCCGACGTCGGCCACCTGCCCGACGCCCGCCTGCCCGTCGCCCACCTGCCCGATCAGGTCGGCGAACGCCTGGATCATGACGTGGTTCAGGGGCTGGCCGGCGAACGCCTCGCCGATGAACGCGGTGTAGGCCTCGGCCTTGTCGTCGTAGTCGTCACGGACGGTCGCGAGCTGCTTGGAGGACGTCACGCGGCGCAGCCTAGACGACGTCGTGACGCCACCGGTGTCGCGGCAGCCGGCGTCCCTTGAGCAACTGACTCTCGTTCAGGAATATGTCCACTTCATGCCGGACCATGGTTCAGTTTCACCCCCAATATCACAGGGTGAAACAGGGCGCGCATTAAAGCCGAATATCCATTTCCCGTTGCAGAGTCCGGGTCGTGTGCTTAATGTATGGAACGCGAACACTGTTCCGCTCGCAGGTGATCATCCTGTGATTCCCGTTTTCCGGAAGGAAAAAGCACCATGTCTGTTGTTGACATCGTCTCGACCCTGCTCGACTCCCTCGGCATCACCCTGGCGCAGATCCGCGTCCTTCTGGGTCTCTGAGCAGGGAATACGCCGCCATAGCGGCGTGAGCAACATCCCCAGCCACAGCGAACGCCCCCTGCGTATTCAACGCAGGGGGCGTTCGTTCTTTTGCGCTGGCGCAGACATTGTTGCCTCCACGCAAACTGAGTTGACGACACCGGGCATTTCAGCTGTCAGCGGCAATTCGCCACCCGGTATTGACGCTCCGTCAGTGTGTGGAGGCGCCGGGCCTCAGCGCGACATCTTTGTCAGCGCCGGCTTCTTCTCCATGTTGTGCAGGCCGTTCCAGGCCAGGTTCACCAGGTGCGCCGCCACCTCGGTCTTCCTGGGGCTGCGTGCGTCCAGCCAGTACTGGCCCGTGAGTGCGATCATCCCGACCAGCATCTGCGCGTAGAGCGGGGCTGCCTTGGTGTCCAGCCCGTTCTCCCGGAACTGCGGTTCCAGGATCGCTTCGACCTGGGTGGCGACGTCGCCGATCAGGCTGGAGAACGTGCCGGTCGCCTGGGCCACGGGGGAGTCGCGCACGAGGATCCGGAAACCGTCCTCGGAGGACTCGATGTAGTCCAGGAGGGCGAGCGCCGTCCGCTCCAGCAGCACCTTCGGGTGGCCGCCGGAGCCGAGCGCCCCGGTCAGGGCGTGGGTCAGGGCCTGGACCTCACGGTCCACGACCACGGCGTAGATGCCCTCCTTGCCGCCGAAGTGCTCGTAGACCACGGGCTTGGAGACCTCGGCCCGGGCCGCGATCTCCTCCACGCTCGTGCCCTCGAAGCCCTTCTGGGCGAACAGGCCGCGGCTCACCGTGAGCAGCTGCTCACGCCGCTGGCTGGCCGTCATGCGAGGTCGATGGGTACGTCGGTTTTCGGCGGCCATGGGGTTCATTGTGCCCGAGTGCCGGTTCGGGGCGTGTCCCGGCCGGGGCGGCCCGTGCCGCGGATGTGGCTGACGACTCGACCGGTCCGGCATGGGGCATGCCCCGGGACCTGGCAGACTGTTCACGGACGTGCGACGGTGGCACACGCCCGCCTCGGGTCACGACGGAGCCTCCCGCGCGCCCGGTCCGCCTTGGTGTAATCGGCAGCACAGAGGTTTTTGGTGCCTTTAGTCCAGGTTCGAATCCTGGGGGCGGAGCCATCCGGATCTGACGAACCCACCGATCGGAGCACTCGTGACCGAGACACCTCAGCCGGCAGCAGTCATCGTTCTTGCCGCCGGCCAGGGCACCCGTATGAAGTCAGCGCTGCCGAAGATCCTGCACCCGCTCGGCGGCAAGCCGATGGTGGGGCACGCGCTGGCCGCGGCTCGCGAGCTCGAGCCCGCGCAGGTCGCCGTGGTGGTCCGGCACGAGCGCGACCTTGTCGCCGAGGCCGTCGCGCAGCTCGACCCCGGCGCGATCCTCGTGGACCAGGACGACATCCCCGGCACCGGCCGTGCCGTGCAGTGCGCCCTGGCGGCGCTCGACGCCAAGGCCCAGGCCGCGGCGGCCGCGGCGGGGCTCGCCGACGGCGAGGTCGTGGGCGAAGGTATCGAGGGGCCGGTCGTCGTCGTGGCGGGCGACGTCCCGCTGCTCGACGGCGCCACCCTCGGCCAGCTCCTCGCCGCGCACCACGCTGACGGCAACGCCGTCACCATCCTGACCACCGAGGTCGCCGACGCGACCGGCTACGGCCGGATCGTCCGCGAGAAGGACACGGGCGACGTGCTCGAGATCGTCGAGCACAAGGACGCGAGCGCGGACCAGCTCGGGATCCTGGAGATCAACTCGTCGGTGTACGTGTTCGACGCCGTCACCCTGCGCCGCGGGCTGAACGGGCTGGACAGCAAGAACGCGCAGGGCGAGGTCTACCTGACCGACGTCGTCGCGTTCGCCCGCTCCGAGGGCCTGCACGTGCGGGCGCTGCTCGCCGACGACCCGATGCTGGTCGAGGGCGTGAACGACCGCGTGGCGCTCTCCGTCCTCGCCCGCGAGATGAACCGCCGCGTCGTCGAGGAGTGGCAGCGCGCGGGCGTGACGGTCCAGGACCCGGCCACCACGTGGATCGACGTCGACGTCGAGCTCGCCCCCGACGTCACGCTCCTGCCGAACACGCAGCTCAAGGGCGCCACCGTGGTCGCCACGGGCGCGACGATCGGCCCGGACACGACGCTGACCGACGTCGAGGTGGGCGCGGGCGCCACGGTGGTCCGCACGCACGGGTCGCTCGCCGTCATCGGCGAGGGCGCCTCCGTGGGCCCGTTCGCCTACCTGCGCCCCGGCACGAAGCTGGGCCGCAAGGGCAAGATCGGTACCTTCGTCGAGACCAAGAACGCCGAGATCGGCGAGGGCAGCAAGGTGCCGCACCTCTCCTACGTCGGTGACGCCTCGATCGGCGAGCACACCAACATCGGCGCCGCGTCGGTGACCGTCAACTACGACGGCGTGCACAAGCACCGCACGGTGATCGGCTCGCACGCGCGCACCGGCGCGGACAACATGTTCGTCGCACCCGTGACCGTGGGTGACGGCGCGTACACGGCTGCCGGATCCGTGATCCGCCGGGACGTGCCCGCGGGCGCACTCGGGGTCACGGCCGGGCAGCAGCGCAACATCGAGGGCTGGGTCGGCCGTCGTCGGCCGGGCACGGCCGCGGCCGACGCCGCGGCGTCCGCCAGCGGGCCGGCCGGCCTCGGTGACCAGGCACAGCGACAGCTTGCCCAGCAGAATGCAGCAGGGGCCCCCACGGCCCCGCAGGCCGTACCGGCCGACCAGGCCCCTGTACCGGGGGCCGACGAGGAAGGAAAGTCGCACTGATGTCCAGCACCGTTCCCGGACCCAACCGCCACCCGCTCGTCCTGGCGGCGGGCCGCGCACATCCTGAGCTGGCGAAGAACGTCGCGAAGGAGCTGGGCATCGACCTCCTGGGCGTGTCCGCGTACGACTTCGCCAACAGCGAGACCTACGTCCGCTTCAGCGACTCGGTGCGCGGCATGGACCTGTTCCTGCTCCAGTCCCACACGATGCCGGTCAACCAGTGGATCATGGAGCAGCTGCTCATGGTCGACGCCGCCAAGCGCGCCTCGGCGCACTCCGTCACCGTGGTCGCGCCCTTCTTCGGCTACGCCCGGCAGGACAAGAAGAGCCGCGGCCGCGAGCCCATCTCGGCCCGCCTCGTCGCGGACCTGTTCAAGACGGCGGGCGCGGACCGCCTGATGAGCGTGGACCTGCACACCGCGCAGATCCAGGGCTTCTTCGACGGGCCCGTGGACCACCTGTGGGCCATGCCGATCCTGGTCGACTACGTGCGCACCCGCGTGGACGTCGACAACGTGACCGTCGTGTCGCCCGACGCCGGCCGCATCCGCGTCGCGGAGATCTGGGCCTCCAAGCTGGGCGGCGGCCCGCTGGCGTTCGTGCACAAGACGCGCGACGTCACGCGGCCCAACCAGTCCGTCGCCAACCGCGTGGTGGGCGACGTCCAGGGCCGCGACTGCGTGCTGGTGGACGACCTGATCGACACCGGCGGCACCATCGCCGAGGCCGTCAAGGTGATCATGGCCGCGGGCGCCAAGTCCGTGACCGTCGCGGCGACGCACGGCGTGCTGTCCGGTCCGGCCAGGCAGCGGCTCACCGAGTGCGGGGCGCGTGAGGTCGTGGTCACCGATACCCTGCCGATCGAGGAGGACCGCCGGTTCGAGACCCTCAAGGTGCTCTCGATCGCGCCGCTGCTGGCCTCCGCGATCAACGAGGTCCACTCCGACGGGTCCGTGACCTCGCTGTTCGACGGCAACTCCTGAGCCGAGCGGCGGAGCCGGGCACTTGACTCGGACACGGTCAACGGAGGACCGTGTCTTGACATCGATCTGGGAGGGTCAGTGACCGTCACCGTCGTGGTCCCTACGTTCAACGAGGGACCCAACGTCGCCGCGCTCACGGAGCGGCTCTGCGCCGCCTTCGGGGTGCTGCCCGACGACGGTCGCCGCTCCGGCGTCCCGCAGGGACCCGAGGGCGGCCCGGCTCCGGTGGGGGCACCGGAGCTGGCCGAGATCCTCTTCGTCGACGACTCGACCGACGACACCCCCGACCGGATCCGCGAGGTGGCGGCCACCGCACCCGTCCCGGTGCGGCTGCTGCACCGCGACGCGCCGCAGGGCGGGCTGAGCGGCGCCGTCGTGGCCGGGCTGCGCACGGTGGACACCGAGTGGGCCGTGGTGATGGACGGCGACCTGCAGCACCCGCCGGAGCTGGTGCCCGCCCTCGTCACGCGCGGGCGGGAGTCGGGCCTCGACCTCGTGGTGGCGTCCCGGTACACGGGCGACGGCGACGCCGGGGGCCTGGACGGCTGGTGGCGGCACGGCGTCTCGATCGCGTCGGCCCTGCTGGCGCGCTCCATGTTTCCGGTCCGGCTGCGGAACGTGACCGACCCGCTCACCGGCTTCTTCGCCGCTCGGGTGGAGAGCCTGGACCTCGACGCCCTGCACCCGCGCGGCTTCAAGATCCTGCTCGAGCTGCTGGCGCGCAACACCCTCGCCGTGGGCGAGGAGCCGTTCGTGTTCGGCGAGCGGTACGCGGGGCACTCCAAGGCGACCTTCAGGACGGGGCTGCGCTACCTGGAGCAGCTCGCGGCCCTGCGGTTCGGGCGGATGTCGCGGTTCGCGATCATCGGCGGCTTCGGGGCCGTGCTCAACGTGCTCATCCTGTGGCTCCTGACCGCGCTGAGCGTGCACTACGTGCAGGCGGCGGTGATCTCTGCCGTCGTCACCATCGTCATCAACTTCCTGCTGCAGGAGCGGCTTGTGTTCCGCGACCTGCGGAACGAGGGCCGCGGCGTCTGGTCGCGGTTCGCGCACTCGTTCGCGTTCAACGGCACCGAGGCGGCGATCCGGCTGCCCGTCCTGTGGTGGCTGGTCGAGCACACGGGCATGTGGCCCGTCCTGGTGCAGGCGGTGACGCTCGTCGTGGCGTTCCTGCTGCGGTTCGTGTTCCACGTCCAGGTGGTCTACAAGCCCCGGCGCACGCAGCCGGCGATCGGCGTCACACCGCCCCTCGGTGCGGATCGGGCTGACGAGCGGGTACAGTAGTCAGGTTGCCTCGGCGAGGGACGCCTGACGGCCGCGGCGGGACTTGATCCCGCAAGCACTCGGCCGGCGTCCGTGATCGACTGGGCGGCCGTCGGCGGCCCCGGGCGGAGTACCCCTCCAGCACCTCGCCCCGCGTGCCCGCTCCGCGCCCGTCACGTGTCCCGCGCCGACGCAGCCGCCATCTTCGAGTTGCACACATATCTTCCAGGAGTGAATTCCCATGGCCGAGATCAAGCTCGCCGCTGAGCCCCGCACCGAGTTCGGCAAGGGTGCGGCCCGCCGCATCCGCCGCGACAACAAGATCCCCGCTGTCCTGTACGGGCACGGCACCGACCCGGTGCACGTGACCCTGCCGGGCCACGAGTCCATGCTGGCCCTGCGCCAGACCAACGTGCTGCTCTCCATCGAGCTGGACGGCAAGGGCCAGCTGGCCGTCGCCAAGGACATCCAGCGCGACCCGGTCCGCAACGTCATCGAGCACATCGACCTGCAGGTCGTGCGCGCCGGCGAGAAGATCACCGTCGACATCACCGTGAACATCGTGGGCGAGTCGGCTCCGGGCACCATCCACCTGGTCGAGGCGCAGACGCTGTCGGTCGAGGCCGAGGCCACGCACCTGCCCGAGTCGGTCGAGGTCTCGATCGAGGGCCTGGAGAACGGCGCGCAGGTCCACGCCGGCGAGGTCGCCCTCCCGTCCGGCTCCACGCTGCTCACCGACCCGGAGCACGTCGTCGTGCTGATCACCGAGCCGCGCGGCGAGGCCAGCCCGGACGAGGCCGAGGAGTCGGCGGAGTCCGCCGGGTCGGCCGCCGAGGCAGCCTCGGAGGGCTGAGCCCCTCCCGTGACCCGGAGCGTCCCGGCCTGAGCCGGACGCACCGGGTCGAGGCACGACGGGCCGAGGTGGAACGTCCTGACGCGCGCACGAGAGGATCGTGCGCGGCGCGGGTTCCACCTCGGCCCGACCTGTCTCCGCCGTGCCGTCTCCACCGTGCAGTCTCCGGCACGGCGCGGCAGCCCCGCCCCCGTGAACGCCGTCGTGAAGGGAACATGACATGAGCGACCGGCCCTGGCTCGTCGTCGGGCTCGGCAACCCCGGACCCAAGTACGCCGGCAACCGGCACAACGTGGGGCAGATGGTGCTGGACCTGCTGGCCGAGCGCACCGGCGCGCGCTTCTCGAAGCACGCCCGGGCCCAGGCCGTCGTCGCGGAGGCGCGGCTCGGGGTGCTGCCCGGCGGGGCCCCCGGCCCCCGCGTGATCCTCGCGAAGCCGACCACGTACATGAACACCTCGGGCGGCCCGGTCAGCGCGCTCGCGAAGTACTACGACGTCGAGCCCGACCACGTGGTCATGGTGCACGACGAGGTGGACATCCCCTTCGACACCATCAAGCTCAAGGTCGGCGGTGGCGAGGGCGGCCACAACGGCCTGCGCGACACCACCAAGGCGCTCGGCACCAAGGAGTACCACCGGGTGCGCGTCGGCGTCGGCCGCCCGCCCGGCCGTATGGACACCGCCGACTACGTGCTGCGCGACTTCAGCGGCACGGAGAAGAAGGACCTGCCGATCCTGGTCGACGACGCCGCCGACGCCGTCGAGATGCTGCTCACCGAGGGCCTGCTGGCGGCCCAGGGCAAGTACCACGTCGCCAAGGCTTGAGGCCGCCTTCTCGTCCCTCCTGTCAGATCCCCAGATCGCACCCGTGACCTGGGGATCTGGTACGTCCGGCGGGGTCTGACAGCGGTGTATGCAACCGGGTGAACCGGGGGTGATCATGCCGTCCTGGCAGGGCCCAACCGGCATCGACGCTCCTAGGGTGGCGATGTGGGCAGCACCTTCGCAGTTTCGTCACACCGGACCCGCCGGGGCCGTCGTCCCCTCGCGGCCCTCGTCGTCGCCGTCCTCGCGGCCTCGTCAGCGCTGCTGGCGGTGGTTCCCGCGGCGACCGCGGCCGACCCGTGCGCGCCCGGGAGCAAGCCGGTCGTCTGCGAGAACTCGAAGCCCGGCACGTCCCCCGAGGTGTGGGACATCGACCGGTCCGGCGACTCCAGCATCCAGGGCTTCGCCACCGAGATGAGCGTCGACACGGGCAGCCGGGTGTCGTTCAAGATCGACACCGACGCCCGGGCGTACACGATCGACATCTACCGCACCGGCTGGTACCAGGGGCTCGGGGCGCGCAAGATCACGTCGGTCTCGCCGAGCGCCACGCTGCCGCAGCGGCAGCCGGAGTGCGCCTGGGACGTGACCACCGAGCTGGTCGACTGCGGGGGCTGGGGCGTCTCGGCGGGCTGGGACGTGCCGTCCACCGCGGTGTCCGGGGTGTACATCGCCCTGCTGACCAGGACGGACACCGGAGGACAGAGCCACATCACGTTCGTCGTGCGCGACGACGGGTCCACCTCCGACGTCGTCTTCCAGACGGCGGACACCACGTGGCAGGCCTACAACACCTACGGCGGGTCCAGCTTCTACACCGGCGGTGCCAACGGGCGGGCCTACAAGCTCAGCTACAACCGCCCGTTCGCGACCCGCGGGCTGGAGCAGGGCCGCGACTTCTACTTCAGCGCCGAGTACGCCATGGTCCGCTTCCTGGAGCAGAACGGCTACGACGTCACCTACATCGCCGGGGCGGACACCCACCGTGACGGGGCCCGGCTGCTGAACCACAAGGCGTTCCTGTCGGTGGGGCACGACGAGTACTGGTCCGGCCCGCAGCGGGCCGCCGTCGAGCAGGCCCGCGACGCCGGGGTGCACCTGGCCTTCTTCGCCGGCAACGAGATGTACTGGCGCACGCGCTGGGAGCCGTCCGCCGCCGGGCAGCCGTCCGCCTACCGCACCCTCGTCTCGTACAAGGAGACCTGGGGCCGGGACAAGATCGACCCGTCCAGCGAGTGGACCGGGACCTGGCGCGACCCGCGGTACGCGAGCACGGCCGCCGGCGCCGGGCGTCCCGAGAACGGCATCATCGGCACCCTGTACACGACCAACTACTCGGACCTGCCCCTCACGGTCACGGCCGAGGACGGCAAGCTGAGGATCTGGCGGGGGACAACCCTGGGCTCCCTGCCCGCCGGGACCTCGCAGGCGCTCGCGCAGCACACGGTCGGGTACGAGTCGAACGAGGACATCGACAACGGCTTCAGACCGGCTGGCCTGATCCGGATGTCGACGACCGTGGGCAACGTGCCGGAGTACCTGCAGGACTTCGGCAACACCGTGGCTCCGGGCGTCACGAAGCACACCATCACGATGTACAAGGCCACGAGCGGCGCCCTGGTGTTCTCCGCCGGCACGGTGCAGTGGGCCTGGGGCCTGGACCAGGAGCACGACGGGGCCGGCGCCCCGGCGGACTCGCGGATGCGCCAGGCGACGGTCAACCTCTTCGCGGACATGGGCATCCAGCCGGGCACCCTGGCGTCCGGCATCACCCCGGCGACGCGGACGACGGACACCGCCGGGCCGACCACCCAGATCACGAGCCCGGCGGCGGGACAGTCGTACCGCGGCGGGGCGACCGTCACCGTCACGGGCACGGCCACGGACGCCGCCGGCAAGGTGGCCGGCGTGGAGGTGTCGCTCGACGGCGGCAAGTCCTGGCACCCGGCCGAGGGCCGCGCGAGCTGGAAGTACACCGGTCAGGCCTTCGGGTCGGGCGCGACGCAGCTCCGCGCCCGGGCGATCGACGACTCCGCGAACACGGGGGCCGTGGCGACGGTGGGCGCGCAGGTGACCTGCCCGTGCACCGTGTTCGGCACCACCACGCCGCCGAACGGCCCGGCAGACGACCCGTCGGCGGTCGAGCTGGGCATGCGGTTCGTCCCCACGGACAGCGGCTACGTGAGCGGCGTGCGGTTCCACAAGACGTCGGCGAACACGGGCACCCACTTCGGGTCGCTGTGGAGCGCCTCGGGCGAGCAGCTCGCCCGGGTGCAGTTCACCGGCGAGACGGCGACCGGCTGGCAGGAGGCGACGTTCACCAGCCCCGTCCCCGTCGTCGCGGGGCAGGCGTACACGGTGTCCTACACCGCGCCCAACGGCGGCTACACGTCGACCCCGTGGGCCTTCCAGACCAAGGGGCGCGAGGCCGGGCCGCTGACCGTCGCGGGCGGGTTCAGCGCCGCGCCGGCCGGCCTGTACGGCGCGCCGGGCACCGTCCCGACCGAGAACTGGGACAACGCCGCCTACTGGGTGGACGCGGTGTACACGACGAACGACAGCTCGCCGCTGGTCGCTTCCTCGCGGACCCCGGTCCCCGGTGAGGTCAGCGTGCGCCTTGACGCCCCGGTGCGGATCACGTTCTCCAAGAACGTCGTGGCGTCGTCGATCAGCATGACGCTGACCGACGAGGCCGGCACGGCGGCTCCCGGGACCGTGTCGTACGACGCCACCACCCGTACGGCCACCTTCACGCCGTCGTCGCCGCTGGCCGGGTTCGTCACCTACAAGATGGTGGTCACGGCCCGGACGGCCGAGGGCACCACCCTGTCCGACGGCGGCACCTGGAGCTTCCGGACCCTGCGCCCGCCGTCCGCGACCTGCCCGTGCGGCCTGTTCGACGAGACGACGGTGCCGGGCGTCACGGCCGCGGCCGACAACGCCGCCGTCGTGCTGGGCATGCGCTTCACGCCCCGCGTGACCGGCAAGGTCACCGGGCTGCAGTTCTGGAAGTCGACCCAGATGACCGGGCCGTTCGTGGCCTCCCTGTGGGGCAGCGGCGGGCAGCTCGTCGCCCAGGCGACCGTCACCAACCCGGTGGCGCAGGGGTGGCAGGACGTCACGTTCGACACGCCCGCCGACGTGACCGCCGGCCAGGAGTACACGGTGGGCTACCGCGCGCCGTCCGGGCGCTACCCGGTGACGCTCGGCGGGCTCGGCGCCGCCCGGACGGCCGGGGACCTGAGCACGCCGCAGAACGCGGGCGTGTACCTCTACGGCTCCGGCCGCCCGACCACCCAGACGTCCTCGTCCTACCTGGTCGACGTGCAGTTCGAGCCCGCCGCCGCCGCTCCGACCATCACGTCGCGCACGCCGGCCGCCTCCGCGGTCGACGTGGCGACGAGCACCAAGGTCTCGGTCACGGCCTCGCAGACGCTGGCCACCTCCGGCACGACGCTGACGCTGACCGGCCCCGGCGGCCAGGCGGTGTCCGGCACGCTGGCCGTGTCCGGCACGACGGCGACGTTCACGCCAGGGAGCGCCCTGACGCCCGGCGCGGCCTACACGGCGGCGTTCACCGGGAGGACCACCGGCGGGCAGACGCTCGGGCCGACCTCGTGGTCGTTCACCACGAAGGCGGCCGACGGGCAGTGCCCGTGCACGATCTTCGGCGCTGCGGTGCCGCCGGTCGCGTCCGCCGACGACGGCGCGGCCGTGGAGCTCGGCACGCGGTTCACGGCGAGCCGCAACGGCTTCGTCACGGCGGTGCGCTTCTACCGGGGGCCGGCGAACACCGGCACCCAGACGGTGTCGGTGTGGAACTCCGCGGGCACGCGCCTGGCGACGGCCCAGGCGGCGTCGGGCGGGAGCGACGGCTGGCAGACGGTCACCCTGCCCCAGCGGGTGGCGGTCACCGCCGGGAGCACGTACACCGTGTCCTACCTCGCGCCGAACGGCGGGTACGCGGCAGGGTCCGGGTACTTCGCCCAGGCGCGCACCGTCGGCCCGCTGACGGCGCCCGCGAACGCCGGCACCTACGTCTACGGCGGCGGGTTCCCCCAGTACACCTGGCAGAGCACCGGGTACTGGGTGGACCCCGTGTTCACCGACCAGTAGCGGGAGCGGCACCGGCGAGACGGTGAGGCGGACGCCGCCGTGCGGGCGGCGCCCGCCTCACCGTGCGGTCGCTCAGCGCGCCGTCAGCGTGGCGAACACCGTGACCGCGCACCCGTCGCCGTCGCGGACCGTGGTGAGCACCACGCTGTCGCCCTTGCGGGCGAGGTCGACGGTGGTGCGGCGGGGCCGGTTCGCCGTGTCCTTCTCGGCGAAGCCGCCGGAGGTGAACCAGGAGCGGTAGTCGAGCAACACGTCGGTGCACGCGGCGTCGACGGTCGCGTCGAGCGTGACCTGGTAGCGGCCGTCCGACCCGGTGACGGAGCTGGAGTCGACGTCGGCCCCCTTCGGCACCAGGACGACGTCCTGCGGGAAGCCGGCCACGAGGCCGGAGCCGCTGCCGGTCTGCTGTCCGGTGCCGAGCCTGCCGGCGGCCGGGCCGGTGGAGCCGCCCAGGCCGTTCGCGGGCGACCCGTCCTGCGCCACGGGCGGGATCACCTCGCTGCCGTCGCCGCCGCTCTGGCCGCCGCTGCGTCCGTCCGGCGCGGGCGCCGTGGCCCCGGCCTTGCCCGGCTCGGCGTCGGGTTCGGTGCTCGGCCCGGCGCTGGTGCCCGGGTCCGTGCTCGGCTCGGCCGACGCGGTGCCGGCGTCGTCCGGCTCGTCCGACGGCGTGGCCGAGGCCGTGCCGGGACTCGTCGCGGAGGCCGTGCCGTCGTCGGGCGTCCGGCTCGCCTCGGGCGTGCCCGTGCAGCCGGTCAGGACCAGGGCCGCGGCCAGCAGCGGGGCGGCCGCGGTAGTCCTTGCGGCGTTACTCCTTGCGGCGGTACTCCTTGCCGCGCTGCTCCTTGCCGCGAAACTCCTACGGATCGTGCGCATGGTGTCATCCCCTGACCACACTCGGGGACCAGGCCTGCGGGATCGCGACGACCGGGTCGGTCGCTCCGTCCGCGGGCAGGGCCCAGACGTCGGTGGTGCCCGGCTCGTCGGCACGGGGCAGCCCGTAGAGGAGCGTCGTGTCGTCGAGCCAGGTGATCTGGTCGTCGACATTCCGCTCCTCGGTGTCGAGCACGGTGATCGCCATCGTGTCGAGGTCGAGCACCGCAGGGGTCCAGTGCGGCGTGGCCGTACCGGGCTCGCGGGCGTCGTGCTTGAAGGCCAGACGGGTCCCGTCCGGCGACAGCGAGGGGCACTCCACGCCGTCGAGCAGGGTGACGAGGGTGCGGTCGTCCAGGTCGCCCCGCACGAGCCAGGTGCGGCCCAGCGACTGTGACTGGACCGTCGCGTAGAAGGTCCGTTCGTCCGCGAACGTCACTCCCCACACGTTCCGGTCCACGGGGGCCACCCGCTCGCCGTCGACGACCAGCGTGAAGTCCTCGAGGTTGCCGGACACGTCGGAGCCGTCGGCGCGGTGCACCGTCGTCTCCGTGGAGAAGCCCGTCGTGGCGTACGAGTGGCCGGTCACGAACGAGGTGGTGGCCACCAGGCCGTCCGGCGAGAGCCGGGTGCGGCTCGGGACGCCGGGCAGGGGCCAGCTCGCCGTGGCCTGCCACGCGTCGTCGAGCACCTCCGCCTCGTAGGTGGTGACGACGCCGCGGCGGGTGTGCAGGCAGACCGTCGTCTCGCCGTCGGAGTCCACCCGGTCGCAGACGGCGGGCGTCACCTCGCGGGGACCGGACAGGTCGTCCAGCGCGACGGCGGACACCCGGCCGTACAGGTCGCCGGGCGCGGTGCCGCGGAACAGCACGTGCGGGCCGTCCAGCACGTCCTCGGCCACCTCGACCGCGCTCGGTGCGGCCTGCTCGGCCCGGGCGCGCAGCACCTCGGTGGTGACGTACCAGCCGGTACCGGCGAGTACCACCACGGCCAGCACGCCGAACGCCGTGCGTCGGCGCCGGGTCGGGTGCGGGCTCACGCGGGGGACTTCCGCAGCACATAGGCGCAGACCGGCACGGCGAGCACGAGCGCCGCCGTCGCGATCCACAGCGCGTCGACCCGGCCGGTCGCGTACCAGAGCACGCCGAACCCGGCGGAGGCGACCATCCGCGCGACGGCCGTGACCGTCTGGGCGGTGCCGATCGCGGTGCCGCGGACGGCCGCGGGGACCAGCGCGCTGGTCAGCGCGGACAGCACGCCGTCGGTCGCGGCGTAGAAGGCGCCGAGGAGGACCAGGGCGACCACCGTCGTCGTCGTGCCCGCGAAGGGGGCGGCCGCGCACGCGTACGCCGCCGCGAGCAGCACGTGCCCCCACACGAGCACGCGGGCCCGGCCGAAGCGGTCGGCGAACCGGCCGACGGGCGCCGCGAGCAGCATGTACACGGCGTTGGTGCCGACGTACAGCAGCGGGAACCACTGCGTCGCGAAGCCGTCGCGGTCCTGCAGCGCGAGGTAGACGAAGCCGTCGCCCACGGTGAGCAGGCCCAGGAGACCGGCGACGACGAGGAGGCGCACCGTGGCGCCGCCGCGCAGGAAGCTCCACGAGAACGGCCGCCCGGCGAGCTCCAGGCCGCCCGGAGCCTCGCACGTGCAGCCCTTGCACTTGGGCAGCCCGCGGGACTCGCGGGTCCGGTGGGTCTTCAGCCAGGCGGCCTGCCGGGGCCGGAGGTCCGGGACGAGGAACACCAGGGCGCCGACGCCGAGCACCGCGGCGCCGAGCGAGATCACGAAGACCGTCGTGTACCCGTCCGGGATGGCCCAGAGCACCACGAACGCGAGCAGGGGGCCGAGCGCGGCGCCCGCGGTGTCCAGCGCGCGGTGCACCCCGAAGGAGCGCCCGAGGTTGCGCGGGTTGGCCGATGCCGCGATGAGGGCGTCGCGCGGGGCCGTGCGCACACCCTTGCCCACCCGGTCGGTGACCACGAGGCTCGCGATGGCCGGGAGGCCCGCGGCGAACAGCAGGCCGACGCGGGTCAGGGCGGACAGCCCGTAGCCGACGGCGGCGACCCACTTGGGCCGGTCGGTGCGGTCCGCGGCCCAGCCGCCGGCCACCCGGACCAGGGCACCGGCGCCCTGGACGAGCCCGTCGACCACGCCGTACGCGACCACCGACAGACCGAGCGCGGCGGTGACGTACAGGGGCAGGATCGCGGTGACCGCCTCGGAGGAGACGTCCGTCAGGAAGCTCACCACGCCGAGCGTGACCACGGTGGACGAGACCCGTCCGGCGCGGCGGCGCGCGGCGCCCTGCCGGGCGGGTGGTCGCGCGCCCGGCCGGTCTGGGGAAGGAGTTCCGGTCTGTGTGCCGGTCCCTCCCGGAGCAGCGCGGAGGAGCCCTGACATGTCGCTCAGGCTACGGCCGGGGGCATGGGTCCCGACCTGTTCAGCAGGGGTGAACTGGGTTTCTCACCCGGGTGAGGCGGGCCCGTCCCCGCACGCGGTGGCGATCAGTGGGCCTCGGCCCCGGCCCAGGTCGTCAGGTAGCTCTCCGGGCCGCGCGACAGGTCGTCGACGAGGTCCTGGCCGCCCACGAGCCGCAGGTCCTCCACGTAGTCGGGCACCAGGCCGTAGTGGGCCACGCCGTCGACGTTGACGTCCCAGGTGCGCTCGCCGGTGGTCTGCCGGTCGAGCAGGGTGCCGCCGTCGAACGACCGGAACGGGTAGGTCACCGGGTTCGCCGCGGCGTCCTCGCGGGGCGGCGGCGTGCCGCCGAACCCGTTCATGTCGAAGCCGAACCCGATCCCCGCGCCGTACCGGTCGCGGACGGGCGCGGTGCGCTCGTACTCCGCGACGAGCTCGTGGGTGGCGTGGCCGTAGATCGTGGCGAACCCGCCCAGCGCGTAGAGCCGGTCCAGGTAGCTCTCGTCCATCCAGGAGTGCGTCGACAGCACGCCGGGGTAGCCCACGTCCTCCAGGAGGTCGAGGGTCTGGCCGGCGGCCTTCGCGCTCATGTGGTCGATCTCGACCATCATGTTCCGTTCGACCATGCCGCGGACGGCGTAGGCCCCCAGCCCCGTCAGGCCGCGGGTGTTGCAGACCGTGCCCGGCGGGTAGAGGGGCAGGACGGGCGGCAGGTCGTCCTCCAGCTCGGGCGGCAGCTCGCCGTTGCCCGGGTTGTTGTCGTGCGGCTGGTCCGCGGGGCAGGAGCGCGCGTCCCACCAGGTGCCGGTGGACAGGAACTGGCCGGCGTTGATGACGGTGCCGAGGGTGCCCGCGTCGAACCGCACGCCGCACAGCGCGTTGTCGAACTTGTGGCACAGGTACATCGAGCGCACACCGAGGTCGTGGAGCTCGTCGAGGCCGGCGTCGATGTCCGCCCTGGAACAGTTCGGGATCCGCAGGGTCTGCTTGCAGCCGAACGGCTCCGACGTCTCCACGCCGAGCACGACGGCGAGCTTGCCCTCCTCGATCACCTGCCGCGCCTGCTCGCTGCTGGTCACCACCCGGAACCAGCCGCGGCCCGGCCCGCCGTACTGCTCGTCGACGTAGGCCTGGAGGTCGTAGGTGTCCTGCGCCTGGCGGCGGATCGCCGTCATCTCGTCGCAGCTCTGGTAGGTGCCCGGGTTGATCGAGCACAGCAGGCCGTTGGAGACCAGGTCGTTGACGAGCACGCGCTGCCCGCCGCGCCACGCCCGCTCCACCCAGCGGTAGTACATCTGCTGGTGGGTCAGGGAGTCGTGGGCGGGCCAGTCGGCGAAGGTCGGCCAGCCGGTCGTGTCGTGCGTGCCGATCGGGGAGCCGTCCCGCGTCAGGTTCTCCAGCAGCGCGCCGAGCCCGTGCGGCTCGTGCGACGGGCAGTCCCGCAGCGCCGTCTCGATCCCCTGCTCCGAGAACACCTTGCCGCAGACGGCGGCGCCGCCCATGCCGTCCTGCATGAACAGGTGGCTGTGCGCGTCGACGAGGCCGTACACCGTCCCGTCGGGCCGGGTGCCGGTGAAGGGCGTCCCGGTCACGTTCACCGCGGACTCCGGGGTGGGGAGGACGGGCTCGGCCATCGTGTCGGTGGTCCTCGCTGCCGGGGACTCCCGGGCCGCCAGGACGGTCTGCGACGTCGTGCCCGTGGCGGACGCCGGTGACACCAGCGCCGTCGAGCCGAGACCCACCGCGAGCACTGCGGTCACGAGTCCGGCCGTTCGTCTGCTACGTCGCACGCGACCTCCCGCTGGGCGTGGGCGGGGCCGCGGCCGCGCCGGTCAGGACGGCGCCGTCGCCGTACTGAGGGTGAAACAGTAACAGGCAAGCCGCTTACGGGGTAGATATCCGTCAGGTCGGTTGTGGTGTGCTTTCGCGCGGCGCGTGGCGTGCGCGACGGGGGGCGTGACCCGCTGAGTCGGCACCTCTGCTGAGCGTTCGGCAGCTGGCATCGAGATCGGCACAGCCCTGTGCCGATCTCGATGCCAACTGCCGAGTTCGTGGTGCAAACTGCCGAGTCAGCGGCCGCCCGCCAGCCGCCGCGGCGGCACGAACAGCCAGCGCGCGCCGATCCGGGGCGCGAGGGCGCCCAGCCCCAGCCCGACGGCGATCGCCGCCGCCCAGAGGGCCACGGGCAGCCACTGCGACTGCGGCGCCGGGATCCAGACGGCGTTGCGGTACAGCAGGCAGAGCAGCGCGAGCACCACCGACGTGTGCGTGACGAAGACCGGCAGCGTGCGCGCGCCGATCCAGCGCAGCCCGAGCGCGCCGGGCACCCGGGAGACCAGCACGCTCACCGCCACGCCGGCCGGCACGCCGGCGACGTTGGCCAGCAGGTACAGCCCGGGGATGTCGGCGAGGCCGAGGTCGCGCACCGTGATCTGGATGCCGAGCCACAGGCCGACGGCGACCAGCGCCCAGAGCCAGGTGGCGCGCTCGGCGAACCGTTCGAGCAGCGGCCGCAGGTGCAGGCCCGCCAGGAAGAACAGTGCGAACTGCGCCGTGCCGCGCCACGCGATGCTCTCCGGCTCCCAGCCGGCCAGCGCCCACCCGCTCACGGCTGCCGCCGCCAGGAGCTGCAGCGGCACGGGGACCCGGCGCAGCAGGCGCGCGAGCACGAAGAACGCGGCCAGCGTCCAGAGGAACCACAGCTCCGACCGGGGGACCAGCAGCGACCAGGCGAGGTCGTGCGCGAGGGTGCCCCAGCCGGCGTCCGCCACCTGGTAGTAGCCCGTGAGCAGGCGCACCACCAGGGAGATCGGCTCCCACAGCACGAAGACCCAGGCGAAGTGGAGCAGCTTGCCGCGGGCCAGCCGGGACCACGGCACCGTCGTCCACTTCCCGGCGAACATGCCGGCGACCGCGAAGAACAGCGGCATGCGCAGGCTGCGCAGCGTCTCGTTGACCTCCCGCAGGACGCTCACCTCGTAGCCCGTGGACCACGTCCAGTTGGTCGCGTGGTAGAGCACCACGAGTCCGATGGCGAGGCCGCGCGCGGCGTCGGGCCAGGCGAGGCGGACGGCGCCACGGCGCGCGAGGGTGGCGTCCGGACGCACGGGAGTGCCGTGCCGCGGGGTGCCGGAGGGGGTGAACATCGCCGGTCATCGTAGGACAGAGCGGGACGGAAGGCACCGCAAACTGCGGTGTCGGTGTCCAGGAGTAGCCTGGGATCCAGCCCCTCACCCCATGACCCCTCCCCGGGTCATGCCCGTGAAGGGCCCGTCGTCGTGCGCCCTCGAAGGACAGATCTATGAACCTCACCGGCCTGCTCCCCACTCTTCTGCGTGATCCCGGCGCGTCCGCCGCCGTCGAGCACGTGCGCGCCCGCGGCTTCGCCGACGTGGTGAGTCCGGTGGGGGTGCGTCCGCCGCTGCTGGTGGCCGCGGCCGAGCGGCGGCCCCTCGTGGTGGTGACCGCGACGGGGAGGGAGGCCGACGACCTGGCCGCGAGCCTGCGCGGCTACCTCCCGGAGGAGCGGGGCGACGAGGTCGCCGTGCTCCCCGCCTGGGAGACCCTGCCGCACGAGCGGCTCAGTCCGCGCGCGGACACCGTCGCCAAGCGCCTGGCCGTGTTCCGCCGGCTCGCGCACCCGGCCGAGGGGCACGGGCAGGCGAGCGAGGTCCGGCTGCTGGTGATGCCGGTCCGGGCCCTGCTCCAGCCCGTCGTCGAGGGCCTGGGGGAGCTGGCGCCCGTCCAGCTCGAGACCGGCACCACCGCCGACCTGACCGACGTGGCCGAGCGGCTCACCGCCGCCGCCTACACGCGGGTGGACATGGTGGAGCGCCGCGGCGAGTTCGCCGTGCGCGGCGGCATTCTGGACGTGTTCCCACCCACGGAGGACCACCCGCTGCGGTGCGAGTTCTGGGGTGACGAGGTCACGGAGATCCGCTGGTTCGCCGTGGCCGACCAGCGCAGCCTGGAGATCGCGGAGCACGGCGTCTGGGCGCCGCCGTGCCGCGAGATCCTGCTGACGGACGCCGTCCGGGCCCGCGCGGCGGAGCTGGTGGAGACGCTGCCGGGCGCGGTCGAGATGCTGGACAAGCTCGCCGCCGGCGTGGCCGTGGAGGGCATGGAGTCGCTCGCCCCGGTGCTGGTGGACCGCATGGTCCCCGTGCTGGAGCTGGTGCCCGACGACGCGCTGCTCGTGGTCAACGAGCCCGAGCGCGTGCGGCGCCGCGCGCACGACCTGGTGGCGACCACCGAGGAGTTCCTCGCCGCGGCCTGGACCGGTGCCGTCGCGGGTGGTGCGGCGCCCATCGACCTGTCCGCGGCCTCCTTCGAGACCTTCGCCGAGGTGCGCGAGATCGCGGCCCGGCGCGGCCTGGGCTGGTGGACCCTCTCCGCCTTCACGCAGGACACGGAGCTCACCGACGGGTCGGACGACGCGTCGTCGGGCACCGACGAGACCGTGTTCACGATCAGGGCGCGCGACGTCGAGTCGTACCGCGGCGACCTCGCGCGCGCCCTCGACGACGTGCACGGGTTGCAGGTCGCCAGCTGGCGGCTCGTGCTGACCACCGAGGGCCACGGCCCGGCCAAGCGCATGACCGAGCAGCTCTCCGCGGCCGGCACCGCTGCCCGGCTGGCGGTGTCGCTGGAGGAGGAGCCCGAGCCCGGCGTCGTGCACGTGCTGGCCGGCGGCGTGGGCAAGGGCTTCGTGGCCCCCGAGCTGCAGCTCGCCGTCTTCTCCGAGCAGGACCTGACCGGTCGCGCCGGCGCGAACACCCGCGACATGCGCCGGATGCCCAGCCGGCGCCGCAACGTCGTGGACCCGCTGCAGCTCAAGGCGGACGACTACGTGGTGCACGAGCAGCACGGCGTCGGCCGGTTCGTCGAGATGGCCCAGCGCACCATGGGCACCGGCGGCAACCGGGCCACCCGCGAGTACCTCGTGATCGAGTACGCGAGCAGCAAGCGCGGCCAGCCGGGCGACCGGCTGTTCGTGCCCACCGACCAGCTCGACCAGGTCACCAAGTACACGGGCGGGGAGTCGCCGTCGCTGTCCAAGATGGGTGGCGCCGACTGGAAGAACACCAAGGCCAAGGCCCGCAAGCACGTGCGCGAGATCGCGAGCGAGCTGATCCGGCTCTACAGCGCGCGCATGGCGACCGAGGGCCACGCCTACGGCCCCGACACCCCGTGGCAGCGCGAGCTGGAGGACGCGTTCGCCTACGTCGAGACGCCCGACCAGCTCGCCACCATCGACGAGGTCAAGGCCGACATGGAGAAGTCCGTGCCGATGGACCGCCTGGTCTGCGGCGACGTCGGCTACGGCAAGACCGAGATCGCCATCCGGGCCGCCTTCAAGGCGGTGCAGGACGGCAAGCAGGTCGCCGTGCTGGTGCCCACGACGCTCCTGGTGCAGCAGCACTTCGAGACCTTCTCCGAGCGGTACACCGGGTTCCCCGTGACCGTGCGCGCGCTGAGCCGCTTCCAGTCGGCCAAGGACTCCGAGGAGACGCTCGCCGGGCTCAAGGACGGCAGCGTCGACATCGTGATCGGCACCCACCGCCTCATCACCGGGTCCGTCGCCTTCAAGGACCTGGGCCTCGTGGTCATCGACGAGGAGCAGCGCTTCGGCGTCGAGCACAAGGAGACGCTCAAGCAGCTCCGCACCAACGTGGACGTGCTGGCCATGTCCGCCACCCCGATCCCGCGCACGCTGGAGATGGCGGTGACCGGCATCCGCGAGATGTCCACGCTGGCCACGCCCCCGGAGGAGCGCCACCCCGTGCTCACCTACGTGGGCGCGTACGAGGAGAAGCAGATCGCGGCCGCCCTGCGCCGGGAGCTGCTGCGCGAGGGTCAGGTCTTCTACGTGCACAACAAGGTGGAGACCATCCAGCGCGCCGCGTCCCGGCTGAGCGAGCTCGTGCCCGAGGCCCGGATCGGCGTGGCCCACGGCAAGATGAGCGAGCACCAGCTCGACCAGGTCATCCGCGCCTTCTGGGAGAAGGAGCTCGACGTGCTGGTGTGCACCACGATCATCGAGACCGGCCTGGACATCTCCAACGCCAACACCCTGATCCTGGAGCGCTCCGACATGCTGGGCCTGTCCCAGCTCCACCAGCTCCGCGGGCGCGTCGGGCGCGGGCGCGAGCGCGCCTACGCCTACTTCCTGTACCCGCCCGAGAAGCCGCTCACCGAGACCGCGCACGACCGGCTCGCCACCATGGCCGCCCACACCGACCTCGGCGCGGGCATGCAGATCGCCATGAAGGACCTCGAGATCCGCGGTGCGGGCAACCTGCTCGGCGGCGAGCAGTCCGGCCACATCGCCGGCGTCGGCTTCGACCTCTACGTACGCATGGTGGGCGAGGCCGTGTCCGCCTTCCGCGGGGACACCGAGGAGGAGGCGCCCGAGGTCACCATCGAGCTGCCGGTCGACGCGCACCTGCCCGAGGCCTACATCGCCACCGAGCGGCTGCGGCTGGAGGCGTACAAGAAGATCGCCGCCGCGCACGACGCCGCGGCGCTCGCAGAGGTCCGCGCCGAGCTCACCGACCGCTACGGCGCCCTGCCCGAGGTCGCGGGCGCGCTGTTCGACGTCGCCGACTTCCGCAACCACGCGCGAGAGGCCGAGCTGACGGACATCACGGCCCAGGGCAAGTACATCCGGTTCGCGCCGGTCAACCTGCCGGAGTCGGCGCAGCTCCGGCTCAAGCGGCTCTACCCGGGCACCATCCTCAAGCCGGCCATCCGGGCGATCCTCGTGCCGTTCCCGACGACGGCGCGGATCGGCGGGCGGCCGTTGCGCGGGACCGAGGTGCTGGAGTGGGCGCGGAACCTCATCGACGCGGTGATTCTGGCGGACGTGGGGGCTGCCGCTAAGGTCGGCACACGCTCGTGACCCCAGGCCTCACGTCCGTGGGATAGGTGAAACTCGAATTCACAGCAACTCACCCGGACCGTATAGGCTCCACCCGCGTAACCCGCTCATCATGTCGTTTCGTGGAGGACACCGCATGGCACTCGGACATCGCGTGCGTGGACACCGTGCACGCGCGGTCATCGGCTCGATCGCGGCGCTGGCCGCGCTCGGCGGCCTGTTGACCGGCTGCGCGACCGATTCCGCCGAGTCGGCGGAGAGTACCGCGGTCGAGGTGCGCCCGGAGCTGCGCGCACTGCTACCGGGCGAGCTGCGTGCGGAGTCGGCACGCATCGCCGTCGGTACGGAGTCGGGCTACCCGCCCTTCGAGTACACGAACGAGGCCGGACGCATCGTCGGCTTCGAGATCGACCTGTTCGACGCCGCGTCGAAGCGGCTGGGCCTGAAGTACAACTTCGTGGACATGCCGTGGGACTCGCTGGTCACCGAGCTGTACGCGAGCAACGTCGACGTCGTGGCCGCCGCGATGTCGGACACCCCCGAGCGGCAGGCCGATTCCGACTTCGTCGACTACTACAACGACAGCGACGCGATCATGGTCCCGGCAGGCAACCCCGAGGGCATCAAGAACCTCAAGGACCTGTGCGGCCGCCCGGTTGCGGTCCTCGTCGAGACCACGCAGGCGGACGCCCTGGCGGCGCTCAACGCCAACCAGTGCCAGGCCAACCCGGTCACCGTGCTGACGTTCGAGACGGACGCCGACGCGCTCGCCCAGGTCCAGGCGGGCAAGGCGGACGCGGAGCTCACCCAGTGGTCGACGGGTGCGTACAACGCCAAGCAGGTCGGCTCGGGCGACATCTTCCAGGTGGCCAACACCGAGATCATCAACCCGACGCCGCTCGGGTTCCGGTTCCCCAAGGGCGACGTCGAGATGGTGCGGGCCTACCAGGCCGCGGTGCAGAGCATCATCGACGACGGCACCTACGCCGAGATCCTGGCGAAGCACGACCTCTCCGCTGGTGCCCTGACCACGGCCACGGTGAACAACCAGCAGCCGTAGGAACGCGCCGCTGAACGTCACGCGCGACGGGCCGTCCCACACACCGTGGGGCGGCCCGTTCTGTGTCTCCGGAAGGTCGCTCGTGCGGCCCCGCGACGTCCTGCCGACGGGCCGTCACGGTTCCTTCCTCGGAAGGCACGCTCCGCATCGCGAAATAACGGTCACCCTGGTGACCGTTAGGGGGCCCGTCGGTTAGCCTGATAACCGAAAGGAGCAGTCATGGCCAGAACATCCCTCCGCACCCAGCGCGATCTCGCGTCGCTCGGCGACCACGTGCGCGCCTGGCGCAAGATCCACGGCCTCACGGCCCAGCTCGTCGCCGATCGTGCGGGCATCACGCGCACGACGCTGCGAGCCATCGAGACCGGCACGGGAACGGTCAGCCTCGAGAACACGTTCGCGGTGCTGCGGGTGCTCGGCGTGGCCGACGCCATCGTCGGCGCGAGCGACCCGCTGACCACCGAGATGGGCCGGTTCCACGCGGAACGGGCCCTGCCGCAGCGGGTGAGAGTCCCCAACTGAGCAGACCGAGCCAACCGAGCCCGAGCCGACGGAGCCCGAGCCAACCGAGAGGGTGATCGCCGTTGTCGATACGTGTCGAGGTCGAGCTACCAGGCGGTGGACAGGTCCCCGCAGGTGACCTCGACATGCATCTCAACCGGGGCGGCGCCCTCGTCGGCTGCACGTTCCGGTACGACGCCGCATACCTGCGCGACCAGCGCGCCTACGCCCTGTGCCCCGAGCTGCCCCTGACGCCGGGCAACATCCCGTCGGGCAGCGACCGGCCCCTCTTCGGCGTCCTCGCCGACTGCCAGCCCGACCAGTGGGGCCGCACCCTGCTGTTCAACGCGGAGCGGCGCGCCGCCCGCGCGGAGGGCCGCGGGTTCATGACGCTGACCGAGGTGGACTTCCTGCTCGGCGTCCAGGACGAGACCCGGCTGGGCGCGCTGCGTTTCTCCCTCGACGACGGCAAGACGTTCATGGGGCCGCCCCGCGCGGAGGTCCCCGACCTGGTGGACCTGCCCTCGCTGACGGACGCCGCGGACGCCGTCGCGCAGCACCGGGAGACCGACCACGACGTGCGGCTGCTGGTCGCGGCCGGGACCTCCATGGGTGGCGCCCGCCCCAAGGTGACCGTGAAGGACGCCGAGGGCGACCTGTGGATGGCCAAGCTGCCCGAGACCGGCGACCGGTGGGACGTGCAGGCCTGGGAGTACCTGACGCTGCGGCTGGCCTCGGACGCCGGCATCGAGGTGCCCGTGGCGCGGCTGCACCGCATCGGCCCGTCGCGCTCCATCCTGCTCACCCGCCGTTTCGACCGGCGTCCGGACCGCGGGCGGATCGGCTTCCTGTCCGCGGACAGCCTGACGCAGAAGGCGTTCTTCGAGGTCATCGACTACCGGACGCTCGCGGAGACGCTGGCGGACCACTCCGGGCGGCCGGCCACGGACGGGCACGACCTGTTCCGCCGGGTCGCGTTCACGCTGCTCGTGCGCAACGTGGACGACCACATGAAGAACCACGGGTTCCTGCGGCGCGCGGACGGCTGGTCGCTGTCCCCGCTGTTCGACGTGAACCCCAACCCGTTCGCCGTCGTGGAGTCCACGCCGCTGCGCCCCGGCAGCACCCGGATCGACCGGGACGTGCGCGTGCTGCTCGCCACCGCCGACTCCTACGGCTTACGGCAGGACGACGCGCGGCGCGTGCTCGCCGAGGTGGCCGCCGCGACGTCGGGCTGGTCGCGGATCGCGCGCGACATGTCCCTGCCGCCCGAGGAGATCGCGCTGATGGCGGAGGCGTTCGAGAACCCGAACCGGGACGAGGCCCAGGCGGCCTGACCACGGGGCGGCCCGGCCCGGCGGCGCGCGGGGTTACGCTCGGCAGGTGACCAGCAACACCCGGCCCATCGAGGCCTCCATCCGCACGGACTTCCGCGACGAGATGGACTACGGCTCCTACCTGGGGCTCGACGCGCTCCTCTCGGCGCAGCACCCGGTGAGCGACCCGCCGCACCACGACGAGCTGCTGTTCATCATCCAGCACCAGACCACGGAGCTGTGGCTCAAGCTCGTGGTGCACGAGCTGCGGGGCGTGCGGCGGTTCCTGGACGCCGACGACCTGCCCCGCGCCCTCAAGGGCCTGGCCCGGGTCAAGCACATCCAGCGGACCATCACCGAGCAGTGGTCCGTCCTGGCGACCCTCACCCCGAGCGAGTACGCGGAGTTCCGCGGCTCGCTGGGGCAGTCCTCCGGCTTCCAGTCCCACCAGTACCGGGCCGTGGAGTTCCTGCTCGGCAACAAGCACGCCGGGATGCTCCAGGTCTTCCGGGACAAGCCAGAGATCCACGCCCAGCTCGCGCAGCTGCTGGACGAGCCCACGGTCTACGACGCGTTCCTCCGCCTGCTGGCGCGGCGCGGGCACGCCGTCCCGGCCGAGATCCTGGAACGCGACGTCACGCAGGCCTGGACCGAGCACCCCGAGCTGGTCGCCGTCTTCAAGACGATCTACGAGGACCCGCACGCGTACTGGGAGCTGTACGAGGCGTGCGAGGACCTGGTCGACATCGAGGACGCGTTCCAGCTCTGGCGGTTCCGCCACCTGCGCACGGTGCAGCGCACCATCGGGTTCAAGACCGGCACGGGCGGCTCCAGCGGCGTCGGCTTCCTCAAGCGCGCGCTGGACCTGACGTTCTTCCCCGAGCTCATCTCGGTCCGCACCGAGATCGACGGCCCGCTCGGTGCCTGAGGCGGTCCGCGGCACGCTCCCTGGTACGACGCTCCCGGGCGTCGTCGACCACCACGTGCACCTGGGCCTGGTCGACCGGGCGCTGCTGGCCGACGGCCCGGTCGTCGAGGTGCACGACCTGGGCTGGGACCCGCGCGAGGTGGCCGCCTGGGCGGCCGCACCGCCGTCGGGCCTCCGGGTCCGGTACGCCGGGCCGTTCCACACCGCGCCCGGCGGGTACCCGACCGGCCGCTCGTGGGCGCCGGACGCCGCGGTGCGGCACGTCGTCTCACCGGATCACGCGACGGCGGCGGTGGCCGACGTCGTCGCCGCGGGCGGCTTCGCGGTCAAGGTAGCCCTCCACGCGGGCATGTCCCTGCTGCCCGACGACGTGCTGCGCGCGCTCGTCGACGCGGCGCACGCGGCGGGGCTGCCGGTCCTCGTCCACGCCGAGGGCGCCGGCCAGGCGGAGCGGGCGATCGACTCGGGTGCGGACACGCTGGTGCACGTGCCGTGGACGGAGCCGCTGCCGGCGGACGTGATCGCCCGCGCTGTCCACATGACCTGGATCTCCACCCTCGCGATCCACGACGGACCCGGTGGCTCGGCCGGTCTGGAGCTGGCGCTCGACAACGCGCGGCGGTTCGTCGCGGCGGGCGGGCGGCTCGTGTACGGCACGGACCTGGGCAACGGGCCTGCGCCGGCCGGGGTGAACGAGCGCGAGATCGAGCTGCTCGGCACGGTGCTCACGGGGGAGGCGCTGCGCCGTGCCGTCCTCGGCCCGCTCGATGCGGCTCCCGCGTTGACCGCCGCGCTGCCCATGCCGGACACGGCGGCGGATCTGATCGCCTGGCTCCGCGCGTCCACCCGACTACCCCGCTGACTCGCCGCACGGGGTGCGACGAGTCAGCGGGTTGGTCGGACCACCCCACTGACTCGGCCGACGGGATGTGGCGAGTCAGTGGGGTAGTCCGACCATCTCGCTGACTCGGCCGACGGGCGATGGCGAGTCAGCGAGATGGTCGGTGAGCTAGTTGCGGTTGATCGTGAACGTCGAGGTCGGGTTCTCGATGTCGCGGTAGTTGTTCTGCAGCGTCAGGCCGTTGAACGTCGCCGACCCGACCGCCGGTCCCTGCCCCGCCTCCGGCAACGGGTTGGCCCAGATGCCGTAACCCGACTTGGCGTCGTACGCGTCGCCGCTGCGCTGGGCGCCGGTGATCGACACGTCGGTGAACACGGTGTCCTGCACCGGGTTGACCGGCTGCCCGCCGATGTACTGGGTCTGGAACATGATCCCGGAGTACGTCGGGTCCACGATGTCGAGGTCGTTCACCCGGATCGCGGTGAACGTCTTCGACGCCGAGAACAGCCACACCGCCGGGAACACCTGCGCGCCCCAGAAGTGCCCGCCGGAGCGCACGACGGAGATGCCCTCGAAGACGGTCGGCGCGGGGCCGAACCCCTCCATCGGGTACCCGAAGTCCAGCGAGCTGATGGTCACGCCCGAGTACACGAGCGTGTCGGCGATGTAGATGTTGCGGAACGTGTTGTCCTGCCCGCCGTAGACGGCCAGGCCCGCCGCCCGCCAGGTGTTCGTGGACGTCAGGTTCTCGAACACGTTGCCGCGCTGGCCGCTGCCCCCGGCGTCGGTCGCCGCGAACAGGGCGAACGAGTCGTCCCCGGTACCCCGCGCCTGGTTGTTGTGCACGTGGTTGTTCGCGCTGCCGTTGGTCATGTTCAGCGCGTCGGCGAACGTGTTCCGGATCCGCGAGTCCTTGATCTCCGAGTCGTCCATGTTGGCCGCCCAGAACATGCAGATCATGTGCTCGACCCAGATGTTGTCGATCGTCATGTCCCGCACGTTGGCGAAGTCGAACACCTTGCCCGGACCGTCGATCCGCGACGTGTAGTTGCCGAAGTAGGCGAAGTCGCGGAACGTCGAGCCGTTCGCCGTCCCCTCGGCCCGGAAGCCGATGTCCGTGTTCTCCTGGCCCGCCGGGGCGAGGAACCGGGTGAACCACGGCCCGGCGCCCACGACGTCCACGGCCTTGCCGTAGACCTGGAACTTGCTGGCCGTCTGGTAGTCGCCCGCAGGCAGGTAGACGCCGGCCAGGTTGCCGGTCGTGTCCATCCGGAACCGGTCGAGCGCGTTCTGCACGTCCTGGTGCGTGAACCCGGTGGGCTGCACGTACCGCGCCGGGTCCGGGTTGGCCTGCGGCGTCGCCTGCTCCAGGTCCACGAAGTCGACGGTGTACGGGCCGGGGTTGCTCGCCGTCTTCTGCAGGCGGATGGTCGAGCCCGCCGGGACGTTCCGCCCGAGCAGGGCGTTCGCCTCGTCGTAGATGTGCCGCGGGGCACCCTGGCCGGGCTGGTTGCCCGGGCTGGCCTCGTTGCCGTACAGCCAGGCGTAGCGCGAGGTCAGGTCGATGTTCTTGACGAACTGCCCGTCCACGTAGACCCCGAGCGAGCCGCTGGTGCCACCGCCGCCCGCGGCGTCGGGCATCGAGAACCGCACCACCAGGGAGTTGGTGGGCGCCCGCGTGGTCCACTCGACGTAGGAGCCGGTCTGCCCGAGCGTCACGGCCTTGCGGCCGGACGCCTCGCCGGCCAGGTCGCCGACCACCCGGTTGGGCCCGATCACGGTGGCGCCGCCGCCGGCCGCGCCGTCCTCCGCCTCGTAGGTGTCGAACGGCAGGTTCGCGCCGCGGCCGATGAACAGCGACCGGGTCACCTCGTTGTTCGCCCGCTTGGCCGCGACCTCGGTCGGGTCGGGGGCCGCCGTGACGGTCACGTCGTACGAGCCGTCGGCCGCCGTCCAGGTGCCCAGGTTCACGCTCTGGCTCGTGGCACCCGGTGCGATGGCCCCGGAGACCGAGCCGGTCAGGGTGCGCACCACCGCGCCGGAGCCGTTCCGCAGCACCACGGTGAGGCCGTGCGCGCCGGACGACGCGGCCACGGTGCCCCGGTTCGCGATCGTCGCCGAGAACGTGACCGTCTCGCCCGCGGCCGGGGTGCTCGGCGTCCACGACACGGTCGGCACCAGGTCGGAGCTGGCGATCTCCGTGACCACCAGCGGGTCCGGCCGCGTGTAGCCGTTGTCGCTCTCGGACTGCTCGGCGACGCCGCCCGACGGGTCCGCCTCCGCGCCGATCTCGTACGACCCCGCCGGCAGCGCGCTGGCGCCCGCGCTGACCGTGGCCTGCGCACCCGCGGCGAGCGCGCCCACCTGGCCGGTGGCCACCTCGTCACCGTCGACCGTGAACGACACGTCGGTGGCCGCCGAGGCCCGGGTGCCGATGTTCTTCACGACGGCGGACAGCGTGACGTCGTCCGACTCCGTCGGCGATGCCGGGGTGGCCGTGACGCCCGTGACCACGAGGTTCGGGTTGGCCGCGGGCGTGCCGAACACCTGCAGCTCCGCCACCTGGCCGTTGCCCGAGCCCGTGTTCGCGGTGAACCGCAGGCGTACCTCCTGCGCGGTTCCCGTGACCGGCACGGTCACGGTGTTGCCCGTCGCGGGGGAGAAGGCACGTGCGGCGGACGGCGCGAGCGTGCTCCACGCGTCGCCGGACCCGGTCCGGCCCTGTACCTCGAAGGTCTGCGTGCGCGGTCCCCACGCGGTGGCCGGCGGCAGCTTCACGACGACGTCGCTCAGCTCGGCCGCGGACTCCAGCGTCACCGCCAGGGTGCTCGGGTACTGCCCGCCCGCACCCTCCCAGTAGGTGCCGGTGTTGCCGTCCGTGGCGTTCGCGGCGACGTACGTCCACTCCGTCGACGACGCCGCGGCCGGCCGGCCCGCCGCGAGGTCCGTGCCGTCGGCCGGCTCCTCCGGGTCGGGGGCGTCCCGCGTGCCGCGCACCTCCAGCTCCGAGAGCTGACCGGCCGGCCAGCCCGTGTTCGCCGTGATCGCGACCCGCACGTAGCGCGCGTCCGTGTTCGGCACGTCGATGGTCACCGTGTTGCCCGACGCCGGGTCGAACCGGCGGGCGGCGCTCGCGGACAGCGTGGTGAAGGTGGAGCCGTCGGCGCCTGCCTGGACCGACAGGGTCTGCGTGCGGGCCTCCCACCCGGCGGGCAGCTTGAGCACCACCTCCTCGACGGTGGCGCCGGAGCCGAGGTCGACCTGCGCCCACTGCGGCAGGCTGTTGTTGGTCGACTCCCAGTACGTGGCGGGGTTCCCGTCGGTGAGGTTGTCGGCCAGGTAGGGGGCGTTGGCGCTGCTGGCCGCGGCGGCGGCGCCCGCGGACAGGACGGCGGGCGCGGCGGCGGCCGGCGTCGGTACGAGGACCACCGCGGCGAGGGCCGTGGTGGTGAGTGCTGACAGGAGCCCGGGGGCGAGCCCCCGTCGTGGTGCATGGCGTGCGGCGGAGCGGAACATCATCGTCCCCGATCTCCCGTCGTCGTCGACGGGGGTCGTCACCAGGATTGACCTTGGGTACTTGCCATGGTTCTGTACGTAAAAACGCATACTCTTGTCGAGTTCTTGCGTTTGAATGGCACGGACTTTACTGATGCCGGGACTGGGGCGTCAAGGGCTCCGCGGGGTCGGCCGCTTGCAGGACGTACGCTCGGGCCGGAACCGAACGACCTGGAGCCTCCGTGACCGACACCGCACCGTCCGCCGACCTGCCCGCGCCGCCGTCCGCCGCCCTGCCTACCGCGCTGCGCGACCGCGCCGCCGCCCTGGACGCCGCCGACCCGCTGGCGCGCTACCGCGACCTCTTCGCACCGAGCGAGGGCCTGATCGCATATCTCGACGGCAACTCACTGGGCCGGCCGCTGACCGCCACCCGCGAGCGGCTGGCGTCGTTCGTGGACGGGCCGTGGGCAGCGCGCCTGATCCGGTCCTGGGACGAGGGCTGGATGGACGCGCCGACGGAGCTCGGCGACACGCTCGGCCGGGTCGCGCTGGGAGCGGCGCCGGGTCAGACCGTCGTCGCGGACTCGACGACCGTGCTGCTCTACAAGCTGGCCCGCGCCGCGGTCGACGCCCGCCCGGGCCGTCGGGTGATCGTCGCCGACACCGAGAACTTCCCCACGGACCGGTTCGTGCTGCAGGGCATCGCGGCCGAGCGTGGCCTGGAGCTCCGCTGGATCACGCCCGACGCCGAGGCGGGCGTGACGCCCGACGAGGTGGCGGCCGCCGTCGGGCCGGACACGGCGCTCGTGCTGCTCAGCCACGTCGCCTACAAGTCCGGCTACATCGCCGACCTGCCCGCCATCACGCGCATCGTGCACGACGCCGGGGCGCTGGTGCTCTGGGACCTGTGCCACTCGGCCGGCTCGGTGCCGTTGGCGTGGACATCGCCGTCGGCTGCACCTACAAGTACCTGAACGGCGGGCCGGGCTCGCCCGCCTTCGCCTACCTGGCCGCCGGCCTGCAGGGCGAGGTGCGCCAGCCGGTCCAGGGCTGGATGGGCGCCGCCGACCCGTTCGCGATGGGCCCCGAGTACGAGCCCGCCACCGGGATCCGGCAGCTCGTCAGCGGCACGCCGCCCATCGTCGGCATGCTGCCGATGCGCGACATGCTCGCCCTGATCGAGGAGGCCGGCATGCCGGCCGTGCGCGAGAAGTCGCTCGCGCTGACCGCGTTCGCGCTGGAGGTCGCCGACGAGCACCTGCCGGGCGTGCGCGTGGCCTCGCCGCGCGACCCCGAGCGCCGCGGGAGCCACGTGATGCTCGACCACCCGGACTTCAAGCGCGTGGTCGCCCAAGCCTGGGAGCGGGGCGTGATCCCGGACTTCCGGCCTCCGCAGGGCCTCCGCGTGGGCCTCAGCCCGCTGAGCACGAGCTTCTCGGAGGTGGCGCACGGCCTCTGGACGATCCGGGAGCTCCTGGGCTGACGGTTCGCGTGGGCGGTCAGCGGATCCCGATCATCTGCTGAATACCGGGTCGAGGACGGCGGCGACCAGCGCCATCTGGTCGTCCAGCTTCTCCTCACTGATCTCTTCGATCCGTTCCTTACGCCGCCAGGCTGCCCACTTGTCCTGCCCGACGCCGCCGTAGCCGGCCACGATCGGGCTAATCGGTCCGAGCTTGACGCCTCGATAGCCGGCGACCGACTCGACGGCGCGGCGCAGTTCGGCACCGTCGATCGTGTGCCGGGCCGGCAGCTGCACGATGTCGACGTAGTCACGCCATCGAGTGCTGGTCGTCCCGCGTTCCAGGATCGTCACGCCCTTCTCCGCGATCACCGTCTCCGGGCGGTAACCGGTGACCGCGATCGGGTCGCCGATCACTCGCGGGATCCGGACGGTCCGGGGTGCGGGCACGATCGGATCGCCGGTCGAGATGTCCCAGGCGACCTTGCCCTGCCACGAGGCGAGCGTGACGGAGGTGCGCATCCGCAGGCCGGGGTACTCGGCGTCGTCCCGGATCTCCTGGATGGAGATCGAGTCGAGGTCGAAGGTGACTCCGTCGTCGGCGTCGACCGCGGCGGCGTCGTGCACCACCCGCAAGATGTGTACAGGCGTGACGGACGCCCTGATCGCCTCGGCGTCCAGGTCCTTCGTCGGCCGACGCACGTCATAGGCCGTCAGCAGGATGCCACCCTTGAGGACGAAGGCGTCGGCGTGCGCCGTCTGCGTGATACGGAAGAGAAACGACTCGAGCGCATGGCGGGTCAGGTATTCGCCGGTCGCCACGGGCTTGCCCGTGCGGGCGGCGTCGCTGCGTGCCCTGGCCTGGATCGCGCGGTAGACCTCGGCGCTCCTTGTCATGGCAGCGGTCATGCCAGCGCCTCCAGGGCGATCTCCAGCGGTCCACGGCTCCGCGGCAGCTGGGTCGCGATCGCCATGAGTCGCGCCGGCTTGCCGCCGCGTCGCAGCCACTCGCGCAGGGCGTCACGCCCGAGCTCGTAGCCGAGGGAGCCGCGGAGGCGGAACACGTCGGCGATGGTGCGCTCGGCGGAGTAGAGGCCGATCCGCAGGCCTGAACCCGGGATCACGATCTCGTCGCGGTCCAGCCCGAAGGTCGCTCGGTCGAAGAGATGCCACGCGATAGCCGAGTCGGTGGCCGGTCGTCGCGAGCCGCGGGGGACGGCAACGTCGAGCAGTGCGGGAATCGCATCGGTCAGGTCGTAGTAGGCGAGCGCTGATGTCAGGCAGACCGTGGCGTCCGGGCGTCTGGCTGCTGCCTCGACCCATTCCCACTCGGCGGGTTCGGCGTCTGCCGCCCGATAGATGCCACGAGCGATGCGATCGAACCGTCCGTCGCGAGCGGCGCGGTAGAGGCTGCTACGGGACACACCAAGACGGTCGGCCTGCGACACCCTGACCGCGTCAGTCATGCTGCACCTCCTGCATTGAGACGAACCGTATACAGATAACGGTATCTGTATACGGTTTGATTCGCGCGCCAGGCCTCTGGCTGATCCGGGAGCTCCTGGGCTGACGACGATCCCCTTCGAGGCCTAAGTTTCTTCGCTTTCAGGCCGCTGAAAGCGAAGAAACTTAGGCCTCGAAGAGAATCTGCCCGGGGGACGGCGGCGGCCGACCCGGCGGAGGGGTCCGCGGGTCAGGGGAGGTCGCGGCGGACGACCTTGCCCGTCGGGTTGCGGGGGAGCGAGTCGAGGAAGTGGACGTCGCGGGGGAGCGAGAAGCGCGGGAGCGTGTCCCGGAGCCGATCGACCAGGGCCTCGGCGGTGAGCGTCGCGCCCTCGCGCAGCACCACGTAGGCGGCGAACCGGTGGCCGAACCTCTCGTCGGGCACACCGAACACCGCGACGTCCGCGACCTCGGGCAGGGCGGTGATCGCGTCCTCCACCGGGCGGGGGTAGACGTTCTCGCCGCCCGAGACGATCATGTCGTCGGCGCGGCCCACCACGTACAGCCGGCCCTCGGTGTCGAGGCGGCCGCGGTCGCCCGTGGCCATCAGGTCGCCAAACATCGGCTTGCCCGTGCCGTTGGTGTACCCCTCGAACAGCATGCCGTTGCCCACGCAGATCTGGCCGACGTCGCCCCGCGGGACGGGCCGGCCGTCGTCGTCCAGGATGCCGATGCGGGTGCCCAGCGGCGGCCGCCCCGCCGTCGTCGGCTGCACGGCGAGGTCCGCGGGCGTGGAGATCGACGCCCAGGAGGCCTCGGTCGAGCCGTACAGGCCGTAGAGCACCGGGCCGAACTCGTCCAGGAACTGGGTGATCCGTTCGGCGGGCATGGCCGAGCCGGAGTAGGCGACGACGCGCAGGGACGACGTGTCGTACCGGGCCTTCACCTCGGCGGGCAGGTCGAGGATGCGCTGCAGCATGACCGGCACCGCGATCAGCGCCGTCACCTGCTGCTCGGCGATCGTCCGGAGCGTCTGCTCGGCGTCGAACCGGCGCGGCAGCACCAGCTCCGCGTGCAGCGCCATACCGAGCTGCAGGGCCGCGAGCCCCCACGTGTGGAAGATCGGCGTGGTGATCATCATGCGGTCGCCGGCCCGCAGCGGGATGACCGACAGCAGTGAGGCGGCCTCGCTCAGGCCGTGCGGCTGCGGCCGGCGGGCGCCCTTCGGGGTGCTCGTGGTGCCCGACGTCATGACGACGGTCCGGCCCGGCTTGTCGGGGATCGGCACCCGAGCCGGGTCGCCGTTCGTGATGAGCCCGGCGAGGCCGGAGGCGCCGTCGTCGGCCCAGGTGGTGAGGACCGGCAGGTCGGCGGGCAGGTCGGGCTCCTGGTCCAGGAACTCCTGGTCGGCGAGGAGCAGCGCGGGCCGCTGCTCGGCGACGACGGCGGAGACCTGCGCGGGGGAGAGGCCCGAGTTGAGCAGCAGCGTGGTCGCGCCGAGCTTGGCCAGCGCCACCATGGTCTCGAGGAGGCCGCCGTGGTTGCGGCACAGCACGGCGACGGGCGTCCGCGGGCCGACGCCGCGGTCGCGCAGGGCGTTGGCCAGGCGGTTCGCGCGGTCGTCGAGCTCGCGGAAGGTCACGCTGCGCTGCTCGTCGGCGAACGCCGTCTGGTGCGGGGTGCGGACCGTGCTGGCGCGATAGCCGCCGGCGATCGAGGGGCCCCACGTGACGAGCTGCCAGATCGCGCCGACGTCGCGGTGGATCCGCAGGCCCGGGGCGAGCACACCCGACCTGACGAGGTGGAAGCCCTGGTTGAGCAGGTTCTCCCTGCGGTCGACCTGCGCGAGTCCGCCGGGGCGGACCTCCGCGGCACTGGTGGTCAGCACGTCGCCCCCTTTGGCTCGCCACTATTGCACCCGCATTCAATAGGAAACGGGTGCGGGAGGCAACCCTCGGCAGCGCGGGGCCGGTCCGGCAGGAGCCGCGGCAAGGGCCCGCGTCAGGCCAGCGAGACCGCCAGGGCCCCCAGCGCCTTGAGCGTCTCCTCCGCGGCCTGCTCGTCGTAGCCGCGGGTGCACACCGCGATCACCAGGGCGTCTGGACCGGGCTCGCCCACGAACGCGACGTCGTGCCGGATGCCGTCCACCCAGCCGGACTTGGAGCCGAACGGGACGGCGCCCGGCTCACCCGGGCCGGGGACGGCGGCCGTGAGCTGCCGGTCCGTCTGGCGGCCGAGCAGCTCGCACATCCAGGCGGTCCGCTCCGGGCCCGCGAGCGCGCCCGTGACCACGCCGGACATGAGCAGGCACAGGTCGGCCGCCGTCGTGCGGTGCGAGGCGCCCGCCTTCTCGGCGGCCAGGTCCGAGTACTTGCGGCCGAACGTCGACCGCGTGGCCCCGGCGTCGGCCAGCACCTTGTTCACGGCGGGCAGGCCCACGCGCTCGGCGACCATGTTGGTCGCCTCGTTGGAGGAGACCGTGACCATCCGGTCGATCACGTCGCCCAGCGGCATCGGCGTGCCGTCGGGCGGCAGGCCCTCGTCGACGTCGTCGGGCTCGATCGTGTACTCGCCCGCGCCGGGCACCTGCGAGGTGAAGGTCCGGGTCGCGGTGCACGTCTCGTCGAGGCGCGCGGTGCCGGCGTCGAGCTCGCGTGCGGCCGCCACCAGCACCGCGAGCTTCACGGTCGAGGCGGCGTAGAAGTCCAGGTCGTCCTGGCGCGCGGCCAGCACCTCGCCCGAGGCCCGCGCGATCCGGTAGGCCACCACCGGCACCCCGTCGCTGTGCGTTCCTGTCGACACCATGTGCGTTCTCGTCCTCTCGTCGTCACTTCGCCGCGGCGTGCACGACGTCGGCCCAGGCGCGCACCAGCGCGCGCGACTGCGCCTCGTTCTCGTCCGCCCGGGCCAGCGCCGCCTCGGCCAGCGCCGCCCGGTCGATGCCCTGCTCCGAGAGCGCGGCCTCGTCCCAGGTCGCGACCCGCTCCGGCCGGGCCTCGGGATGGAACTGCAGGCCCCAGGCGGCCTCGCCCACCCGGAACGCCTGGTTGCGGCAGGCCTCGCTCGTCACCAGCAGCGTGGCCGACGGCGGCAGCGTGGTCACCGAGTCCTCGTGGTTCTCGATCATCCACAGCGGTCCGTCCGGCACTCCCGGCAGGTCGCCGAAGACCGGGTCGCCGGCGGCGGCCGGCAGCACCGTGAGCGGGCACATGCCGCGCTCCGTCTCGCCGGACCGCGCCGTCACGCCGCCGCCCGTGACGTGCGCCAGGAGCTGCCCGCCGAGGCACAGCCCGAGCAGCGGCACGCCGTCGGCCAGCGCCTGGAGCGTCAGCGCCCGCTCGCGGGCCAGGAACGGGTGGCCGGCGTCGTCGTCCGGCATGAAGCCGCCGCCCAGCAGGACCACGCCCCCGAACCCGGCGAGGGTCTCGGGCAGCTCCGCGCCCGGGACGAGGGCCGGGTCGAGCCCGGCCTCGGGGAGCTGCTGCTCCAGCCGGCCCATGGAGCTGGTGGACGAGTTCAGGACCACCAGGACGCGCGTCATGCGCCGGTCCCGGGCGTGGCCAGCTCGCGCGCGAAGTGGCAGGCGGCGACGTGCGCCGCGGCTCCGGCGGCCCCTGCGTCCGCCGAACCCCGGGCGACCAGCGCGGGCACGTCCGTCTCGCACACCTGCGGGATCAGCCGCAGGCCGCGGACGGCGTCGGCGGAGGCCGCCTCGCGCCGTGCCTCCGGCAGCGTGGGCGCCAGCCAGCAGCGCGTGTGGAACGGGCAGCCCGACGGCGGGTCCACCGGGGAGGGCGGGTCGCCCTCCAGCACGATCCCGCCGACGCCGGGCTGCCCGGCGCCCGCGACGGCGCCATCGGACGAGCTCGCACCGACGGCCCCGCCCGCCGGGACGAGCCGCACCGACGGGTCGGGAACGGGCACCGCGGAGAGCAGCGCCTGCGTGTACGGGTGCTGCGCGGCGTCGTACACCTCGGCCTCGGGCCCCTGCTCGACGATGCGGCCCAGGTACATGACGGCGACGTCGTGGGCGATGTGCCGCACCACGCCGAGGTCGTGCGCCACGAACAGGTAGGACAGGCCCAGCTCCTCCTGGAGGTCCTCCAGCAGGTTGATCACCTGGCCCTGCACGGACACGTCGAGCGCCGAGACCGGCTCGTCGCAGACCAGGATCTTGGGCCGCAGGGCGAGCGCGCGGGCGATCCCGACCCGCTGCCGCTGCCCGCCCGAGAACTGGTGCGGGTACCGGTTCGCGTGGTCGGGGTCGAGGCCGACGAGCTCCAGCAGCTCGCCCACCGCGGCCCGCCGCCCGCCCGCCGGGTCGATGCCGTGGATCGCGAACGGCTCGCCCACGATCTCGTTCACCGACATCCGCGGGTTCAGCGACGTGTACGGGTCCTGGAAGACCATCTGCACGTCCCGGCGGAGCTGCTTGCGGCCCGCCCGGGACCGGCCCGTGACGTCCTCGCCGTCCACCAGCACCTGCCCGCTGGTCGGCGTCTCGACGCCGACGAGCACGCGGGCGAGCGTCGACTTGCCCGACCCGGACTCGCCGACCAGGCCGAGGGTGCGACCCCGGTCCAGGGTGAGCGAGACGCCGTCGACCGCCTTGACCGCGGCCGCCGAGCGGCGCAGCAGCCCGGAGCGCACCGGGTAGTGCTTGACGAGGTCGCGCACCTCGAGCACGGACTCGCCGGGCTCGGGCCGCTCGTCGACGAGACCGGCCCCCGCCGGTCGCGACTCAGTCATCGGGGTCTCCCTTCGGCCCGGGCACCGACGTGCCGGACGCCGACGTCGTCACGCCGGCCTCGGGGGCCGGCTCCCGTCCGGCCATGATGTCCGACGCGAAGTGGCACGCCGACATCCGGCCCTCTGCCGGGTGCGCCGCGGGCGGCACCTCGGTGCGGCAGATGTCGCGCGCCGCGTCGCACCGCGGGTGGAACGGGCAGCCCGGCGGCATCGCGGCCGGGCTGGGCGGGCGGCCCGGGATCACGGGCAGGCGTCCCGTCCCGGCCGCGGACGGGATCGACCGCAGCAGCGCCCGGGTGTACGGGTGCGCGGGGGTCGTGTAGACGGGCACCACGGGAGCCTGTTCGACGGCGCGGCCCGCGTACATGACCGTGACGTCGTCGGCGACGCCCGCCACGACGCCCAGGTCGTGCGTGATCAGCACGAGGCCCATGTTCCGCTCCGCCTGGATCTCGGCGAGCAGGCGCAGCACCTGCGCCTGGACCGTCACGTCGAGGGCGGTGGTGGGCTCGTCCGCGATGAGCACGTCGGGGTCCATGGCCAGCGCCGACGCGATCATCACGCGCTGGCGCATGCCGCCGGAGAACTGGTGGGGGTACTCCTTCACGCGGGCCTTCGCGTTCGGCACCTTGACCAGGTCGAGCAGCTCGACCGCCCGCCTCCGGGCGTCGGCGCGGGACAGCCCGCGCCGGGCCCGGAGCGCCTCCGTGAGCTGGAAGCCCACGGTGTGCACGGGGTTGAGCGCGGCGAGCGCGTCCTGGAACACCATCGCCACCTGCTCGCCGCACCGGGCGCGGTGCTCCTTGCGGCTCAGGGTGAGCAGGTCGGTGCCGGCCAGGCGGACGCTGCCGCGTGCGACCCGCGCCGTGTCCGGGAGCAGGCCCATCACGGCCAGCGAGGACACGGACTTGCCCGAGCCGGACTCGCCCACGATCGCGAGCGTGCGGCCCGCCTCCACGCGGTAGGACAGCCCGTCGACGGCGCGCACCACGCCGTCGGGCGTCCGGAACTCGACGGCGAGGTCGGTGACCTCGAGCAGCGCTCTCTGCTCGCCTTCGCCGCGCTCCGCGCCGGGCGAGTGCCTCGTTCCTCGGCCCTCACCCTCTGCTGCGGTCCGCATGCGGCTCGCCGGGCTCATGCGGAGAGCCTCGGGTCGAGGGCGTCACGCAGGGCGTCGCCGAGCACGACCAGCGCGAGGACGGTCGCGACCAGGCAGATCAGGGGCGCGAGCAGGATGTGCGGGGCGCCGCCGAGCACCCATTCCGAGCCCTGCTCGATCTGGATGCCCCAGCTCGTCGCCGGTGGACGGACGCCGATGCCCAGGAAGGACAGCACGGCCTCCGCGCTGATCACCCCGGCCACGGAGGTGGGCAGCAGCGCGGTGACGGTGCCGATGGCGTTGGGGAGCACATGCCGGACCATGATGCGCAGGTCCGACGCGCCCAGCGAACGCGCGGCGGTCACGTAGTCCAGGTTCTTCGCCTCCAGGGTGCTGGCCCGCACGTAGCGGGCGTACGGCATCCAGCCGAACAGGATGAGCACCACCGCGGGCAGCAGGATCACGTTGAACGTGCCGGTGCCCAGGTCGACGCCCTTGAACAGGGACAGCACCAGGAGTGCGGCCAGCAGCAGCGGGATCACCAGGAAGACCTCGACGGCACGGGAGACCAGGTAGTCCACCCAGCCGAGGTGGTACCCGGCGAGCAGGCCGAGGGTGACACCGATCAGCAGCGAGACGCTGACCACGACGACGGCCAGCAGCAGCGACGGCCGGATGCCGTGCACCAGCGTGGCCAGCACGTCGCAGCCGAGCGCGTCGGTGCCCAGCGGGTGCTCGCCGCCCCAGCCCTGTGGTGTCGTCCGGGCCTCCCGGATCGGGCACGTCCGGGGGCTGGTGGTCGTGAACAGCGTGGGGAACGCCGCCATCAGCCCGAAGAAGGCGAGCACGACGGCCGCGGCGATCGTGTCGGGCCGGCGGCGGAGCCGGCGCCAGGCGTCGGCGAGCGGGCTCGACGGTGCGCCTCCCGGGCGCCGCGCGGTCGGTGCGGGTGTCACGGCGTCACTCATAGCGGATCCTCGGGTCGAGCAGGGCGTAGGCGATGTCGACGACGATCATCACCACGACGGTCACCGCGGCCAGCAGGGTCACGACGCCGAGCACGAGCCCGACGTCGTCGTTCCGGACGGCTTCCCACAGGACGCCGCCCATCCCGTAGATGTTCATCAGCCCCTCGGTGATCACGGCCCCGCCGAGCGCCTCGGCGAAGGTCAGGCCGACGGCGGTGACCACGGGGACCGACGAGTTGCGCACCACGTGGTGCACGACGACGCGCCTCTCGGTCAGGCCCTTCGACCGGGCCGTACGCACGTGGTCGCCCTGGTAGGACTCGAGCTGGCTGGCCCGGACCAGACGGATGAACGCCGCCGACCCGGCCAGGCCGAGCAGGATCCCGGGGACGACCACGGTCGCCCACGGGTGGTCGGGGTCGAAGGACGGCTTGAACCAGTACGGCGGCCAGCTGTTCTCGCCGAACGTGTCCTCCGCCCAGCCGTTCAGGGGCACGGCGACGACGTACCGGTAGACGATCAGCAGCACGAACACCGGGAAGGCGTCGATCAGCACCGACGTGAGCCGGATGCCGTGGTCCCCGGCCGAGCCGCGCCAGCGGGCGGCGGCCGAGCCGAGCAGCATGCCGAGCGCCAGCCAGGTGACCAGCACGACGCAGAACAGGCGGAGGGTGTTCGGCGCCGCCGTGGCGACGATCTCCGAGACCTCACGACCGCGCAGGTTGGTGCCGAAGTCGCCCTGGGCGTACTGGCCGAGGCGCTCGACGAACGGCCCGAGGCACGGGTTGCCCACCTGGTCGTAGCAGGGGTCGTCGAGGTTGAAGCGTTGCTCGACGGCGGCGATCTGCGCCGGGGTGGCGACCTTGTCGCCGAAGAACGCCTGCGCCGGGTTGCCGTTGAGCTGGATCGCGACGGTCGTGAGCAGGTGCAGCAGGAACATCACGAGCAGCAGGGTGCCGACCGCCTGGACGGCGCGGCGAAGGATGTAGCGCCCCATGGGGTCCTTCCGGGGGGTATGGGGACGCGCGGACGGCGGGCGGGCGCCGGCCGGGCCCGGCGGGATCGGTGTCCCGTCAGGCCCGGCCGGCGGTGCCGCTCCGGTCCGGCGTGGTGGTTCGTTACGCCGTGACCTCGATCTTGCGGAGGATCGGCGCGCCCGAGAACGGGTTGAGGATCACGTTGTCCAGCCGGTCGCTGTAGTAGGTGGCGCTGAAGCTCCAGCGGAACGGGATGGTCGGGAACTCCTCGGCGAGGATGGCCTCGGCCTCCTGGTAGAGAGCCACCGACTCGTCGAGCGACGGCGCGGCCGCCGCCTCGTCCAGCTTGGCCTCGAAGTCCTCGCTGTACCAGCCCCAGTGCCCGGCGCCGGGCTCGCCCGAGGCGTAGAAGCTGAGGTAGTTCTCGTTCAGCGGGTAGTCCGGGAACCAGTTGTTCCGGAACATGCCGTCGAAGCCCTGCGCCGCACGGGTCGAGAAGTAGTCGTCGCTCGACACGATGTTGAGCTCGTACGGGATGCCGAGCACCTCCTCGATCGAGTTGCCGATGGCGGTGAAGTACTCCACCTCGGCGTCGTCGTCACCCAGGCTGATCTGCAGCTTCTCGCCCTCGGGCCAGCCGCCGGCCTTCTCGAGCGCCGCCTTGGCCGCCTCGGGGTCGAACACGCACCACTCGCACGTGCCCGCCTCGCCGCCGGGCACGCCGCCCGGGACCACCCAGGAGTCGGCGGGCGTGGCCTGACCGCTGCCCAGCGAGGAGATGATGCCCTCGCGGTCGATCGCCATCGAGATCGCCTTGCGGAACTCGATGTCGTTCCACGGGCCCTCGGTGTAGCCGGAGAAGCCGAGGTACGTGAGGGAGGCACCGGGGCGCTCGACGTAGCGCTCGGAGAGCTCCGGGTCGTTCTTCGCGGACTCGACCTCGGCGGTCGGCGGGTACGAAAGGTCGAGGTCGCCGGCCTTGAAGTCAGCCCACCCGGCGGTCTCGCCCGCCGCGTACTCGGTCCAGTGGATGGCGTCATAGTCCGGCGTCTCGTCGAGCGGGTAGTCCGCCCACTTCTCGACGGTGAGCTCCTGGCTCTGCTGCCAGTCGGTCACCTGGAAGGGGCCGTTGCCGATCGGCTCGAGCGCGCACTTCTCGACGTCGTCGAGGCACTCCTGCGCGATCGGGAAGAAGCCGGTGTAGCCGAGCATCGTCGCGAAGCCGGCGAACGGCGAGCTGAGGGTGACCTCGAGCGTCAGGTCGTCGGTGACCTTCAGCCCGGACAGCTCGTCGGCGGCGCCCTCGGCGGTGATGTTGCCGTCGTCGTCGGTCGTGGGCTGCATCTCGTCGTAGCCCTCGAAGATGCCGAAGAAGTAGTTGGAGTACAGACCGTTGTCGCCGTCGGCCGTGTAGTTCCAGGAGCGGGCGAACGCCTCGGCGTCGACGGGCTCGCCGTTCTGGAACGTGAGGTCCGGCTTGATCTTGATGGTCCAGACGGTGTTGTCGTCGTTGGGCTCGATGGACTCGGCCACGTAGTTGTACGGCTCGGTGGTCTCCGGGTCGTACCGGACCAGACCGTCGTAGACAACGTCGAGGACGCTGATGTTGTCGTAGGCCCCGGCGTCGCCGGGGAACAACGTCTCCATGTCCTGGCTGATCCAGGTCTCCAGGGTGACCGGCCCGTCGGCCTCGACGGTGTCGCTCGGGGTACACCCGGCCACGGTCAGGGCCACCACGGCCGCCCCCGCGGCCAAGGTGGTGATGCGTGCTTGCCTCACTGATTGCCTCCCCAGTTCGTCTCCCCGGTCAACTGGCGGGGAGGTTTGGACCATATCGCCACGGAAGTGGGGCCGCCTGGAAAGTCGTGTTAACCGTCTGTAACGATTCGTCAGGTCTCCTTCCTTGCGAGCGGCCAGCGCTCACGCGGAAGGAGACCCGACGAACGGCGGGTGTCAGCAGGCGCCGAGGTCCCGCCACGGACCCCACGGCGTGGCCGAGGGCTCCTGGTTCCGGCTGTACCACTGGGCGGTCCAGCGGTGGCCGTCGTGCACCGCCGACTCGCCGCCGTCGTACACCCAGGTGGACGTCCAGGCCGGGTACGTGCCGCCGGCGCAGGCCTGCGGAGCGCCCACCTCGGCCCACGGTCCCCACGGCGTGGCGCCCGGGGTCTGACCGCGTGTCCACCACAGCGCGGTGAACACCGCGCCGTCGTGGCTCACCTGGTCGCCCGCCGTGTACACGGCGCTCGCGGACCAGGCCGGGGCCGCCGGTGCCGCCGGCTCGACGAGCCGTCCCACGCCCCAGCGGGCGGTGGACTGGTAGCCCGTGCCCGTGGGGTCGGCCCAGTTGCGGACGGCGGTCCGCGCGCCGCCGGTCGCGTCGTTGACCTGGAAGTCCAGACCGTGGAACGTGCCCGGGCCGCCGTAGGACAGCAGGTCGACCGACGCCTCGACGCGGTACCCGCCGTCCGTCGCCGTGGCGGCGCTGGACACGCGGGCGCGCTGCGCCGCCTCGTCCCCGGTCCCGAACGACACGGCGCCCAGCGCGGAGACGCGGATCTGCGTGTCGTCGGCCCGGTAGCCGCCGTTCTTCGCGTTGCCGCCGTCCACGTAGATCTCCACCGAGTCCTGGATCCACGGGTCCGAGCCGGAGACGTCGACCACGGGGTCGGCGACGTCCGCCAGGACAAACAGCGTGCCGTCCCTCCACAGGGTGCGGACGGTCGCGACGGCGCCGCCCGCACCCTCGACCTGCTTGGTGGTGGTCACCGCGGGACCCGCCGTGTCCCACACGCCGTCCACGTCGCCGTCGACCACCGGTGCCCGCGCGGCCTGGGCGACCTCCAGGTACGACAGCTCCTCGACCAGCGTGAGCGTGCCCGCGGCACCCGGCGAGTTCCACGCGGTGGTCTCGTCGCCGCTGGTCACCCGGGCGTCGAACGTGGCGGTCGCACCTTCGGCGAGGGTCGCGGGCAGGTGCACGACGACGTCGTAGCCGCCCTCCCGCTCGCTCACCTCCGCGTCCGCGCCGTCGCCCGTCGACCCGTCCCGGCCCACCACGTACTCGGCGTCGTCAAGCACCAGGGTGACGGCGTCACCGGCGTCCGCCGCGGCGTCGTCCACCGCGACGAACGCCGTCAGGCGGTCGGCCGCCCAGCGGAGCTGGAAGGCGACCGCGCCGCCGTCCGGTGCGTCGAACGTGTGCCGCGGCAGGCGGTCCCACTGCGGGGACGCCGCGGCCGAACCGTCCAGCGGCACGTCCCCCGCGAACACGTTCGCCGTGCGCAGGCGGGCCGGCAGCTCCGCCCCGGCCGCGCCGTGGTAGGCGGGCTTTGCCTGGAACCGGTCGTCGAAGAGCAGCGGCGCGCCGCTGTCGACCCGCCACGACCGGCCGTCGGTCAGGCCCCACGCGGTCACGCTGAACAGGTCCTCGGCGTGCGCGCGGAACACGTCGAACGCGTCGCGGTAGTAGTAGCCCTGGTCCACCAGCCGGGCCCGGCTGACCGGCGTCCCCGTGGTGACGTCCAGCTCCGTGACCGCCTGCGTGACCGGCAGGTCCGCGAACCGCTCGATCGCGCCCTCCAGCGCGCTGACCGGCATGGCGAGCGACACGTGGAACTGGTGCCCCACGCCGTCCACCGGCACGCCGCGCTCCAGCAGCCGGTCCACCAGCGCGCGGTACCGGTCCTGCTTGCCGCCCTGCTCCGTGTTGTAGTCGTTGATGAACAGGGTCACCGGCCGCTCGGCCACCGTGTCCGACGGCGGGGCGGCGTATGTCTCGTTGAACGCCTCGTCCGCGTACTCGAACGCGAGGTCGATGTACTCCTCGCCCAGGATGCGGAACCACTCGCTGCGGCGCAGGCCGTCCGGGTTCTCCGCGCCGTCCGAGACCACCTCGTTGACCACGTCGAACGCCACGAGCGGGTTCGTGTCCGAGCCGAAGAGCCCGTAGTCGTCGCTCAGGTTCTCCGCGATGCCGAAGACGTGGGCGCGCAGGCGCTCGCGGAGCACCGCCCGGCCCGCCTCGTCGGCCGCGAGCGGTTCGCCGGCGTCGTCCTGGAAGAACCAGTCCGGCGTCTGGCTGTGCCACACCAGCACGTGGCCGTAGACCCGCAGGTCGTCCTCCTGCGCGAAGTCCATCAGCGCCGTCGCCTCGGGGTGCCGGCGCAGCGTGCCGTCGGCGTCGTACCAGGCCTCGGGCTTCATGTGGTTCTCGGGCGTGATCTGGCCGAAGTGCCTCCTCAGCAGCTGCGCGGCCGCCCCCGACGTCTCGCGGCTGTCGATCGCGACGCCCACCGGGAAGCCGACCGTCTCCTGCAGGCCGGTCAGGTCCTCGATCAGCGGCGGCTCCGGGACGGAGACCACGATGTCGTCGATCAGCCAGTCGCTGGTGTTGCCGCCGTTGTACGCCGTCTCGAAGTAGAGCAGCGCGCTGTCGTGGTCCGGCATGGTGAACGTGGCGGTCACCTCGGTCCAGCCGCTGCTGGTCAGGCCCGTGAACTGGCCGAGCGTCGAGAACGTCTGGGTGCCGTCCACGGTGCTGGCCAGGCTCAGCCAGACGTCGCCCGGCGTCTGCCCCACGGGGAAGCGCACCCAGGCGGAGACGTCGTAGGTGACGCCGGCCCGCAGCACGCCGGTGACGTCCCGGCCGATGCCGTCGCCCGTGGCGTCGCGGCCGGTGACCGCGGCCGCCCAGGTGCCCCCGTGCGCGTCGGCGTCCGTGGCCGCGAGCGTGAAGTCGGAGGCGTCGGTGCCGTTGCGCGGCGCCCACCCGCCGAGGGTGCCGTCCTCGAAGTCGGTGCCGAGCACCGTGCCCGACGCCGGGGGCGTGCCCTGCGGGAACGTGAACTCCCAGCCGTCGGCGAGGCGCTCGCTGACGACCGTCCGCACCGCGGCGAGCGTGCCGGACCGGTCGCCGCCGCCGTCGTGCGTCAGGACCAGCTCGCCCGGGACCATGGCGGTGCGCAGGTTGGCGGTGAGGGTCGGGACGTCCTGGGTCTCCCAGTCGGCGATCGTGTTGCGGACGGCGAGCGGCTGCATGCCCAGCTCGACCGCGACGCCGGGCGTGACGCCCCAGGAGCCGTTCGGGGCGCGCCAGAAGGGGACCTTCTGGTTCGGGTCGCCCAGTGCGTCGCGGATGATCCCCAGGTTCGCGACCAGGTCGGCGCGCACCTGCTCCTGCGTCCAGGAGCCCATGTCGGCGTACGACGTCGAGTGGTTGCACAGGACGTGGCCCTCGGCGACGATCCGGCGCAGCAGCGCGGCGCCGCCGTCGGCCTGGATGTTCTGCCCGATCACGCAGAAGACGGCCTTGAGGTCGTGCTCGGCGAGGAAGTCCAGCAGGGCGGGCGTGGTGCCGGGGTTCGGGCCGTCGTCGAAGGTCAGGGCGGACACGTCACCGCTGCCCTCGGCCGCGTGGACGGGAGTGGGTACGGGATCGATCGCGCCGCCGGGCACGACGTCGTCCGGGGGAACCGTGTCGGCGGTGGTCACCATGATGTCGTCCACAAGGATGGTGTAGGGGGCGTCCTGGTCGGTGCTGCCGAGGTAGGCCTGCAGCTCGGCCGGGTCGGCGTCGGCGTCGGCGGTGTACGTGCCGGTCACCGTGGTCCACCCGGTGCCGACCGTGGTGTTCCCGACCCAGGTGTAGGCCGGCTTCACGACGAACCGGACGCCGGTGCTGGTGGGGGCGGGCGGGTCGGTGGGTTCCGCCGGCTCGGCGAGGCGGGCGCGCATGCTGAACGTGTAGGTGAGGCCGGGGCGGAAGATCCCGGTGGGGGACTGGATGCCCTCGTAGTCGGCGGCCCGGGTGATCGCGAGCACGCTGCCCGCGCCGTCGGGGTCCGCGACGACGTCGAGGCCCGCGCCGCCGCTGGGGGTCCAGGTGCCGGTGGTGCCGTCCTCGAAGTCGACGGCGGTGACGACGGTGGCGGCGTTCGCGGCCCCGGCGGGTGCTGTCGCGGCCGTGGTGGCGGGCGCGGCGATCAGGGCGCCGGCGGCGACGAGCGCGGCGGCGCCGAGGCCGGCGGCCGAGCGGTGTGTGAAACGGCGTGTGAAACGATTTCTGCCGGGCGAGCGATCTCGGGCGATGAAACGATTTCGACGAGGCATGCTGCGCTCCCTTGCGCGTGTCTCCGGTGGGGCGAACGCCGGAGCGACGGTGCCGCGGCGAACGTAGGGGCAGCGTAGCCAGCCTGCCCGGATGCCGTCGAGACCCGGCCGAACAGATCAGCCGACCGCTGAGGTGGACGCATGCCCAAGGCGCCACGCCCACGAGATCGGCACCTTGCATCGAGATCGGCACAGGCCTGTGCCGATCTCGATGCAAGGTGCCGACTCGCTGAGGGAACTGCCGACCTCGCTGAGGGGACTGCCGACCCGGGGCGTCAGGCCGCCGTCAGGTCCTTGACCGCGCCCTTGGCGATGCGCAGGCGGCGCGGCGTGCGCTGTGCGACCACCGAGTCGTGCGTGACCAGCACGATCGTCAGCCCCTGGTCCTTCCACAGGCCCACGATGAGGTCGACGATCTCGTCGCGGGTCTCCTCGTCGAGGTTGCCGGTGGGCTCGTCCGCCAGCAGCACCTTCGGGTTCTTCACCAGCGCCCGCGCGATCGCGACGCGCTGCTGCTGCCCGCCCGAGAGCTCGCCCGGGAGGTGGTCCCCGCGGTCGCCGAGCCCGACGGACTCCAGCGCGGCCAGCGCCCGCGCCGTCCTGGTCTGCCGCGGGATCTTGGCCGGCACGAGCGCCGTCTCCACGTTCTCCAGCGCGGTGAGCGTGGGGATGAGGTTGAAGTTCTGGAACACGAAGCCGATGGTCTCGGCCCGCGCGGCGGTGAGCTGCGCGTCGCTCATCCCGGCGAGGTCGGTCCCGTCGAGCTTGACGGTGCCCGACGTCGGCCGGTCGAGCCCGCCGAGCATCTGCAGCAGCGTGGACTTGCCGCCGCCGGTCGGTCCCTGGACGGCGACCAGCTCGCCGTCGCCGATGGTCAGGGAGACCCCCTTGAGCGCGCGCACCACGCGCTTGCCCTGCTGGTACGTCTTGGTCAGGTCGTCGATCTGATACATGGGTAGACCTTTCAGTTCACGCTCTGCTTGGTGTCGCGTGAGCCTGCGGCTCCGCTGCGGGCGCGTGCCTCGTTCCTCGGCCCGCACCCTGCGCTGCGCCTCCGGCTCACGCGAGGGAACGAAGGGCTTCGACCGGGCGCAGGCGCGCGGCGCGCTGTCCGCCGACCACACCCGCGATCAGCCCGCCCAGCACGGCGAGGCCGACGGCGGCCAGCACGATCCACAGGCTGACCGGGGCCTGGAGGGCGACGTCGACGGCGCTGCTCGCGGCGTCGGCCAGACCGCCCGGACGTGCCCCGCCGAAGCCGCCGGCCGCCCCGGTCTGCCCGCCGGCGTCCTGCATCGCGCCGGCGGGGCCGCCGCCCGGGCCGCCCATCGTGAAGCCGCCGCCCGAGGTGCCGCCGCTGAGCGTGATGCCCGCCAGGTTCACGGCCCACACGGCCAGCGCACCGATCGCGAGGCCGGCCACACCGCCGATCAGGCCCTGCACCACGGACTCGCCGGCCACCTGGCCCACCACGCGGCCCTTGCTCCAGCCGATCGCCTTGAGGGTGCCGAGCTCGCGCGTCCGCCGGTTCACGCCGGAGACGGTGAACAGGATCGCGAGGCCGAAGGCCGCCGCCAGCACGATGACGCTCAGCCAGGTGCCGAGCGTGCCGATCAGGTTGGACGCCGTCGAGAGGGACCCGGTGACGTTCTCCGCGAGGTCGGACTGGGTGCTCACCGAGGCGTCGGGGAGCTCGGTCTCGATCGCGGCCGCCACGGCGTCCACGTTCTCGGCCGAGTCGACCTGCACGTAGACGTCGGTGACCTGGTCGGCGAGGTCCGCGAGGGTCTGGGCCGTGGCGAGCGGCACGTAGACGTCCGACGCCGTCGCGACGTCGTCGCCCGTCGTGGAGGTGACGGTGCCGACGATCTCCAGCTTCTCGCCGCCGGTGGTGATGGTGTCGCCGACGGCGAGCTCCTGCTGCTCGGCGTACGTGGCGTCCAGGACGGCGACGTTCTCGTCGCCCGTCTCCAGCGTCCGGCCGTCGGCCACCGTGGCGGTGGTCAGCGGCCCGACGGCGGTGGCGTCCGGGTCCACGCCCGTGACCGAGAACTGCTCGATCTCGAAGGACGACCCGCCGGCCGTCCCCTCGCCGCTGCCGTCCGGCCCCATCTGCATGGTGACCGGGCCGTCACCCTCCTGCATCGCCTCGAAGTCCGGCATCTCGCCGGAGAAGGACATGTTCTGCAGGTCGAGGGTCGCGGCGACGCCGGACACGTGGTCCAGCCCGGAGACGGACTCCAGGGCGGAGGCGTCGAACGACGTCGAGCCCATGGCCGTGCTGAGGCGGTCCTGCGCGAGGCTGCGGGTGCCGTCCTCGCTCGCCTCGCCCTCGCCCTCGCCGAAGTCGAAGCGGCCCGGGCCGCCGCCCTCGCCCGGCCCCTCGCTCGCCTGGGTGACGGTGATGTCGGTACCCACGCCGTAGACGGACTCGAGCACCTCGGACTGGGCGTTCCTGACGCCGGTCGAGACCGCGTTGACGACGATGACCAGCGCGATCGCGACCGCGAGACCGATCGCGACCACCACCGTCTGCTTGCGTCGGTTGCGCAGCTCTCTGCGCAGATAGGTGAAGAACATGGGCTCCTGCCTCGGGTCCTGAGGTACGTGCGGGGACGTTGGTGTCCGCGCAGACCGCCACGCGGGCTGTGTCGCCACGCCGAAGGGGAGGGGGCGAGCGGCGTGCGGGTCGCACCGCGGGCGGTCTGCGCCGGACGATCGGGACGCTAGGCAGGCACGCTGTGGTGGCGCTGTCGCAAACCTGTGGTGGCGCTGTGAACCGCGGCCCGGTGGACGGTTCCGCGCCCCCTCGCCCGACGTCCTAGGCTGGGGGCCGTAACCTCCGAGCAACATCCTTAGAAGGAGACCCCGTGGCTAGCATCGAAGCCGTTGGAGCACGCGAGATCCTCGACTCGCGCGGCAACCCCACCGTGGAGGTGGAGATCGTCCTCGACGACAACACCTTCGCCCGTGCGGCGGTCCCGTCCGGCGCCTCGACCGGCGCGTTCGAGGCCGTCGAGCTGCGTGACGGCGACAAGGGCCGTTACCTGGGCAAGGGCGTCGAGAAGGCGGTCGCGGCCGTCAACGACGAGATCGCCCCCGAGCTCATCGGGTACGACGCCGAGGAGCAGCGCATCATCGACCAGGCCCTCCTGGACCTCGACGGCACGCCGAACAAGGGCAAGCTGGGCGCCAACGCGATCCTGGGCGTCTCGCTCGCCGTCGCGAAGGCCGCCGCCAAGAGCTCGGGTCTGGACCTGTTCCGCTACGTGGGCGGCCCGAACGCGCACGTCCTGCCCGTCCCGATGATGAACATCCTCAACGGCGGGTCCCACGCGGACTCGAACGTGGACATCCAGGAGTTCATGGTCGCCCCGATCGGCGCCCCGACGTTCCGCGAGGCGCTGCGCACCGGCACCGAGGTGTACCACTCCCTCAAGTCCGTGCTGAAGGAGAAGGGCCTGGCCACCGGACTGGGCGACGAGGGCGGCTTCGCGCCGAACCTCGGCAGCAACCGTGAGGCGCTCGACCTGATCCTCGTCGCCATCGAGCGCGCGGGCCTCAAGCCGGGCACCGACGTGGGCCTCGCGCTCGACGTCGCCTCGACCGAGTTCTTCTCGGACGGCGTGTACGCGTTCGAGGGCGGCAAGAAGACGCCGGACGAGATGATCGCGTACTACGAGCAGCTCGTGGCCGACTACCCGCTGGTCTCGATCGAGGACCCGCTGTCCGAGGACGAGTGGGACTCCTGGTCCGCCCTCATGGGCAAGGTCGGCGACAAGGTGCAGATCGTGGGCGACGACCTGTTCGTCACCAACCCGGAGCGCCTCGCCAAGGGCATCGAGCTCAAGTCGGCGAACTCGCTGCTGGTCAAGCTCAACCAGATCGGCACGCTCACCGAGACGCTCGACGCCGTGACGCTGGCCCAGCGCAACGGCTTCACCACGATGACCTCGCACCGCTCCGGCGAGACCGAGGACACCACCATCGCGGACCTGTCCGTGGCGACCAACGCCGGCCAGATCAAGACCGGTGCCCCCGCCCGTGGCGAGCGCATCAACAAGTACAACCAGCTCCTCCGCATCGAGGAGGCGCTCGACGAGGCCGGCACCTACGCCGGCCGGTCGGCGTTCCCGCGCTTCCAGGGCTGAGCTGGTCCGCCCGCACTGAGCTGTCAGACACGCGCTGCCGTGTCAGACGTACAGGTCACCGGAGTGATCTGTACGTCTGACACGTCCACTCGGGTCTGACAGCTCTTGTGTTCCACGGGATCGACACACGGCGCGCCGGAGGTAATGCCGGTACAAAGGACCGGCGAATCGGCACAATCGACCCATGCCTTCCTCACGTCGCCCGGCGCGGCCCTCGGGTTCGGCGCGCGGCTCGGGTGCGCGCCCGTCGTCGACCCCGCGCACGGGCTCCGGCACGGGTTCCTCCGGCGCGAAGGGCGCCACAGGGAGCACACCGGCGAAGGGGAGGGCGGCGGCGAAGAAGCAGGCCGGGTCGGGGGCGAAAGGTTCGCCGGCGAAGGGTTCCTCGGGCAAGGGAACGAAGGCGGCCACCGCGAAGGGGTCCGCGGCCAAGAAGGCAGGCACGGCCGGGACGACGGCGGCCAGGTCGGCCGCGAAGCCGGCGCCGGCCCGCTCGATGCCGGGCACGTCGACCGCACGCAAGCCCGCCGCACCGTCGGCGTCGTCGGGCCGCCGCGCGCCCGCACCCCGGACCGCTCCAGGACGGCCGGCCGCGCGCCCGGCGGGTGCCGCCGCCCGTGGTGCGCGGCCGACGTCGGGCAGCGGGGCGAAGCGGCCGGCGCAGCCGCGCCGCCGGAGCACGGCCACCGGCAGCGTCGCGCCGCCCACCCGCCCGGCACGCGCGGACCGCAAGCGCGGCAGCTACGGGCTCGTGGTGCCCGAGGTGCTCACCGTCCGCGCCATGGTGCTGTCCGTGGTGGTGCTCCTCGCGGTGGTGCTGCTGCTCCCGACGGTGCGCGCGGTCATCACGCAGCAGGCCGAGCTGCGCGAGCTGCGCTCCGAGCTGAGCCAGCAGCAGGACCAGAAGGCCGAGCTCGAGACCGAGCTGGCCCGCTGGGACGACCGGTCGTACGTGATCGAGCAGGCGCGGTCGCGTCTGCGGTTCGTCATGCCGGGGGACAAGGTGTGGCGCCCGCTGGACACGGACTCGGTCGAGCAGGAGGAGCCGGAGCCCGGCGTCGTCGAACCGTCGCCGGGTGCGTCCGAGGACGAGGACGTGCCCTGGTACACGAACGTGTGGGACTCCGTGCGGATCGCGGACGGCGAGTAGGCGGCGCCTGCCGGTGTCGCACGGCCCGGGACGGCGCCGCTCCGCGTCGGTCGCGCGCTGGGAGACAATGGAGCGGTGAACACCGCGACTGAGACCGTGTCCGACGACGACCTGCGCGTCCTGGCCGAGCAGCTCGGCCGCGAGCCGCGCGGCGTCGCGGGGATCGCGGCGCGCTGCGTGTGCGGCCGTCCGACGGTGGCGCGCACCGCGCCCCGCCTGCCCGATGGCACCCCGTTCCCGACCGTCTTCTACCTGACGCACCCCGGTGCGGTCGCCGCCGCCTCGACCCTGGAGGCGAACGGCGTGATGAAGGAGATGACGGCACGGCTCGAGACCGACGAGGACCTGGCCGCCGCCTACCGCACGGCGCACGAGCACTACCTGGCGCAGCGCGAGGCGATCGGGCACGTGGACGAGATCGACGGCATCTCCGCGGGCGGCATGCCGACGCGGGTCAAGTGCCTGCACGTGCTGTTCGCGCACGCGCTGGCCGCCGGCCCGGGCGTGAACCCGCTCGGCGACGAGGCGCTCGCGCTGGCCCGGGACACGTGGCGCCCGGACCGCTGCACCTGCTGAGGCCCGTACCCGTCCCGGGCCGGGAGTGAGGTTTCTCGCGAACCGGCACGTCCGGCGCCCCGGCGGCAGGGGCGCCTGGGAGAATCCTCGCGTGACTTCCTCTCGCGTAGCCGCGATCGACTGCGGCACCAACTCGATCCGCCTGCTGGTCGCGGACGTCGACGCCGCCGGAAACCTCACGGAGCTCGACCGCCGCATGGAGGTGGTGCGGCTCGGCCAGGGTGTGGACCGCACCGGCGAGCTCGCGCCGGAGGCCCTCGCGCGGACCCTCGCGGCGACCCGTGCGTACGCGGCGGCGATCGACGCCGCCGGGGCGGAGCGGGTGCGGTTCGTGGCCACGTCGGCCACCCGGGACGCGCGTAACCGGGACGCGTTCTTCGACGGCGTCCGCGCCGCGCTCGGCGTCGACGTCGAGGTGATCAGCGGCCACGAGGAGGCGCAGCTGTCGTTCACCGGCGCCACCGGCGCCGCCGCGGCGGCGCACGCCGGCCCCTTCCTCGTCGTCGACCTCGGCGGGGGCTCCACGGAGCTGGTGCTCGGCACGAGCGCGGTGGACGCGAGCGTCTCGATGGACATCGGCTCGGTGCGGATGACCGAACGGCACCTGCACGGCGATCCGCCGTCCGCGGCCGAGATCGAGGCCGCCCGCGCCGACGTCCGGGCCCACCTGGACGACGCCGCGCGCGTGGTCCCGCTCGGGAAGACCACCACCCTGGTGGGGCTGGCAGGCTCGATCACCACCGTCACGGCGCACGCCCTGGGCCTGACCGAGTACCAGCGGGAGCGGGTGAACCAGGCGGAGCTGCCGGTCGAGACTGTGCTGGCGTCGTGCGCGGCGCTGCTGGCGGCACCGCGCGCCGAGCGGACGGCGATGGGCTTCCTGCACCCGGGCCGCGTCGACGTGATCGCGGCGGGGGCGCTCGTGTGGTCCGAGGTGATCCAGCGCGTCGTGGCCGACGTCCGGACCGCGGGCGGGTCGCTGACCCACGTGGTGACCAGCGAGCACGACATCCTGGACGGGATCGCGCTGGCGATGGCCTGATCTCCCGACATTCCGCACCGGCGGATTTCCCTCGGTCGGGAACTCCCGTCCCAGGTGGTCCGTTGACCGGGCACGATACGCAGCGAAGCGGCGTGGTGGGCGTCACGCACCCGCCGCTCTTTGCCATGTGAAGAAACACGCTTAGGGCGCGGTACCCTGGGAATCATGCCTCAGAACGACCTGACCTCGGTCAGCCATGCTTCCGACCCGGTGACGCCGCGCGCGCGGAAGGTGCCGCGCATCGTGGTGCTCGGCGGCGGGTCCGTCGGCCTCTACGTGGCGCGCCGCCTGCGAAAGAAGCTGAAGAAGCGGGAGGCGGCCATCGTCGTCGTCGACCCGCGCCCGTACATGACGTACGCACCCTTCCTGCCCGAGGCGGGTGCGGGCTCCATCGACGCCCGCGACGTCGTCGCGCCGCACCGGAAGGCCCTCAAGGGCATCGACGTGCTCCAGGGCAAGGTCACCACGATCGAGCACGGGCGCAAGGCCGTGAAGATCCAGCCCGAGGAGGGCGACGAGTACGAGGTGACCTACGACCAGCTGGTCGTCGGCCTCGGCTCGGTCTCCCGCACGCTGCCCATCCCGGGTCTCGCGGAGGCCGCGATCGGGTTCAAGAACGTGGAAGAGGCCATCGCGGTCCGCAACCACGTCATCAACCGCATGGACGTCGCGTCCTCGACGTGGGACGCCGACCTGCGCAAGCGCATGCTCACGTTCACGTTCGTGGGCGGCGGGTTCGCCGGCATCGAGGCGCTCGCCGAGATCGAGGACATGGCGCGCTACGCGACGCGGCAGTACAACACCATCGAGCCGTCCGACCTGCGGTTCGTCATGATCGAGGGTGCCGGGCGCATCCTGCCCGAGGTCACGGAGCCGATGGGCGAGTACGCCCTCGCCGAGCTGAAGAAGCGCGGCATCGAGTTCCACCTCAACACGTTCCTCTCGTCCTGCGTGGACGGGCACGTCGTGACCTCGACCGGCGTCGAGTTCGACACCGAGACCATCGTGTGGACCGCGGGCGTCAAGGCGAACCCGGTCATCAAGGAGGCCTCGGACCTCCCGTTCGACAAGCTGGGCCGCGTCATCGTGCTCCCCACGCTGCAGGTCGCCACGGAGGACGGCGAGATCGTGGACGGCGCCTGGGCCGCGGGCGACTGCGCCGCCGTGCCGGACGTGCTCAACCCGGGCAAGTTCTGCCCGCCGAACGCGCAGCACGCGATCCGCGAGGCCGTGCGCCTGGCCGACAACATCGTGGCGCTCTACAAGGACAAGCCCGCCGTCGAGTACAACCACAAGAACCTCGGTGTGGTCGCGTCGCTGGGCCTCTACAAGGGTGTCGCCGAGCTGTTCGGCTTCATCAAGCTGCGCGGGTTCCTCGCCTGGGTCGCGCACCGCGGCTACCACGTCATGGCGATGCCGACCGGCAACCGCAAGGCGCGCATCCTGGTCGGCTGGATCGGCCAGTTCCTGATGGGCCGCGAGCTCGTCTCGCTCGGTTCGCTGCACGACCCGCGGCAGGAGTTCCGCAACGCGTCGGTGCCGCCGAAGCCCGTGGGCGAGAAGGTCGAGCAGACGGCCGAGTCGTCCGCCGCGCGCGCGGAGTCGGGCTCGAAGGCCTGAAGACCCCGCACCCAGGGCAGGCACCGAGCCCCCGGCTCCGGGCCGTCGGAAGCTCCCGTCGAGCTGTCAGACGCACAGGTCACTTCGGTGACCTGCACGTCTGACAGGTCCGCGAGGTTCTGACAGGTCGGAGCCGGGGGCTCCGTCGTCGGGTGCCGCTCGGTAGTCTCTGGGGTGCGCCCCCATAGCCCAACTGGCAGAGGCAGCCGGCTTAAACCCGGCCCAGTCCCGGTTCGAACCCGGGTGGGGGCACGATGGCGGCCTCAGGAGGTGCCGGTGCTGGCCTCAGGCTGTGCCGGCGAGGAGCTCGGCGAGGTGGCGGCCCGTCAGCGACGCCTCCTGGCGCGCCAGGTCGGCGGGCGTTCCCTCGAAGACGACGCGACCGCCGTCGTGCCCGCCACCCGGGCCCATGTCGATCACCCAGTCGGCCCGCGCGACGACCGACAGGTTGTGCTCCACGACGATCACGGACCGACCGGAGTCGACGAGGCGGTCGAGCAGGCCGCCCAGGTTGTCGACGTCCTGCATGTGCAGGCCGGCGGTGGGCTCGTCGAGCACGAACGTCGGGGTGTCGCCGCCCATCTCGATCGCCAGCTTGAGGCGCTGCCGTTCGCCGCCCGACAGGGTGTTGAGGTGCTGGCCGAGGGAGATGTAGTCCAGCCCGACGTCGGACAGGCGGGAGAGCATCGGGAGCACCGTCTTCTCGGTGAAGAAGTCCAGGGCCTCCTCGACGGACATGGCGAGCGCGTCGGCGATGTTCTTGCCGCGCAGCGTGTAGCCCAGCACCTCGTCGGTGAACCGCTTGCCGCCGCACGCCTCGCACACGCTGGCGACGCCCGCCATGAAGGCGAGGTCGGTGTAGATGAGGCCGACGCCCTTGCACTCCGGGCACGCGCCCGCCGAGTTGGCGCTGAACAGCGCGGGCTTGACCCCGTTCGCGCGGGCGTACTGCTTGCGGATGGGCTCGAGGATCCCGGTGTAGGTCGCGGGGTTGGACCGTCGCGACCCGCGGATCACCGTCTGGTCGACGAAGGTGACGCCGTCGCGCGGCAGGCAGCCGTGGATGAGCGAGCTCTTGCCGGAGCCGGCCACGCCCGTCACCGCCACCAGGACGCCGAGCGGCACGTCCACCGACACGTCCTGGAGGTTGTGCAGGTTCGCGTGCTCGATCCGGAGGAAGCCGGTGGGGGTGCGGGGCGTGGACCGGAGCGTCACCGCCTGGTCCAGGTGCTTGCCGGTCGCGGTCCCGGAAGTGCGCAGTCCCGCGATGTCGCCCTGGTAGACCACCGTGCCGCCGTGGGTGCCGGCGCCCGGGCCCATGTCGACGAGGTGGTCGGCCGCCGCCATGACCTCGGGCTTGTGCTCCACGACGAGCACCGTGTTGCCCTTGTCCCGCAGGCGCTGGAGCAGGGCGTTCATCTGCCGCACGTCGTGCGGGTGCAGCCCGATGGTCGGTTCGTCGAACACGTAGGTCAGGTCCGTCAGGGCCGAGCCCATGTGCCGCACCATCTTGGTCCGCTGCGCCTCCCCGCCGGAGAGCGACGACGACTCCCGGTCCAGCGACAGGTACCCGAGCCCGATCTGCTCGAAGGTGGCGAGCAGGTCGTTGAGCCCGTCCAGGATGGGCTGGACCTGCGGGTCCGCGAGGTCGCGGACCAGCTCGGCCAGGTCGGTGAGCTGCATGGCGGCGGCCTCGCCGATGTGCTTGCCCTTGACGAGCGACGACCGCGCCCGGTCGTTGAGGCGGGTGCCGCCGCACTCGGGGCACGGCGTGAAGGTGGCGAGCCGGTCGACGGCCGCCCGCATGGCGCCCTTCATCGACTCGACGTCCTTGACCAGGTAGAGCCGCGTGATCTTCGGGACCAGCGACTCGTACGTCACGTTGATGCCGCCCGAGACGATTTTTCGCTCGTCGCCGTGCATCAGGTCGTGCCACTCGGTGTCGGTGTAGTCCTTCAGGGGCTTGTCGACGTCGAACAGGCCGGAGTCGGCGTAGACCTTCCAGTACCAGGTGCCGACCCCGAAGTTGGGGAACGTGATGGCCCCCTCCTTCAGCGACTTGCTGCGGTCCACCAGGGCTTCCGTGTCGATCGCGGAGACGCGGCCCAGGCCTTCGCAGTTGGCGCACATGCCCTGGGGGTCGTTGAAGGAGAAGAGGTTGGAGCCGCCGACGTAGGGCTCACCGAGCCGCGACCAGATGACGCGCAGCATCGTGTACGCGTCGGTGGCCGTGCCGACCGTCGAGCGCGCGTTGGCGCCCATCGGCTCCTGGTCCACGACGATGGCCGCCGACAGGTTCGACAGCGTGTCGACGTCGGGCCGCGGGCGTGAGGGCATGAAGCCCTGGAGGAACGCCGAGTACGTCTCGTCGATCAGCCGGCGTGACTCCGCGGCGACGGTGCCGAACACCAGCGAGCTCTTGCCCGACCCGGAGACCCCGGTGAACACCGTGAGCTTGCGCTTGGGGATGTCGATCGAAACGCCCTGCAGGTTGTTCTCGCGGGCTCCGCGCACCTCGATAGATCCGAACACCACTGTCCTCTCCTGGTCGGTGGTCCCATGGTGCCAGGAGCCACTGACACGCACCCGGGTTCGGGGTCACGCCGTTACGCCAGCAGCAGACAGCGGAACGACCCGGCATGTCAGTGGGGTTGGGTACCGTGACGGGTACCAACGGCGGGAGTGGGCACATGGCGATGATCTCGACAGCTACTGCGGGCCCCGCTGGGCCCGGTACCACCAGCGACGGCGCGCCGGGCGCGAGGTCCGGCACCCTGGAGCACACGCGCGAACCGCTGCTGCGCGACCTCGTGGGCGGCATCCTGCGGCGCGCGCGCCGGGAGCAGCGCCGCACCCTGGCCGACGTCGCCACGGACGCCCGGGTCTCGACCGCCTACCTCTCGGAGGTGGAACGGGGGCGCAAGGAGGCGTCCTCCGAGGTGCTCGCCGCGGTGTGCGAGGCGCTCGGCATGCGGCTCGTCGACCTGGTGGAGCGCGCGTGGGCCGATCTCGCGATCGCCCTCGCCGCGCAGGAGGAGGGCCGACGGATCCGCGTCCTGTCGTCCGCGGCCCGCCGTTCGGCCGGCTTCTCCTCCTCGCGGCACCCGTTGCAGGCCCCTCAGGCGGCGCCGGCCGGCAGCTCCGCCGTCGGGCGACGAGGGGACGCCGTGCTGCTGGCGGCGTGAGCCGCCGGAGACCGGGCGGCGTCAGAGCCCCGCGCGCCGCTTGCCACCCGGGCGCACGTCGTTGACCCGGTCCACGACCTTGTCGATCATGCCGTAGGCCAGTGCCTGCTCCGCGGTGAACCAGCGGTCGCGCTCGGAGTCCGCCGCGATCGTCTCCACCGTCTGGCCGGTGTGCTCGGCCTGCAGCCGCGTCACGACGTCCTTGACGTGCCGGATGTTCTCGGCCTGGATCACCACGTCCGTCGTCGTGCCGCCCACCCCGCCCGCGGGCTGGTGCATCATGATCCGCGCGTGCGGCAGCGCGTACCGCTTGCCGGCCGTGCCGGCGGCGAGCAGGAACTGCCCCATGCTGCCCGCGAACCCGACGGCCACGGTGGAGACCGCGTTCGGCAGCAGCTTCATCGTGTCGTGGACGGCGAGGCCCGCGCTGATGGAGCCGCCGGGGGAGTTGATGTAGAGGCTGATGTCGGCGGCCGGGTCCTCCGCCGAGAGCAGCAGGAGCTGCGAGGTCACGCGGTTGGCGACGGCGTCGTCGATCTCGCTGCCGATCAGCACGATCCGCTGGTGCAGCAGCCGCGTGGCGAGATGGTCGTCGAGGGGCTGGGTCTGGATGGTCTCGGTCATGTCTCCACGATCGTCCGACCGGGGCCACCCGGACAGCCGTCTCTGCCCGCCGCAGATCTGCTCATGGCAGAGGCCCGACGAGTCGCGGCTGATCAGAGCGGGTTGCCCGCCGGGTCGATCGTCGGGAACGCATCGAAGTGCACCTCGAACGGGATGGCCCCGGGCACGTCCTCCTGCCCGCTGAGCGGGTCGATGTGCTCGGCCGTGAACTGCTCCCACGCCACCACGATCGCCCGCATCTGCTCGGGCGTGGCCCACTTGTTGGAGGCGAAGAACGTCGTCGTCCCGTCCCAGGCCTTCAGGGTCTCCTCGTCGGCCCCCTGCCCCGCGCGGACGAAGGCCATCACCCGTTCGTGGCGCAGGCGGAGGAACTCGATGTTGACGGCCTCGGCGGTCTGCCGGGCGGCGGGGGAGTCCTTGCCCAGCGTGGAGATGCTGAACCCGCCGGGGGTGCGTTCCCACCAGCGTTCCCGTGCGGTGCCCCTGCCCTCGACCTCACGGACGAGGCCGTGCTTGGCGAGCTGGCGCAGGTGGTAGCTCGTCGAGCCGCTGGACTCGCCGACGATCTCGCCGAGCTTGCTGGCGGTGAGCGGACCGTGGCTCGGCAGCAGGTCGAGGATGCGGATGCGGAGCGGGTGCGAGAGGGCGCGCAGCGCCGCCGGGCCCAGCTCCGCCGGTGGGCCGGCGGCCTCGGGCGTCGGGGCGGAGCCGGCAGCGGAGGAGCCGGCTGCGGGTGACGCCGGGGAAGCACCGCCCCGGTCCGCCTCGTGCCCCGGGGAGTCCTCACGCGCAGTCGCCATAGGCAGGACGTTACCCACTGCGTGCCGAGTTCAGCGCAGCGCGAGCGGGTGGCGCGCCGCCGCGTTGTCACGGGCGCGCTCGGCCTGGGCCCGCTGGCGGGCGACGCGCTCGGCCTCCCTGCGCTGCGCCTCGCGGGCGATGGCGGGGGCTTCGGGACGGCGGCCCGGGGTCGCCGTCGCGAGCGTACGCGGTGCGAGGAGGTGGCGGACCTGCGGGAGGGCGGTGGGGGCGAAGGTGCTCATCGTGGCTGCTCCTGGCTCGGTGTGGGGTAGCTCGTGCGACCCACCCTACGCATGCCAACACACCTTTGCAAGGCTTTCTTTGCAACCAGTTCTTTGGAAGTGGTGCCTCACTCCTCCGGGTCGCGCCGGAACGCGTCCAGGTCGTGGTTCAGGCGCTCCAGCAGCTCGGCGAGCAGGGACCGCTCGAAGGGGGACCAGTCGGTGAGGATCTGGTCGTACATCGCGCTGCGCCGGGCGCGCTCGCGCTCCAGCTGGGCCTTGCCGGACTCCGTCGCCTCCACCCGGACCGCCCGCCCGTCGAGCGGGTCACGGCTGCGCCGCGCGAACCCGGCCTTCTCCAGGCTGACCACCTGGCGGGTCACGGTCGAGGCGTCGAGTCCCTGGCGTGCGGCGAGCGCGTTGATGCCGAGCGGGCCCTCGGCGCTGAGGACCTGGAGCAGCAGGTAGCCCGACCGTTCCAGCGTGGGGGTGTGGCCGGCGCGGACGGCGCCCGTGCGCTCCGCCCGGCGCAGCAGGAGTGCGAGCTGGAGCTCGACGCGCGACAGCGGGGCCTCGCCGGGGTGGTCGTCGCCGGCGTTCTCTTCCGTCTCCTTCGACATAGGTGTAGCCTACAGGCATATACCTGTGTGATACAGATAAATCCTGAGGAGGCCGCGTGGCCAGCGCGCGCAACGAACCGAACAAGACAGCCATCTACGCCACCGCGCTCACCGCGTTCTTCGCGATCGCCGGCATCGCCGTCGTCGACCCGATCCTGCCCGTCATCGGTGCGGAGATCGGCGCCACCACCTGGGAGATCGAGCTCCTGTTCACCGCGTACATCGCGGTCATGGCCATCGGCATGATCCCCGCCGTGATGGCCACGGGGAAGTTCGGGTACAAGAAGATCCTGGCGACCGGCGTCACGCTCGTCGCCATCGCCGCCGTGCTGGCCGCGCTGAGCGGAAACATCGTCCAGCTCGCGGTGCTCCGCGGCGTGTGGGGCCTCGGCAACGCGATGTTCTTCGCCACCGCCATGGTGCTGCTCGTCGCCCTCGCCAAGGACCGCGAGTGGGTGGTCGGCCTGTTCGAGACCTGCGTGGGGCTCGGCTTCGCCGTCGGGCCGCTGATCGGCGGGCTGCTCGGGCACATCAGCTGGCGGGTGCCGTTCTTCGTCTGCGGCCTGCTCATGGTCGTCGCCCTGCTGGTCTCCGCCACCCGGCTCAAGGACCCGGCCGAGAAGCCCGCGCCGCTCAAGCTCGGACAGGTCTTCGGCCTGTTCCGCAAGCCGGGCTTCCTGGCACTCGCGGTCGTGACGGCCGCCTACAACTTCGTGTTCTTCGTGGTGCTCGGCTACGTGCCGGTGTTCCTCGGCCTCGACGTCGTGCCGCTCGGCCTGGTGTTCACCGCCTGGGGCATCGGCGTGGCCGTCGGCATCCTCGCTGTGGGCCACAGGCTCGCGCACCGGATCGGGTTCGTGCAGACGCTCGGCGTCGCCGTCGCGGGCGTGCTGGTGTGCGTGGCGCTGCTCGCGATCGGCGTCGGCACGGCGGGCTCCATCGTCGTGACCATCGTGGCCGGTGTGTTCATGGGTATCGCCAACGCGAACCTCACCGACCTGTCGCTCGCGCTCGGCGACCCGGACCGCCGCGTCACGACCGGCGCGTTCAACCTCGTCCGCTGGGGCTTCGCGGCTCCCGCCCCGGTCGTGGCCGGCCTGCTCGCCGAGGGCGTCAGCCCCGCGTCGCCGTTCTGGGTGGCGTCGGCGGTGCTGTTCGTCGGCGTGGTCGTCTTCCTGGTGACGGCGCACCTCATGGCCCGGCCGATCGGGGAGCGCGTGCTCTGGCAGCGCTGGAACAGGGCGGCCAAGGTGGCCGAGCACACGCCCGAGGAGGCCATGTCCGAGCTGTGACGTGGAGCCCTGACCCGTCGTGCGGACGGGCCAGGGCACGCGGTACGGGACGGAATTCGAGCGCCTGTCAATGTCCCCGACGGCTTGCAGGCGGTGTGGCGTACTGCCCTACTCTGTGACTTCGGTCTGATTTCACCCCGTTGGTCCCGCCAGATCACGACGGCGGCGTCGCGCCGTACGCCCGATCCTCGCCCGCACCGTGGAGTCCTCGTGTTCCGTCTCGCCCGGCTGTCCCTCGCGAACCGAGCCGTCGTAGCACTGGTGACGATCGCGATAGCGGTGTTCGGGGTGCTGAGCATGACCTCCCTGAAGCAGGAGCTCATCCCGTCGCTCCAGCTCCCGACCGGCATCGTGAGCGCGCAGTACCAGGGCTCCTCGCCCGAGGTCGTGGAGGAGCAGGTCACCGACGTGATCGAAGAGGCCATCGCCTCGGTCGACGGGGTCGCGTCGGTACGTTCGACGGCGTCCACCGGCATCTCCCTGACCACGGTCGAGTTCACCTACGGCACCGACATGGAGTCGGCCACCCAGCGCCTCCAGACCGCCGTTGCCGGGGTGCAGCAGGTCCTGCCCGAGGACGTCGAGCCGCAGGTCACGACCGGCTCCGTCGACGACGTGCCCGTGGTCCAGATGGCGGTGTCGGGCGACAAGAGCCCCAACGCCCTCGCCGGAACCGTCGAGGACGTCGTGGTGCCGGCGCTCAAGGAGGTCGACGGCGTCCGCTCCGTCGCCGTGACCGGCCAGAGCGAGACCGAGGTCCGCATCCTGCCGGACCAGGACAAGCTCGCCGCGGCCGGCCTCACGACCGAGGACCTGACCACCGTGCTGCAGGACAACGGCGTGGTCATCCCGGCGGGGGAGATCACCGAGGGCGGCCGTGCGTGGTCGGTCCAGCTCGGCAAGCCGGTCGACATGGTCGACCAGCTCAAGCAGCTTCCCGTGCTGCCCGGAGGCGCGGCGGCCGGCGGCACCGCGACCGGGGGTACCGGAGCGGCCGGGGGTGCGACGACGCAGGACCCGGCCGCCGGCGGTCTGCCGGCCGAGCCGGCCGCACCGGTGGAGCTGGGCCAGGTCGCGTCCGTGGAGCTCAAGCCGGTCGAGGCGACGTCCTACTCCCGGCTCGACGGCTCGCCGTCCCTGGGCCTGGCCATCACCAAGACGCCGGAGGCCAACACCGTCGAGGTGTCCCACGCGATCGAGGACGCGCTCGCGGAGCCCGAGGTCGCGGACACGCTGACCGAACGCGCCATCGCGACGGCGGTCGTCTTCGACCAGGCCCCGTTCATCGAGGACTCGATCCACGGTCTGGCCACCGAGGGCGGCCTCGGCCTGCTGTTCGCGGTGCTCGTCATCCTGGTCTTCCTGATGTCGATGCGGTCGACGCTCGTGTCCGCGATCTCCATCCCGCTGTCGCTCGCGGTGACGTTCATCGCGATGGACGCGGGCGGCTACACGCTGAACATCCTCACGCTCGGCGCGCTCACCATCTCGATCGGCCGCGTGGTCGACGACGCGATCGTGGTGATCGAGAACATCAAGCGGCACATGTCGTACGGCGAGGAGCGCGGGCCGGCGATCCTCGCGGCGGTGCGCGAGGTCGGTGGGGCCATCGCCGCCTCCACGATCTGCACCGTCGCCGTGTTCCTGCCGATCGCGCTGGTGGGCGGCATGGTGGGCGAGCTGTTCCGGCCGTTTGCGCTGACCGTCTCCATCGCGATGCTGGCCTCGCTCGTCGTGGCCCTGACGATCGTGCCGGTGCTGGCCTACTGGTTCATCCGGCCGCCGAGGAAGGCCCGGCGCGGCGGGGCGGTCGACCGCGAGGCCGCCGAGGAGAAGGAGAGCCGAGGGGTCTGGCAGCGTATCTACGTGCCGACCCTGAACGGCGCGCTGCGGCTGCCCGCCGTCACCATCGGCGTGGCCGTGGCGATCCTCGGCGGCACGGCCGCCCTGGTCCCGAACATGGAGACCAGCTTTCTCGGCGACAGCGGTCAGGACACCGTGACCGTCACGCAGCACTACGCGCCCGGCACCTCGCTCAAGGGCCAGGACGAGGCGGCGCAGGAGGTGGAGGCCGCGCTGGCGGGCGTGGACGCCGTCGACAGCGTGCAGGCCACGGTCGGCAGCGGCGGCGACATGTCGATGGCGGCCTTCGGCGGCGCGAGCGCCGGGCTCAAGGCCAGCTTCGCGATCACTCTCGACGAGGACGCCGACGGCGAGCAGGCCGCCGCGGACATCCGCGCCGCCGTCGTCGACCTGACCGAGGCGCCCGCGACGGAGGTCTCCGTGTCCGCCGGCGACTCCGTGGGCACGTCCTCGATCGACCTCCTCGTCCGCGCCCGCGACGTCGAGACGCTGACGGCGGCCACGAACCAGCTCCAGGAGGCGATGGGCGCCCTGAAGGGTTCGGCCGAGGTCGCCAACGACCTGGCTGCCGCCCAGGAGATCGTCGAGGTGACCGTCGACCGCAAGGCCGCGGCGCAGTTCGGGCTCACCGAGACGCAGGTCTCCGGGATCGCGTCGGCGGCGATGACAGGCGCGCGGGACGTCGGCGAGCTGCAGACCGCGGAGGGGCCGGTGGGCGTCACGCTCTCCGCCGGCGCCGTCCCGACGACGATGGCCGAGATCGGCGAGATCCCCGTCCCGACCGCGGCCGGCGCTGTCCCGCTGAGCGACGTGGCACAGGTGAAGATCGCCAGCTCGCCGACGTCGATCACGCGGATCGACGGCGAGCGGTCGGCCACCGTCTCCGTGACGCCCGCCGGTGACGACCTCGGGGCGGTCACGGACGAGGTCGACGCCGAGATCGCGGCGATCGACCTGCCGGCCGGGGCCACGGTGTCGGTAGGCGGCGCGGCCGCCGACCAGGCCGAGGCCTTCAGCGACCTGGGCCTGGCGCTGGTGGCGGCGATCGCCCTCGTGTTCGTGGTCATGGTCGCGACGTTCCGGAGCCTGGCGCAGCCGTTCATCCTGCTGGTGTCCGTCCCGTTCGCCGCGGTGGGCGCCCTGGTCGCGCTGGTGGCGACGAACACCCCGCTGGGGGTGCCCGCCCTGATCGGCACGCTGCTGCTGGTGGGCATCGTGGTGTCGAACGCGATCGTGCTCATCGACCTCATCAACCAGTACCGCGTGCGCGGCATGGGGCTCGACGAGGCCGTGCGCGAGGGCGCTCGCAAGCGGCTGCGGCCGATCGTCATGACGGCCCTGGCCACGGTCTTCGCGCTCACCCCCATGGGGATCGGCGTGACCGGCGGGGGCGCGTTCATCTCGCAGCCGCTCGCGCTGGTCGTGATCGGCGGCCTGGTGTCCTCGACGCTGCTGACGCTGTACGTGGTGCCCGTGATCTACACGCTCTTCGAGCGCCGGGCGGAGCGTCGCCGGGCGGCGGACGAGGCCGCCGGCCGGGTCCGCCGCCCGCTGACGGGTGCGCTGGTCAGCGTGGCGACGGGGGCGCTCCGGGCCGTCGGACAGCCGGCCGGAGCGCGGCCGGTGCCCGGCGGTGCGGCGGGGCAGGGCTGGCCTCCGGTCGGGGAGACGTCTTCGCCTCCGCCCGCGACCCAGCGTGCGGCGCACTACGAGGGGCCCCGCCACGGGGGAGCCGACCGGTACGCCCGGCAGCCACAGGCGCCGCAGGCCTGGCCGGACCAGGCCGCGCCGTTCCCGACGGCGGCCTCGCCGCAACAGCCTCCGGCTTCCCCGCCGCAGACGCCCCGACGGCCGGCCGCCCAGCAGCCGGTTCCGCCGCAGTTCGCGCCGCAGCAGCGTGCGCCGCAGCAGCGTGCGCCGCAGCAGGGCGCCGCGCAGCAGAGCGCCCCGCGGGAGCCGCACCACGCGCCGCGGCAACCAGTGCCGCAGCAGAGTTCGCCGTACGCGCCACAGCAGACGGCGTCACGACAGGACTCGCCGTATGCGCCGCAGCAGCCAGCGCCGCAGGCGGCACCGCAGCAGCCCGTGCCGCAACGGCCCGGCCCACAGCAGCCGGCGTCGCAGTACGTACCGCAGTTCGTGCCGGAGCAGCGTGCGCCGAACAACCCGCAGCAGCCGTACGCCCCGCAGCGGCAGCCGGCGTCGCACGCCGAGCTGCCCCAGCGCCGTCAGGACCCGGAACCGCAGCCGGAGCGCCGGCAACAGAGTCCGCCCCCGATCTGGCCGCACCCGCTCGACCCGATGGACTGACGGCGCGGCGGCTCCGGCGGCGCGGTGAGCGGTCCCGGAAACACGTACTCCCCGAGGCGTGTTGCCGCCGGCAGACAGTGTCTACTCGGAGCTGCACGACTCGGGGAGCACCCGTTCTCCCGCCAGGGAAGGCCCGCGGGCCGAGGACGCTACGCGTCCTGCAGCTTGAGCCGCGCCGACGCGCCGACCAGCACGAGCAGGGTGTATCCGGCGAGCACGCTGATCCCCACCCATGGGTCGAGCACGTCAGGGAACGCGCCTGCGTTCGGCGTGATCTGCGCTCCCGCCACGCTCGGCAGCAGCTTGTTCACCACGCCGACCCACTCCAGCTGGGCGGCCGCGAGGGTCGCGATCTGGAAGATCGTGGGGATCACGAGGAAGATCGCCACCACGGTGAAGATCGCGCCCGCCGTGTGTCGCAGCAGGGCACCGAGGCCCAGGGCGAACAGCGCCACGAGCGTCACGTACAGCACCGTGCCCAGCAGGGCGCGTATCTGGTCGCTGTCCCCGAAGTCCACGGTCGCGTCGTTGGCGTTCAGCAGCGGGTAGGTGACCAGCCAGCTCAGCGCGAGCGACACGACGGTGAGCACCGCGGTCACGAGCACGAGCACCACGGCCTTGCCGAAGAACGCCGGGAGGCGTCCGGGCACCGCCGCGAACGTGGACCGGATCATGCCGGTGGAGTACTCACCGGTGATCATCAGGGCGCCGAGCACCGCGACCACGAGGGCCGCCATCTCGAACCCCGCGGCCACCACGGTGGTCCCGCCGAGCACGCCGCCCATCGCGGCCTGGTCCTCGGGCGAGGCACCCTCCATCTCGTTCCCGACGAGCTGCACGATGAACGCCAGCAGCAGCGCGAAACCGACCATCACCACGACGGTCGCCGCGAGCGTCCACCACGTCGAGCGCAGCGTCCACAGCTTGATCCACTCCGAGCGCAGCACACGCCAGAAGGTGACGTTGTGCACCGGGGTGTGCTCCGTCGTCGGGCCCGACGCCGCTCCGCCTGCCGGGGCGGTGACCGTCGCGCTCATGCCTTGCTCCCCTCGTGGTGGGACGTCGCGGCCGCGACGGCGGCGAGGTCCTCGGACTGGTACTCCACCGAGTCGGCGGTGAGCGACATGTACGCCTCCTCGAGCGTGGACGCGACGGGCGTGAGCTCGTGCAGCACGATCCGTGAGGTGGCGGCCAGCTCGCCGACGGCGGACGCCTCGGCGCCGCGGACCTCCAGCAGGCCGGGCTCGACGTCCTCGACCTCGGCGTTCTTGGCCTTCAGGAGGTCGGCGAGCTCCGTGGCCTGCGGCGACCGGACGCGCACGACCTTGCGGGCGGCGCCGTCCACGAACTCCGCGACCGGCGAGTCGGCGAGGATGCGGCCCTTGCCGATCACGATCACGTGGTCGGCGGTGAGGGCGACCTCGCTCATGAGGTGGCTGGACAGGAAGACCGTACGGCCCTCGGACGCCAGGTACTTCGCGATGTTGCGGACCCAGAGCACGCCCTCCGGGTCGAGGCCGTTGACGGGCTCGTCCAGGATCAGGGTGCGCGGGTCGCCGAGCAGGGCCGCTGCGATACCGAGGCGCTGGCCCATGCCGAGCGAGAAGCCGCCCACACGCTTGCTCGCGACGGACTGGAGACCGGTGAGCTCGATCACCTCGTCGACACGCTTGGTGGCGATGCCGTGCGTGGCGGCCATGGCGAGCAGGTGGTTGCGTGCGGTGCGGCCGGTGTGCACGGCCTTCGCGTCGAGCAGGGCGCCGACCTCGGCCAGCGGACGGCGGTGCGCCGTGTACGGCTTGCCGTTCACCGTGACCGAGCCGGCCGTGGGCCGGTCGAGGCCCACGATCATGCGCATGGTGGTCGACTTGCCGGCGCCGTTGGGGCCGAGGAAGCCCGTCACCTGGCCCGGCTGGACGGTGAACGTGACGTCGTTCACGGCGGTCTTGGCGCCGTACCTCTTCAACAGGCCTCTGGCCTCGATCATCACTTGCCCTTCCAGGAGACTCGTAACTACGAGAGTAGGTAGGGGACATGGCCGGCGCACCCAATACCGGCCCTGATCATCCTGTGGTCGGACCTACTTCATCCGTTGGTATGACCTGGGAACTCCTGGAGTGTCTGCGGCGTTCCCTAGGATGGTCAGACAGACCAGGAGGAGCAGATGAGCAACCCCGTCTTTTCTAGAAGCGACGTCTTCGGTGAGCCCCGTCGCACCGGCGCTGCCGGTGCACGCCGCGGCGGCACCGCCACCTACCCCAACCAGACTCCCGCATACGGCACTCCGCCGCAGCCTGGCCAGTACGGCCAGTACGGCGCCGCGGGACAGCAGGCGATGGACGCGTCGCAGCTCGACGCGATGTACCAGTCGCCGTCCGCCACCACGGCGGACACCAAGCGACTGACCTACGACGACGTGATCATCAAGACCGGTGGGCTGCTCGCCCTCCTGGTCGTGGTGGGCGCGGCGACGTGGACGCTCGCGCCGGGCCTGTGGGTCTTCGGCATGATCGCGGGTCTTGTGCTGGGCCTGGTCAACGCGTTCAAGCGCAACCCGAGCCCCGTGCTGATCATCCTGTACACCGTCGCCCAGGGCATGTTCCTCGGTGGCATCTCGGCGTTCTACGAGGCCCAGTTCAGCGGGATCGTCCTGCAGGCGGTGCTCGCGACGGTCGCGACCTTCGCCGGCGCGCTCTTCCTGTTCAAGTCGGGCAAGGTGCGGGTCACCCCCAAGTTCACGCGCTGGCTGATCATCGCGATGGTCGGCTACGCGGCCTTCTCGCTGATCAACCTGGTCCTGGTGTGGACCGGCGTGCTCAGCGGGTGGGGCATGCGTGGTGGCGTGTGGGGCATCGTCATCGGCCTGGTGGCCGTCGGTCTCGCCGCCGCGTCGCTGATCGTCGACTTCGACTCCATCAAGCGTGGTGTCGAGGCGGGCGCCCCGGCCAAGATGGCGTGGGCCGCGGCCTTCGGTCTGCTGGTGACGCTGATCTGGCTGTACCTGGAGTTCCTGCGTCTGCTCGCGATCTTCAACAGCAGCGACTGACGCTCCTCCGGCCGCTGACGCGGTCGGTGCAGGCATGACAGAGGCGTGAACCCCCGTCCGGGGTTCACGCCTCTGTCGTGTCCGGCTGCCGTCGTGCCCGCCGGCTGTCCACAGCGGTTTCCACAGCTAGGGGGTCGGCGCCGGCGTCCGGCGGCTCCACACCGCACCGGCGACCAGCAGGCAACCCGCCGCGACGAGAGAGCCGTGCGCGATCCGCAGCTCCGGGCCGCCGAAGAACTGCGGGAGCACCAGCACCAGGCCGAGCGCGAGCGGCAGCCCGATCCACCGCGGGTGCGCACCCGTGCCCCGCGCACCCGAACGCCACAGCGCGACGGCGACGAGCACCCCGGACGCCGCGAGCAGGATCAGCCCGGTGCCGAACGCCGTCACGGCCCACGGCTGCATGCGCAGCACCTCGACCTCGGCGAGCAGACCGAGGTCGCCGTCGCGCAGCGCCGCCTCGGCGAGGGTGCGGATACCGAAGATCTCGGCCCCGAAGTAGAGCGCGGCGAACCCGGCTCCGGCCCAGGCGGTGATCAGCGCCCAGGTCGCGCTCCGGACGCCCGCGCCGCGCCCGTCCCCGGCACGGGCACCAGCGCCAGGACCCGCACCGACGAGGACCGTCCGCAGGCCGAGCAGCGCGGGCGCCATCAGGCCCAGGCCGAGGATGCCGCAGAGGTGCGCCACGACCCAGCGGTCGGAGGCGAACGCGGTGGCCAGGTCGGCGTTCGCCACGGTCTCGTCCGGCCAGGGGCGCAGCACGGGGAAGAGCAGAAAGGCGAGCCCCGCCGCCACGAAGGCGACGGCGGTCCAGCGCGCGGTGGTCGAGCGCCCGGCAGCCGGGTGCGCGGTGCGGCCCGTGCCGGAAGAGCGAGCGGTGGTGCCCTGAGCGGTGGTCATCGGTGGCTCCCAGCGGTGTCGTGGTCGAGCACGGTGTCGGGTGCGGCAGGCGCGGTGTCCCGAGCGGCGAGTGCGGTGACCCCCGCGACGAGCATGTCGAGCAGCACGGCGAAGCTCTGGTCGACGTCCTCCCGCATCCGGAAGCCGCCCCCGAGCTCCAGCACGACGAAGCCGTGGAAGCCGGCCCGGACCGCGCGGATGGCATCGATCAGGCGCTCGTCGGGCAGGCCGAAGCCGTGCAGCACGGCGCCGATCACCTGGACGCTCTCGGCGGCCGCCTCGCGCAGGCCCGCGTCGGCCGGGTCCTCCGGGTCGGGACCGACCTGGGTGGCCCCGTACCTGCCGGGGTGGGCGTGCGCGTAGGTGCGCCACGAGGTCGCCAGAGCGCGCAGGGCGTCGCTCCCGGCCCGGCCGACGGTCGCCGACGTCGCGGCGGCCGTGACCTCCCGGACGGCGATCAGCGCGACCTCGCGGCGCAGGTCTGCCAGCGAGCCGACGTGCTTGTAGAGGCTGGGGGCCGCGACCCCGGCCTTCGCGGCGACCTTGGCGAGGGTCAGGTCCGCATAGCCGCGCGCCCCGCCGTCGTCGACCACCTCCAGCGCCAGGCGCACCACGGCGTCGTGCGACAGGCCCGCCCTAGGCATTCCGGCCGCCGTCCGCGACGTCGCCGGCACCGCCGGCCGCGGCCCCGTTCGCGCTCTCGGCCGGCAGGCCCGGGAGCCCGGCGAGGAAGTCGAGCACGGCCGGCACCACGACGTCGGGCGCCTGGTGCTGCGGGTAGTGCCCCACCTCGTCGACCAGGACGCCGCGCGAGCCGATCGTCTCCGTGATCCAGGCGAGCTCCGCCGCGGGGTCCGCGAAGTCGGGGTCGAGCGTGCCGACCACGGCCAGCGACGGCGCCGCGACGTCGGACAGCCGGGCCTCGACCACCGAGTGGTCGAGCGCCAGGGAGAGGTCGCGGAAGGAGCGCAGGTGTCCCGGCTCGCGCAGGCTCTGCCGGACGGCGGCGACGTGCTCGGCGTGCCGGGCCGAGCGGCGGCCCTTGCTGATCGACGAGTAGTAGGCGCCCCAGAACGCGGGGCCCCAGGGCCGGGCGAGGAGCACGCGGAGGGCGAGCCGCATGGTCCGCTGCATCGCCGGGGAGCCCGGCTGGCGCAGGAGCGGGCTGAGCAGCACGAGCCCGCGCACGAGCTCAGGACGCTCGGCGGCCGCCCAGGCGGCGGCGGACGCCGCCATCGAGTTACCGAGCAGCACGGCCGGCCCGGCGCCGAGGTGCTCGACGAGGGCGAGGAAGTCCGTGCCGGTGGCGTCGTCGCCGTGCGTGCGGAACGTGGTGTCGGAGTCACCGTGGCCGCGCAGGTCCGCGACGACCACGCGGTAGCCGGCGTCGACGAGCGCGGGCGCGAGGTCGTCGTAGGTGGACCGCAGGTCGCCCATGCCGGGCATGGCGACGACGAGGGGGCCGGACCCCGAGTCGGTGTACGCGATGTTGCCCTCTGGCCGTGCGAGGGCGGCCACCTGGTTGCTCTGGCTGGTTGTCATAGCTGCAAAGCTACGCCCATTAGCCAACCGGCGCAAGGCCCTCCGAAAACAAGATGAGTGCGGGATCTTCGCCCTCGGCCGGGGCCGGCCAGGGCGAAGATCCCGCACTCAGCGGGGGATACGACGGATCACATCGGGCGGGGCACCCCGAAGTAGCCCTTCTCGGCCTCGCCGCTCTCCGCCTTGATCACGTGCATCACGGCGTTGATCAGGGCCAGGTGCGTGAACGCCTGCGGGAAGTTGCCCAGGTGCCGGCCGCTGCCGGGATCGATCTCCTCGGCGTACAGGTCCAGCGAGGACGCGTAGCCGAGCAGCCGCTCGCACAGCGCCCGGGCCCGCTCCACCTCGCCGATCTCGACCAGCGCGGACACCAGCCAGAACGAGCAGATGGTGAAGGAGCCCTCCTCGCCGCGCAGGCCGTCGTCGGTCTCGTCCGTGCGGTACCGCAGCACCAGGCCGTCCTCGGTGAGCTCGTCCGCGATCGCCAGGACGGTCGCCCGCACGCGCTCGTCGTCCGGCGGCAGGAACCGCAGCAGCGGCACCAGCAGCAGCGACGCGTCCAGCGCCGGGTCGCCGTAGCGCTGCGTGAAGACGCCGCGGTCGTCCACGCCCTTGGTGCAGATGTCGTCGGCGATCTCGTCGGCGATCTTCTGCCACGCCTTGGCGTAGTCGGGCTCGTCGTACAGCCGGGCGAGCTTGGCGCCGCGGTCCATCGCCACCCAGCACATGAGCTTGGAGCTGGTGAAGTGCTGCGGCTCGCCGCGCACCTCCCAGATGCCCCGGTCTGGCTCGTGCCAGTGCTTCATGGCCTCCTCGACCTGCCGCTTGAGGATGGGCCACAGGGACTCGGGAAGCTGGTCGCGCGACTTCGCGTGCAGCCACACGGAGTCCAGCACCGCGCCCCACACGTCGTGCTGGCGCTGGTCGTACGCGGCGTTGCCGATCCGGACGGGCTGGGCGCCCTCGTAGCCGGACAGGTGCGGCAGCTCGAACTCCTCCAGCGTCTCCTCGCCGCCCACCCCGTACATGATCTGGAGCTGCCGGTTGTCGCGGCAGACGTCCTGGATGAAGGCGAAGAAGTCGTTGGCCTCGCGCTCCAGGCCCAGCGTGTACAGGCCCCACAGCGCGAAGGTCGAGTCGCGGATCCACGCGTACCGGTAGTCCCAGTTGCGCTCGCCGCCCGGCGTCTCGGGCAGCGACGTCGTCGCCGCGGCGATCAGCGCGCCCGTGGGGGAGTAGGTCAGCCCCTTCAGGGTGAGTGCGGAGCGCTGCAGGTAGACGCGCCACGGGTGGTCCGGGAACGTGCCCTGCGTGATCCAGTCGCGCCAGAACCGCTCGGTGCGCCACATGGCGTCGAGGGCTTCCTTGTAGCTGGTCGGCGGGTCCTGCGAGCCCCAGGACATCGCCACGAAGTGCTCGTCGCCCTGCGACATCCGCGTGCGCGCCGTCGCCCGCTTGCCCTCCAGCCCGAACCGCAGGCTGGACCGCAGGTGCACGTCCGGGGTGGCGTCGCCGATCTTGGCGACGACCGCGGAGTAGCCGCTGTTCTCGTACTCCCAGTCCACCTCGGACCGTGCGTAGTCGGGGCGCGGCTCGCACTCGACCTCGACCTCGACCGTGCCCGACACGCACTTGATGGTGCGCAGCAGGATGTGCTCGGCGTCGTCGTCGGTGGGGGTGCGACGGTGCGTCCCGGACCGCGACTCCAGGTCGTGCCACGGCCCCATCAGCATGGCGTCGCGCACCACGAGCCAGCCGGTCTCCGTCTGCCACGTGGTCTCGAGGATGAGCGTGCCGGGCAGGTAGCGGCGCGCGCTGGGCACGCGGACGCCGTGCGGGCCCACGCGGAAGTGGCCGGCTCCCCGGTCGAGGATCTTGGCGAAGATGCTGGGCGAGTCGGGGCGGGGGATGCACATCCACTCCACGCTGCCCGACGGCGCGATCAGCGCGTTGGCCTCGCAGTCCGACAGGAACCCGTACTCGCCGATGTGCGGGAACTTGCTGCGCCCGTCCCACGCCTGCGGGGAGGCGCCGTCGCTCGACGTGTGCCGTTTCACCGGGCCCGGACTCGCGGGCGTCGGCTTCTGGTTGCGCCGGGAGGGCTTGCCGGCGGCAGGGGCGCCGGCCCCCTGCGCGTCAATCGATTCGAGCGTCATGAGGATCAAGGGTTCCGCACGTTCCGCGCGCCTGGCAAGCCGGATCTGTGTGACGCGCGGAACCTGTCCGCATGCTCCACGAAACAGATTCGCGGGTCGTGTCGATCCACCTGTTTCCTGTTCGACCTGTGGATGAGAAGGTCCCACCAGGGACCGGAAAACCACGGAGGAGAAGAAGCCATGGCGAAGTACATGCTGATCATGCGAGCGACCGACGAGACGGTGGTTGCCTACCAGAACATGGACTTCCAGAAGATCATCAACGACATGGGCGCGTTCAACGAGGAGATGATCAAGGCCGGCGTGCTCGTGGCCGGTGAGGGGCTCGAGGATGCCGCCGACTCCGTCGTCGTCGACTACTCCACCGAGACGCCGGTCGTGACCGACGGGCCGTACGGCGAGACCAAGGAGCTGTTCAACGGCTTCTGGATCCTCGACGTGGCCTCGAAGGAGGAGGCCGTCGAGTGGGCCAAGCGCGCACCGCTCGCCGGGCCCGGCAGCAAGGCGGAGATCCGCAAGGTCACCGAGCTCGACCAGTTCCCGCAGGACAACGAGCACATCCAGAACGAGCGGGCCTGGCGCGAGTCCACCGGCCAGCTCTGAGGCCGGGCCGGCAGGACAGCGCCAGGGAGGGCGGGGAGATGGACGGCGACGCCGCACGGCGGGCCGTCGAGGCGGTCTGGCGGATCGAGTCCGCGCGCATCGTCGGCGCGCTCACCCGCTACACCCGCGACTTCGAGCTCGCCGAGGACGTGGCCCAGGAGGCGCTCGCCGCGGCGCTCGTCTCCTGGCCCCGCGACGGCACGCCGCGCGACCCCGCGGCGTGGCTCATCGCGACGGCCCGGCGCCGGGCGATCGACGCCTACCGGCGTCGGGCCGGGCGGGACGAGCGGTATGCCGCGCTCGCGCACGGCCTGGCCGAGGGCGAGGTGGTGGTGGGCGGCCCGACGGCGCCCGGGGCCGGCGCCGGTGCGGGCGACCCGGGCGCCGAGCCGGCACTGCTCGACCCCGAGCGGATCGACGACGACGTGCTCGCCCTCATGTTCGTCTCGTGCCACCCGGTGCTGTCCCGGGAGGCGCGGATCGCGCTGACCCTGCGTGTCGTGGGTGGTCTGACCAGCGAGGAGATCGCCCGCGCCTTTCTCGTGCCCGTCGCGACGGTCCAGGCGCGCATCACACGCGCCAAGAAGACCATCGCGGCGGCTCAGGTCCCGTTCGAGGTGCCCGACGGCGAGGACCGGGTCGCCCGGCTCTCGTCGGTGCGGAACGTGCTGTACGTGATCTTCACGGAGGGCTCGTCGGCGACGTCGGGCGACGACTGGATCCGGCACGACCTGGCGCGCGAGGCCGTGCGCCTGACCCGGGTGCTGACCCGGCTGGCCCCCGAGCCCGAGACGTTCGGCCTGCTCGCGCTGCTGGAGCTGACCGCTGCCCGGTTCCCGGCCCGGACGGGGCCCTCGGGGGAGCCGATCCTCCTGGAGGACCAGGACCGGCGCCGCTGGGACCGCGCGGCGATCACCCGCGGCCGGGCGGCGCTCCGGCGCGGCGTGGGCCCGGCGGGCATGGGCAGCTACGCGCTGCAGGCGGCGATCGCCGAGTGTCACGCGGTGGCCGCCTCCGTGCCGGAGACCGACTGGGAGCGGATCGTGGTGCTCTACGAGGCGCTGGGCCGTATCGCGCCGTCGCCCGTGGTGGACCTGAACCGGGCCGTGGCCGTCGCGATGGCGCACGGGCCCGACCTGGGGCTGCGGGTCGTGGACGGCCTGGCCGACCAGGGTGTGCTCGCCGGGTCGCACCTCCTGCCCGGCGTCCGGGGCGAGCTGCTGTCGCGGCTCGGCCGCACCGCCGAGGCCCGTGGCGAGTACCTCCACGCGGCGGAGCTCTGCGGCAACGCCGCGGAACGCGGAGTCCTGGAGGCCAAGGCGGCAGCCCTCCCGTGACCCGCCCGCCCCGCGAGCACCGTTGAGTGCTGGATATTCGCCCTCGCGAAACGTTGTCGAAGGGCGAATACCCAGCACTCAACGGTCTAGGGGGTGGGGAGCCAGGCGAGGGTCTGCTCCGTTTCCGTCGTGGGGCGGTACTCGCAGCCGACCCAGCCGGTGTAGCCCGTCGCGTCGAGCGCGCGGAAGAAGGCCCCGAAGTCGATCGTCCCCGTCCCCGGCTCGCCACGGCCGGGGGAGTCGGCGACCTGCACGTGGCCGACGGCGCCGGCCACGCGACCGATGTCCACCACCACGTCCGCGCCGTTGTTGTGCAGGTGGTAGGCGTCGAAGAGGACGGCGGCGCCGTCGCCCACGCGGTCGACCACGGCCAGCGCGTCGTCCAGGGTCCGCACGGGGTAGTCCCCGTTCTCGCCGCGCGTCAGGGGCTCGACCAGCACGGTCGCGCCGAGCGCGTCGACCGCGCGGCGCAGGTTGCGTGTCGCGACCTCGTCCTGGGCCTCGCCCGGGACGCCCGGCAGGCGCTGCCCGTACAGCGCGTTGACGCACGCACAGCCGGTCGCCTCGACGATCGTGCGGACCACGGCGAGGTTCGCCGCAAGCTCATCGGCCCGGCCGGGGTGCGACACGATGCCGCGCTCACCGCCCGGCATGTCCCCGGCGAACAGGTTGATCCCCGTCAGCCGCACCTCCGCGTCGTCCAGCGCCCGGACGAACGCGCCGACCTGGGCGGCGGAGGGCTCCGGCGTCTCGAACGGCCACCAGCACTCCACCGCCTGGAACCCGGCGGCCCGGGCACGGGCGAACCGTTCCGGCAGCGGCACCTCGCTGAACAGGAGGGAGACGTTGGCGGCGAACCTGGGCATCGAGCTCTCCGATCTTCGGGCATTGACCACGACAGGTATATCGAAATACCCTTCCTCAGGCCAGGGTCGATGCGCAAGCAGGATCGCAGTGATCAATCGATAGATCATCGAACGAGGGAGTTCGGTCATATGGCAGTCGTGGGCTTTGTCGGGCTGGGCGTCATGGGGCGGCCGATGGCGGCCAACCTCGTCCGCGCCGGGCACGAGGTGCGGGCGTTCAGCCGGGGAGCGGCCGGCCGGGCGAGTGCCGCCGAGCTCGGGGTACCGGTCGTGGCGAGCGTGGTCGAGGCGGTCCGGGGCGCCGACGTCGTGCTCACGATGCTCCCCGACACCCCCGACGTCCGCGCCGTCGCGCTCGGGCCGGACGGCGTGCTGGAGCACCTCGCGCCGTCGGGCGCCTACATCGACCTGAGCACCATCGAGCCCGGGGCCGCGCGCGAGATCGCGGCACGGTTCACGGAGGCGGGACACGACGTGCTCGACGCCCCCGTCTCCGGCGGCGAGGCCGGGGCCCGCGAGGGCACGCTCTCGATCATGGTCGGCGGGCCGGCCGACGTGGCCGAGCGGTGGCGCGGCCTGCTCGGCGCGATGGGCACCACCGTCGTGCGCGTGGGCGAGGCGGGCGGGGGACAGGTGGTCAAGGCCGCCAACCAGCTCGTGGTCGCCGCCCACCTTCAGGCGCTCGCCGAGGCCGTGGTCTTCCTGGAGGCGCACGACGCCGACGTCGCCACGGGGCTCTCCGTCATCGCGCGCGGGCTCGGCGGCAGCACCGTCATCGACCGCAAGGCGGGCGGCGTGCTGGCCGGGGACTACACGCCGGGCTTCCGCCTGGAGCTGCACCACAAGGACCTCGGCATCGTCGAGGGTGCCGCGCGCGCCCGCGGGGCGGTGCTCCCGGTGACCGCCCTGGTCGGCCGGCTCGTCCAGTCGCTGGTGCAGCGCGGGGACGGCGGCCGCGACCACTCGGCGCTGGTGGCGCTGGCCCGCGAGCTCAACGGGACGGAGGCGCGATGAGCCTGACCACGCAGCAGCCCGGCACCGGCGAACAGGTCCGCCCCGGCTGGTGGGACGAGCCGTTCCAGGTGTTCCAGACCAACCTCCGCGAGATCGACGCGGGGCTCGACGTCGAGCGCACGCTGGACGACGTCGAGCGGCACGGCGCGAACGTCTGGCTGCTCAACGTGGGCGGCATCCTCTCGCACTACCCGACCGGGCTCGACTTCCAGACCCGCAACCCGCACCTCGCCGGGCGCCCCGGGGGCGACCTCGTCGGGGACGCGCTGGCGGCCGCCCGGCGCCGGGGCGTCCGGCTGCTGGCCCGGATGGACTTCTCCAAGGTGGCCCCCGCGATCGCCGACGCGCACCCGGACTGGCTCTACGTCTCGCCGGCGGGCGAGCGGCAGGTCTTCGAGGGGCTGGTCAGCGTCTGCCCCAGCGCCGGGTACTACCAGGAGCGGATCTTCGACGTCCTCGACGAGGTCCTCGACCGCTACGCCGTGGACGGCTTCTTCTTCAACTGGTTCGGCTTCAACGAGCGGGACTACGCCGGCCGGGTGCACGGCGTCTGCCACTGCGCGGCGTGCGTCGTGGGGTTCCGGGAGCACACCGGGCTCGACCGGCTGCCGGACCGCGCGGGCGACGACGGTTACCGGCGCTGGCGCGGCTACGCCACCGCCACCATCGAGGCGCTGACGGCGCGGGTGCGGGCCCACATCGCCGCGCGCCGCCCCGACGCCGGGCTGATCCTCGGCACGGCCGCGGACGTGCTGTTCCACGAGGCGAACAACGCGATCGGCCGCACGCTGTGGCCGTACGCCACCGGCGAGGCGGTCAGCGCGCTGCGCTCGTCCCGGCCCGGCAAGCCGGTCCTGGTCAACGCCGTCGCGTTCTGGGACATGCCGTACCGGCTCGCCGACGAGCAGCCCGAGATGCTCGGCCAGTACCTCGCGCAGGCGATCTCGCGCGGCGCCAACCCGTCGACCTACATCATGGGCCCCACCGGCGGCATCGCCTACGGCGGGCTGGACTCCGCGGCCGCGGTCACGCGGTTCCACCGCGATCATCGGCGCGAGTACACGGGGCTGGCGCCAGCGGCCGAGGTGGGCCTGGTGCGCCCCGACCCCCTGGACGACGACGGCCGCCACGGCACCGGCACGGCCGAGCACCGCGGCCTGCTCACCGGCCTCGTCGAGCGGCACGTTCCGTTCGACGTGGTGCCCGTGGGGGCACTGGAGACGCAGGACGTGGACGCGCGGTTCCGGGTGCTCGTGCTGCCCGACCTGCCCTCTCTGCCGCCGGGCGTCGTCGCGGCGCTCGACCGGTTCGTCCGCGGCGGTGGCTCCCTCGTGGCGACCGGCCGGAGCGGGATCGGCGCCGACGGGTCGGTGGTCGACTGGTTCCCCGGGGAGCGGCAGGTCGAGGTGGTCGTCGACCGGGACGCGCTGAAGTCGAGCTACGTGCGGCTCGACGGCGCCGCCCAGGAGGCCGGGGGCCGGGCCGCCGACGAGGTCGAGGGCGCCGTGCTGGTCCCGCGGCACGGCCGGCACCACCGGCTCGCGTGGCGGTCCGACGTCGTCGGCAGGCATCTGCTGATCGAGAGCGCTCCCTACGGGCCGCCGGAGAAGGCGTACGGGCACGTGCCCGGTACCGACCACGTGGCCGGGGAGCGTCGGCACGGCGCCGGCACGGTGGTCCAGCTGTCCTGGGTCGCCGGCACCGCCTACCTGGACACCCGGCTGACCCGGATCCGGGACGTGGCGGTGGACCTCGTGGTCGAGCGCCTCCTGGACCGGCCCGAGGGGCGCCTGCCGGTCACGGTCGAGGCCCCGGAGCAGGTCGAGGTCGTCGTCGGACGCTCGGCGGCGGGGCTCGTGGTGCACCTGCTCAACCACTCCGGCCAGCGCGGCAACGGGTACGGCCCGGCGGTCCCGGTGCACCACGTCACGGTGCGCGCGGCAGGGCTGGCCGGGCGCGCGGCGCGCGCCCTGGCGGGCGCCGCGTCCGTGCTGGACGACGGCGAGGACCTGCTGGTCCGGATCGCCGACGTGGCCGAGCTCGAGGTGGTCGTGATCGAGGACGGCGGCCCGGCGGCCCACGGGGGGCTCTCATGACCGACGTGGTGATCGTCCGGGGCGGTCAGGGCGAACGGGTCGTGGACCAGGTCCGCGCCGTCCACCCCGGGCTCGTCGTCGCCACCGCGGACGACGCCGGTGCGCTGCGCGCGGCGACGGTCGCGGCGGGCCGCCTCACGGACGACGAGGTCGCGGCGATGCCGCGCCTGGCCTGGGTGCACTCCTGGGCGGCGGGCGTGGAGTCCGACGTCGGGCCGGCGCTGCGGCGTCGCGCGACGGGACCTTCCGCGAGGCCGGGCGCGCCGGCAGAGGTGACCGTGACGTCGTCGGCCGGGAACGGGGCGGTCCCCCTGGCCGAGCACGCGCTCATGCTCATGCTGATGCTGAGCCGGCAGGCCCTGCGTTGGGGCGACGCTCAGCGGGGGCACCGCTGGGAGCGGTTCACACACGGCGAGCTCGCCGGACGGACCGTGGGCATCTACGGCTACGGCAACGTCGGGCGCGAGCTCGCGGTGCGGGCGCGGGCGTTCGGCATGCGCGTGGTGGCGCTCCGTCGTCGGCCCGCGGAGCCCGGCGACCCGGTGGACCGCATGCTGCCCCCGGACGCGGTGGACGAGCTGGCCGCCGTCAGCGACTTCCTGGTCGTGGCCGCGCCGCTCACCGACCAGACGGCCGGGGCGATCGGGCTGCGGACCTTGCGCGTGCTGGGCCCGGAGGGGCACCTCGTGGTGGTCTCGCGCGGCGGGATCGTGCGCGAGGCCGACCTGGTCGCCGCCGTCCGCGACGGTGTGGTCGCCGGGGCAGGCCTGGACGCTCACGCCACCGAGCCGTTGCCCCCGGACTCACCCCTGTGGGACCTGCCCCGCACCATCGTCACCCCGCACAACGGGGCCACGACGGCCGCCACCGCGGACCGCGGCACGGCGATCTTCCTCGACAACCTGGACCGATGGCTCGCGCGGCGGCCGCTGCGCAACGTCGTCGACGTCGGGCGCCTGCCCTGACACCGCGCCCCGCACGCACGCACTCCGTACCACCTCGTACAACGACGTACTGAAAGAAGGACACCATGTCAGACCTCACTCGCCGGTCGTTCCTCACCTGGACGGGGATGGGCGCGCTCTCGGTCGCTGCGCTCGCCCTCGCCGGCTGCTCCCCGTCCGGCTCCGGAGGGGACGGCTCGATCCGCTTCGCCTGGTGGGGCGGCTCGGACCGGCAGCGCGCCTACCTGGCGGCGCTCGACGCGTTCACCGCGGAGCACCCCGAGATCAAGGTCGCCCCGGAGTTCGGCGACTACGACGCCTACCAGGAGCGCATGACCACACAGATGGCGGCGCGCGACGTGCCCGACGTCTTCTGGATCCCGTCACCCGCCGTCCTGACCTACCGCGACGCGGGGCTGTACCGCGACCTCGACGGCATCGGAGGCCTGGACCTCGGCGCGTTCGGTGCGGAGCAGGTCGAGACCTTCCGGCTCGGCGGCGAGCTCAACACGCTGCCCAAGTCGATCTTCAGCCCCGTGGTGCGCTGGAACACGACGTTCCAGGAGGAGGACGGGGTGTCGCTGCCCGACCAGCTCACCTGGGACGGCCTGGCCGAGCTGCTGGTCGACTACTCGAAGAACAACGCCGGCGGCCGCAAGGGCACCACCTACGGGCCGTACCACGACATGCCGTTCGAGTCGTTCCTGCGCCAGCGCGGCGAGGACCTGTGGACCGAGGACGGCCGGCTCGGGGCGAGCGTGGACGGCGTCGCCGCCTGGATCGACTGGTGGGAGAAGCTGCGGCTCGCGGGCGCGACGACGAGCGTGAGCGAGCAGGACGGCATCGAGCCGTCCTGGGCCCAGGTGGGCGACAAGGTGCTGCTCACCTTCGCGAACTCCAACCACATCGTCGACGACGCCCAGGCGTTCCCCGACCACGTGTTCGACCAGCGCGACGTGCCGGCCGCCGAGGACGCCGCGGCGGGCTACCACTTCACCTACTACAGCCGGTTCGCCATGTACTCGGGCGTGCCGGACGACCGGGTCGAGGCGGCCGCCGCGCTGATGAGCTTCAACCTCAACTCGCCCGAGCTGCTGAGCCTGGTCGGCCTGTCGGCCGGGGCGCCGCCCAACGCGGACCTGCTCGACGCGTACGAGCCCGACGCCACGCCCGACGAGCAGAAGGTCATCGCCATCACCCGCGAGATCGCCGGCACGGAGCAGCGTCCGCGGTACGAGGCGCCCGCCGGGTCGGGCAGCTGGCGTGACCTCATGATCCGCGAGCTCGAGGAGGTGACGCTCGGCCAGAAGAGCGTGCCCGACGCCGCGGCGGCCTTCGTCGAGGCCGTCGAGGGCGAGATCGCGGGCGCATGATGACCCTGACGTCGTCGAAGGACACCGGGCGCCGGGTGCGGGGAGCGCCCGCCGCGGCCGGAGTGAAGCCGCCGCGGGGCAGGGCCAAACCGTCGGGCGGTACCCGGGGCCAGGGCCTGGTGGCCCACGTCTTCCTGCTGCCGTGGATGATCGGGATGGTCGCCGTCACCGCCGGCCCGCTGATCGCCTCGGCCGTGCTCGCGTTCACCGACTACGACCTGCTGAGCCCGCCGCAGTTCATCGGGCTCGACAACTTCGTGCGGATGGCGGGGGACGAACGGTTCTGGGCCGCGGTCCGCGTGACGCTCGTCTACGTGCTCGTCTCGGTGCCGCTGCAGCTCGGGTTCGCGCTGTTCCTGGCGGTCGTGCTCGACAAGGGGCTGCGCGGCCTGTCGCTCTACCGCAGCGCCTTCTACCTGCCCTCCCTGCTCGGCGGCAGCGTGGCCATCGCGATCCTGTGGCGACAGATCTTCGGCGAGAACGGCCTGGTCAACCACGTCCTGGGCTGGTTCGGCCTGGAGCTGGGCTCGTGGCTGCAGGACCCGTCGCTGGCGCTGTCCACCCTGGTGGTGCTCAACGTCTGGACGTTCGGCTCGCCGATGGTGATCTTCCTGGCGGGGCTGCGGCAGATCCCCGAGGAGCTGTACGAGGCCTCGATGATCGACGGCGCCGGCCGCGTGCGGCGGTTCTGGTCGATCACCATCCCGCTGCTCACGCCGATCATCTTCCTGAACCTCGTGCTGCAGATGATCAGCGCCTTCCAGGCCTTCACGCAGGCGCACGTGGTCAGCGGCGGCAGCGGCGGGCCCCTGGACTCGACCCTCTTCTACACCCTCTACATCTACCAGCGCGGCTTCGTGAACTTCGACATGGGGTACGCGTCCGCGATGGCGTGGGTGCTGCTCCTGGTCATCGCCGCCGCCACCGCCGCGAACTTCATCGTGTCGCGGCGCTGGGTCTACTACGGAGACGAATGATGGCTGCTTCTTCCCTCAGCCGCGCGGTGCGGCACGTGGTGCTCGTCGTGTTCGTGCTGCTCATGATCTATCCGCTGCTGTGGATGCTCGTGAGCTCGTTCAAGCCGAGCAACCTCATCCTCTCCCAGACCGGGCTGTTCCCCGCCGAGATCACGCTGGAGAACTACGCCGACGGCTGGGACGCGCTCGGCTCCCCGTTCAGCCTGTTCCTGGGCAACTCGCTGCTGATCGGCGTCGGCTCCGTGATCGGCAACCTGTTCTCGTGCTCGCTCACGGCCTACGCACTGGCCCGGCTCAACTTCAGGATGAGCAAGGTCTACCTCGCGCTCACCCTGATGACGATCATGCTGCCGTTCCACGTGCTCGTGATCCCGCAGTACATCCTGTTCGCGGAGCTGGGGTGGATCAACACCTACATCCCGTTGCTGCTGCCCAAGTTCCTGGCCACGGACGCGGTGTTCATCTTTCTGATGGTGCAGTTCATCCGGTCCCTGCCTCGGGAGCTCGACCAGGCCGCGATGATCGACGGCGCCGGGCCGTTCCGCATCTTCTGGTCGGTGATCCTGCCGCTGATGCAGCCGGCGCTCATCACCACCACCATCTTCACCTTCATCTGGACGTGGAACGACTACTTCGGCCCGCTGCTGTACCTGACCCGGACCGAGCTGTACACGGTCCCGGTGGCGCTGAAGTCGCTGGTCGACACCGAGACGCAGAGCGGCATCGGCACGATGTTCGCCATGTCGCTGCTGTCCCTGGTGCCGATCGTCCTGTTCTTCGTCTTCGCTCAGCGCTACATCATCAAGGGCATCGCGACGACGGGAATCAAATGACTGCTGCGCGCTCAGGACTGGACGGCACGCACCGCTGGACCCAGCTCACCTTCGTGGAGAACGACCCGCTGGACTTCGACCTCGACGAGTGGGCCGACGTCATCGAGCGGACGGCGTCCACCGCGGTCTGCATCAGTGCGGGCGGCTACGTCGCGTACTACCCGACCAAGGTGCCGCTGCACCACCGCAGCGCGTACCTGGGCGACCGCGACCTGCTCGGCGAGGTGGTCGACCTCGCCCGCTCGCGGGGGATGGCCGTGATGGCCCGCGTGGACCCGCACGCCGTGCACCGCGACGTCGTCGAGCAGCGGCCGGACTGGATCGCGCGGACCGAGGACGGCGAGCTCCAGGAGCACTGGGCGATGCCCGGCATCTACCTCACCGACGCGTTCGGCGGGTACAGCTGGGAGCTGACCACGGAGGTGCTGCGCGAGATCGCGCGCGACTACGACGTCGACGCGCTGTTCGCGAACCGGTGGCAGGGGCACGGGCCCGGCTACACCGAGACGGCGGCGGCGGACTTTCGGGCGGCGACAGGGCGCTCGCTGCCGACCACGGCCGATCCCGCCGGGGGCGAGGCGTGGGCGACCTACCGCGCCTGGCGGCGCTCGCGGCTCAGCGACCTCGTGGCGCACTGGGACCGGGCCGTGCAGGAGGTGGCGCCGGCCGTGCGGTTCGTGCCGAACCTCGGCTCGTTCACCGCCGCCGACCTGGAGCCCCGGGTCGCGCGGGCCGTGCCGTTCCTGCTGGTGGACCACCAGGCCCGGGGCGACGGCGAGGCGCTCTGGGCGGCGGGCCGGGACGCCAAGCGGGTGCGCGCGCTGCATCCCGGCAAGCCGGTCGGGCTCATCACCTCGGTGGGGCCGGAGTCCCACGACTTCCGCTGGAAGGACTCGGTCAACGCGGCGGTCGAGACCACGGGGTGGATCGTCGACGGGTTCGTGCACGGCGCCTTCCCGTGGTTCACCAAGTTCGCCGCCAAGATCCACGACCCGCGCTGGATACCCGCGGTGGAGCGGGCGTTCGGGCTGCACCGAGCGGTGGCCGGCGGGCTCGCCGGCGCGCGACCTGTCGCGGAGGTGCTCGTGTGGGACGCGGACGAGCGCGCGGCGTCCGAGCGGGTGCGGGACGCGGCGTCCGGCGTCTACCAGGTGCTGGTCGAGCTGGGCGTCCCGTTCGAGTACGTGGGGCCGGGGTCGCTGTCGACACTGTCGCGCCCCGGCGTCCGGCTCGTGGTCGTGCCCGAGGTACCCGTGCTCGACGCCGCGGCGGCGGACGCCCTGCGGGCGTTCGCCGAGGGCGGCGGCGCGCTGCTGCTCACCGGCGGCGGGCCGGACGTCCCGGGCCGCGGGCCGCTGGTCCGGGACCTGCTGGGGGTCGACGTCGTCGAGCGGCGCGGTGGGGTCGTGCGCAACAACTACGTGCAGCGCGAGCCGGGCGGCGCGCTCCAGGACGGCTTCGGCGACGCCCGCAGGGTCGTGGGCGGTACCCGGCTGGTCCGGTTCGGCGTGCCGGACGGCGCGAGCGGTATCGACGTCTCGTGGCGCTTCGTGCCGGACCACCCGGACCTGCCGATGGAGGAGGTCTACCCGAGGTCGGCAGCGACGGACCCGGCGGTCCTCGGCGGCGCCGTCGGCGCGGGCCGGGCCGACGTCGTCGGCTTCAACGTCACCGAGCTGTACTGGCAGGCGCTCCAGGCCGACCACCTGACGCTGCTGGACAACCTCGTGCGCCGCGGGCTGGGCGGGGGCCGGGCCGCCGAGGTGCGCGGTCCGGGCGTGCTCGACGTCGCCACCTGGGCCGGCGACCGATCGTTCACCGTGCTGGCCGCCAACCTGACCGACCCGATGATGATGCGCGGGCAGCGCCGGGCGGTCTCGCCGATCGACGGCGTGCGGGCCGTGTTCGACCTCGACCGGGTCGGCGCACTGGCCGGTTCGCCCGTGCCGCAGGAGCCGGCCGACGCCGGACCGGGCGCCGGGCTCCGGGTGGAAGTGCTGGTCGGGGAGGTCTGGGAGCGGGCGGACGTGACCGCGTCCGCCAGACGGATCGAGGTGTCGCTGCCGCCGGTCCGGGAGCTCGCCGCGGTCCACCTGACCTGGTGACGGCGGCAGTGGTGGCGCGGCCGGCGGGCCGGAGGCGGCGCCCTCTCGGGCGAGAAGGTGCGTGGAGGACCACTCGCACCTACGGTAGGTGCCGGCTGGGCTGAACTGCGTTCGGCTGAAGCACGGCTGATTCACCCGGGCCGGATTGTCCAGCCTGAGTGAATCGGCCGTGCCCAGGCCGAACGAAATGCGGCTGTGCCGGCCACCCTTGCCGGAGGTGTGCTCACCTGCTCGCCTCCCCTCAGGCGGCTCTACGGCGTCCGCCGATGGTGTTACTGCCCGGGTGCCCGTCCGGTCGAGCCGCGGACGATCAGCGCGGGGCGCTCCAGCGGCACGGGCTCCTCGACGGTCTCGCCCAGCAGGGTCAGCAGCTTGGCCGCCGCCGCGCGGCCGCGCTGGAACGCGAACCGCTGGACCGTCGTCAGCGGCGGGTCCACCCACTCGCCGAGCGTGAGGCCCTCGAAGCCCACCACGGAGATGTCGTCGGGCACCCGGAGGCCCGTCGCCTGGATCGTCCGCATCCCGGCGATCGCCATGGTGTCGGTGCCGTACAGGATCGCCGTCGGCCGCACCGGGCCGGCCAGCAGGGCCGAGGTCTCCTCCGCCGCGCGCGCCGGCGAGTACTCGACCGGGACCACGGCGTGCGGTCGCAGCCCGTGGTCCGCCAGGCGCTGGACGAAGGCCTCGCGGCGGAGCTCCGGCAGCACGAAGTGCCGGGGCCCGCTGATGAACGCGACGCGCTCGTGGCCCAGGGACACGAGGTGGTCCACGGTCTCCGCGATGCCGGCGCTCGGCGGGTCGGCGTCGACGTACTCGATGGCGCCGGGCTGCCACGGGGCCCCGACGAGCACCGCGGGGAGGCCGAGCCGGGACATGAGCTCGGGCCGGGTGTCGCTGACCCGGGAGTTGGTGAGGATGATCCCGTCCATCCGCTGGCGCTCGGCGAGCGTGCGGTAGAAGTGGTCCTCGTCGTGCTGGCCGGTGATGAAGACGTTCAGCAGCAGCCCGTACTCCCGCGGGCTGAGCACCGACTCGATGCCGGAGATGAAGTCCATGTTCCCGGCGCCGACGCCCGGCACCTTGCTGTCGCTCGTCAGCACCAGCCCGATCGCCTGCGAGCGTGCCGTGCGCAGCGCGATGGCGGCGGCGTTGGGGCGCCAGTTGAGCTTGCGGGCGGCCTCGCGGATCCGCTCCGACGTCGCCTCCGAGATGCGGCCGTTCCCGTTGAAGACCTTGGAGACGGCCCCCGGCGAGACGCCAGCCAGCGCGGCCACGTCGCTGATGGTCACACGGCCGCTTCCCCGCGATCGGGGCGTTGTCCTGGGTGTTGTCATGGGGCGCTCATCTCGAGCGCCATCCTACGTGGTCAATCGGTAAACCAAGCGGTTCGGCGGAGCCTGTTCAGCGGAGCCTGAGCGTGGCCACCAGGACGCCCGCCAGGCACAGGCCGCCGCCGATCAGCGCGACCGGCGTCGGAACCTCGCCGAGCAGCGCCCAGGACATCAGGACCGCCAGGGGCGCAGCGGCGTAGGTCGCGGCGCCGAGCCGGCCCGCCGTCGTCCGCGTGAGGGCGAAGCCCCAGGTGACGAACGCGATCGCGGTGGGGAAGACGCCCAGGTACACCACGCTCAGGGTGGCCGAAGCCGGGGCTGCGGCGAGCTCGTGCAGGAGCACGGGCGCGAACGGCAGGCAGGCGATCGTCCCGGCCAGGCAGCCCAGCCAGGTCATGGTCAGCGAGTCGACCTGGGGCAGCAGCCGCTTCTGCAGGATGGTGCTCCCGGCGTAGACGACGGCGGCGACCAGCCCGAGGAGCACGCTGACGACGTCGGACGCCCCGCTCGAGGTGGCCAGCGCGATGCCGGCGACGCCCGTGAACGCGATGCCGATGCCCACCAGGAGCCGTGCGGGGAAGCCCTCGCCCAGCGAGATGCCGGCGAACACCGCGATGAGGATCGGCGCGAGGCCGACCAGGAGCGACGCGGTGCCGGCGTCGAGGGTGCGCTCCGCCGCGTTGAGCGCGAGGTTGTAGAGCCCGAACCAGAGCACGCCCCAGACGGCGACCCCCACCAGGGTCCGGCCCCGGGGCAGCCGCAGCTTGCCGGCCAGGGCGGCGATCACGGTGAGCGCGAGGGTGCCCACGAGGATGCGGCCCAGGGCGAGGGCGCCCGGCGAGTAGTCGAAGCCCGCGGACCGGATGCCGATGAACGCCGAGCCCCACAGCACCACGGTGACCGCGGCGGCGGCCGGGACCAGGAGGCGGTGCGTGGCCGGCGGCGCGCTCGCGCCCGGTGCGGGCGTGGAGGCGGCGGGCGGGGCGGCCGGGGTCGTGGCGGTCGGGGTCATGCCCGCAACACTGCCCGGCGCGAGCGGCGGCGTCTGGCGGCTATCGGCCATGGCGTTGGTCATGGTGCGATCCTCGTCCGAACCACTGTGAAGCACCAGCGACTGTTCCTACATCTGGATTCAGTCTGGCTGTACAGTGGAGCGCATGCTCGACGTCCACCGCCTCCGCGTCTTCCGCTCCGTCGTCGCGTCCGGATCCATCGGCGCCGCGGCGGCGAACCTCGGCTACACACCGTCGGCCGTCAGCCAGCACGTCTCCGCGCTCCAGCGCGAGACCGGCCTCAAGCTGCTGGCCCGGCACGGCCGGGGCATCCGGCCCACCGCCGCCGGGCGGGCCCTGGCCGCCCAGGCCGACGGCGTGCTGGAACGGCTCGGCGAGGCCGAGTCCATGGTCGCCGACCTGCGTGCCGGCCGTACCGGCTCGCTCTCGATCGCCTACTTCGCGTCCGTGGGCTCGGCCTGGCTGCCCGACGTCGTCCGGGTGATCACCAGGGACTTTCCCGGCGTCCGCCTGGACCTGGAGCTCGCCGAACACATCCCGGACAAGACCGAGGACCGGGCCGACCTCCAGGTGGCCGTCGCCCAGACGGGGTTCGACGCCGGCAGCGGGTTCACCGCGCACCACCTGCTCGACGACCCGTACGTCGCCGTGCTGCCGCGCAACCACCGGCTCGCCGACCAGGACGAGATCGAGCTCGCCGAGCTGGCGGACGAGTCGTGGGTCGACAACGACTTCGCGCGCGGCTGGTGCCGCCGCAACCTGCTGGAGGCGTGCACGGCCGCCGGGTTCAGCCCCACGTTCCACGTCGAGGCGCACGACTACCCGACGGCCGTCGCGTTCGTCGAGGCCGGCATCGGCATGACCGTGCTGCCCGAGCTCGGCGCCGTCCAGCTCCCGGCCGGCACCGTGGCCGTGCCCGTGGTGCGGCCCGCCCCGGTGCGCTCGATCTACGCGGTGCTGCAGGACGCCGTCGCGCACACCCCGCCCGCGATCGCCGCGCTGGAGGCCCTGCGCCAGGCCGCCGTCGCTTCGCGGGCAGCGGTGGTCGCCGCATAGGGTGGGCAGGTACCCGACGCCGGGCGACCGGCGTCATCCCGAGCGAGAGGCAATCCTCGTGACCACGCTTCCTACCGCCTCCGGGTCCTTCGGTGACAAGCCGGAGCTGACCTTCCCCGAGGGTGGCGCACCCGCCGGCCTGCAGGTGCAGGTGCTCTCCGAGGGCAGCGGCCCGGTCGTCGAGTCCGGGCGCACCATCGTGGTGAACTACCTGGGCCAGACCTGGGGCGGCCACGTCTTCGACAACTCCTACGACCGCGGCACCACGATCGACTTCCCGATCGGCGTCGGCGCCGTCATCGGTGGCTGGGACAAGGGCATGGTCGGTCAGAACGTCGGCTCGCGCCTGCTGCTCTCGATCCCGCCGGAGCACGGCTACGGTTCGCGCGGCGTGCCGCAGGCCGGCATCGGCGGCGGTGACACCCTGGTCTTCGTGGTGGACGTCGTCGACGTCAAGTGACCTGACCTGAAGACCGCTGAGTGCGGGGTACCTGCGGGACTGACGCCGGTCAGACCGCGGATACCCCGCACTCGGTCGTTCTGCGGGTGGGTCAGGGGTAGCTGACCACCTGCGGGCTGGCGAAGCTGCCGACCGCCGGCTCGCCCGTGTCGTTGACGACGCGGTTGATACCGCCGGAGCCGTTGAGGAACACGCTCGTCATGGACCTCAGCCGCACGCCCGCGGCGTCCGGCACCTGGATCCCGGACTGGACGCGGATGTCCACGCCCTGGTTGAAGAACGAGTACACGCCCAGGCCCACCGCGTCGTGCGTGGTGACGCCGTCGGCGACCCGGTAGGACGAGTAGCCCAGCCGGCTGCCGTCCATGAACGCCGCCTGCGACGGCGGGTCGTACGGGATCTCGCTCTGGTAGAAGACCGTACGGCCGCGCTCACCGTTCCAGACCGTCTGGTTCTCCTGGTAGTGCTCCACGAACAGGCCGGTCGCGGTGACGTCGTCACCGTTGACCACCACGCCGTGCGCACCCGTGTTGGTGTCCCAGCCGATGCCCTGGCCGTGGTCCCCGCGCCAGGCCCAGATGTGGTCGAGCAGGGTGTGGTCGCTGTTCACCTCGACGGACGTGACCGCCTTGCCGGCCCACGGCCCGCCCACGCGGATGAACACGTCGCTGAGCGTCGTCGGGTCGGCGGCGTCGCCGCCCCCGCCGCCCGGCGTGCCGACGCGCACGAGCGTCTCCGACTCCGGCACGTTCGCGTCCACGGTGATCCCCGCGACGACGACCCCCGGGACGTCGCCGATCTCCACGGCCGCGTTGCCCGACGTCGGGGTGAGCGACGCGTAGCCGAGGCCGAGCACGACGGTGCGGGCCCGGTCGATCCGGAGGGGAGCGTCGAGGTCGTAGACCCCGGGCGTGAGCAGCAGGTGCTTGCCCGACGAGACGGCCGCGTTGATGGTGGCGGCCGTGTCGGTGTCCGAGCGGGCCACGTAGACGTCGCCGATCGGGATCGAGCGGCCCGACGCCGCGTCCGTGCCCCAGTCCACGCCCTGGCTGTTCGTCGTGGCGTTGGGCACGAAGACCTTGAGCTCGCCGTCCGTGCCCCGGTAGAGGAACGGCGCCTCACGGCTCACCGGCGTGCTGTCGAGCGTGGTCTTCACGCCCTTGGCACCGCCGGACAGCGTCTGTCCGAAGTCGGTGGCCGGGGCGCCCCGCACCCCGGAGAACACCATGTTCCAGACGCCGCCGTCCCAGCCGCCCACCTCGGTGTTGCGGGTGAACCACTGCTGCTGGGAGCCGGTGGCGATCGTGCCGGACACGCGGGAGTTGGCCAGGTAGCCGCCGGAGGCGAACTCGCCGTAGCGGCCGAAGACCGTCAGGTTGCCGCGGATGTCGACGCGGCGCATGGGCGCCGCCTGCGACACGGCCCAGCGCATCTGGTGTGGCTCGGCCACGCCTGCCGGGTACGGCAGCGCGGCGTCGTCGCCCACGGGGCGCTGGATCGGGTTGAACGCCAGGTTGGACATGGACCGCCAGAACCGGGTCAGGGAGCCGGGGTCGCCGCACGCCCACGGGCTGTTCGGGCAGCCGACGACGGGCTCGACGTGCAGGGCGCCGTTGATCAGCACGTCGCCCGGCTGCCCGCCGAGGCCCGCGATCGACTCGTAGTAGCCCACGTGGGCGTTGACGATGCCGGTGGCCGTGGCCGGGTCGTCCTGGCCCGCGGCGCTCCCGTAGGTGCCGGGCTCGAAGAAGACCTGGTGCCGGTCCTGGCTGAACTCCGCCTCGTCGTTCACCGTGTCGAGGAACGCGTTGATCCGGTCGGCGGTCCAGGTCTCGTCGATGAACGTGACGTTGGGGCCGAAGTCGGGGTCGGCGGCAGCCTTCTTCGGCTTGGGCGTCTTCGGCTTCGTCGGCTTGTGCCTGGCCGGCTTGTGTGCGGCCGGTCCGGCCTGCTTCGTCGCGGAGGCCTTTGCCATGGTCCTGCCCTCGCCGACGGCGGTCGGCGCGGCGGCGGCAGGTAGCGCCGTGACCGCGGCTCCCGCGGCGAGCGATGCTGCGACCGCCGCGACGGCGGCGCCGCGCAGGGTGGTGCGAAGTGTCCTCATCGACAGTTCCTTCGTGCTCGGGGCAGGCCGGCCGAGGCCGGGCGTGCTGCCGTGCGGGTGCGCCCGGGCGAGCGCCCAGCCAGGCTAACCGCCGGTCACTGACATGTCGGTAAGTAGTTTCCGCACGCTCCGGGTCACGCTGAACCGCCGGTCCTGGGCCACGTGCTCGGTGGGCCCGACGGCGCGCTCCAGCGCGCGGCGGTAGTGCAGACCCGTGTTGAAGACGGTCCACAGCTCGCCGCCGTCGCGCAGCACGCGGCCCGCCGTGGCGAACATCCGGTGCGCCGCGTCGGTGCTCAGCGCGGCGCGGTCGTGGAAGGGCGGGTTGAGCAGCACCAGGTCGGCCGAGCCGTCGGGGATCGGGAGCAGGGCCCCGGCGTCGTCCCGCACGACCCGGCCCCTGACGCCGTTCGCGGCGAGCGTCGCGGCGGCCGAGTCGCAGGCGGCCCGGCTCCGGTCCGACGCGAGCACGTGCGCGGTGGGGTACCGGAGGCCGAGGACGGCGGCGAGGATACCGGTGCCGCACCCGAGGTCGACGGCGACCGGGTGGGCGTCCATGCCGGGGATCGGGGTGTCGGACGGGCCGGACGTGTCCGACGTCGAGGTCGCCGGGGTGACCTGGAGGTCTGACAGGTGGGGCCAGCGGTGCGCCTGGGCCAGGAGGAAGCGTGTGCCGTGGTCCAGGGTGGCTCCGGCGAACGCGGCGCCGTGCGCGACGACGGTGAGGCCCGCGGGCTCGTCCGGGTCTGCGCTTCCTGGGGCGGTACCGGGCGGGACGATCGCGTCCAGGATCTCCCGGTCGGTCAGCCGCGCCGTGACGGGGTAGGTGAGCGGCCCGACGTCGGCCCGCGGCCCCCGGGCGATCAGCAGCCGCGACTTCTGCCGGGCGAGCGATGCGCCGACCTGCGCGAACGACGCGCCGAGCACGTCGTTCATCGCGTGCGTCATGTGCTTGACCCGGCCGCCCGCGAGCAGCGTGACGGCGGGGTCGGCGTACCGGGCCACGTGCTCGGCGATCTCGGTCAGCTCCGCGAGCGACGTCGGGAGCCGGAGCAGCACGAGGCGGGCGCCCTCGAAGAGCCGGGGTTCGAGCCGGTCGTACTGGGTGAACCCCAGCCCGGCGGGTTCGTGCGGAGCGGGGGCGCTCGCGGCGGTCCGGGCACGCCCGTCCCACAGGACCTTGCTCACCCGCCTGGAGTTGGCGGACAGGGCCGCCTCGGCCGTGACCGCGTCCATCTGGGTGCGGACCTGGTGGGCGCCGCTCGCCAGCGCGCCCAGGGTCAGCGCCCCGAACCGGTCGCCGAGCACCACCACGCCGTCGGGGTGCTCCTGGACGAGCGCGGCGGCCTCGTCGAGCAGGAGCCGGTCGGTCGCGTCGGCCGCGACCGGGCCGTCGGCCCGCGACCCGTCCTCGGGATACGGCTGCAGCCGCGCGAGGACGGCCTCCACCTCGGGGTTCACCGGGCGGAGCGGGCCTTCTTCTCGGCCGCCTTGCGGGCCTCCTCGACGCGCTCCTCCTCGGCCCGCACCTGGGCGGCGGTCTGGCGCTCCTGGGCCAGCCACTCCGGCGGGTTGTCGCGCAGCTCGTCGATCTGCTCGGTGGTCAGCGGGTCGGTGATGCCGCCGCGGGCCAGGCCCGCGATCGAGATGCCGAGGCGGCCGGCCACGACCGGCCGCGGGTGCGGGCCGTTACGGCGCAGCTCCGCCAGCCACTCGGGCGGGTTGGTCTCCAGCTCCTCGAGCTCCGCGCGCGAGATCGGGGTGTCCTGGAACTCCTGCGGCGTGGCAGGCAGGTAGACGCCGAGTCGCTTGGCGGCGTTGGACGGCTTGAACCGCTGCGAGGCGAAGGAGGAACTCATGTTCCCAGGGTATCGGCGTGCGCCCCCCGCGCTCTCCATGGCGGGCGTGATCCTCGCCGCTCGTCGCGGCTGCTCGTCCCGCCGCTCGCCCCGGGTGCTCGTGCACGGCCCGCAACGCCACCGCCGGATCGACCCCGGCCCCGTAGCCTGGGGGCGTGAACCAGCCCGTGCCCGACGTCGGATCCGTCCCTCCCGGGGAGGTCCCTGACGAGACCCCCGACGCGACCGCCGACGCCGACCCCGCCGACGCCGACCAGCCCCGCTTCCGCCTCGCCTACGTGCCGGGCGCGACGCCGGGCAAGTGGGCGAGCGTGTGGCACGAGCGGCTGCCCGACGTGCGCCTGGAGCTGGTCCAGGTCGAGGCCGCCGCGGTCGTGGCCGCGCTGGAGACGGGCGACGTGGACGCCGCGATCGGCCGCCTCCCGGTCGACAAGGACGTCTTCTCCGCGATCCCGCTCTACGAGGAGACGTCGGTGGTCCTCTTCTCCCGGGACCATCTGCTCGCCGCCCTCGCCGACGACGAGACGGTGTCCGCCACGGACCTCGTGCAGGACCCCGTCTGGGTGCCCGGCGACGACGTCCTGTTCACCGGCGGCCGCCCCGTCCCGGGCACGGTGCCGGCGGATCCGGACGGCAACCCGCTGGAGCGGGTCCCGACCACCGCCGACGTCGTCGCGACCGTCGCCGCGAACGTCGGGGTGGCGGTGCTGCCGATGTCGCTGGCGCGGCTGCACCGCCGCAAGGACGTGACCTACCGCCCGCTCTCCGACGGCCCGACGGCGCCGGTGGGCCTGGTCTGGCCGGTCGACCGCACCACGGACCTCGTCGAGGAGCTCATCGGGATCGTCCGGGGGCGCACGGTCAACAGCTCGCGCGGCCGTGGCGGACCGTCGTCGCGCAAGGGACAGGACGGGGCGTCTGCCGATGCGCCGACAGCGAAATCCGCGCGGACCGGGGTGAAGAATTCTTCGAAGAGCGTGTCCGGGGCCAAGAAGAGGTCTGGTGCGGGGCGGGGTGCGGCCGCTGCCGGAGGTCGCGGGGGCGTCCAGCGCGGCAAGGGTGGGCGCTCCGCGCCGCAAGGAAAGAAAAAAGGCAAAGGCCGGTAGGGCGTAAGAAAAGTCCTTGTAAGGTATTTTACTGAGATAAACGGATATTGGCGATCTGCACCATTGTCGCTACGCTCCGGGGAACGTGCCCTGCGTCGGGCACCCGTCCGATCCCCGTCTCGAAGGAGCGCGCAGTGCGCAAGATGACTGTCCTGGGAGCATCCGCGCTCCTCGTCGCGGGACTTCTGGTCCCCTCGACCGCCGCGTTCGCCGCGCCCGTCGCCGGCGCTCCTGTCGCGACCACCGGCTCGGCCACCTGCCCGAAGGGCGGCAAGGTGGACGTCAGCGGTGAGCACACCACCCTGGTCGTCACCGCGCCCGACGGCTACCTCATCACCGGGTACTGCGTGAAGGCCGGCTCGGCCAACCAGGGCCTGGGTCCGGAGGACGTGGTCGTCGACCCGCCCGCGGCCGAGGTGACGATCTCGCACTCGTCCGGCAAGGCGATCAGCCACTACACGCTGATCACGGTCAAGGCCGAGCCGACGCCGGAGCCGAGCCTGCCGGGCGAGGAGCCGACGGTGCCGGGCGAGGAGCCCACCGAGGACACCGGCGCCGAGCCGTCGACGCCCGCCGTCGAGGAGCCCGAGGCCGGGGAGCCCGAGGAGGGCAACGCGCCGGCCGAGGAGTCGGCCCCCGCTGCGGGTGCCGACGCCACGACGTCCCCCTCCGCCGAGGAGCCCGACGTGCTCGCCGCGACCGGTGCCAGCACCGTCGTCGGCTTCACGCTGATCGCGCTCGCGCTCGTCGGCGGTGGCGTGACCCTGCTCGTGCTGCGGCGCAGGGGCGCGCTCGGCAGCTGAGCAGTCCGTACACCCCTACGGCAGCAGGGCGGGTCGGGACCGGAGCACCGGTCCCGACCCGCCCTGTCTCGCGTCAGCCGACCGCCGTCACCTGGATGATCAGCGCCTGCATCGGCCACAGCGTGGGGAGCTGCAGCCCGACCTCGGTCAGCACGGAGCCGGGCACGTCCATCGCCTCCTTGCCGAGCCAGCCGGGCGTGATGCCGCCCATCCACTTGGCGGACCCCACCTCGTCGCGCACCCGCACGCTGTAGCGCCGGTCCGGGTCGAGCCCGTCGAGCCGCACCCGCTCGGTCAGCGCGTCCTGGAGCGACGCCACGGTCGCCACCGTCCACACGCCCGCCGCCCGGTCGGGGGAGACGAAGCCCGTGACCCGCAGCGCGGGGTCCACCGTGTCGCCGTGCACGACCGTTCCGGTGTGCACGAGCGAGCGGAGCTCCTTGTAGAGCGCCGCGTACGCCGTGACCGCGATCAGCTCGTCGTCCGTGCAGGCCAGCAGGTCCCACTCGAACCCGGCGTGGCCCTGGAGCGCGGTGGCCACCCGGTACGAGAGGTCGGTGGTGCGTCCCGACGAGTGCGCCGGCGACGGCCCGACGTGCGCGCCGATCAGCTCGGGCGGCAGCACGAGCGACGTCCACCGCTGGATGTCCTGGCGCTCCACCGGGTCGTTGGAGTCGGAGGCCCACACGCGGTCGGTGATCTCCAGGATCCCCAGGTCGGTGCGCGCGCCGCCCGAGGAGCACGACTCGATCTCCAGCCCCGGGTGGTCCGCCTTGAGCCGCGCGATCAGCGCGTACGCGGCGAGGGTCTGCACGTGGGTGCCCGGCCGCCCCACGCCGTCGGCCCCGACGTGGACGGGCTCCGTGAGGTCGCGGTTGTGGTCCCACTTGATGAAGTCGATGCCCAGCTCCGTGACCAGGGCCGAGATCTGGCCGCGCACGTGCTCCCAGGCCTCGGGGACGGCGAGGTCCAGCACGTACTGCGTGCGGAACGACAGCCCGTCCGGCGACGGGACGGCCGCCGTGTTCGAGAGGATCCACTCCGGGTGGGCGCGCGCCAGGTCGGAGTCGAGGTTGACCATCTCGGGCTCGAACCACAGCCCGAACTCCATGCCCAGCTCGTGGACCAGGCCCGCGAGCGGGCCCAGGCCGTCGGGCCAGACGTCGTGGTCGACCACCCAGTCGCCCAGCCCGGTGGTGTCGTCGCGCCGGGAGTGGAACCAGCCGTCGTCGAGCACGAAGCGCTCCACGCCCACCGCGGCGGCGCGCCGCGCGAGCCGCTCCAGCTTGGCCGGGGAGTGGTCGAAGTACACGGCCTCCCAGGTGTTCAGCACCAGCGGCCGTGGGCTCGTCACGTGCTGCGGACGCGCCCGCATCCACGTGTGGAACCGGTCCTGGACGCCGTCCAGGCCCCGCGGTGACCAGGCGAAGTACGCGACCGGCGTGCGGTACGCCTCGCCGGGCGCCAGCCGGACCTCGCCCGGGCGCACGAGCTCGCCCGCCCCGAGCAGCGTGGCGTGCTCGGTGAGGTGGTCCACGCGGTGCGTCACGTCGGCGCTCCACCCCAGGTGGGTGGCCCATGCCTCGCCGATGCGGTGGCGCGGGGTGCCCGACGACGCCACCGTCACCCAGGGCGCGTCGTGACCCGACCGGCCCCGGCGGGTCTGCCGGGCCGTGCTGCCGCCCGGCATCGGCGTGGTGACGGGCGACTTCTCGCGGGACCAGCGGCCGGTGAACTGGGTCAGGTGGTCCGCGGACCGCGGCACGGGCAGCGTGGCCTCCAGCCAGTGCACGTCCACGGGGTCGTGTCCCTCGTTCGTCAGCTCGTGCCACAGCAGGACCAGCCCGCCCGAGCCGATCTCCAGGTGCGACCGCAGCGTCAGCCCCAGGTCCGGGTCGTGTGCCGTGACCAGCAGGTCCGCGGTGTCCCGCTCCGCCTCGGTGACGGTCCAGCGCGGGAACAGCGAGACGCCGCCCGCCGCCACGAGCAGACCGGGGCGGCCCGCCCAGCCGTCCGACTCCTGCGGCAGCAGGGAGGGCCGCCACGCGGCGTCGAGCGTGCCGGGCGCGGTCTGCCGGCTGGTCGCCGAGTCGAGCCCCTGCAGGTCGGCGGGTGACAGGTCGCCCAGGTCGGGCCCCCAGTGGAGCACGAGCGGCAGCCCGCGCTCGGGGTGGGCCACGACCACGGCGACACCGTCGCGGCGCAGCACCGACCAGCTGGAGACCTCGTCGAACCTGTGCATCGTGCTGTCCTCTCGCCCCCTGAACCACACCGTACGCGCGGTCACTGACATGGGATCGGGTTTCGTCCTGCTCGTACGGGTGATGTGCCGCGGATGACGTGCCTAGCGCGCCACGAGGTCGTTCTCGGTGCGGAGCACCGGCCGGGAGACCAGTGCCGCCGGATCGAGGTCGCGGCTCGTCGTGACGTGGAACACGGCCGTCGCACCCTCCGGGAGGTCGACCACCTGCTCGTCCACCTCGGCGTCCGGGTCGAGCCGGTCGGCCAGCACGGACACGCCCAGCGCCAGCGACGTCGCCGTCACCTCGACGCGGTAGCCGCCGTCCTGGGCCGTCACCGCGGTCTCCAGAGGTGCGGGGTCGAGGGCCAGGTCCTTGCCCTCGGCCCAGCGGTGCAGCCCGCGCTCCGCGCCGAGGGTCACGACCAGCACCTCGTGCGCGGCGTCGGCCACGGCGACCAGGTCGCCCGCCAGGGGGACCAGGGACACCGAGCGCGGCGGCACCACCACCTCGCGGTCCGACGTCGCCAGCGCCTCGCCGCCCAGCGTGGTCCGGGCCGCCGCCACCTGTCCGGCCCACGGCTCGTCGGTGTCGTTGACCAGCGCCGCGACCAGCTCGTCCCCGCGGGGCTGCACCGTGACCACACGGTCGGCGAACGCCTGCCGCAGCGCGTACCAGAGCGGCTTGCGCCGGCCGTCGCCGTCCACGGCCGCCCAGGAGGTCACGGGCCAGCAGTCGTTGAGCTGCCACACGATCGCGCCCGCGGTGCGCGGCCACCACGACCGGTAGTGCTCCACGGCGTACCGCACCGCACGCGCCTGGTTGAGCTGCGTGGCCCAGTGCCAGTCGACGAAGTCGTCGGGGACGTCCAGGTGCGGGGCCAGGCCGCGGTCGAGCTTGCCGTTGCCGTCGATCGCCTTCTGGTGCAGCAGGAAGGCCTCGGACTCCTTGAAGCCCTCCGGAACGGCAGCGCTGTCAGGAAGGATCGCCCGCTGGAGGGTCGCCCAGGTGGCAGGGCCCTGGAAGCCGAACTCCGACGCGAACCGCGGTACGTCGTCGCGGTAGTGGGTGTAGTCCACGCGGTTCCACACGTCCCACTGGTGGTGCGTGCCATGGTCCGGGTCGTTGGGGTGCACCTGCTCGGGCGTGAGGCCGGGGGAGTAGGGCGAGCCGTCCGAGTAGGGGCGGGTCGGGTCGACCTCGGCCAGCACCTTCGGGAAGAGCTCGTAGTAGTAGCGGGCGCCCCAGGTCAGGTCGCCCAGCCGCTCCTTCCAGCCCCAGTCCTCGTGGCCCCAGATGTTCTCGTTGCCGCCGTTCCACAGCACCAGCGACGGGTGCGGCGCCAGCCGGGCGGCGTTCTCCCGCAGCTCGGCCTCGAACTCGCCCCAGTGCGGGTCCTCCTCGGGGTAGGCGGCGCAGGCCAGCAGGATGTCCTGCCAGACCATGACGCCCTTCTCGTCGCAGACGTCGTAGAAGTCGTCCGACTCGTAGATGCCGCCGCCCCACACCCGCAGCAGGTTGAGGTTCGCGCCGAGCGCCTGGTCGACGCGCTGCTCCAGGCGCTCGCGCGTGATGCGCGTCAGCAGGTGGTCGTCGGGGATCCAGTTGGCCCCGCGCGCGAAGATCCGCTTGCCGTTGATCAGGAACGTGAAGCCCGTGCCGTGCTCGTCGCGCTCGCGGTCCACCTCGACGGTGCGGAACGCGACCCGGCCCGACCACGTGTCCAGCGGGTTGGAGCGGTCCTCGCCGTCGCCCGCGTAGACGGCCACCTCGATCGGGTACAGCGGCTGGTCGCCGTGGCCGGCGGGCCACCACAGGTCGACGTCGCCCGCCTCCACGCGGACGTCCAGGACGCCGCCGGACCAGCCCGCCGGGATGCCGGTGGTCGTCCCGCGGTCCCCGACGGACACGTCGACGGTCAGCTGCGGGGTGTCGGCCAGGCCGGACGTCTCGATCTCGACATGCACGTCGACCAGCCCGCTGCCGTCGTCGGCCACGGTGGCCAGCGGCGTCACGCGCGCGATCCGGGCCACGCGCCAGCGCTCGACCCGCACGGGCTTCCACAGGCCGGCCGTCTGCAGGTCCGGGCCCCAGTCCCAGCCGAAGGAGCAGGCCATCTTGCGCACCATGTTGAACGGATGGGTGTTGGCCGAGGGTCGCGCGCCGAGGCGCTCCACCTCGGCCTCTGCCGTCTCGAGCGCTGAGTCGAGGTCGACCACCAGGTTGGCCGGCGTGCCGACGAGCCCGCGCACGTCGTACCGGTAGGAGCGGTGCATGTTCGCGGTGCGGCCCAGCTCCGTACGGCCCTGGCCGACGGCGGCGTGCTCGACGTCCGTGTCGACGGCCACGCCGGCCACCGTGTCGATGCCCTCGAAGAGCAGGTCGACCCGCTCGTCGTCCGCGGCGGGCGGCTCGTCCAGGACGGTCGCGTACCGCCAGGTGGCGCGCTGCATCCAGGCGAGCGAGGTCTCGTTGGTGCCGAGGTACGGGTCGGGGATGAGCCCCTGCTCCAGCAGGGCGGTGTGGCTCGTGCCCGGGACCGTCGCCGGGACGGGGACCCCGGCGAGGTCCGCCGGGACGGGGCCGCCCGTCGCGGTCAGGGTCCATTCGGTCAGGTCGCGGCTGATCTTCATCGATCCTCGTCCTCCCAGAGCGTGCGCTCAGTGCGTGTGCGAGCGGACCCGAGCATAGGGTGCGCGTCGCCGCGGATCGAACCGATATCACCGGTCGGTTCGCACGCCCTCGGCACGGCGTTCAGTCGGGCCGGACCACCAGGCCGAGCCGCTCCGCCAGCAGGATCGCCTGGGCCTCGCCCACCACGGCGCCGGTCAGGTTCGCGCCGAGGGGGTCGAGCGACGACAGGTCGCTGCCCCGCAGGTCGGCGTTGGTGAGGTCGGCCTCGGCAAGGTCCGCGCCCGACAGGTCGCAGCCGACCAGGACCGCCCCGGCCGCCTTGATGCCCGACAGGTCGGCCTCGCGCAGGCGGACGCCGTCGAGCTGCGCACCGGCCAGGGCGGCGCGGTGCAGGTTGGTGAAGGACCAGTTGCCGCCCTCGACCTTGAGCAGGTCGAACCGGCAGTTGTTGAACTGCGAGCCCACGAGCTTGCAGCGCTCCAGCGTGGTGTCGAAGAAGACGCACGCGTCGAAGACGCACGACGTGAACGCGAGCTCGGTGAGGTGCGCGCTGTTGAAGCGCACGCCCCGGAACACGCACGAGTCGAACGTGGCGCCCGTCCCGGTGGCCTCCGTCAGGTCCACGTCGGCGAACAGCGTGGCCATGTGGTCCTCGCCCGACAGGTCGCGGGCGTACCAGTCCTCACCCTTGACGGTGAGCTCTGTGGCGGGCATCCGGATCATGCGGTCGACCCTACGGGTACCCACTGACAGCGCCCCACCGGTGGTGCCCCACGGACAGCGCCCCGTCGCCGCGGGCGGCGGGGCACCGGGTTCAGGCGGTCAGGCGGTCATCCGCACGGGCGGTCAGGCGGCGTCCGGGAACGGGACGCCCGTGGTCGCGTGGCAGCGGTAGCCGTTCGGGTTCTTCGCGTCCGACAGGTACTGCTGGTGGTAGTCCTCGGCGTAGTAGAACGGCCCGGCCTCGGCCGCGGGGGCGATCTCCGTGGTGATGGCGTCGTACCCCTTGGCGCTGAGCACCTCGGCGTACCGCTTGGCCGTCTCCTGCGCGGCCTCGGCCTGCTCCGGCGTGGTCCAGTAGATGCCCGAGCGGTACTGCGTGCCCACGTCGTTGCCCTGGCGGAAGCCCTGCGTCGGGTCGTGCCGCTCCCAGAAGATCTTGAGCAGCTCGGCCTCGCTGACCTTGGTCGGGTCGTACGCCACCAGCGCGGTCTCCGTGTGGCCGGTCCGCGCGGTGCAGACCTCCTCGTACGTCGGGTTGGGCGTGGTCCCGCCCATGTAGCCGACGGCGGTGCTCACGACGCCGGGGACCTGCCAGTAGATCTCCTCGGCGCCCCAGAAACAGCCCATCGCCAGGTAGAGCACCCGCGTACCCGGCTCCCACGGCCCCGTGATCGACGAGCCCAGCACGGAGTGCGGGCGCGGGGCCTGGAGCAGCGGTGCGGAGCGCCCGGGCAGGGCGTCCTCGGGGGCCACCATGGTGGTCTTGCTCGAACCGGAGCCGGGGCCGAAGAGGGAGTTCAGGAAGGTCATCGAACACACATCCTTTGGGTCTGATTCGTGCGGTGGCACGTTTGTCCATCACAACACGCACGGGAGCAGCGGTGTTCCGGCCGAATCCTTCTGCCGTCGGCAGATCCGGTGGCACCACGAGCCCGCGCAGGCCATCGTCGGCACATGAGCAGCGAGGTCTCCACGGTAGCGGTCCTGTCGGACGTCCACGGGGTGCTCCCCGTCCTGGAGGCGGTGCTCGCGGAACCCGACGTGGCGGCCGCCGACCGCGTGGTCGTCACCGGCGACCACGCCGCCGGGCCACAGCCCGTCGAGGTCCTGGACCGCCTCAGGGCCCTGGGGGAGCGGGCCGTGCTGGTCCGCGGGAACGCGGACCGTGAGCTCGTGGCGCTCGCCCGCGGCGGCACCACCGACATCCCGGACCCGGTCGCGCCCTGGGCCGCGTCCCGGCTGCGGCCCGACGACGTCGCGCTGCTCGCCGGCCTGCCGCACCCCGTCGAGCTGACGGTGCGGGGGTTCGGTCGCGTCGTGTTCTGCCACGGCACCCCGCGCGACGACGAGGAGGTGGTGCTCGTCGACTCCTCGCTGGAGCGCTGGGCGGACGTGCTCGGCGGCCTCGACCCCGACGTGACCACGGTGGTCATGGGGCACACCCACATGCCGTTCGTCCGGCTCGTCGACCGGCGCCTGTGCGTCAACCCCGGCAGCGTCGGCATGCCCTACGGCCGCGCCGGCGGGTCGTGGGCCCTCCTGCGCGACGGCCAGGTCGAGCTGCGGCACACCCCGGTCGACGTCGAGGCTGCCGTCGCCGCGGTCGCCGCCGGGAGCGCCTACCCCGCGGCGGAGGAGTGGGCGCTGCAGTACGTGACGTCGGCCAACAGCGACGTCGACGCGCTGCGGGCGTTCGGCCCGCGGGACGGGCGGGCGGCTCAGAGCTGAGTCGCCAGGCGCTCCACCGCCCCGGTGACGCGGGCGAGGACCTCGTGCGACCGGCGCCAGTCACCCACCTCGAGCGAGTGGTCCGCGCCGTCGACCTCCAGCACCTCCGTGTCCGGGGCGGTCGCCACGCCGCCGTCCCACAGCGGGTCCGCCGTGCCGCCCACCAGCAGCGCCGGCGCCGTCCCGGCGGCGAGCGCGGCGCGGACCGGCCCTGAGGCGTTCCCGGTGAGCACAGGCGTCAGCCAGGCCCCCGGGAGGCCGAGGTCCACCGCGACCGGCAGGGCGAACGAGCCGAGCGACTTGGCGACCACGAGGTGGCGGCAGCCGTCGGGCACCGACGCGCTCCGGAGCGCCTCCCCGTAGGTCCGGCGGGCCTCCGTCCAGTCCGGGGAGAGCTCGTCCCAGGCGAACGTACGGACGGTCCAGCCGGCCGCGCGCAGCGCCTTGGCGGCGTACCAGAGCAGCGGGCCCTGCGCGGTGTACCCGCTGCCCGGGAGGATCGTCGCGACCCGCGCGGGGTCGCCCGCAGTCGTGCCGATCCGCCAGGTCGTCATCCCGCCACCGTAGTCTCGGCGGCCCGCCCGTGTCAGTGACCGTGTCAGCGTCATCGTCGGTGCCGCCGTCACCGCAGGTGTCAGTGGCGATGTCAGTGGTCCGGCGTACCGTCCTGTCCATGGCCGACACCGACACCGAGGTCCTGTTCACCGACGTCGCGGCGTGGCGCGCCTGGCTCGACGAGAACGAGGAGACGTCCGACGGCGTCTGGCTGATCCTCGCGCGGAAGGGCAAGGACGCCCCGACGAACCTGACCTACGACCTGGCGTTGGACGAGGCGCTGTGCAGCGGCTGGATCGACGCGCAGGGACGCAGCCGGGACGACACGACGTCGCTGCAGCGGTTCTGCCCGCGCCGGTCGCGCAGCCGCTGGTCCGCGCGGAACGTGCGCATCGTGGACCGCCTGACCACCGAGGGGCGCATGCGGCCCCGCGGCCGGCAGGAGGTCGACAAGGCCAAGGCCGACGGCCGCTGGGACGTCGCGTACGAGGGCAGCAAGAGCATCGAGGTGCCGCCCGACCTGGCCGAGGCGCTCGCGGCCAGCCCGCGGGCGACGGCGATGTTCGGGATCCTCACGGCGCAGAACCGGTTCGCGATCCTCCTGCGCATCACCGGCGTCAAGAGGGCGGAGACCCGGGAGCGGAACATCGCCAAGTTCGTGGGCATGCTCGAGCGGGGCGAGACGGTCTACCCGCAGAAGCGAAAGCTGGAGGACTGAGCGCGGCCGCGATCTGCCCGGGAGCTGCCCTGAAAGCGTCCTTGAGATCCGCTGAGCGGCTTCACTAGAGTTTCCGGCAGCGGCGGTTCCTGGCAGCGCCGAGACCGGGGAGGGCCGTGGACAGCGAGGTCGTACTGCGGCTCGAGTCGGGGGACGTGCTGGTCACCTTCGTCCCCACCGCCCCCGGAGCGCCGTCCGGCGCCGCTCGCCCCGCTCCTCCCGCCGCCCGGAGCACGACGGCGGCAGGTGCGCTCGACGCGGTGGCCGCGCGGCTGGCGGCCGACGGCGTCTGCGTGCACCCGGGACTGGAGGCCCTGCTCGGCCTGCCGGAGGCGGCCCTCCTGCTCCGCACGCTGGAGACGTACCTGGAGCTCGCGGGCAGCGCGCGGGCGACGGCGGAGGCGCTGCACCTGCACCGCACCTCGCTGTACTACCGGCTCCAACGGGTCGAGCTGCTCGCCGGCACCGACCTCAAGGACGGCACCGAGCGGCTCGCGCTCCACCTGGCGCTCAGGGTCGCCCGGGCGGCGGGACGGCTTCCCGACCAGGCGGCCGCGCCGGGCGCGTGACCGGCCCGGCCTCCGGCCGGTCTCGGCCGGGTCAGCGCCCGGCCGGGTCAGCGCCCGGCCAGGTCAGCCCACCGCCAGGTCAGCGATGGTGGCGCCCAGCTCACGGCCCGTGACCCCCTCCGGCCAGCCGCGCAGGAGGCTGCCGTCCTTGCCGACCAGGGCCACGAGCGGCGCCTCGGCGACGGCGTACATGAGCCACGCGTCGCCGGTCGGGTCCACCGCCACGGGATAGGTGATGTCGTTCTCCTCGACGTAGGCCGCGACGTCGTCGGGGTCGGAGAGGTTCGCGACGCCGAGGAACAGCACGCGGTCCTCGTACTCGTCGACCACGTCGTTGATCGGGCCCTGCTGCCCCGCGCAGCGGGTGCACCAGCTCTCGAAGAACACGAGCACGACGGGCCGTTCCGCCCACTGCCCGGCCAGGTCCAGCGTGGTGCCGTCGGTCAGCTCCAGGGTGAGCGGGGGCGCCGGAGGCGCGCCGTCGGGCGCGGCGCGGAACTCCACGCCCGAGGGGACCGGCCCCGGCAGCTGCCCCCGCGGGGTCCCGGCGCAGCCGGCGAGGGCGCCGATCGCCAGCCCGGCCGCGAGCAGCGCCGCGAGGGTGCGCCTCACCGCAGCACCGCCTCGGGCGCGTCGTCGAGGGCGGGGTTGGGCTCGACGGGCACCGGGCCGTGGCCGTCGATCGTCAGCTCGGCACCCGCCAGGTCGACCGAGGCCGGGACATCGATCGACATGACGCACACGGTGGGCTGCCGCTCGGTACCGAGGTCGATCGAGAAGGCCTTCTCGGCCCGGCCCTCGGGCAGCGCGCCGGCGGCGAGCACGTCGCCGTCGGCCACCAGCTCGTACGGCGCCTCCGGGTGCGCGTACCGGAAGGCCCGCGCACCCGAGCACGGGTCGGCGGGCTCGCGGATGTTCGCGTCAGGCACCACGAGGCGCACGGCCTGCGTCTCCCCGGCGCCCGCGGCCCCACCTGAGCACCCGGCCACCACCCCGAGCAGGCAGGCCCCGACGACGACCGCCGGCCACCGCCCGACCTGGCCGCGCCCGCCCCGCCAGGGACCACGCCCGCCCCGCGAGCTCACCCGGCCTCCCGCAGGTCGCCGGCCGCCGCGGCCAGCGCGGCGGCGGCGAGGTTGCGCTGCCCGACGTCGGCCAGGCCCGCGGCGTCCTGCACGAACCGGGCCAGCGCCGCGTCCGCCGCGCCGCCGTGCGCGTGGGCCGCGACGCGGAGCAGCGCCGTCAGCCCCCGGGCCTCCTCGCGGGTGAGCACACCGCGCTCCCGGTAGTCGTCCACCAGGTCGGACAGGGAGCGCAGGGTGGGCGCCTTCGCACGCAGCGGCACGCGGACCGTGCTCGACACGGCCGGGTCGGACTCGCTGGTGACGGTGAGGGTCAGGGTCGCGGACCGCGCGGCGCCGTCCGACGCCGTCGCCCAGGCCGACACGGGCAGCGTGCCGCCCGCCTCGACCGCCGTCACCTCGTAGGGCAGCGCCACGTCCCAGCCCCGGCCCCGCACGGACGCGGAGATCCGGTACACGTCGGAGCCGTGCACGCCCTCGCCGGCCTCGCCCGTGTTGCGCAGCGGCACGTTCACCAGGGTGGTGCCGGCGCCCACGGGGTGCTGCTCCGCGCGGCCGAGCCGCGCCCCGCGCTCGAACGTGCCCGAGGCCTGGCGGTTGCGCACGGCGACGTCGTAGGTGAGCGTGCCGGAGGCGTCGCGGGCGGCGTCCAGCACATACACGTGCAGGTCGTTCGGCTCGTCCACGTACTCGAAGGAGCTGCCCGAGTCGGTGCCCGCGTGGAACGTCGCGTCGTCGAGCTGGCGGGGGTCGCCGCGCACCACGGGGACGGGCGTGCCGTCCGGCCGGTAGTAGTCGATGCGGCCGATGTCCGCGGGGTTGGCGTCGACGACCCACTCGCGCGGGGTGCCCCGGGGCTGGTTCTGGGCCAGCAGGACGCCGTGGCCGGCGGTGAACGAGTCGTTGCCCACCCGGTCCACGACCTCCATCGTGTAGTCGGTCCAGGCCGTGCCGTCCGGGCACCAGAAGTCGGTGTCCTCCGGCACGTCCACGGCGCACTGGCCGGCGGTGTACCCGCCGTCGAGCGCGACCTCCAGGCCCACCGTGCCGTCGCCGCCCTGCGAGGCCGGCACCGCGGAGCGGGCCTGCAGCGTGGCGACCGCCACGCCCTGCTCCGCGAGCCCCGACCGGGTCAGCAGCACCTGGTCCTCCTCGGTGAGCACGCCGAGGTCCTGCTTGAAGTGGAGCATGTGGTGCGGTCCGAGGGCGGAGCCGCCCGCGTTCGGGATCTGCCACCGGTTGTGGGTGCCGCCCGGACCGTTGAAGGAGCCGCGGCTCATCATCTCCCAGTAGCCGGTGTAGGCCCGGGTGTTGTCGGCGAACGGGTTGTTGTAGTTGTCCGGCAGGCTGCGCAGGTGGCTGAACTCGTGCGCGAACACGCTGAGGCCGGAGCTCTCCGCCTGCGTGGAGGTGCCGCCGCTCGCGTTGGGCCAGTGGTTGGCCGCCGACTGCCAGGACGTCCACCCCACGTACCGGGTGTGCGCCCAGTTCGGCATCGGGTCGCCGTTCTGGTTCAGGGGCGCCTCGCCGTCCGGGCCGCGCGGCGGGCCGAGCGCGTCCGGCACGTCCTCGGGTGACTCGAACATCATCTGCCCGAACTCCTCCCACGTGGAGGTCTCGTCGTGCCCCGCCGTCACCCAGAAGGCGTTGTCGAAGCCGCAGAGCTGCTCCGCGCAGCCGCCGAGGTCCTCGTGCCAGGCCGCGAAGCCGGCCTGCCGGATGTTCTTGCCGCACTCGTCGCCCTGCGGGCAGAACTCCTCGACGGGCGCGTTGAACGACGCGTCGTAGCCGTACTCGTGCAGCTTGCCCGGCAGCTCGTACGGCCCGAACACCTCGACGTCGACGCCGATCCGGCCGTGGCTGTCCTCCATCCAGTACCCGTGCAGGGTCTGGCCGCCGTTGTACTCGTTCGGGGTGGCGTAGTAGTCGTAGAACCACTGGTTCACGTCCTCGGGTGCCACCGGCTGGAACCCGCTGGCCGGGTTGCCGAACGGGTGCGACTGCGGGTCCTGCGTGATGAGGAACGGCTGGTCCTCGAACTCCAGCAGGATCACCGCTGTCCGGTACTGCACGTCGCTGCCCGACGAGGTCTCCGCCGAGTCCCACTCCGCGGGCCGCACCGGCGTGTAGTCCTCCCAGGTCATCTCGGCCTGGTCGGTCCAGTCCTGCGGGTCCGGCGCCGCGACCGGGCTGCCCGACGCCGGTCCGGTCGCCTCCGCGGTCGACGTCGCCCCCGCCAGGGGCAGGGTGAGCGGGACGGCGAGCGCGGCGGCGGCCGCGACGGCCGCCGTGCGCCGGACGACTCTGCCGCTGGTCCCGCCGCTGGTCGTGATGGTCGATGCCGGTCGTGTGCCTCGTCGGAGCCTCATGCGGGTCGCCCTCCCGATCGTCCGTGGCACGACCCGGACCGGGCCGTGCCGCGAGGCTACGAGCGCCCGCGCGCGGCGTCATCGGTCAGGTGTCGGGCGTTGCCTCCGACATCTGTCGGATCCGTGTGCGCCCGGTGCACCTTCCGTGCGGCGCGTGGGCGTGCCGGCCGGGTGTCGGTGTGCTCCCCTAGGGTGTTGTCCGTGCCGCAGACCGAGGAGACAAGCGTGACGTCGAGCCAGACCACAGCGCCGCCCCGCACCGACGAGTCGGGCGCCGTCCCGCCCGCCATCCGGGCCGCCGCCTCCTGGTCGTGGCGCATGCTCCTGATCGGCGTGTTCGTCGCGGCGGTCCTGTGGCTGCTCGCGCTGCTCAAGACGATCGTGGTCCCGGTGGCGGTCGCGCTGCTGCTGACGATCATGCTCACGCCGGTGCGGCGGCTGCTGAACGAGCGGCTGCGGGTACCGCGCGGGCTGTCCGCGGGGCTCTCCCTGATCGGCCTGATCCTGGTGGTCGCCGGTCTGATCACCCTGGCCGGGCAGTCGATCGCGAACGGGTTCGCCGACCTGCGGACGCAGGCCATCAGCGGCTTCAACGAGCTGTGGTCGCAGCTCTCGGCGACGTTCGGGCTCGAGAACGAGCTGGAGAGCTACAGCACGGACATCCTCGACCAGCTCGAGGCGCAGCAGAGCGCCATCGTCAGCGGCGCCCTGGGCGCCGCCGCGACGGCGGGCAGCGTGCTGGTCGGGGCGCTGATCGCGCTGTTCTGCACCTTCTTCTTCCTGCACGACCCGCGCGGCATCTGGGGCTGGATGGTCGGGCTGCTCCCGATGTCCGCCCGCGAGCGGGTCAACCAGGCGGGGCGGCGTGGCGCCGTCACGCTGGCGGCCTACACCCGCACGCAGATCCTGGTCGCGGCCGTGGACGCCTTCGGCATCGGCATCGGCGCGGTGTTCTTCGTCCCGTCGCTGGCGCTGCCCATCGCGATCCTCGTGTTCGTCGGGTCGTTCGTGCCCGTGGTCGGTGCCATCGTCACCGGCGCCATCGCCGTCGTCGTCGTGCTCGTGTCGAACGGCTGGGTCGCGGCGCTCATCATGCTCGGCGTGGTGCTGCTGGTGCAGCAGATCGAGTCGCACGCGCTGCAGCCGTTCCTCATGGGCCAGGCCGTCTCGCTGCACCCCGTCGCGGTGATCCTCGCGGTGGCCGCCGGCTCGTTCGCCGCGGGCATCGTGGGCGCCCTGTTCGCCGTGCCGCTCGCGGCCGTGCTCAACACCGTGATCCTGTACCTCAACGGGCACGACAAGTTCCCCGAGCTCGGCGACGAGGACGCGCTACCGATCCGATGGCGCGCCGCCGACGCCCCGCCGATCCCGCTCCGGCTCCGCCGCAGCCCCGGTGTGCTGGCCGAGAACGCCGTCGAGGACGTGTCCACCGACGATCAGCCCGCCGCGCCGGAGGGTGATCCGAAGCCCTGAACGTGCATCTCGCGGCGCAGTCGGGCAACATGCGCGCTGTGCCACTGGATCCGTTCGACCTGGAGTCCTACGGCGGTCACCTCACGGTGTCCGCCGACGACGCCCGGGCTGCCGCCGAGCTTCTCGACGGCGTCATCACCCGTACGCCCGTGACCGAGAGCCGCGCGCTCTCCACGATCGCCGGGACGAAGGTGCTGCTCAAGTGCGAGAACTTGCAGCGCGCCGGCTCGTTCAAGGTGCGCGGCGCCTACGTGCGGCTCGCCCGCCTGTCGCCCGAGGAGCGCGAGCGCGGCGTCGTCGCGGCCTCCGCCGGCAACCACGCGCAGGGCGTGGCGCTCGCCGCGGGCATGCTCGGCATCGACACCGTCGTCTACATGCCCGTGGACGCGGCCCTGCCCAAGGTCGCCGCGACCCGCGGGTACGGGGCCGAGGTGCGCATGGTGGGCACCTCCGTGGACGAGGCCCTCGCCGCCGCGCGCGTCGAGGCAGCCCGCTCCGGGCGGGTGCTCATCCACCCGTTCGACCACGTGGACGTCGTGGCCGGCCAGGGCACCGTCGCCCTGGAGATCCTGGAGCAGGTGCCCGACGTCGCCACCGTCGTCGTGCCGCTGGGCGGCGGCGGGCTGGTCGCCGGGATCGCGGCCGTGCTCGCCGAGGTCGCGCCGCACGTCAAGGTCGTGGGCGTGCAGGCGGCGTCGGCCGCGGCCTACCCCGGCTCGCTGAAGGCGGGCAAGCCGATGGCGGGCACGCTCGGCGCCACCATGGCCGACGGCATCGCCGTGGGCCTGCCGGGCGACGTGCCGTTCGGGATCGTGCAGAAGGAGGGCGTCGAGGTCCGCACGGTCACCGAGGACCAGCTCTCGCGCGCCCTGCTCGCGGTGCTGGAGCGCTCCAAGCTGATGGTCGAGCCGGCGGGCGCGGCGGGGGTCGCCGGGATCATGGCCGCCGGGCCGGGCGTGTTCCAGGGGCCGGTGGTCGCGGTGCTGTCGGGCGGCAACATCGACCCGCTCGTGCTGCTCCGCGTGGTGCAGCACGGCCTGGTCGCCGCGGGGCGGTACCTGAAGCTGCAGGTGCGGCTGATGGACAAGCCCGGTGCGCTCGCGCGGCTCGTGGAGACCATCGCCGCCGCCGGCGCCAACATCGTGGCCGTGGACCACACGCGCACCGACGTCTCGCTCTCGGTGTCCGAGGTGTCGGTCAACCTGCAGCTCGAGACCAAGGGCGAGGAGCACCGGACCGCCGTCGTGGAGCGGCTGGAGTCCGAGGGCTACGAGGTCGCCGCGTTCTGAGCGGGACCGGGTGTCGCGCGGGCGTGCTCCCGTTCGTCGTCAGGGTGACGCGGCCGTCCGGCCGCGCCACCATGTGACCGGGGACCACCCCGGAAGGGAGCACGCCATGCGTTACCTCATGCTCGTCCTGTCCACCCCCGACGCCCCGGCCGACCCGGAGAACGTGCCCGAGATCGAGGACTGGGTGCGGGACACCTACGGCAGCGGCCGGGCCGTGCTCGGTGACCGGCTGCGCCCGCCCGCGGACGCGGTCGGCGTCCAGGTGCGCACCGGCGAGGTGATCGTCACCGACGGCCCGTTCTCCGAGACCAAGGAGGTCATCGCGGGCTTCGACGTGCTCGACGCCCCCGACCTCGACGAGGCCATCCGGATCGCCGCCGCCCACCCGATGGCGCACACCGGCGCGATCGAGCTGCGCCCCTTCTGGCCGCTGGGCCTCGACGACGGCGCCGCGGCCGGGGCGTGACCGACGTCGGGCAGGCCGTCTCCGCCGCCTTCCGGGACGAGTGGGCCCGGGTGCTCGCCGCCGTCGCGCGCAGCACGGGAGACCTCGACCTGGCGGAGGACTGCGCGCAGGAGGCGTTCGCGGTGGCGCTGCGGACGTGGGAGCGTGACGGCGTCCCGGACCGGCCGGGCGCCTGGCTCACCACCACGGCCCGCAACCGTGCGCTGGACCGGTTGCGGCGCCGCAAGGTGGAGGGGGAGAAGACCGCCACCGCGGCCCGGCTCGCCTACCGGGCCGGCGGGGTGCCCGGGGCCGACGACGGCGCGGCGGAGCCCGACCCGGTGGGTGACGCGGCGGTGAGCACGCTGGACGGCGCGGAGTGGGACGCCGTCGGGCCGGACGAGCCCGACGGCGACCTGCTGCGCCTGGTCTTCACGTGCTGCCACCCGGCGCTGCCGCTGGAGGGCCGCGTGGCGCTCACGCTGCGCTCCCTGACCGGCATGACGACGGCGCAGGTGGCGCGGGCCTTCCTGGTGTCCGAGGCCACCATGGCGCAGCGCCTGACCCGGACCAAGCGCAAGATCCGCAGCACGGGCATCGCGTTCCGGGTGCCGCCGCCCGAGCTGCTGCACGAGCGCGTCTCCGCGGTGCTCGCGGTGCTGTACGTGCTGTTCACCGAGGGCTACGACGCGTGGGCCGAGCCTGCGGACGACGTCGCGGGCGCCGCCGCGCGCCGGGCCCTCGCGGACGACGCCGTGCGGGTGGCCCGGCTCGTCGCCCGGCTCCTGCCCGACGAGCCCGAGGCGCGCGGGCTGCTCGCCCTCCTGCTGCTCCAGCACGCGCGGCGGGCGGCGCGGCTGGGGCCGGTCCGGTCACCTGTCGCCGGGTCCGGCACGGCGTCCGGCGAGGAGTCCGGCACCGTGCCGCGCACGCTGGAGGAGCAGGACCGCTCGCTGTGGCGGCAGGACGAGACGACCGAGGGGCTCGCGGTGCTCGACGACGCGCTCGCGGCGCGGCGTCCGGGGCCGTACCAGGTGCAGGCGGCGATCGCGGCGCTGCACGCGCGGGCGGCGTCGGCCGACGAGACGGACTGGGCCGAGATCACCGCGCTCTACGACGTCCTGCTGGACATGACGCGCTCGCCGGTGGTGGCGCTCAACCGGGCGGTCGCGGTGGGGATGCTGCGCGGGCCCGAGGAGGGCCTGGCCGAGCTGGACGCCGTGGCGTCCGCGCCCGAGCTGGCGGCCTACCACCTGCTCCCGGCGGTGCGGGCCGACCTGCTGCGGCGCGCCGGCCGGCCGGCCGAGGCCGCCGTCCAGTACGAGCGTGCGCTGGGTCAGGTGGACCGGGAGGGGGACCGCCGGCTCCTGAGCCGGCGGCTCGCGGAGCTGGCGGACGCCGACAGGCCCGCCTGACGTTCGACCCACCTGAGGTGGGCGGACGTCGGGCGGGCCTGTCGGGCTGCCGGGATCAGCCCTGGAAGGGCTTGGCCCCCGTGATCTCCACGGGGATGTCGTTCCCGTTGGGAGCGTGGTAGCTCGTCTTCGCGCCGATCGACTTGCCGTCGATGGCGGCGCCCAGGGGCGACGTCGGCGAGTAGACGTCGAGGTCCGTGGACCCGGCCATCTCGCGCGACCCGAAGAGGAAGTTCATCTCGTCGCCGGCGACGATAGCGGTCACGACCATGCCCGGCTCGACCTTGCCGTCGTCCGCCGGCGTGCCGACGTGGACGTTACGAAGCTTTTCGGTGAGCTCGAGGATGCGTGCCTCGTTCTTCGCCTGCTCCTCGCGTGCGGCGTGATATCCGCCGTTCTCCTTGAGGTCGCCCTCGTCACGGGCAGCGGCGATGCGCTCGGTGATCTCCGACCGGTAAGGGCCGGAGAGATGCTCCAGCTCAGCCTTGAGCTTGTCGTGCGCCTCCTGGGTGAGCCAGGTGACAGAAGCGTCGGCCACGGGGGCTCTCCTTTCGTCGTTGCTCGTTCGAGCCACAGTTTTGGCAGCGCGCAGGTCCCGGCCGACGGAGCGGATCGGGCACGCGCGTCAGCCGGTCAACACAGCGTGTGAAACGACGAGAATACCAATTGCCGGGAAAGACATGCCAAGACATTCCCCGGTTCCGCTCTGAGCGGACGGTGTATCTATTTCCGAGGACGAACTCTCAGCGCAGGTCACAGTGGTCGACGAGGCCCGTGGTGGCGAGCTCCGTCGTGGCGATCGTCACCACGTGGCGTGTGGTGCGTGTCTCCTCCGGGCCCACCTCGACGTCGACCGCGCCGACCTCGGCGAAGTTCCGGGCGAGGGCGGTCACGGTGCACACGGCCTCGGTCCCGGGCGGCATGCTGACGTCGAACGTCACCTCGACCTCCTCGGCGCTCGCCACGGAGAACCCGACGTCGACGAAGCTGACGGGGTCGCGCTGGGTGTCGACGATCGTGAACCACGCGGCGATCGCGACGCCGGCGGCCAGCGCCAGGACCACGGCGATCCGCGCGCCGACCGACAGCCTGGGCCGCGGGCGGACGCCGTCGGCCTCGTCCCACGGGTCGTCCTGGCCGGTCCGCGCGGCGGGCCGCCGGGTGCCGGTCCTCCCGCGGCCGTAGCGCGCGGCGAGGTCCGGCGCCGGCTCGTTCGAGTCGCCGGTGGGGACGGCTGGGTCTTGGTCGCTCATCACAGCTCGCTCGGATCGGGGGTGTCGGTGGTTCGTAGCAAGATTGTCCGTGGACCATCATGGTCCATGAGAGTGATTGTCTCTCCGGACGCTCAGACTCTCAGACTCAGTCCCAGTCCCTGCCCCACAGGAGGACCCAGTGTCCGTACCCGAGCGCGAGCCGCTCCGTCTGATGGCGGTGCACGCGCACCCTGACGACGAGTCGAGCAAGGGGGCCGCGACGACGGCCCGCTATGCCGCAGAGGGGGTGGAGGTCCTCGTCGTGACGTGCACCGGGGGCGAACGGGGCGACGTCCTGAACCCGTCGTTCGAGGTGCCCGAGGGGCACGAGTTCGAGTCGATCGAGGGTCGCCGGGCCGTGCGTCGCCTGGAGATGGCCCAGGCCGCCGAGGCGCTGGGCGTGCGTCAGCAGTGGCTGGGCTTCGTGGACTCCGGCCTGCCGGAGGGCGACCCGCTGCCCCCGCTGCCCGAGGGCTGCTTCGGGCTGGTCCCGCTCGAGGAGGCGGCGGAGCCGCTGGTGCGGGCGGTGCGCGAGTTCCGGCCGCACGTCATCACCACCTACGACCCGTCCGGCGGATACCCCCACCCGGACCACATCAAGTGCCACGACGTGTCGTTCGAGGCGTTCGCCGCGGCCGGCGACCCGGACCGCTACCCCGGGACGGGCGAGCCGTGGGAGCCGCTCAAGCTCTACTACAACCACGGGTTCTCGATGAAGCGCATCCGCGCGGTGCACGAGGCCATGGAGGGCGCCGGGCTGGAGTCGCCGTTCGGCGACTGGGTCGAGTCGCGCGACGCGCGCGAGATCCCCGAGCGCACCGTGACCACGCTGGTGCCGGTGGCCGACTTCTTCCCGAACCGGGACGCCGCCCTGACGGCGCACGCCTCGCAGATCGACCCCACCGGGTTCTTCTTCGCGGTGCCGCGCGACCTCGAGGTCGACGTCTGGCCCTGGGACGAGTACGAGCTCGCCGAGTCGCGCGTGCCGCTGCCGGAGCGCGCTCCCGGCGAGTACGAGGAAGACCTGTTCGAGGGCGTCCGGTCGGAGGTCCACGCATGAGCCCGCTGTTCGCCGGCGCGCTCGCGCTCGCTGCCGACCCGTCGCCCAACCCCACCGAGGGCCAGCTCCGCCCGGGGCTGCAGACGTGGCAGGTCTCGCCGGGTCTGGTCGGCTTCCTCGTGACGTTCGCGCTGGCCGTCGCGTGCGTGCTGCTGTTCCTGAACATGAGCAAGCACCTGCGCCGGGCCGGGCACAACGCCCGCCAGCAGGGGCTGCCGGTCCCCGAGCCGGAGGTCATCAGCTTCAGCCGTCCGGGCGAGGACGGCACGGCGGGCGAGGGCGACGGCCCCGACGCCGGGACCGACGGAGCCTCGACGCCGGACGGTGACGGCGCACCCGGCGCCGACGGCGCCGGGAGCGGCAGCACCAAGGGCAGCGGCTCCGTTGGCTGACCAGGCCGGCGCCGTGCGCGTGACCGTCGGTCAGGTCGCGGTCTCCGACGACCACGCGGCCAACCGCCAGACGGTGCTAGACGCGTTCCAGGTTGCCGACCGGGTCGGGTCCGACCTGCTGGTGCTCCCGGAGTACGCGTCCGCCTACGACCCGCGCGGGGTCGGGCCGGAGCACGCCGAGCCGCTCGACGGCCCGTTCGTCACGCTGCTGCGGGACCGGGCGCGCAAGCACGGGATCGCCGCGATCGCCGGCGTCACGCTGCCGGGCTCGGACGGGGTTCGTGCGGCGAACGCCCTGGTCGTGGTCGACGGCTCGGGCGAGCTCGCCGGGGTCTACCGCAAGGTGCACCTGTACGACGCGTTCGGGTACCAGGAGTCGGAGCTGCTCGAACCGGGCCCCGCGGACGCGGACCCGGTCACGCTGCGCCTGGGCGGGCTCACCTTCGGCGCGCTGACCTGCTACGACCTGCGGTTCCCCGAGTCGGCGCGCCGCGTGGTCGACGCCGGGGCGGACGTGCTGGTCTACCCGGCGGCCTGGGTCGCCGGCCCGCTCAAGGCCGACCACTGGCGCACCCTGCTCCGGGCCCGGGCCATCGAGAACACCGCCGTGGTCATCGGCGTCGGCATGACGGGCAAGGGCGTCACGGGCCGCACGCTGCTTGCGGGGCCGGACGGCGTGGTGGGGCTGGAGATGGGCGAGGAGCAGGCCTACCGCACGGTCGACCTGGACCCCGCACCGCTCGCCGAGGTGCGCAAGGCCAACCCGTCGCTGGCGAACCGCCGGTACACGGTCGTCCCCACCGGCGCCTGAGCGCCTTCGGACAGCGCCGAATGTCGTGGGCAGGCGCCGGCCGCGCGAGCACCATGGCTCCATCCGTCGTCGGAGGGAGAGTGCCATGGTGGTCGTCCGGAGGTTCCCGTCGAGCGTTCGCGCACTCGCGTCGGCGGCGCTCGCCCTGGGCGTGGCCGGTGGCGCGGTGACGCCGGCCGCCGCCGTCGAGCGGCCCGGCGGGACCGACGTCGGCGGAGCAGGCCGGCCCGTACCCGTCGTCTACGACTCCGACCTGGACTTCGACGACGCCGCGACCCTGCTGTATCTCTGCCAGGCCGACAAGCGCGGGCTGATCGACCTGCGCGCCGTCACGGTCGTGAACAACGGCGTGGGCACGCCGGGGCGCTCGCTGACGCACGCGCGCACCATCCTGGCCGACTGCGGCCTGCCCGACGTGCCGGTCGCGGACGGGTCGCCGGAGTGGGTCAACGAGCCGCCGCCGGAGGCGCGCGAGCTGTTCGAGCAGGTCCTGTCCGGCGCACTCGGCGACGCGGACGTCCCGGACGTGCCGGGGCCGACGTCGGCGGCCGATCTCATCGCGGCCACCGTCCGCGCCTCGCGGACCCCGGTGACGGTGCTGGCCACGGGGCCGCTGAGCAACGTGTCGGCGGCGCTGGACCGGATGGGCCCGCGCACGCTGCGCGACCGCCTGGGCCGCGTGGTCGTCATGGGCGGGGCGTTCGACGTGGGCGGCAACCTGTTCGGCTCGACCACCGCCGGGTTCGACAACACCCAGGAGGTGAACATGTGGATCGACCCGCCCGCGGCCGACCACGTGTTCGCGACCGTGCCCCGCGCCCGGGTGAGCATCGTCGGGCTGGACGCCACGAACCACGTGCCGATCACGCCAGCCTTCGTGGACCGCCTGGCGGCCGGGGCCGCGACCTACGAGGCGCGGACGGTGCACGCCATCGTGACGCAGCCGGGCATGCCCGAGCTGATCGGGCAGGGGGTCATGTTCTGGTGGGACGCGCTGGCCGCGGTCTCGCTCGTGACCGGTGAGGGCGTCGGCTACCGGGTGCGCCCGGTCGACGTCGTGCTGGAGGGGCCGTCGTCGGGCCGCACGGTGGACGTCCCGGGAGGGACGCCCCAGCACGTGGGCACGACGGCGGACGGCGAGCTCTTCGAGGAGCTGTTCCGCGAGGGCCTGAACGGCACCGCGGCCGATGATCAGATGGCGAGGTTGGCCAGGTAGATCGCGACCACGTGGCAGGCGAACCCGAGCACGGTGAACACGTGGAAGATCTCGTGGAACCCGAACCAGGTGGGGCTCGGGTTCGGCTTCTTGGTGGCGTAGACGATCGCTCCGGCGGTGTAGGCCACGCCGCCCGCGGCGATGAGCCACACGACCGCCGGACCGCCGGTGGCCCAGAACTGGCCCATGTAGGCCACGGCGACCCAGCCGAGCGCCAGGTAGACCGGCACGTAGACCCAGCGGGGCGCGTTCAGCCAGAAGACGCGGGCCAGCAGCCCGACCAGCGCGCCGCTCCACACGATCGCCAGCAGCACGGTGCCCTGGCCCGGCGGTAGGAGCAGCACCGCGAGCGGGGTGTATGTCCCGGCGATGATCAAGAAGATGTTGGTGTGGTCGAGCCGCCGCAGCACCGCCTCGGTCCGGGGGGACCAGTTGCCGCGGTGGTACACGGCGGAGACGCCGAACAGCAGGCAGGCGCTCAGGCCGAAGACCGACGCGGAGATCTTGCCCGCCGCGGTCGGCGCGAGCGCGATCAGCACGATGCTGGCCGCGAGGGCCAGCGGGAAGGTGCCGGCGTGGATCCAGCCGCGCAGGCGGGGCTTGACCTTCTTCTCGACGGTCGAGGACACCGAGGTGGAGATGACCTGGACCACGTCGGTGGCCTTGTCGCGCACGTCGTCGAGCGTCTCCGAGACCTTGCTCGTGACCTCGTCCAGGCGGCTGGCCGGGCGGTCGGGCCCGTCTGCTTGGGCTACCACATGGTCTCCTCACCGTCGGGCGACCGGTGCCCTCCGGGTGCCGGGACACTACCTACGGTCGCGTAACTTACTCTAGCGTAGGTTGGGGGTTCGCAGGCCGGACAACGGCCTTGTGAAGATCCTGCGCCGGGTTGGCGGGAGTCGCCCGTCCAGCGGCCTCGAAGGGCCCGGGGCGGCAGGAACATGCGTGTTCGAGGGGTACCTTTGTCCACGTCCTGCCGGGTACGAAGCCCAGCGTCAGAGCTGCCGTCCGGACCGCGCACCGCGGGTCCGACGGCCCCGATCCCCTGAGGTATCCGTGCGCCTGCCCAGCCCGCTGTACCGCCTCTACGAGCGACGCCTGGCGTCCGCCCTGCACGGCGCCACGCTGCCCCGGCACATCGGTGTGATGCTCGACGGCAACCGCCGCTGGGCGCGCTCGTTCGGTGAGACGGCGGCGACGGGACACCGCCGCGGCGCAGACAAGATCACCGAGTTCCTCGGCTGGGCCGAGTCGCTGGGTATCGAGGTCGTCACGCTGTGGATGCTCTCCACCGACAACCTGAGCCGGTCGGCGGACGAGCTGAGCAACCTGCTGGACATCATCGAGGACGCCGTCTCCGACCTCGCCGAGTCCGGCCGCTGGCGCCTGCGCGTCATCGGGCGCCTCGACCTGCTCCCGGCACGGCTGGCCGCCGCCCTGCGCGCCGCCGCCGACCGCACCGCCGGGGTCAAGGGCCTCCAGGTCAACGTCGCCATCGGGTACGGCGGCCGCACCGAGATCGCCGACGCCGTCCGCTCCTACCTCACCGAGCGCGCGAAGGACGGGGCCACGCTCGCGGACCTCGCCGAGTCGATCGACGTCGAGCACATCGCCGAGCACCTGTACACGAAGGGGCAGCCCGATCCGGAGCTGGTCATCCGCACCTCCGGGGAGCAGCGCATCGGCGGGTTCCTCATGTGGCAGAGCCAGCACACCGAGTTCTACTTCTGCGAGGCCTACTGGCCCGCGTTCCGGCGCGTCGACTTCCTGCGCGCGCTGCGCGACTTCTCCCTCCGGGAACGCCGCCTCGGACGGTGACCGGTGTCTTCCCGGACGCGGCCCGATACCACGTACCGGCTGGGAATTCGCATGGTGAAATTCGCCACCACGCGCCCAGGTAGGTGACTGAAAGTTCAGTCAGGTAGCGTGCCGAAGATGACAAGGTGGGCGCACTGATGACCGAGCGACGGGTGCCCTCGGCGCGGGAGGCCGCCGAGGCGTGGGAGTCGTTGTTTCGCGCTCAGGTGACGGTGATGCGCCGGCTCCTGGCGGACGACATCTGGGGCGACCTGAGCATGCGTGAGTACGACGTGCTGTTCACGCTCGCGCTCGCGCCCGACGAGACGCTCCGGCTGCGGGAGCTCAACGAGAACATCCTGATGGCGCAGTCCTCGCTGTCGCGCATGGTGGAGCGGCTCGAGAAGCGCGGCCTGGTGCGCCGCCACCCCTCGCCCGACGACGGCCGCGGCGTGCTGGTGAGCCTCACGCCGGAGGGTTCGGAGACCCAGAAGGAGCTCGGGCGCCGGCACGTGCGCTCCATCGCCCACTACGTGGGGCCCGCCCTGGACGCGGAGGACCTGGACCACCTGCGCCAGCTCGCCGACGCGCTGCGCGGGGCGCAGGCGGACATCGACGACTTCTGACGGGTCCGGGACCGGACCGCTGATCAGGCGCTTCGCGCCTGGCCGCGGAGCGCCTCCACGACGATGCGCACCGCGGCGCGGTCCAGCGTGGTGCGCCGCGCCACCAGGTGGATGTCGCGCCGGGGCGGGTCGACGAGGTCGAGCGTGCGCACGGCGTAGCGGTCGTGCACCGCGAGCAGCGGCAGCAGGGTGATCGACAGCCCCGCCTCGACGTGGCTCAGCAGCGTGCCGTGGCTCTCGAACCGGGCGACGGCCCGCGGCGTGAAGCCCGCGCGCCGGCACAGGCGTTCGGCGAGGTCGGCCAGGTGCGCCCCGGGGTGCTCGAACGCCCACGGCTCGTCCGCCAGGGTGGTCAGGTCCACGCGTCCCGAGCGCTCGCCGGTCACGGTGTCGCGCGCCGTCACGAGCACCACGCGGTCGCCCGTCAGCGGCAGGCGCGCGAGGTCGGCGTCGGGCGGGACGGGCGCGTCCGGAAAGTCCGCGCAGACGGCGACGTCCACCTCGCCGCGCTGCAGCGCACCCCGGCTGACCTGGGGTTCCGCCTCGGTGAGCTGGACGGAGATGCGGGGGTACTCCTTGGCGAGGGCCGCGACGGCGGGCACGACGATGCCGTGGAACGCGCTGGTGAACGCCGACAGCCGCACCACCCCGGTGGGCTCCGAGTGCAGGTCCGCGATGTCGGCCTCGGCGGCCGCGATGCGGTCGAGGATCTGCGCGGCGTGGCCCGCGAGCGTGACGCCGGCGGGCGTGAGCCGGATGCGCCGTCCGACGCGCTCGAAGAGCTGGGTCTTGGCCTCGGTCTCCAGCGTGGAGAGCTGCTGGGAGACGCTGGAGGGGCTCAGGTGCGTCGCGTCGGCGACGGCGCGCACCGTCCCGAGCAGGTGCAGCTGGTGCAGGAGGCGCAGGCGCCACGGGTTGAGCATGGGCACATCCTTGTGCAGGTTCGCCGAACATTCTATTCGGGAACGTGGTCTGGACCCGCACACCGCGAGGTGCTTACCGTCAGCCTATGAACATCGGCGTTCCCACGGAGATCAAGAACAACGAGAGCCGGGTCGCGCTCACGCCCGCCGGTGCTCACGAGCTGGTCCGCCGTGGCCACGACGTGCTGGTGCAGGCCGGCGCCGGGCAGGGCTCGGGCTTCGACGACGACGCCTACCGGCTCGCCGGCGCCCGCACGGTCGCCGCCGCCGAGGAGGTCTGGGCCGAGGCCGATCTGCTCGTCAAGGTCAAGGAGCCGATCGAGCCCGAGTACGAGCTCATGCGCCCGGACCAGACCCTGTTCACCTACCTCCACCTCGCGGCGTCCGCGCCCTGCACCGACGCGCTGCTCGCCGCCGGCACCACCGCCATCGCCTACGAGACGGTGCAGCTGCCCGACCGCTCGCTCCCGCTGCTGAGCCCCATGAGTGAGGTCGCCGGACGCCTGTCCGCGCAGGTGGGTGCCTATCACCTGATGCGGCCGCACGGCGGCACGGGGGTGCTCATGGGCGGCGTGCCCGGCACGCCCCGGGCCAAGGTCGTGGTGATCGGCGGCGGCGTCGCGGGGGAGCACGCGGCCGCGAACGCGCTCGGCATGGGCGCCGACGTCACCGTGCTGGACGTGTCGCTGCCCGCGCTGCGCCGTATCGAGGCGCGGTTCGGCGGGGCCGTGGGCACCCGGGTGTCGACCACGTACGAGGTGGCCGACCAGGTCGCCGCCGCGGACCTGGTCATCGGGTCGGTCCTGATCCCCGGCGCCGCCGCGCCCAAGATCGTCACGGACGCCATGGTCAAGGTGATGAAGCCCGGCGCCGTCCTCGTCGACATCGCCATCGACCAGGGCGGCTGCTTCGAGCACTCGCACCCCACCACGCATGACGCCCCGACGTTCGCCGTGCACGACACCCTCTACTACTGCGTCGCGAACATGCCCGGAGCGGTGCCCGCGACGTCGACCCGCGCGCTGACCAACGCGACGCTGCCGTACGTGGTGGCACTTGCCGACCGGGGCTGGCGCGACGCGCTGCGGGCCGACGAGGCCCTGGCCCGCGGGCTGAGCACCCACGCCGGGCACATCACCAACGCGGGGGTGGCCGCGGCGTTCGGCGCCGAGGCGGTCCCGGTGGCCGAGATCCTGGGGGCGTGACGGCCGCGACGGCCTACGATCGGCGCGTGGAGCCGCTGCACATCGTCGTCTGCCCGGACTCGTTCAAGGGCAGCCTGTCCGCGTCCGAGGTCGCGTCCGCGATCGCCGACGGCGTCCTGGACGCCGCACCCGGCGCCGTCGTGACGCGCCTGCCCATGGCCGACGGCGGCGAGGGCACCCTCGACGCGCTGCTCGCCGTCTGGGGTGGCGCCGCGGAGGTCACCGCCACGGTGGACGCGATCGGGCGGCCGACGTCGGCCCGGTGGGCGGCCTCGCCCGACGGGCGCACCGCCGTGGTGGAGCTCGCCGAGGCCAGCGGCCTGCCCGGCGTCTCCGACGTGCCCCTGCAGCCGCTGCACGCGAGCACGCGCGGCACCGGCGACCTCGTCCGCGCCGCGCTCGACGCGGGCGTGGCCGAGATCCTGGTCTGCCTGGGCGGCTCCGCCTCGACGGATGGCGGCGCGGGCATCCTCACCGGCCTCGGCGTCCGGCTCCTCGACGCGGAGGGCGACCAGGTGCCCGACGGCGGCGAGGGGCTGGCCTCCGTCGCGTCCCTCGACCTGTCCGGGCTGCACCCGCGGGCGCGCGAGGTGCGCTGGCGGCTCGCCGTCGACGTCACCAACCCGCTGGTCGGCGAGCACGGCGCCGCCCGCGTGTTCGGCCCGCAGAAGGGCGCCCGGGACGGCGAGGCGGAGTTCCTCGACGCCGCCCTCGTCCACTGGGCCGACGTGCTGTGGCGGGCGACCGGGTCCGCCGTCGCGGGCCTGCCGGGCGCCGGCGCGGCCGGCGGCGTGCCCGCCGGGCTGGTCGCGGTGCTCGGCGCCGAGACCACCCCGGGCGCGGAGCTGGTCGCCGAGGCGGTCGGCCTGCCCGCCGCCCTCGCGGACGCCGACCTCGTGATCACGGGGGAGGGGTCCTTCGACTCGCAGTCGGTGGGCGGCAAGGTGGCCGACGGTGTCGCGCGCCTCGCCGCGGCGTCGCCCACCCGGCCGCCCGTCGTGGTGCTGGCCGGCCAGGTGCTGCTGCCGGAGGCGCAGGCCCGGGCCGCCGGGATCGCCGCCGCGTTCTCGATCGCGCCCGGCCCGGTCGGGCTGGACGACCTGATCGCCCGCACCGCTCCCCGCCTGCGCGACCTCGCGGCCGCCGTCACCAGCCTGGTCCGCGCCGCCCGCGGCTAGCGGCGGCTGGCCCGGGGACGGGCCGCCGATCCTGCGGGCAGCCGCCGACACGGACGGACCGTGGAAGGCGCCGGGCTCAGGTCAGCAGCTCGCCGGACCGAGCCGCCGGAGACACCCGGGCAGGGGACCGCCGGACCCGCAGCCAGACCGTCGCCCCCAGGGCCGCGACGACCTGCAGCGCACCGGTCACCACGAGCACCGGCCCGGCGCCGAACGCGCCGATGAGCGCCCCGCCCACGAGCAGCCCGGCCGAGGCGCCGCCCGCGTGCAGCACGGTCTCCGCGGTGAACGCCGTGCGGCGCGCGGCGCCCGTGGTGCGGTCCACGATCAGCGCGTTGAGCGCGGCGATGCCGAACGGCATGGCCAGGCCGCCCAGCGCGGACACCACGCCGACGGCGAGCAGGTTCGGCGCGGCCGCGGGCAGCGCCAGGTACGCCAGGCCGAACACCACCCACGACGTCACGATCGCCGGGATGCGGGGCACCCGGTGCACCACCAGGGGCACGATGAACGAGACGCCGACGGTCGCGGCGCCGTACCCCGCCATCCCCGCCGCGATCAGCTCACCCGGTCGGTCCAGCTCGACACCGAGCAGGGCGAGGCCCAGCGCGAAGGCGAACCACGTGACGCCGCCGACGCCCGCGAGGCCGAGGCCGACGGCCAGCTCGGGGTTGCCGCGCAGCACCGCGCGCAGGGGAGGGGCCGGCTCGGCGGCGGCCTCGCCCGCCTGGGCTGCCTCACCCTCGCCCGGCGCGCCCCGGCTTTCCTCACCCGCGGGGCCCGCCTCGCCCGGGTGCGCCGCCGGGACCGTGAGCATCGCGACGGCGGCCAGCGCGACCGCCGCGGCCTCCCACCACAGCAGCGGCTCGGCGCCCCAGGCGACCAGCAGCCAGGCCCCGAGCGCGGGCGCGAAGATCATGGAGGCGCGGTGCGCCAGGTCCTGCCAGGCCAGCGCCCGGGCGCCCACACCGGGCTCGTTGCCGGGCAGCTCGGCCAGGTCCGCGGTCAGCGCCCGCTGCGCGGGCGAGAGCAGTGCCGACGTCGCGCCCGTGACCAGGCCGGTCGCGCACAGGACCACCGCGCCGACGCCCACGGTCGCCGCGGCGACGGGCACCAGGGCGAGCCCGAGCACCTGGACCGCGAGCAGCACGGCCAGCGCGCGTCCCGAGACCAGGTGCGCGCGCAGGCGCCGGCCCCACCACCCGGAGGTGAGCAGCGGCAGGCCGGCGAACCCGCCGACCAGGCCGGTGGTCCAGGCGTCGCCGGTCTGGTCGAGCGCGACCAGCGGCAGCGCGACGGCGGTGATGCGCTGGCCGGTCCAGGTGACGAACGTCGTGGCGGTCAGCGTGGCGAGGTGTGGGTGGCGCACGCTGCCATCCTGCGGCCGGCGCGGGGCGGCCGGTAGACGTCTGCCGGACATGGCGAGCCATAGGCTGGCCCTATGACCTCATATCCCACGGTCGAGGACCTCCGGCTGGTCGACGCCGTCGCCCGGCACGGGTCGCTCGGCGCCGCGGCCCGCGAGCTGCTGGTGAGCCAGCCGTCGGCGAGCCAGCGGCTGGCCGCGCTGGAGCGGCGCGTGGGAACGAGCCTGTTCGACCGCGACACCACCGGCGCCCGGCCGACGGCGGCGGGGCGGGAGTTCTGCGATCAGGCCGCCCACGTCCTCGACCACCTGGGCACGATCGTCGAGCGCGCCCTGGCGGCAGCGCAGTCGCGCACCGTCTCCGTGGGCGCGTTCCCCAGCATCGCGGGCACGCTGTTCGCGGCGCTCGACGTACTGCTCGACGACGTGGTGGTGCAGCCGGAGGTGGACCACGGCCCGCGGCTGCTGGAGTGGGTCGAGCGAGGCGCCCTCGACGCGGCGTTCACGGGCATCGCCAAGCAGGTCCCGATCGCGCGCGGTCTGGTGGTCACCGAGGTGGGGCGGCACGATCTGGTCACGCTGCTGCCCGCCGGCGCCCCCGTGCCGGGATCCGGCCGGCGCCCGTACGAGGGGCAGACCGTCGTCTACTGCCCGCTCGACCTGACGGGCGACGTCCTGCACCGGCGGCTCACGGAGCTGGGCGCGCACGCGCGACCCGGTGCGACGGCGGAGGCCGCGGTCCGGACGGCGCGGGAGCGGCGGTGCGCCGCCGTCGTGCCCGACATGGTGGCCCGCTGGTACGCGGCCCCCGGCGACCGCACGGTGCCGGCGCCGTTCCGCGGGCGCGTCACGCTGTCCATGGTGACGCGGAGCCCCGTGCCGCCGGCCCTCCTGGGCGCCCTCCCGGGGCTGCGCGAGCGGCTGCGGGAGGGGAACGCGCACGCCCGCGCCTGAGCGGGAGGTTCTGACAGGGCGTCGGTTCGATGTCACGTCCCGTTGGCGCCTCTCCGGTCGGTCCCGCGTGCCCGACGGTGGAAGGATGTGCGCATGCCCGCGATTTCCCCCCAGCCTGCGGCGCACGACGCCGCGCCGTATGACGCCCTCCTGCTCTACTCCTTCGGTGGCCCGAACCAGCCCGAGGACGTGGTGCCGTTCCTGCGCAACGTCACCGCGGGCAAGGGCATCCCGGACGAGCGGCTCGAGGAGGTGGGCGAGCACTACTACGGGTTCGGCGGCAAGAGCCCCATCAACGAGCAGAACCTCGCGCTGAAGGCGGCGCTCGAGGCCGAGCTCGCCGCCCGCGGCCTCGACCTCCCGGTCGTGTGGGGCAACCGCAACTGGGCGCCGTACACGAACGACGCCGTCGACGAGCTGGAGGAGCTGGGTGCCAAGCGCGCCGTCGCGCTCGTGACCAGCGCCTACGCGTCCTACTCTGGCTGCCGCCAGTACCGCGAGGACCTCGCCGTCACGCTGGACAAGCGCGGCCAGCTCGGCGCCGAGGGGTCGACCGGGGTGCAGTTCGACAAGATCCGCCCCTACTTCAACCACCCGGGCTTCGTGCAGGCGAACGTCGACGCCGTCGTCGAGGCGTACGCCACGCTCGAGGCCGACGGCGGGTCCGGGGCGGCGGCGAGGCTCGTCTTCGTCACGCACTCGATCCCGGACACCATGGAGGCGGCGTCGCGGATCTCGCACGCCACGTACTCCGAGCAGCACCTGGACCTGGCCGCGGTCGTCGCGGCGCGGGCCGCCGAGCGGCTCGGGCACGAGGTGCCGTGGGACCTGGCCTACTGCTCGCGCTCCGGCCCGCCCAGCCAGCCGTGGCTGGAGCCGGACGTCAACGACCACCTGGGGTCGCTCGCCGCCGACGGCGTCCGCGACGTGGTCCTGTCGCCGATCGGATTCATCTCCGACCACATGGAGGTCGCCTACGACCTCGACACCGAGGCGCTCGCCACGGCGAAGGACCTCGGCATCACCGCCGTGCGAGCCGGTACGGTCGGCGTGCGGGAACCGTTCGTGAGCGGCCTGGTGGACCTGCTGCTGGAGCGGGCCGCGCTGGCTCGTGGCGAGCAGGTCACCGAGGCGACCGAGGGGTCGCTCCCGGCCCTCCGCTCGGTCTGCGCGCCGGGCTGCTGCCTGCGCCGGGACGGCGAGCCGAGCGGCGTCCCGGTCCTGTGCAGCACGGACCTGTACTCCTGAGGTCCACGCGGTGCCCGCGACCGCCCATGACAGAGAGGCAGACATGAACGACACGCACGTGCACGGGGACTCCGGGCACGAGATCGACACGACCGCGATCAACGAGGGCATCCGGTACACGATGTTCTCGGTCTTCTCGCTGACCGAGACGCTCCCGGCGGACGAGAACGAGCGCAAGGCCGTCGTGGCCGACGCCGAGGCCGCCGTCGGCGGTGCCGTGGACCCGGCCGCCACCTCCGGCGACCTCGTGGTGCGCGGCTGGTACGACGTGGGCGGCCTGCGCTCCGACGCCGACCTCATGCTCTGGACCCACGGCCCGTCGATCGAGGCCGTGCAGGGCGCCTACCAGCGGCTCCGCGCGTCCGAGCTGGGCCGCTCCCTGGAGCCGGTGTGGTCGGTCGCCGCCCTGCACCGCCCGGCCGAGTTCAACCGCGGGCACGTGCCCGCGTTCCTCGCCGGCGAGGCGCCGCGCGACTACCTGTCCGTGTATCCGTTCGTCCGGTCCTACGACTGGTACCTGCTGCCCGACGAGGAGCGCCGCACCATGCTGCGCGACCACGGCATGGCGGCGGCCCCCTACAAGGACGTCCGGGCCAACACCGTCTCCGCGTTCGCGCTGGGTGACTACGAGTGGATCCTCGCGTTCGAGGCCGACGAGCTGCACCGCATCGTCGACCTCATGCGCGACCTGCGCGCGACCGAGGCCCGCCGGCACGTGCGCGAGGAGGTCCCGTTCTTCACGGGCCCGCGCACGCTCCTGGCCGACTGGGCGGACCGCCAGCCCCTGAGCTGACCCGGCCGGCCGGTTCGCCCCGGTCGACCTCCCCTTCGAGACCCACGTCTCGTCGCTCTCGACAGCCGGAAGCGCAGAAACGTGGGTCTCGAAGTGCGTCTGGCAGCCCGACGGGCCGGGCCCGTCCCGGCGGGTCAGGCAGCCGGGCGGGTCCCGGCCAGGGCCGTCGCGCCCAGGTCGTCGTCCGTCAGGACCGTCGGCTTCAGGCCCGCCGCCTCCAGGTGGCCGACGGCGGCGCTCACCTGGGTCTCGCCCGTCTCGACGAGCAGGTGGCCGCCCGGGCGCAGCAACCCCGGGGCGACGTCGATCACGCGGCGCAGGATGACCAGGCCGTCGTCCCCGCCGTCGAGCGCGGTGTGCGGCTCGTGCTCGCGGGCCTCCGGCGGCATCATGCCGATCGCCTCGGTGGGCACGTAGGGCGCGTTCGCGACCAGGACGTCGACGCGGCCCCACACCTCGCGCGGGAGCGGATCCGCCAGGTCGCCGGAACAGGTGTGCGCGGTGAGCCGTCCGGTCCCCGCGGCGCGCGCGGCGAAGGACTCCGCGGCCAGCGCCTCCAGGTTCTCGTGCGCGCAGGCCACGGCCACGGGGTCGACGTCGGCGGCGTGCAGCTCGACGTCGTGCCCCGCCGCCAGGAGCCGGGCCGCGACCGCCCCGCCGAGCGCGCCGCAGCCGCAGCACAGGTCGACGACCAGGACGGGGCCGGCCGCCGCACCGGCCGCGGGGGTGCCGACGACGGCGTCGGACAGGGCGCGCGCCGTCGCCTCCCGGATCAGCAGCTCCGAGCGCTGCCGCGGGACGAAGACCCCGGGCGCCACCAGCCAGCGGCGGCCGTCGAGCTCGGCCCAGCCCACCAGGTGCTCCAGCGGCAGCCCGTCCACCCGCGCCGCCACGAGGGACTCCAGCCGGACGGGATCGGTCGTGCCGTCGGCCGTCGCGGCCTCGAGCAGGATCCGGGCCTCGTCCTCGGCGAACACGCAGCCGGCGGCGCGCAGGCGCGCGACAAGTTGTTCCACGCCGCAAGCGTAGGTGAGCGTGTCAGACCCCCAGGTCACCGAAGTGACCTGGGGGTCCGGCACGTTCACGGGCCGGAGGCCGGATCAGGGGTACAGGCCCCGGATCTGGTGCGCCTCCGCGACGCGCTTGACGCCGATGACCAGGGCGGCGTCGCGCAGGGACAGCGCCTCGCGCTGGGCCAGCGCCGACACCTCGGCGTACGCCGTGGTCATGCGGTGCTCGAGCTTGTCGGCGATCTCCTGCTCGGTCCACCAGTAGGTCTGGTTCGCCTGGACCCACTCGAAGTACGAGACGACCACGCCGCCCGCGTTCGCGAGGACGTCGGGGACGACCGTGATGCCGTTCTTGGCGAGCAGGGCGTCGCCGGCCTCCGTCGTCGGGCCGTTGGCGCCCTCGACCACCCAGCGGGCCTTGACGGCGCCCGCGGTGACCTCGTCGAGCACGCCCTCGATCGCAGCCGGGACCAGCACGTCGACGGGCAGCGCGAGCAGCTCGGCGTTGGTGACCGGGTCGGCCTCGTCGAACCCGACGACCGAGCCCGTGCGCCGCACGTGGTCCATGAGGCGCGGCACGTCGAGGCCCGCGTCGTTCCGGATGCCGCCGTACTGGTCGCTCACGGCGACGACACGCGAACCGCGCGCCGCGAAGATCTCCGCGGCGTGCGAGCCCACCTTGCCGAAGCCCTGGATGGCGACGGACACGTCGCTCAGGCCCACGCCCGCCTCGGCGAGCGCGGCGCCCGTGACGTGCACGATGCCCGCCGACGTCGCGGTGCCGCGGCCCAGCGAGCCGCCGACCGCCAGCGGCTTGCCGGTGACGACCGCGGGGATCGTGTACCCGCGGTTGACCGAGTAGGTGTCCATCACCCAGGCCATCGTCTGGGCGTCGGTGCCCATGTCGGGCGCCATGATGTCGGTGTCGGGGCCGATCATCGGCATGATCTCCGACGTGTACCGCCGGGTCACGCGCTCCAGCTCGGCCTGCGAGTAACCGCGGGGGTCGATGGCGACGCCGCCCTTGGCGCCACCGTACGGCAGGTTGACCACCGCACACTTCCAGGTCATCCACATGGCCAGCGCCCGCACCTCGTCGACGTCGACGGAGGGGTGGTAGCGCAGGCCGCCCTTGCCCGGGCCGAGGCTCACGTTGTGCTGCACACGGAAGCCGTGGAACAGCACGGTCTCGCCCGTGTCCCGCCGCAGCGGCACCGCGACGTGGATCTCACGGCGCGGCGTCGCCAGCATGCGGTGCAGGCCCTCGTCGTAGCCGAGGATCTCGGCCGCGGTGGCGAGCTGCGCGTGGGCGGTCGCCAGCGCGGAGCCCTCCGCGGGTGCGTCGGACGGGGCGAAGTTGGGCGGTGGGGTAGTGGTGGACGTCGTTGTCGTCGTCACGTGGGTCCTCCGGGGGAGAACGGCGCCGACCGCCTCGGGGCGGGGGCGCGGGTTGCGCGGCGCGGGGTTTGCGCCTCGGTCTCACCGTATCGCTTCGATGGGCGAATGTGCCCGGCCGTGGGGTGTCGGCCGGTGATTTTCCGGTGATCGTGCCATTGCTTGGGAATCAGCGTTCCGTCAGCCGCCAAGCGCCGGGGAGAAGGACGCCGGCGAGGGCGGCCTTGATGGCGTCGCCGACGAGGAAGACTCCCGCGCCGGCCACGAGTGCGGCGCCGGGCGCCATGCCCGTCGTCACGGCGAGCCACGGCACGCCGATCGCGTAGATCGTCGCGGTGCCGGCGGCGAACGCGAGCACCGTGCCGAGCACGCCGCGGTCCAGGCCGCGCCGGGCGAGGGCGCCCACCACGAAGCTGGCCACGACGAAGCCCACGACGTAGCCGCCGGACGCGCCGAGGATCACCTCGACGCCCGAGGCGCCGCCGGTGAACACGGGCAGGCCGACCACGCCGAGCGTCATGTAGAGCACCTGCGCGAGCACGCCGCGCACGGGGCCGATGGCCGCCGCGCCGAGGAGCACGGCGAAGGTCTGGCCGGTGACCGGGACGGGCAGGCCCGGGATCGGGATGCGCAGCTGTGCGGCGAGCGCGGTGAGCGCGGCGACGCCGAGCACGAGCGCGATGTCGCGCGCGACGGTGCCCGGAAGCAGGTCGGCCAGCACGCGGCGAGGGTTGGAGCGCGGGACCAGGGGGAACGCGATGGTCGTCATGGTGATCGACCCTAGGCGCTCCGCGGCCGGTCGGGCAGTCGTCCCTGTGGCCAGGAACGGGTGTCCCCAGTTGTGCGGGTCGTACAGGTGCGGCATCAGCCCGCGGCCGCCCGCTTGTGCTCGATGTGGGCGACGAGGCCGTCGAGGATGCGGGCCAGACCGAACTCCATCTCCCGGCCGGGGTCCGTCGCCGCCTGGTACGCCTCGCCCGCGGCGGCGCCGACGCGTCCGGCGAGCGGGTACTCGCGCCCGGCCATCACCACGCCGAGCTCGTCGGCGTTCGCCGCCCACCAGTCGGCCTGGGTCATCCCCGACGCACGCTCCTCGGCGCGGATGCTCTCCTGGGCGCGCGCGACGTTCCCGGCGAAGCCGATGAGCAGCGCGACGGTCTGGTCCATCTCGATGTCGTCGAGCCCGGCGCCCTCGATCGCGGAGAGCTGCCACTCGTACAGGTCGGACGCGCCCGGCCCGACCCAGGCGCGCAGCCCGGAGACCTCGAGCAGCCAGGGATGCTGCCGGCACTCCTCGTAGTGGAAGCGGGCGATCAGTGCCATCCGGTCACGCAGGTCGTCCGGCATCGCGGGCAGCTCCCGGCGGCCCAGCGCCCGGTCCACCATCAGCACCACGAGCTCGTCCCGGCCGGGCACGTAGGTGTACAGGCTCATCGCGCCGAGCCCGAGCTCCGTGGCGAGCAGGCGCATCGACAGGCCGGGGAGGCCGTCGCGGTCGGCGATCCGGATCGCGGCGTCGACGACGTCGTCCACGCTCAGCCGCTGCTTGCGCCCGCGCCGCGGCGCGGACGGCGTGCCGTCGTCGTAGCGCCACAGGAGGCGCAGAACGGGGTCCGGGTGGTCCGACATGGACCCACCGTAACTTTTTCGTACGCCGTACGGAATGAATGCTACGCTGGGCGAGCTGTTAGTCGTACGCTGTACGGAAAAGGAGACACCATGTCCCTCCCACCCCTGGTCGCCCGCGGACTGCGCAAGCGGTACGGCGACACCCACGCCCTGGACGGGTTCGACCTCGAGATCGAGTCCGGCGCCGTCCACGCGCTGCTCGGCCCCAACGGCGCCGGCAAGAGCACCGCCGTCAACACCTTCGCCACCCTGACCCGCTGCGACGAGGGCGAGGTGCGCGTCGCCGGCCGGGACGTGCGCAAGGAGCCCGCCGCTGTCCGCTCGTCCGTCGGGCTGGTGGGCCAGCACGCGGCGCTCGACGAGATCCTGTTCGGCCGCGAGAACCTCGTGATGTTCGGCCGCCTGTACGGCCTGTCGAAGTCCGCCGCGAGCGAGCGGGCCGACGAGCTGCTCGGCACCTTCGGGCTGCTGGACGCCGCCGACCGCAAGGTGTCCACCTACTCCGGCGGCATGCGCCGGCGGCTGGACATCGCCGCCGGGCTCATCCGCCGCCCGGCGCTGCTGTTCCTCGACGAGCCCACCACCGGGCTCGACCCCCGGGCCCGGAACGAGGTCTGGCAGACGGTGCGGCAGATCGTGGACGCCGGGACCACCGTGCTGCTCACCACCCAGTACCTCGACGAGGCGGACCAGCTCGCCGACCGGATCACCGTGATGGACGCCGGCAGGGTGGTCGCCGAGGGCTCGCCCCAGCAGCTCAAGCGGCGCCTCGGCGGCGACCGGGTGCTCGTGACGGCCCCCGCGCACGCCGACCTGGACCGGCTGGCCGCGGCGCTCGGCGGCACGGCCGACGCCGAGCTGCGGCAGGTCACCGTCGAGGCGGGGCAGGACGGCGGGGCGGCGGCGCTGACCGCCGTCGTCCGCGCGCTCGACGCCGCCGGCCTGGAGGTCGACGACATCCTGCTGCGCCGCCCGACCCTCGACGAGGTGTTCCTGCACCTCACGGCGCGCGACGCTGCGCCCACCGGCCCTGCGCCCACCGGCCCTGCGCCCACCGGCCCTGCGCCCACCGGCCCTGCACCCACCGATACCGCGTCCACCGAAGGAGCCCTGCGATGAACGCCGTCGCCGCCACCCTGCGCCAGAGCTGGGTGATCACCCTGCGCGACCTCAAGCACTGGCAGCGCGAGCCGTGGACACCCGTCTTCGGGATCGCGTTCTCCGTGATGCTCGTGCTCGTCTTCGGCTACCTGCTGGGCGGCGCGATCGCCCTGCCCGGCGGCGGGGACTACCTCGCGTACCTGATGCCGGGCATCTTCGCGCTCTCGATGATGTTCGGCATCGAGGCCACGATGAGCGCCATCGCCAACGACTCGAAGAAGGGTGTCACCGACCGCTTCCGCTCGCTGCCGATCAGCGGCGCCGCCGTCCCGCTCGGCCGGGCCGGCGCCGACCTGGTGAACTCCGCGGCCGAGCTCGCGGTGCTCATGGTGGGTGGGCTGCTCATCGGGTGGAGCGCGTCCGGCAGCGTCGCCGCCACCGTGCTCGGCGTCGTGCTGCTGCTCTGGCTGCGGTTCGCGATGCTCGTGCTCGGGGTGTTCCTCGGGCTCACGTTCCGCGGCGAGGGCGGCGTGACGGCGGTCCAGGTGCTGGTGTGGCCCCTCGGGTTCCTGTCCAACGTGCTGGTCGCGCCCGAGTCGATGCCCGGGTGGCTGGCGGTCCTGGCGCAGTGGAACCCGATCTCCGCGACGGCGGCCGCCTGCCGCGAGCTGTTCGGCAACCCGACCGGCATCACCGGGGGTGTCCTGGCCGACCACGCCCTGCTCCTCGCGGCGCTGTGGCCGGCCGTGCTCACCCTGGTGTTCCTGCCGCTGACGGCGCGCGCCTACCGGCGGCTGTCGCGTTGAGAGGGTGACCTTCTTCGGAACGACGACGGCGTCTCGCCCGTCAGCCGCGCGAACGTGCGGGTGAACGAGGGCTGGTCGTAGAAGCCCGCCGCGCTCGCGACGTCCGCGAGCGGCACCGTGGTCGACGTGAGCAGGTGGGCCGCGCGGTCCACGCGCAGCCGGAGCACGAGCTGCCGCGGCGAGAGGCCGAAGACCCGGCGCACCCGGCGGTCCAGGGACGCGGGGGCACACCCGGCGAGCACGGCGAGGTCCGCGACCGACGGCACCTCGCCGTGCTCCAGCAGGTCCTCGATCTGCCCGCGCAGCCGGGCCATGGCCTGGATCGTCGCGTCGTCGGCGTCGCCCGACCGCAGGTCCTGCGACACGGAGACGAGGCCCACGTAGGCGCCGGACTCGTCGTGCAGCGGCAGCTTGGAGGTGAGGAACCAGCCCGGCGCCCCGCCGACGTGCCGGATCAGCTCCAGCTCGCCGCGCAGCGGCTTGTCCGTGGTGCGGACCAGCTCGTCCTGGCTCTCGTAGCGCTCGGCCAGCTCGGGGACGAACAGGTCCACGGCACGCTTGCCGATCACGTCGCGCCGCGACCGCTCGCGCGTGCGCCCCACGAAGACCTGGTTGACCAGCACGTACCGGCCGTCGGCGTCCTTGGCGCAGAACATGACGCCGGACAGCTCGTCCATCAGGGCGACCATGGCGGGGTGCAGTGCGGCCAGCAGGGCCCGCGCCTCGGGCCGAGCGGCGCCGTTCGGCGGGTTGCTCATCGGGTCCCGATCGTACGCGGCGCACCGCACCACCCCTTGGCCGAAACAGGTGCGGATCGCGAGTGATCCTGCCAATACACGCGAGCGGCCCCGGGTGCACCCTGGTGTCATGAAGACCTCTGCCCGGCGCGGGAGCGCCGACACCGCCGACGTCCCGACCGGGGGCGCAGGCGCACCGGACAGCGCGACGCCGCAGGCTCCGACCGAGCCGCCCGCGAAGCCCGCCGCCGACACCCTCGTCGAGGACGCCGTAGCCCTCGCCCGGACCTGGATCGGCACCGCCACCGGGGCCGCCGCCGGCACCGACGGCACCGCCGGCTCGAAGACCGACAAGGCCGTCGCCCGCGCCTCCGCCGCCCTGGGCGCGCTCGTCTCCGACCCCGCGGGCCTGGAGCTCGCCGTCGGGTTCGTCGACGACGTCGCCCGCCCGCAGGACGTCCACGTCGCCGCCAAGGCCCTGGCCCGCCTCGGCAAGAAGGCCGGCAGTGCCACGTTCCTCAGCGCGAGCGACCGCGCGCTGTTCCGGGCCGGCGCGCTGACCGCCCCCGTGCTCCCGGGCATCGTGGTCCCCGCCGCCCGCGCCCGGCTGCGTCAGCTCGTGGGCCACCTCGTGGCCGACGCCGGCAACGGCCTCACCGCCCACCTCGCCCGCACCCGGGCCGAGGGCTACACCCTCAACGTGAACCTGCTGGGCGAGGCGGTGCTCGGCAAGGACGAGGCCGCCGGCCGTCTGGCCCGCACCGTCGCGCTGGTCGAGCGTCCCGACGTCGACTACGTGTCCATCAAGGTCTCCAGCGTCGCCGCGCAGCTCGTCACGTGGGACCTCGACGGCTCCCGCGACCGCGTCGTCGAGCAGCTCCTGCCGCTCTACCGCGCCGCGCGCGACCACGGCGTCTTCCTCAACCTCGACATGGAGGAGTACCGCGACCTGGCCCTGACCACCGCGGTCTTCACCGAGATCCTGGGCCGCGACGAGTTCCGCGACCTGGAGGCCGGCATCGTGCTGCAGGCCTACCTGCCCGACGCCCTGGGCGCGCTGGACGGGCTCACCGAGTTCGCCGCGAAGCGCGTCGCGGACGGCGGCGCGCGCATCAAGGTGCGGATCGTCAAGGGCGCGAACCTCGCCATGGAGCACGTCGAGGCCGCCCTGCACGACTGGGCGCAGGCGCCCTACGCGACCAAGCCCGACGTCGACGCCAACTACGTGCGCATGCTCGACCACGCGCTGCGCCCCGAGCGCGCGCACGCCGTCCGCATCGGCGCGGCGTCGCACAACCTGTTCCACGTGGCGCTCGCGATCCTGCTCGGCCGGGCGCGCGGCGTCTCCGAGGCGCTCGACATCGAGATGCTCCAGGGCATGGCGCCCACCGAGGCCGCCGCCGTCCGCGACGAGGTCGCCAAGGACAGCGGCCGCGTGGTGCTCTACACCCCGGTCGTGCGCGACGAGGACTTCGACGTCGCCATCTCCTACCTGGTGCGCCGCCTGGAGGAGAACGCCACGGAGCAGAACTTCCTGCACGCGGCGTTCGCGCCGCAGAGCGCTGCCGTCCCGACGTCAGCGATGGACCGGCAGGAGGCCGCGTTCCGCGCCTCCGTCGAGCTGGGCGTGCACTACGCGCCCGACGACGTGGCCCCGCGCCGCCGTCCGCGCCCCGCGCCGGAGCAGGTGACCGGGCCGTTCCACAACGCCGCCGACACCGACCCCGCGGTCGCCGAGCACCGGGCCTGGGCCCAGCAGGTCACGGGCACGCGCTCGGGGTACGTGCCGGCCCTGGCCGAGCCGCTGGCGACATCCGCCCAGGTGGACGACGTCGTGGCGCTCGCCCGCCGCGCGGGTGCGGCCTGGGCCAAGGTGGCCCCCGCAGACCGCGGCCGCGTGCTGCGCTCCGCGGCCCAGCACCTCGAGGCCGCGCGCACCGACCTGGTCGCCGCCATGGTGCACGAGGCCGGCAAGACCGTCGCCGAGGCGGACCCCGAGGTCAGCGAGGCCGTGGACTTCGCCGCCTACTACGCGCAGGCGGCCGAGGCCCTCGACCCGACGTCGGAGGCCTGGCCGGGCGCCCGGTACACGCCGGACGGCGTCACGCTGGTCACGCCGCCCTGGAACTTCCCCGTCGCGATCCCGATCGGCGGCGTGCTCGCCGGCCTCGCGTCCGGCTCCTCCGTGATCGCCAAGCCTGCGCCGCCCACGCCGCGCTGCCTGGAGATCGCCGTCGAGGCCGTGCACGCGGCGCTCGACGAGGTGGCGCCCGAGATCGGCCTGGACCCGGCCATCGCGCGCGACGTCGCGCAGTTCGTCCGCGTGCCGGACGGCGACCTCGGCCGCCGCCTCGTCACGCACGACGGCGTGTCCCGCGTGATCCTCACGGGCGCGATCGAGACCGCGGAGATGTTCGCGTCCTGGCGCCCCGAGCTCCCGGTGCTCGCGGAGACGTCGGGCAAGAACGCGATCGTTGTGACGCCGTCGGCGGACCTCGACCTGGCCGTCGCCGACGTGGTGCGCTCGGCGTTCGGGCACGCGGGGCAGAAGTGCTCCGCGGCGTCGCTCGTGATCCTCGTCGGCTCGGTGGGCGACCCGCGCACCGTGACGGGGGAGCGGTTCCGCCGCCAGCTCGTCGACGCCGTGTCCTCGCTCGCCGTGGGACCCGCCACCGACCTGGCCACCGTGATGGGCCCGCTCACCGAGCCCGCGCAGGGCAAGCTGCTGCGCGCGCTGACCACGCTGGAGGCGGGCGAGAGCTGGCTCGTGCGGCCGCGCCGGCTGGACGCGGTGGCGCAGGAGGCCGGCCTTGGCAAGGGCCGCCTGTGGACCCCGGGTGTGCGCGACGGTGTGCGCCCCGGCTCGTTCTTCCACCTCACCGAGGCCTTCGGACCGGTGCTGGGCATCATGACCGCCCGCACGCTGGACGAGGCGCTCGCGCTGCAGAACGCGGTGTCGTTCGGCCTCACGGGCGGCATCCACTCGCTGGACGACGCCGAGGTGGAGCACTGGCTCGACCGCGTCGAGGTCGGCAACGCGTACGTGAACCGGCACATCACCGGCGCGATCGTGCAGCGCCAGTCGTTCGGCGGCTGGAAGGCCTCCGTCGTGGGCTCCGGCGCCAAGGCGGGCGGGCCCAACTACGTGGCGCAGCTCGGCCGGTGGGCCGACGCGCCCGACGTGCCGTCGCGCACCGAGGACCCGGCGGGCTGGCTCGCCTGGGCCCGCGCCGACGACGCCCGCGCCTGGCTCACGGAGTTCTCGCAGGCGCACGACCCGTCCGGGCTCGGCGTCGAGTCGAACGTGTTCCGCTACCGGCCCGTCCCGGGCATCACGGTGCGCGTCGGCGCGGGCGCGCCGGACGCCGAGGTGCAGCGCGTGCTGGCCGCGGCCGCACGGGCGGGCGTCACGGCGACCGTCGTGGGGCAGGAGACCAGCGACGAGGCGTTCGCCGAGTCCGTCGCCGACGGCGTGGTGACCGGCCGGATCCGCGTGGTGGGCGAGGCGCCCGGGCTGCGCGACGCGGCGGCGAGCCGCCTCGGCTCGGTGACCGTGCTGGACGGACCGGTGCTGGCGAGCGGCCGCCGCGAGCTGCTGACGATGCTCCGCGAGCAGGCGGTCAGCCGCACGATGCACCGCTACGGCCACCTCCGCACGGCGTAGAGCCACCGTTGAGCCACCGTTGAGTGCTGGGTTTTCGCCCTTCCTCGTACCTCAGAAGGGCGAAAACCCAGCACTCAACGGTTACGCGGACTCGCCCTCGATCAGGCGGGGGGCGAAGATCCGGCGCTCGTCCCGGACCGGGCGGCCCGCGACCAGGTCCACGAGCATGCTCGTGGCGGCGCCGACCATCTGCACCACCGGGTTGTGCACGGTCGTCAGCCGCGGTGACGTGGTCTCGGCGATGCCGAGGTCGTCGAACCCGACCACCGAGACGTCGCCCGGCACGGACCGGCCCCGCTCGGCGAGCACGCGCAGCGTGGCCTCCGCCATGAGGTCCGAGGCCGCGAAGATGCCGTCCAGGTCGGGATGCTGGTCCAGGAGCCGTGCGGCCGCGACGAGCGCCCCGGCGACGGTGAAGTCGCCCTCGACCAGCGCGTCGTCGGGCAGGCCGGCGTCGCGCAGGGCGTCCCGCCAGCCGGTCATCCGGTCCACCCCGGCGGGCATGTCGAGCGGCCCGGTGATGGTGCCGATGCGCCGGCGACCCCGGTCGATCATCCGCTGGGTGGCGATGCGTCCGCCCGCGACGTTGTCGACGTCGACGTAGCGCAGGCCGCGCGAGAAGAACGGGTCGGGCTCGAACAGCCGCCCCACGAAGACGGCCGGCAGCGCCGCCGGCCCGAGCTCCGTCTCGAGCTGGTCGCCCTTGTGGTGCGACGCCACGATGACGCCGTCGACGTGGCCGCTGCGCAGGTAGCGGCCCACCCGCCCGCGCTGCTCGCCCGGGCGGGCGAGCAGCAGCACGAGCTGGAGGTCCGTCCCGGCCAGCCCCTCGCTGACGCCCGCGAGGGTGCCGGAGAGGAACGGGTCGGTGAGGATGCGCTGGTCCGGCTCGGGCACCACGAGGGCGATCGAGTCGGTGCGCCGGGTCACGAGGGACCGGGCGGCTCGGTTCGGTGCGTACCCGAGGCGGGCGACGGCGTCGTCGACCGCCGCCTGCGCCTCGGGGGAGACTCGCAGGCCGCCGTTGATGGCACGCGACGCGGTCGACCGGGACACCCCGGCCGCCTGGGCCACGTCATCGAGGGTGGGTGGGCCTGAGGTCGTCACTCCGTCGGAACCGCCTTGTCTCCGCCGTCGTCGCCGGTCGGGTACGGCACGGGTGCGGCACTTCGCTCCGGAACGGCATTGGCCCGCGCGACCTGACCGTACCAGCGGCCGGACGCCTTGACCGTGCGCTCCTGCGTCTCGAAGTCCACGCGCACGAGGCCGAAGCGCTTTCCGTAGCCCCACGCCCACTCGTAGTTGTCGAGCAGGGACCAGCCGAAGTAGCCGCGCACGTCGGCGCCCTCGTCGATCGCATCCTTGACGGCGCGCAGGTGTACGTCGACGAAGCCGAGGCGCTCCTGGTCGTCCACGAACCCGTCCGGGCCCACGACGTCGTCGTACGCGCTGCCGTTCTCCGTGACGTACAGGGCGATGCCGCGCGGACCCGTGTAGTCCTGCTGCAGGCGCAGCAGGAGGCGGGTGAGGCCCTCGGGCTGCACCTCCCAGTTCTGGGTGGTCACGGGCAGGCCGCGCGGGTGGGTGTACGCGCCGTCGCCGCCCGGGAACGGGTTGGACGACGGCCGGCTCACCGGCGCGCCGCCGTCCAGCGGGCGCTCGGCCGGCACCGCGGCCACGGCGTTGCCGTGGTAGTAGTTCACGCCGAGCGAGTCGATGGGCGTCGAGATGATCTCGAGGTCGCCCTCCTGGATGTGCTGCTCCAGGCCGTACTCGCGCACGTCCTCCAGCACGTCCAGCGGGTACGCACCGCGCAGGATCGGGTCGGCGAAGATCCGGGTGAAGCCCCCGTCGAGCCGGCGCGCGGCGTCGACGTCAGCGGGGTCGTCCGGGTTCAGCGGGTCCTCGACCTCGAAGTTGAGCGTGATGCCCAGGTTCGCGTCCGGCGCGCGCTCGCGCAGCGCCTCCACGGCCAGCCCGTGGGCCAGCATGAGGTGGTGCGCGGCGGCGAGGCCGTCCTCGCGGGACTGCCGGCCCGGCGCGTGCTGGCCGCCCGTATAGCCCAGGAAGGCGGCGCACCACGGCTCGTTGAGCGTGGTCCACACGTCGACGCGGTCGCCGATCGCCTCGTGCATGGTCACGGCGTAGTCGCGGAACCGGTACGCGGTGTCGCGGTTGACCCAGCCGTTCGACTCGGCCTCGATCGCCTGCGGCAGGTCCCAGTGGTAGAGCGTGAGCCACGGCAGGATGCCCGCGCCCAGCAGCTCGTCCACGAGCCGGTCGTAGTAGGCCAGGCCGGCCGGGTTGACCTCGCGCCCGCCGGGCACGACCCGGGACCACGACGTCGAGAACCGGTACGCCTTGATGCCGAGGTCCTTCATGAGCGCGACGTCGGCGGGGTAGCGGTGGTACTGGTCGCAGGCGACCTCGCCGTCCTCCTGGTTCAGGACGGCGCCCGGGACCTTGGCGAACACGTCCCACACGGAGTCCTCGCGGCCGTCCTCGTGGGCGGCGCCCTCCACCTGGTAGGCGGCGGTGGCCGCGCCCCAGAGGAAGCCGTCGGGGAAGGCCACGCTCCCGGTCGCGTTCGACGACGGCGCGGTGCGCGGCGCGCTCGGCGTGTACGGCAGCGCGTTGCCGGGGGCGGGCACACGCGGCGCCGCCGGGTCGGTCTTGAAGCTCTGCGTGAGGTCGCGGGTCATCTGGTTCATCCCTTCACGGCTCCCTGCATGATTCCTGCGACGAGCTGCTTGCCGACGAAGGCGAAGATCACCAGCAGCGGCAGCGTCACGAGGAACACACCGCCCATGACCAACGAGTAGTCCACGAAGTAGTTCGACTGCAGCGACTTTACGACGAGCGGCAGCGTCGGGTTCTCCGAGCTGAGCACGATCGACGGCCAGAAGAAGTTGGTCCACTGCTGCACGAACGTGAACAGGCCGAGCATCGCGGCGGCCGGGCGGGCCGCGGGCAGCGCGATGCTCCAGAACGTGCGGATCATCGAGGCGCCGTCCACGCGGGCGGCCTCGATCAGCTCGTAGGGCAGCGACTCCGACAGGTACTGCGTCATCCAGAACACGCCGAACGCGCTGACCAGCACCGGGACGATGACGGCCTGGAGCTTGCCGATCCAGTGCAGGTCCGACATGAGGATGTACATCGGGATCACGCCGAGCTGGGTCGGCACGGCCATCGTGGCGATGACGAACACGAGCAGGGGCCCGCGGCCGCGGAAGCGCAGCTTCGCGAACGAGTAGCCGGCGAGCGTCGAGAACAGCACGACGGCGGCCGAGACGACGACCGCGATGATCACCGAGTTGGTCAGCGCCTTCCAGAAGTTGATCTGGGTCGACTCGATGACCGTGCGGAACTGCGTGAACAGCGACAGGTCGGGGTACCACTGCGGCACCGCGTTGCGCGAGATCTCCACCGGGTCGGACGAGCCGAGGAGCAGCGTGTAGTAGAGCGGGAAGATCGAGATCAGCAGCACGATCCCGAGCAGCGCGTAGACGATCCAGCTCGCGCGGCGGGTGGCGCTGCCGGCGGCCTTGCGGTCCCGGCGGCGGGCGGCGGCCCGGGCCGCGCCCTCGCCGGCGGTCTGGGCGGTGACGGCGACGGAGCTCATGCGTTCCCCCTGGTGATGCGCTTGCGCTTGGGCTTCTTGTCGGTGCCCGACGTCGAGATCTGGCGGGTGACCAGGAAGTTGACGAAGCCGATGAGGATGATCAGGAGGAACAGCATCCAGGCGACGGCCGAGGCGCGGCCGAGGCTGTGCTGGTTGCCCCACGCGACGTCGTACAGGAACAGGACGGTGGTCATCCAGTTCTTGTCCGGACCGCCGAGCCCGGTCGCGTCGTACATGCGGACCTCGTCGAAGATCTGCAGGCCACCGATGGTCGAGGTGATCACGACGAAGATGATCGTGGCGCGGATCTGCGGCACCGTGATGGAGAAGAACTGGCGCACGCGGCCCGCGCCGTCGATCACGGCGGCCTCGTAGAGGTCGCGCGGCACGGCCTGCATGGCGGCGAGGAAGATCAGCGCGTTGTAGCCGATCCAGCGGTAGTTCACGATGCTCGCGATGGCGACGTGGCTGGCGAACCGGTCGCCGTGCCAGGCGATCGGGTCGAGCCCGACCAGGCCGAGCAGCGAGTTGATCAGGCCGTACTGGTCGGCGAACAGGCGGCCGAAGATCATCGACACCGCCACGGGGGCGACCACGTAGGGGATCAGAACACCCATGCGCCAGAAGGTCGCGGACCGGAGGTTCTGGTCCAGCAGGGCGGCGATGGTGATGGCGATGATCACCTGCGGCACGGAGGACAGCACGAAGATCGACAGCGTGTTGACCAGGGACTTCCAGAACGTGGGCTGGTTCAGCACGTCCACGAAGTTCTGCAGGCCCACGAAGTCACCCTGCCCGCCCAGGAGACTCCACTCGTGCACCGACACGTACGCCGTGTAGGCGAGGGGGAAGAGGCCGGTCACCGCGAACAGGATGAAGAACGGCGAGATGTACAGGTACGGGGAGAGCTTCACGTCCCAGCGGCCGAGCCGCTGGGAGAAGCCGAGTCTGCGCGACTCGCGCTGTGGTGCACCGGACCCCGGTGCTGATCGTTGAGGTGTCAGGACGGCCATGTCATCTTCCGGTCATCTTCCGCTGTGTCATCGTCGTGTCGTCGCTTCGGTGCGACGCCCGCGTGGCGCGACCGGTGGCCGGGCTCGTCGAGACACGTGTCTCGACGAGCCCGGCCACCGGTCGCGGCCAGCAGTTCAGGCCCGGGACGGGCCCGCTTCAGGCAGTGCCTGCTCAGCCGAGCGCGGCAGCCTTCTCGACGGCCTCGTCCCAGGACTCGTCGGCGTCCTGCGACTTGGTGATGTCGACGCGGTTGAGCGCGTTGGTGACCTCGTCACGGATGGCGAAGTAGTGCGCGCCCTTGTACGGGGCACCCTCGATCGCCTGGGCCCGGGTGGAGAAGATCTGACCCACCGGGGCGTCGTTGAAGAACTCGTTGGTGAAGCCCTGGACGGCCTCGGACTCCTGCGCCTCGATCTGCGACGGGAACGTGCCCGAGGTCTCGAACGCCTTGGTCTGCTGCTCCGGGGCGGTCAGCCACGCGGCGAGCTCCTTGGCCGCCTCGGTGTGCTCGCCGGAGGCCGGGACGGTCAGGAACGAGCCGCCCCAGTTACCGCCGCCACCGGGGAAGACGTCGGCGACGTCCCAGCCCTCGATGCCACCGGAGTTCTGCTCGATCGGGCCGGTCATCCAGGCCGGGCACAGCATCGTCGCGAAGGCGTCGTTCTGGAAGCCGGCGACCCAGTCGTCGCCCCACTGCTCCAGGCCGGCCGACAGGTCGTCCTCGACCGAGCCGACGATCTCGTCGTAGATCGCCTTGACCTCGGCGTTGTCGCCCAGGTCCTTGGCCTCGCCCGTCTCCGGGTCCTCGAACGCGGCGGGCAGCTGGTTGATCATGCCCTGGAAGGTGCCGGCGGAGCTGTCGTACCAGGCGGCGTCCGACTCCTTGACGAAGTCACGGCCCGCGGCGAAGTAGTCCTCCCACGTCGCGTCCTCGCCACCGAGCAGCTCGGCGACCTCCGCGCGGTCGGTCGGCAGGCCGGCCTTCTCGAACAGGTCGGCGCGGTAGCAGATGGCCTCGGGGCCGATGTCGGTGCCGTAACCGATGACCTTGCCCTCGGTCGTGGTGGCCTGCTGGACCTTCCAGTCCACCCAGCGGCCCTCGAGCTCCGGGTCGGCCAGGTCGGTGAAGAGGTCGGGGTACTGCGTGAGCTCGGGCAGCCAGTCGACCTCGATGGCCTCGATGTCGGCCAGGCCCTCGCCGCCGGCGGCGAGCTTGGTGGTCATGTTGCTGCGCGCGTCGTCCGTCGTGGCGGCCTTGACGTGCTCCACCGTGACGTTCGGGTGCTCCTTGGTGTACTCGGCGAGCATCTCGTCCGTGTAGCCGAAGTCGTTGAACGTCGCGACCTTCAGGGTGATCGGGCCGTCCTCCTCGCCAGATCCTTCGTCGGATCCACCGCCGCAGGCGGTGAGGGCGAGCGCGACGGCGGCCACGCCGGCGGTCGCCTGGAGGGTACGGGCGGCTGCGCGCCGCGTGGGTCGGGTACTGCTCAGCACTGGGGACTCCCTTGTCGTGCGGTCTGGTCCTACGGGTTCCTGCGGGTCGCGATCTCGTGCCGCGCTTGGCACAGCTGCGTACCGGCACTGGGAGCGCTCCCACTCCTGGGGTGTGGGAGCGCTACCACGCGACCTGATCGTTGCGGTCCGGGCCCTGCCGTGTCAAGGCAGGGGGTGGGCGAAGCCTGGTTCGCCTACTCCTTGATCCGGAAGCCGGAGACGGTCTGCACCGCCTGGTTCCAGGCGATCTCGGGGCTGTTCGTCCCGGCGTCGACGGCGGCCAGCGCGTTGTTGACCTCGTCACGGATGGCGAAGTAGTACTGCCCCTTGTGCGGGGCCCCGTCGATGGACTGGGCGCGGGCGGTGAAGATCGTGCCCACCGGCGCGTTGTTGAAGAACGGGTTCACGTAGCCCTGCACGGCCTCGGAGCCCTGGGCCTCGAGCTGTGACGGGAACGCACCGGCGGTCGTGAAGGCCTCCGTCTGCTGCTCCGGTGCGGTGAGCCACGCGGCGAGCTCCTTGGCCTCCTCGGTGTGCAGACCGGCCGAGGGCACCGTCAGGAACGAGCCGCCCCAGTTACCGCCGCCGCCCGGGAAGACGTTGGCCACGTCCCAGCCCTTGACCCCCTGGGAGTAGGACTCGATCGGGCCCATCATCCAGCCGGGGCACAGCATCGTGGCGAACGCGTTCTGCTGGAACCCGGCCGTCCACTGCGGGGTCCACTGCTCCAGGCCCGCCGAGAGACCGTCGTTGATGCCGGACGTGATCTGGTCGTAGATCGCGCGGACCTCGCTGTTGGTCGCCAGGTCGGTCGGCTTCTGCGTCGCCGGGTCCTCGAAGGCGGCGGGCAGCTGGTTGACCATGCCCTGGAACATGCCGGTGGTGCCGTCGAACCACGCGGCGTCGGACTGCGCCGTGAACTGGCGGCCCACCTCGAAGTAACGGTCCCACGTGGCGCCCTTGCCGCCGAGCAGCTGGGCGACCTCGTCGCGGCCGGTCGGCAGCCCGGCCGCCTCGAACAGGTCGGCGCGGTAACAGATCGCCTCGGGGCCGATGTCGGTACCGTAGCCGAGCAGCTTGCCGTCGGTGGTCGTGGCCTGCGCCACCTTCCAGTCCACCCAGCGCTTGGTGACCTCGGGGTCCGTCAGGTCCTCGAAGAGCTCCGAGTGCTCCATCAGCTCCGGCAGCCAGTCGACCTCGGCCGCGACCACGTCGGCGAGCTCGGAGCCGTCACCCGTGGTGAACGCCTTGAGCATCTGCAGGCGGGCCTCGTCGGACGTCGGCGCCACGATGTGCTCGACGGTCACGTTCGGGTGTTCCTCGGTGTACCGGGCGAGCAGCTCGTCGGTGTACCCGAAGTCGTTGAACGTGGACACGGTAAGGGTGATCGGAGCGTCGTCGCCGTCGGAGCCCGCGGCTTCCTCACCCAGGAGCGAGCCGCATCCGGTGAGGGGCAGGACGATGGCCGCGAGTGCGGCAGCGGCCGCGCGCCGAGGGGCGACGGTCCGGCTTCGGACCGGTCCGTGTTTGGTGGGCACTGGTACTCCTTGTGTTCGGTACGCGTGTCGATGCGTGAAAGCGATATCAGAGCACAAACTCGCCCACATCCGACACGAATGTTCGCTCAGGTTCTAGCACCTCGCCGTCGGGAAACGAACGAGGTGGAACGAACGTAAAGTACCAATTGAGAAACGATGTCTGAAATGCCGCAGTCGTGCCTGGAAGGGAAAAAACTCGTCAGGATCTGACGCGGGTCGCGCCGTCCGGCGCGATCCGCAGGGGCATCCTGGCAGGGACATCCCCGTCAGGGGAAGTCCCGTCCGGGACGGCTCAGGCCGTTCCGGTGCGCTTGCCGGCGAGCCAGTCGCGGCCCGCCTCGGCCTCGGTCTCGAGGGTGGTGCGCACGGCGCTGACCGCGGCCTCCTCGATCACGGTGCCGAACAGCGGGACCGTCGCCCGGACGTCGCCCGCGTAGGTGAGGCGGGTGCCGCCGTCGGGCAGGGCGGTCAGGGCCGCGGTGGCCGTGACCCGCACCGGCGCGCCCAGGATCTCGACCGCCACGGTGCCCGTGCGGCGCCCCTCGGACGCCGCCTCCCAGGCCTCGGCCTGGCGGATCTCGAGGTGCGCCCCCACGAACGGGCGCGCCTGCACGGGGATGATGTCGGTCGGCAGGGTGCGCCGCACCACGACGGTGAAGCCGGTGACCGCGGTCCCCGTGACGTCGGCCTGCTCGACCACGCCGTTCACCGAGCCGGTGGAGCGCTGGGCGCGCCACCGCACGAACGACTCGTCGGCGAGCATCGCGGAGACGTCGTCGATGTCTGCGGGGAACGTCAGGTCCACTGTCAGGTGCACGGGCTCTCCTCCTCGCGCCGACGGGGCATGCCGGTGGTGGAACTCTAACCGACGCGTTGCGCGCGTCCGATCTGGAGGAGCCGTGCCCGGGCCGTGGGTACGCGCCGAGCACTCATCGGGCCATGAGCCGGTTCCGACATAGGCTTGGCGCGTGTCCGCGATGAGTGACCTGATCCTTGAGCACGCCGACCTCGAGCCGGCCGACGTGGAGTGGCTGCATCTCCTGGTCGGCGACTGGCAGGTGGTCTCGGACCTGGCGTTCGCGGACCTCGTCCTGTGGTTGCCGACCGATGACGGGCGGTTCGTCGCGATCGCCCAGTGCCGGCCGTCGACGGGTGCCACCGTGCACTACGACGACGTCGTCGGCTCGTTCGCGCCCGAGGGGCAGCGCCCGCAGCTCGCCAAGGCGATGGCCGAGGCGAAGGCGCAGCGCGCCCGCGAGCCGCGCTGGTTCGGCGCGTACGCCGTGCGGGAGGAGGCGATCCCCGTGGTGCACAAGGACACGGCGGTCGCGGTGATCGCGCGGCAGACCAACCTCGGTTCGGGCCGGACGCCGTCGCGCCTGGAGCTGAACTACGTCGAGGCGGCCGACGACCTCGTGGCGATGATCCCGCGGGGCGAGTTCCCCCTGCCGAACGCCGCGACCGGCTCGCGCCGCGGCGCGCCGCGCGTGGGCGACGGCCTGATCCGCCTCAACTCCGAGGGCGAGGTGCTGTACGCGAGCCCCAACGCGCTGTCGTGCTTCCACCGGCTCGGCGTGATCGGCCCGCTCGTGGGGCAGTCCCTCGTCGAGGTGACGGCCGACATGGTGGAGCAGCTCCAGCCCGTGGACGAGTCGCTGCCGCTCGTGGTGATGGGGCGCGCCCCGTGGCGCACGGACATCGAGGCGCACGGGGTGTCCCTGTCGCTGCGCGCGATGCCGCTGACCGACCGCGGCCAGCGCATCGGCGCCGTGCTGCTGTGCCGCGACGTGTCCGAGCTGCGCCGGCGCGAGCGCGAGCTCATCACCAAGGACGCGACGATCCGTGAGATCCACCACCGCGTGAAGAACAACCTGCAGACCGTGGCCGCGCTGCTGCGGCTCCAGGCCCGGCGGATGGACGTGCCGGCGGCCAAGGAGGCGCTCGAGGAGGCCATGCGGCGCGTCTCGACGATCGCCCTGGTGCACGAGAGCCTCTCGCAGACGCTCGACGAGCAGGTCGAGCTCGACGACATGGTGGGCAGGGCCCTGCGGCTCACGGCCGACGTCGCGTCGGCGGACACCTCGGTGCGGACCGTGCGTACCGGCTCGTTCGGCATGGTGCCCGCGCAGGACGCGACGCCGCTCGCGCTCGTGCTCACGGAGCTGGTCACCAACGCGGTCGAGCACGGGTTCGTCGGGCGTTCCGCGGGCACGGTCGAGATCGCCGTGGAGCGCGAGAACTCCGACCTGCGGGTGGTCGTGGCCGACGACGGCGTGGGGCTGCCCGAGAACGGCGGCGCCGGCGGACGGGGCCCCGGCAGCGGTCTGGGCACGCAGATCGTGCGCACGCTCGTCACCAACGAGCTCGGCGGGACCATCGAGTGGTCGGCGCGGCCCGGCGGCGGCACCGAGGTGGTGCTGCAGCTCGTGCTGCGGGTGGCGGAGCCGGCCCGCTCCTGACCGCCCTGACGCGTCAGAACCCCGCCAGACGTGTCAGACCCACAGGTCACCGGGGTGACCTGTGGGTCTGACAGGTGTGGAATGACGCGAGCCACGCCTGGGCGGAGGGGGCGTGCTCAGGCGTGGCTCGCGGAAAACGTGGTGCGGGGTGGTGCTGTGCTGTCGGTTCAGCCTGCGCGACGAGCGCGCGCGGTGCGGCGCTTGAGCGCACGGCGCTCGTCCTCGCTCATGCCGCCCCAGACGCCGGCATCCTGGCCGGACTCGATCGCCCACTTGAGGCAGGTGTCGACTACGTCGCAGCGACGGCACACGGCCTTGGCCTCCTCGATCTGCAGCAGGGCAGGGCCCGTGTTGCCGATGGGGAAGAACAGCTCGGGGTCCTCTTCGAGGCATGCTGCGCGGTGGCGCCAGTCCATGGTCACGTACTCCTTGGAAGGAACTTCCCACCGTCCGGCTCGCCACTAGGGAGCATCGTCGTCGTGCGTCTGGGGCGCGCAGGTCTGGTTGTGGATCGTTTTCCGATCCCTGAGCGCCAGGCGGCGACCGACGGGGGTGTGTTCGGGGGTGTGTGGGATTGCTGCATCTAGGTTCACACGCTCGTGAACGCTCGCACAAGGGGTTACGGCGAAGTTTCTGAGCCATGAACCCTGAGGTATCCGTCACACTATTGTGAATACCCTTCTCGCCAGTATCCTAGTTCGTCGTGCCTGTACTGGAAGCCTTTTTCGCACCTCGTGTCCCGGCGTTTCTTCGTGCCCTCGTGATCGGCGTGGTGGTCGAGGTGATCGGCCTCGTTGCCTTCGCCGTGGTGCTCCTTGGCGAACTCATTACGGGCGGTTCCATGTCAGTAGGAGTGAGCCTCTTTCTGGTTCTCTTCCTCCTGGGAGTCGCCTGGGTTCTCGTGGTGTGTTGCCGGGCACTTCTCGCGGGTCGCCGATCCGGCCGCGGACCCGTCGTGACCTGGCAGCTCTTTCAGATCATCGGGTCGATCGCGGCGATCGGGAGCGGCAGCGGACCTGCCGTCCCCGGCGGGTGGGCCGCGCTCGTGATCGCGGTGGGCGTGGTCGTGCTGCTCATGACGCCCGCCGTCGTCGCGGCGACGTCCGGGACCCGCTCGGAGGACTGAGCACCCGGGGCCGGTCCGGCTGGGCGACCTCCGGTTCGAGCACCTGGCACAGCACCGGATCGTCCCGGTCGCACCAGGCGGCCCGGCCGGGCGGCCCGCCCGCACCCGCGAGCATCGCCGGTGCCCCGAGCACCACGTCGGCTGCGCGGTCGGTGCTCAGCAGCACCAGGCGCGGCCCGAACCGCGCCGCCAGCCCGCCCACGGACGGGCCGTCGGCCGTCACCGCGAACGAGACCCCCGACCGCAGCGTCGCGAGGGGCAGCGTGCCGCGCACGTCCTCGACACCGTCGATCAGCACCAGCGTGCCGTGTGCCGTTCCGGGGGCGGCGGGCCCGGCGTCGGACAGCAGGCGGTCCAGCGCCCCGGCGTCGTCCGGGTGGCTGGTGCCGGCGTAGCCGGGGTGGTCCCGCAGTACCGCCAGCCCGGCGGCGTCGCGCGTGATCCCGTGGACCCGCCAGCCCCGGCGCAGCGCGGCCAGGGCCACCGTGACCAGTGCGGTCGTGCGGCCCGATCGGGCCGGGCCGACTACCGCGAGGTGGCCGTCCGCCGGGCGCCAGGCGACCGTCGTGCGGCGCTGTCCCTCCGGGTCGTCGCCCAGGGCGAGCGCGAGGCCGTCCCGGTCCCGCCGGGTACGCGGGGGCAGGTCGGCGGTTCCGGCCGACCGGGGGAGCGGCGGCAGCCAGGGCGGCGCGCCCGGGCGGTGACCCAGCGCACTGGCGGCCTGGCGGATGGCATCGACGACCAGTGTGGCGACGTCCTGCACCGTGGTGTCCTGCCCGGTGGCATCCGGTCCGGTGGCGTCCGGTCCCGGCGTGGCCGTGACGGCGACGCGCGACGCCGTCGCGCGGCCTCCCGGCCGTGCGGGCGCGCGGCGGACCAGGGGCAGCCGCGCCTCGGGCGACGTCGTGACGTGCGCGCACTGCAGCAGCACGGGTGGCGCCGAACCGAGGCGCAGCACGGCCCGCCCCGGCGTCGTGCCCGGGAGGTACGCCGCGGCGGGGTCGTCGACCACGTCGCGCGACTCCAGGGGATCGGTGACCCGGAGCGCCAGCCGGGCGCTGACGTTGGCCCGCAGGTCGGGGCCGACGGCGCCGCCCGGCCGCTGGGTCGCGAGCACCAGGTGCACGCCGAGCGACCGGCCCTGCGCCGCGACGCGCAGCAGCGCCGGCAGGAACGCGGGGAGGTCGTCGGCCAGGGCGCGGAACTCGTCGATCACGACGACCAGCCGGGGCAGCACGCCGGGCGGGAGCGAGACGACGTCGGCCGCGCCGCGCTCCGCGAGGATTCGCTCCCGGCGCCGCAGCTCGGCACGCAGCCCGGCGAGCGCCCGAGCGGCCAGCCCGGGTTCGAGGTCGGTCACCTGCCCCACCACGTGCGGCAGCCGGCCGCAGGCACCGAGGCTCGCGCCGCCCTTGAAGTCGACCAGCACGAGCGCGAGGTGTGCGGGCGGCCGAGCGAGCGCGAGCCCGAGCACCAGTGTCTGGAGCAGCTCGGACTTGCCCGACCCGGTGGTACCCGCGACGAGCAGGTGCGGCCCGTCCCGGACCAGGTCCAGGAGCACGGGCGCGCCGTCCGCGCCGAGGCCGAGCGGCACGGCCCAGCCGTCGGTGCGTGTCCGGTGCTCCGCAGCCGCCTGGTCCTCCGCAGCCGTCCGGCCCCCTGTGCCCGCCCAGCCAGCGGCGACCCGGTCCGGTCCGGGGACCTCGTCGAGACCGTGCGCCCTGGTCAGGGAGACGGCGGCGGGCAGGCGCGGATCGTCGTCGCGACCGTCGCCGGCGCCACGCAGCGTGGCAGCCGTCCGGGCGAGCCGCGCGGCACCCGCCAGCAGCCGGGCCAGGTGCTCGGCCCACTCGACGGTGACGCCCACGAGCGGCACGGTCCGCGCGGCGCCGTCCGGCCCCGTGATCCGGACCCGGCGGGCGTCGAGTACCTGAACCAGCGCCCGGCAGCCGGGCGGGACGGTCCCGACGGACACCATGAGGTGGGCGGACGACGGGGCGGGTCTGCCCGGCGAGCCGCCAGCCACCGGGGGGCCGTCGACCACCAGCACCGACGGCCTGCCGTCGGGGAGCCAGCGGATCCAGGACCAGCCCTGGGCGCCGTCGTCGACCCGCACGCTCGCGCCGCGGGCGGCGAGCCCGGCGACCAGCGCGCGGGCGACCGACCGGGCGAGGTCCCCCGGGCCGAGCACGGCGACCGCGCCGTCCCGCAGCAGCGCGGCCCACGGGCCGTCCGGTGCGGACGGGAGGTCCGCGGCCGCTCCGGACGCGGCGCCGGGG
>NZ_JARVSD010000003.1 GCF_030209445.1 Promicromonospora sp. MEB111
GCCGCCGCCGTCAGCGGGGCCGCGACGCAGGCCGCGACCGCGGCGGCCGCCAGCCAGACCCGGCCCGCTCTCATGAAGCCACCTCCTCGCGTGCGGCCGTGGTCTCGGGCACGAGCTCGTAGTTCTCGTCGAGCACGGTGCCGCGGTGCGGCTTGTAGAGGTCGTAGCCGCGCGGGTTGCACTGCAGGCCGCCGTTGATGCAGTGCTCCACGAGCCGGCGGAGCACCTCGGGGTCCCAGGCGTTCACGAAGTCGTAGTGCCACGACTGGTCGGACCCGCTCACCAGCGCGACGTCGGACATGTCACCGCTGACGGGCCAGGCGATCTTGAACTCCAGCATCGGGACCGCGACGGGGTGGCTCATGGGGCACTGCCCGGCCTCGGGGTACGCCATGTGCGAGCCGTGGCCCATGTGGGCGGACTCCTCCGGGGTCAGGTGCATCCCGTCCCAGCAGCTCGGAGCCTGGTACCGGATGTTGAGCTGGGTGCCCTCGGGGCAGTACGCCGGGATCTCCCAGCTCTTGGAGATGTCGCCGCACTCCCAGCCCTCGACGGCGCCCGGCGCGGTGCGGAACTCCTCGACCGTGGCCATCATGTCGCCGGTCACGAACTGGAGTCCCTCCGGGAACGGCACCACGTCCTGGTAGTCGTCGATGCCCGACTTGTAGTAGACGGTCATCGGGATGTTCGGCTCGACCGGCACGCCGCCCTTGGTGATGGCGGGGAACCAGTAGGCCGAGTGGTCCTGCGGCACCGTGCAGGTGCTCTCCGGCATCGCGTTCAGGCTCGTCGGCGTGGTGAACGCGTCCGTCGACCGGTTGCCGATGAACGTGTGCAGGTGCGACCGGCCCGGCTGGTTCGGGTACACGATCGAGTCGTCGGGCAGGAAGTGCGAGAACTCGCAGTTCGCCTGGAACTCGTGGTGCGTCACCTCGTCACCGGGGAACGGCGGCGGGTCCTCCGGCCCGCCGGCCTCGCCGTCGCCGAACACCTGGAACTCCAGGAGCGAGTAGCCGTAGCCGGTGCCGCGGGCCGTGCCGACGAGCTGCACGTAGCGGCCGGTCGCGGTGATGTCGTAGACCTCGGTGCCGCCGGTCCCGGCGCCCTCGGTCACGACCGTGGTCCAGGTCTGCGCATCGGCGGAGACCTGGAGCGTGAACGCCGCGCCGTAGGCGGCCTCCCACTCCAGCGCGACGTGGTCCAGCGCGTACGACCGGCCCAGGTCGATCCGGATCCACTGGTCGTCCGTGGGGGCGCTGGCCCAGCGGGTGGTGCGGTCGCCGTCGACCGCGAACCGCGGCCCGAGGCCGCCGGACTCCGAGCTGGACGCGGCCGTGAGCGCGCCCTGCGAGAGGAGCGTGTTCGGCTCGGCGACGGCGGTGGTGGCGCCGATGGCGCCCGCCGCGCTCAGGGTCGAGGCGAGCAGTGCGGTGGCGGCCAGGCCGCCCAGTAGGCGAGGTCTGAGGCCGCCGGGTGTGCGGCCGCGGGACGTGGAGCGGTGTGGCGTGCTGAGTGCTGTGCGCATGGTTCCTCCTTTGGTGGTGGTGTGCCTTGCTGACCCGTCACTGCTCACTGCTGGTAGACGCCGACCTCGTACAGGGAGTAGCCCCACTCCGTGCCGCGCTCGGTGAGGTTGAGCCGCACGTACCGGCCCGTCCCGGCCACGTCCAGGCTGTCGACGCCGCCGTTGCCGCCCGTCACCGTGCGGACCGTCGTCCAGGTGTTGCCGTCGTTCGACGTCTGCACCTGGTAGGACTTGCCGTAGGCCGTCTCCCAGACGAGCTGCACGTGGTCGAACGACTGCACCGAGCCGAGGTCCACCTGGTACCAGGCGGTCGGGCCCCACTCGCTGGCCCAGCGTGTGGTGGCGTCGCCGTCGACGGCGCGGCCGGGCGTCCAGTCGCCGTTCCACGGGTCGAAGCTCGACGCCGTGGCGGTCTTGCCCCGCGCGATGTTCGTCCCGTCCACCGGGGGCGCGACGACGCGGAACGACCGGGTCTCCACGCCCACGTTGTCGTGGCCGTCCTCGGCGAACACGTAGACCTTCCAGACACCGAGCATCTCGGGCGCCGTGACCCGGAACGTGCCGGGAGCCGTCTGCGTGAACTGCGCCTGCGCGATGCCGCCGGCGTTGTTGACGTACTTGCTGTTCAGCATCACGTTGGCGTCGATCGGATCGCCGTCCGGGTCGGTGACGTCCACGTTGACCGTGAACTGCTCGCCCGCGGCGACCGCTGTCGCCCCGGGGACGGACATGGCGGTGATGCGCGGCGGGGTGTTCATCCCGGACGTGTCCACGCCCCAGGCCCGCGCGATCGAGTAGTAGCCGAGGCGCTTGTTGTCGCCCGGGAGGACGTTGAACCACACGCCGCCGAAGTCGCCCTCGATGCCGTAGTGGAAGAACGTGGCGCCCAGCGCGACGCCGTCGTGCTCCCGCAGGCAGCGCCATGAGTCCACGTACGCCTGCTCCTTCTCCAGGTCGGTGGGCTCGTCGGGTACGCCGTTCGCGTCGTCCGGCACCTCCCACTCACCGGCAGCGCCGCCCTCGGTGATGATGTACGGCCGGTCGTAGCCGCCGGCCTCCCAGGCCGCGGGCACGTTGCACAGGTCGCCGTACGCGTTGACCGAGAGCAGGTCCAGGTCCGGGGCGTTGCGCTCGAGGTACGGCCAGGCGCCGACCCACGCGTCGGTGCTGGTGGTCGGGTGCTTGGGGTCGGCCTGGTGCACGGCCACGCTGACCTCGTCGACGAAGGCCGCGTACGCGTTGCGGATCGCCTCCAGCTCGGTTCCCGAGTAGCAGTTCTGCAGGCCCAGGAGCGACTCGTTGCCGATGTTCCACATGAGCACGCCCGGGTGGTCCTTGTAGGCCGCGACCTGGTTGAGGATGTCGGCCTTCGTGGTCGTCTTGTAGCTCGTGTCCGTGCGGTAGTCGATGCAGCCGCCCGATCCCGGCCCGCCCCCGGGCAGGAGCCAGAAGCCCATCACCACGCGGACGTCGTGCGCCGCGGCCGAGTCGAGGAGCTGGCGGGTGTCCGCGCCGGTGCCCCACGTGCGGATCGTGTTGGCGCCCATGGCGGTGAGGGTCGGCATGTAGTGGTCGGCCGTGCTGAACGCCGGGCCCCACGTGAAGCCGCGGACCGTGTACGGCTGCCCGTCCACCTCCAGGTCCCAGTCGCCGTTGCCACCCACGACCTCGACGGTGCTGGCCCCCGAGTCCCGCACGGGGACGTTCGGGTGGCCCGGGTTCACGTAGCTCGGGTCGCCTGGGTTGCCGGGATCGGTGCTGCCGCCCGCCTCGCCGAAGACCCGCAGCTCCCACAGCGAGTTGCCGTACCCGCCCGAGCGGGCGGTGGACAGCAGCCGCACGTAGCGGGCGGTGCCGTCGACGTCGAAGGTGTCGGTGCCGCCGTCGCCCGAGGTGGTCGAGTACACGGTGGACCAGGACGACCCGTCGGCCGAGACCTGGAACTGGTAGCTCGTCGAGTACGCCGACTCCCAGACCAGCTCCACGTGGTCCAGCGTCGCGGAGCGGCCGAGGTCCACCCGGATCCACTGCGGGTCGCTGAACTCGCTGGCCCAGCGCGTGCCGAGGTCGCCGTCGACGGCGGCGCTCGCGGGCGTGTAGTCGGGGTTCTCCACGGAGGAGGCGGTGGCGGGCCGGCCCTGCGACAGCAGGACCGGCTCCGCCTGTGCCGAGGCGGCGGGCACGACGAGTGCCGCCGCGGCCAGCAGGCCGGTCGCCAGGGCGGCGGCCCCGGCGCGCGTGCCGCGCCCGAGCCTGGTCGCGCGTGCGCCGGGTGATCCGGTGGTGGTCATGGGTGTTCCTCTCCGTCCGCTCGTCGGCGGCCAGGTGCGGCGGCCGTGGCGCGGTTCGTCGTTGAGCCTGCGCTCGCGACGCTCCGGTGCGCCGCGAGTTGGGAGAGCGCTCTTACGCCGCCCATCCTTGACCCGTTCTTGGCGGAGCGTCAAGGGCTGGCCCGGGACACTTCACCTGCTGTTTCCTGTTTTTTCCTGCGTTTTGTCCCGTCAGGGCTGGCTTTGATCCGAACGCCGGACGGCGCGAGATCTGTCGCATCTCATCCGCACGGGTTCCTTCGGAGAGCGCTCTTACTCTGTTACCGTCGGCCTGTGAGCAAGGATCTGCGGCGTGCGGCGCCGACCCTGGAGGACGTGGCGAAGGTCGCCGGTGTCTCTCGCGCGACCGTTTCCCGGGTGATCAACGGCAAGCGCAAGGTGGCGCCCGCGGTCCAGGAGGTCGTGCTGGAGGCGGTCGCGGAGACCGGCTACGTGCCCAACCGGGCAGCGCGGTCCTTGGTCACCCGCCGCACGGGCACGGTGGCCGTCGTCATCTCGGGTGCGGACGCCGACCCCGAGGGCGAGCTCGACCTGTCCGGCGTCTTCTCGGACCCGTTCTTCGGCCGGGTGGTGGGCTCGCTCGTGCGGACCCTCCGGCCGCACGACGTGCACCCGGTGCTGATGTTCGCCGACGACGCGCAGACCCGGGGCCAGGTCACGTCGTACCTGCGGTTCGGCAACGCGGACGGTGCCCTGCTGGTCTCCACCTACGCGGACGACCCGCTCCCCGAGGAGCTCATCGGCACCGGCCGCCCCATCGTGCTGTTCGCGCGGCCGGGCCACGCGATCCCGGCGAGCTATGTGGACCTGGCCAACGCCGACGGCGCCCGTATGGCCGCGAACCACCTGCTCGACCGGGGCTGCAGCACGCTCGGCGTGATCTCCGGGCCGCTCGACGTCCCGTCCGCGCGCGACCGGCTCGACGGCTTCCGGGACGCGGCGGCCCGGCGCGGGCACGCCTTCGTCCCCAGCGTGGCGGGATCGTTCACGTTCGAGAGCGGGGAGTCGGCCATGGCCGAGCTGCTCGCCTCCGCGCCGGACCTCGACGGGGTCTTCGTCTCGAACGACCTCATGGCCCAGGGCGCCATCCACGTGCTCCAGACGCAGGGCCGCCGCGTCCCCGACGACGTCGCGATCGTCGGCTTCGACGACAGTCCCGTGGCCGTGCAGACCCGCCCCCGGCTGACGACGGTGCGGCAGCCCGTGGAGAAGATGGCGGAGGAGATGGCGCGGATGCTGCTGGAGCAGATCGACGCCGACGAGCCGGCCGTCCGCTCGGCGATCTTCGAGCCGATCCTGGTGGTCCGCGACTCGGCGTGACCTGACTTGTCACGTACGGGTCGCCCGTGTGGGAATCCCTCACGCCCCGCCTGGACGTACCTTGCTAGGTTCCTGAACAAATCGGCCGTCGGTGTCGACGACGGCCCAGGACCCGAAGCGAGGTGGTTCCCCGTGAGATCTCGTCGCGTACCGCTGTTTGTCGCAAGTCTTGTCGCCGCACTCCTGACGACAGGGGTCGTCGCAGTCCCCGGCTCGGCGGCCCCTGCCGCCGGCTCGGCAGCGCCTGCCGCGGTCGCCGACTGCAGCGCGCCCGCCTGGAGCAGCAGCGCCGTCTACGTCGGCGGCAACCTCGTCACGCACGCCGGCGCCTCGTGGCGTGCCAAGTGGTGGACCCAGGGCGAGACGCCCGGCACCACCGGTGAGTGGGGCGTCTGGGAGCGGGTCGGTACCTGCGACGGCGGCGAGCCGCCCGTCGACCCGCCCGGCACCGACGACTTCCCGGTCAGCCAGGCCCAGTTCAACTCGTTCTTCCCCAACCGGAACTCGTTCTACACCTACGCGGGTCTCGTCGACGCGCTCAGCGCCTACCCCGGGTTCGCCAACAGCGGCAGCGAGACCGTCCAGAAGCGTGAGGCTGCGGCGTTCCTCGCCAACGTGTCGCACGAGACCGGCGGCCTGGTCCACATCGTCGAGCAGAACACGGCGAACTACCCGCACTACTGCGACAGGAACCAGCCCTACGGCTGCCCGGCCGGCACCGATCAGTACTACGGCCGCGGACCGGTCCAGCTCAGCTGGAACTTCAACTACAAGGCCGCGGGCGACGCGCTCGGCATCGACCTGCTGAACAACCCCAGCCTGGTCTCGACCAACTCGGCGATCGCCTGGAAGACCGGCCTCTGGTACTGGAACACCCAGAACGGCCCGGGCACCATGACGCCGCACAACGCCATCGTGAACGGCGCCGGGTTCGGCGAGACCATCCGGAGCATCAACGGCTCCATCGAGTGCAACGGCGGCAACCCCGCCCAGGTCCAGAGCCGCGTGGACACCTATCTGCGGTTCACGAGCGCCCTGGGCGTGGACCCGGGCGGCAACCTCTACTGCTGACCCGCTGACCGGTCACCCGGTCTCGTTGACCACAGCACCTGCTGCCAGGGGTGCGGCAATTCCGGCAGCAGGTGCTGTGCTCAACGCCGTGGAGCAAGAAGGCGGGCGAGGAGAGCGCGGCGACTAGGTTCATCCAGGAGTGAGAAGGAAGCCGCCGCATGGCCTCGCCCGGGGCACACCCTAGACGTCAGGCCGGGACGAGGTCGAGCAGGTTCTGGGGCGTCACCACGCGGGAGCCCTCCGGCAGGTCCTCCGGGGCGTCGAGGCCGAGGTAGGTGACCGGCCCCGTGCCCCGCGGCAGCTCGTGGTGCACCTTCACGCCGTCGTCCCGCAGCAGGTCCACCAGGTAGCGCACCGTGAGGTACCGGCGCGCCGCGATGTCGCGCACCAGGGTCGTCGTGGTGACGCGGTGCTCCTCGACGGAGTTGAAGCTCGGCCGGCCGCGCAGGTTCAGGTGCAGCCAGAGCGCCTCCCAGCCGTCCTCGCCGCGCAGGAACGCCGCCGGGACCGACACCTGCCCCTGGCCCGTGAGGTCCGACTTCAGGCGCACCGTCGCCGGCTCGAACGGCAGCCCGGCCTGCGCCGCGTCGCGCGACATGAACCCGAAGAATCCCTCCGCGACCTGGTCGAACCGCTCGCCGGAGTACACGTGCACCTGGGGTACGACGACGGGCTGCCGGACCCGGGACAGGTTGACGTCGACGAGCTCGGTGGCGCCGTCCGGGGCCTCGGTGAGGTCGCCGGAGTGCACGAAGCCCTCGGCGCGCAGCCGGGTCCACGACACGTGCTCGGGGTCCGTGAACTCGCCGTTCAGCAGCAGGCAGGACAGGTCGAGGTCGGTGTCCGTGGCCCGCTGCCGCCAGTGCACGAAGAACCGCAGCAGCTCGCCGGTCACGCGGGTCCGCGAGCCGCGGGGCAACACCCCGGCACCCTCCGGCCGGGAGCGTGCGGACAGCGGCAGCGCCACGTCGAGGAGGTCCGGGTCGACCACCAGCTCGCCGGGCCGGGGGAACCGGCGGAGCACCTCGGCGTCGCAGGCCAGGGCCAGCGCCGTCAGGGCGTCCGTGGGCAGGTCCGCGCGGTCGTCGGGCATGGCCCACGCGCCGCCGTGGCGGTTCACGAAGACCCGTCGGCCGGTGCCCGGCCGCCCCGTGCCCGGCCGCCCGTCGGCGCGTCGCCGGTTCTCCAGGTGCTCGCGCAGGCCGAGGACGACCCGGCCGGACACCCCGGGCAGCGCCCGCCCGAGAGCGTCGGCCACGGCGGTCGCCTCGACGTCGTCCGCCGCCGAACGCAGCAGGTGGTCCGCACGCCGCACGAGCATGCCGGGCGCCGCGGCGAGCAGTCGCAGCGCCTCCGCCCGGGCACCCGAGGCGAGCGACCGCTCGACCCGGGCGGCCAGGGACGGCGCGTCCTCGTCGCCACGGGCGACGGCGAACACCCGGGCGGCCGACGACAGGCCCCGGTGCTCGTGCGGGTGCAGCCGCTCGCCGAGCCGCTTCCACGCCTCCCGGTGCGCCGCGACGTCGCCGAGCTTCGCGGGCGACGCCTCCACGACCGCGTCGAGCGCTCCGAGCAGCACGCGCCGGACGGGGCGCGGCAGCGACCGGAACCGGGTGGCGGTCTCCAGCGTCACGTCCCCGCCGGACAGCGCGCAGGCCAGCCGCAGGACGTCGGTGACCGTGTCGGCCTGGGGCTCGCGCCCGTACAGCACGTGCGTGGCGTTCACGATCGCGCGCGCCGACCGCACCGGCACCGTCGCGGGCTGTTCCATGCCACCGCAGTGCTGGGCCAGCAGCGCGAGCGCGGTGAGGTCGGCGTCGGACAGCGGGGTGGTGCTCCCCGCGAGGCGGAGGTAGAGGCGGTGGGCCTCCTCGTCGAGCGTGCCGCCGACGTCGAGCACCGTGCGCCGGTCGCCGAGGGCGGGCACGAACGCGTCGTGCGCCGCGACCATCTCCTCGTAGGTGTGCTGGTACCGGCCGTAGCGGGGGAGTGCGAGCAGGTCGACCTTCCCCTGACGCGCGAAGAGCGCGTCGGCGTCCGGGACCTCCTGCAGGGCGTCCCGGAGGCAGGAGACCCAGAATTTCAGCGTGTCGGGCACGTTGTGCGGGAAGTCCTGGAAGTACGTGTTGTGCTGCACGTGGGCGCCGAGAGCCTCGTGCACGACGGCGAGGGTCTGCACCGCCACCAGCCGCGCGTCCTGCGGCGACAGGGTGCCCAGGTAGCTCAGCAGCCGGCCCGACGCCTTGTAGCCCGAGGTCAGGAGCACGGCGTCGAACCGCCGGGCGACCGAGGCGGCGTCCCCGGTCGAGACCGCGGTGAGGGGGACGCGCCACGTCCGGCGGACGACCAGGTCGAAGATCTGCGCAGACATGACGCGCATCGTGGCACGGAACCGTGGTCGGGGCGGACAGGTTTCCCGTGCCACGATGGCTGTATGCCTCTCGCATCCCGGTACCTCGCAGCAGAGGACCGTTACGACACCATGCAGTACCGCCGCACCGGCCGCTCGGGTCTGGACCTGCCCGCGCTGTCCCTGGGGCTCTGGCACAACTTCGGCGACACCAGCCCGTTCGACACGCAGCGCGCCATCCTGCGCCGCGCGCTCGACCTGGGCGTCACGCACTTCGACCTGGCGAACAACTACGGCCCGTCCTACGGCGCGGCCGAGGCGAACTTCGGCCGGCACCTCGCCGCCGATCTCAGGCCCTACCGCGACGAGCTGATCCTCTCCACGAAGGCCGGCTACGACATGTGGCCCGGCCCCTACGGCGACAACGGCTCGCGCAAGTACCTGCTGGCCAGCCTCGACCAGTCGCTGACCCGCATGGGCGTGGACTACGTCGACGTCTTCTACCACCACCGGCCCGACCCCTCGACGCCGCTCGAGGAGACCATGGGTGCGCTCGCGTCGGCGGTCCAGCAGGGCAAGGCCCTGTACGTGGGCGTCTCCAACTACTCGCCGGCGCGCACGCGTGACGCCGCGCGGATCCTCGGCGAGCTGGGCGTCCCGCTGCTCATCCACCAGCCGTCCTACTCGATGTTCAACCGGCACATCGAGAACCCCGCCCACGAGGACGGGTACGACGGCACGCAGAGCGAGTCGCTGCTCGACGTCGTGGGCGAGCTGGGCGTCGGGACCATCGTGTTCTCCCCGCTGCAGCAGGGCCTGCTGACCAGCAAGTACCTCGCCGGCGAGGCCCCGGCCGGGTCCCGTGCGGCCCGCTCCGACTCGCCGTTCCTCTCGGACCGGGCCCTCACCGGGGACTACCTGGGCCGCGCCAAGGCGCTCAACGAGATCGCTGCGGGCCGCGGGCAGACGCTCGCGCAGCTCGCGCTCGCCTGGGTGCTGCGGGACGAGCGTGTGACGTCGGCCCTCATCGGCGCGTCGTCCGTGGCGCAGCTCGAGGACAACGTCGCGGCGCTCGCGGCGGGGCCCCTCACGGCGGACGAGGTCGCGGCGATCGAGCCCCTGGCGCGCCCGCTGGGCTGACCCGGCCGGCGCGGTCGCTCGACGCCGCCCGCCCCGGGCACCTCGCCCGGGGCGGGCGGCGTCGGCAGCTCCACACCCCGTGTTCCGCCGCACTTCACGGGGCCGTCGCGCCGAATCGACCGGCGCGGCGGACGATGGGGGAGTCCGCCGCTCGACGGGGAGGGGTACTGGGGTACTGCACTCGTGAGAAGGAGCACCAGCGTGACCGAAACCAAGTCCGCGATCGTCGTCGGGGCCGGCATGGTCGGCCTGTCCACCGCCTGGCACCTGCAGGAACGCGGCGTGGAGGTGACGGTCCTCGACCGGCACGGCGTCGCCGCCGGCTCCTCCTGGGGCAACGCCGGCTGGCTCACCCCGGGCATGGCGATGCCGCTGGCCGACCCGTCGCTCTGGGCCTACGGCCCGAAGGCGATGCTCGACCCCGACGCCGCCCTCAGCGTCCCCTTCCGGTTCGACCGGGCGCTCTGGGGCTTCCTCGCCCGGTTCATGGCCCACGCGACGCCCGGCGCGTGGCAGCGCGCGATGGCGGCCCTCACCCCGATCGACCGCATGGCGCTCGAGGCCTACGACGAGCTGGAGGCCGGGGGCGTGCACGCCACCTCGCACGCCAGCCCCTGGGTGGTCGGGTTCGAGCGGGAGCGGGAGTCGCGGCCGTTCGTGCACGAGCTGCGGGCGGTGGCGAAGGCGGGCCAGAAGATCGCGCTGTCCCGGGTGCCCGACGGCGTCCGCGTGCCGCACCTCACCAGGGCCCTCCAGTCGCTCTGGACCCTGGAGGGTCAGCGGTACATCGAGCCGGGACCGTACGTGGAGGCGCTGGCGACGTCGGTCAGCGCGCGGGGCGCGAAGGTGCTCACGGACGCCCGGGTCACGGCCGTCCGGCCGATGCCGGGCGGCGGCGCCGAGGTCGAGGTGGCCGGCCGCGACGCACTCCGGGCGGACGCCGTCGTGGTCGCCACGGGCGCGTGGCTCCCGGACCTGACCCGGCAGCTCGGCGTGCGCACCCGGGTGCAGGCGGGACGGGGTTACTCGTTCAGCGCGCCCGTGACCGGCCCGCCGATCGACCACCCGGTCTACTTCCCGGCGCGCCGCGTGGCCTGCACCCCGTACCAGGGGCGGCTGCGGATCGCGGGGACTATGGAGTTCCGCGGGCCCGACGAGCCCTTCCAGCCCCGGCGCATCGAGGCCATCGTGAACTCGGTCCGCGGCCTCTTCGAGGGCGTCGACCTCGACTCCCGCGAAGACGAGTGGGTGGGTTCCCGGCCGGTGACGCCGGACGGTCTGCCCCTCGTGGGCCGGACGGCGGCCCCCGGCGTCTTCGCTGCCGGCGGCCACGGCATGTGGGGCATGGTGCTGGGCCCCGCGACCGGCCGAGCACTGGCGACGCTGATCACGACGGGTGCCACGCCGGAGGAGATCCGGCCGTTCGACCCGCTGCGCTGACCCCGGGCGCGCGGGTCAGCGATCCGCGCGCCCGGCCAGCCGGTCGAGCCCGTCGAGGATCAGGTCGAGACCGAACTCGAACTCGGTCTGGTCGTCGCACCAGCCCAGGGTGGCGCCCGGCTCGTCGTGGGCGACCTCGGCGAGCATCTCGACCATGTGCGGCACCTGGTCGGCCATCTGCTGGAGCAGCGCGGTGGCCTCGTCGTCCGCGCCCTCGCGCGCACCACCGCCGGCGGCCGAGCCCGCGGTCGCCCCGTCGGGCTCGAAGAGCTCCTGGGAGAACCCGAACGCCCGGCTGCCCAGGGCGTGCATCGCGTGGTGCACCAGGTCCCACGAGAAGCCGCCGTGGCGCATCAGCCCCAGGAGCGAGTCGCAGTACCGGACGATGTGCAGGCTGAACGACGTCCGCGTCTCCAGGACGGTCGACGCCCAGGGGTGGCGCAGCAGCACCGCGCGCGCCGTGAGGATCTGCCGGCGCATCGCGGGCTTCCAGCCGGACGGCGGCGCGTCGTCCGGCAGGGGGTCGAGCAGGGCCACCGCGTCCTGGATCTCCGCCGCCACGACGTCCACCACGCCGTCGAGCAGGTCCTCCTTGCTGGCGACGTGGTGGTAGAGCGACATCGCCTCGATGCCGAGCTCGCGGGCCAGGCTGCGCATGGTGAGGGCCCCGAGGCCGTCCCGGTCGGCCAGGGCCACCGCCGACTCCAGGACCCGGGCACGGGTCAGGGTGGTGCGTGGTGGCGTGCCGGTCGTCTGCGGGGAAGTCATGGTCTCGCGATCCTACGTCCGCCGACCCTTGACGGGGCCTCGTGACGGTCCTACCTTACGTCGTAAGGCTTACGCCGTAAGTCTCGTCCGGAAGGCGGAGCGTCATGTGGACCTGGATCCTGTGGGTGGTGGGGACTCTCCTCGTGCTGGGGCTCGCCGCGTTCGCGGCGTTGGTGCTGGTCATGCGGAGCAAGAACCGGCGCGGGCTCGGTGTCGTCCGGCGGTTCAACCGGCGGGTCACCAACCGAGGCGCGCTGCGGGACGCGGGGGAGCCCGGTGCGTCGGCCGCGCTCGTCCGGCACGTCGGCCGCCGGTCCGGGGCGTCGTACTCGACGCCGATCGGGGTGTACCCGATGGACGGCGACTTTCTCGTGTACCTCCCGTACGGCCGGGCCGTGGACTGGCTGCGCAACATCCAGGCCGCGGGCACGGCGGAGCTGCGGGTCGACGGGCACGAGCACACGGTGACGCCGCAGCTCGTCGAGCCGGGCCGGGCGCTGCCCTACCTGTCGGGGGCGGACCGGCGGGTCGCGCGGCTGTTCGGGGTCACCGACTTTCTCGCGCTGCGACGGGTGGGGCCGGGCTCGGGCGACGCGGCGTCCAGGGCTGCCGCCGCGGACCAGGACGGATCGGCCGCCGCCCGCGACGGAGCGGGCGGCGCGCAGTGAGGGCCGTGGTCCGCGACCGGTACGGTCCGGTGGACGTCCTGCGGGTCGCCGCCGTCGAGCAGCCCGAGCCGGGCCCGGGCGAGGCGGTCGTCCGGGTCGCGGCCGCCTCGCTGAACACGGCGGACCTCGACCACCTGCTCGGCCGCCCGCGGGTCGCCCGCGTGGCCACGGGCCTGGTGCGGCCGACGAACCGGCGTGTCGGCCTCGATGTCGCCGGGACGGTCGAGCGGGTCGGGCCCGATGTGACGAGCCTGCGGGCGGGCGACCGCGTCTGGGCCGACCTCTTCGACAGCGGGCACGGCGCGCTGGCCGACCGGGTGTGCGTCCCGGCGTCGGCCCTCTCGCCGCTCCCGGAGCACATCTCGTTCGAGCACGCCGCCACCGCGCCGCACTCGGGTTCGCTCGCGCTCCAGGGCCTGCGCGCCGCCGGGCCGGTCCGGCCGGGCGAGCGCGTGCTGGTCAACGGCGCGGGTGGCTGCGTGGGACCGTTCGCGGTGCAGATCGCGAAGGCTCGGGGCGCGGAGGTCACCGCCGTCGACCACGGTGACAAGCTGGCCTTCCTCCGGGAGCTGGGCGCGGACGAGGTGATCGACCATCGCCACGAGGACATCACGCGTTCCGGCCGGCGGTTCGACGTGGTGCTGGACATCGCCGACACCCGGTCCGTCGTGGCGGTTCGCCGGTGCCTGGCCCCGGGCGGCCGGTACGTGCTGATCGCCCGGCGGATGGGCTCCTTCGCGGAGAAGGCGCTGCTCGGCCCGGTGGTCGGCGCGCTGACCGGCACGCGGATCGGCACCTTCGCCTGGCACCCGAACCGCCGCGCCGACCTGGCCGAGCTGGCAGGGCTGCTCGCCTCCGGCGCCGTGCGGCCCAGGATCGACCGCCGCTACAGCCTCGACGACGCGGTCGAGGCCCTCCGCCGGCTCGCCTCGGGTGAGGCGAGCGGCAAGGTCCTGGTGGTCCCGTAGGCGGGCCGCCGTCGAACGTAGGGCTGTTCGCTCCATGAGCCCTGTTCGGCCGACGAAGCCTACGTCCGGCGTCCGTGGCTCAGGACGGTGGCAGGATCGGGCGCATGACGCAACGCCGCATCCTCATCCTCTCCGGCCGTGGACGTTACGAGGATCCCTGGCACGACCATGCGGCGACGTCGCACACGGCAGCCGGGATCCTCGGTGAGCTGGGGGCCGTCGAGGTGCGCGGCCTGTTCCGGGACGCGCTGGACGACCTGGACTCCGTGGACATCCTGGTCGTCAACGGCGGCACGGGCCGCCGGGACGCCGACTTCGACGGTTCCGACGACGACTGGCTCCCTTTTCACGACCGGCTGTCCGCCTGGGCGCGGGCCGGGGGCGCCGTGCTCGGGCTGCACCAGGCGGCGAACACCTTCTACGACGCGCCCGACTGGGAGGCGGTGCTCGGCGGGCGCTGGATCCCCGGCGAGTCGATGCACCCGCCGATCGGCACCGCCCGCTTCGAGCTGACGGTCGGCCACCCCCTCACCGAGGGCCTGAGCGTGGTCGAGGCCTTCGACGAGCGCTACTGCCGTCTCCGCGTCGCCGCGGACACGCGCGTGCTCGGCACCACCCTGGACGACGACGGCGCCCCGCACCCGGTCCTGTGGGCCAACGAGGCGCACGGCGGCCGCAGCGTGTACTCCGGGCTCGGCCACGACGTCCGCTCGTTCGACTCGGCGGGGCACCAGGAGCTGCTGCGCCGCGCCGCTTCCTGGCTGCTGTCGTAGCACGGACGGTGCTACCTCTGGTCCAGGAATTGTCACCCAGGGTAGGATCAAGGGTATGAAGGTGAGTGTGAGTATTCCGGAACAGGACCTGCGGTTCCTGGATGACTACGTGGTGGACAACGGGCTCGGCTCGCGTTCCGCCGGTGTCCACGAGGCGATCGGTGCCCTTCGGCAGATGGCGCTCACGCTGGAGGCCGAGCAGGCGATCTCGGAGTGGTACGACTCGGGTGAGGCCGAGGTCTGGGACGCGACGGTCGCCGACGGCCTGGAGTCCGATGTATCGCGGTGAGGTCTGGTACGCGGATCTCGACCCGGTACGCGGCTCCGAGGCGAACAAGGTCCGACCGGTCGTCATCGTGTCGAACGACGCCTACAACGCGGCGGCCCGGCGACTGGGCCGTGGCGTCCTGACCGTCGTGCCGCTGACGAGCAACGTGAAGCGCGTGCTCTCGTTCCAGGTGCTCGTCTCGAAGCGGGGCTCCGGGCTCGCGGTCGACTCCAAGGCGCAGGCGGAGCAGGTGCGGGCGGTCGACATGGGGCGCCTGGTCAATCGGGTCGGCAAGCTGTCCTCCGATGAGGCGGCGGCGCTCGACGAAGCCCTGCTGGTGCACCTCGGCATCTCCTGAGCCGCTTGACCTCAACCGTTGTTGAGGTTGTTGGCTGGGCCGCATGGAGATCATCAGCATCGACACGGTGACCCGCTCGATCGCCGAGACGGCCGCGTACTACGAGACGGTCCTCGGGCTCCCGGTCAGCAAGGAGATCGGCGCGGTCGAGGTCACCGCCGGGCGCACGGTCCTGCGCTTCCGCGAGGACGCCGACGCCACGGGCGACCAGCACTACGCGTTCCTGATCGACGACGCGCGGTTCGACGCCGCCCGCGCGTTCCTGACGGCGGGACCCGGTCTGCTGAGCGAGGGCGACCGCACGGAGTTCGAGGCGCAGGACGCCTGGAACGCGCGGTCACTGTACTTCCCGGGACCGGACCGCTCCGTCCTGGAAGTCATCGCGCGCCGTGATCTCCCCCGAGACCTGGGTGCCGGGCCCGGCGCGGGTGCGAAGGCCTCGAGCCCGCACGTGCCCGGCACCCAGCCTGACCCGTTCGGGCCGGGCGACCTGCTGTCCGTGAGCGAGGTGGGCATCGCGGTGCCCGACGTCGTGGACACCGCCGACCGGCTCACCGAGGCCGGGATCGGCCGCTACCCGGCCGGGTCGGCGACGTTCAGCCCGGCGGGGCACATCGACGGCATGCTGATCCTCGTCAGCGTGGGCCGCACGTGGTTCCCGACGTCGGACCGCGTCGTGGGCGAGCCGCCTGTCGCCGTCGTCGCCCAGGCGGGGCCGGCGAGCCCGGGCGTGATGCCGGGGCGGTACGAGCTGGCCCCGGGCCGGGTGCTGGTGGTGCGGGCGTAGCCGAGGCTCACGCCCCCTCGGCGAACCCCGCCTGGCGCCACACCTCGTACACCGCGATCGACGCCGCGTTGGTCAGGTTGAGCGACCGGCGGCCGGGCAGCATCGGGATCCGCAGCTCGTCGGTGACGCGGGGGTGCTCGAGCGCCTCGGGCGGCAGTCCGGTGGGCTCCGGGCCGAACAGCAGCACGTCGCCCGGCCGGTACTCGACGTCGGTGAAGCGCGTGGTCGCACGCGTGGTGAACGCGAACACCCGGGCCTCGGGCAGCGCGTCGAGGGCGGCGTCGAGCGACGGGTGCACGTCCATGACGGCGAGGTCGTGGTAGTCGAGGCCGGCGCGCTTCAGCTTGGCCTCCGACAGGTCGAAGCCCAGGGGCTCCACGAGGTGCAGCCGCGCCCCGGTCACGGCGGCGAGCCGGATCGCGGAGCCGGTGTTCCCGGGGATGCGGGGCTCGAAGTACACGATGTGAGCCAGGGGGTTCTCGGGCATGGGGGCGTCAGGCTGGTGCGGCACGGGTCCATTCTCGCTGCCGGACGGCACGGCGGCGTCCGGCGCCGTCGAGCGGGTGCCGGCCCTTGCCCGCCGTCGGACGCCCGCATACCCTGGGCGCATGACGCACGGGCTGAACTGGTGGCGGCTGCACCCGCAGCCGTGACCTGACGCGCCCACCCGCACAGAAGTCCCGAGCTGCTCGCCGCAGCCCGGGACTTTTCTGTGCCCGACGTCGTGCGCGGGCGGCTCCCTGACCAAGGAGACCCAGCATGTCCGTGACCCTGCCGCCCGAGGCGGCCCCGACGTCGTCCGCCCCCGGCGCACTCCTCGACCTCGAAGCTGCCCGCGAGAAGCGCAGCGCCACCCGCTCCGCCGAGGCGGCGCGCGAGCGCACCGCCGTCCTGGAGGGCCTGATCGCCCGGAACCCGGGGGAGTACCGGGTGCTGACCGGCGACCGCCCCACCGGAGCCCTCCACCTGGGGCACCTGATGGGCACGGTCGCCAACCGCGTGCGCCTGCAGGACCTGGGCGTCGAGGTGTTCCTCATCGTCGCCGACTACCAGGTCATCACCGACCGCGACGACTCCGGCGACCTGCCGGCCACGGTCCGGGAGGTGCTGCTCGACTACCTCGCGGCGGGCCTGGACCCCGACCGCAGCACCGTCTTCACGCACTCGGCGGTGCCGGCCCTCAACCAGCTCCTGCTGCCGTTCCTGTCGCTGGTCACGGTGGCCGAGCTGGAGCGCAACCCCACGGTGAAGTCGGAGGCGGAGGCGGCCGTGCTGCGGCAGCGCCGCGGCATCTCCGGCCTGCTGCTCACCTACCCGGTCCACCAGGCCGCCGACATCCTGTTCTGCCACGGCAACCTCGTGCCGGTCGGCGTGGACCAGCTGCCGCACCTGGAGATCACCCGGACCGTGGCACGGCGGTTCAACCAGCGGTACTGCGCCACGCGGCCGTACTTCCCCGAACCGGACGCCCTCATCGCGCCCTCGACCACCGTGCTCGGCAGCGACGGCCGCCGGATGTCCAAGTCGCGGGGCAACGCGCTGGAGCTGCGGGCCTCGGAGGACGACACCGCGACGTTCTTCAGGCGCGCCCGGACCGACGCCGAGCGCACCATCACCTACGAGCCGGAGCAGCGGCCGGAGATCGCGAACCTGCTCCAGATCGGCGCCTCCTTCACCGGCACCTCGCCGGAGGCGCTCGCCGACGAGGTGGGTGCGGCCGGCGCGGGGCGCCTCAAGGCGGTGGTCACCGAGGCCGTCGTGGAGGGCCTGCGCCCCCTCCGTGCCCGACGGCGGGAGCTCGCCTCCGCGGGGCCCCGGCACCTGGACGAGGTGCTCGCCCGGGGCAACGCGCGGGCGAACGAGATCGCGGAGCGCACCCTGGACGACGTCCGCGATCTGATGGGGATGCGCTACTGAGTCCACAGGCCTGTGGACGAACAGGCCTGTGGACAAAGGAGATCCCCGGCCGGGATGCCTCAATAACCCGGCCGGGGAAATCTGTTCGGACGGCCGACGGCGCGACGGGTAGCCACCCGAGAAGGTCGCGCCGTCAGCCGGCCGAGATCATCGGGCCAGACGCTCCCGCAGGGCGTCGAGCTGGGCGCGCAGCGCCGCCGGCGTGTGGTCGCCGAACCGGTCGAAGAACTCCTCGGTCAGGTCGGCCTCGTCCTGCCACGGCGTGGTCGGCACGTCGAAGAGGGCCGCCATGTCGGCGTCCGGCACGTCGATGCCGTCCAGGTTCAGGGTGCCGGGCGCGGGCAGGCTGCCCACCGGCGTGGCCACGGAGGTGTCCTCGCGCAGGCCGCGGCCGGCCTCGACCTGGCCCACGATCCACTCGATCACGCGCGAGTTCTCGCCGAACCCGGGCCACAGGAAGCGGCCGTCCTCGCCGCGGCGGAACCAGTTGACCTGGAAGATCCGGGGGCGCCTGGACTCCTCGATGCCCGCGCCGACCTCCAGCCAGTGCGCCCAGTGGTCGGCCATGTTGTAGCCGCAGAACGGGAGCATCGCGAAGGGGTCGCGGCGCAGCTCGCCGAGCGCGCCCTCGGCGGCGGCCGTGCGCTCCGAGGAGATCGTGGCGCCCATGAACACGCCGTGCTCCCAGCCGAAGGACTCCGCGACGAGCGGCACGTTGCTGGCGCGGCGGCCGCCGAACACGATCGCGTCGACGGGCACGCCCGCCGGGTCCTCCCAGGTGTCCGCGATGGTGGGGCACTGGGCGGCGGACACGGTGAAGCGGGAGTTCGGGTGGGCCGCGGGCGTCTCGGAGTCCGGCGTCCAGTCGTTGCCCTGCCAGTCGGTCAGGTGCGCCGGCGGCTCGGCCGTGAGGCCCTCCCACCAGACGTCGCCGTCGTCGGTCAGCGCGACGTTCGTGAAGATGGTGTCGCGGTCGAACGTGGCCACGGCGGTCGGGTTGGTGTCGATGCCGGTACCGGGTGCGACGCCGAAGAAGCCGGCCTCGGGGTTGATGGCGCGCAGCGTCCCGTCCGGGCCGGGGCGCATCCACACGATGTCGTCGCCGAGGGTCTCGACCTTCCAGCCCGGGATCGTGGGCTGCAGCATCGCGAGGTTCGTCTTGCCGCAGGCGCTCGGGAAGGCGGCGGCCAGGTGGTACTGGCGCTGCTCGGGCGAGGTGATGCGGATCAGCAGCATGTGCTCGGCGAGCCAGCCCTCGTCGCGCGCCATCGCCGAGGCGATGCGCAGCGCGAAGCACTTCTTGCCGAGCAGGGCGTTGCCGCCGTAGCCGGAGCCGTACGACCAGATCTCGCGGCTCTCCGGGAAGTGCACGATGTACTTGGTGTCGCTGCACGGCCAGGCCACGTCCGCCTCGCCCTCGGCCAGGGGCGCGCCCACCGAGTGCACGGCGGGGACCCACTGCTGGCCGGCGTCGATCAGGCGCAGGATCTCGTCCGAGACCCGGGTCATGACGTGCATCGAGACGACGACGTACGGGGAGTCGGTGAGCTCGATGCCCACCTGCGAGATGGGTCCGCCCACGGGGCCCATCGAGAACGGCACCACGTACATGGTGCGGCCCTTCATGGAGCCCTCGAAGACACCCTTCAGCTCGGTGCGCATGTCGGCCGGGGCCACCCAGTTGTTGGTGGGGCCGGCGTCCTCCTCGTCCTGCGAGCAGATGAAGGTGCGCGACTCGACGCGGGCGACGTCGGCGGGGTTGGAGCGCGCCAGGTACGAGCCCGGCCGCTTCTCCTGGTTCAGCGCGACGAGCGTGCCCGCGGCCAGCATCTGGTCGATGAGACGCTGCTTCTCCTCGGCGGAGCCGTCGCACCAGACGATCTCGTCCGGCTGCGTGAGCTCGGCGACGCGGGCGACCCAGTCGCGCACGTCCAGGTCTCCGGCGGGCGGGATGCCGTTCGCGGCCGTGGACGCCGAGGTGTCTGCCGTGGTGGAGTCCTGGCCGATGGTCACGTCGGCCACGAGCTCGGCGACGAGCCGGGTTCGGCGGGGGTTCGCGAGGACGGACATGTGCGCTCCGATCGTCAGACTGCGGGCCACGGTGGCGGGCTTGTTTCCACCTTCACGTGCGGATCGCCCCGAATTCCAGTCCATGGGCTGTCAAGAATCGCCGATCTTCACGTAGTGTGAAGGAGCGGGTTCCTGCTGGCCCGTCCTGGGCAGCGACCGGGTGAAGCGACCACGAGCGGAGGGCGACATGCCTGCCGGAGGCGAGCCGACGTCGTCGGGCACCGAGACGGACCTGATCACCCTCGGCCGCCGGATCCGGCACCTGCGCACCGCGCGGGGGCTCACGCTGGACGCGCTCGGCGAGAAGGTCGGCTCCGCGCCGAGCCTGCTCTCGCTCGTGGAGAACGGCCGCCGCGAACCGCGGCTCGGGCTGCTGCGCTCGATCGCCGAGGCGTTCGGCGTGCCGATGAGCGAGCTGCTCAGCGCCGAGCCGCCGTCGCGCAGGGCCGCTCTGGAGATCGCGCTCGACCGGGCGCAGCGTGGACCCCTGTTCACCACCCTGGGCGTGCCCGCGGTCAAGCCCAGCCAGAAGCTGCCGATGCCGGTCCTGGAGCAGCTGGTGGGCCTGCACGACGAGCTGGCCCGGCGCGAGCAGATGGCGATCGCCACCCCCGAGGAGGCGCGGCGGGCCAACACCGAGCTGCGCCTGGAGCGGGAGGCCCGCGACAACCACTACCCGCAGTTCGAGGCCGTCGCGGAGCAGATGGTCAAGGCCGCCGGGTACACGGGCGGCGCGCTGACCCACCGCACGGTGGCGCGGATGGCGGAGCAGATGGGCTTCACGTTGCTGCACGTGGGCGACCTGCCCCGGTCCGCCCGCTCGGTGACCGACCTGCGCAACGGGCGCATCTACCTGCCCCCGGCGTCGACCCCGGGCGGGCACGGCCTGCGGTCGCTCGCGCTGCAGGCGCTGGCGCACCGCGTGCTGGAGCACGACCGGCCGCGTTCGTACGGCGAGTTCCTGCGGCAGCGCGTCGAGATCACGTACTTCGCCGCCGCCTGCCTGGTACCGCAGTTCGTGGCCGTGCCGTTCCTCCAGGAGCGCAAGCGGGAGCACGACCTCGCGGTCGAGGACTTCCGTGACGCCTTCGGCATCACGCACGAGGCGGCCGCGATGCGGCTCACCAACCTCGCGACGCACCACCTCGGCATCCCGCTGCACTTCCTGCGCGTGGGGGCCGACGGCGCGCTGTTCCGCGGCTACGCGAACGACGGCCTGCCGTTCCCGCAGGACGTCACGGGCGCCATCGAGGGGCAGCTCATCTGCCGGCGCTGGGCGGCGCGCGAGGCGTTCGAGCGCCGCGACCGCGCCACCGAGTTCTACCAGTACACCGACACCCCGGCCGGGACGTTCTGGTGCTCCACCCAGACGGGGTCGACGTCGCCCGCGGGCGGGCCGGACGGCGGTTCGGGCGCCTTCTCGATCACCGTCGGGGTGCCGTACGCGCACGCGAAGTGGTTCCGCGGGCGGGACACGCAGGTGCGGCGCGTCTCGACGTGCCCGGACCCGGCGTGCTGCCAGCGCCCGTCGCCGGAGCTGACCGACCGCTGGTCGGGCGAGGCCTGGCCGTCGGGGCGCATGCACCAGCAGATCCTCGCGGCCCTGCCGCGGGGCGCGTTCCCCGGTGTGGACGACGCCGAGGTGTACGCGTTCCTGGACAAGCACGCCCCGGAGTGACGCACGTATGACCCCTCCGTCGAGTCCGGACGCCGTCGCCGGGTTAGCGTAGGCGACCGTGGCATCGAACCTGGCTTGCATCGGACTGGACGTCTGGCGACGTAGCGAATTTCGCGACCTGGTGGCTTCGGCTCGCGCCGAGGCGGAGACCATCGCCAAGGACGGTGAGGTCGGCGTGCACATCTGGACCGACGTGTCCGGTGCCCGCCTGATCATCACCACCGAGGGCGACCTGGTGCGGGTGGTCACGCCCACGTTCTACGCCGCGCCCGGCGCCATCCTCTCCGAGCCGCAGGCGGTCGACGGCGGGCTGGTGCTCGCCGAGCTCGTGAACCAGCACGACGAGGTCATCACCGAGATCGCCTGCCAGCTCGAGGAGCTCGCCCTGCTGGGCACCGCGGAGGCGCCGGTCACGGGTCCGGCGTCGATCGTCGTGCTCGGCAACTCCGTCCAGGTGATCGGGCGGGCCGACGCCGCGGTGTCCGGCCTGGTCTTCGAGCCCACCGGCGCGTACGCCGCGTCCACGGACGCCGTCGCGCACCTGACCGGCGTGGTGCTCGCGATCGAGCAGCGCTCCGTCGCCCGCACCGGCCAGGACTTCACCGCCGCCCGCGTGCAGACCGACGGCTTCCAGGTGACCCTCTGCCACCCGGCGGGCCGGCCCGGCCTGACCCCGGGGGACGTCGTCGAGGTGGACGGGTACGTGGTCGCCTCGCTGCCGGGGCTGCGCTGACGGCTGCTTGGTGCCGGCTCCTCCCCGCCGGCTCCGCTCCTTCGAGACCCAAGTTTTCTTCGCTTTGCGGCCGCTCAAAGCCAAGAAACTTAGGTCTCGAAGGAGAGGGCGGGCGAAGGGGAGGGGCGAAGTGCAGCCCGTCCAGAACCCGGCGGCGGTCTACTCCGCCGATGTCAGCGGGCCGCCCCGGGCGTCCAGGCGGTCCAGCAGCCTGGGCAGGACGTCGCCGAGCCGCAGCCCGTCGTGCTCGAACTCGTTGGTGACCCACGGCTCGACGTTGCCCACGTGGGCCGCCGTCTCCAGCGAGAGGGACGCGTCGACGAACATGTCGTCGAAGTACACGGCGGCCTCGACCGGGATCTCGTTGTCCGCGAGCCGGTGCAGGTCGTACAGGTCGCCCCAGTCCTGCCGCCGGGCGAGGGCGTCGGCCGCCGCCTCGAACGGTCGCAGCGCGCTGATCTCGGAGAACATCCAGGGGTAGATCATCTCGCCGGTCAGCAGCAGCGGCCGGGCGTCCTCGCCGAACGCCGGGTCGGCGTCGCGCACGGACTGGGCCGCCCACGCGGTGGGGCCTGTGTGGGACTGGGCGTAGATCGACTCGTGCAGCAGCGCGTACAGCGGGTTGGTGGCGAACGACGTCTCGGCCCCGACCGTCGCGCGGAACGTGTCGCTGAGCGGGCCGCCGTGCGGGGAGTCGAACGCCTCGTCGACGATCCAGTGCACGCGCTCGAACCCGGGCTGCATGCCGAAGTCCATGCCGAGCGTCTGGAACCGCCGCACGGTGAGCGGGTCGCCGCCGGGCTCCGTCACGCCGCCGGCCGCGAGGCGGTCGACGATCCGGCCGAGGGTCTTGGTGACGTGCGGGTAGCGCGCGCGGAACCGCTCGTTCTTGGCCACCACGCGCGGCTGGGTGCGCTCGTAGACCTCCCGGGCCGACGCCGTCAGGCTCGGCAGGCCGCCGGTCACGAGGCTCGCGTTCAGGCCCTCGGGCGCGAACGACAGGTACGTCATGGTGATGAAGCCGCCGTACGACTGGCCCAGCGAGGTCCAGCGCCGGCCGCCGAAGAGCGTCTTCCGGACGTGCTCGGCGTCGTGCACGATGTTGTCGGCGCGGAAGTGCGTGAGGTACTCCGCCTGCTCCTCGGGCGTGCCGAGGGCGTTCAGCGCCTCCGCCCGGACGGCGCTGGACCGCCCGGTGCCGCGCTGGTCGAGGAGCACCACGCGGAACCGCTTCAGCGCCGTGCCCACCCAGCCGTCCGGGCCGGTGGGGCGGGGACCCTTGCCGCCCGGGCCGCCCTGGAGGAACACGAGGAGCGGCAGGTCCTCGGTGCGGCGGGTGGGGTCGACGAGCTCCCGGGCGAAGACGGAGATCGTGGGGGACCCGTCGGGCTGGGACCAGTCGAGCGGGACGTCGACGGAGTGGTCGGTGACATGGACACCGGGGAGCGTGTAGCTGATGGGCACGGGCCGAGCCTACGACCGCACGCTCCGCCAGTGCAGCGCCTCGTCCGCGATATTGATTGCATTAGTGGAGTGTGCGCTCTAATAATTGGGCCATGACGACCACCGAGGTACGCCAGCCCCCCGCGCTCCCGCTCGTGCTGGGCCTCGCCGTGCTCGCGCTCGGCCTCGTGCTCGGCTGGTTCGCCGCACCGCTGGCGGGCGGGATCGCCGGGCTGATCGATGCGACGCCGCTGCCCGTACCGCGGCTGCTCACGCTGATCGAGTCGCTCCCCCTGCCCTGGACGCTCGGCATCCTGGGCGGGCTCGGCCTGGTGGGTGGCGGCTTCATCGCCTTCATGACGGTGGGGGAGGCGCCGCAGCTCACCGTCGCCGACGACCACCTCGAGCACAGGCAGGAGGAGCGCGAGGTGTGGATCGAGCGGTCCGACGTCGGCGCGGCGTTCCGGGACGGGGAAGACCTGGTGCTGCTGCGGCCCGACGGCGGCCTGCGCGCCCGCCTCGACGCCGACACCCTGTCGGCGGCGCGGGTGCGCGAGGCGCTGACCGGGCACGGCTGGCCCTGGCGGGACGCCGACCCGCACGAGCAGCTGTTCGAGCGCTGGGTGGACGGCCGCCCGGGGTTCACGGCCGCCGAGCACGAGGCGCTCCGCCGTCGGCTGGAGGAGCGCAAGGACGCCGTCGCCCGCCGCCAGGCGGACGAGGACCTGGCCGCGCTCCGCCTGGTGGCCCGCGTCCGGGACGACCGGATCCAGGTGCGCCGGACGGCGTCCGCGGAGGGTGCCCGTGGCGCGGACCGTTGATCCCGCACGCCACGAGGCGCGCCGGCTGGTCATCATCGACGCCGCGCTCACCGTCTTCGCGGAGCGGGGCTACGACGGCACCACCACCGCGGCGATCTGCCGGCAGGCGGGGATCGGGTCGGGCACGTTCTTCCACTACTTCCCGACCAAGCTGGAGCTCCTGCTCGCGATCCTGACGCTCGGCATCCAGGAGGTGCGCCACGCCGAGGCGCGGTACGCGGACCGCACGGACGCCCTCGGCGTCGTGCTCGACATCGTCCGGCAGGGCGCCGACGACGCCGCGGACCCCCGGATGCCCGGCTTCGTGCGCGCGGTCGGCGGCGTCATGCACCTGCCCGACGTCGCTGCCAAGCTCGACGAAGACACCCACGCCCAGCAGGAGCTGATCCGGCCCTGGGTTGAGCGGGCCCAGCGGGCCGGCGAGATCCGGACGGACCTGACCCCGGACCGGATCACCTCGTGGCTGTACCTCCTGACCGACGGATTCCTGGGGCGAGTGGCGGTCGACGAGGGGTTCACGGCGCAGGGCGAGAAGGCGACGCTCGTGGAGACGGCGCGCCGGTTCCTGGCTCCCTGACGTCTGCCCCGGAACGTGTCAGACGCCCAGGTCACCTTCGGTGGCCTGAGCGTCTGACAGGGGTGGTGAGATCAGCCGATGTCGGCGTCGACCCAGTCGAACGTCTTCGTCACGGCCTTCTTCCAGCTCCGGTAGAGCCGGTCCCGCTCGCCCTCCTCCACGGAGGGCGTCCAGCGCCGGTCCTCCGCCCAGTTCGCGGTGACGTCGGACTCGCCCTTCCAGAAGCCGACGGCGATACCCGCGGCGTACGCGGCGCCGAGCGCCGTGGTCTCCGCGACGACGGGCCGGACGACGGGAACGCCGAGCTGGTCGGCCTGGAACTGCATCAGCAGCTCGTTGGCGACCATGCCGCCGTCGACCTTGAGCTCGGTGAGGTCAACGCCGGAGTCGGCACGCATGGCGTCCATGACCTCGCGGGTCTGGAACGCCGTGGCCTCCAGCGCGGCCCGCGCGATGTGGTTCCGGTTGACGTACCGGGTCAGCCCCACCAGCGCACCGCGCGCGTCGGGCCGCCAGTACGGCGCGAACAGGCCGGAGAAGGCCGGCACGAAGTAGGCGCCGCCGTTGTCCTCGACCTTGCGGGCGAGCCACTCGATGTCCTCCGAGTCGGTGAACATCCCCAGGTTGTCGCGGAGCCACTGCACGAGCGAGCCCGTGACGGCGATGGAGCCCTCGAGCGCGTAGATCGCTGCCGCGTCGCCGATCTTGTAGCAGACCGTGGTGAGCAGGCCGTTCTCGGACGGGACCTTCTCCGTGCCCGTGTTGAGCAGCATGAAGTTGCCGGTGCCGTACGTGTTCTTGGCCGTACCGACCTCGAAGCACGCCTGCCCGAACGTCGCGGCCTGCTGGTCACCGAGGATGCCTGCGATGGGCACGCCGGGCACCATGCCCCGGGGCCGCCCCGTGCCGTAGACCTCGGACGAGGAGCGGATCTCGGGCAGCATCGACAGCGGGATGCCCATGTCCGCCGCGATGTCCTCGCGCCAGGACAGCGTGTCGAGGTCCATCAGCATGGTGCGGGACGCGTTCGTGACGTCGGTGACGTGCACGCCGCCGTCGACGCCGCCGGTCATGTTCCACAGCACCCACGCGTCGGTGTTGCCGAACAGCAGGTCGCCGCGGTCGGCCGCCTCCCGCGCTCCCTCCACGTTGTCGAGGATCCACTTCACCTTGGGGCCGGAGAAGTAGGTGGCGAGCGGCAGGCCGACGATCGCCTTGTACTTGTCGGCGCCCTCGGACCCGCCGAGCTCGTCGACGATCGCCTGGGTGCGGGTGTCCTGCCAGACGATCGCGTTGTAGACCGGCTTGCCCGTCGTCTTGTCCCACACCACGGTGGTCTCGCGCTGGTTGGTGATGCCCACCGCCGCGAGGTCGGTGTGGTTGATGTTCGCCTTGGTCAGCGCGAGGCCGACGACCTGCCGGGTGTTGTCCCAGATCTGTTCCGGCTGGTGCTCCACCCAGCCGGCCTTGGGGAAGATCTGGTCGTGCTCGAGCTGGCCGGAGGACACGATGGTCCCGGCGTGGTTGAAGACGATCGCCCGGGTGCTCGTGGTGCCCTGGTCGATCGCGAGTACGTAGTCAGCCATCGGAGTTGACTCCCTTGTCTGTTTCGAGGTCTGCGTGTTTGCGGCTCAGGCTCAGGCTCAGGCTCAGACGGCGACCGCCGCGGCGAGCAGGCCGCCGAGCGCGCCGCCGACCAGCGGGCCGAGCACCGGCACCCACGAGTAGGCCCAGTCGCTCGAGCCCTTGCCCGGGATGGGCAGGACCAGGTGGGCGATGCGAGGTCCGAAGTCACGGGCCGGGTTGATGGCGTACCCCGTGGGGCCACCGAGGCTGGCGCCGATACCGAGCACCAGGAGCGCTGCGGCCAGCGGCCCCATGTCCCCGGGCCAGTTCCCGAACGACAGGATGACGAAGACCAGCATGAACGTGCCGACGACCTCGGTGACGAAGTTCCACGCGTACGAGCGGATCGCCGGGCCGGTGGAGAAGACCGCGAGCTTGGTCGCCGGGTCGGCGTCCTGGTCGAAGTGCTGCTTGTACGTCAGGTACGCGACGACGGCGCCCACGAAGGCGCCGACGAGCTGCGCGACCCAGTAGATGAGCATGTTGCCGAAGGTGGCGGGGATGCCCGGACCGAACTCTTCGGCCCCGCTGGCCAGGATGCCGAGGGTGACGGCGGGGTTGATGTGCGCGCCGGACCTCAGCGACACGAAGACACCCGCGAAGACCGCGAGACCCCACCCGAAGTTGATCATCAGCCAGCCGCCGTTGAACCCCTTGTTCTTGGGGAGGATGGCGTTGGCCACCACGCCGGCACCGCCGAGGAGCAGGATCATCGTGCCCAGGAACTCCGGCACGATGATGTCCGAGAATGCGTTCATCGCTGACTCGCTTTCTGCCGACAGCTCTGTCGGCGTACGGAGGTAGTCCCGGCGGTCCCTCTGGGGCGACCCGTCGGCTGTGAGTAGAAGTGGTTCCCTCGGTTTCCTTAGCCTCGGAGCGGCTGCATGGCCGCTACGTCCGGTGTGGTCAGGCGCGCCCGCTCTGCGCCCTCGTCGTCAGGCGCCTGCTCGGCCTGGCGTTCCGCGTCGATCCGCGCCTGCCAGGAGCGGACCTCACGTTCGGCGTCCGACGCGTCCCAGCCGAGCAGCGGGGCGACGACGGCGGCGATCTCCTCGGCGGCCGCCGTGCCGCGGTCCGCCACCTCGTAGACCAGGCGCGTGCGGTGCGAGAGCACGTCCTCCAGGTGGAGGGCGCCCTCGTGGCTCACCGCGTAGTGCACCTCGGCGCGCAGGTAGGCGGAGGCGTGCTCGAGCGGCTTGGCGAGCGACGGGTCGGCGTCGCACAGCTCCACGATCTCGGCGAGGTTGGCGCCGTAGCGGTGCAGCAGGTGGTCCAGCATCGGGGGCGACCAGCCGAACCGCTTGCCCCACGTGCGCGCCTGGCGCTGCACCGCCCGCAGCCCGACGGCGCCCGTGAGCGGGATCTGGTGCGTGATCGACGGGAGCGCGGCGGCGCGCTGCCCGATCGCGAAGTCCACGGCGTCCTTGGCCATGATCCGGTACGTCGTGAGCTTGCCGCCGGCGACGACGGTGAGGCCCGGTGTCGGCGACGCGACGGTGTGCTCGCGGCTGACCTTGGCGCTGCTCGTGCCCGCCTTGGTGCCCGGCTGCAGCAGCGGCCGCAGGCCCGCGTACGTGCCGATGACGTCTTCCCTGGTCAGGGGGTGCGCGAGCACGGCGTTCGCGTGGTCCAGCACGTAGTCGATGTCGGTGCTCGTGGCCACGGGGTGCGTCGGGTCCAGGCTCCAGTGGGTGTCCGTGGTGCCGATGATCCAGTACCGGCTCCACGGGATGACGAACAGCACGGACTTCTCCGTCTGCAGGATCAGTCCCGCGTGACCCCGGATGCGCTCGCGCGGGACGATCAGGTGCACGCCCTTGCTGGCGAGCACGCGCAGCCCGCCCTCCGAGCCCGCCAGGGCCTCGGTGTCCTCGGTCCACACGCCGGTCGCGTTGATCACGGACCGCGCCCGGACGGTGATCTCCTTGCCCGTCTCCAGGTCCACGACCACCGCGCCGTTCACGGCGCCGGTCGCGCCCTGCGTCAGGCTGACCACCTGGGTGCGGCTGGCGGCGTGCGCGCCGTAGCTGGCGGCCGTGCGGATCAGGGTCGCGACGAGGCGGGCGTCGTCGACCGAGGCGTCCCAGTACTGGACGGCCCCGACGGCGGCGTCGTGCGCCAGGTCCGGGAACTTGGCCTCCATCTGGTGGCGGCTGAGGTGCCGGTGGAACGGCATCGGCCGGCGGCCCGGGGTGAGCGTCGCGAGCACGTCGTACATCGCGATGCCGGCGCCCACGTAGGCGCGCTCCCAGACCCGGTGCTCCAGGGGATACAGGAACGGGACCGGCCGCACGAGGTGCGGTGCCAGGTCCCGTAGCAGGAGGTCACGCTCCGTGAGCGCCTCGTGCACCAGCTCGAAGTCGAGCATCTGGAGATAGCGGAGGCCGCCGTGCACCAGCTTGCTGCTGCGGCTGGACGTCCCCTGCGCCCAGTCCTGTGCCTCGACGACGGCGGTCGACAACCCCCGGGTGACCGCGTCGAGCGCGATGCCGGCGCCGGTGACGCCGCCCCCGATCACCAGCACGTCGAGCTCTGCGGCGGGGCTGACACTGGCTTCGAGCGCAGCCAGCGCCTGGGTCCTCGCTTCTGCGGTCAGGCGTGTAGAGGCCATGCGCCAAACTCACCACGCATTCCGTGACTTGGCAAGACCTTTGCCCTTGTGGCGAGGGTGTGTTGGGATGTTCTCTCGCTCACTTTCCGGTTTGCCATTCGTTTCACCAGGTACGGGGCTTGTGGGGCCGTCCGGATGTCACCCGCACGTCACCCGTTGCGCCCGCCCGCCGTAGTGTGTCGCCGTGACGACACCCGAGGCGCCGGCAGTGCCCGTGATCCGACCCGCCCTTCCCGCCGACGTGCGCACCATCCGCGACCTCGTCCAGCCGCTCAGCCAGGAGCGCATCCTCCGGCCGTACGAGATGGTCGGGTACTACGAGGCCGTCCAGGAGTTCCTCGTGGCGGCCGACCCCGCCGCGCCGGACGCCGCGGTCGGTTGCGGCGCGCTGCACGTGATGTGGGACGACCTCGCCGAGGTGCGCACGCTGGCCGTGCACCGCGACTGGCGCGGTCGCAAGGTGGGCCACGCGCTGCTGGAGGCGCTCGTCGAGCGCGCCCGCGCGCTCGGGCTGAGCCGGGTCTTCTGCCTCACGTTCGAGGTCGAGTTCTTCGCCGCGCACGGGTTCCGGGAGATCGACGGCACGCCCGTGACGCCCGAGGTGTACACCGAGCTGTTGCGCTCGTACGACGAGGGCGTGGCCGAGTTCCTCGACCTGGCGCGCGTGAAGCCCAACACCCTGGGCAACTCGCGGATGCTGCTGGAGCTCTGACCCCGCGCTACCGGGGCAGGTGGAGGCGGCCCGCGTCGTCCTGCTCGGCCAGGCCGTCCTCGACAAGGCCGGCGATCGCGCGGTCGAGCTGGGCCGGGTCCTGCCAGAGGCTCGCGAGCAGGGCCCGGTCCACGGGCTCGGACGCGTGCCGCAGCTCCGCCATGACGCGCCCGCGCGCCTGCCGGTCGGTGCCCGCCCAGGCCTGGGTGCGGCGCTTGTCGGCGTGCGCGTCCGGCGGCGAGCCGGCCCGGCGCCACGCGCACAGCCCGGCGACGGGGCAGACGCCGCACTTCGGCGCCTTCGCGGTGCAGACCAGCGCGCCCAGCTCCATCGAGGCGGCGGCCCACCGCGCGGCGTCGGCGTCGCCCTCGGGGGCGAGCGACGTCGCCAGCGCCCGTTCGGCGGCCGTGTACGACGGCGCGGGCAGCGCCGACCCACCGACCGCCCGGGCCAGCACCCGGCGCACGTTCGTGTCGACCACCACGGACCGCTTCCCGTAGGCGAACGCCAGGACCGCGGCGGCCGTGTACTCGCCGACGCCGGGCAGGGCGAGCAGCTCGGGCTCGGTGCGGGGCACCGCGCCGTCGTGCCGCTCGACGATCACGCGGGCGCACTCCTGCAGGCGCAGCGCGCGGCGGGGGTAGCCGAGGCGGCCCCAGGCGCGCAGCACGTCGGCGGTCGGCGCCCGCGCGAGGTCGGCGGGCGTGGGCCACTCCTCCAGCCACGCGCGCCAGGCGGGCTCGACGCGCACCACGGGCGTCTGCTGCAGCATGACCTCGCTCACCAGCACGCCCCACGCGGTGCGGTCCGGCGCGCGCCAGGGCAGGTCGCGCGCGGCGCCGTCGAACCACTGCACGACGCCGGAGCGCACCTCGGCACGTCGCGTCACCTCCACTGCTGTCACGGGGACTCATCCTGCCGCACGGGTCGTGGTCCGGCGGACCCGGTGGTGGTGTCGCGTCGGGCCGCCGCGGTCGGGTGGGGTCCGGCGGGGTTCTGTGTGCCCGGGGTGGCCGGCCGGATCGTGAGGCGGCCGGCCGGATCGTGAAGTAGGACATGTGACCGACTCGGCGGCGCGGCTGCCGCCCCGGCCGCGCGCGGGGTCGTACTTTGGTGCCGCGGCCGTCCGAGCATGTCAGGCCGTAGGTGTCGCAACAGCTTCAGGGGGTCGAGCAGGTGGTCAGTGCGCCGGAACGGGCCGAGTGGTCCCTGGGTCGGGTCGCGGTGGAGCAGCGCCCGTCCGGCAGACGGCCGCGCCGGCCCGGGCGGCTGATCGCGGTGCTGGTCATGCTGGGGCTGGCCGGGATCGGGGTCGCGGTGACGTGGCCGCAGCCGGACCCCCCGATCGCGGCCGACAAGCTGAGCCCGCCGGAGCCCGTGGACCCGAACGCCGCGGCCGCGCCGTGCACGCCCGAGGACCTCGACGTGGGGCTCGCGGCCGACCGCACGGCGGTCACGCCCGGGGTGCCGGTCAGGTTCACCGTTTCGGTGCGGAACACCGGCCAGGTGCAGTGCCTGGTCGACGCTCCCCGGCACGGCCTCGCCGTGACCGTGTACCAGGGCGAGCTTGGCGAGCAGACGGCGGAGCGGGCCTGGTCGTCGGCGGACTGCGCCGACCAGGACGAGGAGCGGCTGCTGCTCCTGGGGTCGGGCGACGTCGACGTCACGAACGTGAGCTGGTCCGACGCGCGCTCGGCGCCGGGCTGCGCGGCGGACCAGCCCAAGCCGACGGCCGGCGAGTACACGGCGCAGGTCACGCTCGCCGGTGTCGAGGGGGCGGCCAGCGACGTCGTGCGGCTGACGTACACGGTGCCGCAGCCGTCCGGGTCGCCGTCGCCGTCCGGGTCGTCGTCGGGCGAACCGTCCGGGAAGCCGTCCGGGGGCGCGTCCGACGACCCGAGCGCGGACCCGAGCGCGTCGTCGGACGCGGACGCGTCGTCGGACGCGGACGCGTCGTCGGACGCGGACGCTTCATCGGACGCGTCGTCGGACACCGCGAGCAAGCAGCCCTGAGCCCGGGCCTCAGGACCTGTCAGACGTAGCGTTCGAGGATGCTCGACTCGGCGAGCCGGGACAGCCCCTCGCGGATCGTCCGGGCGCGCTGCTCGCCCACGCCGTCGACCGACATGAGGTCGTCCACGCTCGCGGCGAGGAGCTTCTGGAGGCTGCTGAAGTGGCCCACGAGCTGCTCGATGGTGACGCTGGGCAGGCGCGGCACCTTGGACAGGAGCCGGTAGCCGTGCGGCGCGACGGCGGCGTCGAGCGCGTCCCCACCGCCGGGCAGGTCCAGGATCCGGCCGATCTGGCTCATGTCGAGCAGCTCCTGCGACGTGAGCGCGGAGAGCTCGGCCTGCACGTCGGCGAGCGTGCGGTCCTTGCGGCTCAGCACATAGTCGCGGATCACGAACTCGCGGTCCGAGCCGACGTCGCCGATCAGCTCGTCGAGCTGCAGCGCGAGCAGGCGGCCGTCCACGCCGAGCTCGATCACGTAGCCCGCGATCTCGTCGGAGATGCGCCCCACCATCTCCAGGCGCTGCACCACGGAGCACACGTCGCGCACCGTGACCAGGTCCTCGATCTCCAGCGCTGACAGCGTGCCGGACACCTCGTCGAGGCGGGCGCGGTAGCGCTCGAGCGTCGCGAGCGCCTGGTTGGCCCGGCCGAGGATCGTGTCCGAGTCCTCCAGCACGTGCCGCTGGCCGCCCACGTAGAGGGCGACGATCCGCATGGACTGGCTCACCGAGATGACCGGGAACCCGGTCTGCTTGGCCACGCGCTCGGCCGTGCGGTGGCGGGTACCCGACTCGGTGGTCTCTATGGTCGGGTCGGGCAGCAGCTGGACGGCGGCCTTGCGGATGCGCGTGGCGTGCCGGTCGAGCACCACGGCGCCGTCCATCTTGGACAGCTCGCGCAGGCGGGTGGCCGAGAAGTCGACGTCGAGCGAGAAACCACCGGAGCAGATCTGCTCGACGACCGGGTCGAGACCGAGCACGATGAGCGCGCCGGTGCGGCCGCGCAGGATGCGTTCGAGTCCGTCGCGAAGTTCGGTCCCGGGCGCGACCGCGGCCAGGGTCTCACGGAGCAGCTCGTCAGTGTGCGAGGAGGTCGTGGCCACGAAGAAATCCTACGCTGTGCCCTTGGGGGCAAGCAGTTGGTTTCATGAACCGGTCATCTGTCGTCCACCTTGTTGTCGCCTCGACGCCCTAGGCCCTGCGCCCACTCCACCGCGTCGCGGATGTGGGTCGCCTCGACGAGCTGGAGCCCCTCGGGTGCCTTGACCCCGGTCCCGTGCGGTACGACGGCGTGCGCGAACCCCAGGCGGGCGGCCTCGCCCAGGCGGCGGTCCAGCCCGGCGACGGGGCGCAGGTCCCCGGCCAGGCCCACCTCCCCGACGGCCACGGTGGCGCCGGGCAGCGGCTTTCCGGTCCGTGCGGACACCAGCGCGAGGGCGGCCGCGAGGTCGGACGCCGGCTCGGTGATCCGGACGCCGCCGACCGTCGAGGCGTAGACGTCCTGGTCGGCGAGCCGCAGCCCGCCGTGCCGCTGGAGCACGGCGAGGATCATCGCCAGCCGGCTGGAGTCCACACCGCTGGTCGCTCGGCGCGGGTTGTTCAGGGGGCTCGGCGCGACGAGCCCCTGCACCTCGACGGCGAGCGGGCGCCGTCCCTCCAGCGTGACCGTGATGCACGACCCGGCCACCCCCGTGCCGGCGTGCGACAGGAACAGCCCGGACGGGTCGGGCAGCCCCACGATCCCGTCCTCGGACAGGTCGAAGCAGCCCACCTCGTCCGTGGGGCCGTACCGGTTCTTCACCGCGCGGATCATGCGCAGGCGCGAGTGCCGGTCGCCCTCGAACTGGCAGACCACGTCCACCAGGTGCTCCAGCGTGCGCGGGCCGGCCACCGAGCCGTCCTTGGTCACGTGCCCCACGAGGATCGTCGGGATCTGCCGCTCCTTGGCCACGGCGATCAGCGCCGCGGCGACCTCCCGGACCTGCGAGACGCCTCCTGGAGCCCCGTCCACCTGCGCGGACGCGATGGTCTGCACCGAGTCGACGATCAGCATGTCCGGCTGGTTCGCCTCCAGGTGGCCCAGCACGGTGCCCAGGTCCGTCTCGGCGGCCAGCAGCAGGGTGCGCGAGAGCGCTCCGATCCGCTCGGCCCGCAGCCGCACCTGCCCGGCCGACTCCTCGCCGGTCACGTACAGCACCGTGCGGGGCGACTCGAACCCGTCGGGGCCCAGCGCGCCGTCGGCCACGTTGCTCGCGACCGCGAGCAGCAGCGTCGACTTGCCCACGCCCGGCTCGCCCGCGAGCAGGATCACGGCCCCGGGCACGAGGCCGCCGCCGAGGACCCGGTCGAACTCGCCGACGCCGGTCGGGTTGGCGCGCGCCGACTCCACGTCGATGTCGGCGATGGGCCGGGCGGGTGCGCGGGCGGGGGAGACGGCGGCGGTGCGCGGTCCGGCCGCCGCCGGCCCGTCCTCGGTCACGGTGCCCCACGCCTGGCACTCCCCGCAGCGGCCGACCCACTTGACGGTGGTCCAGCCGCACTCGGTGCACCGGTAGGCGGGGCGAGCCTTCTTGGAGGTCGATGAGGTCACGAGGGGAACCGTACGTGCCACCACTGACACCGGCCGAAGATCACCCGGGCCACGGCCCCCGGGCGGCCGCGGCGCGCGCCCCGGCCAGGTAGTTTGCGACCATGCCGGCCACCGACGGGCGCATGGTGCGCCCCGACCGGTCGCGCACCGGCCCGGACCTCCCCGCCCCCACGCGCGACGCGCACCGTTCGGCGACCCGCCTGGCCGGGATCACGGTCGCGTCCGCCGCGGCGCTCGGCACCCTGCTGGTCTGGTGGGCGATGGTCACCACATGGCCCGGGCAGCGGGTCGAGGAGCTGGTCTTCGTCACGGCCGACCTCTTCCAGGACGTGGTCAACCGGCCCGCGGAGCCCGTGCTGCTGCTCGGCTCGCCGCCGTGGCTCGTGACCGGCTTCCTCGCGGTGTGCGGCATCGGGCTGGTCCGGCGCAGGTGGGGCGCCACCGCTCTCGCTGCCGCCGTGATCCTCGGCTCGAACCTGACCACGCAGGTGATCAAGGACGGCCTGTTCTACCGCACGGGGCTCGTCGGGGAGTGGAACCGCGACATCAACACCCTGCCCAGCGGCCACGTCACCGTGGTCGCGGCGGCCTGGGCGTCGCTCCTGCTCGTCGTGCCCCGCCGCCTGCGACCCGCGACGGCGCTCGCGGGCGCGGCCGCGACCTGCGCCATGGGCCTCGCGACGATCGCGGACCGGTGGCACCGCCCGTCGGACGTCGTCGCCGCGGTCCTGGTCGTGGTGCTGTGGACGGCGCTCGCGGGCGCCGCGCCGCCCGCGGGGTGGGCGGACCGGCCCGAGGACGACCCGCTCGGGCGCGCCGTCCGGCCGACCCGGCTGGTCGCGGTCGCGCTCGGCGTCGCCGCGGTCCCGGCGGCCGTGCTGTCGGTCCTGGCCGCCGCCGCGGCGGAGGGGCGCCTGGGATCAGGCCTGCCCTGGGACACCGGTCTCGTCGCGTACGTGGGCGGGCACCTCGCGGCGTGCGCCGTCGCGGCGGCCGCGTTCGCGGTGCTGCTCCCGCTGTGCCAGGCGGCGGCGCGGCCCCGCTGACCGTGCGACCGCACTGACCCTGCGACCGCACTGACCGAGCCGGCCCGCTGAGCGTCGGGCTCCGCCGAAGCCACCCACCCCTCACCCGGTTCCGCCGGGCGTGCCTCCCTGCCGATGTCAGTGGCGCGACATAAGGTCTCGGATGAGCCATCGTGAGGTATCCGATGGACCTAGCACGGGGGAGCCAGACATGACCGACCAGCGCGTGAAGTCACCGCGCACCGGTGCGACAGCATCGGTGACCGCGAGGAAGGCGTCGCCCGCCGTGTACCGGCGTCGTCGCCTCGTCGTGTTCGTGGGCGTGCTCGTCGTGGTGCTCGTGCTGGTCCTTCTGGCCGGCTTCGCGTGGCCCGGCTTCTGGCGCTCCGAGGCGACGCCGGAGCCGGTGCCCACGGTGACCGTCACCGCGCCCGTGCCGACACCCACGGTCAAGGCGATGGACCGCAGCGGCGAGGAGACCGCGTTCCAGAAGGCCCTGCCGTCGGCGGTGCTGCAGCTCGCGCTCGGCTCGCTCACCGAGGCCAAGGAGCCCAAGGGCGAGGGCGCGCTGGAGGCCTGGAACGCCGAGTACTCCGACGGCGACTCGGTCGAGGTCGCGGTCGTGGCCGGCCAGTGGGCCACGGAGGACGAGGCGGCCACCGGCGCAGCGGCCTGGACCGCGTCCGCGGGCGAGGCCGACCGGACGGGCGACGTCAAGGTCGGCAAGAAGGTCGTGGGGCAGTACACGTTCGTGCAGGCCAAGGGCGGCAAGACCGTCGTGGTGTGGCAGAACGGCACCGCCGTGCTGCAGGCGACCGGCCCGACCGACGTCATGGAGGACTTCTACACGGCGTTCCCTCTGTGACGGGAGCGCGGCAGGCGCGACCGACGGACGGGCAGGTGCGGCACCCGGTTCCCGCGCGCCGGGGGACAATGGTGTGGTGAACCAGCGACTTGCAGTGCTCGGGGCCGGGAACATGGGCGAGGCGGTGCTCGCGGGTGCGCTGTCGGCGGGCTGGGCCGCGTCCGACGTCGTCGCCACCGTGCGTACCGAGGCCAAGGCGCAGCACCTGCGCGAGACCTATCAGGTGGCCACCACCAGCGACAACGTCGCCGCGGTCCAGGGCGCGGGCATCGTGCTCGTCGGCGTGAAGCCCAAGGACGTCGGCGCGCTGCTCGACGAGATCGCGTCCGCGATCGACCCCACCGCCGTCGTCGTCACCGTCGCGGCCGGGCACCCCACGGCGTTCTACGAGCGGCGGCTGCCGGCCGGCGTCGCCGTGGTGCGCACCGTGCCGAACACGCCCGCCGCGGTCGGCGCGGGCATCACGGCGATCGCACCGGGCGCCGCCGCCACGGAGGTCCACCTCGAGGCGGTCGAGCACCTGTTCGCCGGCACCGGCGCGGTGGTGCGTGCCGCGGAGAAGGACCTGGACGCCGTCTCGGCGATCTCGGGCTCCGGCCCCGCGTACGTCTTCTACGTGGCCGACGCGCTCGCCGAGGCCGGCGTGCTGCTCGGCCTGACGCGCGACGTCGCGCGTCGCCTCGCGATCCAGACGCTGCTCGGCGCGTCCCGCCTCATGGACGAGACGGGGGAGCACCCGGTGATCCTGCGCGAGAAGGTCACCTCGCCCGGCGGCACCACGGCGGCCGCCCTGCGGGCCCTGGACGACGGCGGGGTGCGCGCCTCGTTCCTGACCGCCGCGACCGCGGCGCGTGACCGCGCCCGTGAGCTGGGTGGATGATTCCTCCCGTGACCATCTCTCGACCCGCGACGACGCGGCCGCCGGCCATGGCCGACGTCGCCGCGCTCGCCGGCGTGTCCCACCAGACCGTCTCGCGTGTGCTGAACGGCCACCGGAGCGTGCGCCCGGCGACGCGTGAGCGGGTGCTGGAGGCGATCGCCGAGCTCGGCTACCGCCGCAACAGCGCGGCGCGTGCCCTGGTCACGGCCCGGTCGGCCACGGTGGGAGTGGTGACCACCGGGTCGCCGCTGTTCGGCCCGTCGAGCACGCTGATCGCGGTCGAGGAGGCGGCGCGGGAGCAGGGCTGGTACGTCAGCGTCGCGACGCTGCGGCAGTACGACGGCGCCACCCTGCACAAGGCCCTCGAACACTTCATGGATCAGGCGGTCGAGGGCATCGTGGTCATCGCGCCGCACAGCGACGTGGCCGACGCGGTGGAGTCGTTCCAGGCGCCCGTGCCCGTGGTCCTCATCGCCGCCCGCGAGCTTCAGCCCGACGTCCCGGTCATCCCGCTGTCCGTCGACCAGCGGGCCGGCGCCCGGCTCGCCGTCGAGCACCTGATCGAGCTGGGACACCGGCAGATCCTGCACGTCGCGGGCCCGCTGGACTGGCTGGACGCCGTCGAGCGCGAGGAGTCCTGGCGCGCCGTCCTCAGCGAGCACCGCCTGCCCGTGCCGGAGCCGGTCATCGCCGGCTGGACCGCCGACCGCGGCTACATGGTGGGCCTCGACCTGGCCCAGCGCGTCCGGTCCGGCGACGGTCCCACGGCGGTCTTCGCCGCCAACGACCAGCTCGCGCTCGGCCTGCTGCGCGCCTTCTGGGAGTGCGGCGTCTCGGTGCCCGACGACGTGTCGGTGGTCGGCTTCGACGACGTCGACGGCTCCGGCCACTTCATCCCGCCGCTGACGACCGTGCGCCAGCCGTTCGTCGACCTCGGCCGGCGGAGCGTGGCCCTGCTCCTCGCGGCGGTCGACGGCGGCAGGCCCGCCGCCGAGCTGATCGCGCCCGAGCTGGTGGTGCGCAGGAGCGCGGCGGCCCCGCGCGCCTGACGGGCACTCCGCCCGGTCCGGCACTGCGCACTCACCGGTCCCCGACGCCCCGTATACCTTTCTCAGAACGTTGCCGAAGAGAGCGTTGACACGTTCGCGAGGCAGTGGCAGAGTCACCGCGCACGAGGATGTTTACGTTCACATTCCCGTCGTCGGGCAATGTCGTCCGGCGTGTTCCAGGACATTGCCGTCCAGGTGAATCCGGACGCCGTCGTCCGGGGAAAGGGGTGTGCCCGTGCCCGGTCGCCGCCCACCGAGCCGCCGCGTCTCCGCGGCCGGCTGGAGTTTTGTGACGCCCTTCCTGGTGGCGTTCGCCCTGATGATCGTGACCCCGCTGGTCTACTCGATGTACCTGAGCCTGTTCCGCAACCAGCTCATGGGCGGCACCACCTTCGCGGGGTTCGCCAACTACGTGACGGCCTTCGGCGACCCCAAGCTGTGGGACGGCGTGGGTCGCGTGAGCCTGTTCCTGGTGGTGCAGGTGCCCATCATGCTGGGGATCGCCCTGATCGCCGCGCTCGCGATCGACAGCGGCCGTCTGCACGGCAAGAGCTTCTTCCGCGTGGCGCTGTTCCTGCCGTACGCCGTGCCCGGCGTGGTGGCGGTGCTGATGTGGGGCTTCATGTACGACGACCGGCTCGGTCTCACCGGCAGCGTCAACGACCTGGTGGGCTTCCCGCTCATCGACCCGTACACCAAGCAATGGATCCTCACCGCGATCGGCAACATCGTGACCTGGGAGTTCGTGGGCTACAACATGCTGATCCTGTACGCGGCGCTCAAGACGGTGCCGCTCGAGATCTACGAGGCGGCGGCGATCGACGGCGCGAACCAGTTCCGCATCGTCCGGTCGATCAAGATTCCCGCCGTCCGCGGGGCGCTCGTGATCGCCACCATCTTCTCGATCCTGGGCAGCTTCCAGCTCTTCAACGAGCCCACCATCCTCAAGCAGATCGAACCCGCGCTGATCTCGACCTACTACACGCCGAACATCTACGCCTACAACCTGAGCTTCGTGGGCAACCAGGTGAGTTACGCCGCCACGGTCGCGATCGTGATGGGCCTGGTCACCGCCGTGGTCGCCTACGTGGTGCAGCTCCGCGGGACCCGGAGGGAGATCTGATGGCCGCCTACTCCTACCTTCGGCCGCGCAGGTCGATCACACTGACCGTCCTGCTCGGCGCGCTGCTGATCTACTCGATCCTGCCGCTGACCTGGATGCTGTTCAGCGTCACCAAGACGCAGCCCGAGCTGCTCAGCTCGTTCGGCCTGTGGTTCTCGGGGCCGTTCGCGTTCTTCGACAACGTGCAGGCGGTGCTCACGCACGACGACGGCGTCTTCCTGAAGTGGTTCGGCAACACGCTGGTCTACGTGGTGGTGGGCGCCGGCGGCGCCACGGTCCTCGCGACCGCCGCCGGGTACGGCCTGGCCAAGTACCGGTTCCGCGGGCGCAACGCGGTGTTCGCCGTCATCCTCGGGGCGATCGCCGTGCCCGGCACCGCGCTCGCGGTGCCCACGTTCCTGCTGTTCAGCCAGTGGGGTCTGACCAACACCATGTGGGCCGTCATCCTGCCGTCGCTCGTCTCGCCCTTCGGGCTCTACCTCATGTGGGTGTTCTCGGCGGAGGCCGTGCCCACCGAGATCCTGGAGGCGGCCCGGGTCGACGGCTCGGGCGAGTGGCGCACCTTCTTCACGATCTCGCTGCGCCTCCTGGCGCCGGGCATCGTCACGGTGGCGCTGTTCGCGATCGTCGCCACGTGGAACAACTACTTCCTGCCGCTGATCATGCTGAACGACCCGGATCTCTACCCCCTGGTGCTGGGCCTCTACCAGTGGCTGGCGGATGCGTCGGGCATCGGCGCCCAGCCGGTGTTCAACTTGGTGATCACAGGCTCGTTCCTGACGATCGTGCCGATCGTCCTCGTGTTCCTCGTGCTTCAGCGGTACTGGCAGTCCGGCCTGAACGCGGGCAGCGTCAAGGCATAGGCGAGGTCGGCCCCGCCGACGTCGAGATACCTGAACTACAACGATGTGGAAGAAGGAAGACCATGACCATCACCCGTAACCGCCGGGTCGCGCTCGGCGCCCTGGCCGCCCTGATGGCAGCCTCGCTCACCGCCTGTTCGGGTGGCGGGGACGACGACGGTGGCGGCGGCGCCTCCGAGGGTGCCAACGCCGACGAGATCGAGGCCGCGCTCCAGGAGGGCGGCAGCCTGACCTACTGGACCTGGACGCCGCAGGCCGAGACGCAGGTCGAGGCGTTCGAGAAGGCGTACCCGAACGTCGACGTGACCCTCGTGGACACCGTGGGCGCCGGCGACGCCAACACCAAGCTGCAGAACGCGATCGCCGCCGGCGACGGCGTGCCCGACGTGGTGCAGATCGAGTACCAGTCCATCCCGCAGTTCCAGCTCCCCGGCCAGCTCGTGGATCTCACCGCGTTCGGGTTCGCCGACCTGGAGGACCTGTACACGCCCTCCACGTGGGGTGCGGTCTCGCAGCAGGGCATCTGGGGTCTGCCGCAGGACTCCGGCCCCATGGCGTTCTTCTACAACCAGGAGGTGTTCGACGACGCCGGGGTCGAGGCGCCCACGACCTGGGACGAGTACATCGAGGCCGCGCGCACCATCAAGGAGAACGACCCCGACACCTGCATCGGCAACGACACGGGCGACGCGGGCTTCACCACCAGCATGATCTGGCAGGCCGGCGGCAAGCCGTTCCACACCGAGAACGGCGCCGTGACCATCGACCTGGCCGACGAGGGCACCACCAAGTGGGCCGACATGTACCAGCCGCTCATCGACGACGAGCTGCTGTGCCAGCTCCCGGGCTGGAGCGACGAGTGGTACCAGGCCCTGAACGACGGCACCATCGGCTCGGTCGCGCTGGGCGCGTGGATGCCCGGCATCCTCGAGGACGGCGTGCCGGACGGCAAGGGCAAGTGGCGCGTCGCCCCGATGCCGACCTACGACGGCACCCCCACCAACGCCGAGAACGGCGGCAGCGCCGAGTCCATCCCCGGCGCGGCGGAGAACAAGCTGCTCGCGGCCGGCTTCCTCAAGTGGCTCAACTCGAGCGACGAGTCGATCGACGCCTTCATGGAGACGGGCGGCTTCCCCGCCACCGTCAAGCACCTGGAGTCCCCGGAGTTCCTGGGCTACGAGTCCGAGTACTTCGGCGGGCAGAAGATCAACGAGGTGCTCGCCGCGGGTGCGGCCGACGTCAACGAGGGCTGGCAGTACCTGCCGTGGCAGTCGTACGCGAACAGCATCTTCGCGGACACGGTGGGCCAGGCCTACCTCGACAAGTCCTCGCTGATGGACGGCCTCGCCGCCTGGCAGGAGGAGAACGTGTCGTACGGCACCGAGCAGGGCTTCGAGGTGAACGGCGGCTGACGCCAGGCCCTCTCGTTGCTCGTCGGTCGCCTGAGCCTGCGGTTCCGCTCCGGGCAGGTGCCTCGTTCCTCGGCCCCTACCCTGCGCTGCACCTCCGGCTCAGCCGCACCGGGCGGTGATCCACCGCCCCGCACGTGTCAGACCCTCAGGTCCCCCGGGTGACCTGGGGGTCTGACACGTCCGGGGGACCGGCTTGGGTACAGCGTTGTAGGCGGGTATCGTGTGAGCGCTAACATCGCCGGGCGAGGGAGCGGGCTGCTCACCGCCGCGGCCGAACGACGGATACACGAGCTACGCCTCGCGACGGTGCGGGCAGGACGGAGCGGTCCACGATGGTGGAGCGGCAGGACGAAGGAGCGGGGCAGCTCGCCGGCCACCGGGAGGCGATCGAGCAGGGACGGACCGCTCTCGGCATCGAGCTCGGCTCCACCCGGATCAAGGCGTGCCTCGTCGGACCCGACAACGTGCCGCTCGCGAGCGGCAGCCACGACTGGGAGAACCAGCTCGTCGACGGTGTGTGGACCTACTCGCTGGAGGCCGTCCGGACCGGCCTGCAGGAGTCCGTCGCCGCGCTGCTGGGCGACGTCGAGCGCCAGTACGGCGTGCGGCCCACCACGGTGGGCGCCATCGGCGTCTCGGCGATGATGCACGGCTACCTCGCCTTCGACGACGCGGACGAGCTGCTGGTGCCGTTCCGCACCTGGCGCAACACCACCACCGAGCGCGCGGCCACGGAGCTGACCGGCCTGTTCGGGCACAACATCCCGCTGCGTTGGTCGGTCGCCCACCTGTACCAGGCGATCCTCGACGAGGAGGCGCACGTGCCGCGGGTGCGGCACGTCACCACGCTGGCCGGGTACGTGCACTGGAAGCTGACCGGGCAGCAGGTGCTGGGCGTGGGTGACGCCTCGGGCATGTTCCCGATCGACGTCGCCACCGGGGGCTACGACCAGCGGATGCTGGCGCAGTTCGACGAGGCGGCGTCCGGCCGCGGGTTCGGCCGGGGCATCGCCGACCTGCTGCCGGGTGTGCTGCCCGCCGGCGCGGACGCCGGCGTCCTGACCGAGGAGGGCGCCGCCCTGCTGGACCCGAGCGGCACGCTCCGCCCGGGCATCCCGCTGTGCCCGCCCGAGGGCGACGCCGGGACCGGCATGGTGGCGACCAACTCGGTGGCGCCGCGCACCGGCAACGTGAGCGCCGGGACCAGCATCTTCGCGATGGTCGTCCTGGAGAAGCCGCTGGAGCGGGTGCACGACGAGCTGGACCTCGTCACCACCCCCGCCGGAGACCTCGTGGCGATGGTGCACTGCAACAACGGGGCGAGCGAGCTGGGCGTCTGGACCGAGGTGTTCGGCCAGTTCGCGGCCGCCCTGGGGCAGCCGGCCGAGCCGGGCGCCGTCTTCGAGGCGTTCCTGCGGTCCGCCCTGGACGGCGACGCCGACGGCGGCGGCCTGCTCGCGTACAACTACCTGTCCGGCGAGCCCATCACGGGCCTGGAGGCCGGGCGCCCGCTGTTCACCCGCACGCCGGACAGCCGGCTCACGCTGGCCAACTTCGCCCGCACGCAGGTCTACAGCGCGTTCGGCACCCTGAGCCTCGGCATGCGTGTGCTCGCCCAGGAGCGGGTCGAGCTGGACGCGATGTTCGCGCACGGCGGGATGTTCAAGACCGAGGGCGTGGCCCAGCGACTGCTGGCCGCCGCGCTCGGCGCCCCGGTGGCCGTGGGCCGCACGGCGGGCGAGGGCGGTGCCTGGGGCATCGCCGTGCTGGCCGCCTACCGGGCGTCCGCAGGCGGCGCGGTCGCCCCGGCGAAGGGCCTGGGCGAGTACCTGGGCACCGAGGTGTTCGCGGATGCCGCGCTCGACGTCGTCGAGCCGGACGCCGGTGACGTGGCGGGCTTCGCCGCCTTCCTGGAGCGCTACAGCGCGGGCCTGGCGGTCGAGCGCGCCGCCGTCGCCGCGCTCCGGACCCGAGACACGACGCAGGAGAGCGACTGATGAGCAAGACACTGACCGACTACCCGCCGGCCGTCCAGGAGGAGGTGGCGCGCGTCCGCGCCGTCGTCTCGGACCTGCACGCGGAGCTGCCGCGTTGGGACCTGGTGGTCTGGACCGCGGGCAACGTGTCGCAGCGCGTGCCGAACACCGAGGTGCCGGACGGCAGTGCCGACCTGTTCGTCATCAAGCCGTCGGGCGTCTCCTACGACGACCTCACCCCGGCCGGCATGGTGGTGTGCGACCTGGACGGCAACCTCGTGGACGGGACCCGCTCGCCGTCGTCGGACACCGCGGCGCACGCCTACGTGTACAGCCACATGCGCGAGGTGGGCGGCGTGGTGCACACGCACTCCACCTACGCGACGGCCTGGGCCGCGCGCGGCGAGGAGGTGCCCTGCGTGCTGACGATGATGGCCGACGAGTTCGGCGGGCCCGTGCCCGTGGGGCCGTTCGCGATCATCGGCGACGACTCCATCGGCCGCGGCATCGTCGAGACCCTCAGCGGCCACCGCAGCCCCGCCGTGCTGATGCGCAACCACGGCCCGTTCACCATCGGCAAGGACGCGCGCGCCGCCGTGAAGGCCGCCGTGATGGTCGAGGAGGTCGCTCGCACGGTGCACGTCTCCCGCCAGCTCGGCGAGCCCGTGCCGATCGAGCAGCAGCACATCGACGCCCTCTACGACCGCTACCAGAACGTCTACGGCCAGCAGGCCGCGACCACCACGGAAGGACAGGCATGAGCACCAAGCCCTACGCGGACCGTGAGGTCTGGTTCCTCACCGGGAGCCAGGACCTCTACGGCGAGGAGACCCTGGCCCAGGTCGCGGAGCAGTCGCAGGAGGTCGCCCGCGCCCTGGACGCGTCCTCCGACGTGCCGGTCAAGGTCGTGTGGAAGCCCGTCCTGAAGGACTCGGTCGCCATCCGCCGCGCCATGCTCGACGCCAACGGCGACGACAGGGTGCTGGGCGTCATCACCTGGATGCACACGTTCAGCCCGGCGAAGATGTGGATCGCGGGCCTGGACGCGCTGCGCAAGCCGCTGCTGCACCTGCACACGCAGGCCAACGTCGAGCTCCCCTGGGACGAGATCGACATGGACTTCATGAACCTCAACCAGGCCGCGCACGGCGACCGCGAGTACGCGTACATCGCCACGCGGCTCGGCGTCGCGCGGACCACGGTGGTGGGGCACGTCTCCAACCCGGCCGTCACCCGCCGGGTGGGTACCTGGGCCCGCGGCGCGGCCGGCTGGGCCGCCACGCACGAGCTCAAGCTGGTCCGGTTCGGCGACAACATGCGCAACGTCGCGGTCACCGAGGGCGACAAGACCGAGGCCGAGCTGCGGTTCGGCGTCTCGGTGAACACCTGGGGCGTCAACGAGCTGGTCGCGGCGGTCGACGCGGTCGAGGAGTCCGCGGTCGACGCGGTCGTCGCGGAATACGAGGCGAAGTACGACGTCGCCCCGGAGCTGCGCGCCGGCGCCGAGCGGCACGAGTCGCTGCGGTACGCCGCGCGTCAGGAGATCGCCCTGGAGGGCTTCCTGGAGGCGGCCGGCGCCAAGGCGTTCACCACCAACTTCGAGGACCTCGGCGCCCTGCGCCAGCTCCCCGGCCTGGCGGTCCAGCGCCTCATGGAGAAGGGCTACGGCTTCGGCGCCGAGGGCGACTGGAAGACGGCCGTGCTGGTCCGCGCGGCCAAGGTGATGGGGCTCGGTCTCCCGGGTGGGGCGAGCCTCATGGAGGACTACACCTACGACCTCACGCCCGGCTCCGAGCTGATCCTCGGCGCGCACATGCTGGAGGTCTGCCCGTCGCTGACCACCTCGACGCCGCGCATCGAGATCCACCCGCTCGGCATCGGCGGCAAGGAGGACCCGGTTCGCATGGTGTTCTCGGCGGACGCCGTCGACGGCGCCGTCGTGGTGTCGCTCGCCGACATGCGCGACCGGTTCCGCCTGACGGCGAACGTGGTCGACGTCGTCACGCCGCCGCGCGACCTGCCGAACCTGCCCGTGGCGCGGGCCATGTGGGCGCCCCGGCCGTCGTTCGAGATCTCCGCCGAGTCGTGGCTGACGGCGGGCGGCGCGCACCACACCGTCATGTCGACCGCCGCGGGCATCGAGGCCTTCGAGGTGTTCGCGAACATCGCGCGCACCGAGCTGCTGGTCATCGACGAGGACACGACGCGCCGCGGCTTCGCCGACCAGGTGCGCCACAACCAGGCCTACTACCGCCTGGCCCAGGGGTTCTGACCCCTCGCCGACTCTCGTCGAGTGCGGGCCCTTCGTTGCTCTGAGCTCCTCCGGGCAACGAACAGCCCGCACTCGACGGCGGGTCAGGTGGTGCCGGCGGTCGCGGCGCTGGTCGCCGCCACCATCACGGTGATCATCACCGCGTTGACCTCGTCGATCGCCCGCTTCACCGCGGCACCCGCCCACTCCGACCCGGCGATCTCCTGCGCCCGCTGCTTCAGCGCGCGACGGTCCTCGTCGGGGAAGATCCGGCGGGTCAGGTCGGTCGCGTGCAGCAGCGAGACGAGGGCCGCCGTCGCCTCGTCCACGTCCGCGGTCCCGGTCAGCGCGGACAGCACCCGCTCGCGGACCGCGGTCTCCGGCGCCGGGTCGTGCGACTTCCATGTGGTGCTGGGGAACAGGCCGAGCACCTTGACCTGCTCCTCGCGCAGCACGCCCCGGGCGGCGAGCCCCTGCTGCAGCGACTCCTGACATGTCCGGGCGAAGCTGCCCTGCCCGATCTTCCGGATCGCGTCCTTGGGCCTGCGGCCGTCCAGCAGCGTGAGGATCTCGCGCTGCAGCGGGTCCGACGGCGTCGCCCGGCCGGTCACCCGGAACCTGTCCTGCTGCCCGCCGTCGACGCCGTCGGACACGTCGAGCGCGCCGCGCAGCGTGAGCTCCGCGACCGCGGCCCCGGCCAGCGCGAACTGCAGGTGCTGCGCGCTGAGCAGCGGCCGGCCCGAGGTGTCGTCGAGGGCGAGGAGCAGGTACTCCTCGGCGAGGCTGAGGTCCATGGCTGTCTCCCGCGATGATCGGTGCCGGTCTGTCGGGTCCAGCAGAACACGCCCGGCCCGGGTGCGTGATCCGCCGTTGGGATGACCCCGGCACCGTCGTGGGGCGGAGCCGTCGATGCGAGTGTCTGGATCGCTGGAGTTGGCCGGGTCCGTTCCCCTATGAGGGGAAACGCGGGAAACTCGTTACTGGAATGTGACGTGTCCTGCTATGTCCCGCCGCCATGTGAGCGCTAACATTCGAGGCGGGCACCACGCCGCTAGCACCCGCACGAAGCCGTGCGGGATCTCAAGGAGGAGACATGGCACGCACGACCCTGACCCGTACCGTTCTGGCCGCAGTGTCGGCAGCCGCGCTGTTCGCACTCGGCGCGTGCAGCTCGGACGCCGGCACCCAGACCGGCGGTGGCGGTGAGACCGGCGCCGCCGACGACGGCGTCATCACGCTCGGTTTCTCGCAGGTCGGCGCGGAGTCCGGGTGGCGCGCCGCCAACACCAAGTCGATCCAGGACACGCTCACCACGGAGAACGGCTTCGACCTGAAGTTCTCCGACGCGCAGCAGAAGCAGGAGAACCAGATCCAGGCGATCCGCTCCTACATCACGCAGGGTGTGGACGTCATCGCGTTCTCCCCGGTGGTCGAGACCGGCTGGGACGCCGTGCTCCAGGAGGCCAAGGCCGCCGGCATCCCCGTGATCCTCACGGACCGCGCCGTCGACTCCAGCGACGAGACCCTCTACGAGTCGTTCATCGGCTCGGACTTCGTCAAGGAGGGCGAGATGGCCGGCGAGTGGGCCGTCGAGCAGTACGACGGCGAGGGCTACAAGGCGGTCGAGCTCCAGGGCACCACCGGCGCCGCGCCGGCGATCGACCGCAAGGAGGGCTTCGAGTCCGCCATCGAGGGCTCCGACATCGAGATCATCGACAGCCAGACCGGCAACTTCACGCGCGCCGAGGGCAAGACCGTCATGGAGGGCTTCCTCAACGCCCACGACGACATCGACCTCGTGTTCGCGCACAACGACGACATGGGCCTCGGCGCGATCGAGGCGATCGAGGCCGCCGGCCTGACGCCGGGCGAGGACATCAAGATCATCACGATCGACGCCGTCAAGGACGGCATGCAGGCGCTCGCCGACGGCAAGATCAACTACATCGTCGAGTGCAACCCGCTGCTCGGCCCGGACCTGGCGGAGATCGCCGAGAAGGTCATCGCCGGCGAGGAGGTCGAGAAGCGCATCGTGGTCAAGGACGAGGCGTTCGACCAGGAGGCGGCAGTGGAAGCGCTGCCCACCCGCGAGTACTGACCGGCCGTGGCCGAGGTGGGGCGCCCGTGCGACGGGCGCCCCACCTCGGCCACGGAGCACGTAGCCAGGGTGTCGCAGCACGCCAGACAGAAGGTCGAGGATGACCCAGCAGACAACACCACCCGTCGTCGAGATGACCGGCATCAGCGTCGAGTTCCCACCGGTCAAGGCCCTCGACGGCGTCGACTTCAGCCTGCGTCCCGGTGAGATCCACGCCCTCATGGGCGAGAACGGCGCAGGCAAGTCCACCCTGATCAAGGCCCTGACGGGCATCCACTCGCCGACGGCGGGCACCATCCGCGTCGACGGCGTCGAGCGCCGGTTCAGCGGTCCCGCCGACGCCCGGGCGCACGGCGTCAGCACCGTGTACCAGGAGGTCAACCTCTGCGAGAACCTCACGGTCGCGGAGAACATCATGCTCGGCGCGGAGCCGCGCGTGCTGGGCGGCCTGAACTGGCGGGCGATCCGCCGGCAGGCGGCCACGCACCTGGAGCGGATGGGCCTGGACATCGACCCGGCGTCGTCCCTGGGGTCGCACTCGCTGGCGGTGCAGCAGCTCGTGGCGATCTGCCGGGCCACGGTGGGCGACTGCAAGGTGCTCATCCTCGACGAGCCCACCTCCAGCCTGGACACCGACGAGGTCGAGCGCCTGTTCACCGTCATGCGCGGGCTGCGCGCCGACGGCGTCGCGATCCTGTTCGTGAGCCACTTCCTGGACCAGGTCTACGAGGTCTCCGACCGGATGACGGTGCTGCGCAACGGCACCCTCGTGGGGGAGTACGTGACCGCCGACCTGCCCGCCGCCGAGCTGGTGCAGCACATGATCGGCCGGTCCATGGACGTGCTGGAGGCCGCGGAGGAGGTGCTGGAGCAGGCCGAGCGACCCGCCGAGACCACCCCGCTGCTGCAGGTGGTCGGCCTGGGCCGCAAGGGTTCGGTGCAGCCGTTCGACCTCGACCTGTACGAGGGAGAGGTGGTCGGGCTCGCCGGTCTGCTCGGCTCGGGCCGCACGGAGCTGGCGCGCCTGCTCACGGGCGCCGACCGGGCCGACGTCGGGCAGGCCCGCGTGTCCGGGCGGCCGACGCGCCTGCGGAACCCGCGCGCGGCGATGCGCCACCGCATCGCCTACACGTCCGAGGACCGCAAGGGCGAGGGCGTCGTGGACGGCCTCACCGTGCGGGAGAACATCGTGCTCGCGCTCCAGGCGGAGCGCGGCTGGATGCGGCCGCTGCCCCGCAAGCAGGTGGACGAGCTGGTCGCGCGGTACATCAAGCAGCTCGGCATCCGGCCCGCCAACCCGGAGGCGCTGCTGCGCAACCTGTCCGGCGGCAACCAGCAGAAGGTGCTGCTCGCGCGGTGGCTCGCCACCGCGCCGAGGCTGCTCGTGCTGGACGAGCCGACGCGCGGTATCGACGTCGGCGCCAAGGCGGAGATCCAGAAGCTCGTGGCCGAGCTGGCCGCCGACGGCATGTCCGTCGTCTTCATCTCCGCGGAGCTCGAGGAGGTGCTGCGCATCTCGCACCGCATCGCCGTGATGCGGGACCGCCGCAAGGTGGCGGAGATCGACGGAGGAGGAGCCACGATGGACCAGGTGGTCGACCTCATCGCGGGAGGTGGGGCAGCGTGAGGGACGTCCTGCGCCACCACCTGTTCTGGCCCGTGGCCGCGCTCGTCGCGCTGCTGGTCGCCAACACGGTCGCCCGGCCGGGCTTCCTGGCGGTCACCGTCCGGGACGGCCACCTCTTCGGGGCCCCGATCGACATCCTGCGGACGACGGCGCCCCTGCTGCTCGTCGCCCTCGGCATGACGCTGGTCATCGCGACGCGCGGCATCGACCTGTCGGTCGGCGCGGTGGTCGCGGTCTCCGGGGCGGTCGCGCTGTCGCACATCGCGTCGTCGCCGGACCCGGAGTCGCCGGTCACCGTGCTCACCGCCATCGGCCTGGCCCTGGCGCTCTGCCTGGTGCTGGGTGTGTGGAACGGGTTCCTGGTGTCCGCGCTGGGCATCCAGCCGATCATCGCCACACTGATCCTCATGACGGCGGGCCGCGGTGTGGCCATGCTGATCACCGGCGGCATGATCACCACCGTCAACAGCGCGCCGTTCAAGGTGCTGGGCTCCGGGTTCTGGCTCGGCCTGCCCGTGGCCGCCGTCATCGCGTTCGGCGTCTTCGCCGTGGTCGCGTTCGTCGTGCGGCGTACCGCGCTCGGCATGCTGCTGGAGGCCACCGGCATCAACCCCGCCGCCAGCCGGCTCTCCGGCGTGCGGTCGCGGACGCTGACCTGGACCGTGTACACGGCGTCGGGCCTGTTCGCCGGCCTGGCCGGCCTGCTGATCAGCGCCGACACCATGGCGGCCGACGCCAACAACGCAGGCCTGTTCATCGAGCTCGACGCGATCCTCGCGGTGGTGATCGGCGGGACGGCGCTCTCGGGCGGCAAGTTCAACCTGTCGGGCACCCTGGTCGGCGCGCTGGTCATCGCCACCCTGGAGCGGACCGTCACCGTGCTCGGCATCTCGCCGCTGGTCACGCCGCTGTTCATGGCCCTCGTCGTCATCGCCGTGACCCTGCTCCAGTCGCCCCGCATGCGGGAGCGGCTCACGGCCGCGCGCCGCCGCCAGGTCATGGCACCGCCCGAGCCGCAGCCCGCCGCTCGCCCCGACTCGACTCCCGACTCGACGGAGGTGAAGGCCGGATGACGACGTCGGCCCCCGCGGGCGCACCCCCCGCGCCCCGCAAGACCCCCAAGGCGCGCGCCTGGAAGCTTCCCATCCGGCTGGACCGGCGCTACCTGCCGGTGCTGGGCACGTTCGTGGTGCTCGCCCTCATGCTGATCATCGGCGGCACCCGGTACGAGAACTTCCTGACGCCCGCCGTGATCTCCAACCTGTTCATCAACAACGCACACCTCATCGTGCTCGCGGTGGGCATGACGTTCGTGATCCTCACCGGCGGCATCGACCTGTCCGTCGGGTCGGTCCTGGCGCTGTCGACGGTGATCACCGCGGCCCTGCTCCAGGCCGGCTGGCCGGTGGCCGTGGTGCTCCCCCTCGCCGTCGGCGCCGGGACGGTGATCGGCCTGGCGCACGGCGTGATGATCCACTACTTCCAGGTGCAGCCGTTCGTGGCCACGCTCGCGGGCATGTTCTTCGCGCGCGGGCTGTGCTTCCTCATCGCGCCGGAGTCGATAGCCATCGACAACGCGTCGTTCGTCGAGCTCGCCACCTGGGTGCAGATCTTCGGGGAATGGCGCATGACCTCCAGCGTGCTCGTCGCGCTCATCGTGGTGGGACTCGGATTCCTGGTGCTGCACTTCACGCGGTTCGGGCGCACGGTGTACGCGATCGGCGGCGGCGAGCAGTCCGCACTGCTCATGGGCCTGCCCGTGCCCCGCACCAAGGTGCTCGCCTACGTGGTGAGCGGCACGTGCGCCGGGCTCGGCGGCCTGCTGTTCGCGATGGCCTTCCGGTCCGGCTACTCGCTGACCGGCGTCGGCATGGAGCTCGACGCCATCGCGGCGGTCGTCATCGGCGGCACGCTGCTCACGGGCGGTACCGGGTTCGTGCTCGGGTCCGTGCTGGGCGTGCTCGTGCTCGGCCTGATCCAGACGATCATCACCTTCGAGGGCACCCTCAGCTCCTGGTGGACCAAGATCGTGATCGGCGTGCTGCTGCTGATCTTCGTGCTGCTCCAGCGAGTCCTGAGCCTCCGCCGCACGTGACCCCGGAACCCCGCCCCTGACTCGCCGCACCGGCTGCGCCGAGTCAGGGGCGGGGTCCGACCACTCCACTGACTCGGCGAGCCACACATGGCGAGTCAGTGCCACAGTCCCATCCGACAGCCACAACGACGTGACGAAAGGAATTACAACGATGAAGAGATCGACGAGACGCAGGACCGCCCTCGTGGCGGCAGCACTGAGCCTGGGGCTTGCCGTCCCCGGCGTCGCGGCGGCCACCACCCCGGCCGGCCCGGCCGCGCCCGCCTTGCCCGCCCCGACGTCGGCTACCGCGGACGGCGAGTACGCCGCCTACTTCTTCCCCTACTTCACCGGCGAGTCCACCGCCGACGGCGAGACCATCTCGTTCGCCGTCTCGAACGGGCCCGACCCGCTGGAGTGGACCACGCTGAACGGCGGCGAGCCCGTGCTCACCTCCGACCTCGGGACCAAGGGCCTGCGCGACCCGTTCCTGATCCGCGGCGGCGACGGCACGTACTACCTGCTCGCCACCGACCTGCAGATCTACGGCGGCGGCAACTTCGGCGACGCCCAGGAGACTGGCAGCCGGTCGATCATGGTCTGGGAGTCCACCGACCTGGTGAGCTGGGGCGAGCAGCGCGAGATCGAGCTGGCACCCGACAACGCCGGCAACCTGTGGGCGCCCGAGGCCTACTGGGACGAGGCGGCGGGGGAGTTCGTCGTCTACTGGGCCTCCGCCCTGTACCCGGCCGACGTCCCGCCCGCCGAGCGTGACATCCGGGACTCGTACCAGCGCATGCTGTACGCGACCACCACCGACTTCGAGACGTTCTCGGAGCCGCAGCCCTGGATCGACGAGCCCCAGGGCGACGGCCTCGGCATGATCGACTCCACGGTCGCGCAGGAGGACGGCGTCTACTACCGCCTCACCAAGGACGAGTCGTACATGGGGATGCGGCAGGAGTCGTCCACCGACCTGCGCCGTACCCAGGGCGTGTCCGACGGCGACGGCTGGGATCTCATCAAGGAGCGCGTCGGGTTCGGGCAGCCCAACCCCTGGGGCGGCACGTTCACCGGGGGCGAGGGCCCCACGCTGTTCCCGTCGCTCACCGACGACCGCTGGTTCCTGCTCCAGGACCAGCCCAGCTACCACGGCGGCCAGGGCTACATGCTCTTCGAGACCGACGACCTGAGCAGCGGCGAGTGGACGGCCAACCTCGACGCGATCCTGCCGGCCAGCCCCCGGCACGGCACGGTGCTGCCGATCACGGCCGAGGAACGGGAGCGCCTGCTGGCCGCGTACCCGCCCGCCGAGACCCCGGTCCAGGAGCACACGCTGGAGGTGGACGCCGACGCCGCCGGCACCGAGATGAGCGACGACCTCTACGGCGTCTTCTACGAGGACATCAACTACGCGGCCGACGGCGGCCTGTACGCCGAGCTGGTCCGCAACCGGTCCTTCGAGTTCGCCGCGACGGACAACGCGAGCTTCACCGGCATGACCGGCTGGGACGTGGTGCAGCGGGGCGGATCCACCGGGACCGCCGTCGTGGGGTCCGAGCGGGGCGAGTGGCTCAACGCGTCGAACCGGGCGTACCTGACGGTCGAGGCCGACGGCCCCGGCGTCGGCGTGCGGAACGCGAGCTACAACGAGGGCTTCGCCCTGGAGAAGCGCGAGAAGTACGACTTCTCGGTGTTCGCCCGGGCCGAGCGGGGGCAGCGGCTCACCGTCAGCCTGGAGTCCCCGGACGGGACGACCACCTACGCGTCCACCACGGTGAGCGTCAACGGCTCCGACCGCTGGAAGAAGCACACGGCCACCCTCACGGCGAACCGCACCGTGAACGACGCGCGGCTCGTGGTGACCGGCGGCGCTCGCGGCACGCTGCGCCTGGACATGGTCTCGCTGTTCCCGCGGGACACGTGGGTCGGCCCGGTCAACGGGCGCTCGGTGCTGCGCGCGGACCTCGCGGAGAAGGTCGCCGAGCTGGAGCCGTCGTTCCTGCGCTTCCCCGGCGGCTGCGTCACCAACGTGGGCACCTTCGACACGTACCTGGAGTCGGACGGCGCGGACCGCCGTCGGACCTACCAGTGGAAGGAGACCATCGGGCCGGTCGAGGAGCGGCCCACGAACTGGAACTTCTGGGGCTACAACCAGACCTACGGCCTGGGCTACCTGGAGTACTTCGAGTTCGCCGAGGACCTCGGCGCCACGCCCCTGCCCGTGCTCTCGGTGGGTGCCAACGGCTGCGGCAGCACCATCCCCGAGATGACCGACGACGCCCGCATCGACCGCTGGGTGCAGGACACCGTGGACCTCATCGAGTTCGCCAACGGGTCCGTGAAGACCAGGTGGGGCAACGTGCGTGCGTCGCTGGGGCACCCCGAGCCGTTCGGCCTGAAGTACATCGGCCTGGGCAACGAGGAGAACACCGACACCTTCCAGGCCAACTTCCCGCGGTTCCGCGACGCCGTCGAGGCGGCGCACCCGGAGGTCACCGTGATCTCGAACTCCGGCCCGGACGACACCGGCGCCCGGTTCGAGGAGCTGTGGGACTTCAACCGCGAGCAGGGCGTCGCGATGGTCGACGAGCACTACTACAACGACCCGTCGTGGTTCTTGTCGAACACCGAGCGGTACGACTCCTACGACCGCGAGGGCCCGCACGTCTTTCTCGGTGAGTACGCCTCGCGGGGCAACGCGTGGTCGAACGCGCTGTCCGAGGCCGCGTACATGACCGGGATCGAGCGCAACTCCGACCTCGTGGAGCTCGCGTCCTACGCCCCGATGTTCGCCAACGAGGACTACGTGCAGTGGTCGCCGGACATGATGTGGTTCGACAACGACGAGTCGTGGGGCTCGACGTCGTACTGGACGCAGAAGATGTTCATGACGAACACGGGCGACGAGGTGGTCCCGTCCACGCACGACGGCCCGGAGGAGACCCCCGCGGACATCTCGGGCGGCGTCTTCCTGTCGACGTGGAACACCCGGGCCGCCTACGACGACGTCGTGGTCACCGACAACGCGTCCGGCGAGGTGCTCTTCTCCGACTCGTTCGACGACGCGTCCGGCTGGGACCCCCAGTCCGGGACGTGGGCCGTGACCGACGGCGAGTACGTGCAGTCGGCCGGGAACGTGACCGACGCCCGCTCGATCATCACCGACGCCTACGCCCAGGACTGGGACAACTACACCCTGGAGCTCGACGCCCGGAAGCTCGGCGGCAGCGAGGCGTTCCTCGTCGGGTTCGCGGCCGGCGGCCGGGACGACTTCTACTGGTGGAACCTCGGCGGGTGGAACAACACCCGGCAGGCGCTGCAGCGGGCCGACAACAGCTCGGCGAACGAGGTCGCGGCCGTGGAGGGGCACTCCCTGGAGACGGGCCGGGACTACCACGTGAAGGTGGTGGTCTCCGGGCGGACGATCAGGCTCTACCTCGACGGTGAGCTGCAGATGACGTACACCGAGCCGACCACGGAGTCGCTGTACCAGGTGGTCACGCGCGACGAGCGCAGCGGCGACCTGGTGCTCAAGGTGGTCAACCCGTACGAGTCGGTCGCGCGGACGTCGGTGTCGGTCGACGGGGCCGAGGTGGCCTCCCGGGCGTCCGTGACGGAGATGAGCGGGGCGCCGTCGGCCAGGAACACCAAGACCCAGCCCGAACGGGTGATACCCGTCGAGAGCCGCACGCGGCTCGACGTGTCCCGCTCCGGCGGCGGCTCGGCGTTCACGTACGACTTCCCGGCCCACTCGATCACGTTCCTGCGTCTTCAGGAGCGTTAGCCGGTTCACGCCCACGGGACCACCGTCACCCCGTACGGTGGTCCCGTGAGCAAGCTGCCCGAGGACGTCCGGGAACGCCCCATGCCTGATCCTGCCGAGCTACGTCAGCTGGTCGCCGACCTCCGCCGCCTGGTGCTGACCTACAAGTTCGGGATCGACGAGGTCATGACCAAGGTCTCGATCCTGCGGGACGAGTTCCGGCACATGCAGAACTACAACCCCGTCGAGCACGTGGGGTCCCGGCTCAAGTCGTTCGAGTCGATCGTCGCCAAGTGCCGCCGCAAGGGCATCCCGCTGACGCCGGACGGCGTGCGCGACCAGATGTTCGACGTGGCCGGGGTGCGGATCACCTGCAGCTTCGTCAACGACATCTACCTGGTGCGCGACATGCTGCTCCAGCAGGCGGACCTGACGCTGCTGGAGGAGCGCGACTACATCAAGCACCCGAAGGCGACGGGGTACAAGTCGCTGCACCTCATCGTGCAGATCCCCGTGTACCTGTCCGACCGGGTCGAGAAGGTCATCGTCGAGATCCAGCTCCGCACCATCGCCATGGACTTCTGGGCGAGCCTGGAGCACAAGATCTACTACAAGTACGACGGCGACGTGCCCCGGCACCTCACCGACTCGCTCAAGCTCGCCGCCGACGTCGCGTGGTCGCTCGACACCTCGATGGAGCGCATCCACGACGAGGTCAAGGCCATCTCGGGCGACGAGGAGCCGGTCGCGAGCCGGCACAACCTGCACACCCCGGAGGAGATGCTGCGCGACTTCTGGCGTGGGGCGGAGGCCGACGGTGGTTTCGGCTTCGACAGCAAGTCCTGATCCGCACCTTTCGCGCTCCCACCGTGTCAGACGTACAGGTCACTCCTGTGACCTGTACGTCTGACACGTCGTCACGTCGTCCCGTTCTCAGGACGAGGCGAGGGTGCCCGACAGTGCCGTCCACGACTCCGGCGCCAGGGTGATCGTGGTGCTGCCGGCGGTGTCGGCGTCGGGCCCGGCGGTACCTCCCGCGGTCACGCGGCCGGCGACGTCGAACGCGCCCCAGTGCTTCTCGGCCACCTTCGCCGCATGCTCCGGGCCCACGACGGCGGGCTCGTGGTCGGCGGTCATCGACCAGCCCTCGGTGATCCCGAGCGCCGCGCCCGGGTGCGCCAGCTCGACCTCGACCGGCTCGGGGGAGCGGTTGGTCAGGAACAGCGCCACCGCGCCGTCCGCCAGCGTGGCCGCCGCCGTCACCGACGGCACCTCACCGTGGGCCTTGGTGGTGATGGTCGGTGTGGTCACCCGCAGGTCGAGCGCCTCGCCCTGCGCGAGCCGCGCCGTCGTCGCGAACGGGTGGAACGTGGGCTGCCGCCACGCCTCGCCGGCCGGCTCGGTCATGATCGGCGCGATCACGTTGACGAGCTGGGCCAGGCACGCCACGGGCACCCGGTCGGCGTGGTTCAGCAGCGTGACCAGCAGGTCGCCCACCACCACGGCGTCCAGCCCCGAATAGACGTCCTCGATGATGCGGGGCGCGTCCCGCTGGATCGGCAGGTTCTCCTCGCCCGGGAAGCGGGTCGTCAGGTACCAGACGTTCCACTCGTCGAAGCTCACGGTGATCTTCTTGTCCGAGCGCCGCTGCGCGCCCACGGCGTCGGCAGAGGCCACGACCCGCTCGATGAACCGGTCCATCGCGGTGCCCGAGCCGAGGAACGACGCGCGGTCGCCGTCGACCTCCTCGTAGTAGGCGTGCATCGAGATGTGGTCCACCAGGTCGTACGTGTACTCCAGGACGGTGCGCTCCCACTCGCCGAACGTGGGCATCTGCATCGAGGACGAGCCGCACGCGACCAGCTCGATCGACGGGTCCACGAGCTTCATCGCGGCGCCGGCGTTGCGGGCCAGCTTGCCGTACTCGTGCGCGTCCTTGTGCCCGATCTGCCACGGGCCGTCCATCTCGTTGCCCAGGCACCAGAGCTTGACCCCGTAGGGCTTCTCGCGGCCGTTGGCGATGCGCAGGTCGGCCCAGCGGGTACCCGCCTCGCCGTTGCAGTACTCGAGCAGGGCCACGGCCTCCTCGACGCCGCGCGTGCCGAGGTTGACCGCCATCATCGGCTGGATGCCCTCGCGCTCGGCCCACTGCAGGAACTCGTCGGTGCCCACGAGGTTGGGCTCCACGGTGCGCCAGGCGAGGTCGAGGAACGGCTTGCGCTGCTCCACCGGCCCGACGGCGTCCTCCCAGCGGTAGTTCGACACGAAGTTGCCGCCCGGGTACCGGACGGTCGTGACGCCCAGCTCGCGGGTCAGGTCGGCGACGTCGCGGCGGAAGCCGTGCTCGTCCGACGTCGGATGGCCGGGCTCGTGGATACCCGTGTACACGGCGCGGCCCAGGTGCTCCACGAAGGAGCCGAACAGGCGGCGGTCGACGGTACCCACGGTGAAGTCGGGGTGCAGCAGGACGCGGGTGCGGGAGGTCGTCATTGTTCCTCGCTGATCGGTCGGCGGTTCTACAACGTTGCACACTAGCCGATGGACGACGCGGCAGCGATGCCCGTCCTCTACCCTGTGGAAAAACCTGACGAGCGGAGGCAGGCAGCGTGGCCGTGACGATGCACGACGTGGCGCAGCGCGCGGGCGTCTCCATCAAGACCGTGTCGAACGTGGTGAACGGCTACCCGTACATCCGCGCCGCCACCAAGGAACGCGTCGAGGCCGCGATCGAGGAGCTGGGCTATCGCGTCAACATGTCCGCGCGGAACCTGCGTACGCGGCGCACCGGGCTGATCACGCTCGCGGTCCCGGAGCTGTCGCTCCCGTACTTCGCGGAGCTGGCCGACGCCGTCATCTCCGCCGCCGACGCCGCGGGCTGGACCGTGCTCATCGAGCAGACGAGCGCCAGCCGCGAGCGGGAGACCGAGGTGCTCTCGGGGCGCCGCCGGCACCTCACCGACGGGCTGATCTTCTCGCCGCTGGCGCTCGGGCCGGACGACATCGAGCTGTTCTCGGTGGACTTCCCCCTGGTGATCCTCGGCGAGCGGGTGTTCGGGGCGCCCGCCGACCACGTGACGATGAACAACGTGGCCGCGGCCAAGGCGGCGACGCTCCACCTGGCGTCGCTCGGGCGGCGTCGGATCGCCGTGATCGGGGCGCACGAGGGGGAGCAGGTCGGCTCCGCGGCGCTGCGGACGGAGGGCTACCGTGCGGGGCTCGCGGAGGCCGGGCTCCCGTTCGACCCGGAGCTGGTCGGCGAGGCGGGCCTGTGGCACCGCTCGACCGGCGCCGAGACGATGAGCCGGATGCTCGACGACGGGGTGGAGATCGACGCCGTCTTCGCCCTCAACGACGCGCTCGCGCTCGGCGCGCTGCACGCCCTGCACGCACACCGGATCGACGTGCCGGGGCAGGTGGCGCTCATCGGGTTCGACGACGTCGACGACGCGCGCTACTCGGTCCCCGCGCTCTCCTCCGTGGACCCGGGCCGGGACCAGATCGCGCACACCGCGGTGGAGCTGCTGCTGGAGCGCATCGGCGCGTCCGGTGACCCCGCGCCGTTCCGCAAGGTGGTGCCGGACTCCCGGATCGTGGGCCGGGAGTCCACGGGCGAGAACGGCGACGTGGTGGGCGTCCAGCCGGGCGGCACCGAGCAGGTGGCTGTCGACATGACCTGGGCCTGAGATGGACAGGGACACCGCGCCTCGAACCTGGTTCCGGTGGGGAGTCGCCGCCGTGGTCGCGGCCGTCGTCGTCTGGGGGCACGGATTCCTCGAGGGTTCCGGGGGTAACGACGTCGAAGAGATGTGCCAGCAGGTCCATGGGCAGCCGTTCGACGACGAGTACCGGCACCGCGAGTGGAGCGGCCCGCAACCGCTGTACCCGCTCCACAACATGTGCAACGAGCACTATGACCTGGTTCCAGGCTGGGTCAACCCGACGGTCGCCGTCCTGACTCTCTCCGGCGGCGGCATGGTGCTCTTCGCCGCGGCGCTGTGGACGTCAGGGGTCGTGGGCCGGCGGATCTGGGCTGCTCGCCCCTGACCCCTTGCCACGGCGGCATGGTTGCCGGTAGAACGGTGCCCGGCGTTCCTACAACGTTGAAAAGTGACCCCGGTGACGACGCCGGGAGCGACGTGGTCCCTCGACCGCGGAGCACCGAATCAAGGAGGACTCGGATGCGTACTTCAGCCCGACGCCGAGGCGTGGCCGCCGCAGCCGCCGTGGCCGTATCCGCCATCGGCCTCACGGCCTGCTCCGGCGGCGGCGGGAGCGCCGAGGAGGCGACCTGCACCAACGAGATCAAGCAGCCCGACGCCGCCCAGGTGACGGTGTGGGCGTGGTACCCGTCGTTCGAGTCGGTCGTGGACAACTTCAACGAGACCCACACCAACCTGCAGGTCTGCTGGACCAACGCGGGCCAGGGCGCGGACGAGTACAACAAGTTCCAGACCGCCATCGAGGCCGGCACCGGCGCGCCCGACGTGATCATGCTCGAGGCCGAGGTGCTGCCCACCTTCACGATCCTCGAGTCGCTCGTGGACCTGTCCGAGTACGGCGCCGCCGAGCTGGAGGGCGACTACACGCCCGGCTCCTGGTCCGACGTCTCCAACGGCGACGCGGTCTACGCGATCCCAGTCGACGGCGGCCCCATGGGCATGCTCTACCGCGCCGACATCTTCGAGGAGTACGGCGTCGAGGTGCCGACCACCTGGGACGAGTTCGCGACCGCCGCCCAGGACCTGCGCGACGCGGGCTTCGAGGGGCACATCACCGACTTCCCGACCAACGGCAACGCGCTCAACTACGCGCTGTTCGCCCAGAACGGCTGGGAGCCGTTCCAGTACGACGCCGCGAAGCCGACCGAGGTGGGCATCACCGTCGACAGCCCGGAGGCCGAGGAGGTCCTGAGCTACTGGAAGGGCCTGATCGACGACGACCTGGTGGCCACCGAGGACGCCTTCACCACCGACTACAACGCGGCGCTCGTGGACGGCACCTACGCCGTCTACCTGGCCGCCGCCTGGGGCCCCGGCTACCTGCAGGGCCTCTCGGAGGCGGACGCCGACGCCGAGTGGCGCGCGGCCCCGCTGCCGCAGTGGGACCCGGAGAACCCGGTCCAGGTGAACTGGGGCGGCTCCACGTTCGCCGTGACCACGCAGTCCGAGCAGCCGGAGGCGGCCGCGACCGTGGCCAAGGAGCTGTTCGACACCGACGAGGCCTGGAGGCTCGGCGTCGAGGAGGCGGCCCTGTGGCCGCAGTGGAAGCCGATGCTCGAGTCGGACTGGTTCACGGGTCTCGAGGCGCCGTTCTTCGGCGGGCAGAAGATCAACGAGGAGGTGTTCCTGGACGCGGCCAACGGGTACGAGGGCTTCTCGTTCAGCCCGTTCCAGGTCTACGCCTACGACCAGCAGACCCAGGCCCTGTACGACATGGTGCAGAACGGCACGGACGCCGCGACCGCGCTGGGCACCGTCCAGGACGGGCTGGTGCAGTACGCCACCGAGCAGGGCTTCACGGTCTCCGAATGAGTGCGAGCAAGAGCGCCGTCGCGCCGTCCGCGACCCGCCCCACCAGCAAGATCGCCAGCCGGCGGCAGCGCTGGGGATACGTCTACGTGGCGCCGTTCGCCGCGGTGTTCGCCGTGTTCCTCGTGCTGCCGCTGGGCTACGCGCTGTGGATGAGCCTGCACAACAAGGGCATCGCCACGGCCGGACGCAGCGTGTTCGCGGGCGCCGACAACTACGTCAAGGCGTTCACGGACCCGGTGTTCCTGGAGGGGCTGTGGCGGGTGCTCCGGTTCGTGCTGGTCATGGTGCCGGTGCAGATCGTGGTCGCGCTCGTGGCGGCGCTCCTGCTCGACACGCTCGCCACGCGGCTCAGCCGGGCCACGCGCCTGCTGATCTTCGTGCCGTACGCGATCCCCGCGGTGATCGGCGCGCTCATGTGGGGCTTCCTGTACAGCCCCCGGTTCGGCCCGGCACAGGACGTGTTCGGCCTGGTGGGCCTGGCGGCGCCGAACTTCCTCAGCTCCGCCAACATCTTCGGGTCGCTGGTCAACATCGTGACCTGGCAGTGGGTGGGCTACTACATGATCATCATCTACGCGGCCCTGCGCTCGATCGACCCGTCCGTCTACGAGGCCGCGGTGCTCGACGGCGCGGACGGCCGGCAGATCGCGCTGCGCATCAAGGTGCCGATGATCTCGTCGTCGATGGTGATGATCGTGGTCTTCGCGCTCATCGGCACCCTGCAGTTCTTCACGGAGCCGCAGGTGCTGCGGTCCTCCGCGCAGGGCGCCATCCCGTCCGACTACACCCCGAACATGTACGCGTTCGCCACGGCGTTCAACTACAGCCAGTTCAACTACGCCTCGACGCTGGCGTTCGCGCTCGGCTTCCTCGTGTTCGTGGGCTCGTACGTGTTCCTGTTCCTCACGCGCAAGCAGAGCGGGCTCAAGTGATGACGACCTCGACCCTTCTTTCCAGGTCTCGTACCGACCGTGCGGTGCAGGACACCTCGGGGCCCGTGGGCCAGGGCCGCCGCCTGGGCTCGCACGTGGTGCTCGTGATCCTCGCGATCTACTTCGTGGTGCCCCTGTGGTGGCTCGCCGTGGCGTCCACCAAGACGAACGCGGGCCTGTTCGCCGGGGACGCGCTCTGGTTCGGCTCCGACTTCGCGCTCTGGGACAACATCGCCGGGCTCTTCACGCACCAGGGCGGCATCTACTGGACGTGGTTCCGCAACTCGTTCGTCTACGCGATCGCGGGCGGCGTGGGCGCGACGGCGCTCTCCGTGCTCGCGGGGTACGGCCTCGCCAAGTACCGGTTCCGGGGGCGTTCGGCGTTCTTCGCGCTGCTGCTCGGCTCGGTCATGGTCCCGATGACGGCGCTCGTCATCCCCACCTTCGTGCTGCTGAGCGGGATGGGCCTGCTCAACACCATGTGGGCGGTGATCCTGCCGTCGCTGCTCAGCCCGGTCGGCGTCTACCTCGTGCGGGTCTACGCCCAGGACGCGGTGCCGGAGGAGGTGCTCGACGCCGGACGGGTCGACGGCGCGGGTGAACTTCGCCTCTTCTTCCAGGTGGTGCTTCCGCTGCTGCGACCGGCGATCGTGACCGTTCTGCTCCTCACCACGGTCGCGACCTGGAACAACTTCTTCCTGCCGCTGGCGGTCCTGCGGGACCCGAACCTGCTGCCGGTGACGGTCGGCATCTACAACTGGCAGGCCCTCTCGAACGCCGGCGCGGGCGGCGAGCAGGTGTGGAACCTGATCGTCACAGGGTCGTTCCTGTCGGTGGTTCCGCTGGTCGCAGCGTTTCTTTCGTTGCAGAGGTACTGGCAGGGCGGGCTGTCGCTCGGCAGCGTCCGGTAGCGTCGGCCGGCCCGCGTGGCGGGCCGGCCGAGGCTCAGACTCCCTTGACCCAGCTCCCGGCCGGTTGACGGTCTCGATGCCGTAACCATTCAAGAAGGCTTCCTTACTTTTCCGGGACCACGGCTACCGTGAACCCCGTCACCGATGGGTCGTGGCGGGGTTCAGCCGACGCGACTTTGACCAATGGGCTTGTGAGCGTTCACAATCTGTTGCGTTCACAAAGTGAAGTCGGCCGGGTTGCAGAGACGTTGCCCGGGCAACACTCGAAGAGGAGAAGTCATGGCAAGGAAGCTGTGGGCTACGCGTGGTCTGGCCGCGCTGGCAACGGGCGCGATGGCCGTCTCGCTCGCCGCGTGCGGCGGTGGCGGTGCCGGTGCGGGTGGCGGCGCCGATGGCGGTGCCGGGGACGGCGAGGCCGGCGGCCTCGTGGGTGTGGCCATGCCCACCCAGACGTACGAGCGCTGGATCGCCGACGGCGACGCCGTGAAGACGGGTCTCGAGGAGGCCGGGTACGACGTCGACCTGCAGTTCGCGGGCGACGACATCCCGACCCAGCAGCAGCAGATCGACGCGATGATCAACAAGGGTGCCGAGGCGCTCATCATCGCCTCGATCGACGGCACCGCGCTGGGCAGCCAGCTCGAGGCCGCCGCCGCCGCCGACATCCCGGTCATCTCCTACGACCGCCTGATCCGCGACTCGGAGAACGTCGACTTCTACGTCACGTTCGACAACTACCAGGTGGGCGTGCAGCAGGGCACCTCGCTGCTGACCGGCCTGGGCATCCTCGACGAGAACGGCGAGGAGGCCGCGGACGCGCCCGAGGGCCCGTTCAACATCGAGCTGTTCGCCGGCTCGCCCGACGACAACAACGCCGGGTTCTTCTTCGACGGCGCGATGTCCGTGCTCCAGCCGTACATCGACGACAAGACGCTCGTCGTGCCCTCGGAGCAGGTCGACTTCGGCACCGTCGCCATCCAGCGGTGGGAGCAGGAGCGTGCGCAGAAGCGCATGGAGGACCTCCTGACCGCCACGTACACCAAGGGTGACGTGACCGTCGACGGCGTGCTGGCCCCGGCCGACGTCATCTCGCGCGGCATCATCACGGCCCTCGAGAACTCCGGCTACGGCAAGGGCGACCTCGCCATGCCGATCATCACGGGCCAGGACGCCGAGGCGTCGTCCGCCAAGCTGATCGTCGACGGCGCTCAGTACTCGACCATCTTCAAGGACACGCGTCTGCTGGCCGAGCAGGCCGTCACCGCCGCCACGGCCTACCTCGAGGGCAACGAGCCCGAGGCGAACGACACCAAGACGTACGACAACGGCGTCAAGGTCGTGCCGTCGTTCCTGCTGCCCACGGTGATCGTCACCAAGGACAACCTGCAGGCCGAGCTGATCGACTCCGGCTACCTCACCGAGGACGAGGTCGCCTCCGGTCAGGTCGACGAGTAGGTCTGACCTCCTCGCGACACCGGCTCGACACCGCTGACCCGTGTCAGGCCGTCAGGACACCTCGGTGTCCTGACGGCCTGACACGGGGTCGTCGGGCGGGCACGGCCTCGCACCATCTCTATTGGCGACAAGTACGCGACAAGGACTGGCATGGCCGATTCGGCGCCGACCGACATCCTCGAGATGCGCGGCATCACCAAGACATTTCCTGGGGTCAAGGCACTCCAGGACGTCAACCTCACCGTCCGCCGGGGCGAGATCCACGCGATCTGCGGCGAGAACGGGGCGGGCAAGTCCACCCTGATGAAGGTGCTGTCGGGTGTGTACCCGTACGGCACCTACGAGGGCGACATCGTGCTCGACGGCGAGACCGCCCAGTTCGGCACGATCAACGACTCCGAGGCGCTGGGCGTGGTGATCATCCACCAGGAGCTCGCCCTCGTCCCGTACCTGTCGATCGCCGAGAACATCTTTCTCGGGAACGAGCGCCTTCGGGCCGGCGGCGCCATCGACTGGAACCGCACCAACGCCGAGGCGGCCGAGCTGCTCGCGCGGGTGGGTCTGAGCGAGTCGCCCACGACGCCCATCTCCGCGCTCGGCGTGGGCAAGCAGCAGCTCGTCGAGATCGCCAAGGCGATCTCCAAGGACGTGCGCCTGCTCATCCTCGACGAGCCGACGGCGGCGCTGAACGACAACGACTCCGAGCACCTGCTCGGCCTGCTCCGGCAGTTCAAGGAGCAGGGCATCACCTCGATCATGATCTCCCACAAGCTGGCCGAGATCGCCGAGATCGCCGACACCACCACGATCATCCGCGACGGCAAGTCGATCGAGACCTTCGACATGGCCACCGCGGGCGCCTCGTCCGACGCGATCCAGGACCGCATCATCCGCGGCATGGTGGGGCGTGACCTCGACAACCGGTACCCCGACCGCGTGTCCAACCCCGGCGCCGAGGTGCTGCGCGTCGAGGACTGGACGGTGTACCACCCGACCCAGCCCGGGCGCGTCGTCGTCGAGAAGGCGAACCTGAACGTCCGCGCGGGCGAGGTCGTCGGCATCGCCGGCCTCATGGGCGCCGGGCGCACGGAGCTCGCGATGTCGCTGTTCGGCCGCTCCTACGGGCGGGACATCAGCGGCACGGCGTACATCCACGGCCAGCCGGTCGACGTGCACAACGTGCCGGACGCGATCAAGGCGGGTATCGCCTACGTGTCGGAGGACCGCAAGCAGTACGGGCTCAACCTCATCGAGGACATCCGCCGGAACATCTCGGCGGCGGGCCTCGGCAAGCTGTCCAAGAACGGCTTCGTGGACGAGAACGAGGAGCTCAAGGTCGCGGAGGAGTACCGCGCGTCCATGAACATCCGCACCCCCAACGTGCTGGTGGAGGTGGGCAAGCTCTCGGGCGGCAACCAGCAGAAGGTGGTGCTGTCCAAGTGGCTGTACACCGCCCCTGAGGTGCTGATCCTCGACGAGCCCACCCGCGGCATCGACGTCGGCGCCAAGTACGAGATCTACACCATCATCAACGAGCTGGTCGCGGCGGGGAAGGCCGTGCTGGTCATCTCGTCGGAGCTCCCCGAGCTCCTCGGGATCTGCGACCGCATCTACACCCTGGCCTTCGGCCGTATCACTGGCGAGGTCGACGTGCCCTCCGCCACCCAGGAAGGACTCATGGCTCTCATGACGCAGGAGACCACGCAGGAGACGCAGGAGGCGACGGCATGACCGGCATCGCCGACATCCGGGACCTGCTCACCCGGAACATCCGCACCAGCGGTATCTACATCGCGTTCGTGCTGATCATCGTGCTGTTCTCGGTGCTCACCGACGGACTGCTGCTCAGCTCGCGCAACCTCACCAGCCTCGTGCTGCAGTTCTCGTACATCCTGATCCTCGCCATCGGCATGGTGATCATCATCATCGGCGGGCACATCGACCTGTCGGTGGGGTCGGTGGTCGCGCTGACCGGCGCGGTCGCCGCCGTCGTCGTGATCCGGAACGGGCTGCCCTGGTGGGTCGGCGTCCTCGCCGCACTCGGCACGGGACTCCTGGTCGGCGCCTGGCAAGGGTTCTGGGTCGCGTACGTAGGAATTCCAGCGTTCATCGTGACGCTGGCGGGCATGCTCCTGTTCCGCGGCCTCACGCTCGAGGTGCTGAACAACGTCTCGCTCTCGCCGTTCCCGGCCGAGTACACGAGCATCGCCACGGGCTTCCTCAACGGCCTGCTCGGCGGCTACGGGTACGACACCTTCACGCTGGTCATCTTCGCGATCGGCGTGCTGGGCTTCGCCTACAACTCGTGGCGCAACCGCCGCGCGCGGATCGCCTACAACCAGACGGTCGAGGCTCCGGTCCTGTTCGTGCTGAAGCTGGTCGTGGTCGCCGCCGTCGTCATGTGGTTCGCCTACAACCTCGCGACGTACCGCGGCCTGCCTGCCGTGCTGATCATCCTGGCCGTGCTGGTCCTGGCCTACACGCTGATCACCAAGCACAGCGTGTTCGGCCGCCACGTCTACGCCATCGGTGGCAACCTCGCCGCGGCGCAGCTCTCCGGCGTCCGGGTCAAGCGCGTGAACTTCTGGATGTTCGTGAACATGGGCTTCCTCGCCTCCGTCGCGGGCATCGTGTTCTCCGCCCGGTCGAGCGCCGCCCAGCCGGCCGCGGGCAACATGTTCGAGCTCGACGCGATCGCGGCGTGCTTCATCGGTGGCGCCGCCGTGACCGGCGGCATCGGCACCGTGACCGGCGCGATGGTCGGTGGTCTGATCATGGCCGTCATGTCGAACGGCATGTCGCTCATGGGCGTCGACCAGTCGACGCAGCAGATCGTCAAGGGCATCGTGCTCCTCCTGGCCGTCGCGTTCGACGTCTGGAACAAGAAGCGGGCGTCGGCCACCCGCTGACCCGTGCGGGGCGGGCCTCTTCGGGGCCCGCCTCCGAGGAACGACCTCAGGCACCGACTCCTCCGGGGGCGGTGCCTGAGGTCGTTGTCGTTCGGCGGTCTCGGCGCTCCATCGTCCTTGGGGGCCGGGCCGACGGCGGGTGGTGGGCGAGAATGGCGGGATGGCCCAACCCGATCCCGCGCCCCGGCGAGGCCGCCGTCCCGCCGGGCAGGACGCCCGCGCCGAGATCCTGGCCGCCGCCCGCGACGAGTTCGTCGAGAACGGCTACCAGGCGGCCTCCCTCCGGGCCGTGGCCCGGCGTGCCGGGGTGGACCCGGGCACGGTGCGGCACTGGTTCCCCGACAAGGCGCGCCTGCTGACGGCGACGCTCGGCGTGGCGGGGATCGAGCCGGACAAGGTGGTGGAGCGGGTGTCCGCCGGCCCGGTCGAGTCGCTCGGGGAGCGCCTCGTGGAGGCGGTGATCGGCATCTGGGACTTCGACGGCGGGGACACCGTCCGCGTGGTCATCCCGGCCGTCATGTCCGATGCCGAGTTGCGCGGCCTGCTGCCGCAGTTCATCGGCGCGGCCATCCTGGCGCCGGTGATGCGCGCCCTCGCCGTGCCCGACGCCCCGCTGCGCACCGCGCTCGTCGCCTCGCAGATGTCGGGGGTGCTGCTCACCCGCTACCTGATCCCCGTGGAGCCGCTGGCCTCGCTCGCCCCGGCCGAGGTGGCGCGGCTCGTGGGCCCCACCCTGCAGCGCTATCTCACCGGCGCCCTCTCCGCCGCGGAGGGCCTTGCGCGGTAGCCGCCGCAGGAGCACAATTCCTCACATGAGGAAAAACGCGGTCGTCATCCGGGACCTGCGGGTCGTCCGGGGCGGGAGGCCGATCATCGACGGGCTGGAGCTCGACGTGCCCGCGGGATCCGTCGTGGGGCTGCTGGGGCCGTCCGGCTCCGGCAAGACCACGCTCATGCGCACCGTCGTGGGCGTGCAGGACAACGTCACCGGCACGGTCCAGGTGCTCGACGCCGCGGCGGGCAGCCCGGGCCTGCGCCGCAAGGTCAGCTACGTGACGCAGGACGCCAGCGTCTACACCGACCTCACCGTGGCGCAGAACCTGCGGTACTTCGCGGCCCTCGCCGGTGTCCCTGCCCCGGCCAGGGCGGTGGCGGCCGCCGTGGCGACCGTCGACCTCGGCGGGCACGAGAAGCAGCGGGTCGGCACGCTGTCCGGCGGTGAGCGGTCCCGCGTCTCGCTGGCCGCGGCGCTGGTCGGTGACCCCGAGCTGCTCGTGCTGGACGAGCCGACCGTCGGCCTCGACCCCGTGCTGCGCCGCGACCTGTGGACGATGTTCCGGCGGCTCGCGGCCGAGGGGCGCACCCTCCTGGTCTCCAGCCACGTGATGGACGAGGCCACGCAGTGCGACCGGCTGCTGCTGATGCGGGCCGGCGGGCTGGTCGCCGACACCACGCCCGACGAGCTGCTCACCAGCACCGGGGCGCCCGACGCCGAGCGCGCGTTCCTCGCCCTGATCGACGCGGCCGACGCCGCCGCCAGCCCGACGCACGAGGAGACCGCGCGATGACCCTGACCCTCGCCACCGCCGGCCGCGTGCTGTCCCAGCTGCGCGGCGACCACCGCACGGTCGCCCTCATCCTGCTGCTGCCGTGCCTGCTGATCGGGCTCATCGCCTGGATGTTCGACGACCAGCCCCAGGTGCTCGACCAGTTCGGCCCCATGCTCGTGGGCCTGTTCCCGCTCATCGTGATGTTCCTGGTCACGAGCGTGGCGACGCTGCGCGAGCGGCAGTCCGGCACGCTGGAGCGGCTCATGACCACGCCCATCCGCAAGGGCGACTTCGTGGCGGGCTACGGCCTCGCGTTCGCGACGCTCGCGCTGGTCCAGGCGTTCGTGGTGGTCGGGTTCGCCGTCCTCGTGGGGATGGACGTGGCCGGCCCGCTCTGGCTCGTCGTCGTGGTGGCGCTGCTGGACGCGATCCTCGGCTGCACCCTTGGCCTGGCCGCGTCGGCGCTCGCGCGCAGCGAGTTCCAGGCGGTCCAGATGATGCCCGCGATCATCTTTCCGCAGCTCATCACCTGCGGCCTCCTCATGCCGCGCGACCAGATGCCCGAGGTCCTGGAGTGGCTGTCCCGGGTGTTCCCGCTCACCTACGCCATCGAGGCGATGACGTCGCTCGCCGCGGGGGACGAGTGGGCCGACGTCCGCGGCGCGGTCGGCGTGATCGTCCTGTTCATCGTGGGCGCGGTGGTGCTGGGCGTCCTGACGCTCCGCCGCCGCACGGCCTGACCCACCACGTGTCAGACGTACAGATCACTCAAGTGATCTGTACGTCTGACACGTGGTCACCGCAGGCGGAGGGCCTTCGCGACGTCGCCCCAGTGCACGTACGAGAAGCCCGTGGCGTCCCGGTCCGGGTCGACATCGGGGCCGGTCTCGGGCTCGTCGTGCGTGACCAGCAGCCCGTACCGGTACTCGCCGACCGGCGCGTTGGACACCGCCAGGCCGTCGGAGCCGTTGACGTCGTCCACGCCGTCGCCCGCCACGCGGAAGGCGCCGAGCGACCGGTTGCGGCCGGTCAGGGCGTAGACGCCGTAGGTGTCGTCACCCTGGCTGGAGACGATCACGTAGCCCGTGCGGCCGGGGCCGTACCAGATGTCGACGCCCTCGGCGTCGGCGGTCAGGTTCGTCCCGCCGTACGACGGTGCCTCCGGGTCCACCGGGGCGCACTCCTCGGTCTCGGGGTCGTAGGCGTCGTGCACGCCGAAGTCCCGGACCTTGTCGACGAGGCGCGGCTCGCCCGAGCCGAGCGGGAGCGGCACACGCCACAGGCCGACGTCCTCCTGCGTCGCGTACAGGGTGCCGGTGCGGCGGTCGACCGCGACCCCCTCGAGCTGCGGCGCGACGCCCGGCTCCTCGCACGGAACCCAGGTGGTCCCGTCCGGCAGGCGGAACTCGCCGGGGATCTCCAGGTGCTCGACGTCGGTGTAGCCCACGCCGTCCGGGCCGGTCGTGAGGCGCGCCGTCGCGATGGTGGTGCTGCCCTCCTGGGTCACCACGGCGTACGTCCCGCCGCGCCGCGGCTGGTAGACGGCCAGGCCGTAGGCGGTCTGGTCCTCGGCGACCGTCTCGCGGTCCGGGCTGAACAGGAACTCCAGCTCCGGCGCGGTGATCTCGGTGAGCGGCGTCGCGGCGTCGGCCCCCGCCGGGTCGATCGCGAAGAAGCGGATCTGGTCGTTGTACCGGTCCGAGACGACGGCGACGTCGGTCGGCTCGCCTGCCACGTCCAGGCCGTAGGCGATGTCCACGTTGTTGAACCGGCCGGGCACACCGTCCGCGCGCGGGGCCGGCGTGGCCGCGACCGACTGCAGCTCGGTCGCGGCCACGTCGTAGACCCGCAGGCCGCCCTCCTTGGCCGTCGCGACCACGATCGAGCGCTCCGAGTCGTCCGGGTGCACCCAGATCGCCGGGTCGTCGCCGGACGCGTTGCCGCCGGCCTCGTCGTCGTACAGCGGGGGAGTCTCCACCGAGGTGGTCACGGTGGCGGTCCGGTGTTTCCCGCCGACGCCGTCCGGGCCGTCCGCGACGGCCGACGCGGGTGCCGCGACGGGCGCGAGCAGGGACACGAGCAGCAGGGCGGCCGGCAGGGCGGCGAGGCGACGTCGCATGGCCCCGAGCCTCCCGCCCCCAGGTGTCGCCGATCTGAACTCCACACGAACGCTTCGGCCGCCGATCCGGCTGGGCCCGAAGACCCGGGGTGTCAGTCCAGCAGGGGGTCCAGGCCCCAGAAGGGGAAGACCGCTCGGCGGGTGGCCTGGACCGCGCGGTCCACCGGGTCGGCCGGGTCGTAGCCGTCGCGCCAGCTCCGGAACGGCACCTCGGCCGCGCCCAGCGTGTGGGCGGCCTCCAGGTCCAGGGCCTCGACGGCGTCGCGCCACGAGGCAGGCAGCGCGGTCCCCTGCGCCAGGGGCGCGTGCGCGGCCTCGGCGACGAGCGCCGCCCAGGCGAGCGGGACGACGTCGGACACCGCGTACCCGCCGCCGCCCAGGGCGAGCCAGCGGCCGTCGGCGTGCTCGTGCGCGAGGGCGTGCACCCACTGCTGCGCGGTGCACTGCGCGTCCACGGAGACGTTGAGGTTGGAGAGCGGGTCGCGGCCGTGGGCGTCGCAGCCGTGCTGGGAGACGATCGCCTGCGGGCGGTGCTCCCGGACCAGCGCGGGCACGACGGCGTCGATCGCCCGCAGCCAGGCCGGTCCCGAGGTGCGCGCCGGGACGGGGATGTTGACGGCCGTCCCCTCGGCGGGGCCCGGCATGCCGACGTCGGCCGAGGCGCCCGTGCCGGGGAACAGGGTGCGGCCGTCCTCGTGGATCGAGACGGTCAGGACCCGCGGGTCGTCCCAGAAGATCGCCTCGACGCCGTCGCCGTGGTGGGCGTCGAAGTCCAGGTAGGCGACGCGTTCCGCGCCGAGGTCCAGCAGCCGGCGGATCGCGGCCGCCGCGTCGTTGTAGACGCAGAAGCCTGACGCTGCGCCCGGCATCGCGTGGTGCATGCCGCCCGCGACGTTCACACCGTGCGTGATCTCGCCGCGCCACAGGGCGTCGGCCAGCGCGACGGACCCGCCGAGCTGGCGGGCGGCGGCCTCGTGCATCCCCGCGAAGAGCGGATCGTCGTCGGTGCCCAGGCCCCGCATCAGGTCGGGTTCCAGCGTGGTCCCGGCGTGCCGGACGGCGGCGACGTACTCGGCGTCGTGCACCGACTCGATCACGGCGTCGGTCGCGGGCTCGGCGTCCACCACCTCGAGCGTGGGCCTCTCCAGCAGGCCGAGCGCCTTGATGAGCCGCATCGTCAGGTCGAGGCGGGCGGGCGACATGGGGTGCCCGGGGCCGAAGTCGTACTCGAGGAGTCGCGGACTCCAGACCAGCCGGGCGAGGTGCACCCGCCCACGGTAACGGACCCGGCCCGGGGCGGGTGCCGTGGCCCAGAAACGGCGTCGGCGGGCGCGGCACCGGCGTTGTGCCCGGCATGCGCCCTTCGGCGTGGCAGAGTAGGGCGTCGATCGTCGGGACTGCAGGGGAGGGAGCGGGTCGGATGGCGCCGATCTTCCGGCACAGGCTGTTCGGCCTCCGGGAGCTGGTGGACGAGCTGGCCTTCCGCGCACCCGCGCGCCTGGCCGTCACCGTGTTCGCGGGCGTGATCGGGCTGTTCGCGATCCTGCTGCTCGTGCCGTTCGCGACGGCGGACGGCGCGGGCGCCAGCTTCGTGGACGCCCTGTTCACCGCGGTCTCCGCCGTCTGCGTGACGGGGCTCGTGGTGCAGGACACGGCGACCTACTGGTCGTTGTACGGGCAGATCGTCATCCTCGCCGGCATCAAGGTGGGCGGCTTCGGCATCATGACCGTCGCCTCGCTGCTCGGCATGATGGTCTCCCGCAAGATCGGGCTGACGCAGAAGCTGCTCACGGCGTCGGAGACCAAGACGAGCCGGCTGGGTGACGTCGGCTCGCTGGTGCGCGTCATCATCGTCACCGCGACCACGCTCGAGCTGTCGATCGCGCTGCTGCTCTTCCCGCGTTTCCTGATCCTCGAGGACAACGTGGGCACGGCGGCCTGGCACTCCCTGTTCTACGGGATCTCCGCCTTCAACAACGCGGGGTTCGTACCCACGCCCGACGGCCTCATGCCGCACGTGGGCGACTGGACGCTCCTGCTGCCGATCGCGCTGGGCGTGTTCATCGGGGCGCTCGGGTTCCCCGTCATCCTCAACATCCAGCGGGCCTTGCCCCGGCCGGGGCACCGCTGGCACGGCTGGACCAAGCGGCTCTCGCTGCACAGCAGGCTCACGCTGGTGACCAGCGGCGTGCTGTTCGTGGTCGGCGCCCTGCTGCTCCTGGTCCTGGAGTGGACCAACCCCCGCACGTTCGGCCCGCTGAGCGTGGGGGACAAGGTGCTCGCGGCCGTCTTCGCCGGGATCATGCCCCGCTCGGGCGGGTTCAGCACCGTGGACATCGGCGCGATGCACGAGTCGAGCTGGCTCATCCAGGACGCGCTGATGTTCGTGGGCGGTGGCTCGGCGTCCACCGCGGGCGGTATCAAGGTGACCACGCTCGCGGTCATGCTGCTGGCGATCATCGCCGAGGCGCGGGGCGACCGGGACATCGAGGCGTTCGGCCGCCGGATCCCGCGCGACGTGCTGCGGCTCTCGATCGCGGTCGTGTTCACGGGCGCGAGCATCGTGCTGGTCTCGTGCGTCGCACTGCTGCAGGTCACCGACATCCCCCTGTCCAAGGTGCTGTTCGAGGTGCTGTCGGCCTTCGCGACCGTCGGACTGACCACCGGCATCACGTACGACCTGCCCGACGCCGGCAAGTACGTGCTGGCCGCCCTGATGTTCGTGGGGCGTACCGGGGCCGTGACCGTCGTGGCGGTGCTGGCGCTCCGCGACCGGCGGCGCATCGTACGCTTCCCGGAGGAACGACCCATCATCGGCTGACCGCCCGACGTGTCAGAATCCCACGTCACCATCGTGACCTGTGCTTCTGACAGGCTGGCAGAGAGGACTACCGTGCCGGAGAAGAGACCCGAGCGGGACGCGGGTGTGCTCGTGATCGGACTGGGCAGGTTCGGGTCGGCGATCGGCGCCACCCTGGACCGGCTCGGCCAGGACGTGCTCGCCGTGGAGCAGGACCCCACGCTGGTGGCCCAGTGGTCGGGGCGGCTGCCGCTGGTCGAGGCCGACGCGTCCAACCCGGACGCGCTGGAGCAGCTCGGCGCGAAGGACTTCGGCGTCGCCGTGGTCGGGGTCGGCTCGTCGCTCGAGGCGTCGGTGCTCATCACGGGCAACCTCGTGGATCTCGGCACGCCCCAGATCTGGGCCAAGGCGATCTCCGCCGAGCACGGCCGGATCCTGACCCGCATCGGCGCGCACCACGTCGTCTTCCCGGAAGCCGACGCCGGTTCGCGCGTCGCCCACCTCGTCAGCGGCAAGCTGCTCGACTACATCGAGGTCGAGGACGGCTTCACCATCGTGAAGATGCGCCCGCCCCGCGAGGCGCAGGGCTTCACGCTGGCGCAGTCGAACATCCGCAAGCGGTACGGGATCACCGTGATCGGGGTGAAGTCGCCCGGCGTGGACTTCGTCTACGCGACGCCCGAGACCCGGGTCTCCGCCAACGACCTGCTCGTCTGCTCGGGCCATGCCGACCTGCTGGAACGGTTCGCGGCCCGGCCCTGAGCGGTGCGCGGACGGCCCTCGTGGCCGACCCCGGACGGAGGTCAGGCGCACCTCACACCGCCGTCGATTACGGGGCGCGCGGCAGAGCAGGTAGCCTAGGTAGCGGACTCCTTTTCGTGTTGGTCGGCCATCGTCACTATGGCGTCACTGTCCCGGACCAACCGTGGACCATTTCGCCGCGCGGCCCGTCGTCGGGCCGCCGCCGACCGACCGACCGAACATTGCGAGGACCTATGGGCTCCGTCATCAAGAAGCGCCGCAAGCGCATGGCCAAGAAGAAGCACCGCAAGCTGCTTCGCAAGACGCGCCACCAGCGCCGCAACAAGAAGTGACGCGCGCGCCGTCGGGCGCGTGACGAGCAGGCCCGGCCCTTCGTGGGCCGGGCCTTCTTCGTGTCTCCGGGGCCTAGTGCCCGCGCAGCCGCCGTCGGGCCGCCCGGAGCACCAGGCCGAGCACCCAGGCCGCCCCGGCCCACGACGCCGTCCGGACCCCGCGCCCGGCCGCGCGCTGCGACCGCCCGCGGAACTCGCGGATGGGCCAGCCGACCTCCTGCGCGTGCCGGCGCAGCCGCAGGTCGGGGTTGATGGGGCAGGGATGGCCCACGGACCGCATCATCGGCAGGTCGTTGAGCGAGTCGCCGTAGGCGTAGCTCTCGTCGAGATCGATGGCCTCGGTCTCGGCGAGCGTGACGATGGCGTCGGCCTTGGCCTGGCCGTGCATCAGGTCGCCGGTGAGCCGGCCGGTGTAGAACCCGTCCTTGTGCTCGGCCACGGTGCCGAGCCCGCCCGTCGCGCCCAGGCGGCGGGCGATGAGCTGTGCGATCTCCACGGGGGTGGCCGTCACCAGCCACACCTGGTGGCCGGCGGCGATGTGCTCGTCGAGCAGCCGGCGCGTGCCGGGGTAGATCCGCAGGGACAGGACGGCGTCCCACACCTCCTCGCCGAGGGTGGCGATCTCCGCGACGCTGCGGCCCGCGATGAGCGAGAGGGCGCGGTCGCGCACCTGGTCGATCTCCTCGCGGTTCTCGCCCCAGAGCAGGTACCGCGCCTGGATCAGGGCGAACCTGAGGATGTCCCGCGTACCGAAGAACTTGCGCTGGTACGCCGACTTGGCCAGGTGAAAGGCGCTCGCACCGCGGATGATCGTGTTGTCGACGTCGAAGAACGCCGCGGTGGCGGACGAAGGGAGCGTCGACGGCATGGAGGTCACTCTATCCGCGTGCCACAGGACGCAAGTCCTCGCCGGGCACCCCGGCAGAAGCGCTGGTAGAACCGGGGAGTGACGCAGAACATCAGGACCTCCGAGGGCGCCGGGCTCGCGCGGTTCCTCCATCTGCTGGTCGCCGTGCTGGCCCTCGGGGGCTTCGGGATCGAGCTCGTCGTCGCCCTCACCGGGGGCCCCGGCCTCGCGCCCACGCACGCCGAGCGGATCGTCCGGCTCTTCAGCTACTTCACCATCCAGTCGAACCTGTTGATCGGCGGGGTGTCGGTGGCGCTCGCGCTGGACCCGCGCCGGGACGGGCCGGTCTTCCGGGTGCTGCGCCTCGACGCGCTGCTGTGCATCGCGGTGACCGGCATCGTGTACAACACGGTGCTGCGCGGGCTGGTGGAGCTGACGGGCGCCGGGATGGTGTCGAACGCGATGCTGCACGTCCTGGCGCCGGTGTTCGCCGTCGTCGCCTGGCTGCTGGTGGGACCGAGGCCGCGCGTGGCGGGGCGGACGGTGTGGTGGTCCGTCGTCTACCCGATCGCGTGGTTGGTCTACACGTTCGTCCGCGGCGCCGTCACGGGTTGGTACCCGTACCCGTTCCTGGACGTGAACGAGCTCGGCTACGCCGGCGCGGTGACCAACGCCGCGATCGTCGCCGTGGTCTTCCTCGTCCTGGCCTGGGGCGTGCGCTGGGCGGACGGGCGGCTGCCGGACACCGACCGTTCGGTGGCCCGTACGTGACGTAACCTCGGGGCGTGACCACTGCCGCCGAGACCCGGGTCGTTCTCTACACGCGCGAGGCATGCCATCTGTGCGAGGACGCACGTGCCGTCGTCGAGAAGGTGTGCGAGAGCTCGGGGACCGCGTGGCGCGAGGTCGACATCGACAGCGCGCCCGCACTGCGCGAGAAGTACGGGGAGTACGTCCCCGTGCTCGAGGTGGACGGGGTCCAGCAAGGTTTCTGGCGCGTGGACGGTGCGCGCCTGGCACGCCTCCTGGCATGATCGTCCAGGCAGTGTGTGCGTACGCCCGCGACACAGTGGTCGCGGGGAGGGGAGCAGCACGTGGTCGAACTCAGTGACGGGACAGTCCCGGCAGCAACAGTAGGGAGGCTGCCGTACTACCTGCGCGCCCTGCGCGACCTCGCGGCCGAGGGGGTGGACCTCACCTCCTCGACGGAGCTCGCCGAACGGTCGGGCGTCAGCTCGGCGCAGCTGCGCAAGGACCTCTCGTACCTGGGTTCGTTCGGCACGCGCGGCGTCGGGTACGACGTCGAGTCGCTCGCCTCGTACATCACGGTCGCCCTCGGGCTCGAGACGGAGCACCGGCTGGCGATCGTCGGCATCGGAAACCTCGGGCACGCGCTCGCCAACTACTCGGGGTACGCGACGCGCGGTTTCCAGGTGGTGGCGCTGCTCGACGCGTCGCCCGACGTCGTGGGCACGCACGTGGCCGGCGTGACCGTGGAGCACGTGCGCGGGGTGGCCGAGGTCATCGAGCGCGAGCGGGTCTCCATGGTGGTGCTGGCCCTGCCGGGCCACGGCGCCCAGGACGTGGCCGACGCCGTGGTGGGTTCCGGCGTCCGGGAGATCCTGAACTTCGCGCCGGTGGCGCTCCAGGTACCGGACGACGTGGTGGTGCGCTCGGTCGACGTCGGCGGCGAGCTGCAGATCCTGGCGTTCCACGCGGCGACCCGAGCGGCCGCGCTCTGACCCGGGAGCCCGTCGGCTGCCGAGAAAAGTTCAGCAGGCCCCCGACGACCGGAATCCGTGCGGATGCGGTCGTCCGGAGCCTGCTGAACCAGGATCAGGGACGAGCGGGGCTCAGCCCTTGGCGATCGCGCTGACGTCCAGCGTGATCTTGACCTTGTCGCCCACCAGGAAGCCACCGGTCTCCAGCGTGGCGTTCCACGTGAGGCCGAAGTCCTTCCGGTTGACCTCGACGCTGGCCTCGAAGCCCGCGCGGTTGTTGCCGAACGGGTCCTTGGCGGTGCCGGTGAACTCGGTCTCCAGCTCGACACCCTTGGTGATGCCGTTGATGGTGAGGTCGCCCGAGATGATGTAGTCGTCGCCGTCGGCCTTGATGTCGGTCGAGGAGAACGTCCAGGTCGGCTTCTCGTCGGCGTGCCAGAAGTCGGCGCTCTTCAGGTGGCCGTCACGACCGGCGTCGCCGGTGCTCACGGAGGCCGCGTCCAGCTCGGCGGTGACGCTCGACGACTCCAGGTCCTCGCCCACCGTGATGGTGCCCGAGGTGACGGTGATGCTGCCGCGCACCTTCGCGATCCCGGCGTGGCGGACGGAGAAGGAGGCAGCGGTGTGGGAGGGGTCGATGTCGTAGGCGCCGGTGGTGAGACCTGCGGGAAGCGGGGTGGCCATCAGGGGGACTCCTTGTGGGTGCGGCGGTTGAGGTAGATAGTTGAGGGATCAACTAGATCCGATGCGTTCCAACATAACGGGTCCCGTAACGTATTCCTAGAGGGCGCCCGGCACGTCGCAGATCACACTCGGGTCGGCGGGCGACCATGGCTCCCGGCGCGAGGGCGTCATCCGGGGCGGCCCTCATGGCAGCTCGGCGAGCACGAAGGCGGTGGGCAAAGTGGCAGCGGAGACGATCCAGGGTTCCGATCTCTGGCTGACCGAGGAGCAGCAGGGCTCCTGGCGGCGGTATCTCGAGGGGACCGCGCGGTTCGTGGAGGCCCTCAGCGCGGTGCACGACCGGACCCTCGACCTCTCGCTCGGGGAGTACAGCCTGCTGGTCCAGCTCTCGGAGGCGCCGGAGCGCACGATGCGCATGTCGACGCTCGCGGACGGTCTGGTGCTCTCGCGCAGCCGGCTGACGCACACGGTCGCGCGCATGGAGGCGCGCGGGCTCGTGGAACGGCGGGCGGCGGAGGGCGACCGTCGCGGGGTGAACTGCACCATGACCGACGCCGGCTACGCGGCGCTCGAGGTGTCGGCGCCGGGGCATGTGGCGGCCGTGCGCCGGATCATGGTCGACGCGCTGGACCCCGAGGAGTTCGCGGCGCTCGGCCGCATCATGGCCAAGGTCGCGGAGTCCTCGAAGGTGTCGGGCGGCACCGAGGAGGGGCTCACGGCCCACTGCGACTGAACGCGCCTCGACGCACGTGTCAGACGTACAGGTCACCCGAGGGATCTGTACGTCTGACACGTGGACGGCGGGGATGGCGGCGTCTACTCGGTCAGCACCCGGCTGAACATCGGGCGGTACGCGTACCCGGCGACCAGGGCGCCGAGGACCGGGAACAGGATGAACACCCAGAGCTGCCCCCATGCCCAGCCGCCGCCGTAGATCGCGGTGGCGATGGAGCGGGCGGGGTTCACCGACGTGTTGGTGACGGGGATCGAGATCAGGTGGATCAGGGTGAGCGTCAGGCCGATGGCCAGCGGCGCGAACCCGGGGGAGGCGATCCGCGCCGTGGTGCCGAGGATGACGAACAGGAAGACCGCGGTGAGGACGGTCTCGGTCAGGATCGCGGAGCCGAGCCCGAACCCGCCCGGGGAGTGCTCGCCGAACCCGTTGGACGCGAAGCCCGACTCGCGTGCGGCGTCGAAGAAACCGTCCGGCCCGCCGAGGGCGATCAGCGCCAGCACGGTGGAACCGAGCGCGCCACCGATGACCTGCGCCACGACGTAGCCACCGACGTCGCTCCACGAGAACCGGCCCGCGGCCGCCAGGCCGAGCGTGACGGCCGGGTTGAAGTGCCCGCCCGAGATCGGGCCGAGCGCGAACGCGCCGACCACGACGGTGAGGCCGAAGGCCAGGGCGACCCCGAGGAAGCCCACGCCCAGCGTGTTGGCCTCGGCGTCGGGGAAGTTGGCCGCGAGGATCGCGGTGCCGCAGCCACCCAGCACCAGCACGAAGGTGCCGAGCGCCTCGGCGGCCAGACGTGCGTACATGGCAGGCGATGCCATCTCACTCATGTGGAGCCCCCTTGCTTGCATTGGACGGTTTCATGACGAAACCTTTCCGCCGAATGTAGGTCGGCCGGACCGGATCGGCGCGAGATGACGTAATGCACACTCGCCGGAGGTCACGGGCACCCAGGGTCGGATGGGAGACTGTGGGTCATGGTTTCCACGACGGTTCACCTGCTGCGTCACGGCGAGGTGTACAACCCCGACGGCCTGCTGTACGGGCGCCTGCCTGGCTACCGGCTGTCCGACCGTGGCCAGGCGATGGCCAAGATCGTCGCCGACCACCTCACGAGCACCGGCAGGGACGTGACCCGCGTGGTGGCCTCCCCGCTGCAGCGGGCACAGGAGACGGCCGCCCCGGTGGCGCAGGGCTTCGGCGTCGAGCTCGCCACCGACGACCGCATCATCGAGGCCGGCAACCGGTTCGAGGGCCTGGTCGTCGCCGGACCCGGCGGCGGGGCGTTGAAGAACCCACGCAACTGGCCGCACATGTGGAACCCGTTCCGCCCGTCGTGGGGCGAGCCCTACACGGCGCAGGTCGAGCGCATGCGCGCCGCCGTCGAGGACGCGCGCCGCGCCGCGGAGGGCCACGAGATCGTGCTGGTCAGCCACCAGCTCCCCATCTGGCTCACCCGCCGGGCGCTCGAGGGCGGCACCCTGTGGCACGACCCGCGCAACCGGCAGTGCAACCTCGCGTCCCTGACGTCCCTGCACTTCGAGGACGACCGGTTCGTCGGCCTGCACTACACGGAGCCCGCCGCGGAGCTCTACGACGGCGCGAGCAAGGTTGCCGGCGCGTGATGCGGGGCAAGACCGTCAAGGCGGTCCAGTGGGTAGTGGTCGTCGGCATCGTGCTCGGGCTCGTCGTGTCGCTCGCCGCGTGCAGCCCGGAGGACTCGGGCGCCGGCGACGTCGTCGGTCAGGGGTACGTCTCCGGTGACGGCTCGGTCCAGACGTACGACGTCGGGGAGCGCAAGGGGCCCGTCGCCATCACGGGCACCGACTTCGAGGGCGACGACGTCGACACCGCCGGGTGGGCGGGCGACGTCGTGGTCGTGAACACCTGGTACGCCTCGTGCGCGCCGTGCCGCGCCGAGGCGCCCGACCTCGTGAGCCTCGCCGGGTCGAAGGACGGCGTGCAGTTCCTCGGCATCAACACGGAGGACGACGCCGGCGCCGCCCAGGCGTTCCAGCGCACCTTCGAGGTGCCCTACCCGAGCATCGAGGACCGCACCGGCAAGGTGATCGCCGGCCTGTCCGGCGTCGTGCCGCTGCAGGCCGTGCCGTCCACCGTGGTGCTGGACCAGGAGGGCAACGTGGCCGCGCGCGTCATCGGCCAGGTGGAGGGGTCCACGCTGGAGGCCCTGATCGACGAGGTCCTGGCGGAGGCCGCCTGATGGTCTCGACCGGCGCCATCGCGACCGCCGTCGGCGACGGCCTCGCGAGCACGGCGTTCAGCGGGTCCCTGCTCCTGGCGGTGCCGGTGGCGCTGCTCGCGGGCCTCGTCTCGTTCGCCTCGCCGTGCGTGCTGCCGCTCGTGCCCGGGTACGTCGGGTACGTGAGCAGCATGGCCGCGGCCTCGGCCGGCACGACCCCCGGGATCGTCACGACGCGCACCAAGCCGGCGCGCGGCCGCGTGGTCGGCGGGGTCGCCCTGTTCGTGCTCGGCTTCACCGTCGTGTTCGTCTCCTTCGGCGCCGCGTTCGGCGGCCTGGGCGCCTACCTGGTGCGCTGGGAGGACGTGATCATCCGCGTGCTCGGCGCCGTGGTGATCCTGCTCGGCCTCGGGTTCCTCGGGGCCGTCCCGTTCCTGCAGCGCGAGGCCCGGTTCCACATGACCCCGCGCGCCGGCCTGTGGGGCGCCCCGCTGCTCGGCGTCGTCTTCGGGCTCGGCTGGACGCCCTGCATCGGCCCGACCCTCGGCGCCGTGCAGGCGCTCGCGATCGACGAGGCGTCGGCGGGCCGCGGCGCCCTGCTCGGCGTGGCGTACTGCATCGGCCTGGGCGTGCCGTTCCTGCTCGTGGCCCTCGGGCTGCAGAGCTCGGAGCGCATGCTGGACTTCCTGCGCAAGCACCGCCTCGCGGCGCTGCGCATCGGCGGCGGCCTGCTGGTCCTGGTCGGGCTGCTGCTGGTCACCGGGCTCTGGACGCAGATCACCGGAGCCATGCAGCTCTGGATCGGCGGATTCGAGACGGTGATCTGATGGCCGGTCGTACCAGCAGCCGCGACAGCACCCCGGACAGCAGGGCGGGCACCTACGTCCCCGAGGGCATCGCGGACGAGTTCACGCAGGGCGAGCCCGGCGAGGCGCACGGCGCGTCGTCGTCGGATACGACGGGCCAGAAGCCCGAGCGCCCGAACGCGCCCGCGCTGGGCCTCGTGGGCACGCTGCGCTGGATGTGGCGCCAGCTCACCTCGATGCGCGTCGCGCTGATGCTGCTGATGCTGCTCGCCGTCGCCGCCGTGCCCGGGTCGGTGCTCCCGCAGCGCAACCAGGACGCCGCGGGTGTGCTCGAGTACCTCGCCGACCACCCGACCGCCGGGGAGTGGCTCGACAAGGCCGGGTTCTTCGACGTCTACTCGTCGGTCTGGTTCTCCGCCATCTACATCCTGCTGTTCGTCTCGCTCGTGGGCTGCATCCTGCCGCGGTCGGCGGCGCACTACCGCGCCCTGCGCGGTCGCCCGCCGCGCGTCCCGTCCCGGTTCAACCGGTTCCCCGCCAAGGCCACCGCGACCACCAGCGCCTCGCCCGAGGAGGCGGCCGACGCCGTCGCCGCCCACCTGCGCGGCAGGCTCTCCTGGCTGCCCACCTTCCGGGTGGACCGGGGCGGGGCGGACGCGCGCGGCTCTCGCCCCGCTGCGGCGACGGTCAGCGCCGAGCGCGGCTACCTGCGCGAGACCGGCAACCTCGTGTTCCACCTGGCCCTGGTGGGCCTGCTCGTCTCCGTCGCGACCGGCCAGATGCTGCACTACCGCGGCCAGGCCATCGTCACCGAGGGCCGCGGCTTCGCCAACGCCGTCGTGGACTACGACACCTTCGAGAAGGGCGGCTGGTTCCGCCCCGGCTCGCTGGTGCCGTTCTCGATGACGCTCGACAAGTTCGAGTCGGAGTTCGCGAGCGACACCGTGGCGTTCGCCCAGGCGCGCGACTTCACGGCGCACGTGACGGTGACCGAGCCCTCCGGCGAGGAACGGCCCGAGCAGATCAAGGTGAACCACCCGATCGTCGTCGACGGCGCCAAGGTCTACCTCCAGGGCAACGGCTTCGCCCCCGAGATCACCGTCCACGACGCCGAGGGCGAGGTCGCGTTCTCCGGTCGGGTCACGTTCATCCCCGAGGACACGATGTACACCTCCCGCGGCGTGGTGAAGGTGCCGGACGTGTCGCCCGGGCTGGACCAGATCGGGCTCGTGGGCTACTTCCTGCCCACGGCGGAGGTGAACGAGGACGGGTCGGCCCGCTCGGCGTTCCCGCAGCCCGTGGACCCGCTGCTCGTGCTCGAGGTGTACACAGGTGACCTCGGGCTCGACGACGGCTCGCCGCAGAACGTGTACGAGCTCGACACCGCGTCGCTCACCCCGGCCCTCGAGGAGTCCGGCGAGCGCGTCAAGGTCCTGGCACGGCCCGGCGAGACCGTGGACCTGCCGAACGGGCTCGGCACCCTGACCCTCGGCGAGGACCTCCCGCGCTACGTGGCGCTCGACCTGCGGCACGACCCTTCGCTCGCGTTCGTCCTCGTCTTCGCGCTGCTCGCGCTCGCGGGCCTCACCGTCTCGCTCTTCACGCCGCGGCGGCGCGTCTGGGCGCGGGCGTACACCGGGCCGGACGGCGTTACGGTGGTCGAGGTCGCGGGGCTCGCCCGGGGCGACGACGCCGGCCTCCAGGCCGAGGTCGACCGCGCCCTGGGGGCGGTGCCCGGAGCCGAGGCAGAACCGGCGGCCACTGGACAAGCTCAGGAACCGCGCATCGAGACCGGATCGGAAAAGGACTGAACATGGAGCTGGCAAACCTGAGCGTGCTGCTCGTCTGGGGCGCCGCGACGGCGCTCGCGATCGGGCTCATCGCGTTCTCGGTGGACCTCTCGCGCCTGTCCGGCGCGAAGGTCGACGCGCGGGACGCGGCCCGGAGCCGGGACAGGGTGAGCGTCGGTGCGGGCGCGCAGGACGACGTGCCCGGCCCGGTCGACGCGGGGTCCGCCGTCACCGGCGCGGCGGCCGGGCCGGTGAACCGCAAGTTCGCCGGGATCGGGATGTCCGTGACCTGGCTCGCCGCGGCGCTGCTGCTGATCGCGATCGTGCTGCGCGGCATCGCGGCGGGGCGCACGCCGTGGGCCAACATGTACGAGTTCACGCTGGTCGGCACGTTCGTGGCCGTCGCGGTGTTCGCCGGGGTGAACACCCGGCGCGACGTCCGGTACCTGGGCGCGTTCGTGAGCGGGCTCGGCGTGCTGTTCCTCGTGCTGGCCCAGGAGAAGTTCTTCGTGGAGGCGATGGGCGTCCAGCCCGCGCTGCAGAAGTACTGGCTCGTGATCCACGTGGGCGTCGCCATCTGCGCCACCGGCATCTTCACCGTCGCGTTCGTGGCGTCGGTGCTGCAGCTCCTGCGGGACGCCCGGGACAACGGCTCGCCCGTGCTCGGCAGCCGGCACTGGGGCTGGCTCGACCACACCGCGGCGCCCGCCGCCCTCGAGTCGCTCTCGTTCCGCCTGAACTCGGTGGCGTTCGTGCTGTGGACCTTCACGCTCATCGGTGGCGCCATCTGGGCCGAGGACGCCTGGGGCCGCTACTGGGGCTGGGACCCCAAGGAGGTCTGGAGCTTCATCGTCTGGGTGGTCTACGCGGCCTACCTGCACGCGCGCACCACCCGCGGCTGGTCCGGGAGCCGTGCGGCCTGGTTCGTCGTGGCCGGCTACGCGTGCGTGCTGTTCAACTTCACCGGCGTGAACCTGATCTTCAACGGGAAGCACTCGTACTCGGGCCTGTGAGCCCTGGGAACGACGCGCCCCGGGAATGACGCAGGGCACCGGATCCACGCGGATCCGGTGCCCTGCGTCATTCCCGGAGGTCAGCTGCTCTCGGCGTCGTCGTCCTTGGCCTCCTGGCGGCCGCGGGCCTCGCGCTCGCGCTTGCGCTTCTCCTGCTCCAGCAGCCAGAGGAACTCCGGGTCGTCGTCCGGGGCGACCGGGCCGGAGGGGCGGCGCGGGCCGGGCCGCGGGGGCTGGGTCGGGCGGCTGCCGCCGGAGCCGGGGCCTGGGGCCGGGCCCGCGCCGGACCGGCGGCTGACCCGCACCACGATCCACGAGATCGCGCCGAGCAGGGGCAGGAGGACGATCAGGAGCACCCAGAGCCAGCGGGGCAGACCTGCGCGTTCGTCCTCGTCAGCGCCCCAGACATCGGTCAGGGCATACGCCATGAGTCCGACGACCACCAAGATCAGGAGTACGCGAGGCATGCCCCCAGCCTACGGTGGGTTGGCGCGGGCAGGGCAGCCCTCGACGTGACGTTCGCCCCGTTGTCGCCCGCGCCGCCGCCGTCGTGCGAACGCGGGCCGCACCCGGCCTACCATGGGTGGGTGCCCCTCGTGATCTACTCCCTGCTCCGTGTCGCCCTCGTCGCCGCGGCACTCGGCGTGCTGTACCTGGTCGGACTGAGGGGCTGGCTGCTCCCGGTCGTCGCCGTGCTCGTCGCCCTGGCGGTGTCGTACCTGACCCTGGGCAGGCCACGCGACGCCGCGACCGAGTGGATGGCCGGCCGGGCCGAGCGGCGTGCCGCGGCGCGGGCCGCGGCCCCGAGGATCGATGCCGACGCCGCCCACGAGGACGCCGAGGTCGACGAGAAGCTGCGCGCCGACTAGATCGACAGGCCGAGCCAGAGCAGCACGCCGTAGCCCAGCTCGTACAGTCCCGTGCCCGCCAGGACCGGGATCAGCAGCTTGCCGCGCGCCCCGGCGAGGATCGGGATGGACAGCAGCGCCGCCGGGCCGAGCAGCAGCAGCACCACGAGCGACCACGGCGCCCAGAACACGCACAGCGCGCCGAGCAGCACCGGGACCCAGATCATCGCGATGTACGCGCGGCGCGCCCGGTAGTCGCCGAGCCGCACCGCGAGGGTGCGCTTGCCGGCGAGGACGTCGGTGGGGATGTCGCGCAGGTTGTTCACCATGAGCAGCGCGCACGCGATGAGGCCCACGCCCACGGCGCCGAGCACCGCGGGCCAGGTGATCCGGTCGGCCTGCGTGTACGTGGTGCCGAGCACCGCGACCAGGCCGAAGAACACGAACACGGCGATCTCGCCCAGGCCCCGGTACCCGTACGGCGTCCTGCCGCCCGTGTAGTACCAGGCGGCGACCACGCTCACCGCGCCGACGGCGAGCAGCCACCAGTGCCCCGACACCGCGCACAGGATCAGGCCCAGCACTCCCGCCACGCCGAACGCCGCGAAGGCGGCACCCTTCACCGCGCGCGGCGGCGCGGCGCCCGACGCCGTGAGCCGCATCGGGCCCACCCGGTCGAGGTCGGTGCCCCGCACGCCGTCGGAGTAGTCGTTGGCGAAGTTGACGCCGACCTGCAGCGCCAGGGCGACGCCCAGCGCGAGCAGCGCGGGCAGCCAGGCGGAGGAGTCGACCTGCGCGGCCGCGCCGGTACCCACCATGACGGGGGCGGCCGCCGCCGGCAGCGTGCGGGGCCGCGCCCCGGAGATCCACTCGGCGGCAGTGGCCATCAGCGTGTCCTTCGTTCGTGGGGTGTGCCTGTGTCCTCGCCACAGCGGCACCGGGCCGGGGCCCGGTCCTGGCGGAGGAACGAAGTCATGGTCGCACGGGTTCCCGGCCGGGAATCCGCTCGGCCCGCACGACGGCGTCGCGCACCGCCCGGCGGTCCACCTTGCCCGGTCCCCGGGTCGGCAGGGCCGGTGTCACGTACACGCGCCGCGGCGCCGCCGGGGCCCCGAGCAGCCGGCCGACGGCGGTGCGCAGCCCGGCGAGCAGCTCGCCGCCGCCGTCGGCCAGGGGCAGGCGTTCCTCCGGCGCCTGGTCCTCGGGCGCCTGGTTCTCCGGCTGGTTCTGGGGCGTCCCGGCCGCGGGTGTGTGGCCCGGCAGGGCGAGGACGGCGACCACGACCTGGCCCCACTCGTCGTCGGGCACGCCGACGACGCACGCCTCGCCCGGCGTGCCCAGCCGGGCCAGGTGCCCGGCGATCGCGTCCTCGACGGCGGCCGGCGCGACGTTGACGCCGCCGGTGAGGATCACGTCGTCCGCCCGGCCGAGGATCGTGAGCCGGCCGTGGTCGAGGCGGCCCAGGTCGGAGGTGCGGAACCAGCGGGTGCCGTCGGGATCGGTGCGGAACGCGGCGGCCGTCGCGCCGGGGTCGCCCACGTAGCCCTCGGCGAGCACGGGGCCGGACAGCTCGACCACGCCGGTCGTGGGCCCGGCGCCGGCTGCGGCGCCGGCCGCGTCGCCGGGGCCCGTGGCGTCGGTCAGCCGGACCCGCACGCCGGCCAGCGGGACGCCGTCGTACACGCAGCCGCCGCTCGTCTCGGACATGCCGTAGGTCGTCACGGCGCGGACCCCGGCGGCCCGCGCGCGGGCCAGCAGCGGGGCGGGCGTCGCGGCGCCGCCCACGAGCACGGCGTCGAACCGCGCGAGCGCGGCGAGGCCGTCGCCACCCTCGTCGGCATCGCCGTCCCCGTCACCGTCGCCGTCAGCGGCGGCGACGAGCCGGTGGAGCTGGGTGGGCACGATCGAGACGTAGGCCCGGTCGCTGCCGGGCGTGCTGACGGGGGAGTCGAGGAAGTCCTGCGCGAGGGCGGCGAACGCGCCGGGCGTGAAGGGGGCCAGGTCGCCGACGCGCACCTCGGTCCCCGCCACGACCGTGCGGTTGACCACCTGGACGCCCGCGACGTGCGTGGGCGGCAGGACCAGCAGCCAGCGGCCGGGTCCGCCGAGCCGGTCGTGGGTGGCCTCGGCCGAGGCGCGCAGGGCCGCGGCGCTCAGCGCGACCTCGCGGGGGTTTCCCGTGGAACCGGAGGTCCGGAGCACGAGCGCGGTGCCGGGCGGTACCGCGGCGTCGGACAGGCGGGGCTGCGGGGCGTAGACGGCGCCGCCGCCGAGGGCGTCCCGGACGGCGCGCACCACGGCGCCCGCGGGGTCGGTCAGGGTCACCTCCTGAGCGTATGCGCGTCCAAGGGGCCGGGCGTCGCACGGATCTGTAAGGTGTGCGCCACACGGACCCCTCGGGGCTCGGCACCGAACGCTCGCGGAGGAGTACCGATGACCACGCGTTGGAGGACGGCGGTCCGTGCCACGGGTACGGCCATGGTGCTGGCGGCCGGGCTGACCGGTTGCGACGGGGGCCGGCCCGCGGAGGCGCTGGCGACACCCACCACCACGGTCGCGGCCTCGGTCGAGAGCGACCGGGGCGGCCCGCCCGAGCCGGACGTGCCGCTGGTGTGGCCGCTCACGGGCGTGCGGACCGAGGACGTCGCGGACCGTCCCGCGGTGTCGATCAAGATCGAGAACGCGACCGCGGCCCGGCCGCAGAGCGGCCTGGTGGAGGCCGACATCGTGTGGGAGGAGGTCGTCGAGGGCGGCATCACCCGCTTCGTCGCGACCTACCACTCGAACATCCCGGACGCCGTGGAGCCGGTGCGCTCCATCCGCCCGATGGACGCCGCGATCGTGGCGCCGCTCGACGGGATCCTCGTGTTCTCCGGCGGGCAGGGCCCGTTCATCGCCGCGGCGCAGCGGGCGGGCACCCAGACGGTCATCATGGACAAGGGCGCCCCGGGCTTCCGGCGCGATCCCGGCCGGGTCGCGCCGCACAACGTGATCGGCCACGTGCCGACCTTCGTCGAGCAGGCCGACGGAGAGCGGACGAGCCCGCCGCCCGCCCAGTTCGAGTACGCGCGCAAGGTGGGCCAGGGGTCGGCGCCGCAGGACGGCCAGGCCGCGCGCTCGGTCGACGTACGGCTCTCCACGCTGCAGCGCACCGTCTGGACGTGGGACCAGGAGAACCGGAAGTACCTGCGCAGCGAGGGCTCCGCGCGGTCCGTCGCCGCCGACGGCCGGCGGCACGCCGCGCGGAACGTCCTGGTGCTCTCCACCGAGGTGTTCAACACCAAGTGGCGGGACCCGGCCGGGGCGCCCGTGCCGGAGCACCGGCTCGCCGGGCGCAGCGGCAAGGGCACGCTGCTCTCGATGGGGCACAGCCTCTCGGTGCAGTGGTCCAAGAAGGACCTGAGCTCGCCGATCGTGCTCCGGACCGCCGACGGCAAGGACGTGCTGCTCGACCCGGGGAACACGTGGATCGAGCTCGTGCCGAAGGGCAAGGGGAGCTGGCAGGTGGAGTGATCCGGAGCCGCCGCCGGCCCGGGTATTCTTCCCGCACGGCGACGGCGGACGGCCGTCGTGGCTGATGAGAAAGCCTTCATCCGGGTCTCATCACGAGTTCATGGCGGGCTTGTTGAGTGACGACGTCGCACCATCGCGTCCCTCGACAAGAAAGCGTGGCCGCCATGAGCATCCTTGAGACCTCCCCGGAGCTTCGCGGGCTCGACCCGCGTCCCGTCGCCACACCGTTGCGGGCCGACGCCGCGCCCGCCACCGTGCGGATGCCGGACCCGGCCGCGCACCGGCTGCTGCGCGCCAAGAAGGCCTACTCCACGCGGTTCGTGGCGGCCGCGATCGAGCAGGACCCGGCCGCCTTCGGCCTCGACACCGACCTGACCCGGGCACCGCGGCCCGGGGATGTCGTGCTGGCGCGCGTGGTCACCATCGGTCAGCACCGCCGGCTCGAGTCGCCCGTCTCCCGGCGGCAGATCCTGTTCGAGGGTGACGAGATCGTCGTGGCCTACGGGTCGCGCTACGCCGCCGACCAGTTCCTGGCGGTCCTCCCGGAGGACCTCGGGCCGTGCCACCTCGCCGCCGCCGGCGGGCTCGCCTCGCGGGTGGTGGACCGGCACGCCGCGGTCAAGGACGCCACGGTGATCGAGCCGATCGGCCTGCTCACGGCGTCGGGCGTCGGCGGGGGCGGGCCCGCGGCCGCGACGTCGGGCACCGCGACGGACGCCGTCGTGAACCTCGCCGCATACGCCCCGTACCGGGTGCGCGCCGCGGGGAGCGTGACCGGCAACGCCGCGCGCGTCCCGGTGATCGCCGTCATCGGCACGTCGATGAACTCCGGCAAGTCCACCACGCTGGCCTGCCTGGCCCACGGCCTGACCGCGGCCGGCCTCACGGTCCACGCCGGCAAGGCGACGGGGACGGGTGCGGGCAACGACGCGCACCACTTCGTGGACGCGGGCGCGAGCCACGTCGTCGACTTCACCGACTTCGGCCTGCCGAGCACGTTCGGCCTTCCGTTCGAGGACGTCCGCGACGTCTTCGCGACCATGGCGGACGTGCTGGCGTCCCCGGTGCGGCCGGGTGCGCCCGCCCCCGGCGTCGTGCTCATCGAGATCGCGGACGGCGTCTACCAGGGCGAGACCGGCCGGCTGCTGGTGGACGACGCGTTCCGCTCGGTGGTCGACCGCGTCGTGTTCGCGGCCGGGGACGCGCTCGGGGCGAGCGGCGGCGTGGCGGCCCTGCGGGCCCTCGGCTGCGAGCCGTCGGTCGTGTCGGGGGTGCTCACGGCCTCGCCGCTCGCCACCGCCGAGGCTCGCCGCGCGCTCGACGCGGACGTCGTGCGGACCTACGACCTGTGCCTGCCCGCCGTTGCGTGGGCCGCCGCGGGGCTCGGGGACGCGCGGCTCGGCGCCGGTCATGCGGTCGCCTGAGTCCGGTGCGCCGTCGCCCGGTGCGGGTGCGGGTTCGCGGGAGCCGGGCGGCCTGCCGAGGATCTTCGTCGGCGCCCGACGCCGCTGGGTCGTCGGTCTCGCCGCGCTCGGCATCGCCCAGGGCGCCCTCGGGGCGGTGGGCGCCTGGGCGCTGACCCAGCTCCGGCCGGGCAGCGCGTGGCCGGTCGTCGTCGCGATCCTGAGCATCGTGGCGACGGCGGTGGCCATCGGCGGGCTGCGCGTCGAGGAGCGGATCGTCGCGGAGCGGCTCGGCCAGGACTACGTGCGCGAGGTGCGCCGCGAGCTGATCGAGTCCGAGCTCACGCCGGGCGGCGGCACCCACCTGGGCATCACGGTGGCCCGCACCACCAACGACCTCGCGAGCGTGCGCAACTGGGTGTCGCAGGGGGTCGGACCGCTCGCGGCCGGCATCCCGCTCATCGCGGGTTCCGCCATCGGGCTCACGGTGCTCGACCCGTTTCTCGGCCTCGGGTTCCTGCTCCCGCTGGGCGTGCTCGCCGCCGTCATGGTGCCCTGGGCGCGCACCGCGTACCTGAAGTCGCGGCGGCTGCGGCGCGCCCGCGGGCGGATGGCCACGCGGATCGCCGACACCGTCGGAGCCTCGGAGGGGATCATCGCGGCACGCGGTGCCGGCCGCGAGCTCGACCACATCGACTCGGCGTCCGACGACGTGGTCGACCGCGCCGTCGACCGGTCGGCGACCGTCGGGGCGCTGCGGGCCGGGGGCACCGTCGCCGCGCTGCTCGCGACGCTCGCCGTCGCCGCCGTCGGCGTGGTGCGCGGGCTCGACCCGGCCGTCACGGTGGCCGCGATGGCCATGGCGGGCCTCGCCTCGACCCCGATCGTCGACCTCGGGCGCATCGTCGAGTACCGCCAGACCTTCCTGGCCGCCGGCGCGGTCCTCGTCCCCGCGCTCGCCGACGCCGCCCTCCGGCGCGTGGAGCACGAGCGGGCGAGCAGCGCGGCGGCGCAGGCCGACCTGCCCGACGGCGCGGCCGGGCCCGGCCGGGTGCACCTCGTGGTCCCCGGCCTCGTGCCGGACGACTCCCCGCTGCGTGCCGGGCCGGGCGCCCGGATCCGCCTGAGCCGCGGCGCCGGCGGTGGTCCCGGCGGCGGCGACGACGGCGGCAGCGACCCGGAGGCGCCGCTGCGCCTGATGCGGCGGGTCGTGGGCCTCGACCTCGCGCCGGCCGGGACCACCGACCAGGTCTGGGTGGCCGGGCGGAACCTGCGGGCGGTGGCGCCGGGGGAGGGGCGGGCGCTCGTCGGGCTCGCGACCCGGGGCACCGTGTTCGAGCGCGGCACACTGCGGCGCGCGCTGCGCTACCGCCGTCCGGACCTGGACGACGCCACGGCCGACGCGGTCTTCGAGGCGGTGGGCCTCGACGTCGGCAGGTTCCCGGACGGGCCCCGCACCGTGCTGCGCGCCGGCGGGGAGCCCTTGACCGTCGACCAGCGCGCCCGGCTCGCGCTCGCCCGCGCGGTCTACGGCGAGCCGGCGCTGCTCCTGGTCGCCGATCTCGACCGCGACCTGGACCAGGAGGGGCGCGACCGGCTCGCGGAGGTCCTGGCGGAGTATCCGGGGGTCGTGGTGTTCACGGGGTCCGACGACCTGGCGCGGGCGCTCAGCGCCGAGGAGGTCCGCCTCGCCGCGGGGCCGGTCCCGGTCACGCCGGACGGCCGGCCGGCGGACGGCCGGTCGGTGGACGACGACGAGTAACCGACCACCCGACTGACTCGGCGATCCCGTGGTGCCGAGTCAGTCGGCTGGTCGGACCAACCGACTGACTCGGCGAATCCTGCCTGCTGAGTCAGTGGGGTGGTCGGACCAACTGGCTGACTCGGCGATCGCGCCCCGGCGAGTCAGCTGGTCGGCCAGTCGGCCAGTCGGCCAGTCGGTCAACCGGTCGGTCAGTTGGTCGGTCGGCCAGTCGGTCAGTCGGTCAGTCAGTAGTAGTAGGGGAAGGCCGACCAGTCCGGGTCGCGGCGCTCCAGGAACGCCTCCTTGCCCTCGACCGCCTCGTCCGTCATGTACGCCAGCCGCGTCGCCTCGCCGGCGAACACCTGCTGGCCGGCGATGCCGTCGTCGGCGGCGTTGAACGCGAACTTGAGCATCCGGATGGCCTGCGGCGACTTGCCGGCGATGATGCGCGCGTACTCCAGCGCCAGCCCCTCCAGGTCCTCGTGGGCGGCGACCTCGTTGACCGAGCCCCAGCGCTCGGCGTCGTCGGCCGAGTACTCGCGGGCCAGGAAGAAGACCTCGCGGGCGCGCTTCTGCCCGAGCTGCCGGGCGAAGTAGGCGGAGCCGTAGCCGGCGTCGAACGAGCCGACGTCGGCGTCGGTCTGCTTGAACTTGCCGTGCTCGCGGCAGGCGACCGTGAGGTCGGCGACGACGTGCAGCGAGTGCCCGCCGCCGGCGGCCCAGCCGTCCACGACCGCGACCACCACCTTGGGCATGGTCCGCATGAGGCGCTGCACCTCCAGGATGTGCAGGCGGCCGGCCTTGGCGGGGTCGATCGAGTCCGCGTTCTCGCCCTCGGCGTAGCGGTAGCCGTCGCGGCCGCGGATGCGCTGGTCGCCGCCGCTGCAGAAGGCCCAGCCGCCGTCCTTGGGGGAGGGGCCGTTGCCGGTCAGCAGCACCGTGCCGACGTCGGACGTCATGCGGGCGTGGTCCATGACCCGGTACAGCTCGTCCACGGTGTGCGGGCGGAACGCGTTGCGCACCTCGGGGCGGTCGAACGCGATGCGCACCACGGGCAGGTCCCGCGGCTCGGGGCCGCTGCGGTCGACACCACGGTGGTACGTGAGGTCCGTCAGGTCCTCGAACCCGGCGACCGTGCGCCAGCGCTGCGGGTCGAACGTCTCGGAGACCTGCTGGGGGAGTTCGGTGCTCGTGCTCACACGGACCAGCCTAGTTCGGCCGGTGTGCGTGGCGGCACCTAGGGTGGCGGCGACGAGAGGAAGTGCCCGCATGCTGATCCGCCATCGCGGCCTGGAGCCGTCCATCGATCCCTCGGCCTACGTCGCGCCGTCCGCCACGGTCGTCGGCGACGTCCGCATCGCCGCCGGCGCGCGGATCCTGCACGGCGCGGTCCTCACCGCCGAGGACGGCGTCGTCGTCATCGGCGCGGACACGATCGTCATGGAGAACGCGCTCGTCCGCGGGCGCGGCAGCCACCACGCGCGGATCGGGGACGCGGTGATGGTCGGCCCGCACGCCCACGTGAACGGCAGCACCGTCGAGGACGAGGCGTTCCTCGCCACCGGTGCGTCGCTGTTCCCGGGCAGCGTCGTCGGCGCGGGTGCCGAGGTGCGCATCAACGGCGTGGTGCAGGTCAACACCGTCCTCGCGCCCGGGGCTGTCGTGCCGATCGGCTGGGTGGCGGTGGGTGATCCGGCCACGATCCTGTCGCCGGAGCGACACGAGGAGATCTGGGCGATCCAGCGGGAGCTCGACTTCGGTGGCACCGTCTACGGCGTGGACCGGGACGTCCCGATGCGGGAGCTGATGCGCCGGCAGTCGGCCTACTACGGCGCGCACCGCGACGACGTGCCCGTGCCCGAGTGATCCGACTGACTCGCGTTCACCAGGCTGGATCCGGCCGTGAGGACCGCCATGACGGCACCCGGCAGCCTGCTGAACCGAAGTCAGGAGCTGCCAGAGCCCGACCCGGCCCCGGCGGGTCGATAGCCTGGACCCGTGCTGATCGGTGAACCCGTGGTCTGGTCCACGCCCCTGCGGACCCGCTTTCGCGGGATCGACGTGCGCGACGGCGTCCTGCTCCGCGGCCCCGCCGGCTGGGGCGAGCTCTCCCCGTTCTGGGACTACGACGACGAGGAATCCGCCACCTGGCTGCGCGCCGCGCACGAGGCGGCCCTCGTCGGCTGGCCCGACGCCGTGCGGCAGAGCGTGCCGGTCAACGTGACCGTCCCCGCCGTCGGGCCGGAGCGGGCGCGCGAGATCGTGCTCGCGTCCGGCGGGTGCCGCACCGCCAAGGTCAAGGTCGCACAGCGCGGCCCCGACGGCGCGCTCGAACCCGTGGGCGCCGAGATCGAGCGGGTCGCCGCCGTCCGCGACACCCTCGGGCCCGACGGCGCGATCCGGGTCGATGCCAACGCCGCCTGGACCCCGGACGAGGCCCTGGCCCACCTCGCCGAGATCGACCGCGCCGCCGGCGGGCTGGAGTACGTCGAGCAGCCCTGCGCCGACGTCTACGAGCTCGCCCTGGTGCGCCGCAAGCAGGACGTGCCCGTCGCGGCCGACGAGTCCATCCGCCGCGCCTCCGACCCGATGCGCGTGGTGCGCCAGGAGGCCGCCGACATCGTGGTCCTCAAGGTCCAGCCCCTCGGCGGGGTCCGCGCCTGCCTCGACCTCGCCGAGCAGGTCGGCCTGCCCGTCGTCGTCTCGTCCGCGCTGGAGAGCTCGGTCGGGCTCGCCGCCGGCATCGCGCTGGCCGCCGCGCTCCCCGAGCTGCCGTACGCCTGCGGGCTCGCGACGTCCCAGCTTCTGGCGCACGACGTCGTCGCCGAGCCCCTGCTGCCCGTCGACGGCGCGCTCCCCGTGCGCCGTCCGGAGCCGTCACCCGAGGCGCTCGCGGCCACGGCCGCAAACGTCCCGACGACGGACCGCTGGCTCGCCCGGTACCACCGCCTGACCCGGATCCTGGAGGACGCATGACCATCCCGCCCGCCGTGGCCGCCGCCCGAGCACTCGTCGCCGACCTGGTCACCCGGGGTGTGCAGGACATCGTGCTCGCGCCCGGATCCCGCAGCGCGCCCCTTGCCTATGCCGTGGCCGAGGCCGCCGACGCCGGCCGCGTCACGCTGCACGTCCGGATCGACGAGCGGGACGCGGGCTTCCTCGCGCTCGGCCTGTCCAAGGGTTCAGAGGGTGCGCCGGTCGCCGTCGTCACGACGTCGGGCACCGCGGTCGCGAACCTGCACCCCGCCGTGCTGGAGGCGAGCCACACGAGCCTGCCGCTCATCGTGCTCACCGCCGACCGGCCGCACGAGCTGCGCGGCACCGGCGCGTCGCAGACCACCGACCAGGTGGGCATCTTCGGTTCGGCGGTGCGGTACGCCGTGGACGTGCCGGCGCCGGTCGGCCCGTCAGGCTCGTCCGACCCGGACGGCGGGTCCGGCGGCGACGCCGAGGCGGTCCGCGACCTGCGGAGCGTCACCGCGCGCGCGGTCAGCGCCGCGCTCGGGTTCCGCTCGGGACACCCGGGGCCCGTGCACCTCAACCTCGCCTTCCGGGACCCGCTGACGCCGTCGGCCGCGCTGCCCGGACCGCCCGCGGACACCGCGCAGGAGGGCTACCCCAAGCCCGACCCGCCGCTCGTCGTGCCCGCCGTGCTGCGGCACTTCGGCTCGCCCGCGCTGCCCGGCGACCCGGCGCGCACGGTCGTCGTCGCGGGCGACGGCGCCGGGCCCGAGGCGCGGCAGCTCGCCGAGGCGCAGGGCTGGCCGCTGTTCGCGGAGCCGTCGTCGGGCGCCGCGGGCGGCACCCATGCCATCGCCGGCTACCGCCTGCTGCTCGGCTCCGACGTGCTCGCCGACGGCATCGAGCACGTGGTGGTGCTGGGCCGGCCCACGCTGTCGCGGCCTGTGCAGCGGCTGCTGGGCCGCCCGTCCGTGGCGGTCAGCGTGGTCGCGCCGGGCGCGGGTCCCTGGCCTGACGCCGCCCGCAACGCCGCCGTCGTGCTGCCGGGCCTGGCGCCCGTCTGGTTCGAGCCGGCCGCCGAGCGGCCCACACCGTTCCTGGAGCGCTGGCGGACCGCGGGCGCCGCGGCCGCGCGCGTCCTGGACGAGATGACCAGCGACGACGCGGTGCTCGGCGGCCCGACCGCACTCTCCGTGGCTCGGGCCGTGGCCCGGGTGCTGGGCCCCGCTGACCTGCTCGTGGTCGGCTCCTCCAACCCCGTGCGGGACCTGGAGCTGGTGCTCGGCCTCGACGGCCCCGGCCCCGCCGTCCTCGCCAACCGCGGCCTCGCGGGCATCGACGGCACCGTCTCGACGGCGGCCGGCGTGGCGCTCGCCGCCGCGCGCCGCGGCCTGCGCACGCGCGCCCTCCTGGGCGACCTCACGTTCCTGCACGACGTCGGCGGCCTGCTGCGCGGTCCCGACGAGCACCAGGTGGACCTGGAGATCGTGGTGGTGAACGACGACGGCGGCTCGATCTTCGCGACCCTGGAGCACGGGGCGCTCGCCGCGACGAGCGGCGCCGCGAGCGCCACGTTCGAGCGGGTGTTCGGCACGCCGCACGGGGCGAACCTGGCGCAGCTCTGCGCGGGGTACGGGGTGGACCACCAGCTCGTCAAGGACGTGCCGACCCTGCGGCACGCGCTGCAGGCGCCCAGCCACGGCATCCAGGTGATCGAGGTGCGGGTGCCGCGCGGGGACCGCCTGACGGAGTCGCGCGTCCTGGCGACCAGGGTCCAGGAGGCCGCGACCCTCGCTGTCTGAGGCGTTGAGTGCGGGATCTTCGCCCTTCCGGGCCGTCAGGAAGGGCGAAGATCCCGCACTCAGCGGGGTCTCGGGATATGCAGGGAACTCACAGACTCGTTTAAGGGTGGGACAAGGAACGGGGTGTCAACTAGTTCTGACTTCAAGGAGGGTCACGATGACCGAGCAGAACAGCACCACTCCGCAGCCGGAACAGCAGCCGTCCGAAGCGCAGCCGACCCAGCAGCTGCCGGTCGCCGGCCCGGCCCCCGTCCAGAACGCGGGCGCCGAGCAGACCCCGACCCCTGTGCAGTCGACGGCGCCCGTCCCCGCGCCGCCCGAGGGCGCGGCACCCCAGGGCGCGACGCCGGCGGGCATGACGCCCGCCCAGCACGAGCGGGCGCAGCACCCGGCGCAGGCCCCGGCGCCGCAGCCGGCCCCCACCCAGCCGGCCCCCACCCAGCAGGTCCCGGCGCAGCACGCCCCGGCTCCGCAGGCCCCGGCTCCGCAGGCCCCGGCGCAGGCCCAGCCTGCCCCCGCCCAGCACGCGCCGGCCCAGCACACGCCCGCCCAGCACGCCCCGGCCCAGCACCACACGACGCCCGTGCAGACCGTGGCTCCCGCCGGCCCACCGTCGCCGTCCTACGTCAACCCCTACGCGGCCCCCGCCACCGCGACCGCCGAGCCGCGGCCGCGGAACCGCACCTGGGTCCCCGTGGTCAGCGCCGCCGCGGCCGCCGCGCTGCTGGCGAGCCTGGGCACGGCCGGTGCCATCTCGCTCACGAACGGCTCGGACGGCGCGGCCTCCCTCGCCGACGTCGGGCAGTCGAACAACCAGACCGTCCCGGTGAAGAGCTCGACCGTCGAGAACCCGGACTGGACCGCCGTCACCTCCGCGGTGCAGGAGTCCGTGGTCTCGATCCAGGTCGAGAGCCAGGCGGGCGGGGCCGAGGGCTCCGGCGTCGTGCTGGACTCCGACGGTCGCGTGCTGACCAACAACCACGTGGTCTCCGGCGCGCAGACCGTCCAGGTCACCCTGAGCGACGGCAGCGTGTACGACGCCGACATCGTCGGCACCGACCCGACCACCGACCTCGCCGTCGTGCAGCTGACGGACCCGCCGTCGGACCTGAAGCCGGCGAAGTTCGGCGACTCGGACAACGTGGTGGTGGGCGAGCCCGTGATGGCGCTCGGCAACCCGCTGGGCCTGGCGAACACCGCCACGACGGGCATCGTGTCCGCCCTGGACCGCCCGGTCACGGCCAGCGCCGAGGACGGGTCCGACCAGGTGGTCACCAACGCGATCCAGATCGACGCCGCGGTGAACCCCGGCAACTCGGGTGGTCCGCTGTTCAACGCGTCGGGCGAGGTCATCGGCATCACGTCCTCGATCGCGACGCTGTCGAGCGGCGGCGGGACGTCCAGCAGCTCCGGCTCGATCGGCCTGGGCTTCGCCATCCCGGGCAACCTGGCCACGCAGATCGGCGACCAGCTCAAGGAGAACGGCACCGCGGAGCACGCGTTCCTCGGGGTCTCGATGTCGGACGCCACCGCGACGGCGGACGGCGTCACCCGCCGCGGCGCGGGCGTCGAGGACGTCGTCGCCGACTCGCCCGCCGGCAAGGCCGGGATCCAGCAGGGCGACGTGATCGTGGCGATCGACGGCGACGCGGTCAACGGGCCGGAGTCGCTCACGGCGTTCGTGCGGGAGAAGGCGGCCGGCGACAAGTCGGTGCTGACCATCGTCCGCGACGGCAAGACCGAGGAGGTCACGGTGACGCTCGCGGTGAAGGAGGAGACCGACACCAGCTCGGGCTCGCAGGACCAGCAGGACCAGCAGGGTCAGCTGCCCGGCCAGCAGGACGGTCAGCAGGACGGCTCGGGCTCGGACCAGACCAACCCGAACAACATCCCGGACTGGCTGCAGGACTTCTTCAACAACCAGGGCTGATCCGCCCCGGCTGCAACGTGTCAGACCCCCAGATCACGCGAGTGACCTGGGGGTCTGACACGTATTCGCGTTCAGCGGGTGAACTTGGCCCGACCGGTTTAGGTTGGTCCGCGTGTCTGGGACGTACACCGTGGTCAGGACTCTCGGCAGGTCGGATGCCGCGCACGACATCCTCGAGGAGCTGCCGGAGTGGTTCGGCATCGACCGGTTCACGCACGAGTACGTCGAGGCGGCGGACCGGTTCCCCAACTACCTCGCGGTCGCCTCGCCCTCCGTCGGGGCCGACGGCGGCGCGGTCCCGGCCGACGACGTGCTCGGCGTGCTGCTCCTGGACCAGCGCTACCCGACGTCGGCCGAGGTGCACCTGCTGGCGGTCCGGCGCAAGCACCACCGCGCCGGGATCGGGCGCGACCTCATGGCCCGGGTCGAGGACGACCTGCGGGGTCAGGGCGTACGCCTGCTCAGCGTGAAGACGCTGGGACCCTCGGCGCACGACCCCGCCTTCGACCAGACACGCGCCTTCTACGGCGCCTGCGGCTTCCACCCGGTGGAGGAGTTCCCCGACCTGTGGGCGGACGACCCCTGCCTGCTGATGGTCAAGCCGCTCTGACCTGCCGGCCGAGGGCCCGGCTCAGGCCTTGGTCTGCGCTCCGAACAGGGCCTCGGCGGCACCCGGCACCACGGCCGCGACGACGCCGCCCAGGCTGCGCTCGAGGTAGCCGACCAGCTCGGCGTCCGCGAGGTCGGAGTTGATGCCGCCGTCGACCAGGGCCTGCTCGGCGAGCGCCACCCACGAGCGGACCGCGATGCGCAGCAGCTCGGTCTCCGGCACGCCCAGCTCCAGGAGGACGGCGAGGGCGCGTTCGGTCTGCTGGCGCCGCGCGTCCTCGATCACCGCGCGCACCTCCTCGTCGCCGCTGGCCGCGCCGCGCACGAGCGAGTAGAAGGTAGGGCCGTGCTCCCGGACGTACTCGACGAGCCGGGTCAGGGTGTTGGCCAGGCGGTCGGCGGGCGGGAGCTCGGGCTGCGGCTCCGAGGCGTGGAGCATCGAGTCGCGCGCGCGGCGCACGATCTCGTGGTGCAGGCCGTTCTTGGAGCCGAAGTAGTAGTAGACCAGACCCGTCGAGACACCGGCTTCGGCGGCGATCTCCTCGACGGTCACCTCGGCCAACGGGCGGTCCGCGAGAGTCGCGACTCCGAGGGCCACGAGCTGGTTGCGGCGTTCCTCCGGGCGGAGGCGCGTGCGTCGGGCTGTTGCCATGTGTCGAGCATATCCGGCATGCTTTGCGCCGCCGTCAGGGGGTCAATTGACGGTGAGTCAGTAATCGCGCTACGGTCGCGGCGGGACGACGACGCCGTCGTCCTCACATTGGCATGAGGGGAACACCAATGAAGCTCAGCAAGCTCACGGGGACGCGTAAGGGCCGCGTGGCCCTCGCCGTCATCCCGGTCACCATTGCCGCCAGCGTCCTGCTCGGTGGGGTTGCACAGGGCGCAGTGCCCGTCTCGTTCGCCATCTCCGGCAGCCAGTTCAAGATCGGCGCCGACAAGCTCGCGGGCACGGGCTTCTCGCAGTACGCGGGCGTCGCGACCGCCTCCGACGGCACGCAGCACCCCGCCGCGATCGCGAACATCAAGGACGCGCAGCTCTACAACCTCTGCCAGTCGGTCGTGCAGGACACGCCGCTCGGCAAGGTGGGCCTGCTGATCTCCGCGGGCACCGGTGACGAGCCCGCCAAGGCCACGGACCTGCAGATCGGCATGAGCGACCTGTCCGGTACCGCGATCTTCAAGAACATCCGCATCGGTGTGGACGCCTCGACGGTCAACACGACCAAGAAGGGCGACGCCGGCGACTTCGCCATGGACTCCGACTCGATCGACATCGACGGGCTCCAGCAGGTGTCGTGGAGCACGCAGGCCGCCGTCTTCCAGCTGACGGACCTCAGCCTCAAGATCACGGACGGCACCGAGTGCTTCTGAGTCCGGGTGACGGCCCGGCGGACGCCGGCCGCCCCGGACTTCGCGCGAGGCTCGCTGACTGGCGCAGGGACTTCCGCCCCTGGCGCAGGCAGCGGCCGTTCGTCGGGGGTGTGCTGGTCGTTCTCGCGGGCCTGGAGATGCTCCTGTCCGGTCCCATCAAGCTGGACCAGCTCGGGATGAACGTCGTGCTCCGGTTCGGGGTCGAGGGCGCGCAGGCGACGATCCTGCCGCTGGCCCTGGTGCTGCTCGGGATCCTGGTGATCGCGCAGCCCGTGCACCGCATCTTCTACGGCGTGATCGCGCTCGCGATCTCCGTCTACTCGATCGCCGGCGTGAACCTCGGCGGCTGGATCATCGGGTTCCTGCTCGGCGTGGTCGGCGGCATCATCGTCGTGTCCTGGGCGCCCGAGGCGGCGGAGGGTGGCACGGCCGAGGCCGCCGACGAGGCGGAGCCGGGGAACGAGGCAGGGTCGGGTACGGCCGACGGCGCCGCCGCGGCCGGGAAGGCCGGCACCGCGCAGGACGGCGCTCCGGCGTCGGACGCCGCCCCCGAGCCCGGCGCGGAACGATCCCCCGCCGCCGCCGAGCCCGAGGCGGACGAGCCCGCGGACGACGACGCCCCGCAGCAGGACGAGCCGGCGCCGAAGGCGACCGCCGAACCCGCCCCCGAGACCGAGCCGACCCGCCGGGTGGACTCGCTCAGCGGCGCGCTGAAGGCCCTGTCGCAGAAGTCCGCGGCGGTCGTGGTGGCGAGCGCGATGGCGGTCGGCGGCATGAGCCTGCCGGCGACCACGTCGATGGCCGAGACCCAGGACGACTCGTTCTGGTGCGTCGTCTTCGGCGCGTGCGACGAGGGGGACGCGGAGCCGTCCGCCTCGCCGACGCCGTCGCCGAGCACGTCCGAGTCCGGCGGCGACGAGGCCGGGGATCCGGTCGGGGACGCGGTCGACGAGGTCACCGGCGGCGCGACCGACCCGGCCGAGGGCGGCGACGCCGGCTCCGGTTCCGGTGACGCCACGGAGGGCGACGACGCCGCCGGCACGGGCGAGGACGGCGAGCCCGAGTGCCAGGAACCGACGCAGGACGGCGAGGTGCCCGCGGACGCCGCGGAAGAGGCCCCGAGCGACCCGTGCGGCGAGATCGACCCGCAGGCGACGATCGAGGAGGCGCTCCACACCGAGCTCGGCACCTGCGTGAAGGTGACGTTCGGCGGAAAGTTCGACCTCAACATCGACCTGCCCGGCCAGTGCGGTGCCAAGGAGGACGGCTCCGTCTTCTCGCTCCCCGCCGACCTGGAGAGCCGGGACCTCACGATCCCGCTCACGGGCATCAACGGGATCGGCCTGGCGAACGTGCCGGTCAAGAACGACGGCTCGCGCCGCGACGCCATCAAGATCTCGGCCGACAAGGTGGTCGTCGACGGGTTCTGGCTCAAGTCGTACGCGTACGACGAGGGCACGGTCGCGGGCACGGACACGCGGGCCAGCTTCGTGTCGCTCGAGGGCGACGCGCACATGTACGTGTCGTCGATCCACGCGAACCTGCCCGACGGGCAGGACCTCCTGGAGGTGGCGACCAAGGTGCTCGAGGGTGCCTCGCTCATCGAGATCCTGCTGACCGCCACGGACGCGCGGATGGGCTTCATCGGCGCCACGTCCGACCTGCAGGTCTGGGACAACTTCCGCGAGCAGGTCTGGGGCGACCCGACCAACCCGATCGGCAAGGGCCCGAGGGCGGGCGACGCCTGACCCGTTCCCGCTGAGCCCCGTCGAGTGCTGGGTATGTGTTGCCGGACGACGATCCGGCAACACATACCCAGCACTCAACGCGCACGGGGGCGGGCGCGGTTCAGGACGAGACGCCCAGCGCGTAGCGCATGGGCTCCAGCTTCGCCTCGGACTCCGCCAGCTCGGCCTGCGGGTCCGACGCCGCGACGATGCCGCAGCCCGCGAACAGGCGGATGTGGCGCGGGTCGGTCGCGGAGATCTCCGCCGACCGCAGGGCGATGCCCCACTCGCCGTCGCCCCCGGCCCCGACCCAGCCCACCGGGCCCGCGTAGCGGGCGCGGTCCAGGCCCTCGATCTCGCGGATCAGGCTGCGCGCGGCGGTCGTCGGCGTGCCGCAGACGGCGGCGCTCGGGTGCAGCGCGGCGGCGAGCGAGAGGGACGACGGCGCGGGCCTGCGCGACGCCGCGTGCTGGTCCGTCAGCACGCCGGTCACGTCCGTCGCGAGGTGCATGACGTTCGGCAGGTGCAGGACGAAGGGGGCCTCGGGCACGTTCATCGACGAGCAGAACGGCTGCAGGGCGGCGGCCACGGAGCGCACCGCGAACTCGTGCTCCTCGAGGTCCTTCGAGGACCGGGCGAGCTGGGCGGCGCGCAGCAGGTCGGCGTCGTCGGCGTCCGCCGTGCCGTGCTCGCGGCGGATCGTGCCCGCCAGCACACGCGAGGCGACCAGGCCCTTCTCGCTGCGCACGAGCAGCTCCGGCGTCGCGCCCACCATGCCGTCCACGCTGAAGGCCCAGCAGGCGTCGTAGGCGGACGCGAGGCGGCCCAGCAGGTGCCTGGTGTCGAGCGGCTGTTCGGCGGTCGCCACGACGTCGCGCGCGAGCACCACCTTCTCCAGCTCGCCGGTCTGGATCCGGGCGATCCCCTCGGCGACCACGGCGGGCCAGTCGGCCGCGCCCACGGCGCCGTCGGCGAGGACCACCCGGCCCGGCTCCGTCACGGGCTGGTGCGGGTAGGCCGAGAGCAGGTCCTCGCCCACGGGGGCGGACCGGTCGCCCACCAGGGAGATCGTGGTCATCCAGGCCTTGTCGCCCCGCCGTCCGACGACGACGCGCGGCACGATCAGCACGCCGCTGGCCCGCGCGGGGTCCTCCGACTCGTCGCCGGGGGAGACGTCGTCGAAGGCGAAGCTGCCGAACGCGACCAGCCCGCTGCCGGGCAGGTCGACGTCGTCGTGCACCACGGCGTTGTCGAGCACCTGGCGCCAGGCCTCGTCGGCGTCGGCGAACCGGCCCGGGCCGAACGTCTCGAACCGCAGTGCCTCGCCCCAGCCCACGAGCCCGTCGCCGTGCCGCACCCAGGCGAGCGCGTTGGTGTCGGGGAGCCGGTCCACGAGCGCGGTCGGGGTGTCCGGGAGGTCGTCGGTCGCGACGGTGCGGACCACGAGCTGCGGGCCGTGGGGAGCGCCCGGCGGTGCCTCGTCGGACACGGGCGGGGGCTGCGCCACCCAGCTGTCGTACACGCTGGTGCCGGTGGGTGTGCCGGAGGTGCCGCCGGAAGGTGAAGCGATCATCGCTTTCAGGATAAGCGCGGGCGAGCTGGTCGGAGACCTGCTGTTTCGGAGGTCACAGGCGGGGCCGCGGCGTGAAAGCATGGCAGCTATGTCACGTGCGAGTCTGGAGAAGAAGCCGGCCGAGGTCGCGTCGATGTTCGACGGGATCGCCGCCCGCTACGACCTCACGAACGACCTCATCTCCCTGGGCCAGGACCGGCGCTGGCGCCGCCTCACGGTCGAGGCCGTCGCGGCGATGCCGGGCGAGCGCGTGCTGGACCTCGCCGCGGGCACCGGGACCAGCAGCGAGCCCTTCGCCGCCGACGGCGCCTTCGTGGTCCCGTCCGACTTCTCGATCGGAATGCTGCAGGTGGGCAAGCAGCGCCGTCCGGACCTGCCCTTCGTCGCGGGTGACGCCACGCGGCTGCCCTTCGCCGACGAGTCGTTCGACGCCGTGACCATCAGCTTCGGCCTGCGCAACGTGGTGGACACCGGCGCCGCGCTGCGCGAGATGCTGCGCGTGGTCCGGCCGGGCGGGCGCGTGGTGATCTGCGAGTTCTCCACCCCCACGTGGGGTCCGTTCCGGAAGGTCTACCAGGAGTACCTGATGCGTGCGCTGCCCGTGGTGGCGAGCGCCGTGACCCGCGACAAGGGCTCCTACGACTACCTCGCCGAGTCCATCCGCACCTGGCACACCCAGGTGGACCTGGCCAAGCTCATGCTGGAGGCGGGCTGGGAGCACGCCGCCTACCGCAACGTGACGGGCGGCATCGTGGCCCTGCACCGGGCGGTCCGCCCGGTGTGAGCCGAAGGCCCGCCGTCAGCAGGTGATCAGGCATGGTTCCCGGACCGGGACCATGCCTGATCGCATTTCCCGGGGCGGACCGCTCGCGACCTCCCCAAGTAAGGGGAACCTTCCTACACAATCCCCCCTAAGTGTGGCTAGGGTGTCGGTGTTGTGACAGGGTTCACAAGGGCTTGTCAGGAAGCCCTTGCCGAACCCCGCACAGCAGGTCAGCAACGACCAGGCAGCGGGTTCCCAACGGGGGTGAACGTGCGAAGAGTGATACGCGACGACGCGGATGTCATCGTGGTGGGCGCCGGTCCGGCCGGCTCGTCCACCGCGCACTGGTGCGCGGCCGCGGGGCTCGACGTGCTCCTGCTGGAGAAGGGCGAGTTTCCCCGGGACAAGATCTGCGGCGACGGCCTGACGCCGCGCGCCGTGGCCGAGCTCGTCCGCATGGGGGTGCCCACCCGCGAGGAGGACGGCTGGATCCGCAACCGCGGCCTGCGGGTGCACGGCGGCGGCCGCTCCTACGAGCTGGACTGGCCCGACCTGACGACCTACCCGGGCTACGGCATGGCCCGCGCCCGCATGACGCTGGACCACACCCTGGCCCAGCACGCCCAGGCGAGCGGCGCCAAGCTGCTGGAGCGCACCAAGGTCACCGGCGCCCTGCGCGCGGACGACGGCCGCGTGGTCGGCGTCACCGCCCAGCCGCTCGACGCCAGCGGCCGCGCCGAGGGCCCGGTCAAGGAGTTCCGCGCCCCCGTGGTGGTGGCGGCCGACGGCGTCAGCTCGCGCTTCGCCCTCGGCATCGGCCGGGAGCGCCGCGACGACCGCCCCATGGGCACCGCCGTCCGGGCCTACTACCGCACCCCGCGGCACGACGACCCGTTCATGGAGTCGCACCTCGAGCTGTGGGACGGCGAGCCGGGCAAGAGCGCCCTGCTGCCGGGTTACGGCTGGATCTTCCCGCTCGGCGACGGCACGGTGAACGTCGGCCTCGGCAGCGTGTCCTCCACCCCGGCCCGGCAGTCCGCGGCCGGCATCGACTACCGGCGGCTCATGGAGACGTGGCTCGACAAGAGCGCGCCGGAGGGCTGGGACCTGGTGCACGAGCCGGAGCGCGGGCCCATCCGCGGCGCGGCCCTGCCCATGGGCTACAACCGCGGCCCCCTGTACGCGGCCGGCGTGCTCCTGGCCGGCGACTCCGCCGGCATGGTGAGCCCGTTCAACGGCGAGGGCATCGCCTACGGGCTGCAGGCCGGGCGCGTGGCCGCCGAGGCGATCAGCCAGGCCCGGCACCGCGCCACCGACGAGGCCCGCGAGGCCACGCTCGCCACCTACGCGGAGCGCATGCGGGCCGACCTGGGCGGCTACTACACGCTGGGCCGCTGGTTCGTGCGGCTCATCGAGCACCCCGAGATCATGCGGGTCTGCGTCCGGTACGGCCTGCCGCGCAAGGTCGTCATGCAGTTCACGCTCAAGCTCCTGTCCGACTGCTACGAGCCGCACGGCGGCGACTGGGTCGACCGGGTCATCGCGGGCCTGACCAGGGTGGTCCCGAGCTCATGAGCATCACGTCCATGAAGGGCAAGCCGTCCACGAAGGGCACAGCATGAATCCCTACGTACCCATCCTGATCCTCATGGCGATCGGGGCGGTCCTGGCGCTCGGCGGTGTCGCCGCGAGCGCGATCATCGGCCCCAAGCGCTACAACCGCGCCAAGCTCGACTCGTACGAGTGCGGCATCGAGCCGACGCCGCACGCGGTGGGCGGCGGTCGGCTCCCGATCAAGTACTACCTGGTGGCGATGACATTCATCGTCTTCGACATCGAGGTCGTCTTTCTTTACCCGTGGGCCGTGGACTTCACGACGCTCGCGACGTTCGGGCTGGTGGCGATGCTGGCGTTCCTGGCGCTGATCACCGTCCCGTTCGTCTACGAGTGGCGCCGCGGCGGCTTCGACTGGGTCTGAGACAGCGACTGGACGTCCGGCGCCTGACAGCGCCGGGCAGCGACGCCGGGCCCGGCCCGGCAGCAAGGAGGGGACATGGGTGTCGAGGAAGCGCCGTCAGGGTTCCTGCTGACGACGATCGAGGACCTCGCGGGGTACCTGCGCAAGGCCTCGGTGTGGCCGGTGACGTTCGGCCTGGCCTGCTGCGCCATCGAGATGATGGCGGCGGGCGCGTCGCGGTTCGACCTGTCGCGGTTCGGCATGGAGGTGTTCCGTGCGTCGCCGCGCCAGGCCGACCTGATGATCGTCGCGGGCCGGGTGAGCCAGAAGATGGCCCCGGTGGTGCGCCAGGTGTACGACCAGATGAGCGAGCCCAAGTGGGTGCTCTCCATGGGCGTGTGCGCGTCGTCGGGCGGGATGTTCAACAACTACGCGATCGTCCAGGGCGTGGACCACGTGGTCCCGGTCGACATCTACCTGCCCGGCTGCCCGCCGCGCCCGGAGATGCTGATCAACGCGATCCTCGGGCTGCACGACCACATCCAGAACGCGCCGCTCGGCGTGAACCGGATCGAGGCCGCGCGCGCCGCCGAGGCGGCCGCGATGGAGGCCACGCCGACCTTCGAGATGAAGGGCCTGCTGCGATGAGCGACGTCACGCCGGGCGGCGACCAGGGCTCGGCCCTGACGCCCCCGGAGGGGGCGGCCACCTTCGAGGTGGTCGAGGTCAAGAAGGGCATGTTCGGCGCCCAGGGCTCGGGCGACACGTCCGGCTACGGCGGCCTGGTCACGCCCGTCGCGATGCCTGCGGCGTCCCCCCGCCCGTACGGGAGCTGGTTCGACCAGGTGGTCGACGTCCTGGCCGAGGTGCTGGAGGACGCCGCACGGACCGGCGGGCCCACCTTCGACCAGGCGGTCGAGAAGGTGGTCGTGGACCTGCACGGCGCCGCGAGCGCGGACGCGCAGCAGGCGGAGCTGACGATCCACGTGGCCCGCGAGCACGTCGCCGCCGTCTGCCAGGCGCTGCGCGACGACCAGGACCTGCGGTTCGAGCTGTCGCTCGGCGTCAGCGGCGTCCACTACCCGCACGACGCGGGCCGGGAGCTGCACGCCGTCTACCACCTGGCCTCGGTCACGCACTCCCGCCGGCTGCGGCTGGAGGTCGCCGCGCCCGACGACGACCCGCACATCCGGTCGACCACGTCCGTGTACCCGTCCAACGACTGGCACGAGCGCGAGACCTACGACTTCTTCGGGATCGTCTTCGACGGCCACCCCGCCCTGACCCGGATCGAGATGCCGGACGACTGGGTGGGCCACCCGCAGCGCAAGGACTACCCGCTCGGCGGCATCCCCGTCGAGTACAAGGGCGCCACGGTGCCCCCGCCGGACACGAGGAGGAGCTACTCATGAGCGCTCCCACTGACCACAGGCCGCCGCCCGCCCCGCACGCGACGCGCCCCGCCGGGAACGAGGACATGTCGTCCACCGTGCGCGCCTTCGAGGCCTACGGCGACGGCGACTGGGACGACATCGCGCGCGAGGCGATCGGCGAGGAGCGGATCGTCGTCAACATGGGTCCCCAGCACCCGTCCACGCACGGCGTGCTGCGTCTCATGCTGGAGATCGACGGCGAGACCGTCACCGAGGCCCGGGCCGGTATCGGCTACCTGCACACGGGCATCGAGAAGAACATGGAGTTCCGCACCTGGACGCAGGGCACCACGTTCTGCACCCGCATGGACTACGTGGCGCCCCTGTTCCAGGAGGCCGCGTACTGCCTCGCGGTCGAGAAGCTCCTCGGCATCACGGACGACATCCCCGAGCGCGCCTCGGTGATCCGGGTGCTGATGATGGAGCTCAACCGGATCGCCTCCCACCTGGTCTGCCTCGGCACCGGCGGCAACGAGATGGGCGCCACCACGGTGATGACCATCGGGTTCACCGCCCGCGAGGAGATCCTGCGCCTCTTCGAGGCCGTGACCGGCCTGCGCATGAACCACGCGTACATCCGCCCCGGCGGGGTCGCGGTGGACACGCCCGAAGGCTTCACCACCCAGGCCCGCGCGGCGCTGAAGAACGTGCGCGGCTACCTCAAGCAGCTCGGCGACCTCATGCTCGCCAACCCGATCTTCAAGGCGCGGCTGACGAACGTCGGCGTGCTGAACCTCTCCGGCTGCATGGCCCTGGCCGTGACCGGACCGGTGCTGCGCTCCACGGGCCTGCCGTACGACGTCCGCAAGGACAACCCGTACTGCGGCTACGAGACCTACGACTTCGACGTCCCCACCTCGAAGGGCGCCGACTGCTACGACCGCGTCGTGCTCCGCGTGGAGGAGTGCTACCAGTCGCTGAAGATCATCGAGCAGGCGCTGGAGCGGCTCGACCGCACCGAGGGCGAGCCCGTCATGGTCGCCGACAAGAAGATCGCGTGGCCCGCCCAGCTCGCCGTCGGCGGCGACGGCCAGGGCAACTCGCTGGAGCACATCAAGAAGATCATGGGCACCTCCATGGAGGCCCTGATCCACCACTTCAAGCTGGTCACCGAGGGCTTCCGCGTCCCCGTGGGCCAGGCATGGCAGACCGTGGAGCACCCGCGCGGCGAGCTCGGCGTGCACGTCGTGTCCGACGGCGGCACCCGCCCCTACCGCGCGCACTTCCGCGACCCCTCGTTCAACAACCTCCAGGCCACGTCGGTGATGTGCGAGGGCGGCCAGGTGGCCGACGTCGTCGTCGCCGTCGCGTCCCTGGACCCCGTGCTGGGAGGTGTGGACCGATGACCGCAGATCCGCAGGCGGCCACGAAGACCGGCTACGACGCCGAGACCGTCGCGTCCCTGACCGCCGACGCCACGGCGATCATGGCCCGCTACCCGGACCCGAGGTCCGGCCTGCTGCCGATGCTGCACCTCGTGCAGTCGGTCGACGGGTACGTGAGCCGCGACGGCATCCTGTTCTGCGCCGAGACGCTCGGCATCACGGCCGCCGAGGTCTCCGCCGTCGCCACCTTCTACACCCAGTACAAGCGCCACCCCAACGGGAAGTACACCGTGGGCGTGTGCACCAACACCCTGTGCGCCGTCATGGGCGGCGACGCCATCTTCGACGAGCTCAGCGACCACCTCGGCGTGGGCCACGACGAGACCACCGACGACGGCGCCATCACCCTGGAGCGCATCGAGTGCAACGCCGCCTGCGACTACGCACCCGTCGTGATGGTCAACTGGGAGTTCTTCGACAACCAGACGCCCGAGACGGCCACGGCGCTCGCGGACCAGCTGCGCCTCGGTGACGACGTCGTCCCCACCCGGGGCGCCGCCTCCGTGTGCTCGTTCAAGCAGATGAGCCGCATCCTGGCCGGGTTCCCCGACGGCCGCGCCGACGAGGGCGTGGGCGCGGGCGAGCCGACCCTGGCCGGGCTCGCGATCGCCCGCGAGCGCGGCTGGACGGCGCCGGACGCCCCGGCGGCCGACGGCGCGGCGGACGGCACCGCCGCGGACGGCGCGGCCGCGGGGCAGACCAGCCCGCCGGTCGGCACGCCCGGCTCCTCGGCCGAGCGCAAGCCCGCGACGTCGTCCGACACCGAGGTCGGCAAGGACAAGAAGCCCGGGGAGGACGCGAAGTGAACCTCACACCGGTACTCACCGACACGTGGGACAAGGACCGCTCCTGGCGGCTGGCCACGTACGAGCGCAACGGCGGCTACGCCGGGCTCAAGAAGGCCCTGACCATGGAGCCGGGCGCGCTGGTCCAGGCGGTCAAGGACTCCGGCCTGCGCGGCCGCGGCGGCGCGGGCTTCCCCACGGGCATGAAGTGGGGCTTCCTGCCCCCGCCCGACGGCGGCCCGCGGTACCTGGTGGTCAACGCCGACGAGTCGGAGCCGGGCACCTGCAAGGACATCCCGCTGATGCTCGCCAGCCCGCAGCACCTCATCGAGGGCGTGGCGATCACGAGCTACGCGATCGGCTGCGACCACGCGTTCATCTACGTGCGCGGCGAGGTGCTGCACGTCTACCGACGGCTGCTGAACGCGGTCGAGGAGGCATACAAGGCGGGCTACCTGGGCAAGAACATCCAGGGCTCGGGCTTCGACCTCGACGTCACGGTGCACGCCGGCGCGGGCGCCTACATCTGCGGCGAGGAGACGGCGCTGCTCGACTCCCTGGAGGGCCTGCGCGGCCAGCCGCGGCTCAAGCCGCCGTTCCCCGCGGTCGCCGGCCTGTACGCCCGGCCCACCGTGGTCAACAACGTGGAGTCCATCGCGTCGGTGCCCGGCATCGTCGCCCGGGGCGCCGACTGGTTCTCCTCGATGGGCACCGAGAAGTCGCAGGGCCACGGGCTGTTCTCCCTGTCGGGGCACGTCACCCGGCCCGGCCAGTACGAGGCCCCGCTCGGCATCACGCTGCGCGAGCTGCTCGACCTGTCGGGCGGCATCCGCGCGGGGCACGAGCTGAAGTTCTGGACCCCCGGCGGGTCGTCCACGCCGATCTTCACGCAGGCCCACCTGGACACCCCGCTCGACTACGAGTCGGTGGGCGCCGCGGGGTCGATGCTCGGCACGCGCGCGCTGCAGATCTTCGACGAGACGGTGTGCGTGGTCCGGGCCGTGTCCCGCTGGACCGACTTCTACGCGCACGAGTCGTGCGGCAAGTGCACGCCGTGCCGCGAGGGCACCTACTGGCTCAAGCAGGTGCTGCGCCGCATCGAGGCCGGCGAGGGGCAGGACGGCGACCTGGAGCTCCTGGTCGACCTGTGCGACAACATCCTGGGCAAGGCGTTCTGCGCGCTTGGCGACGGCGCGGTCTCGCCCGTCACGTCGAGCATCGAGCACTTCCGCGCCGAGTACCAGGCGCACATCGACGGCCACGGCTGCCCGTTCGACCCGAGCGCGTCGGCGCTGTTCCCGTACACCCCCAAGACACGGACACCGGGCGCCCTCACGGGCGCCGGGGCGGGAGGTCACCGATGACCGTCACCACGAACAACCCCACGACCGAGGCGGCCCCGGTCGAGCTGGTCACCTTCACCATCGACGGCACCGAGGTGAGCGTCCCCCAGGGCACGCTGATCATCCGCGCCGCCGAGCAGGCCGGCATCCAGATCCCGCGGTTCTGCGACCACCCGCTCCTGGCGCCCGCCGGCGCGTGCCGGCAGTGCCTCGTCGAGGTGGCCATGCCGGACCGCGAGGGCAACGTGCGGCCCATGCCCAAGCCGCAGGCGTCGTGCACCATGACGGTCGCGCCGGGCATGGTCGTCAAGACGCAGCACACCTCCGCCGTCGCCGACAAGGCGCAGCAGGGGGTCATGGAGCTGCTGCTCATGAACCACCCGCTGGACTGCCCGGTCTGCGACAAGGGCGGCGAGTGCCCCCTGCAGAACCAGGCGATGAGCAACGGCCGGCCGGAGACGCGGTTCACCGACGTCAAGCGCACGTTCCCCAAGCCGATCGCGCTGTCCACGCAGATCCTGCTGGACCGAGAGCGCTGCGTGCTGTGCCAGCGCTGCACCCGGTTCAGCGAGGAGATCGCGGGCGACGCGTTCATCGCGCTGCAGGACCGCGGCGCGCACCAGCAGATCGGCCGGTACGACGAGGACGTGCTCGGCTTCGCCGGCGCCGAGTCGAGCACCGGTCCCGTGGACCGTCCGATCGGGGAGGCCACCACGGACACGTCCGGGCGGCCCTTCTCATCCTACTACTCGGGCAACACCGTGCAGATCTGCCCGGTGGGCGCCCTGACGGGCGCGGGCTACCGGTTCCGGTCGCGTCCGTTCGACCTGGTGAGCACCCCGGGCATCGCCGAGCACGACGCGTGCGGCTCCGCGATCCGCATCGACCACCGTCGCGGCCAGGTGCTGCGCCGGATGTCGGGCGAGGACCCGGTGGTCAACGAGGAGTGGATCACCGACAAGGACCGCTTCGCGTTCACGTGGCAGTCCGCGCCGGACCGGGTCACCACCCCGCTGGTGCGCGAGAACGGCGAGCTGCGCCCCGCGTCCTGGGTCGAGGCCCTCGAGGTCGCGGCGGCCGGCCTGGCCGCGGCGCGCGAGAACGGCGGTGTCGGCGTGCTGCCGGGCGGCCGCCTCACCGTCGAGGACGCGTTCGCCTGGTCCCGGTTCGCCCGGACGGCGCTCGGCACCAACGACGTGGACCAGCGGGTGCGCGTGCACTCCGCCGAGGAGGCCGCGTTCCTGGCCCGCGTCGTGGCCGGTTCCGGCGTCGGCGTCACGTTCCGCGACCTGGAGCAGGCGCCCGCGGTGCTGCTCGTCGGTCTGGAGGCCGAGGAGGAGGCGGGCGTCACGTTCCTGCGGCTGCGCAAGGGCGCCCAGGGCAAGGCCGGGACCAAGGTCTTCTCGATCGCCCCCTACGCGACCCGCGGCCTGACCCGCCTGGACGGCACGCTGCTCCCGGCGGCCCCCGGCACCGAGGCCGAGCGGCTGACCAGCCTGACCACCAGCCTGGCCGGCGGCCTGCTCCCGGCGGACGCCCCGACGTCCGACATCGACACGAGCGCCCTGGCCCAGCCGGGTGCCGTGATCCTCGTGGGCGAGCGCCTCGCGGGCTCGCCGGGCGCCTACACCGCGGCCCTCGGGCTCGCCGAGGCGACGGGCGCGCGGCTCGCGTGGATCCCGCGCCGTGCGGGCGAGCGCGGCGGCGTCGAGGCCGGCCTGCTGCCGGACCTGCTGCCGGGCGGCCGTCCGGTGGCGGACGCCTCGGCGCGCGCCGAGGTCGCCCAGGCCTGGGGCGCCGAGCTCCCGGCCACCCCCGGGCGCGACACCGCGGGCATCCTCGCGGCGCTCGCCTCGGGCGCGCTCGGCGGGGCCGTGGTCGGCGGCGTCGAGCTCGCCGACCTGCCCGACCCGGCCGCCGCCCGCGCCGCGCTCGACGCGACGCAGGCCCGCGGCGGGTTCGTCGTGAGCCTGGAGGTGCGGGCCTCGGAGGTGACCGAGCGGGCCGACGTCGTGCTCCCGGTCGCGCCGCCCGTGGAGCGCGCCGGCTCGTACTGGAACTGGGAGGGCCGTGTGCGGTCCTTCGGCGCCGCGCTCGAGTCGAGCGCGCTGCCCGACCACCGCGTGCTGCACGTGCTGGCCCAGCAGCTCGGCGTGGACCTGCAGGCGGGCTCGCCCGCCGAGGCCCACCTCGCGATCGCCCTCACCCAGGGCGCGTGGGAGGGCGAGCAAGTGACGCTGGAGAGCGATGTCCTGGCCGCCCCGCCCACCGTCGGACCGGGTCAGGCGGTGCTCGCCACCTGGCGGCTCCAGCTCGACGCGGGCAGCGGCCAGGACGGCGAGCAGTTCCTCGCCGGCACGGCCAAGCGGCCCGTCGCCCGGATGTCCGCCGTCACGGCGAGCGGCTTCGGGGTGTCGGACGGCGAGACGGTCATCGTCAGCACGCCGCGCGGCTCCGTCCGGGTGCCCGCGGCGGTGACCGACCGGATGGTCGACGGCGTGGTCTGGCTGCCGCTGGCCTCCGCCGGCTGCCGCGTGCACGAGACGCTCGGGGCTTCCGCGGGCGACCTCGTCAGCGTCAGCCCCCACGTGGCGGACGTCCGGGTCACCACGGCGGCCCGCACGTTCCACGGCTCGGAAGGAGATGCCCGATGAACCCGGTGCTGCTGGCCGAGGCCGCGCCCGGCGTCGCCGCCGACTTCTCGCAGGAGACCATCTGGGCCTCGATCGTCAAGGCCGTGCTGATCGTGGTGTTCCTGCTGACCAGCGTCCTCTTCGCGATCTGGTTCGAGCGCAAGGTCGTGGCGCGCATGCAGGTGCGCCCCGGCCCCAACTGGCACGGGCCGTTCGGTCTGCTCCAGTCGCTCGCGGACGCCATGAAGCTGCTGCTCAAGGAGGACATGACGGTCACGCGGGCCGACCGGTTCGTGTACCTCCTGGCGCCGATGATCTCGGTGTTCTGCTCGCTGCTCGTGTTCGCCGTGATCCCGTTCGGTCCGAGCCTGCCGTTCCCGTGGACCGACTGGACCACGCCGGCGCAGCTCACCGACTTCCCGGTGGCGGTGCTGTACGTGCTGGCCGCCGCGGCGCTCGGCGTCTACGGCATCGTGCTCGGCGGCTGGGCCTCCGGCTCCACCTACCCGCTGCTCGGCTCGGTCCGGTCCACGGCGCAGGTGATCAGCTACGAGCTCGCGATGGGCCTGTCGCTGGTGAGCGTGTTCATCATGGCGGGGTCGATGTCGACGTCGCAGATCGTCTCCAGCCAGACGCAGATCTGGTGGTTCATCCCGCTCGCGCCGGCCTTCGTGATCTACGTGATCTCGATGATCGGCGAGACCAACCGCCTGCCGTTCGACCTGCCCGAGGCCGAGGGCGAGCTCGTCTCCGGCTACATGACCGAGTACTCGTCGATGAAGTTCGCCTGGTTCTTCCTGGCGGAGTACATCAACATGCTCAACGTCTCCGCGGTCTGCGTCACGCTCTTCCTGGGCGGCTGGCGGGCACCGGTGCCCGACGGGTTCCTCGGCGGCGCGCTGAACGAGGGCTGGCTGCCCATCATCTGGTTCCTCGTGAAGCTCTGGGCCGTCATGTTCTTCTTCGTGTGGGTGCGCGGCACGCTGCTGCGCCTGCGCTACGACCAGTTCATGGTCTTCGGCTGGAAGGTGCTCATCCCGGTCGCGCTGACCTGGGTCGTCGTGCTCGCCGTCGTGCAGTGGCTGCAGCGCGTGCAGGGCATGTCCTTCCAGCAGTTCGTCCCCGTGATCATCGGGGCCGCCGTCGTCTTCATCGCGGTCATGTGGTTCTGGCCGGAGAAGAAGGAGGCGCCACCGGGCGGCCCGGACAAGGAGCCCGTCGACGCGTTCGCCGGCGGGTTCCCGGTGCCGCCGCTGCCCGGCGAGAAGCTGCCCCCGTCCAAGCGGTTCGGAAAGGAGGTCCACGGTGAGTAAGCGAGAGACGGGCGAGTACCAGCCCCTGCGGCCACAGCCGGGACCCATCGGGGAGCTGTTCGCTCCCGTCGCGGGCTTCGGCGTGACGCTGTCGTCGATGTTCAGGCCCACGGTCACCGAGCAGTACCCCCGCGAGAAGGTGCCGACCCAGCCCCGTTTCCACGGCCGCCACCAGCTCAACCGGTACGCGGACGGGCTGGAGAAGTGCATCGGCTGCGAGCTGTGCGCCTGGGCGTGCCCGGCGGACGCGATCTACGTGGAGGGCGCGTCCAACGCGGCCCTGCCGGAGAACGCCGGCCTCCAGGTGAACGCGGACGACTCGCAGGGCGCGCACATGAGCCCCGGTGAGCGGTACGGCGGCGTCTACCAGATCAACTACCTGCGCTGCATCTTCTGCGGGCTGTGCATCGAGGCCTGCCCCACGCGGGCGCTGACCATGACGAACGACTTCGAGCTCGCCGGCAAGACGCGTGCGGGCATGATCTACGAGAAGCAGGACCTGCTGGCCCCGCTGGCCGAGGGCATGCTCGCGGCGCCCCACCCCATGGTGGAGGGCACCACGGACACCGACTACTACAGCGGCGACGTGCTGGGCCCGACGGCGGCGCAGGTCGCCTGGGTCCGCGAGCACCGGCCGGACGACGAGACGCTGGACGCCGCGGACGCCGTGGCGTCGGGCAAGGCGCCCGCGCCCACCCAGCGGCAGCACGAGCTGCGGCCGGAGGAGGGCCCGGGCGCCGCCGAGCGGTCCGCGGGTGCGGCCGCGGTCGGCTCGGTGCGGGTCCTGGCGAGCGACGCGACCGGCGCCGGCCGTCCGGGGGTGACGGCATGACCCCCGCCGGGCTGGAGATCACGACCGGCGAGACCGTCCTGTTCTGGGTGATCGCGCCGCTCATGGTGCTCGCCGCACTGGGCCTGCTGTTCGTCAAGCGGGCCGTGCACGCCGCGATGTGCCTCGTGTTCGTCATGGTCAGCATGGCGATCCTCTACATCGCGCAGGAGGCGCCGTTCCTCGGCGTCGTGCAGGTGGTCGTGTACACGGGCGCGGTGATGATGCTGTTCCTGTTCGTGCTGATGCTCGTCGGCGTGGACGCGTCCGACTCGCTCACGGAGACCATCCGCGGGCAGCGCTGGGTGGGCCTGCTCATCGGGATCGGCCTCGCGGTGATCCTGGGCGGCGTCGTGGCCCGTGCCGCGTTCCCGCCCCCGGCCGGGCTGGCCGGGGGAGACCCGGGCGGCGTCGCCAACCCGCAGGCCCTGGCCCGCGTGCTGTTCGGCGACTACGTGCTGGCCATGGAGGCCGTGGGCGTGCTGCTGGTCACGGCGGCCGTCGGCGCGCTCGTGCTCACGCACCGCCGTCGGCTCACCCCCAAGCAGGACCAGCGGGCGGTCGCGGACGCGCGCATCAGGGCGCTGCCCGAGGGCGTCGTGCTCACGCCGCTGCCGTCGCCGGGCGTCTACGCCACCTCCAACGCCATGGACACGCCCGCGCTCGGGCCCGACGGCGAGCAGGTGCCGCAGTCGGTCTCGCGCGTGCTGCGTATCCGCGGCCAGGAGAAGGCGGCGCCGCACGCACCGGGCACCGAGCTCGTCGACGTCCGTACGCGTGACGCCGGCACGTCCGAGGCCCGCACCACCGAGGGAGAGGCCTGATGGACATCACCAACTACGTGGTCCTGGCCGCCGTGCTCTTCGCCGTGGGTGCCACGACCGTGCTGCTGCGCCGCAACGCGATTGTCGTGTTCATGGGCGTCGAGCTCATGCTCAACGCGACCAACCTCGCCTTCGTCACCTTCGCCAGGATGCACGGCGACCTGACCGGTCAGGTGCTCGCCTTCTTCGTCATGGTCGTCGCCGCCGCCGAGGTCGTCGTCGGTCTCGCCATCATCGTGACGATCTTCCGTACCCGCCGCTCGGCCTCGGTCGACGACGTCAACCTGCTCCGGGGGTAGAGAGTGAACGACGTGATCGGGCTTGCCCCCTGGCTGATCGGCTTCCCGCTGATCGGTGCGGCGATCCTGCTGCTGTGGCCCGTGGTGCTGGGCAGGAGGTCCATCGACCGCTGGGGCCACTGGCTCGGGGTCGCGGCCTCCGCAGCCTCCGGGGTCGTGGCCTTCATCCTGATGTTCCGCATGATCGGCACCCCCGCCGAGGGCCGCTCCGTGGACCACCACCTGTGGACATGGCTGTCCGCGGGCGGGCTGGACGTGGACCTCGGCCTCCGGCTGGACCCCCTCTCCCTGACCTTCGTGATGCTCGTGACCTTCGTGGGCACGCTCATCCACGTCTACTCCGTGGCCTACATGGACCACGACCCGGACCGGCGCCGGTTCTTCGCGTACCTGAACCTGTTCGTCGCGGCGATGCTCACGCTCGTCCTGGCCGACTCCTACCTCCTGCTCTTCGTGGGCTGGGAGGGTGTGGGTCTCGCGTCCTACCTGCTCATCGGGTTCTGGGACACGGGACGGCCCTCCGCACGCGAGAACGCGGTGGCGGCCAAGAAGGCGTTCGTCATGAACCGCATCGGCGACATGGGGCTCATCGCGGCGATGGCGCTGCTGTTCGCCCACGCGGGCGCCCTGGACTTCGGCACCGCCCTGTCCGACGACTCCGTCGGCTCGATGTCGCAGGCCACGGCCACCGCGGTCGGGCTCTGCCTGCTCCTGGCCGCGTGCGGCAAGTCGGCGCAGTTCCCGCTGCAGGCCTGGCTGGGTGACGCGATGGCCGGCCCGACGCCGGTCTCGGCGCTCATCCACGCGGCCACGATGGTCACCGCCGGCGTCTACCTCATGGTGCGCTCCGGCGCGATCCTGGAGGCGGCCCCGACGGCGCAGCTCGTCGTGGTGCTGGTCGGTGCCGTGACCCTGCTGTTCGGGGCGATCGTCGGCTGCGCCAAGGACGACATCAAGAAGGCCCTGGCCGCCTCCACGATGTCGCAGATCGGCTACATGATGCTCGCCGCGGGCCTCGGCCCGGCCGGGTACGCGTTCGCGATCTTCCACCTGCTCACCCACGGCTTCTTCAAGGCGGGGCTGTTCCTCGGCGCCGGCTCGGTGATGCACGCGATGGGCGACCAGACCGACATGCGGCGCTTCGGCGGGCTGTCGCGGTTCCTGCCCATCACCTGGATCACGATGGGCCTGGGCTGGCTGGCGATCCTCGGGATCCCGCCGTTCTCCGGCTTCTGGAGCAAGGACGGCATCATCGAGGCCGCCTTCATCCCGGTCGAGGGGCAGCCGTGGCGGGCCTGGGTGTTCGGCACGGTCGCGGTGCTCGGCGCCGCGATCACCGCGTTCTACATGACGCGCCTGTTCTTCATGACGTTCGGCGGACGCCGTCCGCGCTGGACCGAGGGCCAGCACCCGCACGAGGGCTCGCCGCTGATGTGGTGGCCCCTGGTGTTCCTCGGCGTCGGCTCCGCCGCGCTGGGCCTGGTGCTCGGCATCGGCGGCACGTTCACCACCTGGCTGGAGCCCGTGGTCGGGCACGCCGAGCACCACGAGCCCGTGCTGCCGGTCTGGCTGATCATCACCGCCACCCTCGTGGTCGTGGTGCTCGGGGCGCTGCTGGCGTTCCGGATGTACGCGGTCCAGCTCGTCCCCGAGGAGGCGCCGCGCGGCTCCGCGCTCACGCGGGCCGCCCGCAAGGACCTGTACCAGGACGCCGCGAACGAGACGCTCGTCGTGCGGCCCGCCTTCGGGCTGGCCCGCGTGGTCCAGGTGGGCGACCGCGACGTCGTCGACCGCGGCTGGAGCGTGCTGCCGCAGGCGGTCTCGTGGTTCGGCGGGGTGTTCCGCAAGGCGCAGACCGGGTACGTCCGCTCGTACGCGGCGGGCATGGCGGGCGGCGTCCTCGTGATCGCCGTCGTCGCCTGGCTCGTGGTGGGCCTCGGTGGTGCCCAGTGATCGGAGGAGAGATGTTTCCCTGGCTGACCGCCCTCATCGCCTGGCCGCTCGTCGGCGCGGTCGTGGTGGGGCTGGGCGCGCTCGGTCGCTCCCGCACCGGCTCCGCGAACGCGCGCACGGGCTTCGCCCGGCCGGCGGCGCTCGCGTTCTCGCTGGTGGAGGTGGCCCTGCTCGTCGGCGCGTTCCTCGCGTTCGACACGGGCGCCGCCGCCGAGCACCAGCTCGCCGAGACCCACGCGTGGATCCCGCAGATCGGCACCTCGTACGCCGTGGCCGTCGACGGCGTCGGCCTGCTGCTGGTCGCGCTGGCCGTGGTGCTGGTGCCGCTGGTGCTGCTGGCCGCCTGGAACGAGCAGGGGCGCGACCAGGTGCGACTGCGCCGGTTCGTCGGCCTCGTGCTGCTGCTCCAGGCGTTCATGGTGGCCGTGTTCTCGGCCCGCGACGTCTTCCTGTTCTACGTGCTGTTCGAGGCCATGCTGATCCCCGCGTACTTCCTCATCGGCGGGTTCGGGCAGGGCGCCGGACGGCGCCAGGCGGCCGTGAAGTTCCTGATGTTCAGCCTGGGCGGCGGGCTGATCATGCTCGCCGCGGTGATCGCCCTGTACTTCCTCGCGGTCAGCGCGGGCGTGGACCCGAGCAGGGCGTTCCTCGTGGACGAGCTCGTCGGGGTCGACCTGGGCACCACGGCCGAGCGCCTCATGTTCATCGGGTTCTTCATCGCCTTCGCGATCAAGGCCCCGATGGTCCCGGTGCACAGCTGGCTGCCCGACGTCGCGGGGAACGCGACCCCCGGCACGTCCACCCTGCTGATCTGCGTGCTGGACAAGGTCGGCACGTTCGGGATGCTGACGCTCTGCCTGCCGCTGTTCCCGGAGGCGTCCCGCTGGGCGGCGCCGTTCGTGATCGCGCTCGCCGTGATCTCGGTGCTGTACGGCGCGATCATGGCGATCATGCAGACCGACCTGCTGCGGCTGGTCGGCTGGACCTCGGTGAGCCACTTCGGCTTCATCATCCTGGGCATCTTCACCTTCACGCCGCTCGGCACCGCCGGGTCGAGCTTCATGATGCTCAACCACGGCCTCGCCACCGGAGCGCTGTTCCTCGTGGCCGGATTCCTCGTGTCCCGGCACCCGGAGCGGTCGCAGCGGATCACGGACTACCGCGGCCTGCGGTCGGTCACCCCGGTGCTCGCCGGCACGTTCCTCGTGGCGGGCCTGGCGACGCTGTCGCTGCCCGGCCTGGCCACGTTCGTCAGCGAGATCATGGTGCTGATCGGCGCGTTCTCCGGGGCCCCCGCCGGCTCGGCCGCCTGGACCGTCGCGGCGATCCCGGGCGTGGTGCTCGCCGCGGTCTACGTGCTGCTGACCTACCAGAAGATCTTCACCGGGGCGCCGGCCGAGGGTCTGGAGGCCCTGCCCGACCTCAAGGCGCGTGAGCGCATCGTCGCGGCCCCGCTGGTGGCCGGACTCCTGGTGCTCGGCCTGGTGCCGGGCCTCGCCCTGACCTACGTGGACGCGCCGGCCGAGCAGTCGGCGACGATCACGGCGGTCGACGAACCGGCGGACGCCGCCGCGCAGATGGGGAGCGACAAGTGAACGAGTTCGTGGCACCCGAGATCGACTGGCTCGCCCTCGCACCGCTGATCGTGGTGCTGGGCGCGGGCGTGGTCGGCGTGCTCCTCGAGGCGTTCGTCCCGGCCAGGGCGCGCCGCGTGACCCAGATCGTGCTCACCCTGGCCGCCCTGGCCGGCAGCGTCGCGTTCGTGGCGGTGCTGTGGCCGCAGATCGTGGCGCAGCCCGTCCAGGTGGTCGGCGGCAGCGTGACGCTGACGCCGTTCGCGCTCGGCGCGCAGGGCATCATCGCGGTGCTCGCGTTCCTGGGCGTGCTCGTGGTGGCCGACCGCACCGCCACCGGCCAGGACGCGTTCGCGCCCACGGCCGCGGCGGTGCCCGGCACCTCGTACGAGGACCTGGCCCGCCGGTCCGGCCTGGAGCAGACCGAGATCTACCCGCTGCTGCTGTTCGCGGCGGGCGGCATGATGCTCTTCGCCGCCACCGACGACCTGATCGTCATGTTCATCGCGCTCGAGGTGCTGTCGCTCCCGCTGTACGTGCTGTGCGCCACGGCGCGCCGCCGCCGGCTGCTCTCGCAGGAGGCCGCGGCCAAGTACTTCCTGCTCGGCGCGTTCGCCTCGGCGCTGTTCATCTTCGGCGTCGCGCTGATCTACGGGTTCGCCGGCACGGTGCGGCTCCTGGAGATCGCCCAGGCGGTGCAGCAGGGCGGCCTGCCCCTGGAGGGCATGACCGGGCTGCTCGTGGCCGGCGTGCTGCTGGTGACGGTCGGTCTGCTGTTCAAGGTGGGCGCCGTGCCGTTCCACGCGTGGACGCCCGACGTCTACACCGGCGCGCCCACGCCCATCACCGGGTTCATGGCCGCGTGCACCAAGGCGGCGGCCGTCGCGGCGCTGGTCGAGGTGCTGTACCGCATCTCGATCGGCGTGCAGGCCGTCAGCCCCGAGACCATGCGGCAGCTCCAGGTGGTCATCGTGGTGGTCGCGGTCCTGACCATGGCCGTCGGGACGGTGATCGGCTCGGTGCAGACCGACGTGAAGCGCCTGCTGGCGTACTCGTCGATCGCGCACGCGGGCTTCCTGCTCGTGGGCATCGCGGGCTTCAGCTCGCAGGTCCAGTCCTCCACGCTCTTCTACCTGCTGGCCTACGGCGTCGCCACGATCGGTGCGTTCGCCGTGGTCACGCTGGTCCGGGAGCGCCGGGTCACCGCCGGCGCCGGCGAGGACAACGGTCCGGTCGAGGACGACGGCGTCGTGCTCGGCGAGGCCACGGAGATCGCGCAGTGGGCCGGCCTGGGGCGCAAGGCCCCATGGCTCACCGCCGCGTTCGCCCTGTTCCTGCTGTCGATGGCGGGCATCCCGCTCACCGCCGGGTTCATCGCCAAGTTCGGCGCGTTCAGCGGGGCGACGTCGGGCGGGCTGTGGTGGCTCGCGGTGCTGGGTGTCATCGCGTCGGTGGTCGCCGTCGCGTTCTACCTGCGGCTGCTGGTGGTCATGGTGTTCCAGCCCGCCCCGATCACGCCGGGGGTCGAGCCCGCCGAGGGCGAGGTCCTGACGAGCGCGGCCGGCGAGGGCAGTGCGGGCGAGGGCGGTGAGGCCGCGGCCGGCGGTGTCGCCACCGCGACCAAGGTGCAGGCCACAGCCGCGCAGCGGGTCGTGGTGACGGTGGTGCGGTCCCGGGGTCCGGCCGCCGTGGCGATCGCCGTCTGCGCGGTCGCGACGGTGATTCTCGGCGTTTTCCCCTCCCTGGTTCTTAATCTGGCGGCAGAGGCAAGTAAGTTCGTGCCGTGACCTCCGTACCGCTGCCGCCCCAGACGACGACGGGTACGTCGGCGTCGACACCGCCGGCCGCTCCGACTGACCTGCCCGACCCGACCGCGCTCGGCCTGCCGATCACGGACCCGGAGCTGGCGTCCCGTCTCGCGGATCGGCTGACGGTGGTCGACGACGCGCTGTCGGACGCCGTCTCCAGCGCCGACAAGCTGGCGGACGGCGCCTCGCGGCACCTCGTCGACGCGGGCGGCAAGCGGTTCCGGCCGCTGCTCACCCTGCTCACGGGCGAGCTCGGCGACGGCGCGGCCCCCGGCGTCGTCGACGCCGCCGTGGTGGTCGAGCTGACGCAGGTCGCCTCGCTGTACCACGACGACGTCATGGACTCGGCGCCGATGCGCCGGGGCGCACCGGCGGCGCACATGGTGTGGGGCAACTCGGTGGCGATCCTGGTGGGCGACATGCTCTTCGCCCGGGCCTCGGCCCGGGTGGCTGAGCTGGGTCCCGAGGCCGTGATCCTGCAGTCCCGCACGTTCGAGCGGATGTGCATGGGGCAGCTGCACGAGACCATGGGCCCGGACGACGGCGAGGACGCCGTGGCCCACTACCTCCAGGTGCTGTCGGACAAGACGGCGTCGCTGCTGTCGGCGTCGGCCCGCCTGGGCGCCATGCTCTCCGGTGCGCCGAAGGAGCAGGTCGAGGCCGTGGGCGCGTTCGGCGAGAAGGTCGGCGTCGCGTTCCAGCTCGCCGACGATGTGCTCGACGTCGCGTCGTCGGGCGAGACCTCGGGCAAGACGCCGGGCACCGACCTGCGGGAGCACGTGCCGACCATGCCGGTGCTGCTGCTGCGCCAGCACGTCGCCTCGGGCTCCGCCACGGACGAGGACCGGGACCTGCTCGCGACGCTCGACGGCGACCTGTCGTCCGACGAGGTGCTGACGGCCGCCCTGCAGCGCCTGCGGGCGCACCCCGTGCTCGCCGACACCCGGGAGCTCGCGGTGCGCTGGGCGCGCGAGGCGGCCGCGGAGCTGGCGCCGCTGCCGGACGGGCCGGTCAAGGACTCCCTGGAGCAGTTCGCGCAGGCGTTGGCGGACCGGGCGGTCTGAGATCCGCTCGAATCTACTCTAACAATGTTAGAGTAAATTCATGTACGCCGCGGAGGTAGACCAGACGTTGACTCTCCCGCTGGAGGAGGCGCTCGACGGTCTTGCCCGGACGCCCGAGGGGCAGTGGTTCGAACGCAAGTCCGGCCGGGTCGATCCGAAAGACCTGGCGGTCCCGCTCGTTGCGTTGGCGAACGCCGAGGGTGGTTGCGTCGTCGTCGGATTCCACGACGGCGCGGTCGACGGTGTGCCACGGGCACGGGTCAACGCCCTTCGTCAGGCCGCCCAGGACTTCACCCGGCCCGTCGTCCGGGCACGTGTCGAGGAGATCGAGCTGGCGGGCGGCGGCTGCATCCTGATCCTGCGGGTCGATCCGGGGGAGACTGTCCACGAGACGGCCAAGGGAGACGTGTATCTGCGGGTCGGAGACGAGTCGCGGCGACTCGGCTTCGCCCAACGTCAAGAGCTTGAGTTCGACCGAGGTTCGGCACCGTTCGACGGCACGCGGGCTCGTGTCGAGATCGACGACCTCGACCCTGATCAGGTGGCGGCGTATCAGCTCGCCATCGGGTCGACGTCCCCCGAGGGGATGCTGCGTGCGCGCGGCCTGCTGGCTCGTGGCGGTCATCCGACGGTCGCTGCGTATCTCCTGTTCGGGGCGTCACCTCAGGCGCTCTATCCCAACGCGCACGTACGTGTGCTGCGATACACCGAGGTGGACCGTGGCTCGGGGGCGCGGCTCACGCTGGACGACGATGCGGACGTGCGGTGCGAAGGGTCGATCCCGCAGCAGATCGACCAGGCGGCTCGCGAGATCGAGCGGCTGCTCCCTCGCCGGAGGGCCCTCGCCGGCTCGGGCCGTTTCGAGGCGGCAGGGATCGTGCCGCGTGACGCATGGCTGGAAGGTCTCGTGAACGCGGTGCTGCACAGGTCCTACAGCATGATCGGTGACCACATCCGGGTCGAGATCTTCCCCGATCGCGTAGAGATCTCGAGCCCTGGTCGCTTTCCCGGGATCGTCGACCCGGACCGCCCGCTCGACATCAGCCGGTACGCCCGCAACCCCCGCATCGCACGGGTGTGCTCGGACCTGGGCATCGCTCAGGAGCTCGGCGAAGGAATCCGTCGGATGTTCGACGAGATGCGCGCCCGCGGCCTGACCGATCCGATGTACACGCAGACCCAGAGCGGGGTGCGATTGATCTTGTCGGCGCTCGACACGTTGCCTCAGGAGATCGCCGATCAGCTCTCCCGGGGCGCGCGGCACGTGCTGGACGTGCTCCGCGGGGCCGGGCGGCCCTTGGGGACCGGGCAGGTTGCAGAGGTGGCGGAGGTCGCCCGCCCGACCGCCATCCGGCACCTGCAGCGACTGCAGGAGCTGGGGGTCGTCGTGTGGGAGGGCCAGTCGTCGAAGGACCCCAGAGCCGTGTGGCGCGTCTCCTGACTGGCGAACGACGGTAAAGAAATATCACAAAATTGCGTGCAAAGCGCAATTTGCGCTGGTAATTTCTTGGCTGCCGTGGCGCGGTGCCCCGGTCCTGGGTGGTGGAGGCCTCGTGGTGCGCTTGGAGAAATTGGCGTTGGGCAATGGCACGGAAGTGCTGGTCGAGGTCGAGGAGCGCGCCCCAGGTCCTGGTACGCGGCCGGTGAGTCGGGGGCCGGGCCGCGGTGTCAAGGCGACGCTGGACGAGGCCCTCGACGACCTGCGCGGTGTCGTCGAGGCCGTTGACACGAAGATGCGGTCGCTGGCCGTCTCACCGGACGAGATCACGCTCGCACTCGGCGTGAGCATGACGACCGAGGCCGGCGTCGTCATCGCCAGAGCGTCGACCGAGGCCAACCTGAGCCTGACGCTTCGGTGGTCCGGCAACCGTGAGGGGCAGCGATGAGCGCGCGCCACGAAGCCCCCTGGACGGTTCGGATCAGGGACGCGTCGGGCAAGATCCATGGTGCGGGCTTCCTGGTCGAACCCGATCTCGTGTGCACCTGCGCCCACGTGGTCCAGGATGTCCTTGGGCTGGAGGAGACCGACGGCAGGGTCCCGCGGCTGCCGGTGCCCGTCGAACTCATGATCACTGGTGAGCGCCGGGTCGGCCGAGTTGTCGCCTGGGTGCCGGGCAAGGAAGCAGTCGAGCGAGTCAGCGTCGAAGAGCTTGCGCACAACGGGATCCAAGACCTGCGGGTCCCCGCGGAGATGGACGGCGACGACATCGCGGTCCTGCGCTTGGAGGAGGGCTACGAGGGCGCGGACGTCGTCCGACTCGCTTCGCCGCGGAGCGTCTACGGGCACACTTATCGGACCTTCGGCTTCCCCGAAGGGTACGACACCGGACAGTCGTCGCAGGGAGAGTTCCGGTCCGCCGACAGCCTCGGCCGCGTCCAGATGAACACCGGGGCGCAAGAGGAGCCGATCACGGGCGGGTACAGCGGTGCGGCCGTGTGGGACGCGGAGGCCGGCGCTGTGGTCGGCATGGTGGCGGAGTCGGACCAGCGGTTGATCGCCCGGATGATCCCCGCGCACCACCTCGCCGACCGCCTCCGCTGGATCCACCCCGGGTACGAGGACGCGGAGGCTCAGGTCGGTCCGCTCGTCTTCGCCGGCGAGCGGCACACCGGCAAGCGCAGCCTGGCCAACGCGATCCGCCTGAACTGGTTCGCCGCCAAGCGGCAGTTCTTCGGAACGCCGAACGTCCTGATGAGCGAGACCGAGGGGTGGCGCCTGCTGGTCGAGTGGCTCCGCCAGTACGACAAGCCGGACAGCGAGGCAGGCGAGGAAGTGCGGGAGCTCATCGATGGGCGCCTTCGCTCCGGCATCCCTGCCGATTTCATGGTGTTCTTCCTGCTGGCCTGGCTCGACCCGGACCACGACCCGGTGTGGCGCGGCCGGCGCGTGACGTATGAGTACCTCTGCGAGATGGTGTTGCCCCCACTCCCGGAAGACATCGTGAGCGTGGAGCAGTTCCTCCGCGGCGGCCTGGCCAACTTCGAGCGGCTGACGATCTGGCGCCAGCTCGACACCTCGATCTTCTGGGAGGCGCTCTCGCGCTTCAATGGGTTCGAGGGTGCGCGTCGCCACTATCAGAACTGGATGCGCGCGCGGAAGGACTGGGACCGCTGGTGGGACACCAGTGTTCCGGCCCGCGGAGTGCAGATCTTCTCGTCGTTCGGACGGCGCGCACTGGCCCACGCGGTGCTCCTGAATGCCGTTCTGCCGGCGCCGGAGGCCGCAGATGTGCGGACCCTGCGAATGACCCGGTACGCGCACCCTGGCTCCGAACCTGGTGGCGTCCCCTGGTACGACGAGTTCATGCAGGCACATCAGGAACGGTCGCCCATCTGGTGGGTGGGCGTGACGCTCCTGTCACGCTACGCCTGGGAGCATGAGCTCACCGCGCGCCCCAACGATCTCAAAGCGTTCGCTCGGGCCGGTGTCTGGACTGGCATGCATGCGGGAGTCCTTCTGCTGGGCTGCCTGGTGGGCGGGGGTTTGCTTGCCCTGGCCTCGGGTGGGGGCTCCGTGTTCGGTGCGGCGCTCTTCACGGCGTTCGCCGTCGACATCACCGCGCTGATCGTGCTGGGCCGTGCTGCCTTTGGTGCTGGAGGCAGGTACCGGCCGCCGTTCAACGACCGTGTGCGGCTGATCGCCTCGTTCCGCGACCGCCGGGGACGGACTGTCGCGAAGGTGGGAGCTGGAGCCGTGATCGTGCTGATGTTCCAGGTGCCCGTCCTGGGTGTCGCTGTCGCGGTGGGCTTGACGATCTGGCTCGCGAGGACCGCCGCCACATGGCAGCAGTACTTCGTGGAGGTGCACAAGGCCAGGCACGCCCGGTATTGCGCCGAGCTGGCGGAGCGGTTCGTCGGACGTCGGAACGTGGCGTCTGTATAGGGCACCGCTAGCTCCACCGACGGGAACCTGTTGGGCTTCGTACTGTGGATCGGCCAGCATCGCGCCGTCGTCCACCGACGATGAATTCACCCGCACGGGAGACCCTCTAACGTGCCGGTTGTCGGAGGCAACGGCTAGGCTGCCGCCACCGCCGTTGATCAAGACTTGAGGAAGACCTGTGCCCGGATTGAAGGTGTCGCCGCGCTCGGCCGTCTCCGGCGGCGTCGTCGCCGTCTTCGCCGGGGCCCTGATCCTGCTGTCGGTGCTGCAGCAGGGTGAGTCCACCGCCGAGGTCGACCTCGACGACTCCGGCGTCTGGGTCACCAAGACGTCAGCGGGGCTGCTCGGACGGTTCAACAACGAGGCACAGGCGATGGACGGCACGCTGCTGTCCGGCTCGTCGACGTTCGACGTGCAGCAGGCCGAGTACCGGGTCCTGATGACGGACGCGGGTACCGCCACGGCGAGTCCCGTCGATCCGGCGCAGCTCGTCCTGGACGGCACCATGACCGCGCCCGCCGGCGCCGTCATCGCGTCCGGCGGGCACACCACGGCGGTGCTGGACCCGGAGGACGGCCGGCTGTGGGTGCTCCCGTTCGAGGCCGCCGTCCAGTTCAGCGCGGCCGACCTGGAGCCGACGGCGCTGCTCGGGCCGGGTGCCCGGGTCGCCGTCGCGACGGACGGCACGGTCTTCGGCGCCGCCCCCGCCAAGGGCCGGATCGCCACCGTGCTGACGACCGGCTCGGGCACCGTGGACACGGTGACGGACGCGGAGCTGCCGGTCGGCAAGGACGCCGAGATCGAGGTGACCGCCGTCGGCGACCGGCCGGTGGTCCTGGACCGCAGCGCGGCCACGCTGGTGCTGCCCGGCGGTGACGTCGTGGAGCTGGCCGGCGGGGCCGAGGCCCGGCTCCAGCAGCCGTCGGCGGAGGCCGACGCCGTCGTCGTGGCGACGACCAAGGGTCTGGTCACCCAGCCGCTCGACGGCGGCAGCTCGACCACCCGGGTGGGCCAGGGCACCCCGGCGGCGCCCGTGCAGCTCGGCGGCTGCACCTTCGGTGCCTGGTCGGGCACCGGCCGGGTGGTCCGGGACTGCGAGGGCACGGACCTCGACGTGGACGAGCTGCTCGAGGGCGCGGACGGCGAGCTGGCCTACCGGGTCAACCGCCAGGTGATCGTGCTGAACGACGTCACGGCGGGCACGCTGTGGATGGCCGCGGACGACTTCGAGAAGGTCGACGACTGGGACCTGAAGCTGCCCGAGGACGCCGAGGGCGAGAAGACCGAGGCCGAGACCACCACGCCCGAGATGGTGGACCAGTTCATCGCGCAGCGGGACAAGCCCAACCGGCCGCCCGCGCCGAAGGACGACTCGATCGGGGTCCGGCCCGGTCGGACCACCGTGCTCGACGTGCTGGGCAACGACCTCGACCCCGACGGCGACGTGATGACGGCGTCGATCGCGGAGCCCGCCGGCAGGGTGGCCGGCACGGGAGCCTCGGACATCTCGGTGGACCGCGTGCTGGACGGCGCGGCGCTGCAGGCGAACGTGCCGGAGACGGCGACGGGCAGCACCACCTTCACCTACACCGTGGACGACGGTCGTGGCGGCACCGCCGACGCGAAGGTGCAGGTGCGCGTGGTGCCGCTGAGCGAGAACAAGGCGCCCGCGCCGAAGGGCGAACCGGTGCTGCGCGTCGCGCAGGGCGGGGACGCGTCGACCAAGGTGCTGCCGTTCTGGCGGGACCCCGAAGGTGACGACCTCGTCCTGTCGAGCGCGACCACCGCGGACCCGATGGACGAGGTGCGGTTCCGCCCGGACGGCACCGTCGAGTTCCGCGACGGCGGCACGACGACGGGCCGCAAGATCGTGGACCTCACGGTGTCGGACGGGCTCGACCAGGTGGGCACCGGCAGGCTGCTCGTCGACGTGATCGCCACGCAGGAGCCGCCGGTCGCCGTGGCCGACCACGTGACCGTCCTGGCCGGCGACCCGGTCACGGTCCGCCCGCTGCGCAACGACTCCGACCCGAACGGCGACCGGCTGCGCCTGGTCAGCGTCTCCGAGCAGGAGCCGGCCACCATCACGGAGAACTACGCCGCGGGGACGTTCCGGTTCGTGAGCCAGGAGCCCGCCAGCTACGACATCACCTACCAGGTCAGCGACGGGCCGAGCTCGACGATGGGCCTGGTGCGCGTCGACGTGCTCCCGCCGCCCGACGCCGCGGGCCCGCCCGTGGTCGTGGCCGACACCGTGCTGCTCCCCGCGGGCGGCTCGGCGCTCGTGGACGTCCTGGCGAACGACTCCGACCCGGGCGGCGGCGTGCTGGTGGCGTCCTTGGTGGAGGCCGAGGCGGGCGTCACGGCTGTGGTGCTGGACCACCACGTGCTGCGGGTCGCCGAGACCGAGCGCCTGGACCGGCCCGTGACCCTGCGGTACACCGCGTCCAACGGCACGGAGACCGCCGTCGGGCAGGTGCGGGTGGTGCCGATCGCCGCGCCGACCAAGCTGCGCCCGCCCGAGGCCGCGGCGGACGAGGCGACCGTCCACACGGGCGACATCGTGACCGTCCCGGTGCTCAAGAACGACTCCCACCCGGACGGGCTCGAGCTGAAGCTCACGCCCGAGCTGGTGGAGGAGCCGGACGTCGGCGAGGCCTTCGTGTCCGAGGGCACGGTGCGGTTCCGTGCCGGTTCCGAGGCCGGGACCGCGCACCTGGTCTACGAGGTGCGGGACAGCAACAACCAGAAGGACTCCGCGCAGGTCACGATCAACGTCACCGACACCCTGGAGAACGCGGCCCCGCAGCCGCCGGACACCACGGCGCGCGTGCTCGCGGGCGCGGTCACGCGGATCCCGCTGCCGCTCGACGGCAGCGACCCCGACGGTGACCACGTGACGCTCGACGGTCTCTCGGCGCCGCCGTCGCAGGGCACGGCCCGCGTCGTCGACGGGTTCCTCGAGTACGAGGCGTCCCGGGAGTCCGCGGGCGCGGACGAGTTCCGGTACGCCGTCTCCGACACGCGCGGCGCCACCGCCGAGGGCACGGTCGCGGTAGGCATCGCGCAGCCGCCGGGCGTCAACCAGCCGCCCACCGCGGGCGACGACGAGACGCTCGTCCGGCCCGGCCGCGACGTCGCGGTGGACGCGCTGGCCAACGACTCCGACCCGGACGGCGACCAGGTCGGCCTGGTGTCGAAGTCGTTCGAGGGTGCGGAGGGGTTGGACCCGGAGGTCGTCGAGGACCAGGTCGTCGTCACGACGCCACGCGAGGAGGGGACCCAGACCTTCTACTACGGCATCGAGGACACGTACGCGGCCCGCGCCACCGGCGCGATCACGGTCCAGGTCGCCAAGGACGCGCCCCTGCTGCGGCCGGTGGCCCGCGACGACGTGGTACCGCCCACCGAGGTCACCTCCGACACCGTGACCGTGGACGTGCTGGGCAACGACACCGACCCCGACGGCGTCGCGAGCGACCTGACGGTCGCCGTGCTGGACGAGGACGGCGAGCAGCCCGCCGGCGTCACGCTCGGTGAGGGTGGCGAGGTCACCGTGGCGCTCACCGAGGACCCGCAGGTGCTCACCTACACCGTCACCGACCTGGACGACCTGACGGCCAAGGCGTTCCTGCGGGTGCCGCGCGACGGCTCGCTGCCGCACCTGAGGCAGCCGGTCGAGGCGCTGCGCACCTTCGCGGGCGAGACGCTCGAGATCGACATCGCCGACCACGTCGTGGTGGCCGACGGGCACGAGCCGCGGTTCACGGTCGAGGAGAAGGTGTCCGCCGTCGAGGGCACCCGCGAGGTCACCGGTCCCACCACGCTCACGTTCACGTCGGACGAGGACTACGTGGGCCCGGCCTCCGTCACCTTCGAGGTGACCGACGGCGACGGCCCCGACGACCCCGAGGGCCGGACCGCGGTGCTCACCCTCCCGATCGACGTGCGGGCCAGCCGCAACCAGCCGCCCGAGATCAAGGGGACGGCCCTGCTCGAGGTCGCCGCGGGCGAGGAGGCGGCGCTCGACCTGTCGCGCGTCGTGGTGGACCCGGAGGGCGACCCGCTGACCGTCGAGCTCACCGGCGGGGCCGAGGGCATCACGTTCGGCACCGAGGGGTCGACCGTCCTCGCGCAGGCGCAGGCCGCGGTGCCGAAGGGCACCCGCGTCACCGTCCCGTTCACGGTGTCCGACGGCGGGCACCCGCCCGTCGCCGGGGACCTCGCCGTCACGGTCGTGGCCTCGACGCGCCCGCTGGCGCGCGCCAACCCGGACGAGGTGCGCGACGCGCACCAGGGCGAGGCCGCCACGGTGGACGTGCTCGCGAACGACGCCAACCCCTTCCCGCAGGAGCCGCTGACGGTGGTCGGCGCCGTGGTCGAGACGGGCGAGGGCTTCGCCGAGGCGACGGGCTCCACGGTGGTCGTGACGCCGTCGGACGACTTCGTGGGCGCGATGGTGGTGCGGTACCGGGTGGCCGACGCGACCGCCGACGTCAGCCGCGAGGTGGAGGGCACGGTCCGGCTGACCGTGCTGGGCCGGCCGGAGGCGCCGCGCGCCCCGCAGGTCGAGGAGGTGCGGTCCGGGACGGTCGTGCTGGCGTGGGACCCGCCGTCGGACAACGGCGCCGAGATCACCGGGTACACGGCCCGGTCCGGCAAGGGCGACGTCACCGAGTGCCGGTCGACGACGTGCACCGTCTCCGGCCTCAAGAACGACGTGGTCTACAACTTCACCGTCACGGCGACCAACGAGGTAGGGGAGTCCGACCCGTCCGGGCCGTCGGAGGACGCCCGCCCGGACGAGAAGCCGGACAAGCCGGAGCCGCCGTCGCTGACGTTCGGCGACTCGTCGCTCGCGGTCTCGTGGAAGAACCGGGCCTACACCGACCGGTCGCCGATCGAGTGCGTGAACCTGGAGATCAGCCCGGCCCCGGCCGACGGCGTGATCCAGAAGTCCTGCGTCACCGGCACCCGGATCGTGTGGGACGGCCTGGCCAACGGCACCGCCTACACGGTGACGGTGCAGGCCGTGAACGCGGCACCGGACCCCTCGGACTGGAGCGACGCCTCCGCGCCGGAGACCCCCGCCGCACCGCCCGCCCAGCCCGCGGCCCCGACCGCGCAGCGCGTGGACAACGCGCTCGGCGGGCAGATCACGGTCGCGTGGACCGAGCCGGCGAACAACGGCGACCCGGTGGAGAAGTACTACCTGGACGTCTTCGAGGACGGTGCCAAGGTCGAGACCCAGACGGTGACGGGCACCTCGCGCGTCGTCTCGGGGCTCTCCGCGGAGGCCTCCTACACGTTCGCGGTCACGGCCGAGAACAAGGCGGGGAAGTCCCCGGCCAGCGACCGGTCGGCCGCGCAGGTGCCGTACGGACAGCCGCAGGTCCCGGGCACGCCGACGGCGGCGCTCGGCTCCACCACGAGCGGCCAGGCCGACGTGAGCTGGGGCGGGATCGCGTCGGGCGACTTCCGCGGCCCGGGCCACCGGTACGAGGTGCTGGCCAACGGCGGGGGCACCCCCGCGAACGCGGGGACCGCCACCTCGTACACGTTCCAGGGTCTCGGCAACGGCACGGCGTACCGGTTCCAGGTGCGCGCCTGCAACCAGTACACGTGCTCGGCGTGGACGGCGAGCTCGAACGCCGTGACCCCGTACACGACCCCGGGCGCCCCGGGCGTGAGCTGGACGCTGCGCTCGTCCTCCGAGGGCCGGTTCACCGTGTCGCCCCCGGGCAGCAACGGCGGCCGGGCCGTGGAGTCGATGCGGTACCGCGTCAACGGCGGCGGCTGGCAGAACATGGCCGCGTCGGGCGGCACCGTCGACGTCGGGCCCGCGTACAGCACGAGCTACACGATCGATGCGCAGGCCTGCAACGCGGCCGGGTGCGGCACCACGGCGTCGGGCAGCGGACGGACCAACTCGAATCCGGCCAACCGCAGCTTCACCATCTCGAAGGGCGCCGACGGGTCGACGTCGTCCGGCTGCCAGCAGGGCGCCGCGTGCCGGTGGATCAACATGAGCATCACCGGGTGGGAGCCGAACACGGCGTTCACCATGCGGTGCCTGTCCACGGAGCACAACTCCGCGGGCCAGGTGTACTTCCCCCGGTGGGAGCAGGGGCAGTGGTGGGGGCAGGCGTGGGGTGTGCCGCTGCGGACGGACGGCAACGGCAACTGGTCGGGGCAGACCGACTGCATGCACGGCTACACGGGTGAGCACACCTGGATCGAGACCCAGCAGCTGGGGGAGTCGAACCACCTGCTCTGGTGAACGGATGAGATTGCGCCGACACGGTCGCGACACTCCGGCCGCTTACCAGACGAACTCCTACAATCTGGACGGGCGGCATGGGTAGTCCTGCCCACTGAAATTCCACGACGATTCACCCTTCCCCCCGGTAGTGTGCTCCCGTTGCGCCTGTGTGTGCCGTCCGGGCGGGCAAATTTTCGGTGGCGTGATGAAGAGGAGGACGCATGAGCTTTGTCTCACGCGTGTACGAGAACCGCAGATCGGCAGCATCGGTCGGTGTGGTAACCCTCTTCGGCGCGGGGCTCCTGGGCTTCGCGCTCCTCTACGACGGTGAGGCGACCGCCGACGTCGAGCTCAACGACTCGGGCGTCTGGGTGACCCAGACCGCCTCGGGCAAGCTCGGCCGGTTCAACTACGAGGCCAAGGCCCTCGACGGCACCCTGCTCGCCAACTCGGCGAGCTTCGACGTGGAGCAGGACGCCCAGCGCGTGCTCCTGGACAGCACGGGCGACTCGTCCGCGAGCCCCGTCGAGCCGGCGCAGCTCACGCTGCGCGGCACCATGAAGTTCCCCGCCGGCGCGCAGGTCGCCGCGGGCGGCGCCACCACCGCGGTGTACGACGACGAGTCCGGCAAGGCCTGGGTCCTGCCCTTCGACGGCGCGGTCGCGTTCGACGAGAAGAAGCTCAAGCCCACGGTCAAGGCCGGCCCGGGCGGCACGCTCGCGGTGGCCAAGGACGGCACCGTGTTCCTGGCCGTGCCGGCCGACGGCAAGCTGTACACCGTCCCCACCAGCTCGCAGGGCGTCGCCGAGGACCCGGAGGAGTCGTCGCTCGCGCTGAGCGCCGACGCCAAGATCCAGGTCACCGCGGTCGGCGACCAGCCCGTGGTGCTGAACCAGTCGACGGGCAACCTGATCCTGCCCGGGGGCGACTCGGTCGAGATCGAGGACGGCTCCCAGGGCATGCTGCAGCAGCCGTCCGTCGAGTCGGACAACGTGGTGCTGGCCACCACGAAGGGCCTGGTCTCCCAGCCGCTCGGGGGCGGCGACGCGACGACGCGCACGGCGCAGGGCGGGCCGTCGGCCCCCGTGCAGCTCAGCGGCTGCGTCTACGGCGCCTGGAACTCGGGCCAGGTCATCCGTGACTGCGAGGGCACGGACAACGACGTGGACCAGGTGCTCGAGGGCGTGAACGCCGGCATCAGCCTCGTCTACCGCGTGAACCGCAACATCATCGTCCTGAACGACGTCGCGAACGGCTCGCTGTGGATGGCCGCCGACCAGTTCGAGAAGGTCGACGACTGGGACCTCAAGATGCCCGAGGACGCCGAGGGCGAGAAGACCGAGTCCGAGCAGACCACGCCGGAGCAGGTCGACCAGTTCGTGGCCGAGCGCAACAAGGCCAACCGTCCGCCGGTCGCCAAGGACGACTCGTTCGGCGTGCGGCCGGGCCGCACCACGGTGCTCAACGTGCTCGGCAACGACGTGGACCCGGACGGCGACGTCATGGTCGTGAAGGTCACGGGAGAGGTCGACGGCGCGGTCGGCGTCGACCGGGTGCTCGACGGCGCGGCCCTGCAGGCCGACGTGCCGGCGGACGCGACCGGGACCACGAGCTTCACGTACGAGGTGAACGACGGTCGCGAGGGCGGCGCCGACGAGGCGTCCGTGGACGTCAAGGTGGTGCCGCTGGAGGAGAACAACGCGCCGATCCAGTCGGGCGAGCCCGTGCTGCGGGTGGGCCAGGACGGCATGGCGACCATCAAGGTGCTGCCGTACTTCAAGGACCCCGACGGCGACGACATGTTCCTGTCGAACGCGAGCACCGCCGACCCCCTGGACGAGGTGCGGTTCCGCCCGGACGGCACCATTGAGTTCCGGGACGGCGGCACGACCACCGGTCGCAAGATCGTGGACATCACGGTCTCCGACGCCTTCGGGCTGCCCTTCCAGGGCCGGCTGCTGGTCGACGTCATCGCCACCAACGTGCCGCCGGTCGCGGTGCAGGACCACGTGACCGTGCTGACCGGCGAGCCCGCGACGGTGCGGCCGATGGTCAACGACTTCGACCCCAACGGCGACAAGCTGCGCCTGACGGCGGTCGCCGACAAGCCCGGCCTGACGATCACGCCGAACTACGGCGCCGGCACCTTCCGGGTCGCGAGCGACTCGCCCGGCTCGTACGACGTGACCTACCAGATCACCGACGGCCCCGAGCCGACCATGGGCCTGGTGCGCGTGGACGTCGTGGACCCGCCGGACGAGGCGGGCCCGCCCGTCGCGGTCTCCGACCAGGTGCTGCTGCCCACCGGCGGCTCGGCGCTGGTGGACGTGCTCGCCAACGACACCGACCCCGCGGGCGGCGTGCTCGTGGTGCAGGGCGTCAGCGTGCCCGGCGACGCCCCGGTCAAGGTCGCGGTGCTCAACCACCAGATCCTGAAGGTCTCGGAGGTCAAGCGCCTGGACGGGCCGGTGACGGTCACGTACACCGTCGCGAACGGCTCGGGGACCACGACCGGTCAGGTGCGTGTGGTGCCGATCCCGGCGCCGGCCCAGCTGCGCCCGCCGGAGGCGGGTCCGGACGAGGCGACCGTGCACGTGGGCGACGTGGTGACGATCCCGGTGCTGAAGAACGACACGCACCCGGACGGCCTGGAGCTGACGCTGACCGACGAGCTGCAGGAGTCGCCGCCGGCCGCGGCGGGCGAGGCGTTCGTCTCGGAGGACACGGTGCGGTTCCGTGCCGGCCAGGAGGCCGGGACGTACCACGCCGTCTACGAGGTGAAGGACTCCAACGGGCAGAAGGACTCCGCCCAGGTGACCATCGTCGTCAAGGACGACCCGGAGAACGCGGCCCCGCAGCTCCCGGACATCACGGCCCGGGTGCTGAGCGAAGGCACCGCCCGGATTCCGCTGAACCTGGACGGCACGGACCCCGACGGTGACTACGTCACCCTGAGCTCGATCTCCGCGGCGCCGTCGCAGGGCACGGCCACCATCGTGGACGGGTTCATCGACTACACCGCGGCCGAGGACAGCACCGGCCTGGACACCTTCACCTACCAGGTGACGGACACCCGCGGCGCGGTGGGCGAGGGCCTGGTGCGCGTGGGCGTCACGCCGAAGCCCGCCACCAACCAGCCGCCGCAGGCCACGGACGACGAGACGACGGTGCGGCCGGGCCGCACGGTGGCCGTCCGCGCGCTGGAGAACGACACCGACCCCGACGGCGACAAGATCGGCCTCGTGGAGAGCGCGTTCGAGGGCACCGAGGACATGGAGCCCAAGGTCGTCAAGGACGACGTGGTGGTCACCGCGCCGGACGACGAGGGTTCCTACTCCTTCTACTACGGCATCCAGGACAGCTTCCGGGCCCCCGCGAGCGGCGCCGTCACGGTGAACGTGGACAAGACCGCGCCCCTGCTGCGCCCCATCGCCCACGACGACGTGGTGACGGCGGACGACGTCGAGGGCTCCTCGTCGGTGACCGTGGACGTCAAGGCCAACGACGTGGACCCGGACGGTGTGGCCGCCGACCTCGAGCTGACGGTCGACCCGGACCTGGAGGGCGTGCAGATCACCGAGGAGGGCTCGCTGGAGGTGCAGCTCACCGAGCGTGCCCAGGTGATCACCTACACCGTGACCGACATGGACGGCCTGGAGGCCAAGGCGTTCGTGCGGGTGCCGGGCGACCAGGCGCGGCCGCACGTCAAGCCGGGCCTGGAGCCGCTCAAGGCGACCAGCGGCGAGCCGCTGACGATCGACATCGCGGACTATGTGGTGGTGCGCGACGGCACCGAGCCGCGGATCACGGAGGAGAAGACGGTCAAGGCGCTGGAGGGCAAGGTCGAGGTCAAGGACGAGGACACGCTCGTCTACACCTCCGCCGCGGACTTCGCGGGCGCGGCGTCGGTCAGCTTCGAGGTGACCGACGGCGACGGGCCGGACGACCCCGAGGGCCTGACGGCGGTGCTGACGCTGCCGATCGACGTGACCCCGTCCAAGAACATGCCGCCCAAGATCACGGGCCGGCCCGTGCTGCAGGTCGCGGCCGGCGAGGAGAGCTCGGTCGACCTGTCGCGGTACGTCAAGGACCCGGACAAGGACCCGCTGACCTTCGAGGTCAAGGGTGTCGAGGGCATCTCGCCGTCGGTCTCCGGCAACGCGGTCTCGGCCCAGGTCGACCCGTCCGTGTCGAAGGGCACCGCCCAGGAGCTGGCGATGACGGTCTCCGACGGCAAGAACCCGGCGGTCGAGGCCGTGCTGACCGTCGAGGTCGTGGCCTCGACACGGCCGCTGGTCCAGACCACGCAGGACGTGGTGCTCGACGCCCACCAGGGCGAGGCGACCACGATCCCGGTGCTGGACAACGACACCAACCCGTTCCCCGAGAAGGAGCTGACGCTGTCGGGCGTGCCGACCGTCGAGACGGGCATCGGCACCACCGAGTACCGCGGCAACCAGCTCGTGGTGACGCCGGACGAGGACTTCACGGGTGTCATGACCGTGCGCTACCGCGTGCAGGACGCGACCGGCGACCCCGACCGCGAGGTGGACGGCATCGCGAAGCTGACGGTGCTGGGCCGCCCCGAGGCGCCCCGCGCGCCGCGGGTGGAGGAGGTGCGCTCCGAGACCGTGGTGCTGAGCTGGGACCAGCCCAACAACAACGGCGCGGACATCACCGGCTACACGCTGCGGACGCAGACCGGTCAGGAGCACGCCTGTGCCACGACCACCTGCACGTTCGACGGGCTCGCCAACAACGTGAAGTACACGTTCACGGTCACCGCGACCAACGACGTGGGCGAGTCCGAGCCCTCCCCGGCGTCGCGCGAGGCACGTCCGGACGAGAAGCCGGACCAGCCCGAGCCCCCGACGCTCGAGTTCGACGACCAGAGCCTGATCGTGAAGTGGCAGAACCGGTCCTACACGGACCGCTCCCCGATCGAGTGCGTCAACCTGGAGATCAGCCCGGCCCCGGCCGACGGCGTGACGCAGAAGACCTGCCAGCCCGGCACCACGACCACCTGGACCGGCCTGAACAACGGCACGGCGTACACCGTGCGGGTGCAGGCCAAGAACCAGGCGCCGGACCCGTCGGAGTGGTCCGAGCCGTCGGCCCCGGAGACCCCGGCCGCGCCCCCGGCGCAGCCGGCCGCGCCTACCGCCAGCCGCGTGGACACTGCCGTGGGCGGCCAGATCAACGTCTCGTGGACGGCCCCGGCCAACAACGGCGACGCGGTCAAGACGTACACCCTGGACGTCTACCGCGACGGCTCGAAGGTGAACACCATCACCACCTCGGGCACCTCGCAGACCGTGCAGGACCTGAGCACCAGCTCGAGCTACACGTTCACCGTCATGGCCACGAACAAGGCCGGCGACTCGCCGGTCAGCGGGCAGTCCAACGCGGTGGAGCCGTACGGCACGCCGGACACCCCGGGCCGGCCGAACGCGGCGCTCGGGTCCACCACGAGCGGCCAGGCGAACGTGAGCTGGGGCGCCATCGGCGACTTCCGCGGCACCAGCCCCCGGTACGAGGTCCAGGCCAACGGCGGTGGCGCCCGGAGCGCCGGGAACGCGACGTCGTACACGTACACGGGCCTGAACAACGGGACGTCGTACACCTTCCAGGTGCGGGCCTGCAACGGCTACACCTGCTCGGGCTGGTCCGCGGCGTCGGACGCGGTGGTGCCCTACGGCGTGCCGCCCAAGCCGACGATCAGCGCGGTCGGCGGCGACCAGAAGGTCACGTTCACGTGGAACGGTGACGCGACCAACGGCCGGAGCACGACCGTCCGGGTCACCGGCGACATCACCAGCAACGCCCGGTCGGGCAGCCAGTCGGCCTCCGCGGGGTACAGCCAGAACAGGACTGCCTGCGTCACGGTGACCGACACCGAGGGGCAGTCGCAGCAGACCTGTGCGACCGGCACCTCGGACAAGGCACCGGACCCGAAGGCCTGGGTGACCAAGGGCTCCAGCGTCAACAACGGTGACTGCACGCACTCCTCGTGCGCGTACTTCGTCGTCAACTGGCAGGACTTCCCCGGTGGCAACCACAGCGTCGAGTGCTACTCGGGCACCAACCCGGACGAGTCCGGGTGGCACAACATCCTGACGCCCGACCGCTCCTACAGCATGAGCTTCTCGGGCAACGGCAGCCGCCAGCTCAGCTGCTTCTACGGGTACCCGAACACCCAGGTGGCCGTCCGGATCGACGGCACCCTGTACGAAGCGAGGACCTGGTAGAACCGACCCTGCCCGGCCGCCGCGCACGCGGCGGCCGGGCACGCCATGATCGACACAACTTTCACCCGACGGACGAGCAGTAACGAGCAGTAGGGAAACACGAGATGACCACGATGACCCCCGAGCAGGCGGCCTGGTTCGCCCAGACCTTCGACCGGCTCGTCGGCAACGTCGGGCAGGCGGTCCTGGGCAAGGCGCCGGTCGTGCGCCTCGCGCTCACGTGCATGCTCGCCGAGGGCCACCTGTTGCTGGAGGACGCCCCGGGCACGGGCAAGACCATGCTCGCCCGCTCCATCGCGGCGTCGGTCCAGGGTTCGCACAACCGCATCCAGTTCACGCCGGACCTGCTCCCGTCCGACGTCACCGGTGTGACGATCTACGACCAGAAGTCCGGGAAGTTCGACTTCCACCCCGGTCCGATCTTCGCGTCGATCGTCCTGGCGGACGAGATCAACCGTGCCTCGCCGAAGACGCAGTCCGCGCTGCTGGAGGTCATGGAGGAGGGCCGCGTCACCGTCGACGGCGTCGCGCACACCACCGGCCGCCCGTTCATGGTGCTCGCCACCCAGAACCCGATCGAGCAGGCCGGTACCTACCGTCTGCCCGAGGCCCAGCTCGACCGCTTCCTCATGAAGACGTCGGTGGGCTACCCGGACCACGCCTCCACGGTGGAGATCCTCTCGGGCGCCGCGCTGAAGGACCGCAGCCAGGTGCTGCAGCCCATCATCACGACCAAGGCCGTCACCGAGATGGCCGACCTCGCCGCGACGGTGCACACCGACACCGCGGTGCTGGAGTACGTGTCGCGCCTCGCCGAGGAGACCCGCAACGCCCACGAGGTGCGCGTCGGCGTCTCGGTCCGTGGCGCGCTCGCCCTGGTGCGCTGCGCCAAGGTGTGGGCCGCCGCGCACGGCCGCAACTACGTGCTGCCCGACGACATCAAGGAGCTGGCGCAGCCGGTCTGGGGCCACCGCTTCGTCCTGGACCCGGAGGCCGAGTTCGCGGGCGCCCGTTCCGACGTCGTGCTGGCCCGGATCATGGCCGACGTCGCAGCGCCGCAGGAGCGGGCCTCGGCATGACGACCTCGGGCATCTCGGCGGGCAGCGCGGCCGGACCTGCCTACGGCAAGCGCCAGGACAAGCCGACGGGCCTCGCCGGCGTCGTCGCGGCCGGCCGCGCGCAGGTGCAGCGCGGCCGTCGCGGCTGGGTGACCTTCGCGGCCGCCGCCCGCACCCGGGCGGGGGCGGTCGGTCGTACGCTCGCGCCGGTCCGCCGGACGTTCAGCACGTTCGGCATCGCGGTGACCCTGGTGGCGGCCGGTGCCTGGATCGCCGGGCTGACGCTCGGCTGGCTCGAGCTGCTGGTGGCCGCGATCGTGCTCACGGTGACCCTGCTGTGCGCCATCGTGTTCGTGCTCGGGCGGTTCAAGTACGACGTCGTGCTCGACCTGGCGCAGGCTCGTGTGACCGTCGGCGACCGCGCCGTCGGGCGCCTCGACGTGCGCAACTCGTCGAGCCGCCCGCTGCTGCCGTCGGTGATGGAGCTCCCGGTCGGCAGCGGCACGGCGGCGTTCCCCGTGCCGCGGCTGAAGGGCGGCGGCACGCACGAGGAGATCTTCACGATCCCGACCCGGCGCCGCAGCGTGATCACGGTCGGTCCGGTCAAGTCCGTGCGCGCCGACCCCCTCGGCCTGCTGCGCCGCGAGATGACGTGGACCAACGAGCAGGAGGTCTTCGTGCACCCGCGCGTCAAGAACCTCACGGGCTCCTCCACTGGCTTCCTCAAGGACCTCGAGGGCCGGATCACCAACGACATCACCAACTCGGACGTGAACTTCCACGCCCTGCGCGACTACGTGCCCGGCGACGACCGCCGGCACATCCACTGGAAGTCGACGGCCCGCACCGGCCAGATCATGGTGCGGCAGTTCGAGGAGACCCGGCGCTCGCACCTCGCGGTGCTGCTGTCCACGCGTGCCGAGGACTACGCGAACGAGGAGGAGTTCGAGCTCGCCGTGAGCGTGTGCGGCTCGTTGGGCCTGCAGGCCATCAAGGAGGACCGCGGCGTGACGGTGCTCGTGAACGAGGCCACGCTGCACGGTGACCACCGCACCCGTCTGATGGACGACCTCTCCCGGATCGAGATGGAGTCCCGCAAGTCCAAGCTGGTGGACCTGGCCCGTGCCGCGAGCATGGCCGCCGCCGACTTCTCGGTGATCTCGTTCATCGTCGGCAGCATGGTCACGCCCACCGAGCTGCGTGCGGCGTCGGCCCGCGTGCCCGTGGGCGTGCAGGTCATGGCCATCCAGTGCGTACCGGGGGCCTCCCTCGGCCGGCACTCCATCGCGGAGCTGGGCGTGCTCACCCTGGGCCGCCTCGGTGACCTGCCCCTTGCGCTGAAGAAGATGAGCGACGGATGAGCGACGAGAACACCCGCGGCAACCTCCCGGCGGGCGCCCGCGCCCAGGGCAGCCAGCCGCCCTCCGGCACCGGACCCGGGTACCGGACCGGCACGGGCCGGGGCACCACCCGGCGCAAGGAGGCGGAGCAGCCGCGCGCGCTGACCAGGTTCGCCCTGGTCGACCTCGCGGCGCTGGCCGTGATGCTCGGCGCCGTCGCCGTGGGCTTCGGCCCGGTCTGGGGCTCGCTCGGCTACCTGCTGCCCACGGTCGGCGGTGCCCTCGTGGGCCTGGCCGTGGCCTGGGTGGGCGCCTGGCGGCGGTTCCCCGCCGTCGTGGTGACGGCGCTGGCGGTGCTGGCCTACGTGCTGTTCGGCGGCGCGCTGGCCCTGCCGCACACGACGATCGCCGGTGTGGTGCCGACCCTGGACACGCTGCGCGAGCTGCTGCTCGGCTCCGTGCAGGGCTGGAAGCAGTTCATCACCACGGTGCCCCCCATGCAGTCGTTCCCGGACCTCGGGGTGGTCCCGTTCCTGCTCATGATGATCGTCGCGCTCGTCGCGGGCACCATCTCGTGGCGCGCCAAGCACGCGGTCTGGGCCGTCGTGCCGGTCATCGTCGGCCTGGTCGGCGTGATCCTGCTGGGCACGCTCGACGCCGCCCTGCCGATCGTGCAGGGCCTCGTCATCGCCATCACGGCCCTGCTCTGGGGCGCGGTGCGCGTGATGGAGGCGCGGGTCGGCACGCACTCGATCACCACGGAGGCCAGCCGCGAGGCCACGCGCCGGCTGCGCTGGCACCGGGTGCGCACGGGCGCCACCATCCTGGGCGCCGCGGCGCTGGTCGCGGGCTTCACCGCGCCCATCCTCATGCCGGGCCAGCCGCGTACGGTGCTCCGCGAGACGGTGGTCCCGCCGCTGGACATCCACCAGTTCACCAGCCCGCTCGTGGCGTTCCGGCACTACGCCAAGGACGCCCGCGAGGACGAGCTGTTCACCGTCAGCGAGCTGCCCGAGGGCGGCCGCGTCCGCCTCGCGACCCTCGACCGGTACGACGGCGTGGTCTTCGACGCGTCCGGCGACGGCGGCGACGCCGGTGTCTACACGCGGGTCGGCGAGGAGATCGCGACGAGCTCCCACGACACGCCGACGCCGATCGACGTCACGGTCCTGGGGTACAGCGGCGTCTGGGTCCCCGAGATCGGCAACCTCACCGGCGTGGAGTGGCTCGGCGCGAACGCCGAGGCCCAGACGGACGGCACGTACTACAACTCGAAGACCAGCACCGCGCTCACCACCGCGGGCATCAGGTCCGGGGACACGTACCGGCTGAACATGCTGCTGCCTGCGACGCCGGACGAGAACGCCCTGAAGAAGGGCACGATCCGCGACGTGGAGCTGCCGGAGACCGAGGCGAGCGCGCTGCCCGCGGGCCTGCCCGGCAAGACGGCGCAGTTCACGGGCGACAAGACCGACCCGGTGGAGAAGCTCTTCCTGCTCCGCGACGCGCTCCAGAGCTCCGGCTTCCTGTCCAGCGGGCTCGACGGACAGCCGCCGTCGCGTCCGGGTCACTCCGCCGACCGCGTCGACACGCTGATCGAGCAGGAGGAGATGGTGGGTGACGACGAGCAGTTCGCCGTCGCGCTCGCCCTCATGGCGCGCCAGGCGGGCATCCCGGCCCGTGTGGTCATGGGCTTCTACCCCGACAAGGACAGCGACTTCGAGGAGGGCAAGCCCTGGACCGTGGTCGGCAGCGACGTCCACGCCTGGGTCGAGGTGCCCTTCAAGGAGTACGGCTGGGTGCCGATCGACACGGTCCCGGACGAGAACCCGCAGATCCAGCCCGAGCCCAAGAGCGAGCAGGTGCCGAAGCCCCCGGTGCTGCAGGACCCGGAGCCGCCGGACGAGCCGGACAAGGCGAAGGCCGGCAGCGTCGAGGACGACGAGAAGGACGACACCGAGAACGACCCGTTCGACTGGGGCCTGCTCGGACTCATCCTGCTCGCGGTCGGCATCCCGCTCCTGGTGATCGCCGGACCGATCATCGCGATCCTCGCCTACAAGGCTCGCCGACGGGCGGCCCGGCGCACTGCCGACCTGCCCGCCGACCGCATCAGCGGCGGCTGGCACGAGGTCGTCGACGTCGTGACCGACCTCGGGACGAGCGTGCCGCGCGGCGCGACCCGGCGGGAGAGTGCCGGCGTGATCGCCGGTGCGCACCAGGTCCCGTCGACGCTCACGCTCGCGCACCGCGCGGACGCGTCGGTCTTCGGCCGCGGCGAGCCCACGCAGGCGGACGTCGAGTCCTTCTGGGCCGAGGTGGACGAGCTGGTGGGCGGGCTACGCTCCAACCTGAGCACGCGACGGCGCGTCGGCGCGGCGTTGTCGCTGCGCTCCGTCTGGGCGCGTGCGGGCGGCGGTCGCGGAATCCTCGCGGCCCTCGGGGGACTCGGGTCCCGGCGGACGAAGGAGAACTGATGACGGACGTGGTCTGCGCTGGTTGCGGGTCGACCCAGCGGGCGGGCGCGCCCTTCTGCGCCGCGTGCGGACGGGAGTTCCCACGGACGGGTCGGCCCGTCGTGGAGCAGGCCCAGGTTCCGCAGGGGCAGGTGCAGCAGGCGGCCGCCGCCGCGCGCCACGGCTCGGGTTCGGTGCCGCTGGTGGAGAGCCGCCCGCCGATCACCACCGAGGTCGAGGTGTACACGGCGACGCAGATCCCCAAGGCCGGCACCGTGCCGCCGCCGCTGGTCGCGCCCTACGCGGGTGTCGGCAAGCGCGTCGTGGCCTGGCTCGTCGACGGTGTGATCGCCGGTGTGCTGATCGGCATCGTGGCGGCCGTCGGCCTCTCGTTCATCGACATCCCCCCGGCGCTCACGGTGGTGACGCAGGAGCAGGCGGCCGAGATCGCCGCCCAGGCGGTGCGGGTCTACCTCATCGCGGGCCTGGTCGGTTTCTGCTTCCAGCTCTCCATGTGGATCTGGGAGTCCCGGACCGGTCGCACCATCGGCAACTCGGCGATGGGCCTGCGCACGCTCTCCGCCGAGGACCGCACCCCGATCGGGTTCGTCCGCGAGCTGCTGCGCGTGCTCGTGCTCGCGGCGGGTTCCCTGGTGGCCGGAGTGGGTCAGATCGTGGTGCTGCTCAGCCCCCTGTGGGACAAGGGCGGCAAGGTCCAGGGGTGGCAGGACAAGGCCGCGCGGTCGGTCGTGGTCGACGTCCGTGCCCCGCAGATCGCACTGTCCACCGGGCTCGCCCCGGTGGGTCCGGGGCCCCGCGCCCCGGGCCGGCCCGCGGTGCGGACGGCGGCGCCGCCGGCTCCGGCACCGGGTCAGTACGCCTCCGCGCAGATGCCCCCGCTGTCTCCCGCGGCCCCGCAGGCTCCGGCCCAGCCGTCCGTGGCGGCCCCGGACCCGTGGGCGTTCCCGCAGGCACCCGCCCAGGACGCACCGGCTCCGACCGGCGACGGCCTCATCACGGGCATCCCCGGCAGCGGGGCAGGCGCGCCGCCCGCCCAGCAGCAGCCGGTCCAGCAGCAGCCGGCGCAGCAGTACCAGCAGCCCGCACCGCAGCAGCCGGTCCAGCAGTACCAGCAGCCCGCACCGCAGCAGCCGGTCCAGCAGTACCAGCAGCCGGCACCGCAGCAGCCCGCGCCCCAGCAACCCGCACCGGGGCAGCCCGAGTCGGCCTGGCCGGCGCGGACCTGGCCGGCGCAGCAGGAGCAGGCGGCGCCCCCGGCGCAGCAGGCCCCGGCCACCCTGCCGCCCCAGCAGCACCCGGAGTCCCGCCCCACCCGCGGGGTGACCCTCCCGCAGGGCGGCGCGGCCCCGGCCCAGCCCGCTCCGGTGGCGCAGCCCACCCTGCCGCCGCAGTCCGAGGGGTTCTCGGACTCCACGCGGATGCAGGCGCCGGTCCTGGAGCCTGCCGCGGTCGTGACCGTGGCCCTCGAGCTCGAGTCCGGTGAGCGCCGGGTCATCGACGGGCCCGCCCTGGTGGGCCGGAACCCGCAGGCGAGCGGCGGCGCGGGGTACATCCTCGTGCGCGTGGACGACCCGACCCGGTCGGTGTCCAAGAACCACGCCGAGCTCGGCGTCGACTCCGCCGGGCTGTGGCTGACCGACCGTGGGTCCACCAACGGCACCGTGGTCTCGGCGCCGGGCCGTTCGCCGCAGGTCGCGGAGCCGGGTGCGCGGGTCCGCGTGCCGGTGGGCTCGACCATCCACGTCGGGGACCGTCGTCTGGTCGTGCACGCCGACGAGTCCCGGGCATGACCGAACAGGAGCAGGGGCTGACGACGACCTGGGGTGCGGCATCGCACCAGGGTCGTCGTCGGTCGCTCAACGAGGACGGGTACCTGGCCACCGGCCGGGTGTTCTTCGTGGCCGACGGCATGGGCGGGCACGAGGCGGGCGAGGTGGCGAGCTCCGAGGCGCTGGCCGCGCTCAGCGGCCTGGCCGACATCGAGCAGGTGGAGCCGGCCCTGGTCGAGGCGTTCCTCGAGGTGGCGCAGCAGCGGGTCCGGGCCATCGAGACGGACTCGGGCAACGCGCCCGGCACCACGCTCACGGGCGTGCTGGTCGACGAGCGCGAGGACGTGCCGTACTGGCTGTTCGTGAACGTCGGGGACTCGCGCACCTACATGCTGTCGGGCGGCGTGCTGTCGCAGGTGAGCGTGGACCACTCCGAGGTGCAGGAGCTCGTGGACGCGGGCACCATCACCGTGGACGAGGCCCGCAGGCACCCCCGGCGGAACGTCATCACCCGCGCCCTCGGCGCCCAGGAGGACGTCCGGGCCGACTTCCGGTACATCCCGGTGACCCTGCACGACCGCGTGCTGATCTGCTCGGACGGCCTCACGGGGGAGCTGACCGACGAGCAGATCGCGGCGATCCTGCTGGAGCAGCCCGACCCGGAGCGCGCCGCCGGGCACCTGGTCAACGCGGCGATCCAGGCCGGTGGCCGGGACAACATCACCGTGGTCGTGGTCGACGTGACCGGCCTGGACGACGAGACCATAGGGTCGTCGACAGCACCACGGGCGGGGGCGGAGCCTGACGAGGACACCCTGCCGCGAGAAGAGCACGCAGCAAGAAGCCAGGGGGTCTGAGATGACGGTGCACTACAGCGAGGGATCCGCACGGGCGGTGGTCCGGAACGGCACGGTCGTCGTGCTGCCCGGCCCGGCTCCCGCCGGCGTCGTCGACGCGCTCTGGACCGCGCTCGACGCGCCCGACGGCGGGGTCGCGGCGACGCTCGGCGTCCTGGCCGCCGGCGGCCTCGCGGAGACGCCGCCGTTCGCCGTCGTCTCGCTCTCCGGGGGAGAGCCGGCCACGGCCGCGCACGTCGCCGTGCGCGGCACCGGCGTCAAGGTCGTGGTGAGCGCGCAGGGGGCCGGCGGTCCGGTCGAGGTGACCGGGGCCGGCGTCGTCACCTGGTCGGAGCGCGTGGTGGACGGCCCCACGTCGTTCGCGATCACCACCGACGAGGCGCCCGCGGACGAGGAGTTCCCGGTGCAGTCCGCGGTGGTGCGGGCGAGCGCCCTGCGGCGCACCCTGGTGGAGGTCGCGGAGCCGGTGAGCCTCCCGGCGGCCCCGGTCGAGGTCCCGGCGGTGAAGGCGGCCCCAGGTCCCGCACCCGTTCGGGGCGTGCCGATCTTCGGGTTCGGCGGGCAGCCGTCCGGCGAGACGATCGTGCCCGGCGCGCTCGACGTGCCGGTGCTGGGCGCGGAGCCCGACGCGAAGCCCGTTCCCGACGAGAAGCCGGCCCCCGGCGAGGAGCCCGCCCCGGTCTCCGGCCCGACGCCGGTGCTCGGCCTCGGCACGGTGTCGGCTCCCGAGCCGCGCACGGAGGTGGACGAGGCCACCCAGTTCGGCTCCGACGACGACTACGGCCACCTCTTCGGCGACACCGTGATGCGCCGGGTCGAGGACGCCGCGGTGCGCCAGGGCGAGGACGACGACGAGGCCGAGGAGGAGCAGGCCGCGGAGCCCGTGCCCGCCCCGCCACCCGTGCCGTCGCCCCCGCCGGTGCCGGACCTGCCTCGGGCCCCGGAGCAGAGCGGCGACGCCCTGATCTCCGGCGTGCCGGGCGGCTGGTCGGGTCTGTCCGGGGCTCCGGAACCGCCGCCGGGCGTGACGCCGGGCGCTGCCGATCGCGCGGCCTCGGTGGGGCAGTCCCCGGCCGACGCCGCGCCCGTGGAGCAGGACGACCACGACGGCCAGACCATGATGTCGTCCGACATCGCGGCGCTGCGCAAGGCCGCGGGCGCCGTCGTGCCCAAGTTCTCGGTGGGCATCCTCCCAGGCGCCATCCAGATCCTCGGTCTGCCCTGCCCGGACGGGCACCCCAACCCGCCGACGAACGACCGCTGCCGCACGTGCGGGGCGGAGCTGTCGGGGGACGCGGAGCTGGTGTCGCGCCCGTCGCTCGGGCAGATGCTCGTGACGGGTGGCGTGCAGCCCGGCATCGGGGGACCGCAGGTGGTGGAGCTGGACCGCCCCGTGATCGTCGGCCGGCGGCCCCGCACCAACAACGCCTCGGCGGACAGGACGCCGCGCCTGGTCACGGTGGCGAGCCCCGACCAGGACATCTCGCGGTCGCACGTCGAGATCACCCTGGAGGAGTGGCACGTCCTGGTCGCCGACCTCGCGACCACCAACGGGACCACCCTCCTGCGCCCGGGGCAGCAGCCCCGGCGCCTGCACCCGAACGAGAAGGTGATCGTGGTCGAGGGCGACGTCGTGGACCTGGGCGACGGCGCGACCCTGACCTTCGAGGGCATCTGGTGAGGGCCTCGACGCACGAGTACGGCCCCACCATCGACGAAGGAGAGTTGTGAGCAGCAAGCGCGCGCCCTCGGCGCCGCCCCAGATCGCAGGGTTCGAGTACAAGAAGCTGATCGGTTCGGGCGGCTTCTCCGACGTGTTCCTGTACGAGCAGCAGCGCCCCAAGCGACTGGTCGCCGTCAAGGTGCTCCTCAAGGAGCACGCGAGCGATGCCCAGCGCGTGGCGTTCGACTCCGAGGCCGACCTCATGGCGATCCTGGGCAACCACCCCTCGATCGTGACCATGTACGAGGCGAGCGTCGCCGACGACGGCCGCCCGTACCTGGCCATGGAGTACTGCTCGCGCCCGAACCTGGGCGCGCGGTACCGGTCGGAGCGCTTCTCGCTGGCCGAGGCGCTGCGCACGACGATCCAGATCGCCGGCGCGGTGGAGACCGCCCACCGGCTCGGCATCCTGCACCGCGACCTGAAGCCCGCCAACATCCTCGTGACGCAGTTCGGGCACCCCGCGCTGACCGACTTCGGCATCTCGTCGACGGTCGACCAGGCGTCGGCCGCGGAGGGCATGTCCATCCCGTGGTCCCCGCCGGAGTCGTTCGGCGACCCGCCGGTCGCGGGCAAGACGACGGACGTCTGGGCGCTGGCCGCCACCTGCTACACGCTGCTGGCCGGCCGCACCCCGTTCGAGGTTCCGGGCGGCTCGAACACGTCGGCCGACCTGGTGGCGCGCATCGAGCAGGCGCCGCTGCCGCCGATCGGGCGCAACGACGTGCCGCCGTCGCTGGAGCAGGTGCTCCGGATCGCGATGGCCAAGCACCCCTCGTCGCGGTACCCGTCGGTGCTGGCGTTCGCCCGCGCGCTGCAGCAGGTCCAGGTGGGCCTGGCGCGCGACATGACGCCGATCGACCTCCTCGACGAGACCGGTGCGGTCGCGGAGGAGGAAGAGGACGACGACGGTACGCGGCTGAAGAACGTCACGGCGATCGACCCGGGCCAGCGGCCCGCTCCCGGGCCGGCGTCCGGCGGCAGCGCGGGGACGTCGTCGGGCGGCTTCGCGCCGGCCACGCAGGGCACGTCCGGCTGGGCGCCCCAGGCGGGTACCGCCACAGGGGCGCGCACGACCGTGCCCGCCGTCGACGTGCCGGTGGCCTCGTTCGGGTGGGACGCCCCGCCCGTCGAGGAGACGGTGCACCGCACGCGCGCGCCGGAGGCGCCCGCGGACCTGCCGCAGGAGGTCGCGCCGGAGAAGTCGTCGCCGTGGGGCACGGTGGCACTCGTCGCCGGTGCCGTGGTGCTCGTGGTGGTGCTGGTCGTGGGCTGGTTCGCCCTGCGCAACGGCGGGGAGGATCCCGAGGACCCGGGGCAGACCCAGACGGTCGCGGGGGACCCGCCGCCGGCGCCCGGCACGGGCTACGTGCCACCGGTGATCGACCTGGAGGGCAAGGCCCAGGGCGACGAGGTCGTCTTCACCTGGAAGCCGCCGAAAACCAAGGAAGAGGGTGACGAGTACGGGTACCGTGTGCTGTCGGTCACCGAGGAGAGCCGCTACGAGCCCTCCGTGGGCACCACCGTCACGGTGAAGCGGCTCGACGGCGAGAAGACGTGCCTCGAGGTCGTCGTGGTGCGCTCCGGCAAGGCATCGGCGCAGCCGGAGCAGGCGTGCGTCGACGCGAGCTGACCGACTCCGGCCGATCGGCCGGCTGACAGGGGGAGAAGAGGGGACGACGTGGGCGATCTCGCGCTCGAGTTCTGTGGCGAGTGGTTCGATCCTGCGCAGGCAGAGGACGGGTTCGACGTGGGCCGCGAGGGTGACCTCGCCATCGACGACAACCCCTACCTGCACCGCCGCTTCCTGCGCCTGACGCAGGAGGACGGGATCTGGTGGCTCTCGAACGTGGGCTCCCTGATCTCGGCGACGGTGTGCGACGCGGGCGGCGGCGTGCAGTCCTGGCTCCCGCCCGGCCATCGCCTGCCCATCGTCTTCCCCACCACCTCGATCGTCTTCACGGCCGGCCCCACCACCTACGAGCTCACGGCCCAGCTCACGGACGCCCCGTACCACGAGGTCCGTTCCGAGGACCCCGACACCGGCGCCACCACCATCGGCGCCATCAGCTTCACCACCAGCCAGAAGCAGCTCATCGTGGTGCTCGCCGAGCCCATGCTGCGGCGCGAGGGCACCGGCCTCAGCGAGATCCCGTCCAGTGCGGACGCGGCACGCCGCCTGGGCTGGGCCACCACCCGGTTCAACCGCAAGCTCGACAACGTCTGCGAGAAGCTGGACCGGATCGGCGTCAAAGGGCTCCGCGGCGGCCCCGGGCTGCTCGCCACCAACCGGCGCGCGCGACTCGTCGAGTACGCCGTCGCCTCCCGGCTGGTGACCCCCGCGGACCTTCCACTTCTCGACCTGAAGGACGACGCCTGACGTGCGCATCAAGCTGACCCTCAACCGACCCGACGAGTCCGGCGTGAACGTCGCGGTCACCGCCGACGCCACCGCGACGGTACGCGACGTGGCCGAGGCCCTCTTCTCGGGCGACCCCACCCGCAACGGCGCCCCCGCACCCGAGAACCTCACGCTGCAGGTGCTGGGCGACGGCTCGACGAGCTTCACGAGCGGCCGGGTGCTGACCCCCACCAACGACCTGGTCCAGGCGGGCCTGCGCTCCGGGTCCGTGGTGTCGATCGTGCGCGTCTCCGAGCAGTTCGTGAACCCGGGGCAGGACCGCGGCACCGCGGTCGCGCAGCTCCGCGTCCTGGACGGGCCCGACGCCGGGCGCGACTTCCCGCTGCCGGTCGGTACCTCCTACATCGGCCGCGACCGGGGCATGGACATCCGCCTCCAGGACGGGCAGGTCTCCAAGCGCCACGCCCGCGTGGTGGTGGGCGAGTCGATCGAGGTGCACGACCTCGCCTCCGCCAACGGCCTGGTGATGGGCGGCAAGCGGATGACGCGCGCCGTGCTGACGTCGTCGGACACCGTGACCCTCGGCGAGACCACGCTCTCCGTGGTGGCGCTGCACCGCTCGACGAGCATCGCGCCGACCAGCCCGGTCGTGGAGTTCAACCGCTCCCCGCGCGTGGTGACGCGGTTCGGCGAGATCAAGATCAAGGCGCCCAAGCCGCCGAAGCCCCCGCAGCCACAGCGGCTGCCCTGGATGATGATGTTCGCGCCGATGGTGATGGGCGCGGTCATGTACTCCTTCACCCGCAACCCGATCTCGCTGCTGTTCATGTTCATGAGCCCGGTGATGATGGTCGGGATGTGGCTGGACCGGAAGGTCTACGGCAAGAAGCAGTTCAAGGAGGCCTCGGAGCAGTTCGAGCAGGCCGTCGTCGCCACGTCGGAGCGGATCGACCGCACGCACGCCGTCGAACGGGCCGTCCGGCTCGCGGAGCTGCCGTCGCTCGCCGAGTCCCTCGACGCGGTCCGCCGCCTCGGCGGGCTGATGTGGACCCACCGCCCCGAGCACCGCGGGTTCCTCACCGTGCGGTTCGGGCTCGGCTCGGGCCCCGCCCGCACCCTGTTCGACGAGCCGCGCGAGAACGACGCGATCCCCGAGCACTGGCAGCGGGTGCTGGACCTGCAGCAGCAGTGCCTCACCATCCACGACGTCCCGATGGGCGCCGGGTTCCGGTACGGCGGCAACGTCGGCATCGCCGGGCCCAGCGGCGTGGTCGAACCGGTGGGCCGGTCCGTGCTGCTGCAGCTCGTCACGCTGCACTCGCCCGCGGAGCTCGTCGTCACCGCCCTCACCTCGGCCCGCTCGCGGGCGGACTGGGAGTGGCTCGAGTGGCTGCCCCACACCGGCTCGCCGCACAGCCCGCTCGGCGCGTCGGACCACCTGGCCGACGACCCGGCGTCGGGCGCCTCGCTGCTGACGCGCCTCGAGGAGCTCGTGGAGGCACGGGGGGTCAGCCTCGACGGTCCCGCACCCCTGGTGGGCGAGATGGACGCCGAGAAGGATCGAAAGGACGCGCCGCCGAAGCCCGTGCTGCCGTCCGTCGTCGTGCTCATCGAGGACGACGCCCCGGTCGAGCGGGCCCGGCTGGTCCGACTGGTCGAGCACGGTGCCGCCGCCGGCGTCCACGTGGTCTGGATCGCGCCCACCGTCGAGCAGCTCCCGGCGGCCTGCCGCACCTTCGTGCTGCTGGACCCGAACGCCAGCGACAACGGCGCCATGACGGGCGAGGTGCACTACGGGCAGCTCGCCTACCCGGTGCGCTGCGACGTCGCCGACCTGCCGACGGCCCGCGAGGTGGCCCGGATCCTGTCGCCGGTGATCGACATCGGCGCGCCGACCGACGACGAGTCGGACCTGCCCCGCGCGGTCTCCTACCTGTCGCTGGCGGGCACCGAGCTCGGCCAGGACTCGAACGGCGTGGTCGAGCGGTGGAAGGAGAACCTCTCCCTCACCCCGCGCGACGGGTCGCCGCCCGTGCGGCGCAAGACGCCCACCAACCTTCGGGCGCTGGTCGGGCACGACGGCGTGGAGCCGTTCCACCTGGACCTGCGGACGCAGGGTCCGCACGCCCTCGTGGGCGGCACCACCGGTGCCGGCAAGTCGGAGTTCCTGCAGTCCTGGGTGCTCGGCATGGCGGCCGCGCACAGTCCCGACCGCGTGACCTTCCTGTTCGTGGACTACAAGGGTGGCGCGGCGTTCGCCGACTGCGTCAACCTGCCGCACACGGTCGGCCTGGTGACGGACCTGTCGCCGCACCTCGTGCGGCGCGCGCTGTCCTCGCTCCGCGCCGAGCTGCACTACCGCGAGCACCTGCTGAACCGGAAGAAGGCCAAGGACCTCGCGTCCCTGGAGCGCACGGGTGACCCCGAGGCGCCGCCGAGCCTGATCATCGTGGTCGACGAGTTCGCGGCCCTGGTCGGCGAGGTGCCCGAGTTCGTGGACGGCGTGGTCGACGTCGCCCAGCGTGGCCGCTCGCTCGGCCTGCACCTGATCCTCGCGACGCAGCGCCCCGCGGGTGTCATCAAGGACAACCTGCGCGCCAACACCAACCTGCGCATCGCCCTGCGCATGGCCGACGAGCACGACTCCAAGGACGTGCTCGGGGACGAGATGGCGGCACACTTCTCGCCGTCCATCCCGGGCCGAGGCGCCGCGAAGACCGGCCCCGGCCGGCTCACCACGTTCCAGACCGGCTACGCCGGCGGCTGGACCACGGACGAGCCCGAGCGGTCGTCGCTCGACATCGAGGAGATGGACTTCGGCACGGGCCGGCGCTGGGAGCTGCCGGCACCCGAGGTGATCGAGGACAGGGACCCGGGCCCCAACGACATCGCCCGCGTGGTCAGCACGATCCGCCGTGCGGCGAACGAGGCGGGCGTCCCCGCGCCGCGCAAGCCCTGGCTGCCCGAGCTGGCGCCCACGTACGACCTGGCCCTGCTGCCCAACCGGCGCACCGACTCCCAGCTCGTGCTCGGCGTGCTGGACAACCCGCCGGCCCAGGCCCAGCCGACCGTGCACTACGAGCCCGACAGCGACGGCAACCTCGCCATCTACGGCACCGGTGGCACCGGCAAGAGCACCACGATGCGTACCATCGCGGTCTCCGCCGGTCTGACGCACCGTGGCGGTCCCGTGCAGGTCTACGGCATCGACTGCGGCTCCGGCGGTCTGCAGATGCTCGAGAACCTGCCGCACGTGGGCGCGATCATCGCCGGCGACGACGAGGAGCGGGTGGGTCGCCTCCTGCGCCGCCTGCGCGACACGCTGGACCAGCGGGCCGACCGCTACGCCGCCGTGCGCGCCTCGACGATCGAGGAGTACCGGCGTCTGGCGAACAAGCCCGACGAGCCGCGCATCATCGTGCTCGTCGACGGCATCGGCGCGTTCCGCGACGCCTACGAGAACATCACGGCGCGCGGCTTCTCGATCTTCGGCACCTTCACGCAGCTCGCGACCGACGGCCGGCCCGTCGGCATCCACCTCGTCATGAGCGGCGACCGCGCCGTCTCCGTGCCGCCGTCGCTCGCCTCCACGGTGCAGAAGCGGATCGTGCACCGGATGGCCAAGGAGGACGACTACGTGATGCTGAACGTCCCCAAGGACGTGCTCACGCCCGCCTCCGCGCCCGGCCGGGCCATCATGTACGGCCAGGAGGCGCAGATCGCCGTGCTCGGCGGCGACTCCAACGGTGCCGTGCAGTCGCGCGAGCTGGCCCGCCTGGAGCAGACCATGCGCTCGGTCGGCGGGGTGCCCCAGGCACCCGGCGTCGACCGGCTGCCCGACACGTTCACGCTGGAGCAGCTGCCGCAGCGCGCCGCGGACCTGGCGACGATCGGTCTGCGGGACCTCGACATCGCGCCCATCGGCCTGCCCATGCGTGGCCCGCTCATGCTGGCGGGCCCGCCCGGCTCCGGCCGGACGACGGCGTTCGTCACGCTGGCGACGGCGCTGCGCCGGGCCGGGAGCGGGCGGCTGGTCTACCTGTCCTCCCGGCGGACGAGCCTGTCGGCGCTGGACCTCTGGGACATGTCGGCGTCGAGCCCCGAGGACATCGTCGAGACGCTCAAGGACCTCACCGCGGCCCTCGAGAGCGATCGGCTCGCCCCCGGTACTCTCACCGTGATGATCGAGAACTACACCGAGCTCACGGGCACGCCCGCGGAGAAGCCGCTGGAGGCGTTCGTCAAGCTGGCGACCCGCAAGGAACAGCTCGTCATCGGTGAGTCGGAGTCGTCCACCTGGAGCAAGGCGTTCACGCTCGCGGGCCCGTTCAAGTCCGGCCGCAACGGCCTGCTCCTGACGCCGGGGGACACCGACGGCGACACGCTCATGAACACACCGCTCGGCCGGATCCGTCGCAAGGACTTCCCGCCGGGGCGCGGATTCCTCGTCACGGCGGGCCGCGCCACCAAGATCCACGTCGCCCTGCCGGGGTGACGGGGCATGGGGAGTCCTCCCCATTCCACCGCGTCACGGGCCATGGAATAGTTCGTGACGTCGCAGAAACGGAGGTTGTCCGAGGGGGCAGCCACAGACGAAGGAGCTTGACATGGTCGCAGAGGGTGGCAACGTTTTCGGTCTTGACGTCGAGGCAGTCCGGAGCCTGGCCAACACGCTCCGCACGCAGGCCGAGGGCGTCCGTCAGGTCGTGACGACGATCACGAGCCAGATGGGCCAGACCCAGTGGAACGGTCAGGACGCCGTGCAGTTCCAGGAGGAGTGGGACGGCACGCACGCCGCGAAGCTCAACGAGATCGCCGCTGCGCTCGAGCAGTACGGCACGACGGCCGACAACAACGCCCAGATGCAGGAGGAGACCTCGAGCGCGTACTGATCGCGCTCGAGCCTCGTCCAGAGGCCTGGCCCCCTCCGGGGCCGGTACCGAGGGGTGCGGGACCGACTACGGCCCGCACCCCTTGACTTCGTAAAGACCTAAGAACTTCGGCGGTACCCAGGCGAAGCCCTTTGCCGTCAGCGGCGGGACGTGAGGAGAACCAAGTGAGCGGGGGAATGGTCGGCGCCGACATCGAGGCGCTGCGTCTGCTTGCGGACAAGTTTGACGAGGGCAGCGACAAGCTGGAGACCATCGTCACCACCGTGGAGTCTGCCGTCCCGCAGTCGGACGGCTGGAGCGGTCCGGACGCCGAGGGCTTCCGTCAGGAGTGGTCGGGCAGCCACCTGATCCGGCTCCGGGAGACGGCCGCCGCGCTGACGGACGTGGCCGGCAAGGTGCGCGCCAACGCCGACGCGCAGGAGAGCACGTCGAACGACTACTCCGGCGTCGGCGGCGGCACGGGTGGCACCGAGGTCGGGGGAGCGTCCGACAGCGGCTTCAACTGGGCCGGGCTGGGCCTGGCCGGGATGCTCGGCGCCAAGGGGATCGGGTTCGCGCTGGCCGCCACGAAGGCGATCAAGACGGGACCTGCACTGGCGGGGCTGCTGTCGGCCACCCGCCTCGGTGACGCGGCGAAGATCGCCGACGCGACCCAGGACGTCTTCCGTGGCGCGGGTGGCCTCGTGGGCCGGACCGCGGCCGGGCTCGGCGTCGCCGAGGACTTCGGGCTCATCGGCAAGGCGAGCGGCCTGGTCGGCCTGGCGAGCTCTGCCGGCACCATCGCGCGCGTGGCGGGCACCGCCGGTGGCGTGTTCGGTGTGGTCGGCGGGTTCAACCAGATGTTCAACACCCAGTACGACGGCGTCCGGGGCGGCGTCGACCGGGTCATGGGTGGCCTGTCGGTCATCGGCGGCGCGGGCGGTATCGCGATGGCCCTCGGTGGCGCGGCGATGCTCGGACCCGTGGGCGTCGGCATCGCCGTCGGAGCCGGCGTGGTTGCCGGTGCCTGGGCACTGGGCAACCTGGTGTACGACAACTGGGACTCGATCTCGGGCGCGGCGAGCACCGCTGCGAACTGGGTGGGGGACACGGCCGGCAACGTCGCGGACGGGATCGGTAACATGGCAGACGCGGCAGGGGATGTCGTATCCGACGTAGGCGACGCGGTCGGCGACGGCCTCTCGGCCGCCGGCGACTTCGTAGGAGGGCTGTTCAGTTGAGCGGGCAGACGATGAACTTCACCAAGGCGGACTACGAGGCGGCCATCGCCGTGCTCGGGCGCTCCGAGCCGGGCAAGCCGGTCGGGATCGTGAACCTGACCGACGAGCAGGTCATGGTGCTCGACGGCGTCCAGGCCTTCCAGCCCACGCCCCTGCCGTGGCTCGACGCGCAGGGCGACGTCGACAAGGAGCTCGTGGGCAAGGTGGCCCTGCGGGCGCTCCTCGGCCAGGGCTACGTGGTGCCCGCCAGCCGCGGCGAGGGCCAGGAGGTGGGGATCGACGCGATCCCCGAGCTCACCGGCACGCTCGTGCTGCGCCGGACCGCGCAGGCGATCGTCTCGGCGGAGCGCGTGACCACCCTCGGCCGGCACTGGGTGTTCTGCTACGTGCACGAGGGCTACGGGATCCTGGAGGAGGAGGTCGCGACCAGCGGCCACCACACCTTCTCGGTCTACCCCGAGGCCTACCTCGGCGAGCGGCTGGAGCAGTACCTCGACCCCACGTCCGCCGCGATCATGGCCGGCAAGTCGCGCACGTTCACGGTGCCGGAGTTCGAGGCCGCCGCGCCGAACCTCCCCGAGCTGAGCGAGGCGCTGACCGTCACCGTGCTGTCGGTCGCCAAGGCCGGCGTCGACACGCTCCGCAACGTGACCGTCTACTCGGGCCCGCGTGGCGTGTTCACCGTGCAGGGCGACCTGCGGGACGGCGTGGCGGACCGCCTGGTGCTCACCGAGGTCGGCGCCGCCGTCGTGCGGGACCTCCCGGGAAAGCTGCTCGCCGCATGAGTGCTGCGGGAACGACTTCGGTCACCGGGGACCGCGTCCCGCGCAAGGCCCGCAGGATCGCCGCCGAGCTCCCCGAGCTCGGCGGCATCCGCCATGTCGAGGCCAACCCGCCGTCGCCCACCGCGTGGTGGGTCGCGGTCGGGGTCGCCGTGCTCTTCACCGTGGTCATCTCGCTCGGTACGGGCGGGATCGTCGGTGCGCTCGTCCTGATCCCGGCCTGGGTGGTGATCGGCTGGATCATCCTCGGCTACGCGGGGTCGGAGAAGGTGGTCGTGCTCGACCGCGGGCTGCTCATCGGGTCGTTCGCGCCGTTCCTGCGCCCCCACGTGGTGCCGTTCGACCGGTTCGAGGTGGGCTCGATCACCGCGGTGCGCCCGGGGTGGAAGCTTGCGGACATGCTCCGTGGCCGCACCCGCCTGACCACCGGCCGTACGGCGGTGTGGGCCTGGAACGGTGTGGCCTTCGTCGCCGCCCAGGGCCCCGTCGCGAAGCGCGGCTACGTCGACGCCGCCGGGACGTTCCGCGCGGAGGACCCCGCGCGGCGCGAGCGGGTCGTGTGGTGGTTCGGCACCTGGCGGCAGCCCGACCGGCTGGTGGGCGCGCTGGAGTCGGCTCTGGTGGACCTGGGCCAGCCCGTGGCCGGCCTCACGCAGCAGGTGCTGCCGCTGGTCCGGATCAGCGGCCGGCCCGCCGACGCGGCCACCCAGGTGCCCCGGCTCGTCGCGGCACTGGACCGCACGCCGTGAGCGACGAGCGAACCGTCATCAGATGGAGCCTGTGGATCGGCGTCGGGCTGATCGTCGTCGCCGTGGTCGCCAGGGCGCTGGACCTCATCCCCGTCACCGTGATCGTGGGGCTCCTGGGCCTGCTCGCACTCGGCTTCGCCGGGTACGGGGCGCTGGACGAGGCGGCCGGCCGGGCCAGCCTCCGTCGTCGGGCGGACCGGGTGAAGCGGGAACGCGAGCAGGGTCGCTGAGCCCGGAACGCGAGGATTCTCACAGGAACCCCACGTCCACCCCCTGAGCCGGGGGTGAGGTGCGCCTTACCCGGTCGGTAGAATCGGTAGCGGCCTTCGCTTCCCTTGTCCTCGACCGGAAGGCGCCCCTTCGTGAGCACCACCCGACCCTTGCGCGTCGCCGTCGTCGGCGCCGGCCCCGCCGGCATCTACGCGAGCGACATCCTGTCCAAGTCCGACCTCGACGTCAGCATCGACCTGTTCGAGCGCCTCCCGGCGCCGTTCGGGCTCGTGCGGTACGGCGTCGCCCCGGACCACCCGCGCATCAAGCAGATCATCGTCGCGCTCCACAAGGTGCTGAGCCGCGGTGACATCCGCCTGCTGGCCAACGTCGACTACGGCGTGGACCTGAAGCTCGAGGACCTGCGCCAGTTCTACGACGCCGTGATCTTCTCCACCGGGTCGATCAAGGACGCCGAGCTGGACGTGCCGGGCATCGACCTGGACGGCTCCTACGGCGCCGCGGACTTCGTGTCCTGGTACGACGGCCACCCCGACGTGCCGCGCACCTGGCCGCTGGAGGCGGAGCAGGTGGCCGTGATCGGCGCCGGCAACGTCGCGCTCGACGTGGCCCGCATCCTCGCCAAGCACGCGGACGACCTGCTGCCCACCGAGATCCCGGCCAACGTGCACGAGATCCTGAAGACCTCCCCGGTCACCGACGTGCACGTGTTCGCGCGCCGCGGCCCGGCGCAGGTCAAGTTCTCGCCGCTGGAGCTGCGCGAGCTGGGCCACGTCCCGGACGTCGACATCGTCGTGTACCCGGAGGACTTCGACTTCGACGAGGGCTCCGAGGCCGCGATCAACTCGTCGAACCAGACCAAGCAGGTCGTCAAGACCCTGGTGGACTGGACGCTGAAGGACCCGGCACAGAACACGGCGTCGCGCCGCCTGCACCTGCACTTCCTGCACGCCCCGGCCGAGGTGCTCGGCGAGGACGGCAAGGTCGTCGGGTTCCGCACCGAGCGCACCGCGCTGCAGGGCGACGGCACCGTCAAGGGCACGGGCGAGTTCACCGACTGGCCGGTCCAGGCCGTCTACCGCGCCGTGGGGTACTTCGGCTCCTCCCTGCCGGAGATCCCGTACGACGACGTCAAGGGCGTCATCACCAACCGCGAGGGCCGCGTCGTCGACATCGACGGCAACCAGGTGCCCGGCGTGTACGCCACCGGCTGGATCAAGCGCGGCCCGGTGGGCCTCATCGGCCACACCAAGTCGGACGCGTCGGAGACCATCCGCCACCTCGTCGAGGACGTCACCGGCGTGGCCGACGGCGAGGCGCCCGGCGACCTGACCGGCGGCCGTACCGCGCCGCAGGGCACGCCGGAGGCCGTCACCGAGTTCCTCACCGGCAAGGGCGTCCACTACATCGAGTGGTCCGGCTGGGAGCTCCTGGACGCGCACGAGCGGGCGCTCGGCGAGGCCGCGGGCCGCGAGCGGATCAAGGTCGTCCCGCGCGACGAGATGGTGAGCATCAGCCGCAAGTCGTAGGCGACTCCCCGTTGCCACCCAGCGAACGTGCCCGGAAGACTCAGGTCTTCCGGGCACGATCGTTCCTGAGGGCGCCCGGCCCGGGGAACCCCGGAACGGGCTGGCGCGTTCGGGTGGGAGGAAAGGAGTGCGATGCACAGGCACTACAACGGGCTGAAGACCGCCGCGCTGTTCGGTGGCATGTGGGCCGTGATCCTCGGGCTGTGGGCAATCTTCGGGCGCAGCTCCAGCACCCTCTGGATCTTCGTGCTCATCGGTCTGGCGACCACGGCCTACGGGTACTGGAACTCCGACAAGCTGGCCATCCGCGCGATGCACGCGTACCCCGTGACCGAGCTGCAGGCGCCGGAGATGCACCGCATCGTGCGCGAGCTCTCCACGGCGGCCCGCCAGCCGATGCCGCGGCTGTACATCTCGCCCACCAAGGCACCCAACGCCTTCGCCACCGGGCGCAACCCGCAGAACGCGGCCGTGTGCTGCACGGAGGGCATCCTGGAGCTGCTGAACGAGCGCGAGCTGCGGGGGGTGCTGGGCCACGAGCTGATGCACGTCTACAACCGCGACATCCTGACGTCGTCGGTCGCGTCCGCGCTGGCGGGCGTCATCACCGCCCTGGCGCAGTTCCTGCTGTTCTTCGGCGGCGGCGACCGCCGTGAGGGCGGCAACCCGCTGGCCGCGCTCGCCATGGCGCTCCTCGCCCCGATCGCGGCGATGCTGATCCAGATGGCGATCTCGCGCACCCGCGAGTACGACGCCGACGAGGACGGCGCCCGGCTCACCGGCGACCCGCTGGCCCTGGCCTCCGCGCTGCGCAAGCTGGAGCAGGGCACGCAGCGCGCGCCGCTGCCGCAGGACCGCGACCTGACCAACGTCTCGCACCTGATGATCGCCAACCCGTTCCGCGGCGCCGGCATCGGCCGCCTGTTCGCCACGCACCCGCCGATGCCGGACCGCATCCGCCGGCTCGAGGCGATGGCGGGCGGCCCGTCCGGCGGCTACAACCCGGGCGGCCCGACGTCGGGTCCGGACGCACCGCCGTGGGGCACCCCGCCCGGGATGCTCTGAGACCACCCGCCGCCGTCCGCCTGGCCGCCCCCGACCTCACCCGCGCAAAGCGTTCGTCGGGGTCGGCGAGGGCGGATACGGTGAGCAGATTCCGACCGGGCGTGCAGGGGCGCCCGGGTTGTTACGCAGAAGGAGCACCACATGGCCGACTCGTCGTTCGACATCGTCAGCAAGGTCGACCGCCAGGAGGTCGACAACGCGCTGAACCAGGCCGCGAAGGAGATCTCGCAGCGGTACGACTTCAAGAACGTCGGCGCATCGATCACCTGGAGCGGCGAGAGCATCCTCATCGTCGCCAACTCGTCGGAGCGGGTGCTCGCGGCCCTCGACGTCTTCGAGACCAAGCTGGTCAAGCGCGGCATCTCGCTCAAGTCGCTCGACCTCGGTGAGCGCGAGCCCAAGCCGTCCGGCAAGGAGTACCGCCTCGGGGCGACCCTCAAGGAGGGCCTGGCCGGGGAGTCCGCGAAGAAGGTCACCAAGATCATCCGCGAAGAGGGCCCCAAGGGCGTCAAGACGCAGATCACCGGTGACGAGGTCCGCGTGACCAGCAAGTCGCGCGACCAGCTCCAGGAGGTGCAGAGCCTGCTGAAGGGCTCGGACCTGGACTTCGCGCTGCAGTTCACGAACTACCGCTGAAAATGCAGGTCAGCAGCCTGTTTTAGGCTGGCAGTCCGCACACGGTCCGCAAGAGCGGACGATGAGCACGGGCTGGCGGGTGGTTGCCGGGACTCCGGTGGCCACCCGTCTGGTCTGTCACGAGGTCTGTGCGGCCTCGGTGACGGGCTGTGCGGACAGCACGGTTCGCATGAGCGACGTGGCCGCCGCTCGGGTCTTGTCCTCTGCGCTCGGCCACAGGTGCGCGTAGGTGCCGAGCGTGATCGTGGGGCTGGAGTGACCCAGTGCCCGCTGGACGGTGACGACGTCGCAGTTGTCGGCGATCAGGCCCGAAGCGTAGAAGTGCCTCAGGTCGTGAAGCGTGTAGGCCTCCAGCCCCACCTGACGGCGCGTTGTCCGCCACACCTGCGACGCACTGTTGCGGTTCCAGAGGCCCCGCTCGTCGCCGTTCGGGTTCCAGAAGAGCCACTGCTCGTCGCCACGCGGGGCGAACTTCTCGATGTGGCTGGAGAGCATCGTCAGGAGCTCGCGCGGGACATGGATGGTCCGCTCTGAGCCGTACTTCGGCGGCTCGATCGTTGTCGTCTCGACAGTGGCCCCCTGAACCTGCCGGTTGACCGAGATGGTGCGACCCAGAAAATTGATGTCACCGACCTGGAGCCCGGCTGCCTCGCCGAGGCGAAGGCCAGCAAAGGCGCAGACGGCGATGTAGCCCGTGAAGTAGTCGGGAGCGGATTCCAGCGCCTTGCGTACGCCGAGCGCTTCGGGGATCGCCATCGCGGCCTCCGTGCGGCGGCGCCGGGGAAGCTTGATGTTCGACGCCGGGTCTATCCCGATCACACGATCACGAACGCCCGCCGCGAATGCTGCTCGGACGTAGTTGAACCGCGTCGTGATGGTGGACGGCTCCAGGCCCTTCTTCCGGGTCTCGGTGGGCTGAGACATCGCCTTGACCCACTTCTCCAGGTGTGAGGGTCGGATGTCCCGCATCCGGACCGATCCGAACGTGACCGACTCGAAGGCAGTCGTCGCCGCTTCCGTGGTGCCGGTCGCCCAGACCTGCCGTTCCGACCAGAGAGCCCACCACTGATTGAAGGTCAGGGCTCCGCGCCGGGGGTCTGCGTACGTTCCTGTGACGACCGTCGCCGTGACTTCATCAAGCCAGTCCTGAGCGTCGGTCTTGCGGTCGAAGTGGCGGGAGTGCTCGTGTTGGGTCTCGTCGCGGTAGCGGGCTCGCCACTTGCCGTTCGGTCTCTTCTTGATGGAGGCCATCGATGTTTCCTTCCTCTCGGGTGTGCGGCTCTCAGGTCGTCTCGGGTGCGGGCGGCTGGGGCTCGATCAGCTCTACGCCGCGTTCGGCGCGCCAGGTGTCTGGCGTGAACTTCGTGCCGTGGGCCTTGGTCAGGTTGTCGATCGCCTTGCGTTGCGTGTTGCCTGTCACGCTTCGGTCCTTCCGGATACGCGCGACGTCGGCCACGGTCTCGGCCACGTTCCCGAGCGCCTGTTCGACGAGGTCCGTCTGGGCCTTGTCGGGCTGCCATTCGGGGAACGCGCACGCCCGGTCGAGGGCTGTCCGGAGGTCTTCGTGGGCTTCGTTGAGCGTGTCGATCGCCCGGACGGCCTTCTGGTGCGCGGCTAGGACTTCCTCGGCCGCGTCGATCGCGTCGCGTGCGGACTGTGCGACCGATGGCATGGCCAGCAGGTCTTCGATCGAGATCTGTAGGACCACGGCGAGGTCGACGGCTTCGACCAGTCGCACGGGCCGGTCGCCCTTCTCGATCGACCACATGGTGGCCTGGGACCACTTCCATCCGCGTTCGCGCATGGCGTCCGCAACTGCTTGCTGGGTGCGTGAGCCCCGGTAGCGGGCCACGTTCGTGCCGACGTTGATGTCTCGCTCTTCTGCCATGCGCCAACCGTACTAGCAATTCTTGTTTACAACCACTAGACCCTGTGGTGTACTTGACTTTCGAGTTTGCTACAACTAGGGGAAGTGGTCTTCATGGAGTCTGATCCGTTGCTGCGCACCCGGGAGGTGGCGGAGCTCCTGGGCGTGCCGGAGAACACGCTGCGGTGGTGGCGGTACGTCGGGTACGGCCCGGAGTCGTTCCGGCTTGGTCCGCGTCGGGTGGTCTACCGGCGCTCGAAGGTGCTGGCATGGCTCGCGGCGCAGGAGGCGGCTGGTGCCAAGACCACGGCAGTCTGACTGGACGCGCAGGGGCTGCGGGGCTCGGACACTTCGGTGTCCGGGCCCCGCAGCCGTTTCGGCCAACGTCGCCGTCGCCGGCCGAACCGTGCCATCGGTCTGGTCATCGCCCGCGGCGAGAGAGCGGCGCAGCGCCGCCCTCTGGCGGGGGTCCCGCGTCGGGGTTCCGTCCCACCTGGCCCACGTGAACAAGCAGCTTGACGTTGCCGCGAACTGGACGACTGGCGCGCGTGCACAGCGCAGCGACAGCGACACAGGCGGCGGCACGCGGCTGGCTAGTTGCAGGCGGGCGACGACGATCCAGGGGTTGTGTGCCGCCAGAAAACGCCGCACACCTCAGGCAGTTGAGGAGCGCCGGGAGCGTTGGCGTTGGTGCGAGTTGGCGCCGTTGGTGTCCAGCGCGCGCACCTGCCCGCGCACCCGGCTGTGTGCTCCGGCCGTGCGGCCTTGGGGTGGTGGTCGGTCGTGACGGTCAGCATCGTTCCGATGAGTGTCGGTAACGGCACCGAGTACCTTACCGGCTCGGTAGCCAACGCCGACTGCGACGCCCCAAGCCTCGGCGACGGCCTCGGCCTGGACCCGGTCACCGCGTACTACGCGGCGGTCGGTACCCCGCAGGGCTACTGGCTCGGCAGCGGCGTCGCGGATCTCGGCAATGGCGCGATCATTCCTGGTGCCGCTGTCACGACCACCCAGCTCCAGCGGCTCCTGGAAGCCGGACGCGACCCGGTCACGACCGAACCCCTGGGTCGGGCGTATCCGAAGATCGCGCCGCTGCGGGAGCGGATCGAGACCCGGACCAGTGCCTTGGACTCGGACTTGAGCCCGGAGGACCGTAAGGCCGCGGTGGACGCGATCATCCTGGACGAGACCCGGGCCGGGCCCCGCAAGGCCATCGCAGGGTTCGATCTGACGTTCTCACCGACCAAGTCCGTCTCGGTGCTGTGGGGCCTGTCGGACAAGAACACCCAAGCGATCATCCTGAGCGCCCACCGGGCCGCGATAGCCGAGACGCTCAACTTCATCGAGGAGCACATCGCGGCCACACGGATGGGTACCGATGCGGGGGACGGGTCGGTCATGCAGGCGGACGTCACTGGCCTGATCGCTACGGCGTACGACCATTGGGACTCGCGGGCGCACGACCCGCAGCTACACACCCACGTCGTGATCGCGAACAAGGTCCGTGCCCTGATCGATGGCAAGTGGCGCACCCTGGACTCGCGGGCGCTGTTCAACGCGAACGTCGCGTTCAGCGAGCACTACAACGCCGTCCTGGCCGACCGCCTTACCGCCGCCCTCGGCATCAACTGGGAACGCCGTCTGCGCGGCAAAGACCGCAGCCCGCGCATGGAGATCGTCGGCGTGAGCGACGAGCTGATCGAGGAGTTCTCCAACCGGTCGGCGGAGATCGAGCACTGCGCGGACCAGCTCATCAACGAGTACCGGGAGAAGCACGGGCACGCCCCGTCACTGGGCACGATCAACCGCCTGCGGGAGCAAGCCAATCTGCGGACCCGCCCGCCCAAGACCATCAAGTCTCTGGAAGACCTGACCACCGAGTGGCGCGAGCGGGCCGGACGCATCCTGGGCACTGACCCCGTGAAGTGGGCGCAGGGCTTGCTGTCTGCTGCCCTGGCCGACCCGGGACGGGTGTTTGCGGCCGGTGACGTCCCCCAAGAGGTGGTGGACATGGCGGCCTGCGTGGTCCTCGGCGTAGTGGGGGACAAGCGGGCGACATGGAAGCACTGGAACCTGTGGGCCGAAGCCGAACGCCAGACCATGCACTGGCGCATGACCACCCACCAAGCTCGCATCGAGGTCGTGGCCCGGATCGTCGCAGCAGCCGAGGGCGGTTCGGTCACGTTGACTCCGCCCGAGCTGGCACCAACCCCGGTCGCGATGCTGCGCGCGGACGGGTCGAGCACGCTACGTCCGAAGCACTCGGTGGTATTCACCTCCCAGGCCGTCCTGGACGCCGAGAAGCGCCTTCTCGCCCTCATGGACGACCGGACCGCGCGCCGCCTGCCCGGCGACCTGCTGCGGATCGTCCTGAACGACGGGGTACGCGACGGCGCACTGGACGCGTCCCAAGCAGACGCCATCACAGCGGTGGCAGGTTCGGGACGCCGCCTGGACCTCCTAGTCGGCCCGGCCGGGACCGGGAAGACCACCACCCTGCGCGCACTGCGCACCCTGTGGGAAGGACAGCACGGACCCGGGACCGTCGTCGGCTTGGCGCCCTCCGCCGCTGCCGCCGATGTCCTCGGGACGGAGCTCGGGATCGCCTGTGAGAACACCGCGATGTGGCTCACCCGCCACCAGCACAACCACGTCCAGTTCGAAGCTGGGCAACTGGTGATCGTGGACGAAGCGTCCCTCGCCGGCACGCACACCCTGGACCGCCTCACGAAGGCCGCCGTGCAGGCCGGCGCGAAGGTGCTGCTGGTCGGCGACCCCGCCCAGCTCCCCGCCGTCGAGACCGGTGGCGCCCTGACTCTCCTGACCGGCGAACGAGCGCGTGCCACCGGGGATGTCCCGACGCTGACCGAAGTGCACCGCTTCCACGCCGACTGGGAGAAGCGCGCCTCTCTGCGACTGCGCGAGGGCGACCCCGGCATCCTCAGCACCTACCAGGGCCACGACCGCATCCGGGCAGGCGCCACAGACGAGATGACCGACGCTGCCTATGCCGCCTGGAAAGCAGACACAGACCGAGGCCTGTCCTCGGTGCTCGTCGTGGCCGACAACAACACGATGAACGACCTCAACCGCCGAGCCCGCGCCGAACGCGTCCTGACCGGCCGCGTCTCAGACGGGCAGAGCGTGCGCCTCGCCGGGCGGGTGCGGGCGTCGGTCGGGGACCTGATCGTCACCCGGCGCAATGACCGCAGCCTGCGCTACGGGCACGCCGGATGGGTCCGCAACGGCGACCGTTGGCAGATCACCCAGGTTCACCAGAACGGGTCGGTCACGGCTCAACGGATCGGCCCCGACGCGCACACCGACACCCGCAAGACTGGTCGCGTGCAACTCAGCGGCGGCATGGTCCGCCTGCCCGCTGTGTACGTGGCTGAGCAGGTGGACCTGGGGTACGCGATCACCGCACACCGTGCCCAGGGTCTGACCGTGGACACCGCGCACACCATCGCCAGCTCCACCATGAGCCGGGAGAACCTCTACGTCGCCCTCACCAGGGGCCGCTCCGCGAACACGGTGTTCGTGCCCGTCGACCAGCCCGACCGCAACCAGAACCACCAGCACACCATCGGCGCAGACCTCGACCCCGACCGGCCCGACCTCGACGCTGCCCGCACCATCCTCGCGGGCATCTTGCACCGGGTCGGCGCCGAGCCTTCCGCGCACCAGACCCGTCGCGACGAGGAACACCGTTGGGGGTCGATCGCGCAGCTCGCGGCCGAGTACGACACCATCGCCAACCATGCCCAACGACCTCGCTGGACACGCCTGGTCGCGCACACCCTTGCCGGGGAAGGGTTCAGGCGTGACGCCATTGCAGAGGTCGTGGGCTCCGACGCCTTCGGAGCGCTGTGCGCGGAACTACGACGAGCTGAAGCAGACGGACACAACGTTGAACGCCTCCTGCCCCGTCTCGCCGCTGCCCGGAGCCTCTACGATGCGGACGACGTCGCCGCTGTCCTGCACGACCGACTGGCGCACGCCGCTACACGTGCCAACGACTGGCAGAACCGGATCGTCGGTCTCATACCGATGGCGCAGGGCCCGCTCTCGGACAACATGCGCGAAGCACTGGATCGACGTGCCGAACTCATTGAACACCGCGCTCGCACCCTCGCTGAGCAAGCACTGCGCGACCGCGACCCCTGGGTTCGGCACCTCCCACCACGCCCGCAGGGTCCGGGTGAGCGTGACTGGCGAGCCGCCGCCATGATCATGGCCGCATACCGGGACCTGTACGGCGTGACAGCAGAGTCCCTGCCCGGCGAGGCAGTTACGACGTCGGCGCAGCATGTAGCCGCTGACCTCGCCCGCGCACGGCTGCGTAAGTTCGCAGCGACCTCAGTTGGCCTGCAATTGCCGTATGCCGAACCCAGCGCCAGCAGAGAAGCCCAAGCAACGCGACCAGGGATGCCGACACTGTAGGTTGGCGGAAAGCTGAACCTGGGGATCGCTCGTCGCCTGGATCGGTTCCCACGCCACGTGCATCAATGACGCTATTGATGCGAAGATCTTCACCCGGGTGAGTCTCAAGGATATCGCGCCGAGACAGGGCATTCGTCCCGTTCGCGCAGTACAGTGCCAGTGCGATACGGCCTTCATCCTAAGGGATTGGAAGGCTTCACTCCCGCATCGTGTCGCTGTGTGTAGTCCCTTGCATGAAAGTCACGGCACAGCGCGCCACTTTGGCTGTGCGGTCTAGTCTGCGCTACTTCGTGATGGAGAGGACCAGTAGTATGTCGGATTCGGCTTCGGCAGAAGTGCGCCGCGGAACGGCCTGGCGGATATGGGACCTTCACGTACATACGCCTGCATCCATCGTAAACGGCTACGGAGGCGAGGCGGGTGACGCATGGGAAAAATTCATTGACGAGTTGGAAGCATTGCCGCGAGATATTCGTGTGATCGGAATCAACGATTACTGGTTTCTCGATGGGTACAAACGAGTAATCGCTGCCCGCCAAGAAGGCCGCTTGAAAAATCTAGACGAAGTATTCCCTGTCGTTGAAATGCGGCTCGACCAGTTTGGTGGCACGGCAGGGAACCTCTCACGCGTAAATCTTCATGTCATCTTCGATCCTGAAATTTCCGCTGAGGTGATTGAGGCGCAGTTCGTCAGCGCTCTGACCTCAAAAATTAAGCTTTCGCCAGAAGCTGAGTCGCTGGAATGGGAAGGTGTCGTTACGCATGGCGCCCTCGCAGATCTAGGACGAAAAATTAAAGCGTCTGTGCCGGACGACCGTAAAGATCAGTACGGCCCAGATCTGATGGAGGGCTTCAACAACCTCAACGTGTCGCTTTCAAGCGTCCAGAAAATTCTCGAATCGACCTACTTTCGAGGGCGCACGCTTATCGGCATGGGTAAGACTGAGTGGGCCGCGATCAAGTGGAACGAGCAGTCGATCGCCGCCAAAAAGACAGTAATCAACTCAGCCAACCTGATTTTCACTGCGTTCGAAGACGTGTCGACGTGGTCGGGGCAGGTGGAGAAACTGCGGGAGTCGAATATAACCCACAGACTCATCGATTGTAGTGACGCGCACTATTTCTCGGATTCGGACCAGAAGATGCGACTTGGCGCGTGTCAAACATGGATGAATGCGACGCCAACATTCGCTGGTCTCGCGCACGCTCTGGCAGAATTTGACCGTCGCGTATACGTGGGCCTGGAGCCTCCAGCCCTGGCTCGTGTCCGCAGAAACCCAGAGCGATTCATATCCTCAGTAGAGGTGCGGTCGGATCGAGAAGATCGCAAGTTGTTCGATTACTCGATTCCGATTAATTCTGGTTTCATCGCCGTAGTCGGAAACAAGGGGCAAGGCAAGTCCGCTCTCCTTGACTGTATCGCACTGGCCGGCAACTCTTCGCGGAATAACGAGTTCGCATTTCTGAATCCAAGTAGATTCCTTGGTCCGGCTGGTCGAAAATCTGCCAGGGACTACCAATCAGAGATTCGCTGGGAGACTGGCAAGATCCGTCGCGTGAACTTACACGAAGGGCACGATCGCGCCGCTCCCGTTTCAGTCGAGTATCTGCCGCAGGCCTTTGTTGAACGTGTGTGCAACACAGATGCTGTCGTTGGCGAAGCTGACGAATTTGAACGTGAACTGAGGACAGTACTTTTTACTCACATTGCTGAAGAGGAGCGCGCAGGCGAAAAGACGTTCGACGCACTCTTGAACCAGAAGACTCGCGCAGCGCAGGGCGACGTTGATCGCCTACGTGATGACTTGCGAGAGTTGGTGAGTAATTACGCCGATGCAGCCGCTTTCAGGGCGGGCAATAGGATCGATGAGATCGATGGTCGCATCGAACTGAAGAAAGAAGAAGTGGCGGATGCCCAACGATCCCTCGATGAAGACAGGGCAGCTCTTGGTGAGATCGATTCCGCAGGCAGGGATGACGCTAGGCTCGCTGCTCTGAAGTTGCGCTCAACCGAAATAGCTCTCGCGCATGCGAAACTAGTGGAGAAGCGATCCGAGAACGAGCGCAATCAGGCGCGAAAGCAGCAGGAATTGTCCGATATGGATTTGATACTCCAGGATGCAGACGCGATCCGTGCAACGGTGGTCGATCTTAACGCCCGAGCAAAATCTCTAATTGGAGACAGTCGACCATTCATAACATTTGAGATTGATCATGAGCGGAAGGATGCGTGGAGGGACGCGGCCCTTAGGGAGCGCGATGCTTTGAAGGCAGAGCACGGATCACTTCTTTCCCAGGTGACGGCCCAGGACTTGGAGCGAGAAAAGAACGCGGACGAGCTTGCATTGGCCGATAGCGCCCGTGAGCGCGCCCGGCAAAGGGTGCTCCAGTCAGAAGAACGCTTGCACAGTCTTATAGGGGACCTAGGCGACGAGGAATCGCTCAGCGGACTTGAGGAACTTCGCGAGCGCATAACCCAGGCGCCGCACGAAATGGAGCGGCATCGGACGCGTATTGTGGAGCACGCGCGTCAGATCCACTCGGCTTTGGTGGCGCGACTACGCGCGGTGGAGGGGCTGTACGAGCCTGCTTCTCGTTTCATTGAACACTCCGATGTGGTCAAGAACGCTGGGCTCGAATTCAATGCTGAGCTTCGAGTTCTGCCGTCTTGGCAAAGTATGTCGGTCGCTCTCGATGGGCGTCGGAACACCGACTTTCTTGATTGGCTAAACGACCTTCCTCGAAGAATTGAGGACACGAGCTGGTCGCAACTCGCCCCTCAACTGGAGGAGCTTCTCTCCAGATTGGAGCATGAGCGCGGCGAACTGGACGGTTCATTTAGGGACCCAGCCTCCGCGTTGCGGAAGGCAACGTCGTTGCAGGATTTTTTGATCGACACGTTGGGCCTTTCGTGGCTGGAGGTTCGATTTGGACTAATTGGCGAAGGTCTTCCACTCTCGCAACTATCGCCCGGCCAGCGCGGACTCATCTTGGCGCTGTTCTATCTAGTAGTGGACCGCAGGACGACGCCTTTGCTGCTCGATCAACCCGAAGAGAACCTTGACAACGCTACAATTGCTTCCAAGCTAGTGCCAGCTATTCACGAGGCGGCCGGGAGGCGGCAAACGATTGTGGTAACGCATAACGCGAACCTGGCTGTTGTGGGCGATGCGGATCAGATCATTCATTGCAAGGTTGTGGATCAGAGATTCACCCTCGAAAGCGGCAGCATCTCAGAAATAGACGTGGCGCGTTTTGCGCTTGACGTTCTAGAAGGAACGAAGCCAGCGTTTGATAACCGTCGACACAAGTATGAAGCGTTTCCGGAGCTCGGATAGTCTGACCAAGTATCGACCTTGCCGCTCGTCCAATGATGCGTCGGGGAGTAGATGATGGGCGTTGCGGGACGCAAGATCCACTCCCAGACGATTGGCCGGGGCTCTGGTCGGAAGCCAAGGATGGCTACCTCAGGGGAGCCGGTACCTGGCCCACAATCGCGCTCCCCGAAGTGGTGCGTCGCGGTGGGTGCTGGGGAACTCGATAGCGAAGCGGCGCCACTGCCCGTAGGTGGTCGTAGCGAAGACCGTGACGGGTTCGGCGGTGGAGTGCTGGATGCCCCAGGTGCCGGACACGAGGCGTTCCGCTTCGCCGGGCTGGTGTCCGGCAGCGACGAGTCGGACCACGAGCAGGGCAGCGTCGATCCAGACGGGACCGGTTCGGGACCAGGCCCAGTCGATGACGTTCACGCGGTTGTCGTCCACGAGGAGGTTGAGTTCGTGGACGTCGGCGTGGACCAGACTCTCGCCGACCAGTGCAGCCGGGACGTCGGCGTCATTTTGGATCAGCTGGTCGAGGTGCTGTTTCTCCCAGGGGTCGAGCTCGTCGGCGTGGTTGTCCGCGAGCCACTGCCACCCGGCGAGGCGCGCGTACTTGCGGCTGAGCGGTGCTACATCCGGGACCGGGCTCGGGATCAGTTCCTGGGCCAGCAGGGACAGCGCATCGACGACCTGAGGGATGTCGGCAGAGCCGGGCGAGAAGTCGGCGTTGCTGGCCGGGTACGGTCTCGTACCCGGCCAGCAGCCAGCCCCCGGCTTCCACGGTCCACAGCAGGCGCGGGACGTTTGTGGTGAGTTCCCGCAGGTGGGTGTTGACGTGGACCTCGTGCCGGTGGGCGTTGAACAGCCGATCGCCGGTCGGGATGCCCTTGCAAAACACCGTGCCGTCGGCGGTGTGCAGGAACGCGGCGAACGCCGAGTTCCGCCCGGCCTCCGGCACCTCGGTACGAAGCACCAGCCCGCACTGTTCCTGGACGGCGTGGCGGACGTCGTCGGGCAGATCGACCCACGATCGGCGGTTCATGTGTGGTCTCCGTTCGTGTCAGGCGGGCGAGCTGGAGCAGCCCGAGTGGCACTGCGAGCACTTGCCGGCCTCCGCGGACGGCCACAGGTCGGGGTCGACCCAGAACCCTGCGGTGGCGATGGCGTCCACGGTGTACTGGAGGCTCTCGTGAGCGCCCTCGCCGTGAGCGGACGGGTCCTGGGGGTCGGTGGGCACGTGGTGCAGGAACCGGCCGGCGACCTGGTCGCAGAACGCAGCGTAGTCAACGGTGTGCAGGATGAACTCGTGCCACCCCGGGTCGACCTCGTCCGACGGTGAGAGGGGCCGGCCCTGGTGGGTGGCGGTGGTGCCCAGAAACGCGAGTGCCTGGTCCACGATGCGTGCCGCAATGCCCAGGTCGTGGTCGTGCTCGGTGGACACGCGCTCGGTGAGCTTCTGGAACAGTTCCGGGTCGACGAGCGACCTGCCCTCGCGCAGGTCGTGTGCAGTGGTGGTCATGTGCTTCCTCCTCGTTGTGCGGGGGTAGTACCTGTACGTGCACCCGCCCGGGGGCGGGCCCGCGGCCTGGCAGTGGTCAGGGGGTCCGGGGGCTGCCCAGCCGCAAGATCAAGGGGCGACCGGGTTACAGGCCGCTCAGGGGTAGCTCGAACCCGGCCGGGCCGTCACCGGTCACGCTGCGCCACTGCGCCCGGCGGCGGCCCTCGTCACCGCGTGGGTAGGGCATCCCGGCGTCCAGGGCGGCGGTCTCAATCGCCCGCATCGTGACCCCGACCCCGGACGGGATCGGTGCATGGCGGACCCAGTGGCCGTCCTGGAGTGCCCAGGTTTCGCATCGGGCGAGGTCCGGGCCGCTGCCATGCCAGACCCGCAGCACTACGGGTCCCGGTGCGGTGCGCTCGGCGGTAGCGATCTGTGCGGCCAGCCGTGACAGCGTGCTGTCCACGGGCGGGACGAGCGAGGCCAGTACGGGCAGGACCCCGGCTTGCTCGATGCTGTCGGTGGTCTCGTTTGCGGCGCTGCGCACAATCGCGGGCGCCTGCCCCATCGCGACCGAGTGGGCGGCCCAGGCCAGCATGTCCAGGTCGTTGACGCCGTCCCCGACCGCCACCGTGTGCTCAGCCGGGATGCGCAGGTGGGCGCGAACGGCGTCGAGGGCGGCGGCCTTGTTCACTCCGGGTGCGGTGACGTCGAGCCAGTCCGGACCCTGCGGGGCGACCGTGACCCCGCAGGCCCGCAGGGCGTCGGTGTACCGGCGAACGCCCGGCGCGGCGAGTGCGACCCGCGTCGCCGGTTCAGCCATCAGGTCGGCCAGCAGAAGGGTCTTCTGCTGACCGTTGAGTTCGCCCGGCTCGAACGTGCCGCTGGTACGCCACCCCCACCCGACTTCCTCGACTGCAACACGCACGGACGGTGCGACGTCGAGGGCTCGGCGAATCACGGGTGCAGGGTCGAAAGTGCGCGCCTCAACCACGTCGTACCCGGATGGTGTGGCCCGGTCCAGGCGCACCGTGAGGGAACCGTTGGAGCACACCGCCCACCCGTGCGTCAGGCCCAGCCTCGTCGCGATCGGCAGCAGCCCGGCCAACGACCGCCCCGAAGCCAGCACCACCTCATGACCCGCGGCGCGGACCAGGTCGAGGGCCTCGACCGTGCCCGTAGGTATCCGCTGCTCGCCGTCTATTAGGGTCCCGTCGATGTCGAGTGCGATCAGGGCGCGAGTGCTGGTGGTTGTCGCAGTGCTCATCGGGCCACCGCATGACGTAGGACCGAGCGCACCTGGACCTCCAGGCCGTCACGCTCACCCGTCCACAGCGTGTTGCCGGGCACGAACATCCGATGATCCAAAGGCAGGTCCAGCCCGAGTGATCGGGCGATGGCTTCGCCCTCGGCCAGGTGGATGGGATGAAGGCACATGCGGTTCCGGGTGATGGTCACGACCTCGATCCGGTGCGCGCCGACCTCGCCGACGGAGGCTCCGGCATTCGAGATCGCGCGCAGCAGGTCATCGTCGTCGTCGGTAAGTAGCGATGCGGTTCGCATGGTCGCCCCCCTCTCGCGAGTTCCCCGTGAACTCGCAGGACGAGCCTCCGCCGGCGCCACCGCTCGCACCACGGCCGCTCGTGCAGGATTGGGTCGGTCGGCACTGGTGAACCCTGCCTGGCAGGCATGGTTCTGGCACGGGCGCGCCGCTATGGTCGAACGGTGAAGCTGCTGCCCTTCGACGAGTACGTCGCCTCGCTCCCGCGCAAGCGCATGTCCGCGGGTGTCCTGCTGTATGACGACGCGGGCCGAGTCGTCCTTGTCGAGCCGTCTTACAAGCCGGAATGGGACATCCCCGGCGGTGTCGTGGACGATGGTGAGGCGCCCTGGCATGCCGCTTCACGTGAACTGACCGAGGAACTGGGGCTCGTGCGTCAGCAGATGCGCCCGCTGGTCATCGACCACGAAGCCGCTACGGACGACGGGATGCCCGAGGGCATCGCCTGGGTCTTCGACGGCGGCCCCATCAGCGAGCTTGAGTTGGCGGCGCTGTCTCTTGATGACCCCGAGATCGTCTCGGTGGGCCTGTACCGGCTGGACGAAGTCACCGGCAAGACGACCCGCCCGCTGACTCGCAGGTTGTCGACCGCGCTCGCCGCTGTGAAGAGCGGTCTTGCCCCGGTCCTGTGCGACGACGGAGTGCCAGTCTCGGGTACGTCATGACGGACCTCGCCGAGAACCTTGCACGCTTGCGCAAGGCGAAGGACCTGTCTCAGGAATCGCTCGCGGAACGTGCCGGAGTCGGCGTCGACACGGTGGCGCGCATTGAACGCGGCACCAGAACCACGTGCCGCCCGGCCACTCTTCACCGCCTAGCAGCAGCCCTCTCCGTCTCGGCCCAAACACTTCTCACGGGAGAAGACAACAGGCAGTCGGCTCTGGCCACGAACGCGGAGATGGTCCGGCTGCGGCAAGCCATCACCAGCGGCGGCCTGGTCCCGGGTCTGTCCGACTTCGCGGAGAACACCGAGACCGTGTCGCTGACGGAAGCGGAGCGCCAGACCACGGCGGTATGGCGGCTCTACGTGGACGGGCGCCACACCGAGCTGCTGGCGTTGCTCCCCGCTGTGCTCGCTGACGCCCGGCGACTGGTCGAGACAAACCACGGCGACGATGCCGCTGCCGGAAGGCGCCTCCTAGCCACCACGTACCGCATCGCGGCAGGAATCGCCGGACGCCTGGGCCAAGACGACCTGGCATGGACCGCGGCAGAACGAGCGCTCGACGTCGCACGCAGTTCGGACGACCCCGAACTCCAGCAAGCTGTCGCCCTGCGCTACCTCGCCTGGACCCTGGTCCGACAAGGCCGGGAGGACGAAGCCGAACAGGTCGCAACGAACGCCGCCGAAGCTATCCAGCCCACGATGCTCGACGCGGACCCCGTGCGCACCGCCGTGTTCGGGAACCTGCTGTTCAACGCCGCCACGGCTGCCGTCAAGGCTGGTGCCGTGCAGCGTGCGGCCGACCTGCTGGCCGAGGCGCGGTCGGCCGCCGCGAGGACTATGACCAGCGTCGTGACCGAAGCAGCGATCTTCAGCCCGCGCGCAGTAGCGCTTCAAGAAGTCGATCACTGGTCGCGGAGCAACGACCCCGAAACGGCGCTCCACCAGGCCGCCACCTTGCAGTCCGTTCCCGGTCAGCTCCCCGCGTTCTGGGAGGCCGGTTCCGCCTTGCACATAGCGTCCGCATCCCTCAAGACCAGGCGGTACGACGACGCGCTGCACCACCTCGACCAGGCCCACCGCCTCGCCCCAGACTGGGCGACCAGCCAACCCCTAGGCGTCACGACGATGCGCGCGCTTCTTGACCGAGCTACCAGACGACGTGGACCCCGATTCGCCGGGCTCGCCCAGGCCTTCGGCGTGGCGTAGCGGAACAGGTATGCCTCAACTCCACGAGAAGTGGAGACCCGTGCACCCGTGTGTCTGGCTTTACGTGAACTGAGATCTGAAAGATGGGCGGTTCGGCAATGGTGCCGTCTCCCAGAGAAGAAATCACCCTGTCTCGGCACCGCGACCTGCCGCAGCCGGTCTAGGCTCACCTCATGAGTGCACCATTAACGCTCCGCGTGTTCATAGCGTCGCCGAGCGACGCCCAAGAGGAACGCTTGGTGGTGCGTGACTGCGTCGAGAAAGTAAATCTCGAAAGAAAGGGCAGTGGTGCCCCCATCTTTGAACTTGTCGGGTGGGAGATCGTCAGAGGCACCGCCCAACGCCCTCAGGAGGCAATAAATAAGCTGATCCATGAATGTCACTTCTTCTTGGCCGTACTCAAGAAATCGTGGGGCAGTGATCCAGGGGGTGCGCTCGAATACACGTCCGGCACGGAAGAAGAACTATTCACAGCCTTACTAGATCTCGGCAATAAGTCTCGGCCGATGAGAGATGTGTGGGTTGCATTCATGGATGCGCCTGACGCCGCGCCGGAGATTAAAGATCTCAGAACACAAATACAGTCCCGGCATGCTCTGCTGTACGAAACAATCGCGACCACGATTGAGCTTCGACAGAAGCTTACACAGCTGCTTCATGGCTGGGGGAACGTCGCGCAAAAAGAAGCCCGAAACGTAGGGCTAATACCCAGATCTGGCCGTGACATTCTGGGGGCCGATCATCTGCGGCAGCAGGGTGAGGCTCTTGTCGAGCTGGGGTACCCGGATGCGGGAAATGCAAAACTAGAAACTGCGGCCGAAATTGGCGGATCTCCGGAAAAACTCGCTTATGCCCGCGTACTTGCTCGGCAAGGGAGGATGGCTGCAGCGCACGATATTGTGCGGCGGGCTCTCGCTCCATTCCTGGAATCGGGAATCAACTCGCCCACGGCGGCGGAGGTACTTGCGGCTGAGGCGTCGCTCCTACGCCGGGAGTCGGAGCACTACAAGTCAGCCCAGCGTCTGCAGCAAGCACTGGAGCGACTCCCGGGAGATGATGAATACACGAGGGGAGTGCGCTGCAGGATACGGGATGACCTTGGCTTGGCCTACCAGAAAATGTCTGAGTTCGAGCGGGCACGCGAACAATTCCTTCTTGCATTAGGTGAGAGAGAGCACGACGGCGACCCCCGTTCTGTCGCGCAGTCTCTGGTGAATATCGCCCGCAACGATGTCGCTATGGGCGACAACGCATCGGCTGGCAACCGTGCGTCGAGGGCTCTTATGATCCTGGAATCACTACCTCCTAGTCCACTTCACGCCAATGCACAGCTGCTGCGTGCGCAAACGCTCCTGCGAACGGGAATGTATGCGGATGCAATCGAGCACGCCGGGATGTCTGCAGTCCTGAATGAGCAACTGAGTAACGACTATGGTTTGGCTATGGCGGAAAACGTTCTTGCGCAATGCTTCGCTAAGATAGGCGATGGCGAATCTGCGCTTGCGCATGCCAAGAAAAGCCTCGAACTGAACGTCCAGATGGGCAACAGTGCGCCTCCTGTCGTAGTGGCTCTGATTAAAAAGTTTGAACACTGAACCAGATCTTGCGGAATGCGGATCATCCAAGACGATGGAGCGAAGGCGTGCCCACGGATAGCAGGTCTCAAGCGGACGGCGCTCTGCGCATTCAGTTGGAGGCGTTCGATGTTCCCGATCGAATGATCGACGCCGCTCTGGACCTTATCCCTGCGGAGGTGCGCGCGCTACTGGTTTACGGCAGTCGCGCACGTCAGGATCACATAGATGATTCTGACCTGGATCTATTGGCGTTGGTGAGCGAACCCGCGAAAAGTGTGCACGGTGGGGACGTGAGCCTTAGTTTCTACACAGAGGCCCAGTTGAGGTCGGGTTCGGGCACGCTATTTGGTGCGCATCTTGCGCGTGACTCACGCGTCTTACTGGACCCAGAAGGTGTCTTGGCTGACTGCCTGTCTTCGATGGGTGGCGTTGACACCGCGCGGCTCTTTAGAAGATCGAGCGATTTGGCACAGGTTCTGGGATCCCAAGGCTATGACTTGCCAAAATATCTACCAGGATTGCTTCGTGAAGCGAGGTACCTATTACGAAGCTGCTTGTACGCACAGGCAATTGCTTCTGGCGATCCATGCTTCTCGGTACGAGAGCTCGCGGAGAAGCTTGGTGACCCGGCGCTGGTTGAACTCCTCGCTTCGAGACCCCTCTACACCGCAACGGAAGCAGATCTTGTGGAATGTTGCCTGCGTCTGGAAGCAATCGTTGGGCCGATACCTAGTAATCCTCATGGCTCACTAGAGGCGCTCATCGTGAATGAGTGGGATAGTGGCAGTGATCTTCTCGCCATGGGAATGCTGGCGTTGGGTGGTTCGAATCTGGAATTCGATTATGCGGAGATCAAGAAGGTACTGCTATGAGCGACTCTGTAGCCTTCATCGGCGACGTCCATGGGTGCTTGCCGGCTCTGCAGTCGATGATAGGAGTATTGAGCGAGGCCGGCGTGAATGAGATTGTCCTTCTCGGGGACTACATAAATAAGGGGGCCGATGGCCCTGCGGTAATCAACTACTTGATTTCCTTAGATAGCGACGATCGTGTTGTTGCCCTTAGAGGAAACCACGAGTCCGCACTCCTAGACTGTCTTGATTCTGGGGACGTCAGGCCTCTTCTTCGGATGTCTGGCGCGCCGACGATCAGGTCATACGTTGGGGGAGACGTTGGGCCACACGTGGCTGATAGCCTTCGGGCATCGGTTCCGCTGGAGCATGTTGAGTTCCTTAGGAAACTGCCGGAGCGATATCTGGCGAATGATGTCGTTGCCTCACACAAGGCCGTTGCGATTGGCGACCTGTTTTCTGTTTCAGCGCACGTTTATGTGGGTTCCACACCGCGTCTGTCCGAGTATGCGGCCGAGATTGACACGGGCTGTGGTTCGCCCCAGGGGATTCTAACTGGCTTTCTCTGGCCGTCCCGCAGTTATGTTCAAGTCGATATGAACGGTCGGGTAATTCGCCCGGTGCAGGGAAGGGCGTGAGTTTGGCTCAAGCGGCAGCGAAACAGCATCCATATGGAAGCCCGGTGCCGGCGTTGTCAACAGCGCGCTCCTGTCGCGAGGTCCGCGGGTTCCCTAGCTGGTGCCCGTGTCACGGTCCGGTTCCGTTACGCGCTGGGGTCGCAGTGCGCCGTGAGAAGTGCGGTCGTGAGTTGAACGGGACAGGTCCGCCAAGAGCGTGGGCAGGAACGCCACGGCGTCATCCTCGACGCCTTCGCGGCGAGTGAAGTTGACTGTTCGGCCGTCGGCGTAGCGTGCCACGGCGGTGACCGCGCCAGGCCAGTAGTACCCGCCCTCCCTCCCGCCGGTTATCGACTCGACTGAAGCGACCTTGATGGATGCCAGTCCAGAGCGCGGGTAAGCGGTCACGACGGCATTGGGCCTGTCGGTCTCTAGCTCGGTCACGGCGAGAGTGATGACGGTGTGCTTGGTGTACAGGTGCACCTCCCCAGCATCGTCGGCGAGGTTGCCGGTCACGTGCTCGACGTCGGCAAGCTGGGCGAGCAGCGCCACGGACGATAGCGAGTTCAGGTACCAGCTTGGTAGTTCGTCGGCGGGTATGTGGTCCCAGCCTGGGCAGCGTCGGATGCGTGGGAGCAGGTCCAAGATGTACTGCCGGGCGGCTTGGAATTCCATGCTTTCGACCGTGCCATGTATCCCGGCGACGAGAAAGGCGAGCGACCAAGATCACCCGAGCTCGACGGCAGTTCACGCGAGCACCTGCGCCGCCAGCTCGTGTCGTTGGCGTGGTGCGACGGGGTCTGCTGAGAGCATTACCACTGTGGTGGAGACCAGCGGCGAGACCGATTGGCAGTGGTCGCGGGAGGTGCTAGTCAAGTGGTTGAACACTGCCCGCCTGGCGAGTTCGATGAACAGCAACGCGCTGGCCCCTCCTGGCGAGCACCTCGATGCCCTGTGGGAGCGGCAGGCGCAGGCGACATCGATCCTGCGGCGTCTTAATGGAAACGACGCGGACGTGATCCTCCTTGAGCCACGCGTAGGTGGTCGCCATCAACTCGTCTCGGTCGCGCAGGGGATACGGACTATCCAGGCTGCGATCGGCAAGATCGACACGATGGCAGAGACCGCAGCCCGGCTCGGTACAGACGCGCCGCGGATGCCTGCTGACGCCATGCACCCGGTGGTGTGGGGCGCGGCGTCGAGGTTGTGGAGAGACGGCCACTACAGCGCCGCCGTCCAACGTGCCGCCACATTCATCAACGCGGAGATCCAAGACAAGGTGGGGCGGCACGACGTGTCGGACGCGGCATTGATCCGCGAGACACTAACGCCGACCCGGCCGCCCGAGGTGGGCAAGCCTCGGTTGCGCTGGCCTGGAAAAGACGACAACCTCACGGTAAAGGCGATGCGCGAGGGCATCTTCTCGTTCGCTCTCGGGTGCTTCCTCGCGATCCGGAACCCAACTACGCACGGGGCCAACGACCTGCCCCGACAAGAGGCGCTCGAACAACTGGCGACGCTTTCGACGCTGGCACGGTGGATCGATGGCTGCGACGTGGTGACGGTACCCGGCGTCGATTGAGCCGCGTCGGCTTAGCCGTGCAGCGCTCCTATGAGTGGTGCCTCCTCTCTCCATCCGCCGTCAGCGATCCGATCACTCCCCGGCGACGGGGCTGGCCTATGCCGTGTGTAGCCATCGCGAGCAAGGGTTAGTACTGCGCGGTGCGGGGATATCGAGGCCAGTGCCAGTCCGCAGATAGTCCGCAAGACGTCCGCACCAGCCCATCCGACCCCAACACGACCAACGGCCGGGAACGCTGGAATTCCAACGTCCCCGGCCGTCGTCGCTCTCCCCACACCGTGCCGGATGTCCGAACTGCGGTCCACGAACTACCGCTGAGCACCGGCCGACGGGTGGCTGCCGGGATCCCCGCAGCCACCCGCCGGCATGTCACGAGGGGCCGGACACCATGCACGAGGTACGACGAGAGGCGCCCGGAGCGGCCCGTGCGCTCGACCGGCTGGAGCGGTTCCGGGGCGCGGCCGCCGAGGCCGGGATTCCCGCGGTGGAGACGGAACGGTGGCTGGACCTGGCCCTGCCGTGCGTCGTCCTGGTGCCCGACGGCGAGGGACCGGTCGTCGCGCGGCTCGGCGGGCCGTTGCTGCTGCCGCCCGACGTGGCGACGCCGTCCGACCCGTACGAGCTCGCCGGGCCGGACGGTGGCGTCCGGCACGCCGACCACCAGCTCATCGCGACCCTCGACCTGGCCGCGATCCCGGAGGGGGCGACGGACCTGCCCCTGCCGCCGGACGGCCACATCCTGCTGTTCGCCAACCCTGACCTGGAGATCGGCCTCGCGGGTGGCGCCCTCTACGTGCCGGCCGGCGCACCCGTCGAGGAGCGCGCGACCGCACCCGACTACGAGCCGTACGAGTACGACTCGCCCGAGGAGCTGGACGCCGACCTCCGCGGGGAGGGCGCACTGCGCCTGGCGCACGACGTGACACTGCCCCGGCACGCCTTCGGCGCCGATCTCCTGGCCCGGCACCGTCGTGCGGCCGATCTGCGGGAGGTGTGGGAGGCCACGGGATACACGGAGGACGACGAGCTCCTGTGGGACGTCCGCACCCTGCAGGTCGGTGGGCACGCCTGGGACCACGAGGACTGGGGCGATCCCGCCGCCGGGCCGGACCGTGTGCTCCTGGCGCAGTGGGAGGGGCTCCCGATGGCCACCGTCTACTGGACGATGTTGCGCCAGGACCTTGCTGACCTGCGGTTCGACCGGGTCACCGTCACGATGTACGCCAACCCGTGACGGTGACCCGGTCCGGTCAGGCGATGCCCACCGGCTCCACGACGCGGTCGGCGTCGTTCGAGCCGGACGCCGACGCGGTGCCGGGAGCCGCGTCCGTGAGCGAGAGCCCCTGCCCGCGGCGCCGGAACAGCAGGGCCGACAGCACGGCGCCCACGGCGAAGAACCCGGCGCCCCACCAGTACGCGGTGGAGTAGCTCTCGATCGCCGCCTGCGCGCCCACCGCCGCGGTCACCGGTGCGTGCGCGGCGAGGTAGTCGGCCGCCGCGGTGGCGGCCAGGGTGTTGAGCAGCGCGGTGCCGATGGAGCCACCGACCTGCTGGCTCGTGTTGACCATGGCCGACGCGACGCCGGCGAACTCCCGGTCCACGCCCAGCGTGGCGGTCTGCATCGACGCGGGCATGATCGTGCCCATCGCGAAGCCGATGACCATCAGGCCCGGCAGGACGTTCGTGGCGTAGGTGCTCGAGGCGTCCAGGAACGTGAGGTCGATCATGCCGATCGCGCCCAGCGTCATGCCGATCGGCACCAGGAGCTTGGGCCCGAAGCGGGGCACGAGCAGGTTGGTGCCGAGCTGCGCGGCGAGCACCAGCATGGCGATCATCGGCAGGAACGCGAGGCCCGTGCGGATCGGCGTGTACCCGAGCGTGAGCTGCAGGTAGTAGGTGACGAACAGGAAGATGCCGAACATCCCCGCGCCGGCGATCAGCACCGAGAGGTACGCCGCACCGCGGTTGCGGTCGAGCACGATCGACAGCGGCAGGAGCGGGTGCGTGGCGCGCGTCTGCCAGCCGACGAACGCGACCAGCAGCACGCCGGCGGCGGTCAGCATGCCCCACGTCAGGGGTGCGTCCCAGCCGCCGGTCTCGGCGTTCGAGAAGCCGTAGACCAGGCCGAACAGCGCGCCCGAGACGAGCAGCGTGCCGGGTACGTCCAGCCGCGGCCGCGGGCCGCTGCGGGCGACCCGCGGGATGAAGACGAAGGCGCCGACCAGGGCGACCGCGGCGATGAGCACGTTGATGTAGAGGTTCCAGCGCCAGTCGAGCGACTCCGTCAGGACGCCGCCCAGCAGCAGCCCGACGGCGCCGCCGGCCCCGGCGATGGCGCCGAACACGCCGAACGCGCGGGCGCGCTCCCGCGGCACCGTGAAGGTCGTGGTCAGCACGGCCAGCGCGGTGGGGGCGAGCAGGGCGCCGAACGCCCCCTGCAGCGCGCGGGCGGCCACGAGCAGGTCGAAGGTGCCCGCGGCGCCGCCCAGCGCCGAGGCGAGGGCGAAGCCCACGAGGCCGATCACGAAGGTGCGCTTGCGGCCGATGAGGTCGGAGAGGCGGCCGCCGAGCAGGAGGAGGCTCGCGAAGGTGAGGGAGTACGCGGTGATGACCCACTGGCGCTGACCGTCGGAGAAGCCGAGGTCGGCCTGGGCCGAGGGGAGAGCGATGTTCACGACGGTCGCGTCGAGCACGACCATGAGCTGGGCGAGCCCGACCACGACGAGCGTGATCCAGCGACGACTGTCCGTCGCGGGGGTTGAAGTCTGGGACATGGTTCGCAGCATATACGGAACTAACGAGTTCCGGATACCGTTGGTTCAGTATTAACCCGCGGGTAAGGTCGGACAGTGCAGAGAGGAGGACGACGGCGATGACGCAGGTCGACCAGACCGAGGCGAAGCCCCGTCTCGGACGCAAGAGGGACCACACCCGCGACCCCGAGATCATGGACGCCGCGCTCGACGTGCTGTCCGAGTCCGGCTACGACGGCATGACCATCGACATGGTCGCCACGCGGGCCAAGGCCGGGAAGGCGACCGTCTACCGCAGGTGGTCGTCCAAGGCCGAGCTCGTGCTCGACGCCGTGGCCTGCATGAAGTCGAGCGAGATCGACCTCGACGACCTGCCGGACACCGGCACGCTGCGCGGGGACCTCGTGGCGATGATCCGGACGCCGAGCATCCGGGACGGCGAGCGCAAGCTCAAGGTGATGGCCGGGATCGTGTCCATGATCGCCCGCAGCCCCGAGCTCGCCGCCGCCGCCCAGGAGGCCCTCGTCGAGCCGCGCGCCACGGTCAACCGCATCTTCTTCCAGCGCGCGATCGACCGCGGCGAGATCCCGGCCGACGTCGACGTCGAGAAGCTCTGCATCATCGGCCCGGCCCTGGTCGCCTACAGCGTGCTCATGCTGGGCCGGCCGGTCGACCGCGACTTCCTCGTCGAGAACATCGACCAGGTCATCCTCCCCGCCGCCGGCATCCGGACCGAGCGATGACCGCCCTGCCCCGGGTCGTCGCCACCGACCTCGACGGCACCCTCCTGCGGAGCGACGGCAAGGTCTCCGACCGCACCCGCCAGGTCCTCGCGGACCTGGACGCCGCGGGGGTCGAGGTGGTCTTCGTGACCGCCCGACCGCCGCGCTGGCTCGACCACCTCGCCGACACCGTGGGCGGTCACGGCCGCGTCATCTGCATCGGCGGGGCGTGCGTGCTGGACCTCGCCTCCGGCGAGACCCTGGAGACCTGCGGGTTCGACGACGACGCCGTCCGCGCCGTCGTCGGCGGCATCCGCACCGCGCTGCCGCACGCCGCGCTCGCCTTCGAGCGGCCCGACGGCGTCACGTTCGACCCGGCCTACCCGAAGCGCGAGCCCGCGCTGGACCCCGGCCTGTGGTCGGTGCCGGTCGAGGAGACGCTGGGCGCGGTCGGCGCTCGCGGCCCGGTGTCCAAGATCCTCGCGCTCGACCCCGCGCGCATACCGCCGCCGGGCATCCTCCTGGACCCGCCGGAGGACATCCGGCTGGCGCAGGAGGAGTTCTTCACGGCGGTGCGCGCCGCCGTGGGGGAGTACGCGCACCTGGCGTACTCGGGCGCCGTCGGCCTCGCCGAGCTCATGCCGCCCGGCGTCGACAAGGCCGCCGCCCTGGCCCGCTGGTGCACGCGCCTCGGCGTCGACGCCGCCGACGTCTGGGCCTTCGGCGACATGCCCAACGACCTGCCGATGCTCACCTGGGCGGGGCGCGGCATCGCGGTGGCCAACGCCCACGCGGACGTGCTGGCCTGCGCGGACGCCGTCGTCGGGCACCACGACGCCGACGGCGTCGCCGAGGAGCTGGCGACCGTGCTCGCCCGCGCCGCGGGCGACCAGCGGGTCTAGGCCTTCTCGACCGGCTCCACGTCCAGCAGAGGGCTCAGGTGGTGGGTGCCCAGGGCGCGGGTCGCCTGGTGCGCCCCCGACCGGAGGCACTCCGCCGTTCCCGACCCGGCGAGGTGCGCCGCGAGGAATCCGGCGAAGAACGCGTCGCCGGCGCCGTTGGTGTCCAGCACCTCGGCGGGCTCCGCCGGCGTCTCGAACCAGCCCTCCGCGGTGCACGCCACGGCCCCGCGGGCGCCGAGCGTGCACACCACGGTGCTCGCGCCCCGCTCCAGCAGCGCCGTCATGAGGGCGCGGTGGTCGTCCGTGCCGTCGTCGTTGAGAAAGATGTACGAGCACGCGTCGGCGAACGGCCGGTGGAACTCGGTCACGCCGTCGTAGTCGTGCAGGTCGGTCCAGAGCGTGGCGCCGCTCGCCACGGCGGCCGGCAGCAGTCCCTGCCCGACGGCGCCCAGGTCCAGCACCACGTGCTCCGCCGCCGTCACGCGTGCGACCGCCGTGGGGTCGGGCTCCGGCGAGGCCTCGGGCACCGCGAGGTAGATCGAGAGGCGCTCGCCGGCGTCGGTCATCAGGTTCAGGTGCTGCTCGGACGGCCCGGCCACCCGCCGCGCGAGCACCTCCGCGCCGCGCGCGTGCCCGAGCGCCGCCAGGATCAGCCCGGCCTCCGGATCCGTCCCGACGTCGGTGGCGAGCGTGCTCGCCACACCGAGATCCGCCAGGTGCAGGGCCTTGCCGGCGCTCGTCCCGCCCAGGGTGCGGACCGACCCGCGGGCGAACAGGGTGTGCGGCCGCGGGTCGGGCAGGTGGTCGAGCCGGACCATCGTGTTCCAGGTCGCGGGCCCGGCCACCACGGTGCGAGGAGAGTCCATGCGCACACCCTGCCAGGTCAGGCCCGCAGGCCCTGTTCGTCGGTCGGCTGAGCCTGCGGTTCCGCTCCGGGCGGGTGCCTCGTTCCTCGGCCCCACCCGGCGCTGCACCTCCGGCTCAGCCGAGCAGCAGGACGTGCGTCCCGGCGACCGTGGCCGGGTCGCCCATCATGTCGACCGCCGCGATCTGCCCGTCGTGCACGACCACCGCGAACAGGCCGCGCGGCGTGCCGCCCGGCGCGTACGCGAACCCGACGGAGCCGTCGATGAGTGCGGGCACCGCCCCGCCTGCCCGGCCGCGGAACGCCTCGGCCACGGCCGCCGCCCCGCGCACCTCGCGGGCCAGCAGGGGTGCGCCCCGGTCCGCGGCCTCGGCCGCCGACGCGACCGCGGCCTGGTCGGCACGCAGCACCACGTCCGGCGCGAGCAGCGCCAGCAGGCCCGCCAGGTCGCCTGTGCGGGAGGCCAGGAGGAACGCCTCGACCACCTGCCGGTCGGTGCGGCCCGCGGTGCCGGCGCGCGGGCCGCCGTCGTCCCCCGCGTCCTCCCTCGCGGCGCGCTGCGCCCCGGGGCCCGACTGCACCCGGCGCCGGCCGCGGCTCGCGAGCTGGCGGGCCGCCGCGACGGACCGGCCCAGCACGGGCGCGATCTGCTCGTACGGCACGGCGAACAGGTCGTGCAGCACGAACGCCAGGCGCTCGGCGGGATCGAGGCTCTCCAGCACCACCTGCATCGCCACCCCGACGACGTCGGCCAGCTCGGCCTCGCGGACCGGGTCGGGGGACTCGTCGTCCAGGATCTCCGGCGCGGTGTCGTCGGGCCGGCCGGTCGGCAGCGGGTCCTCGCGGCGGGTCGACCGGGAGCGGAGGATGTCGAGGCAGATCCGGCCGGTGACCGTCGTCAGCCACGCGGCCAGGTTGTCGATCCCCGCGTCGCCGGTCCGGTTCAGGCGCAGCCAGGCCTCCTGGAGCGCGTCGTCGGCGTCGTCGGGGTTGCCGAGCATCCGGTAGGCCACCGCCCGCAGGCGGGGCCGGTGCTGCTCGAAGGTGAGCGCAAGTTCGTCGGGGGTCATCTGTCACATCCTCGGTCTCGGGGGCGTCGAGGGTGTGACGGCGCGCAGGGCGCTGGTGTGACAGGCCGGACCGCCGGCCGTGACGAGAGGATCGCGATGACCACCGAGACCACCGCCCCGGACCCGACCCAGCACCTCGACCTCGAGGCGTCCGGCACGCCCCACCTGCGGACCGTGACGGCCCGCGCCAAGAACCCGGCGCTGGTCGTGCCGGGCGGGGTGAAGGCACTGGCCGAGCTGGGCAAGCTCGCCCATGGGCAGGGCGTTCCCGGGTCCACGCTCGAGGTGGTGCACCTGCGCGTCAGCCAGATCAACGGCTGCGGCTGGTGCATCGAGTACGGGATGCGGCAGGCGCGCAAGGCCGGGGAGTCGGAGGACCGCCTGGCGTCCGTCGCGGCCTGGCGCGAGTCCCCCTACCTCAGCGAGGCCGAGTGCGCGGCGATCGAGCTCGCCGAGGCCATGACCCGCCTGGCCGACAGCCCCGAGGGGGTGCCGGACGCCGTCTGGGACCGCGCCGCCGAGCACTGGGACGAGCAGGCGCTCGCGGCGCTCGTCCTGCACATCGGTGTCACCAACCTCTACAACCGCCTCAACGTGACCACCCGCCAGGTGCCGGGCACCTGGTGACCTGCCCGGCTCGCCGGGTCAGTCCAGCCCCAGCCGGGGCGCCCGGCGGGCCTGGCGGACGCCGTCGACCGTGAGCAGGATCAGGGCGAGCCACACCAGGGCGAACCCGGCCCACCGTGCGGGCGGCATGTGCTCCCCGAAGACGAGCAGACCCACCAGGAACTGCAGCACTGGCGCGAGGTACTGCAGCATGCCGACGACGGACAGGGGCAGCCGCCGGGCGGCGGCGCCGAACAGGAGCAGGGGCAGCGCGGTCACGATGCCGGCCGACATGAGCAGCAGCACGTGCCCGGTGCCCTCGGTGACGAACGTGCCCGAGCTGCCGAGCCACACGAGGTAGGCGAGCGCGAACGGGGTGGCGACCGTCGTCTCGACGGCCAGGCCGGGCAGCGCGGCGACCGTCCGGCCCACCCGGTTCTTCACCAGCCCGTACAGGCCGAAGGAGAGCGCGAGGCAGAGCGAGATCCACGGCAGCCCGCCGAGCCCGGTGGAGAGCACCACGACCGACGCGGCACCGAAGCCGATCGCGACCCACTGCATGGGCCGGAGCCGCTCGCGCAGCACCAGCACACCGAGCAGCACCGTGATGATGGGGTTGATGAAGTAGCCCAGGGCGGCGTCGAGCACCCGGTCACTGAGCACGGCGTACACGTACACCACCCAGTTGACGACGATCAGGGCCGCCGCCACGGCGAACGTGCCCAGGATGCGCGGGGACCGCAGGGCGGCGCGGAAGTCGCCGAGCTGACGCAGGGCCGCGAGGGCGATCAGGCAGAAGAGCAGGCTCCACACGATGCGGTGGGCCACGATCTCCAGGGGACCCGCCGGCTGGAGCAGCGGGAAGAACAGCGGCATCCCGCCCCAGAGCAGGTAGGCGCCGATGCCGAGGGGGAGACCCCAGCGATCCTGTTGTTGTGTCACTGCGTCACGATAGATCTCGCGCCCCCGCCCGGGTCCCGGATGGGCTGTGGGGCTCGTCACCTGGCCGGGCCCGTTTTCGATTTCTCGCGAGGGCTGGTGGGGCGCTATGGTTGGCACCGTTCACGGCTGGTTGCCCGAGCGGCCAAAGGGATCTGACTGTAAATCAGACGGCTCAGCCTTCGGGGGTTCGAATCCCTCACCAGCCACGTGACAACTAGGGCGTGATCAGCGGAAACGCTGGTCACGCCCTAGTTCGTTGTCCGCTGGCCGGTTCGGATCGCTGGCAGACTTCCGCCGTGGAGAACATGTGGTCGAGCCGTTTCGCCCAGCACTGGGCCCAGGAGATCTCGCCGACGGCGTTCTGGCGGCGGACCGCGGAGCTGGATCGACAGGTGCTGCGAGGGTTGCCCGGCTACGCGGCCGCGGTCGACACCGTCGTGGGCGACTTCCACGCCGAGGTCCAGGACGCGCGGTCGGAGATCGACGCTCGGACTCGCCGCGTGGATCCCGCGGTGGCCGATCTCCGTTCCCCGCGGCGTACCGTCGGCACCGTGCTCGGCGCGCTCGGCATCGGTGGTGCGTTCGCGTTCTTCTTCAGCCGAGCCGACTTCGACATGGTCGCCGTCCTCCCGTGGTCGTCAGCGTTCCTCGCGGTCGGGACCGTCGGTGTACTGATGGCGCTGCTCCCGGTCCGGCGCTCGGCCCCGGCCACGAGAGGTCTCGTCCAGCGTTCGTGGTTGCTCTCGGGCTTTGCCACCGCCGCGGCGGCGGCTCCGCTCTTCTTCATCACCTTCTCGGAGCTTCCGGGGGCGGCACGTACCTCGCTCGGCGTGAACCTCGTGCTCGCCGGGGTCTGCTGTGCAGTGTCCGCGCTGGTCACGGTGACGTGGCTCCGTCTGGGAACGGCGGAGCACAGTGCCGTCGAGCGCCAGGTCGACGACGTCTCCACGCAGCGCGAAGCAGTCGCCGAGTCCGCGCTGACCCGGCACCGCACCAGCCTCGAGGAGCTGCACCGGGACCTTGCCGCCGAGGAGCGGGAAACGCTGTACAGGGCGTACACCGCGGCGGGGGAGACCCTTGTTGCGCGCGGCGTCGTCGACACGGTGGACCAGGTGCGCTCGCACGTCCCTGGCATGCTCATGCTCCAGGCGATCGCCGACGCCACCATCCGTAGCCGGACCGTCGTCCTCGTGCCGCAGCTGGCCCCACCGCAGCGCTGAAACCAGGTCCGCGCGGGGCTCGTGACCCGCGCGGCGCACCTCACACCGGATTCGATTTCACGCCAGGCCGGAGGGCATGTAGAGTCTTCCTCGCCGCCCCGATAGCTCAGTCGGCAGAGCGTCTCCATGGTAAGGAGAAGGTCAAGGGTTCGATTCCCTTTCGGGGCTCTGTGATCGACGCGGGGTCGTCCGCCCACCCCACCGGTTCGCCGGTGAGGAGCAACGGCGGACGGCCTCGCGTTCAGTCACGCGCGGCGGGGTAGCTCAGCTGGTCAGAGCGCACGACTCATAATCGTGAGGTCGCGGGTTCGAGCCCCGCCCTCGCTACCAAAGCAAGTACATCCGTCCGGCTTCCTGTGCCGGACGACGAGAAGACACATGGCGCCTCCCTCTCGAGGCGCGGAGGTGAGAGCCATGGCAAGCAAGAGCGCGGATGTCCGCCCGAAGATCACGCTGGCGTGCGTGGACTGCAAGGAGCGGAACTACATCACGAAGAAGAACCGGCGTAACGACCCGGACCGCCTGGAGCTGGCGAAGTTCTGCCCGCGCTGCGGCAAGCACACGTCGCACCGCGAGACCCGCTGAGCCTCGTAGCAGGCTCACACCGACGTGGCGAACGCTGATTTCGAGGGCCGGTCATATCCGGCCGACGCTCCCTACTCCGTAGGCCGCGAGAAGATCCGCGAGTTCGCCGTTGCCGTCGGTGCCACGCACCCCGCGCACCACGATCTCGTGGCGGCGCGGGGTTTGGGCTATCCGGACCTGGTCGCCCCGCCCACGTTCGCCGTGGTCGTGGCGCAGCGCACCGAGTCGCAGTACGTCAGCGACCCCGAGGCCGACATCGACTTCTCCCGTGTGGTCCACGCGGACGAGCGCTTCACGCACCACCGTCCCATCGTCGCCGGTGACGAGCTCACGACGGTGCTGCACGTGGACCGGATCGTCTCCCGCGGCCCCATCAGCATGGTGACCACGCGGTGCGAGATCTACGCGATGGCGCAGCACGTCGAGGTGCCGTCCCCCGAGGCCGACACCCCCGGCGAGCACGTCGCCACGGTCGTCTCCACGCTGGCGATCCGAGGTGAGGACGCATGAGCCGCCCCGACATCGCGACGCTCGCCGTCGGCGACGTGATCGGCAGCCGTACCGTCACCTTCGACCGTGCGGCCCTGGTCCGGTACGCGGGCGCCAGCGGCGACCTCAACCCGATCCACTGGAACGACAAGTTCGCGAAGGACGCGGGCCTGCCCGGCGTCATCGCGCACGGCATGCTCACCATGGGCACCGTCGTGGGCCTGGTCGTGGACTGGGCGGGCGACCCGGGCGCCGTCGTCGACTACCAGACACGGTTCACCAAGCCCGTGGAGGTGCCCAACCCGGGCACCGCGCTGATCGAGGTCGTGGGCACTGTGGGTGTGGTCGACGCCGACGCCGGCACAGTCCGCGTGGACCTCGCCGTCACGGTCGACGGCGCCAAGGTGCTGGTCCGCGCCCAGGCGCTCGTCCGCCTCTGAGACAGCCCGCGACGAAGGGCCGCGCGCCCGACCGCGACCCGGTCGGTTTGCCGGGGTAACGATTTTTTAACCCGCAGACCCTTCTCATGCACACCCTGATCGGGTGTGATTCTCTCGTCCGGAGCTCTACGGACTCGACGAGAGGAACTCCGCGTGACGTCACGACGACGTATCACAGCCCTGGCCACGGCGGCCGGGGTGCTCTTTCCGCTCATCCCGCTCTCCGCGGCCCAGGCCGCCCCCACGGTGACGGCGCCCGGCGACGAGGTGGTCGCCTGCGCTCCCGTGCTGACCGCCGGCTCGCTCGACGAGGCGTTCACCGCCGCGGCCGATGTCACGGGGGTGCCCGAGGACCTGCTCAAGGCCGTGTCCTACCTGGAGTCCCGCTGGGACCAGCACGCCGGTCAGGCCAGCGCCGACGGCGGCTACGGCGTGTTCAACCTGGCAGCCGGAGGTGGCCTCGGGCACGCGCACGGCGAGGGCCTGCCGCTGTCCGCGATCAACGACAAGACGGGCCCGGCCCGCGAGGGCACGCCCGAGCTCACCCGCGCGGCCGCGCTGACCGGCCTCGACGAGGCCACCCTGAGGTCGGACGCCCAGGCCAACGTCTGCGGCGGCGCGGCCCTTCTGGCGTCGTACCAGGCTCAGGCCGTGCGCGACGGCGCGGCCGACAGCGGAGCGGCCGACGGCTCCACCGCTCAAGCGGACGGCCTGACCGTCTGGGCGGACGCCGTGTCCCGGATGAGCGACATCGACGGCTTCGCGGCGGGCGTCTACGCCACGCTCCGGGACGGCGCGGGAACCACCACGCCGCAGGACGGTGCGGTGATCCTCACGGGCAACCCGGACGTCGTCGTGCCCCGGAGCACGAGCACGAGCGACCCCGAGGCGGACTGCCCCGACGACCTCGGCTGCGAGTGGCTCCCCGCCCCGTACGCGAAGGGTTCGCCGGACCTCCCGGACGGCACCGGCGACTACGGCAACCACGACCAGGCCGACCGCACCGGCGCGGGCGGCCCGTCGATCGACTACATCCTGATCCACGACACGGAGACCGCCTACCAGCCGTCGGTGAACCTGGTGCAGGACCCGACCTACCTGGCCTGGAACTACACGCTGCGCTCCGAGGACGGGCACGTGGCCAACCACCTGGACCCGGCCGACGTCGGCTGGCACGCGGGCAACTGGTTCATGAACATGCACTCGATCGGCCTGGAGCACGAGGGCTGGGCCGGCACGGGCACCTGGTTCACCGAGGCGATGTACCGGTCGTCGGCGGCGCTGGTGCGCTACCTCGCGGCGGAGCACGACGTCCCGCTCGACCGGGCGCACGTCATCGGGCACGACGAGGTGCCGGGCATCCTGCCCGGCTACACCAAGAACGTGCACTGGGACCCGGGCCCGTACTGGGACTGGGACCACTACTTCGAGCTGCTCGGCGCACCGATCGGCGGCGACCTGGAGGCGACGACGGACGTCGAGCCGGGCGACGTCGTGGAGGTGCGTACGGGTTACGCCGAGAACCCGAACGTGGTGACGGGCTGCGAACAGGCGTCGCCGGGCTCGGGCGAGTGCGTCGAGGGCGCGGGCACCAACTTCCGGTACCTGTACCAGGCGCCGTCGGCAGAGGCGCCGCTGGCGAAGGACCCGGGCTGGAAGCCGGACGGCGCGGACGGCACCACGTACGCGAGCGACGTGAGCGCGCGCGTGCAGTCCGGGCACAAGCTCGTGGTGGACCAGGTCGAGGGCGACTGGCTCGGCGTGTGGTGGGCCGGCTCCCTGGTCTGGCTGCACAACCCGGCCGACCGCCCGGTGGTGGTGCCGGCGACGGCGCAGACCGTCACCGTCGCGGGTGACGCCCCGGCGCCGGTCTTCGGCCGGGCGTACCCGGAGGCCTCCGCCTACGCGGCCTACCCGGACGTGCCGGTGCAGGCCGTGACGCCCATCGAGTACACGGTCGGCGTGGGCCAGACGTACGCCGTGTCCGACGACGACGTGGCCGCCGACTACTACCGGGCCGCCACCTTCGACGGCTCCGGACCGGGCGACCGCACGGTGGTTCGCGGCGACGACGTCTACTACCAGGTGTGGCTCGCCCACCGGCACGTGTTCGTCAACGCGGCCGACGTCGAGCTCCACGACCCGGTGGTCGCCGACGTGTCCGGGCCGTCGGTCGAGGGCAAGGCCACGGTGGGGCGGGTCCTGACCGCGAAGCCGGGCACATACCTGCCGGACGACGTCGACGTGGCCTACCGGTGGCTGCGCGACGGCGAGCCGGTCCGCCGGGCGACCGGCAGCCGCTACCTGGTGACCGGCCGTGACCGGGGCGCGGAGCTCACGGTCGAGGTGACGGTCTCGGCGGACGGCTACACGCCGGCGTCGTACACCTCGGAACCCCGCTCGATCCCCCGCCACTGAAAACGCTGGGTGCGGGATGTTCGCCCTTTTTCGTGTGCCAGAAGGGCGAACATCCCGCACTCAGCGGAGCGGGGTCACCAGTTCGGGGTGACGCCGGGGAGGTTGCGGGGGAGCTGCACGTTCTTCGGGTGGTAGACGTACGCGATGCCGTCCGTCGACGTCTGCCACACGCGCTCGAAGTTCTCCCGCGTGTACACCGAGCGGACAGCCTCGTTGCTCGCCTTGTTCGGGTCGTTGATGATCGGGTCGCCGTCGGCGGTGAACCCGATCAGGGTGACGAGGTGCCCGTTGGTGCCGTAGCCGGCCTCTGGCATCTCGGCCTCCTCGAAGCTGATGGAGAGGATCAGCGGGATGCCGGCCTTAACGAACTTCTCGGCCTCGGCCAGCGAGCGGAGCCGGGTCACGAAGGACTCCAGGCCGAACGTGCTCGCGTAGGCCGCGTTGAACGGCCAGTTGCCGGCACCCTCGTACGTGTAGTCCCAGGTGTTCATCGCGGCGTAGTCGACCTGCGGGTCGCCGTTCGGCGCCTCGATGCCCTCCAGCTCGGAGTCCGGCACCTCGCGTCCGTAGTAGTACAGCACCATCGACGACGACGTCGGCGAGCACCACACCTGACCGCCGCCCCCGAACTCGGGGTACTCGCCGCGGTGGATGTTCTGGCTGAACCGCGGCACGTCCAGCTCGACCGCACGGCCGAGCGTGAAGTCGCTGGTGCCCGTGTAGTGCGCGTCGGGCAGGTACTCGTTGGACATGGTGCTCACGGAGTCGAGCCGCGGGGAGACCCGGGTGCCCTCGGGGCGGTACAGCGTGGCCCGGGTCTGGAACGCGTCCGGCTCGTGCCCGGACTTCGCGACGTACGTGTCCGTGAAGAGGTACGCGTCCGCGTCGGTCTGGCCGTTCACCGACGTGCGGTGGATGTCACCCACGGTGCCGTCGTCGGGCGCGAACTCGTCGCCCGACGCCCAGCGCGCCATCACGAACCACTTGGTCCAGGTCCCGTCGGCCTTGCGGCCGCGGAACTCGACCTCGACCCAGGTTCCCGTGGGAGTGTGCGCGTTCCACGAGCTCACCGACTCGTCGATCGAGTACCCGGTCTCGACGACCGGCGAGGTCCAGCGGCCCGTCTCGTAGCTCACGGGCGTCCCGTCGCCGAACGGGTCGGTGTACTCGACGGTCTCGCCGGCGCCGCGCAGCACGAGCCCGCCCTTGGCGCCCGGCCGCAGGTTGGCGGCCTTGCCCGCGTGGAAGTCGCGTACCCCGTCCCAGGTGGTCAGCGTGATCTGGTTGTCCGACGCCGCCGGCTCGGGCGCACCCGCCACCGGCACGGCGCTCGCCGTGACCCCCGCCTGCACCACGAGCGCTCCCGTCGCCGCCAGTGCGAACACCGTGGTCCGCAGTCCTCTTCGTCTCGACATAGCCCTGCCTCCATGCCTCCGGGCCCCCTCTCGGTGAGCGGGCCGTGGACCCTCCCTATCAGAGCGAGGATCGGGACAGAAGCAATTTAGGCGTCACCCGGGGCTGGGCGTGTCAGCCCAGGTCTGGCACGGGACCCGTCGTCGTGCCCTCGACCAGGCTGACCGGCAGCGTCACCGACTCGGGCTCCTCGCCGGCCAGCAGCGCGATGACGGCCAGGCCGAGCGCGCGGCCCTTCTCGACGAGCGGCTGGTGCACGCTGGTCAGCACGTCGGGGGAGAGCCACGGCAGGTCCAGCCCGTCGAACCCGGCGACGGACACGTCCTCGGGGACGCGCAGGCCGAGCTCGCGTGCCGCGATGACGGCGCCGGCCGCGAGCAGGTCGGAGTGGGCGATGATCGCCGTCGGACGGTCCCGCGCCGGCGCCCACTCGGACAGGATCTCGGTCGCGGCGTCGCGCCCGTGCTCCACGAGCGAGGCGGGCGTCTCCCACGACATGACCGGCTCGATGACGTCGCGCACCCCGGCCAGCCGGTTCCGCGTGGGCGTGCGCTCCGCCGCGGCGAGCCGCTCGGCGTCGACGAGCCCTGACCGCTCGTCCCGCCCGAACGGCAGCGCGATCTCCGCGATCCGCGTGTGCCCCAGCTCGACGAGGTGGCGTACCGCCTCGGCGGCGCCCCGGCGGTCGTCGACGCCGACCACGGGCACGCCGGGTACCTCGTGTCCCTCACCGATCACGACCGGCACGCCCCGGCGCTGGAGCGCCGCGAGGTTGGGGTCGCCCTCCAGGATTCCCCACACGAGCACGGCCACGTCCATCGCGGCCGCCTCGACCAGAGGGTCGACGGCGGGGGGCAGCCCGGCCTCGGCGGCGAGCCCCACGGACTGCGCGGTGGCGCCCTGCGGCATCCCGGGCACCAGCAGCACGCCCAGCCCCTGCTCGCCGATCGCGGAGACCAGACCGTGCAGCACCTGCGTGGAGACCGGGTCGCGGAACGACCGGCCGAGCTGGTCGCCGATCACCACGCCCACGATCCCGGAGCGGCCCGACCGGAGCTGCCGCCCCAGCGGGTTGGGTCCGGAGTACTCGAGCTCGCGGGCGGCGGCCAGCACCTTCTCCCGGGTCTCGGGCGTGATCGGCCCGGCGCCGGAGAAGGCGAGCGACGCGGTGGACACGGAGACACCTGCCAGCTCGGCGACCTTCGCGAGGGTCGGTCGGCCAACGGTCTGGCGGTTCATCGCGGTTCCTTCTCTCGCATCGGGCACCGGTGGTGCAGGACCCGGGAATCTGCTGGGCTGATCCCAGATTGTGGCTTACGGTCGGGAGATTCAATCGCACCAGGGAGTTCCGTGCCTACTGCACACGCCGCCGCTCGCGCGGTATTCGTCGTCTTCGCTGCCAGTGGGTTCGCCTTCGCGAGCTGGGCGTCGCGCCTTCCCGCGGTGCGGGACGGGCTGGGTTTCTCCGAGCAGGAGATGGGCTTCCTCCTGCTCACGGGGTCCATCGGCTCGGTCGCCGCGATCCCGCTGTCGGGCCTGGTCGCGGAGCGGTTCGGTACGGCGCGGACCGTCCTGACCTTCGCGGGCCTGCTCGTGGCCGGCCTCACGGTCGCCGGGTACGGCGTCGCCACGGACCAGCACCTCGCCGTCCGGGGCGGCCTGATCCTGTTCGGCGTGGGCGCCGGGGTCTGGGACGCCGCGATGAACCTGGAGGGCGCGGCGGTCGAGCAGCGGCTCGGCCGTGCGGTCATGCCGATCTTCCACGCGGGTTTCTCGTTCGGCACCGTGATCGGCGCGGGCCTCGGCATCCTGGCGGCCAACGTGGGCCTCCCGGTCGCCTGGCACGTCGTGGCTGCGGGGGCCGTCGCGTTCCTCTCCGTGCTGGTCGCCACCCGCTTCTTCTCGCCGAGCGTCGTCTCCGCGGCGCTGCCGGACGGCGCGACCGGGGCGGTCAGCGCGGACGGCGCCGACCCCGCGGAGGTGACGCCACCGCCCTCGGGCGTCGCGGGTCTGCTCGCCGCCTGGCGCGAGCCGCGCACCCTGGCGATCGGCCTGGTGGTGCTCAGTGCCGCCCTCACGGAGGGCGTGGCCAACGACTGGGTGAGCCTCGCGGTCGTGGACGGCTTCGACACGTCCGACGGCATGGGCGCGGTGGGCCTGGCCGTCTTCCTCACCGCCATGACGACCGCCCGGCTGGCCGGGACGCGCGCCATCGACCGGTACGGCCGTGTCCCGGTGCTCGTGCTCTCCGCGCTGCTCGCGTTCGTGGGTGTGCTGACGTTCTCGCTGGTCCCGGTCCTGTGGCTGGCGCTCGTCGGCGTGGGCCTGTGGGGCCTCGGCGCGGCGATGGGCTTCCCGATGGGCATGAGCGCGGCGTCCGACGAACCGCGCCGGGCCGCGATGCGGGTGGCCGCGGTCTCGACCATCGCGTACACCGCGTTCTTCGTGGGTCCGCCGCTGATCGGGCTGGTCGCCCACGAGACGGGCTATCGCCTGGCGGTGCTCGTGCTCCTGGTCCCGATGGTGCTCGGGCTGGTCGTGGCACGCTCCGTGCGTCCGCTGCCGACGGCGGCGGGTGTGAAGAGGTAGCGCGGATCACGCCAGCGGGTCTGCCCAGGCCAGGCCGCGGAAACCAGGGAGTGAACACGTCTGCGGACACCAAAAGGTTCCAGAATTGGCAGACATCACCCACGCCATGTCGAAGATGTGCACAAATCCCACGCTGCGGGTAGATAGGCTTGCACGGTGAGCCCATACCCGGCAGACACCGTCCAGGCACAAGCGGTGGTCCCCAGCCTCGCCGACCTCACCACTCTGCGAGTGGGTGGACCGGCTGCCTCGTACGTCGAGGCCGAGGATGAGGCCGCTCTGATCGAGGCGGTGAGCGCCGCCGACGACGCCGGCGTGCCGCTGCTCGTCGTGGGTGGCGGCTCGAACCTGCTGGTGGCCGACGAGGGTTTCGGCGGCGTCGTGGTGCGCGACGTCCGCACCGGGATCAGCGTCGAGTCGGACGACACCTGCGGCGGCGCCGTGGTCAGCGCGCCGGCCGGCCAGAACTGGGACGAGCTGGTCGAGCGCGCCGTCGACGAGGGCTGGGTCGGGGTCGAGTCCCTGTCGGGAATCCCGGGGACGGTCGGCGCCGCCCCCGTGCAGAACATCGGCGCGTACGGCCAGGAGCTATCGGGCGTGGTCTCGCTGGTCCGCACCTGGGACCGCGGCGACCGCCGGGTGCGCACCTTCGCCGTCGGCGAGCTGGGCTTCGGGTACCGCACGTCGCTGCTCAAGAAGTCCATGCACGGCGAGGGCCGCGAGGGCATCCGCGGCGAGGGCGACCCGCGGGCGCCCTGGTACCCGTCGCCGCGCTACGTGGTGCTGAACGTCCAGTTCCAGTTCCGGCTCGGCACGCTGTCGGCGCCCGTGGGCTACGGGGAGCTGGCGCGCCGTCTCGGCGTCGAGGTGGGCCAGCGCGCGCCCATGAAGGACGTCCGCGAGACCGTGCTCGGCCTGCGCGGCGGCAAGGGCATGCTCCTCGACCGCCCGTCCTTCGACGGAGAGCCGGACCACGACCGCTGGAACTCGGGCTCGTTCTTCACCAACCCCGTGATCCCCGTGGAGCACCTGGAGCACCTGCCCGAGGACGCCCCGCGCTACCCCGTCCGCTCCGCGACGCCGGAGACGACCACCGGGCCGAGCCTCGGCGCGATCGACCCCACGCTCGTCAAGACGAGCGCGGCCTGGCTCATCGAGCACGCCGGCTTCGCCAAGGGGTTCGGCCTGGCGGGGGAGCACAGCCCGGCCCGGCTGTCGACCAAGCACACGCTCGCGATGACCAACCGCGGCGGCGCCCGGACCGAGGACGTCATCGCCCTGGCCCGCGCGGTCCGCGACGGCGTCCGCGACCGGTTCGGCGTGACCCTGGTCCCGGAGACCGTCCTGGTGGGCGTCTCCCTCTAACGGTCCGCACGTGTCAGGGGCTCAGGTCACCATGGTGACCTGAGCCCCTGACCTGTCGGAGCAGGTCAGTAGACGACGACCGGGGTGCCCGACGGCGCGCCCCAGCTGTCCCAGATCCAGTCCATCGCGCTGTTCGACACGCGCACGCAGCCGTGCGACGCCGGGAACGCCGGCACCGACGCCGAGCCGTGCACCGCGATGCCGCCGGTGAAGAACTTGGGCCGCCACATGTCGCCCAGCTCGAGCCGCGACGCGTACATCCGGTTCTCCTCGCGGTACACCGCGAACGACCCGCGCGGCGTGTACGCCGTGTAGGTGGCGCCCTTGGCCTCGTACGTCTCCCCGTTGCCGGACGACGCGTTGATCACCTTGACGACCTTGCCGTTCTCGACGGCCAGCACGAGCTGCCGGTCGATGTCGATCTCCAGCACCTTGCCCGACGACGTCTGCGGCCGCGGCACCACGCCCTTGTCCGCCGCGGCCAGCGTGGCGTCGCCGACCACGCCGTCCCGGTACAGGCCCCCGGCCTTCTGCAGCGCGAACACGGCCTGCTGCGTCTCGCCGCCGTACGCGTTGTCCACCGACGTCACGAAGTAGCCGAGGTCCCGCAGCCGCTGCTGCAGCTTGCCCACGCGGTCGCTGACCTCGCCGTACTCGATGTAGTCGGGCTTCTCCGGCTCGTCGTCCTTGTCGCCCTTGCCGTCGCCCTTGTCCCCGTCGGCCTCGTCCTGCGAGCTGCCCTTGCCGTCCTCGCCCGTGCCCTCGTCCGGGCCGCTGTCGTCCGAGCCGTCGGCGGCGCCCGCACCGGAGTCGTCCGTGCCCTCGCCGGCGCTCGCGGACGGCGACCCGCTCGGCTCCGGCTCCTCGGACGGCGCGCTCGCGCTGGGCTCCGGGCTCGGCGAGCTCTCCTCGGACGCGGACGGGCTCGGCGAGCTCGTCGTCCGGTCCGCCTCCGCCGGCGGCTCCTGGCCGTCACCGCAGCCGGCGAGGAGGGTCGCCGTCAGCGCCATCACGCCCAACGTGCTCATGACCCTCTTGCCCACGACTCTCCTGCCCGCGTGGTTCGACCTGCTGTGCACAACCCGCATCGTGACTCCTCCTCGGCCGCGCCTGCTGGGGGTGGCGCGGCAGCGCACACACGAGACGACGTCGTCCCCTCGTGAGTGTCCTGTATCTGTAACCGACGCACGTCGGATCAAGATGGTTGGGTCGGTCGATCGTCACCCAATCGTGACTGACCCGCCCGTCGGGAGGACATCCAGGGTATCGGCGGGGTCGGGCGCGAGCAGCCACGCGTCGACGTCGGCCAGCAGGCGCGCCTTGGTCGACGACGACGCCCGGCTGGCCCGGATCGACGAGCTCGCCAGCGCCGCCAGCTCGCTGTCCGTGAACCCGTGCGCGTCCCGCGCGATCTCGTACTGGTCCACGAGCCGCGAGCCGAACAGCAGCGGGTCGTCGGCCCCGAGCGCGATGACGGCGCCCGCGTCCACCAGGGTGCGCAGCGGCACCTCGTCCGCCTCGCCGTACACGCCCAGGCCGATGTTCGAGCCGGGGTTCACCTCCAGCGCGACGCCGCGGTCCACGATCTCCGCCAGGACGCGCTCGTCCTCGGCGGCCCGGACGCCGTGCCCGATCCGGTCCGGGACGAGCTCCCGCAGGACCTCGCTGATGTGGTCCGGCCCGAGCAGCTCGCCGCCGTGCGGCACGGCCGCCAGCCCGGCCCGGCGCGCGATGTCGAACGCGGGCCCGAACTGGGACGTGTCGCCGCGCCGCTCGTCGTTCGACAGCCCGAAGCCCACGACCTCGCCCACACCGTCACCCGCGTACCGGGCGGCCAGCCGGGCGAGCGTGCGCGCGTCGAGCGGATGCTTCATGCGCGACGCCGCGATGATCACGCCCACCTCGATCCCGTGCTCGGCGCTCGCGGCCCGGGCGGCGTCGATGACGATCTCGACGGCCGGTGTGATGCCGCCGACGAAGGGTGCGTAGGACGTGGGGTCGACCTGGATCTCGAGCCGGCCGGAGCCCTCGGCGGCGTCGTCGGCCGCCGCCTCGTGGACCAGGCGGCGCATGTCGGCCTCGGACCGCACGCACGCGCGGGCGGCGTCGTACAGGCGTTGGAAGCGGAACCAGCCGCGCTCGGTGGCGGGCAGGCGCAAGGGGTCGTTGTCGATGAGCGCCTCGGGCAGCCGGACGTTGTACGCGGCTGCCATGTCGACGAGCGTCGGCACCCGCATGGATCCGGTGAAGTGCAGGTGGAGGTGCGCCTTGGGAAGAAGTGCGAGGTCTCGCATCTGCGTAGTGTGGCAAAGCAGTGGTCCGGTGGCAGCCGCGATCGTGATACTCCGCACTACTCACACATCCCGCCGCCCATCTTTGGTGTGCGCGCGCTCCGCTACGTATCCTGAGAAGAACATGCCCCAGATAGCCGAAATGACTGATTTGCTTGATGCGCGACCATGGACACCGGTGAGCCAGTGAACGAGAACAACACGGGTGAGACCGAGGCCGACGCGGCAGACCTCCCGGTGCACGTCGTCCTCGGCGGAAAGTACGAGCTCGTCGACGTCCTCGGCACTGGGGCGACGTTCACGGTCTACGACGCGCAGCGGGTAGCGGTCCCGGAGCCCGTGCCGGGTGACGGCGAGGACTCCGCGCCGGACGCGTCCGGCGACGGGTCGGACGGCTCGGACGGCTCGGACGAGGCCGGTGCTCCGGGCGAGGCCAGGGACGCGAGGTCTGGCGAGGCCACGGACGGCGCGCCGGCCGACGGCGATGCCGGCTCCGAGCCCGGTACGGACGACGGTGGCACCGGCACCGGCACCGGCACCGGCACCGGCACCGGCTCCGACACCGCCTCCGCCGTAGCCTCCGACGGCGCGGCCGAGCCCGGAGACGAGGCCGATGCCGACGCGACGGCGGAGATCACCGAGCCCGCGGAACCCGAGGACGACCCCTTCGACGGGCCCCTCGTGGTCAAGGTGCTGCACCCGCACCTGGTCGACGACCGGAACGCGCGGGCCTCGCTCCAGCGCGAGGTCGACGCGTCGGCGCTGGTGACCCACCCGGGCGTCGTCAAGGTGCTGGACTCCGGCGAGGAGGACGTCGCGGGCGCGAGCGTCCCGTGGACGGTCATGAACCGGGTGCCGGGCATCTCCCTGTCCGACTACGCCGGGGACAGCGGCTTGCCCTGGCGCGACGCGCTCGCCATCATCGACGGCCTGCTGGAGGGGCTCGCCGCCGTGCACGCGGCGGGTCTCGTGCACCGGGACGTCGCGCCGCGCAACGTGATGGTCGACAAGCGGCCGGACGGCACGTTCGCCGTCGGGCTGCTGGACCTCGGGCTCACCCGGCCCGCCGGCGGCGATGGCGAGGGCGCCACGGTGGCCGGCTCGGTCATCGGCATGTCGCCGGAGCAGGCCCGGGGCAAGCCGCTCGACGCACGGAGCGACATCTACGCCGTCGGGGCGCTTGCCTACTACACGCTGACCGGCCACGCCCCGTTCGAGCGGGCGCAGGCGGAGGACGTCCTGCGGGCGCACGTGAACGCGCCGGTCCCCGCGGCCTCGGCGCGGCGCGCGGCCGTCCCGGCATCCGTGGACCGCCTGGTGTCCCGGGCCATGGCCAAGGACCCGAACCGCCGGTTCCCCACCGCAGAGTCGATGCGCGAGACCGTCACGATCCTGCTCGGCGGCCCCGCGGGGCGCATGGGCACAAGCGGCGAGACCATGCAGCTCGGTGTGGGCGCCGGCGGCACCGAGGTGATCGACCCCGTCGCCGGGTCCGGCACGATGGTGCTGGGCCAGGCGGCCGAGGGCGGCGACCGCACCACGCTGGTCGGTGCGGTGGGGGCCGCCGGTGCCGCCGCGGCCCTCGGCGCGGACACCGCGGCGGCCGCCGTGCCGCCCCAGGTGCCGCCGCCGCTGGAGCCGCCGGAGGAGCAGCGCACCTTCTGGCAGAAGATGACCACCGGCCGTGGCCGCGTGATCACGATCATCGTGTTCGCGCTGCTCGTGTTCGGCGGCGCGGGCCTGGTGATCGCGAACATGCTGGGCAACAACGGGACGCCCGCGGTCACGCCGAGCGAGAGCCCGTCGACCCATGAGCCGTCGCGGTCGCCCAGGCCGTCGCCGACGCCGAGCGAGACGGACGAGGTGGCACCGCTGCCGGAGTTCACGCCGTCCCCGACCCCGACCCCGTCGCCGACGCCGACCCCGACGCCCACGCCGACCCCGACGCCGACCCCGACTCCCACGCCGACGGACGAGCCCACCGACGAACCGACGGACGAGCCCACCGACGAGCCGACGGACGAGCCGACGGATGAACCGACCGACGAGCCCACGGATGAGCCGACCACCCCGATCGAGCCCTCGACCAACCCGACGGGCGGTCAGGCGGAGGGCGACACCACGCTGCCCGCCGGTAGCCGGTAGCCGGTAGCCGGTAGCCGGTAGAGCCGGTAGGCCGGGCTCAGCGGGTAGCCGCTGGGCCGGCTAGGTCGACAGGCGGGGGACCGGACGGCCCGGGTCGCGACGAACTCGCGACCCGGGCCGCACGTCACAGCTCCTTGAGACGCTCCTTCAGCGCCATCGCGGCGCGCGCCCGGAGCATCGGTCCCTCGGCCTCGTCGTCCGAGCTCGCCTCCGCGACCGTCGCCATGTGCGCCGCGAACCGTGCGTCCGCCGCCGCAAGAGTGGCGTCCGGCGCGGCCCGGTAGGCCTCGGCGACGTCGTCCAGCGCGCCGTCGTGGAAGGTCACGCCCATGGTGTCGATCGGCAGCGCCACGTCGTAGATCGCCGACGCAACCGCCGCCTCGACGCGTGCCGTGATGTCGATTTCGCCCGAGTTGTTCATGCGGGCAACCTAGCGGCAGGCACCGCGCGCCGTCGCCGAAAGGTCAGGCGATCCAGCCGCGCTCCCGGGCCACCGTCACGGCCGCCGTCCGGTCCGCGACGCCCAGCTTGGCGAATGCGCGGAGCAGGTGCGTCTTGACCGTGGCCTCGGTGATGGACAGCTCGCGCCCGACCTCCGAGTTCGACCGCCCGCGGGCCACCAGCGCCAGCACCTCGGCCTCCCGCGCGGAGGGCCGTTCGGCGGCCGTGCGGACCGAGCTGACCAGGCGTGTCGCGACGCTCGGGGCCAGCACCGTCTCGCCCCGGGCCGCGGCGCGCACACCCGCGACGAGCACCGCGCGGGGTGTGTCCTTGAGCAGGTAGCCGGTCGCCCCGGCCTCGACGGCCCGCAGGATGTCGGCGTCGGTGTCGTAGGTCGTCAGCACCACCACGCGCGGCCCCGTGCCGACGATCCCGGCGGTCGCCGCGACGCCGTCCAGCACAGGCATCCGCAGGTCCATGAGCACGACGTCGGGCCGGAGCTCGGCGGCCAGGGACACGGCCTCCTGCCCGTCGGCGGCCTCACCCACCACCTCGAGGTCGTCCTCGACCGTCAGCATGCCCGCCAGGCCCGACCGCACCACCGGATGGTCGTCCACCACCAGCACCCGGATCATCCCGCCACCCCCTGTGTCCCGTCACGGGCGGGCTCCACGACCCTGGTCCCGTCGCCCGATCCTGCCTCGCCGTCCGATCCTGCCCTGCCGTCCGATCCGGCCCTGTCGCGCGGGGCGGTTTCTGCCGCACCCTCGACCGGCACCCGGACCTGCAACGTCGTGCCCGCGCCGGCCTGGGACCTCACCGACAGCGTGCCGCCCGCCGACCGCACCCGGTCGCGCATCCCCGCCAGCCCGAACCCGTCGGAGACGTCCGGCCCGAAGCCCCGCCCGTCGTCGGCCACGGTGAGGGTCACCGCCCCCTCGGCCCTCGCCAGGCGCACGGCGACGGCCACTGCCCGCGCGTGCCGTCGCACGTTCGTCAGTGCCTCCTGGGCGGCCCGCAGCAACACCACCTCGGTGGCCGGTGGGAGCGGCCCGACGCCGTCGGCCTCGAAGCTCACCACCTGCTCCGTCTCCAGGGCGTACCGCTCGGTGAGCCTTCTCAGCGCCTGCGGGAGCGAGGCGTCCTGCAGCGCCACGGGCGCGAACGCGGCCACCAGGGCACGTGCCTCGGCCAGGTTGTCGCGGGCCGTGTCCTCGACGAGGTGCAGCCGCTCGCGCACGGCGGCGTCGTCCCCGATGTCGAGGGCTGCCGTCGCGGCCTGCGCCTGCATGACCACGCTCGTGAAGCCCTGGGCGAGCGTGTCATGGATCTCCCGGGCGAGCCGCTCGCGCTCGGCCACGACGCCCGCCTCGTGGTTGGTCCGCGCCAGCTCCGCCTGCGCCGCGCGAAGCTCGTCGAGCAGGCGGGCGTGCTCCTCGGCGCGCCGCATCGCGAGGTGGAACCAGAGCCCCAGGGCGACCGCGAACAGCAGCGTCACCAGCATCTGCGGCACCACGCTGAGCACCACCCCGGGTGCGAAGCCATAGGCGGCGACGATGCCGACCGTCACCGAGACGGCGAGCACGGCACAGCCGATCACGCCCTGCCGGATCGACTCCAGCAGCATCCACACCTGCGCGAACGCGATGAACATCAGGAACGTCGCGATGCCCGCCTGCGACACCGCCACCCCGGTGCCCAGGACCAGCACCACCAGGTAGGCGACGGCGAGCCGCCGCTCCCTGGTCCGCGCGGCCCGTGCACCCCACAGCAGGTACGCGACCACGATCGCGGCCAGCGCCCCGAGCGCGATCACGAGCGGCACCCCGCGCGTGCCCTCCAGCACCAGGGCGGCGGCGGTCAGCGCGACGATCACGCCGAACGCCGCGTCCCACCAGCGCACCTGCTGCTCCCACCCGTCGTTCAGGACGACGGCGCGCGCATCGTCAGCCGGCAGGTCTTCAGGACGGCTTCCTCGTGCTCCGCTACGGGCGGGTGCCTCGTTCCTCGGCCTCCACCCTCCGCTGCGCCCTTCGTCAGCCGGCAGGTCTTCAGGACGGCTTCCTCGTGCTCCGCTACGGGCGGGTGCCTCGTTCCTCGGCCCCCACCCTTCGCTGCGCCCTTCGTCAGCCGTCATCGTGCCGTCGCCACCGGAACGTCCGGGTGCCGACCACGAGCGCTACCACCAGCCATGCCGCCAGTACAGCAGCCGTGGCGCCGTGCTGCCAGGACCCGGCCGGCTCCGCCGCCGCGAACGACTCCGGCAGGAACACCGACCGCATGCCCTGAGCGATCCACTTCAGCGGGAAGATCGAGGACAGGTCGAGCATCCACCCCGGGAGCTGGGTCACGGGGAAGAACACCCCGGAGGTGAACTGCAGCACCAGGAGCGGCGTGACCACCACGGCGCTCGCGGACCGGCCGGATCGGGGCACCGACGAGTAGGCGACGCCGCACACGGCCCCTGCCGCCGTGCCGAGCACGAACACCCAGGCGAACGTGATCCAGTGCCCCACGTCGTCGGGCAGGGGCACGTCGAAGGCGAGTGCCGCGACCGCGAGCAGCAGCGCGGTCTGGGCGAGCACGGTGACCAGCGACAGGAACACCTTGCCCAGGAAGTACGACGTCGCGGGCAGGGGCGTGGCGCGCAGCCGCTTGAGCGTCCCGTCGTCGCGCTCGACGGCGATCGACATGGCGAGCGTCTGGTACGTCGAGAGCATGACGCCGGTCGCGATCATCCCGGGCAGGAAGTACTGCGCGAAGCTGACGCTGACACCGTTCGAGACCGCCGGGTCGTCATCACCGAAGACGGTGGAGAAGATCGCCAGCATGATGATCGGGTAGGCGAAGCCGAAGACCATCGAGTCGCGCTCGCGGACGAACTGCAGCAGCTCCACGCCGCCGCGCACCAGGCCGAGCCGGAGCGTGCCGGGCAACCTCCGCACCGCGCTCGACGCGGTACCGGTGGTCGTGCTCGTCGCAGCAGTCGTGCTCATCACGCCGCCTCCTCGGTGTCGGTCGGGTTCTCGCCGATCAGGGACAGGTAGACGTCCTCGAGTGTCGGACGGGTCACGGACAGGCCGGGTACCTCGCCGTCGGGTCCGGCCGCGGCGATCAGCCGGGCGACGGCGGCGGTGGGCCGGTCCGTGCGCTCGGTGCGGCGTGTCCCGCCGTCGTCCCACGCGACGACCGGCGTGCGGGCCCCGGGCCCGCCCAGGGACTCTGGCGTGCCTTCGGCCACCACGACGCCGTCGCGCACGACGATGACGCGGTCGGCGAGCTGCGCGGCCTCGTCCAGGTAGTGGGTGGTCAGGAGGATCGTGGTGCCGTCGTCGCGCAGTCCGGTCACCAGGTCCCAGAAGGACCGGCGCGCCTCGGGATCGAACCCGGTGGTGGGCTCGTCCAGGAAGAGCAGCTCGGGGCGCCCCACGATCCCGAGGGCCACGTCGAGCCGTCGTCGCTGTCCGCCGGAGAGCCCGCGCGTCCGGGATCTCGCCTTCTCCGCGAGCCCGACGGCGGCGATCACCTCAGCTGGGTCGCGCGAGTCCGGGTAGGCGGCGGCGGTGGAGCGGACCTTCTCCAGGACCGTGAGCTCGCTCAGGTCCCGGGAGTCCTGCATGACCACGCCGATCCGTGCGCGCCACGCGCGCCCGGCCTCCTTGGGGTCCTCGCCGAGCACGGCGACGTCGCCGTCGTCCCGGTCGCGGAAGCCCTCGAGGATCTCGACGGTGGTGGTCTTGCCCGCGCCGTTGGGGCCGAGCACCGCCACGATCTCACCGTGGGCGACGTCGAGGTCGAGGCCGGCGACGGCGTCCTTGAACCCGGTACGGGCGTTGCCGTACCGCTTGCGAAGACCGCGTACCCGCACGGCCTGGGAGCCGGATGTCTGCATGCCTCGAGCATGCTCCGTGGGAGCCTCGTGACGGGACGCCCGTTCGGCTGCACCTCGTGTCCGTCGTCCGGTGGACAAGGGACCTTCCGCGACCTGCAAGGGTCCGTCCGGAACGAGTTCGACCTACGGCCCTGGGTACCGTACAGTTGTGCCTCGGTGATCGATGCTCACCTGATGCCGTGCGCCTCTCCAGGGCTCGTGGTATGGCAAGATCAGGCATCGAACACAAAGGGTAGTGGCGCAATTGGTAGCGCAGCGGTCTCCAAAACCGCAGGTTGCAGGTTCGAGTCCTGTCTACCCTGCCAGCGTGAACCCCAGCGGGGCCGCGCGCAGCGGGCCCACGTGAGTGGACCTGGAACGGCAGTCCGCGCCGCCTGGCGCGCCGGGCCACAGGAGTGGGGTAGCAGTGAGCGACACCGAGGTGATCCAGAGCGCCGCGGAGCGTCCGAGCAAGGGCGGCGGCAACATCTTCGCCCGAATCGCGCTCTTCGTGCGCCAGGTGGTGGCCGAGCTCAAGAAGGTCGTCTCGCCGACGCGCTCCGAGCTCATCACCTACACGACCGTCGTGCTCGTCTTCCTGGTCGTCGTCATGATCTTCGTGGTGGCCCTGGACTACGCCTTCGGCATGCTCGCGGGCTGGGTCTTCGGCTGATCCTTCCTCGCGGATCCGGCGGCTGACGCCGCCGTCGACCGGTCCCGGAAGCGGGTCCGTGTCGGTCCGGGTGCGCCGGACGAGCTCATGGGGCACGCTGCGCAGTACTTCGCTGTGACGGTTCTCGCCCGTCGCTGATTGTCCCTTCGCGGTACTTTCGCGCGACAATGGCCGGACACAGCTCGTAGAAGTACGCACACCCGTGCCGGGCGCAGCCCCGGCGCACGAAGAGAAAGCAGGTTCGTTCGTGTCCCAGGACTCTCTGGACCAGACGGAGAACGTCTCGCCGGCCGACGGCGACGAGACGGCCGTCGACGCGCCCCTGGACGCCGAGAACGCTGACGTGCCTGCGGACGCCGAGACCCCGGCCGAGACCGACGTCGAGCCCGCGGACGAGGATGACGCCGCCGACGAGCGCCCCGTTGACGCCGACGGCGACGTCATCGTGGACGAGGTCGAGGAGTTCAAGCGAACTCTCCGCAGCCAGCTGGGCGACTGGTACGTCATCCACTCGTACGCCGGGTACGAGAAGCGCGTGAAGACCAACCTCGAGAACCGCATCCAGAGCCTGAACATGGAGGACTACATCTTCCAGGTCGAGGTTCCGATGGAAGAGGTCGCCGAGATCAAGAACGCGCAGAAGAAGATCGTGAGCCGGGTCCGCATCCCGGGTTACGTCCTCGTGCGCATGGACCTGACCGACGAGTCGTGGGGCGCCGTGCGCCACACGCCGGGTGTCACGGGTTTCGTCGGGCACACGCACCAGCCGGTGCCGCTGAGCTTCGACGAGATCTACTCGATGCTCGCGCCGTCGATGCTGCCGCAGCCCGCCCAGGTCGGCCAGCAGGCCGCCGGCGGTGGCACGGTGACCAGCAGCGGCAAGGCGCCGGTCCACGTGGACTTCGAGGTCGGCGAGTCGGTGACCGTGACCGACGGGCCGTTCGACACGCTGCCCGCCTCGATCTCCGAGATCAACGTCGAGGCCCAGAAGCTCAAGGTCCTCGTCTCCATCTTCGGCCGGGAGACCCCGGTCGAGCTGGGGTTCAACCAGGTCGCCAAGATCTGATTCGTTCGTCCCCAGCACTTGCAACCGGGTCATCGCCCACGGCGTAGGCCCATCCAACAGAAGGTAGTGAACGCATGCCCCCGAAGAAGAAGGTCTCCGGCCTCATCAAGCTGCAGATCCAGGCCGGCGCCGCGACGCCGGCTCCGCCGATCGGCCCCGCGCTGGGTCAGCACGGCGTGAACATCATGGAGTTCTGCAAGGCGTACAACGCGGCGACCGAGTCGCAGCGCGGCAACGTCATCCCGGTCGAGATCACCGTGTACGAGGACCGCTCGTTCACCTTCATCACCAAGACCCCGCCGGCCGCCGAGCTCATCAAGAAGGCCGCCGGTGTGGCCAAGGGCTCCGCGACGCCGCACACGGTCAAGGTCGCCTCGATCACCAAGGACCAGGTCCGCGAGATCGCCACGACCAAGCTGCCCGACCTGAACGCGAACGACCTCGACGCCGCTTCGCTGATCATCGCGGGCACCGCCCGCTCCATGGGCATCACCGTCTCGGAGTGATCCCCCCGGGGCTCCCGCCCCGGACGAACCACCACCAGTGGCAGGGCCGTACGGTCCGCTACGACCACAAGGAGAGAACATGGCAAAGCGCAGCAAGGCGTACCTCGCCGCCGCGGAGAAGATCGACAGCGAGAACCTGTACTCGCCGCTCGAGGCCATCCGCCTCGCCAAGGAGACCGCCACGGTCAAGTACGACGCCACCGTCGAGGTCGCGTTCCGCCTGAGCGTGGACCCGCGCAAGGCGGACCAGATGGTCCGCGGCACGGTCAACCTGCCGAACGGCACGGGTAAGACCGCCAAGGTCATCGTGTTCGCCAACGCCGCCAAGGCGGAGGAGGCCCGCGCGGCCGGTGCCGACGAGGTCGGCGGCGACGAGCTGATCGAGAAGGTGGCCGCCGGCTACACCGACTTCGACGCGGCCGTCGCCACGCCGGACCTGATGGGCAAGGTCGGTCGCCTCGGTAAGGTGCTCGGTCCCCGTGGCCTCATGCCGAACCCGAAGACCGGCACCGTGACCATGGACGTCACCAAGGCCGTGTCCGACATCAAGGGCGGCAAGATCGAGTTCCGTGTCGACAAGCACGCGAACCTGCACTTCATCATCGGCAAGTCCTCCTTCTCGGAGGCTCAGCTGCTGGAGAACTACGTCGCCGCGCTCGACGAGGTCCTGCGCCTCAAGCCGTCGTCGTCGAAGGGTCGCTACATCAGCAAGGCGACCATGACCACGACGATGGGCCCCGGCATCCCGCTGGACCAGAGCAAGACCACCAAGCTGCTGGAGGAGCTCTCGGCCTGAGCCGAGCTCTCCTGAGCGCAAGAAGGCCCGCATCCCGCAAGGGGTGCGGGCCTTTTTGAATTTTCATCAGAACCATGTATCGAACCGGGCCCTCGCGCCTCTTGTCTGATGGGCGGCAGGAAGCCGACGTGAGCCGAGGAGAGAGGGGAGTGCCTGGTGGGCACCATCTTCGACCTCCCCGGATCCGCGAGCTCGGCCGTAGACTCGGTTGGTCCAAGTGCTCCACGTCCGGTAGGTGACGTGGAAACATCCGCCAGCAGAGAATCCCGTGGTGCAATGACAGGATCAAGGGAGGCCCTGCCCGACGTCGACGGGTCCGGTCTCACGCTCGGCGATCGCGCAGCGATCGCGCTGACCGAGTACCGTGCCGGCAACCGCCAGGCGCTCGGCGACCTGGTGCGCGAGGCGACGCCGCTGCTGTGGCACACGGTCCGCGCGCAGGGAGTCGACCGCGACGCAGCGGACGACGTCGTCCAGAGCACCTGGGTGGCCCTCGTGCGGCACGCCGAGACCATCGCCGAGCCGAAGGCCGTGCTGAAGTGGCTCCTGGTGACCGCGAAGCGGGCTGCCTGGGAGGCGGTGCGCAAGCACCGTGACGACGAGAAGCGCCGTACCGAGCTGCCGGACGACAGCCCCGAGCATCCGATGGCTCTCCCTGCCAACGATCCACCACCCGACGCCGAGGTGCTACGCGACGAGCGCGACCGCATCCTCTGGACGTCGCTGCAGAAACTGCCCGGACGCTGCCAGGAGCTGCTGCGTCTGGTCTCGCTCGCCGACCGGCCGGACTACCGGTACATCTCGGCAGCGATCGGAATGCCGATGGGTTCCATCGGTTCTACTCGTGGCCGCTGCTTGGCGAAGCTGCGGACCATCCTCGATGAGCAAGGGGACTTCTCGTGGACCTGACGCCGGAACCCAACCAGGACGACGAGGCCGTGGGGCGCCTCTCGTTCGACCCGAAGGGCGTGCTGGACGCCGAGGACGGTGCCGTGCTGACCCGCCTCGCCCGCACGGTCGGCGCGGTGGACCCGGTGCCGGAGGGGCTCGTCGAGCGGTCGTTGTTCGCGATGACGCTGGCCGGGCTCGAGGCCGAGCTCATGGAGGCCGTCTACCTCGACGCGCCGCTCGCCGGCGTCCGCGGGGCCGCGCAGGCCGCCCGGGCCGACGACGCGGCGCCCGCCGAGGCGAAGACCATCACCTTCACGCACGACTCGCTGACGGTGATGATCACGCTGTCCCCGTCCGCCGGCGGACGGGTACGCATCGACGGGTGGGCCGCCCCGGCGGCCGGCCTGGACGTGGAGCTGCACCGGCCGGGTGTCGACGTGGTCTCCACGGAGTCCGACGAGGACGGCCGGTTCTCCTTCGACGCGGTCGAGCGCGGCCGCGCGAGCCTGGTGGTCCGCCGGACCGACGGCGGCGGCGGGGCCGTGAGCACGCCGATCATCGAGCTGTGAACTGCTGAACCACTGAGCTACCACCGTGTGTGATCCGGCCGAGGGGCGCGGCGGGGTCTGTCGAGCAATCGTTGTCAATGGAGAGGTACTGCCGTGAGCGAGCCCATGCCCGAAGAACTTCGCGTACGGGACCATGCCGGAGGATGGCGGCCGGTCCGGGAGCTTGATCCGGCCGAGGCGAACTGCCGGCGGGACGTCCGGCTGGCGCCGACACGCTACGTGGCGGACAGGCTGATCGTGCGGGGCACACCGGGGGAGGACGACAGCCTGCTGGCACTGCTCCGTGAACGCGCCGCCGACCGGGGCCTGTCGCTGGAGACCGAGGAGCTCACGCCGGCACCCATGCGGTCGGAGGTGCCGCGTACGGGGGTGGCGCTGCATGTGGCCGCGGGCGGTACCGAGGACGCGGACGTGTGGGACCTGCTGGACGACGTCGCTTCGCGAGCTGGGGAGGGCGACCGGAAGCGGATCGGTCTGGACCATGTGCTGCAGGGGCATCGTGCCAAGCCGGGTGTCGGCGTTCCGGGGGACCGGGAGCCGTCTCTGCACGTCGGACCGGTGCCGAAGCGAGTCCTTGCGGCCGGGCCCGTGCCATGGGTCTCGGCCGACGGCGTGCAGCGCCCTGTGGTCGCCCTGGTCGACACCGGGATCGGTGCTCATCCGTGGTTCGACGGCTCGCACGTCGTCATTCGTGACGCTCAGATCGACGGGAGCCCGATCGGTACATTCACCGAGGACGAACCCGTGTCGGGTCATGAGCCCGCCACCGACCTCGCGCCCTACGTGGGACACGGGACCTTCATCGCGGGGGTGGTGCACCAGATGTGCCCGGATGCCGCGATCCTGCCTGTCCGCGTCATGTACACCGACGGCGAAGTTCGCGAGTGGGACCTCGTCCGCTCGCTGGAGCGGCTTCTGGAGTACCACCTGCGCGGGCTCTCGGGCGTTCCGGGCTATACCCCGGTCGACGTCGTGGTGCTGGCCCTCGGTTTCCAGCCGGAGTTGCTCGACGACGACTACGAGGGCGTGCTGCGCGGTTCCCTGCGAGACCTGCGGCGGGCCGGAGTTCTCGTCGTCGTGTCCGCCGGCAATGACGGCGGCGAGCAGCCGGTGTTCCCCGCGGCCTGGGCGCCCCATGTGCGCCGGGTCGACGGCCGTGCCGAGCCGCTGGAGCCTGCCGACCTGCGCGCCGACTACACGCCGCTGCTGGTCGTGACCGCCGCTAACCCGAACGGCACGCTCGCAGACTTCGCCAACGACGGCCCGTGGGTGACCAGCGTGCGTCCCGGCACCAACGTGCACAGCACCATGCCGGTGACCGCCGACGGTGCGCTGGAGCCCCAGGAGGTATCCGCTGGGGGTCGCGAGTCGGTGGACCCGGACGACTTCACCGGAGGTTTCGCGACATGGAGCGGAACCTCGTTCTCCTCGCCTGTCCTGGCGGGGGAGCTGGCCCAGCACCTGCTGAACGCCCGTATCGCGGAGAGTCCTACCAATCGGGTTGCCGCGGCATGGGAGGCTGCACACCAGGCGACGGGACTGCCGATCCCGCACTGACGATGACGAGGTAAGCGTGGAGGCGACCACTCGCACCAGCCCGTGGACGCGATTGTTCGAGCGTCTGGACGTCGCTCGGGATCTGCACGCACGCGCGAAGTGGTCAGCCGCGGAGGCGGATTTTCGTGTGCTCCTCGCGGACCTGGAGGAATTCGACCCCGACGGGCTCGAACCGGCGGACCAGGCGCAATGGGCCGAATTGATGGTGCGGAGCTTCCTGGGGCTGTCGAACCCTGTCCATGCCCTGGCAGGGTCCCTGGGCGATGCTCTCGCGCTCTGTGACCGAGCGGCGGAGATCGAGCGCGCGGTCCCAGACCCCTCGATGGCGAGCCTCGTGTTCGTCCAGCGAGGGGTCCTTTACTCGCGAGCAGGGCAACCGAAGCAGGCCCTCTGGAATCTGACACAAGCTCTGCGGGCCGCGGATCTTGTGGGGCACCGCGACCTCGCCACCACCTTCCTCAATCGCGGGGCCGTCTACAGCGAGCTCGGGGACTTCTCCGACGCGCTGAGCGACTACGAGGCGGCTCACGAGCACGCGGCCGCGCTGGGTCACTCCCAGTACATTGCGTTCGCGTTGCACAACATCGGGTACGCCAGATACACCCTGGGCAACCTGCCCGGCGCGCTGGAGTCGATGGAACGGGCCGTGGACGCCGACCCGGAGTGGGACGACGGCATCCCGGAACTGGGACGCGCCGAGGTGCTCTTCGAGAGCGGACTGCTGGCGGAGGCTGAACAACTGCTGGCCACCGCCGCGGTAAGGCTGTCGCGCGCGGTCCTCCGGCTCGAGCACGCCGAGTCGGAGTGGTTCAGAGCGAGGGCCTTGATGGGGCTCCTACGCTTCGACGACGCGCGTGCCCAGGCAGCCCAGGCGCGTCGCCGGTTCGAACGTGGCGGGCAACGGTCGATGGCCGCCCTGGCCCGGGTCCTCGAGCTCGAGGCGTCGCTCACGGAGGCCGTGCGGCTGTCCGGCGGGCCGTCACGAGCGATTGCCCGTCGCGGGGCCAGAGAGGCGATGACCGTCGCCGCGGCCGGCGACGCCGCCGGCCCGACGCTCGGCTACCACCCGGGACATGCGGCCCGGCTGGTCGCCGCCCGGTGGCTCGTCCTGGCGGGCGACCTCGACGCGGCCCGCGGCGTGCTCGCCGAGCTACCCCGTGGCATGTTCAGTGCGCCGCTCACCATGCGGGTCCAGCACTACACCGTCCAGGCGGAGCTCGCGTTCGCGACCGACGATCGCGCCAGAGGCCTGCGCGCCGTCCGATCAGGCCTCGGGTTGCTCGCCGACCATCGCAGCAGGCTCGGTTCGGTCGAGTCGGTCACGGCCGCCGCCGCGCACGGCGTCGACCTGACCCGCGTGGACGTCGAGGCGGCGGTGCGCACCGGCAGGCCCGCGGTGCTGTTCGACGCGCTGGAACGTGGCCGCGCGACGTTCGCCGGCGCGGGCCGAGTCACCCCGCCCGACGATCCCGAGGCGGCGGCTCTCCTGACCGAGGCACGCGGACTGCTGGCCAGGGCGCGAGAACTCGGTGCGGGGGAGTCGAAGGAACGCGAGCGGCTCACCCGCCGTGCGAGTCGCATCCAGGGTGAGGTCCGGGAACGCTCCTGGCGGCACGCCGGCAACGCGGGCGCCGTGCAGCGTCCGGCCACCGCTCGCGAGGTGCGCGGCGTCCTGGCAGCGGGTAGCAACGGATCCGTCGTGGCGAGCTTCCTCGTCATCGACGACGTCCTGCGCTGCGTCCGCGTCGATGCCGCCGGCGTCACCACCGTCGACATCGGCCCGGCCGACGACGTGATCGAGCGGGTCCGCCGCCTCTCCGCCGACTTCGCCATGGCCGCCAACGACCTGATCCCGGCACCCCTGCGCGCCGCTGCGACGGCGTCGCTGGCGCGCAACCTCAAGGCGCTCGACACCGTCCTGCTCGCACCCCTGCACGCCGACGGCGACCTCTACGTGGTCGCCCGGGAGCCGCTGCTCAGCGTGCCGTGGGCGGCACTCCCGTCCCGGGGCGGGCTGCGCACCTCCGTGAACTCGTACGTCGCGCGCGGCCGCACGCACGCGCGGCCTACAGGTGAGCGCAAGCTGCTCGCCGCGGCCGGCCCCGGTGTGCGGCACGGCGCGGCCGAGGCCCGCGCCGTCGGGCAGCAGTGGCCCGGCGCGACCGTGCTGACCGGCAAGGACGCCGTCACCGAGCAGGTCCGCACCGCCCTTGCCACCCACGACGTCGTGCACCTGGCCACCCACGGCCAGCACGACGCCGACAACCCCCTCTTCGCGAGCATCGACCTCGCAGACGGCCCGCTGTTCGCCCACGAGCTCGACGGCACACCGCTGCCCGGCTCGGTGGTCATCCTGTCGTCGTGCGAGGTGGGCGGTTCGTCCCAGGTGCTCGGCGGCGAGCTCCTGGGCCTCACGTCGGTGCTCCTGCGCCTGGGCGCACGCGCCGTCATCGCGTCCGTGGCCAAGCTCTCCGACGAGCTCGCGGCACGCGTGATGCCCCGCCTGCACGCCCACCTGCGCGAGACCGACGACCCGGAGGCGGCGCTCGCGGCCGCGCTCCGCGACGTCGCCGAGCCGGTGCCGCTCGTCTGCTTCAGCTCCGTCGAAGGCCTCGCCGCGGGCTGATCCCGTCGGCCTCACCCCACCGAACCCCTGACCTGCGCGGTTGCTCCGGGCGATGACAGGCCACCCCGTGCCCCGCTATCGTGGCCCGCCCGGCGCCCCCGTGGGGCCCGGTGAGGCGAGGGGGCAGGTATGTGGCCGGAACTGGAGGCGGAGCTGCTGGCCGCGCGGGAGCTCAACTCCCGGTCGCGGCCCGGCGACGCCCTGCTGCGGTTCCGGGACGTGCTCGACCGGCTCCGGGTCGTGGACCTCGGCGCGCTCGGTCCCGCGGACCGCGAACGCTGGGCCGAGGGCATGGTCCGTTCCCTGGCGGGGGAGGCCGTCGCCGTCCACGCCGTCGAGGACACGCTGGACAAGCCGCTCGCCCTCCTCGGCGACGCCGACGCCCGCGCCGACGCCGCCCCGCCACGAATCCGCAGGCGGCTCGCCGCCGTCGTCGACGGGAACCGTGGCCTGCTGCTGCAGCGCTCCGGCCGGCTCACCGACGCCGTGGCCGCCTTCAACCGGGTGCTCGCGGTCGCGGACCAGCTCACCGCACGCGACTACGCGACGGCGCTGCTCAACCGGGGCGCGGCCGCCATCGAGCTCGGCCGGCTGGACGCGGCGCTCGCCGACTTCGACGCCTGCCACGAGGCCGCGGGGCTGGCCGACCTGCCCGGGATCGCCTCCCTCGCCCTGCACAACACCGGGTTCGTGCGGTACGCGCTCGGCGACCTGCCGGGCGCGCTGCAGGCCATGGCCGCCGCCCGCGCCGTCGACCCGGAACGCGCCGACGGCGTGCTCGACATCGGCCGCGGCGCCGTCCTCTACGAGGCGGGGCTGCTCGAGGACGCCGAGCAGGTCCTCACGCAGGCGATCTCCCGCATGGTGGTCCCGGGCCGCGCGCACCATCGCGCCGAGGCCGAGTACTTCCGCGCGCGCTGCCTCATGGCGCTGCACCGGTGGGACGAGGCGCGGACGGCGGCGGCCTTCGCCCGGCGCTACTACGCCGGCGTCGGCCACCCGCAGCGTGCCGCCGTCGCGCGCGTCGCCGAGCTGGAGGCGATCCTCCTGCCGATCCGCCGCGGCGAGGCCCCCGTCCCCGACGACGCCCGGCGCCGTGCCGAACAGGCCATCCAGGCCGCCGAGGCGGGCGACGAGGTGGACCCCCTGCTCGGGCAGCGCCCCGGCCTGACAGCGCGGTTCGTCGCCGCGCACTGGTACCTCCTGGCCGGCGACGTCGCCGCCGCGCGCACCGTGCTCGACAACCTTCCCGCCGGCATGGCCGACGCCCCGCTGTCCACCCGGATCCAGCGGCAGACCGTCCTCGCGCAGCTCGCGTTCGCGTCGGGCGACCGGGCGGCCGGCATCGAGGCGGTGCGCACGGGACTCGAGCTGCTCGCGGACCATCGCGTGGGGCTCGGCTCGGTCGAGTCCGTCACCGCGGCCGCGGCGCACGGCGTGGACCTGCAGCGGACCGACGTCGAGGCCGCCCTGCGGACCGGCCGGCCGGACTGGCTCTTCGAGGCGCTCGAACGCGGCCGGACCACGTTCGCCGGGATGGGTGGCACCGTCGCGCCGGACGAGCCCGCGGTCGGAGCGCTCGTCACCGAGGCCCGCGGGCTCGTCGTCCGGGCCCGCACCCTCACCGACCAGGACAGCGCCGCGGAACGCGCCCACCTGTTCGAGCGGTCGCGCAGGCTCCTCGCGACCGCACGCGAACGCGCCTGGCACCGCACCGGCGCCGAGGACGACGTGGCCGAGGACCGCCCGGCCACCACCACCGAGGTCCGCGAGCTGCTCGCCGCCCGCGACGACGGCGCCGTCGTCGCCAACTACCTGGTGCTCGACGGCGTGCTGCGCTGCGTCCGCGTCGACGCGCACGGCGCGCGCACCGTCGACCTCGGACCGCTCGCCGAGGTCACCGAACGTGCGCTGCGCGTCCGCGCGGACTTCGGGGCGTGCGCCAACGAGCACGTCCCACCGGCGCTGCGCGACGCTGCCCGCCGCTCCCTGAGACGCAACCTCGACGCGCTCGACCGGCTCCTCGCCGTGCCGATGCACGCCGACGGCCCGCTGTACGTCGTGGGCCGGGAGCCCCTGCTCAGCGTGCCCTGGACGGCACTCCCGTCCCGGCACGGCCGCCGCACGACCGTCCGGTCCTACATGGCGCGCGGCCGGGCCCACCCCCGGCCGGGGCGCAGGCACCGGCTGCTGGCCGCGTACGGCCCCGGCGTCACCCTCGGCGCGAGCGAGGTACGGGCTGTCGGCGCGGTATGGCCGGGAGCCACGGTCCTCACCGGCGCGGCCGCCACGACGGCGACGGTCCGGGCCGTGCTCGCCACCCACGACATCGTGCACCTGGCCACCCACGGCAGGCACGACGCCGACAACCCGCTCTTCGCCTTCGTCGACCTCGCCGACGGCCCGCTGTTCGCCCACGAGCTCGACGGCACACGGCTCCCCGGATCCGTCCTGGTCCTCTCGGCCTGCGAGGTCGGCGGCTCGTCCCAGGTGGTCGGCGGCGAGGTGCTCGGCCTGTCCTCCGTGCTCCTGCGGCTCGGCGCCCGCGCCGTCGTCGCCGCCGTCGCCCCGCTCTCGGACGCCGTCGCCGCCCGCGTGATGCCCCGGTTCCACGCCCACCTGCGCGCCACGGACGACCCCGAGGCCGCGCTCGCCGCGGCGCTCGCGGACGAGCCCGAGCCGGTGCCGCTCGTGTGCTTCGCGTCCCTGGAGGGCCTGGGCCGGTGACGGCCGGCGGACCGCGGTCGGCGGTCGGCGGGCCGCGCGCGAACGGCGTCGTCCGCCGTGTGGCGCAGGCCACCGCTCGCTGCGTGCGGCCCTACGCGCGGAGCCATGTATAGTTCTCGGGTAACCCAAGACCGCCGGTCGTCCGACGCTGCCCGCTCGCAAGAGCACTCTGCTTGTCAGAGCACAGGGCGGAAGAAGACCGAAGTCCCGCTGAGAGCGGGGGCCTGCGCAGGTGACGAACTCGAGTGCGGGTCTCCCGCACGAACCGAGCCCCGTGCGCCTGCGCCGGGGCTCTTTTTCTCGTTCCGGGGCAACGCCCGAGGCTCATGCCTCCGGGGACGGTGGTACCACCACCGGAAGGATTGCCATGGCGAGGCCGGACAAGGCAGCCGCTGTCGCAGAGCTCGCGGACAAGTTCCGCGACTCGAGCGCAGCCGTGCTGACCGAGTACCGCGGGCTCACCGTCGCGCAGCTCAAGGAGCTGCGTCGGTCGCTCAGCGGCAACGCAACCTACGCCGTGGTGAAGAACACGCTGACGGGGATCGCGGCCAAGGAGGCCGGTGTCGAGGGTCTCGACGCCGACCTGAAGGGCCCGTCCGCCATCGCATTCGTGACCGGGGACCCGGTCGAGGCTGCGAAGGGTCTGCGTGACTTCGCCAAGGCGAACCCCGCACTGGTCATCAAGGGCGGCGTGCTCGACGGCCGCCCGATGTCCAGCGCGGAGATCACGAAGCTCGCGGACCTCGAGTCCCGCGAGGTTCTGCTGGCCAAGGTGGCCGGCGGTCTGAAGGCCACGCTGACGCGTGCTGCTTACGCCTTCACCGCCAAGCCCGCCCAGGTCGCCCGTGCCATCGATGCCCTGCGTCAGAAGCAGGAATCGGAGGGTGCTGCCGCCTGATCAGGTGGCAGCGCCAGTTCACACCCCCCTGCTTCTCGCGGGCCGGCACCGGCCCGCGAAGCGCCAACTGAAAGGAACGCCATCATGGCGAAGCTCTCCACCGACGAGCTCCTGTCCGCCTTCGAGGAGCTCACGCTCATCGAGCTCTCCGACTTCGTGAAGGCCTTCGAGGAGAAGTTCGACGTCACCGCCGCTGCTCCGGTCGCCGCTGCCGTTGCCGGCCCGGCCGCCGCTGCCGCTGAGGCCGTGGAGGAGAAGACCGAGTTCGACGTCATCCTCGAGGCTGCCGGCGACAAGAAGATCCAGGTCATCAAGGAGGTGCGCGCGCTCACGTCCCTCGGTCTCAAGGAGGCCAAGGACCTGGTCGACGGCGCGCCGAAGCCGGTTCTCGAGGGCGCCGACAAGGACGCCGCCGAGAAGGCGAAGGCTGCCCTGGAGGGCGCCGGCGCCACCGTCACCCTCAAGTGACCTCAGGCATCACCGCCTTCGGGCTGGTGTGACGGCCGCCCGGGCTCGTCCCGGGCGACCGTCCGCCGACTGCAGAGGCCCGCACCCCTCGGGGTGCGGGCCTCTCGCGTGCCCGGATCCGGCGAGGTCACGCGGGAATATCACCCGCGGCCGACCCGTTGAGCACCCCGAGCGCCGCCTCGTCCAGCCGCCACGCCGCGGCAGTGCGGATACGCAACGATTCGAGGATTCCCACAGTCTCGACGTGCAGGACCTAGGGCGACTGGACATACTAGAACCAGATAGGTATGCTAGCGCTTTGCGCCCGCGTGTGCCCTCGACGCCTCCCCCTGCTTCCCGAAAGTCCTGGTCGCATCCCCACTCAGGGGATGCCCACCGGTGACCGGTGAATCCGGCAGAGCATCCTGCAGCACCGCAGAGCGTACAGCGTTCACCCGAACTGCAGGGAAGGACCCCTCTTGGCTGCCTCGCGCACCCCTTCAGCTCCGTCCGCCGAAGCCATTGCGAACCGTACCGCTTCCCGTCGCGTTTCCTTCGCAAAGATCTATGAGCCACTCGAGGTCCCCGACCTGCTTGGCCTGCAGACCGAGAGCTTCGACTGGCTTCTTGGTAACCCAGCCTGGCAGGGCAGGGTAGAAACTGCCAAGGCGGCTGGTCGTAATGATGTCCCGGAAACCTCCGGACTGGAAGAGATCTTCGAGGAGATCTCCCCGATCGAGGACTTCGGCTCCTCGATGTCCCTCTCCTTCTCGAACCACCGCTTCGAGCCGCCGAAGTACACGGCGGACGAGTGCAAGGAGAAGGACTTCACCTACGCGGCCCCGCTGTTCGTCACCGCGGAGTTCGTCAACTACACCACCGGTGAGATCAAGAGCCAGACGGTCTTCATGGGCGACTTCCCGCTCATGACGGCGCGCGGCACCTTCATCATCAACGGCACCGAGCGCGTCGTCGTCTCGCAGCTGGTGCGTTCGCCGGGCGTGTACTTCGAGCGCACCCCGGACAAGACCAGCGACAAGGACGTCTTCTCCGCGAAGATCATCCCGTCGCGCGGTGCCTGGCTGGAGTTCGAGATCGACAAGCGCGACGCCGTCGGCGTCCGCGTCGACCGCAAGCGCAAGCAGTCCGTCACGGTGCTGCTCAAGGCCCTCGGCATGACCGAGTCGGAGATCCGCGAGCAGTTCGCCGAGTTCCCGTCGGTGCTCGACACCCTCGAGAAGGACCACGTCCACACCGAGGACGAGGCCCTGGTCGACCTGTACCGCAAGATCCGCCCGGGTGAGCCGCCGACGGTCGAGGCCGGTCGCGCGCTGCTGGAGAACTTCTACTTCAACCCGAAGCGCTACGACCTCGCGAAGGTCGGCCGCTACAAGGCGAACAAGAAGCTGGGTGTCGACGCGGAGCTGGCCGAGTCCACGCTGTCGCTGACCGACGTCGTGGCCACGATCAAGTACCTCGCGTCGCTGCACGCGGACAAGACCACCATGGACGGCGTCCGCAACGGGCAGCCCGTCGAGGTGCGCGTCGAGGTCGACGACATCGACCACTTCGGCAACCGTCGTATCCGCGCCGTGGGCGAGCTCATCCAGAACCAGGTGCGCACGGGTCTGTCCCGCATGGAGCGCGTGGTTCGTGAGCGCATGACCACGCAGGACGTCGAGGCCATCACGCCGCAGACGCTGATCAACATCCGTCCGGTCGTCGCGTCGATCCGTGAGTTCTTCGGCACCTCGCAGCTGTCGCAGTTCATGGACCAGAACAACCCGCTCGCCGGTCTGACGCACAAGCGTCGTCTGAACGCGCTGGGCCCGGGTGGTCTGTCGCGCGACCGCGCCGGCATGGAGGTCCGTGACGTCCACCCGTCGCACTACGGCCGCATGTGCCCGATCGAGACCCCTGAGGGTCCGAACATCGGTCTGATCGGTTCGCTCGCGTCGTTCGGTCGCATCAACCCGTTCGGCTTCATCGAGACGCCGTACCGCCGGGTCGAGAACGGCAAGGTCACCGACAACATCGACTACCTCACGGCCGATGACGAGGACCGCTACATCATCGCGCAGGCCAACACGCCGCTGCTCGAGGACGGCACGTTCGTCCTCGACCGCGTCCTGGTCCGCACGAAGGGTGGCGAGACCAACGACATCCCGGGCGCCGAGGTCGACTACATGGACATCTCGCCGCGCCAGATGGTGTCGGTCGCGACGGCCCTGATCCCGTTCCTCGAGCACGACGACGCCAACCGCGCCCTCATGGGTGCGAACATGCAGCGCCAGGCCGTGCCGCTGGTGCGGTCCGAGGCCCCCGTGGTCGGCACCGGCATGGAGCGCCGTGCGGCGGTCGACGCCGGCGACGTCATCGTGGCGACCAAGCCCGGTGTGGTCACCGAGGTCTCGGCCGACCTGGTGCTCGTGGCGAACGACGACGGCACGACGGGCTCGTACCGCGTGCACAAGTTCGTGCGCTCCAACCAGGGCACGAGCTACAACCAGCGCGTGCTGGTCGACGAGGGTGCGCGGGTCGAGGTAGGCTCCGTGCTCGCGGACGGCCCGGCGACGGACGAGGGCGAGCTCGCGCTCGGCCGCAACCTGCTGGTCGCGTTCATGTCGTGGGAGGGCCACAACTACGAGGACGCGATCATCCTGTCGCAGCGCCTCGTGGAGGACGACGTCCTCTCCTCGATCCACATCGAGGAGCACGAGGTCGACGCCCGCGACACCAAGCTGGGCCCCGAGGAGATCACGCGGGACATCCCCAACGTCTCGGAGGAGGTCCTCGCGGACCTCGACGAGCGCGGCGTGATCCGCATCGGTGCCGAGGTCGGCGCCGGCGACATCCTGGTCGGCAAGGTCACCCCCAAGGGTGAGACCGAGCTGACCCCGGAGGAGCGCCTGCTGCGGGCGATCTTCGGCGAGAAGGCGCGCGAGGTGCGCGACACCTCGCTCAAGGTGCCCCACGGCGAGCAGGGCACGGTCATCGCGGTGCGCGAGTTCAACCGGGAGGACGGCGACGAGCTGCCCGCCGGCGTGAACCAGCTGGTGCGCGTCTACATCGCGCAGCGCCGCAAGATCACCGTCGGTGACAAGCTGGCCGGCCGCCACGGCAACAAGGGCGTCATCTCGAAGATCCTCCCGCAGGAGGACATGCCGTTCCTCGAGGACGGCACGCCGGTCGACGTCATCCTGAACCCGCTGGGTGTGCCGGGCCGCATGAACGTGGGCCAGGTGCTGGAGACCCACCTCGGGTGGATCGCCAAGCAGGGCTGGGACGTCTCCCTCGCGGAGGACAAGGGCGGGGAGTGGCTGGAGAGCCTTCCCGAGGTCGCGCACAAGAGCGAGCCGAGCCGGCCCGTCGCCACCCCGGTGTTCGACGGTCTGGAGGAGGTCGCGCTCCGCGGTCTCTTCGGTGCGACCCTGCCGAACCGTGACGGTCAGCGCATGGTCAACCAGGACGGCAAGGCGCAGCTCTTCGACGGCCGCTCCGGCGAGCCGTTCCCGGAGCCCGTCTCCACCGGCTACATGTACATCCTGAAGCTGCACCACCTGGTCGACGACAAGATCCACGCGCGCTCGACCGGTCCGTACTCGATGATCACGCAGCAGCCGCTGGGTGGTAAGGCGCAGTTCGGTGGTCAGCGTTTCGGTGAGATGGAGGTCTGGGCTCTCGAGGCGTACGGCGCCGCGTACACGCTCCAGGAGCTGCTCACCATCAAGTCCGACGACGTCCCGGGCCGTGTCAAGGTCTACGAGGCGATCGTCAAGGGCGAGAACATCCCCGACTCGGGTATCCCGGAGTCCTTCAAGGTGCTTCTCAAGGAGATGCAGTCGCTGTGCCTGAACGTCGAGGTGCTCTCGAGCGACGGTGTCTCCATCGAGATGAAGGAGTCCGACGACGAGGTGTACCGCGCCGCTGAGGAGCTCGGCATCGACCTCTCGCGGCGGCCGAACGCCGCCTCCAGCGTCGACGAGATCTGATACCAGGCCGCGCCCGTGCACCGGGCGCGGACCTGGACACCCCGAGGATTTTCGAGAACTTCAGGAAGTAGGACATCTTGCTCGACGTCAACGTCTTCGACGAGCTGCGTATCGGCCTCGCCACGGCCGAGGACATCCGTGCCTGGTCGCACGGTGAGGTCAAGAAGCCAGAGACCATCAACTACCGCACCCTCAAGCCGGAGAAGGACGGGCTCTTCTGCGAGAAGATCTTCGGTCCGACCCGCGACTGGGAGTGCTACTGCGGCAAGTACAAGCGCGTGCGCTTCAAGGGCATCATCTGCGAGCGCTGTGGCGTGGAGGTCACGCGCTCCAAGGTGCGCCGTGAGCGCATGGGCCACATCGAGCTCGCCGCCCCCGTCACGCACATCTGGTTCTTCAAGGGTGTGCCGTCCCGTCTGGGCTACCTGCTGGACCTGGCACCGAAGGACCTGGAGAAGGTCATCTACTTCGCGGCCTACATGATCACGTCGGTCGACGACGAGGCCCGCCAGGAGGACCTGCCCAACCTGCAGAACGAGATCGATCTCGAGAAGAAGGAGATCTCCGACCGCCGGGACAACGACATCAACACCCGCGCCCAGAAGCTCGAGGCCGACCTGGCCGAGCTCGAGGCCGAGGGTGCCAAGGCTGACGCGCGCCGCAAGGTGCGCGACTCCGCCGAGCGCGAGATGGCTCAGCTGCGCAAGCGCGCGGACCAGGAGCTGGACCGCCTCGAGCAGGTCTGGGACCGGTTCAAGAACCTCAAGGTCGCCGACCTCGAGGGCGACGAGATGCTGTACCGCCAGCTCCAGGACCGCTACGGCACCTACTTCGAGGGTGCGATGGGCGCGAACGCGATCCAGCAGCGCCTGCAGAACTTCGACCTGGACGCCGAGGCCGAGTCGCTGCGCGAGACCATCCGCTCGGGCAAGGGCCAGCGGAAGACCCGCGCCCTCAAGCGCCTCAAGGTCGTGAACGCGTTCCTGACGACCACCAACTCGCCCACGGCGATGGTGCTCGACGCCGTCCCGGTCATCCCGCCGGACCTGCGCCCGATGGTGCAGCTCGACGGTGGCCGGTTCGCGACGTCGGACCTGAACGACCTGTACCGCCGCGTCATCAACCGGAACAACCGCCTCAAGCGGCTCCTGGACCTGGGCGCGCCGGAGATCATCGTCAACAACGAGAAGCGGATGCTCCAGGAGGCCGTCGACTCGCTGTTCGACAACGGCCGTCGTGGTCGCCCGGTGACGGGCCCCGGCAACCGTCCGCTGAAGTCGATCTCCGACATGCTCAAGGGCAAGCAGGGCCGGTTCCGCCAGAACCTGCTCGGCAAGCGCGTCGACTACTCGGGCCGTTCGGTCATCGTGGTCGGCCCGCAGCTCAAGCTGCACCAGTGCGGTCTGCCCAAGCAGATGGCGCTCGAGCTGTTCAAGCCGTTCGTCATGAAGCGGCTCGTGGAGCTGAACCACGCACAGAACATCAAGAGCGCCAAGCGCATGGTCGAGCGCACCCGCCCCGTGGTCTGGGACGTGCTCGAAGAGGTCATCACGGAGCACCCGGTGCTCCTGAACCGTGCGCCGACGCTGCACCGTCTGGGCATCCAGGCGTTCGAGCCGCAGCTCGTCGAGGGCAAGGCCATCCACCTGCACCCGCTCGTCTGCGGCGCGTTCAACGCCGACTTCGACGGTGACCAGATGGCCGTGCACCTGCCCCTGAGCGCCGAGGCGCAGGCCGAGGCCCGCATCCTCATGCTCTCGAGCAACAACATCCTCAAGCCGTCGGACGGCCGTCCGGTGACCATGCCCTCGCAGGACATGATCATCGGTCTGCACCACCTCACGAGCGACCGTCCGGGCGCCGTGGGCGAGGGGCGCGCGTTCGGCTCCGTGGCCGAGGCCATCATGGCCTTCGACCGGGGCGAGCTGGACATCAACGCCAAGATCCGGCTGCGGATGTCCGACCTGGTGCCGCCGCTGAAGGACTTCGAGGCTCCCGAGGGCTGGGAGCAGGGGCAGCAGCTCCTGTTCGACACCACCCTCGGCCGGTACCTGTTCAACGAGACGCTGCCCGTCGACTACCCGTACGAGAACGGTGTGGCCGACAAGAAGCGGCTTTCGACGATCGTCAACGACCTCGCCGAGCGCTACCCGAAGGTGGAGGTGGCCGCGGCGCTGGACGCGCTGAAGGACGCCGGCTACCGCTGGGCCACGCGTTCCGGTGTCACGATCGCCATCTCGGACGTCGCCGCGCCGACCGTCAAGGGCGAGATCCTCGACGAGCACGAGGCTCGGGCCCTCAAGGTCCAGCAGCAGTTCGACAAGGGTCTGATCACCGACGACGAGCGACGTCAGGAGCTCATCGAGATCTGGACGCAGGCGACCGACAAGGTCGCGTCGGCCATGCGGGTCAACCTCGAGAGCAACGCGCGGAACACCGTCATGCGCATGGTGGGCTCGGGTGCTCGTGGTAACTGGATGCAGGTTCGTCAGATCGCCGGTATGCGCGGTCTGGTGGCGAACCCGAAGGGCGAGATCATCCCTCGTCCGATCAAGTCCAACTACCGTGAGGGCCTGTCCGTCCTCGAGTACTTCATCGCGACGCACGGTGCCCGCAAGGGTCTGGCCGACACGGCCCTCCGTACGGCGGACTCGGGTTACCTGACCCGTCGTCTGGTGGACGTCTCGCAGGACGTCATCATCCGCGAGGAGGACTGCGGTACCGAGCGTGGCCTCACGCTGCCGGTCGCGGAGAAGCTCGCGGACGGCTCGCTCGTCCCGGACGACCGCGTCGAGACCAGCATCTACTCGCGTACCTTCGCGACCGACGTGGTGGACGCCGACGGCAACGTCATCGCGACCGCCGGGTCGGACGCCGGCGACGTCATCATCGACCAGGTCATCGCCGCGGGCATCGAGAACGTCAAGGTCCGTTCGGTCCTGACGTGCGAGTCCCGCGTCGGTACCTGCGCCAAGTGCTACGGCCGCTCCCTGGCCACGGGTCTGCTCGTGGACATCGGCGAGGCCGTCGGCATCATCGCGGCGCAGTCGATCGGTGAGCCGGGCACGCAGCTGACGATGCGTACCTTCCACACCGGTGGTGTGGCTGCCGCCGAGGACATCACGCAGGGTCTCCCGCGTGTCACCGAGCTCTTCGAGGCCCGCACCCCCAAGGGTGAGGCGCCCATCGCGGAGTACACGGGTCGCGTGACGATCGAGGACACCGAGCGGACGCGTCACCTCGTGCTGACGCCGGACGACGGTGGCGAGGAGATCAAGTACCCGGTCACCAAGCGTGCCCGTCTGAAGATCGCGGACGGCGACCACGTGACGGTCGGTACCCAGCTCGTCCAGGGTGCCGTCGACCCGAAGAAGGTGCTGCGCATCCTCGGCCCCCGTGCCACGCAGACGCACCTGGTGGACCAGGTCCAGGAGACCTACCGCAGCCAGGGTGTGGACATCCACGACAAGCACATCGAGGTCATCGTGCGGCAGATGCTGCGTCGCGTGACCGTGCTCGACTCGGGTGACTCGCAGCTGCTGCCGGGTGAGCTCGCGGAGCGCATGCGCTTCGAGGACGCCAACCGCAAGGCCGTGTCGGAGGGTGGCCAGCCGGCCGCCGGCCGTCCGGAGCTGATGGGTATCACGAAGGCCTCGCTCGCCACCGACTCGTGGCTCTCGGCGGCCTCCTTCCAGGAGACCACCCGGGTGCTCACCGAGGCGTCGATGAGCGGTCGCCGTGACCCGCTGCTGGGCCTCAAGGAGAACGTCATCATCGGTAAGCTCATCCCGGCCGGTACGGGTCTGCCCCGTTACCGCAACGTCGAGGTGGAGCCCACCGAGCAGGCCAAGGCCGAGCTCTACCCGAGCTTCGGCTACGACGAGATCGACTTCCCGACCCTCGGTATGGGTTCGGGCGAGGCGATCCCGCTGGAGGACCTGGACCTCGGCGACTTCCGCTGACCTGATCCTCTGACCGTCAGGTAGAGCGCCTGTCCTGCTCCGCACGGGTTCGTCCCGTGCGGCGGCCGGGCAGGCGCTCTACTTGGCGGTTTCCGGGTGCATCTCACACCCGATTCGTTTTGACCCCCCGTAGACACGCGGGTAACCTAGGAATCCGTGCCTGCGCCGTCGGGCCGCACCTCTTGAAGGCCGCCGCAAGGTGGCTTCGGAAGCGGCCGATGTGAGTGCGTGGGCGCCCCGGCAAGAACCTCCCGAGGCACGTCGTGCCTTGATGGGTGGAGCCGGGCCATCGAGCCGGTGGTAAGTGGCGTAGCAGTCCCCGTGCGGGGCTGTGGGTGCCGCATGCGATCGGCACGCACAAGCCAGAACCATTGACGGGGACGCCGGCAGGGCGTCGCCGAAGCTCAAGAAGACGACGGAGACGTAGTGCCTACGATCCAGCAGCTCGTCCGCAAGGGGCGGACCTCGAAGGCCGGGAAGTCGAAGACCCCGGCCCTCAAGGGCTCCCCCCAGCGGCGCGGCGTGTGCACCCGTGTGTACACCACCACCCCCAAGAAGCCGAACTCGGCCCTCCGCAAGGTCGCCCGTGTGAAGCTCTCCTCGCAGGTCGAGGTCACCGCGTACATCCCCGGTGTCGGCCACAACCTGCAGGAGCACTCCATCGTGCTCGTGCGCGGCGGCCGTGTGAAGGACCTTCCCGGTGTCCGCTACAAGATCGTCCGCGGCGCGCTCGACACGCAGGGCGTGAAGGGCCGCAAGCAGGCTCGGTCTCGTTACGGCGCCAAGAAGGAGAAGAGCTGATGCCCCGCAAGGGTCCGGCCCCGAAGCGGCCGCTCATCGTCGACCCGGTCTACGGGTCCCCGGTTGTCACGCAGCTGATCAACAAGGTCCTGCTCGACGGCAAGAAGTCGACCGCCGAGGCGATCGTCTACGGCGCTCTCGAGGGCGTCCGTGCCAAGACCGACGGCGACCCTGTCGTGGTGCTCAAGCGCGCGCTCGACAACGTCCGTCCGGCTCTCGAGGTGCGCTCCCGCCGTGTCGGTGGCGCCACCTACCAGGTGCCGGTCGACGTGCGCCCGACGCGCGCCACCACGCTCGCGCTCCGCTGGCTCACCGACTTCTCCCGCGCTCGCCGCGAGAAGACGATGACCGAGCGTCTCATGAACGAGATCCTCGACGCGTCGAACGGTCTCGGTGCCGCGGTCAAGCGCCGCGAGGACATGCACAAGATGGCCGACTCCAACAAGGCCTTCGCGCACTACCGCTGGTAGTAGCTTCCGAGCGGCCCCGGGTGACCCCCGGGGCCGTCGGTGGATGCATAACCGCCGGCCCCCAAGCCCACCTTTAGACCAAGGGGTAAGACACCGTGGCACTCGACGTGCTGACCGACCTGAACAAGGTCCGCAACATCGGCATCATGGCCCACATCGATGCCGGAAAGACCACGACGACCGAGCGCATCCTGTTCTACACGGGTGTGAACTACAAGATCGGTGAGACGCACGACGGTGCGTCGACGATGGACTGGATGGAGCAGGAGCAGGAGCGCGGCATCACGATCACGTCCGCCGCGACGACCTGCTACTGGAAGAACAACCAGATCAACATCATCGACACGCCGGGCCACGTCGACTTCACGGTCGAGGTGGAGCGGTCGCTCCGCGTGCTCGACGGCGCGGTTGCCGTTTTCGACGGCAAGGAGGGTGTCGAGCCCCAGTCCGAGACGGTGTGGCGGCAGGCGGACAAGTACGACGTCCCGCGTATCTGCTTCGTCAACAAGATGGACAAGCTCGGTGCGGACTTCTACTTCACCGTCGACACGATCATCAACCGCCTCAAGGCGAAGCCGCTCGTCATCCAGCTCCCCATCGGTGCTGAGAACGACTTCGAGGGCGTCGTCGACCTGGTCGAGATGAAGGCGCTCACGTGGCGCGGCGACACCAAGATGGGCGAGGAGTACGAGGTCGAGGAGATCCCGGCCGACCTCCAGGAGAAGGCTGAGCAGTACCGTGCCCAGCTCGTGGAGGCCGTCGCCGAGACCGACGAGGAGCTGCTCGAGAAGTACCTGGGCGGCGAGGAGCTGACGATCGCCGAGATCAAGGGCGGCATCCGCAAGCTCGTGATCAACTCGGAGGCCTTCCCGGTCCTCTGCGGCTCGGCGTTCAAGAACAAGGGCGTGCAGCCCATGCTCGACGCCGTCATCGACTACCTCCCGTCGCCGCTCGACGTGCCGGCCGTCCAGGGCCACGACGTCAAGGACGCCGAGAAGATCATCGAGCGTCGCCCCGACGAGTCGGAGCCGTTCTCGGCTCTCGCCTTCAAGGTCGCCACGCACCCGTTCTTCGGCAAGCTGACCTACGTCCGCGTCTACTCGGGCAAGGTCGCGCAGGGCGCCCAGGTGCAGAACTCGACCAAGGGCAAGAAGGAGCGCATCGGGAAGCTCTTCCAGATGCACTCCAACAAGGAGAACCCGGTCGAGGAAGCCCACGCAGGGCACATCTACGCGTTCATCGGCCTCAAGGACGTCACCACCGGTGACACCCTGTCGGACCCGCAGGACCAGGTCATCCTCGAGTCGATGAGCTTCCCGGAGCCCGTCATCGACGTGGCCATCGAGCCGAAGACGAAGGCCGACCAGGAGAAGCTGTCGACCGCGATCCAGAAGCTCGCGCAGGAGGACCCGACCTTCCGCGTGAAGCTGGACGACGAGACCGGCCAGACCGTCATCGGCGGTATGGGCGAGCTCCACCTCGACATCCTCGTCGACCGCATGCGTCGCGAGTTCAAGGTCGAGGCGAACGTCGGCAAGCCGCAGGTCGCGTACCGCGAGACGATCCGCCGCACGGCGGAGAAGATCGACTACACGCACAAGAAGCAGACGGGTGGTTCCGGCCAGTTCGCCAAGGTCCAGGTGACCTTCGCGCCGCTGGAGACGTCGGAGGGCGAGCTCTACGAGTTCGAGAACGCCGTCACCGGTGGCCGCATCCCGCGCGAGTACATCCCGTCGGTCGACGCCGGTATCCAGTCGGCCATGCAGCAGGGTGTGCTGGCAGGCTTCCCGGTCGTCGGCGTGAAGGCGACGCTGATCGACGGTGCGTACCACGACGTCGACTCCTCGGAGATGGCGTTCAAGATTGCCGGTTCGATGGTCTTCAAGGAAGGCGTCAAGCGCGCCGACCCTGTCCTGCTCGAGCCGGTCATGGCCGTCGAGGTGCGTACGCCCGAGGAGTACATGGGCGACGTGATCGGCGACATCAACTCTCGACGTGGCATGATCCAGTCCATGGAGGACGCGACCGGTGTGAAGGTCGTTCGCGCCCAGGTGCCGCTCAGCGAGATGTTCGGCTACATCGGTGACCTCCGGTCGAAGACCCAGGGTCGCGCGGTGTACTCGATGCAGTTCGACAGCTACGCCGAGGTTCCCAAGGCAGTTGCCGAAGAGATCATCAAGAAGACCCGGGGCGAGTGAGTCCCCACAGGTCGACCCGCACAACCAACCTGTAGGAAAAACCGCACGCCCCGCAGTTGTAGGCTTCTTGGCCGAGCATCTGCAACGTTCGGAACATCTACCCAAGTCCCAGGAGGACCCCAGTGGCTAAGGCCAAGTTCGAGCGGACCAAGCCGCACGTCAACATCGGCACGATCGGTCACGTCGACCACGGTAAGACGACGCTGACCGCCGCGATCTCGAAGACGCTTGCGGACAAGTACCCGGAGCTCCCGGCGAACACGCAGCGCAACTTCGACGAGATCGACGCCGCGCCGGAGGAGAAGCAGCGCGGTATCACGATCAACATCGCGCACATCGAGTACGAGACGCCGAAGCGCCACTACGCGCACGTCGACGCCCCGGGTCACGCCGACTACATCAAGAACATGATCACCGGTGCCGCCCAGATGGACGGCGCGATCCTGGTGGTCGCCGCGACCGACGGCCCGATGGCCCAGACGCGTGAGCACGTGCTGCTCGCCCGCCAGGTCGGCGTGCCCTACCTGCTCGTGGCGCTCAACAAGTCCGACATGGTCGACGACGAGGAGATCCTCGAGCTCGTCGAGATGGAGGTCCGTGAGCTCCTCTCCTCGCAGGAGTTCGACGGTGACAACGCGCCGGTCGTTCGCGTCTCGGGCCTCAAGGCTCTCGAGGGCGACCCGGAGTGGGTCGAGAAGATCGTCGAGCTGATGGACGCCGTCGACGAGAACGTTCCGGAGCCGGAGCGCGACCTCGACAAGCCGTTCCTCATGCCGATCGAGGACGTCTTCACGATCACCGGTCGTGGCACCGTCGTCACCGGCAAGGTCGAGCGTGGAACCCTGGACATCAACTCCGATGTCGAGATCGTGGGTATCCGCGTTCCGCAGAAGACCACCGTCACGGGCATCGAGACGTTCCACAAGCAGATGGACCAGGCGCAGGCCGGCGACAACACCGGTCTCCTCCTGCGTGGCATCAAGCGCGAGGACGTCGAGCGTGGCCAGGTCGTCGTGAAGCCGGGTTCGATCACCCCGCACACGAACTTCGAGGCTCAGGTCTACATCCTGGGCAAGGACGAGGGTGGCCGTCACAACCCGTTCTACTCGAACTACCGCCCGCAGTTCTACTTCCGTACCACGGACGTCACCGGCGTCATCACGCTGCCCGAGGGCACCGAGATGGTCATGCCCGGCGACAACACCGAGATGTCGGTCGAGCTGATCCAGCCGATCGCCATGGAGGAGGGCCTGGGCTTCGCCATCCGCGAGGGTGGCCGCACGGTCGGATCGGGCCGCGTCACCAAGATCCTCAAGTGATCCTGGAGCACGGACTCATCTGACGGAAGTCAGCTGAACGATGGGGCCCGGGCGCTTCGGCGCCCGGGCCCTGTTGCTTGAGTAGTGGGCATCACACCGCCTTGCGTTTGGTACATGCCAAGTCGTATGGCAAGATTGCATAGTTGCCTGTCACAGGCGCGCTCTTTCAAGTGTCGAACAGTGTGCAGAACCGCAGTCCAGGTCCCGGATCGATCGGGGCCGACAGAGGCTGGAGCGGTCATCCTCCCGGGGTAATCCGGATGAGGGGTCGCGGGGTTTATCGCCTGCTATTCGATGCGTATGGGGCGCCCCGCGGAGCACACGTCCTCCGGATCTCCGGAGGCACTGTTCCGAGCAGGCTCGGCAAACGTCGTGGTCGGTCCGGCTGTAGAGCTGGGTCAGATCACTTCCCAACGGCCCCGGCACCAGCAATGGTGTTCTGCGCCCGGCTGTGCCGCATTAAGCGACACGCCCGAGTGCGTGGGTCGGACAGTAGCGGTTCGAGAGAGAGAGTCAGACGACGCCATGGCGGGACAGAAGATCCGCATCCGGCTCAAGTCCTACGACCACGAGGTGATCGACAGTTCGGCGCGCAAGATCGTCGACACGGTCACTCGCGCTGGTGCGACGGTCGTGGGTCCGGTGCCGCTGCCGACGGAGAAGAACGTCTTCGTTGTGATCCGGTCGCCTCACAAGTACAAGGACAGCCGCGAGCACTTCGAGATGCGTACGCACAAGCGGCTCATCGACATCATCGATCCCACGCCCAAGGCCGTCGACTCGCTCATGCGACTCGACCTGCCGGCGGACGTGAACATCGAGATCAAGCTCTGAGGCTGGAGGACATCATGACCAACCAGCAGAAGAACGTGACCGCGTTGCTCGGCACGAAGCTTGGTATGACCCAGCTCTGGGACGAGGCAGGCCGCCTCGTGCCGGTGACCGTGGTCTCCGTGGGCACCAACGTGGTGACCCAGATCCGCACGGTGGACACCGACGGCTACGCGGCGGTTCAGCTCGCGGCCGGCCAGGTCGACCCCCGCAAGGTCACCAAGCCGCTCAAGGGCCACTTCGAGAAGGCCGGCGTGACGCCGCGCCGTCACGTGGCCGAGATCCGCACCGAGAACGCCGGCGAGTTCACGCTCGGCCAGGAGATCACCGCTGAGGCCTTCGAGGCCGGCGCCCTGGTCGACGTCGTCGGTACCACCAAGGGCAAGGGCACCGCCGGTGTGATGAAGCGTCACGGCTTCTCCGGCGTGGGCGCCTCGCACGGTGCGCACCGCAACCACCGCAAGCCGGGCTCGATCGGTGGCGCCTCGACGCCGTCGCGAGTCTTCAAGGGCCTGCGGATGGCCGGTCGGATGGGTAACGCCCGTCAGACCACCCAGAACCTGACCGTTCACGCGGTCGACGCCGAGAAGGGTCTGCTGCTCGTCAAGGGCGCGGTTCCCGGCCCCAAGGGTGGCGTCGTCCTCGTGCGTAACGCCGCGAAGGGAGCGTGAACCCGATGACCGCTCTGACTGTCGACGTCCTGGACGCCCAGGGCAAGAAGTCCGGCACCGCCGACCTCCCCGCTGAGGTGTTCGACGTCGCCGTGAACGTCCCGCTGATCCACCAGGTGGTCGTTGCGCAGCGCGCAGCCGCGCGCCAGGGCACGGCCTCCACGAAGACTCGTGGCGAGGTCCGTGGTGGTGGCCGCAAGCCGTACAAGCAGAAGGGCACCGGTCGCGCCCGCCAGGGTTCGACGCGCGCCCCGCAGTTCGCCGGTGGTGGCACCGTCCATGGCCCGCAGCCGCGCAAGTACGACCAGCGCACCCCGAAGAAGATGAAGGCCGCCGCCCTGCGCGGTGCGCTCTCCGACCGCGCTCGTGCCGGTCGCGTGCACGTCGTCGCCGGCTTCGGCATCGAGGGCGTCCCGTCCACCAAGACGGCGCTCGCCACGATCAAGAAGTTCACGGAGCGCGAGAACGTGCTCGTCGTGACGCAGCGCGACGACGAGGCGACGATCAAGTCGCTCCGCAACGTGCCCGAGGTGCACCTCCTGGTCGCCGACCAGCTGAACACCTACGACGTGCTCGTCTCCGACGACGTCATCTTCACCGAGGGCGCGCTCGCCGCGTTCCTCGAGGGCCCGGCCAAGGGCGGGAAGGCTGTCGCGACGGAGTCCGAGGCCGAGACCACCGAGGAGGACGCCAAGTGAGCGTCACTGTGAAGGACCCGCGCGACATCCTGCTCGCGCCGGTCGTCTCCGAGAAGAGCTACAACCTTCTCGACGAGGGCAAGTACACCTTCATCGTGGACCCGAGCGCCAACAAGACCGAGATCAAGATCGCGATCGAGAAGGTCTTCAGCGTCAAGGTCGCCTCGGTGAACACGATCAACCGCAAGGGCAAGACGCGTCGCACGCGTTTCGGCCTCGGCAAGCGCAAGGACACGAAGCGTGCGATCGTCACCCTCCGCGAGGGCACGATCGACATCTTCGGCGGTCCGGTCGGCTGAGCTGACGAGAGACGATTGAGGACAGGTTTCCATGGGAATCCGTAAGTACAAGCCGACGACGCCCGGCCGTCGAGGCTCCAGCGTCGCCGACTTCGTCGAGGTCACGCGCTCGCAGCCGGAGAAGTCGCTGATCCGCCCGCTGAGCAAGACCGGTGGTCGTAACAACACCGGTCGTATCACGACGCGGCACAAGGGTGGCGGCCACAAGCGCGCCTACCGCGTCATCGACTTCCGTCGCCACGACAAGGACGGCGTGCCCGCGAAGGTCGCTCACATCGAGTACGACCCCAACCGCACGGCCCGCATCGCGCTCCTGCACTACGCGGACGGCGAGAAGCGCTACATCATCGCGCCGAACAAGCTGTCGCAGGGCGACCGCATCGAGGCCGGTGCAGGCGCCGACATCAAGCCCGGCAACAACCTGCCGCTGCGCAACATCCCGACCGGTACGGTCATCCACGCCATCGAGCTCCGGCCCGGCGGCGGTGCGAAGATCGCGCGTTCGGCTGGTGCGTCGGTGCAGCTCGTCGCCAAGGACGGCCCGTACGCGCAGCTGCGCATGCCGTCCGGTGAGATCCGCAACGTCGACCTGCGCTGCCGCGCGACGGTCGGCGAGGTCGGCAACGCCGAGCAGTCGAACATCAACTGGGGCAAGGCCGGCCGCATGCGCTGGAAGGGCAAGCGCCCGACCGTGCGCGGTGTCGCCATGAACCCGGTCGACCACCCCCACGGTGGCGGTGAGGGTAAGACGTCCGGTGGTCGTCACCCGGTGAGCCCCTGGGGCCAGGCGGAGGGTCGTACCCGCCGTCCGAACAAGTCGAGCGACCGGATGATCGTCCGTCGCCGTCGTACCGGCAAGAAGCGCTGATAGGAGCCTGAAACATGCCTCGTAGCCTGAAGAAGGGCCCCTTCGTCGACGGACACCTCCAGAAGAAGGTGGACGTCCAGAACGAGAAGGGGACCAAGAATGTCATCAAGACCTGGTCCCGTCGGTCGGTCGTCACGCCCGACTTTCTCGGTCACACCTTTGCCGTGCACGACGGTCGCAAGCACGTCCCGGTCTTCGTGACCGAGGCGATGGTCGGCCACAAGCTCGGCGAGTTCGCTCCCACGCGGACCTTCCGCGGCCACGTGAAGGACGACAGGAAGGGTCGTCGCCGCTGAGGCGTGGGGTTCTCCCCACCCACAGCAGTGATGACCTGGACTGTCTGAGAAAAGGAAGCAGGACAGCAATGGAAGCCAAGGCGCAGGCGCGGTTCGTCCGTGTCACGCCCCAGAAGGCCCGGCGCGTCGTGGACCTCATCCGTGGCAAGCAGGCCTCTGAGGCCGTCGCGGTGCTGAAGTTCGCACCGCAGGCCGCCAGCGAGCCGATCCGCAAGGTTGTGGAGAGCGCGATCGCCAACGCTCGGGTGAAGGCCGACCGCGCCAGCGAGCGCTTCGACGAGAACGACCTGGTCGTCTCCGTCGCGTTCGTCGACGAGGGGCCGACGCTCAAGCGGTTCCGCCCGCGGGCTCAGGGACGTGCAACGCGCATTCTCAAGCGCACCAGCCACATCACCGTGGTGCTCGCCGACAAGGAAGGGGCCCGATAGTGGGACAGAAGGTTCACCCGCACGGGTACCGCCTCGGTATCACCACCGACCACCGGTCGCGTTGGTTCGCCGACAGCACCAAGCCTGGTCAGCGGTACCGCGACTACGTCCGTGAGGACGTGCAGATCCGCAAGCTCATGGGCACCGGCCTCGAGCGTGCCGGCATCTCCAAGGTCGAGATCGAGCGCACCCGCGACCGTGTCCGCGTGGACATCCACACGGCGCGTCCGGGCATCGTGATCGGCCGTCGGGGTGCTGAGGCAGACCGCATCCGCGGTGAGCTCGAGAAGCTCACGGGCAAGCAGGTCCAGCTCAACATCCTCGAGGTCAAGAACGCGGAGATCGACGCGCAGCTCGTTGCTCAGGGCATTGCCGAGCAGCTCGCCAGCCGTGTCTCGTTCCGTCGCGCGATGCGCAAGGGCATGCAGTCCGCCCAGCGCGCCGGCGCGAAGGGCATCCGCGTGCAGGTCGCCGGCCGCCTCGGCGGCGCCGAGATGAGCCGTTCGGAGTTCTACCGCGAGGGCCGCGTGCCCCTGCACACGCTCCGCGCGTACATCGACTACGGCTTCTACGAGGCCCGCACCACCTTCGGCCGCATCGGCGTGAAGGTGTGGATCTACAAGGGCGAGACCACCGAGAAGGAATTCGCCGCTCAGCAGGCTGCAGCCGCGCCCCGTCAGGGCCGTGGCCGGGGCGACCGCCCTGAGCGTGGCGAGCGCGGCGGAGACCGTCGTGGCGGTCGTCGCAACGAGCGTCCGGCCGAGCGCAGCGCCGAGTCCGCCACTGGTGCTCCAGTGGCGGAGACCCCCGCTGCATCGGCCGCAGAGACCGGAACGGAGGCCTGACCATGCTGATCCCGCGCAGGGTCAAGCACCGCAAGCAGCACCACCCGTCGCGCTCCGGCGCGGCCAAGGGTGGCACCCAGATCGCGTTCGGCGACTTCGGCATCCAGGCTCTGGAGCCGGCGTACGTCACCAACCGCCAGATCGAGGCGGCGCGTATCGCAATGACTCGCCACATCAAGCGTGGCGGCAAGGTGTGGATCAACATCTACCCTGACCGTCCGCTGACCAAGAAGCCTGCCGAGACCCGCATGGGTTCCGGTAAGGGTTCGCCGGAGTGGTGGGTCGCCAACGTCAAGCCGGGCCGCATCGTTTTCGAGCTGGCCGGCGTGGACGAGTCCCTTGCACGTGAGGCCATGCGCCGCGCGATGCACAAGCTCCCGATGAAGTGCCGTTTCGTGGTGCGCGAGGGTGGTGTCTGATGGCTATCGGTACCCAGGGGCTCGCCCCGATCGATCTGGACGGCATGGACGACGAGACTCTCGTCGGCAAGCTGAAGGAAGCCAAGGAGGAGCTGTTCAACCTCCGCTTCCAGTCGGCGACCGGCCAGCTCGAGAGCCACGGTCGTCTCAAGGCCGTGCGTCGCGACATCGCCCGGATCTACACGATCCTGCGCGAGCGCGAGCTCGGCATCCGTACGGCTCCGAGCGTGAGTGAGTGAGGCAATGAGCGACAACACGACTGCTGCTGAGGCCCCCGAGGCCCAGCGCGCGACGCGTAAGGTGCGCCGCGGCTACGTGGTGAGCGACAAGATGGACAAGACCATCGTGATCGAGGTCGAGGACCGGGTGAAGCACCCGCTCTACGCCAAGGTCATCCGTCGCACCACGAAGGTCAAGGCGCACGACGAGCAGAACAGCGCCGGCATCGGCGACCTCGTTCTGATCATGGAGACCCGCCCGCTGTCCGCCACCAAGCGGTTCCGGCTCGTGGAGATCCTCGAGAAGGCCAAGTAAGACTTCTCTTCCCGCTGGGGGCGGTGCGTGACACACGTACGCGTGGCGCCCCCAGCACAGCAACTATCCGTTCGGCCAGGCTCGCCGGAACCAGTCCGCGCGAGAACCAGTTCGACGACAGGAGTTCACTCAAATGATCCAGCAGGAGTCGCGACTTCGGGTCGCCGACAACACGGGTGCCAAGGAGATTCTCTGCATCCGCGTTCTCGGTGGCTCCGGCCGTCGCTACGCCGGAATCGGCGACACCATCGTCGCCACCGTCAAGGACGCGATCCCGGGCGGCAACGTGAAGAAGGGCGACGTCATCAAGGCTGTCGTCGTCCGGACCGCCAAGGAGCGCCGTCGTCCCGACGGTTCCTACATCAAGTTCGACGAGAACGCCGCCGTCATCCTGAAGAACGACGGTGAGCCTCGCGGCACCCGCATCTTCGGCCCGGTGGGTCGTGAGCTGCGTGACAAGCGGTTCATGAAGATCATCTCGCTGGCTCCGGAGGTGCTCTGACCATGGCGAAGATCAAGAAGGGCGACCAGGTCATCGTGATCTCGGGTCGCGACAAGGGCAAGACCGGCCGCGTGCTCGAGGTCCTCAAGGACTCCGACCGCCTCGTGGTCGAGGGTGTTCAGCGCGTCACGAAGCACACCAAGGTGGGGCAGTCGCAGCGCGGCACCCGCACCGGTGGCATCGAGACGGTCGAGGCGCCGATCCACGTGAGCAACGTGATGATCGTCGACCCGGAGACCAAGAAGGGCACCCGCGTCGGGTACCGCCTCGAGCAGGTGGAGCGTGACGGTCGTACCAAGACCGTCCGGATCCGCGTCGCGAAGCGCTCCGGGAAGGACATCTGATGACCGAGACGACCATCGAGGCTCCGGCCCAGCCGCGCCTCAAGCAGAAGTACCGCGAGGAGATCCTCTCGGCGCTGATCGAGGAGTTCGGCCACAAGAACCTGCACCAGGCCGGCGGTCTCACGAAGATCGTCGTGAACATGGGTGTCGGCGACGCGGCCAAGGACTCGAAGCTCATCGAGGGCGCGATCCGCGACCTCTCGGCGATCACCGGTCAGAAGCCGCAGGTCACCAAGGCTCGTAAGTCCATCGCTCAGTTCAAGCTGCGCGAGGGCATGCCGATCGGCGCGCACGTCACGCTCCGCGGCGACCGCATGTGGGAGTTCCTCGACCGCCTGCTGTCCACCGCTCTGCCGCGTATCCGCGACTTCCGCGGCCTGTCGCCCAAGCAGTTCGACGGCCACGGCAACTACACCTTCGGTCTCACGGAGCAGTCGATGTTCCACGAGATCGACCAGGACAAGATCGACCGGGTCCGCGGTATGGACATCACGGTCGTGACGACGGCGACGACCGACGACGAGGGCCGCTCTCTGCTGCGCCGTCTCGGCTTCCCCTTCAAGGAGAACTGACATGGCGAAGAAGGCCCTGATCAACAAGGCGGCCGCCAAGCCGAAGTTCGCGGTTCGCGCCTACACCCGGTGCCAGAAGTGCGGTCGCCCGCACTCCGTCTACCGCAAGTTCGGCCTGTGCCGCATCTGCGTGCGGGAGATGGCCCACCGCGGCGAGCTTCCCGGCGTCACCAAGAGCAGCTGGTAACACAACTACGCCGTAGGTCCGTCCAGCCACACGAGGCAGTTCGGATACCCCGGCGAGGAAGGGCAAGAGCCCGATGACTATGACCGACCCGATCGCAGACATGCTGACCCGTCTGCGTAACGCGAACTCGGCGCACCACGACACGGTCACCATGCCGTCGTCGAAGCTGAAGACGCACATCGCTGAGATCCTGCAGGCCGAGGGCTACATCGCCGGCTGGTCCGTGGAGGACGCCCAGGTGGGCAAGTCCCTCACGCTCGAGCTGAAGTACGGCCAGAACCGGGAGCGCGCCCTTGCCGGCGTGCGCCGGATCTCGAAGCCCGGCCTGCGCGTCTACCGCAAGTCCACCGAACTGCCCAAGGTCCTCGGCGGCCTGGGCGTGGCGATCCTGTCCACGTCCTCCGGCCTGCTGACCGACCGTCAGGCACAGGCCAAGGGCGTCGGCGGCGAAGTCCTCGCCTACGTCTGGTAATCCGGAAAGGAGAAAACGCCAATGTCTCGAATCGGCAAGCTTCCCGTTCCGGTCCCAGCCGGCGTGGACATCACTGTCAGCGGCGCGCTCGTGACCGTGAAGGGCCCCAAGGGTTCCCTCGAGCACAACGTGCCCGCACCCATCAATGTCGCCCAGGAGGACACCCAGATCGTGGTGTCCCGTCCGGACGACGAGCGGAACTCCCGTGCGCTGCACGGCCTCACCCGCACGCTGATCGCCAACATGATCACGGGCGTGACCGAGGGCTACGAGAAGAAGCTCGAGATCGTCGGTACTGGTTACCGTGTCGTGGCGAAGGGTTCGAGCCTCGAGTTCGCGCTCGGCTTCAGCCACCCCGTTGTCATCGAGCCCCCTGCTGGTGTCACGTTCGCTGTCGAGAGCCCCACCAAGTTCTCGGTCTCGGGCATCGACAAGCAGCAGGTCGGCGAGGTCGCGGCGAACATTCGCAAGATCCGCAAGCCCGAGCCCTACAAGGGCAAGGGCGTGCGCTACGCCGGCGAGAACGTCCGCCGCAAGGTCGGAAAGGCTGGTAAGTGACGATGGCTATCAAGATCCTGGGCAAGGGCAAGTCCGTCGCTCGCCAGCGTCGTCACCTGCGCCTGCGCAAGAAGATCACCGGCACCGCCGTTCGTCCCCGTCTGGTCGTCACCCGTTCCGCGCGCCACATGGTCGCGCAGATCGTGGACGACGGCCTGGGCAAGACCGTCGCCTCGGCGTCGACCCTCGAGGCCGACCTGCGTGCGTTCGACGGCGACAAGACGGCCAAGGCCCGCAAGGTCGGCGAGCTCGTCGCCGAGCGTGCCAAGGCTGTCGGCGTCGACACCGTCGTGTTCGACCGCGGCGGCAACAAGTACCACGGTCGCGTCGCTGCTGTGGCTGACGGCGCCCGCGAGGGCGGTCTGGCCCTGTGATGACCAACGCACGGAAGAAGAGGACTCTCTGATGGCTGCAGGGCAGCGCAGCGGCGCCCCCCAGGGTGCCGCCACCGAGAACAAGGACCGCAACGACCGCCGTGGTGGCGGGCGTCGGGACGACCGTCGCGGCGGGCGCGAGGAGAAGAGCGCCTTCGTCGAGAAGGTCGTCTCCATCAACCGCGTCGCTAAGGTCGTCAAGGGCGGCCGTCGCTTCAGCTTCACCGCGCTCGTCGTGGTGGGCGATGGTGACGGAACCGTCGGCGTCGGCTACGGCAAGGCCAAGGAAGTTCCGGCCGCGATCGCCAAGGGTGTCGAGGAGGCGAAGAAGAACTTCTTCCGCGTCCCTCGCATCCAGGGCACCATCCCTCACCCCATCCAGGGTGAGGCCGCTGCCGGTGTCGTGTTCCTGCGTCCGGCGTCGCCGGGTACCGGTGTGATCGCCGGTGGTCCGGTGCGCGCCGTGCTGGAGTGCGCCGGCATCCACGACGTGCTGAGCAAGTCGCTCGGTTCGTCCAACGCGATCAACATCGTGCACGCCACGGTCGCGGCCCTGCAGGGTCTCGAGGAGCCGGCTGCTGTTGCCGCTCGTCGTGGGCTCCCGCTGGAGGACGTGGCCCCGGCCGCGCTGCTCCGCGCGCAGGCCGCCGGTCGTGCCGAGTCGACTGCAAAGGCGGGTGCGTGATGGCTCGACTCAAGGTGACTCAGACCAAGTCCGCCATCGGCGGCAAGCAGAACCAGCGTGACACGCTGCGGACGCTCGGCCTCAAGCGGATCGGCGACACCGCCGTGAAGGAGGACCGCGCGGAGATCCGTGGCATGGTCAAGACGGTGGCGCACCTCGTCGCCGTCGAGGAGGTCGAGTGATCATGGCGGAGAACAAGCCGCTGAAGGTCCACCACCTCCGTCCGGCCCCCGGCGCCAAGACCGCGAAGACCCGTGTGGGTCGCGGTGAGGGCTCGAAGGGTAAGACGGCGGGTCGTGGTACCAAGGGTACGAAGGCTCGTTACCAGGTGCCCGCGGGCTTCGAGGGTGGGCAGATGCCTCTGCACATGCGCCTCCCGAAGCTGCGTGGGTTCAAGAACCCGTTCCGGGTCGAGTACCAGGTCGTGAACCTGGACAAGCTTTCCGCGCTGTTCCCCGAGGGTGGCTCCGTCACCGTCGAGGACCTGGTCGCGAAGGGCGCCGTCCGCAAGGGCGAGCCCGTGAAGGTGCTCGGCAACGGTGAGATCACCGTCAAGCTCGAGATCGCGGTCGACCGCGTCTCGACGTCCGCCAAGGAGAAGATCCTGGCGGCCGGCGGTTCGGTCTCGGAGGCCTGAGACAGCTGACAGGGCCGGCGGCGCGTGAGCGCGGCCGGCCCTGTGTGCTCTCTTGAGTATTTCCCGGAGCGAACGTGGTCCACCGGACCCCGTAAGCAACGTAGAATCCGACACGGTCTGGCTGCACCGTTGTGGTCTGGCCCACGTTCGACTCACCTCGCCGGCGTCCCGCCGGCGACACTAGATCCCGCAACGGCGGGCCAGGAGGATAGGGTGCTCAGCGCTTTCGGCCGGGCTTTCCGGACGCCAGACCTGCGGCGCAAGCTGCTGTTCACGATCGCGATCATGGCGATCTTCCGGCTCGGGTCGTTCATCCCGACCCCCGGTGTGGACTACGCGAACGTGCAGCAATGTATCGCCCAGGCGGGCAACAACTCGCTGCTCGGCCTCATCAACGTCTTCAGCGGCGGCGCACTGCTGCAGCTGTCGATCTTCGCCCTCGGGATCATGCCGTACATCACGGCGAGCATCATCGTGCAGCTGCTTCGCGTGGTCATCCCACGCTTCGAGGCCCTGCACAAGGAGGGCCAGTCGGGCCAGACCAAGCTGACCCAGTACACGCGCTACCTCACGATCGCCCTCGCGATCCTGCAGTCCACGACCGTCATCACGACGGCTCGTCAGGGCGTGCTCTTCCAGAACTGCGGTCTGAACGTGATCGTCGACGACACCATCCTCACCTCGATCTTCATGGTCATCACGATGACCGCGGGTACGGGTCTGGTCATGTGGCTCGGCGAGCTGATCACCGAGCGCGGCGTCGGCAACGGCATGTCCCTGCTGATCTTCACGTCGATCGCGGCCAGCTTCCCGACCTCCCTGTGGTCGATCGCCGGTGGCGCCAACGGCGTCGTGAACTTCACCATCATGATCCTGGTCATCGTCCTGGTGATCGGTCTCGTGGTGTTCGTCGAGCAGTCGCAGCGCCGCATCCCGGTGCAGTACGCGAAGCGCATGGTCGGCCGCCGCATGTACGGCGGCACCAGCACGTACATCCCGATCAAGATCAACATGTCCGGCGTGATCCCCGTGATCTTCGCGGCGTCGATCCTCGCCATCCCGGGCCTCCTCGCCCAGTTCGGGGACCAGACCTCCGAGTGGGTCATCTGGATCTCCAACAACCTGGTCCAGCAGTCGTCGCCGCTCTACATCGCGGTGTACACGCTGATGATCATCTTCTTCTGCTTCTTCTACACGTCGATCACGTTCAACCCGGACGAGGTCGCGGACAACATGAAGAAGTACGGCGGCTTCATCCCCGGCATCCGTGCCGGCCGCCCCACGGCGGAGTACCTCGACTTCGTGATCACCCGGATCACCTCCGCCGGTTCCCTGTACCTCGCGCTGATCGCGCTGATCCCGACGCTGGTGCTCGTCTTCCTTGGCGTCAGCACCAACCTGCCCTTCGGCGGTAGCTCGATCCTCATCGTGGTCGGCGTCGGGCTGGAGACGGTCAAGCAGATCGACTCCCAGCTGCAGCAGCGCCACTACGAAGGATTCCTCCGTTGAGCCAGACTCCCACCACCACCTCTCGCCGCGAGCTGCACGCTCGTCCGGACCAGGAGGGCCAGGTCACGCGCCTGGTCATCATGGGCCCGCAGGGCGCGGGCAAGGGTACGCAGGCTGCCCGCCTCGCCGAGGTCTTCGGGATCGTCCCGATCTCCACGGGCGACATCTTCCGCTCGAACATCGCGGGGGAGACCGAGCTGGGCAAGCTCGCACAGGAGTACACGAACAAGGGCGACCTGGTCCCGGACGAGGTCACCAACGAGATGGTCCGTGACCGTCTCGGCCAGCCCGACGTCAAGGACGGCTTCATCCTCGACGGGTACCCGCGCAACGCCGCCCAGGTGACGGAGCTCGACCAGATCCTCGCCGACCTCGGCTGGGAGCTGGACGGCGTCATCGAGCTGACGGCGGACCGTGCGGAGCTCCTGAGCCGCATCGCGAAGCGGGCCGAGGAGGAGGGCCGGGACGACGACACCGAGGACGCCATCGCGCGCCGCCTCGACATCTACGCGGAGCAGACCGCCCCGCTCACGGCGGCCTACGGGGAGCGCAACCTGCTGGTGCAGGTCGACGGGCTCGGCGAGATCGCCGAGGTCACCGACCGCATCGTCGCCTCGCTCGCGACCCAGCTGGGCTGAGCGGTGGTCTTCGGCCGGGAGCGGATCGAGTACAAGACGCCGGACCAGGTGCGCCTCATGCGGCGCGCCGGTCTGGTGGTTGCCGAGACGCTCGCCGCGGTCCGGGCTGCCGCCCGGCCCGGCCTGACCACCGCCGACCTGGACGCCGTCGCCTCCCGGACGATCGAGGCGGCGGGCGCCACGCCGTCGTTCCTGGGCTACCAGGGCTTCCCGGCAGTCATCTGCACATCGGTCAACGACGAGGTCATCCACGGCATCCCGGGCAGCCGGGTGCTGGCCGCGGGTGACCTCGTCTCCGTCGACTGCGGCGCGATCGTCGAGGGCTGGCACGGCGACTCGGCGATCTCCTTCGTCCTGGGCGCCGAGGGCCCCCTGGACCACCGGCTGCCCGACGACGACCTGGTCGCCGCAGGAGGGGACCTCGCCGACATCGCGCTCGTCCGGGCCACCGAGACCGCCATGTGGGCGGGCATCGCAACGCTGGCGTCGGCCAGGCGGCTGAATGCCGTGGGCGAGGCGGTCGAGACCGCCGTCGAGCTGGCCGGCGAGCTCACCGGTGCCGAGTACGGCATCGTCGAGGAGTACGTGGGGCACGGCATCGGCAGCGCCATGCACCAGCCCCCGGACGTGCACAACTACCGGACGTCGGGATCGGGCCCGCGCCTGCGGTCAGGGATGTGCCTCGCCATCGAGCCGATGATCAGCCGTGGCGGCGGCGAGACCCAGGTGCTCGCGGACGACTGGACGGTGGTCACCACCGACGGCTCGCGGGCGGCGCACTGGGAGCACTCGACGGCCATCACGGAGGACGGCATCGTCGTCCTGACGGCGGTCGACGGGGGAGCCGAGCGCCTCGCCGACTTCGGGGTGCGGCCGGTAGCGCTCGCCTAGCCCCGAGGACTTTCACCCGGGGTCTATTTAAGGCAGGGTCAGTTGGCTACGATCGGCCTGTGACCGATGAAGCGCACACCCTGCCCGACACCACCTACGCGGCGCCGGCGCACGCTGGGCCGGGGCGGACGCGCGGGCCCTGGTACGTGCAGATCCTTCCGGCCGTCGGCCGCGGAGTGCGACGGTTCGGGCGCTGGCTCGCCGCCTGGGGCCGGCGCCTGGTGCCGAGCCCCTTCCTGTGGGTCGGGATCGCGCTCGGTTTCGGCACCTCGCTCCTGGTGTGGGAGTCCGTCCTGCTGCTCGGCATCGTGCTGTGGCTGGCCGGCGTGTGGCTCTGGGCGGCCCGCGGGCAGTCCGTGCTGGTCGCGCTCGGCCTGGGCATCGTGCTCGGATGGCTGCCGATGCTGTTCTTCTTCGTGGGCAGTCTGCCGCACACGATGATCGGTCTGCCCGGGGTCGAGTACGACCTCTGAGCGGCCGCGCGTGGCGAGGCTCACGCGCCGGACGTGCGCCGTCGGCGGTCTTCGCTTTGAATGGTTTACGAACTGACGTAAGATAGATCGCTGGGTGTAGTCCGTTCAACGCCTCCAGATCTTGAAAGGGTGCCGACGGCGCCTGCCGGTCCCCGCGCGAGCGGGGCGCAGGCCGAGGCACACGAGGTAGGCGGTACGCGGACACACGCGACATCCACACCCGACTGTCGGCTTCGCAGGGTTCCCTGCGGTGCCGTGGGCGTGGAAGCAGTCACGACGAGAGTTAGCGGAGGATATGGCAAAGAAGGACGGTGTCATCGAGATCGAGGGCAGCGTGATCGAGGCTCTGCCGAACGCGATGTTCCGCGTCGAGCTGTCGAACGGTCACAAGGTTCTCGCGCACATCTCGGGAAAGATGCGTCAGCACTACATCCGGATCCTCCCCGAGGACCGCGTGGTGGTGGAGCTCAGCCCGTACGACCTGTCCCGCGGCCGGATCGTCTACCGCTACAAGTAGTCAGTCCCCGATCCGGGGCTACGTCACCCGCGGCCTGGCCGAAGGCGACGTCGCCGTACGATCGACCACCCACGACACTGCTGCGCGCGCACCGGGAGACCGGACGTTCGTGGCGGAGGAAAACCCGATGAAGGTCAAGCCGAGCGTCAAGAAGATCTGTGACAAGTGCAAGGTGATTCGCCGACACGGTCGCGTCATGGTGATCTGCGACAACCTGCGCCACAAGCAGCGCCAGGGCTGATCGCCCTCCGGGCACATGCCCGGGCCGGTGGCTGAGGCCACCACCAGCGCACCACCTCGAACCAGCCCCGCGGGCAACCGCACAGGGCAGGGGAACCCTCGGTCCGGAGGCCGGGGCCCGCGAAGACTCGCGGGATGGCGGTGCGGCAGACCTCCGACGAGCAGTACAGGAGCCGGAAGGCACATGGCACGTCTTATCGGCGTCGACCTCCCCCGCGACAAGCGGCTTGAGGTTGCGCTCACGTACATCTTCGGTGTGGGTCGTACCCGCGCGAAGGAGACCCTGGCCGCCACGGGCATCAGCCCGGACGTCCGCGTGAAGGACCTCGGCGACGCCGAGCTCGTTGCGCTCCGCGACTACCTCGAGGGCAACTTCAAGCTCGAGGGTGACCTCCGCCGTGAGGTCGCGGCCGACATCCGCCGCAAGGTCGAGATCGGCACCTACCAGGGCCTGCGCCACCGTCGCGGCCTGCCGGTGCGTGGTCAGCGCACCAAGACCAACGCGCGCACCCGCAAGGGTCCCAAGCGCACCGTCGCGGGCAAGAAGAAGGCCCGCTGATAGCAGTCCGTGGAGCGGTCGGCTCACCGAGCTGAGACCGCCCCGGTCCGATCAGACCAGGAGATTACAGAACAGATGCCTCCCAAGACTCGCGCCGCCGCCGGCCGCAAGCCGCGCCGCAAGGACAAGAAGAACGTCCCGCTCGGCCAGGCGCACATCAAGTCCACCTTCAACAACACGATCATCTCGATCACCGACCCGTCCGGTGCCGTGGTGTCGTGGGCCTCTGCCGGCCACGTCGGCTTCAAGGGCTCCCGCAAGTCCACCCCGTACGCCGCGCAGATGGCCGCCGAGTCGGCCGCTCGCCGCGCGCAGGAGCACGGCGTCAAGAAGGTCGACGTCTTCGTGAAGGGCCCGGGTTCCGGTCGAGAGACCGCCATCCGCTCGCTCCAGGCGACCGGCCTCGAGGTCGGCTCGATCCAGGACGTGACGCCCCAGGCGCACAACGGCTGCCGCCCCCCGAAGCGTCGCCGCGTCTGATATCTGTTGCGCCCGGTTGCGGGCGCGGCCCTGGGGGCCGCGCCCGCAACCGGATCGCGACATCGGCTCACCTCACGAGGTGAGCACCCCGCCCGGACGGTGACAGAGATCCGCCCGGGCTGCGAGAGATCGCAAGGCCGTGATGCGTCATATAGCGGACGCACACTGAAAGGACACCCACAGTGCTCATCGCACAGCGCCCCACGCTGACCGAAGAGGTCATCTCGGAGAGCCGTTCCCGCTTCTCCATCGAGCCGCTCGAGCCTGGCTTCGGCTACACGCTCGGCAACTCGATGCGTCGCACCCTGCTGTCGTCCATCCCGGGCGCGGCCGTCACGTCCATCCGTATCGACAACGTGCTGCACGAGTTCAGCACCGTGTCGGGCGTGAAGGAGGACGTCACCGAGATCATCCTCAACATCAAGAACCTCGTCGTCTCCTCGGAGAACGACGAGCCCGTCGTGATGTACCTGCGCAAGCAGGGCGCCGGCACCGTGACCGCCGCGGACATCGTTCCGCCGGCGGGGGTCGAGGTGCACAACCCCGACCTGCACATCGCCACCCTGAACGACAAGGGCAAGCTCGAGATCGAGCTGACCGTCGAGCGGGGCCGTGGGTACGTGTCCGCCGCGCAGAACAAGCAGTTCGACGCGGAGATCGGGCGCATCCCGGTCGACTCGATCTACTCGCCGGTCCTCAAGGTCACGTACAAGGTCGAGGCCACCCGAGTCGAGCAGCGCACCGACTTCGACAAGCTCATCGTCGACGTCGAGACCAAGCAGGCGATCACGCCTCGCGACGCGCTCGCCTCGGCCGGCAAGACCCTGGTCGAGCTGTTCGGCCTGGCACGTGAGCTGAACGTCGAGGCCGAGGGCATCGAGATCGGCCCGTCGCCGACGGACACCGCGCTGGCCGCGGACCTGGCACTGCCGATCGAGGAGCTCAACCTCACCATCCGTTCGTACAACTGCCTCAAGCGCGAGGGCATCCACCAGGTGGGCGAGCTCGTGGCCCGCAGCGAGGCGGACCTGCTCGACATCCGCAACTTCGGTGCCAAGTCGATCACCGAGGTCAAGGAGAAGCTGGCCGAGCTCGGCCTCAGCCTCAAGGACTCGCCGCTGGACTTCGATCCGGCCGGCGCCTCGTACTTCGAGGGTGGCGACTCCGCGGCCTACAGCAGCGACGAGCAGTCGTACTGACGTCCCGTGCCCGGCCTAGGCCGAGCACGCGGAACCACATTCAAGGAGACAAGCAACAATGCCTACCCCCACCAAGGGCGCACGGCTCGGCGGTAGCCCGGCTCACGAGCGTCTGATCCTCGCGAACCTGTCGACCTCGCTCTTCGAGCACGGCCGCATCACGACTACCGAGACCAAGGCCAAGCGCCTGCGTCCGCTGGCCGAGCGTCTGATCACGTTCGCGAAGAAGGGCGACCTGTCCGCCCGCCGCCGCGTGCTCACGGTCGTCCGCGACAAGGGCGTGGTCCACACGCTGTTCACCGAGATCGCCCCGGCCATGGCCGAGCGCAACGGTGGCTACACGCGCATCACCAAGATCGGCACCCGCAAGGGCGACAACGCGCCGATGGCGGTCATCGAGCTCATCACCGAGCCCGTGAGCCCCAAGCAGGCCGTCGTCAAGGAGGCCACCAAGGCCGCCGAGAAGGCTGCTCCGGTCGAGGACGCTCCCCTGGAGGAGACCCCCGCCGAGGACGTCAAGGACGCCCCCGTCGAGGACGCTCCCGCCGAGGAGACCACGGAGGACAAGAAGGAGGCCTGAGCCCCTTTCTTTCCTGCACGACGCCGGCCGCACCTTCCTGACGGAGGGTGCGGCCGGCGTCGTCGTCCGAGGTGTCAGGACGGCGGGAGGTCCCAGGCCCGGGCGCCGCCCACGAGCGCGGCCGAGTTGGGGACGATGACGACGTCGTCGCCCAGGCGGGCCAGCGCCGACGGCGTGATGCAGCGTGCGTTGCCGCCCCCGATGTAGAGCCGGTCCCAGTGGAAGACCGGCCGCAGGCCGTCGACGACGGTGACCACGCGCCGCGACCACAGCCCGTCCCCGAGCCGGCGTCGTTCGGGCTCGCCGATGTACTGGTCGTACGTGAGGCTGCGACGCACGGGGGCGTGCGACCACTCCAGGTGCGGTGCGATCCGCCCGCCGTGGAACATCGCCGTCCCGAGGCCCGTGCCGAGCGTGATGACCAGCTCCAGGCCCGACGCCGCGACCACGCCCGCGCCGTGCACCTCGGCGTCGTTCAGGACGAGCGCGGGCAGCCCCAGGCGTGCCGCGACCGCCGCCTGCATGTCGAAGCTGCTCCACGCGTCCAGGAGCGCGGGCACCACCCGGGACCGCGGCCCCGACCGGGTGATGTAGTGCGGCGTGTGCACCACCACGCCGCTGCGGATCATGCCCGGCATGCCGACCGTGACCCGTGCGGCGGCGGGGAGGTCCGTGGCGATCTTGGCGATCGTGTCGACGAGCAGCTCGGGCGGGAGCGGGTAGGGCGTCGGTACCCGGACGGGTGTCGCGTGCGCGGTCCCGGACGTGTCGAGGACGGCCGCCTTGATCCCGCCGCCGCCACAGTCGACCGCCAGCGTGAGGGTGTCTGCCATGACGTCACTGTACGAACCCCGGTGGGGGGATCGGGGAAGATGGCTGTCGTGAACGACTTCATCCGGGTCCGGCTCGACCTCGCCTACGAGGGCACCGACTTCGCGGGCTGGGCCCGTCAGCCGGCCCTGCGCACCGTCGAGGGCACGCTGGAGGACGGGCTCGCGCAGGTGCTGCGGAGCGCGCAGCGCGGCCTGCCGGCGCCCCGGCTGACGGTCGCCGGCCGCACGGACTCCGGCGTGCACGCCCGGGGCCAGGTGGCGCACGTCGACGTCGACGGCGACGGCTGGGCCGCGCTGCCGGGCCGCTCCGACCGCGCGCCGGGCGACGCGCTGGTGACCCGGCTCGGCGGCGTGCTCCCCGGGGACCTCGTGGTGCGCCGGGCCGCGCCCGCGCCCGCGGGCTTCGACGCACGCTTCTCCGCGCTGCGCCGCCGCTACACCTACCGGATCGCCGACGACGTCGCGCTGCGCGACCCCCTGCGCCGCCGGCACGTCCTGTGGAACCGCAAGCCGCTGGACGTCGGGGCGATGGACGCCGCCGTGCGCCCGCTGACCGGGGTGCGCGACTTCGCCGCGTACTGCAAGCCCCGGCCCGGCGCCACGACCATCCGGGAGCTGCAGAGCATCGCCTGGGAACGGCCCGCGGAGGGGCCGGACGCCGGGCTCGTGGTGGGGCACGTCGTCGCCGACGCGTTCTGCCACAACATGGTGCGCGCGCTCGTCGGCGCGTCGATCGCGGTCGGGGAGGGGCGGCGGGACCCGAGCTGGCCGGCCGTGCTCCTGGCGAGCCGGCGCCGGGACGCGGGCGTCTTCGTCGTGCCGCCGGAGGGGCTGTGCCTGGAGGAGGTCACGTTCCCGCCGGACGCCGAGCTCGCGGCCCGCGCCGACGCCATCCGGGCCAAGCGGATGGACGAGGACGTCTGGGACGAGCCGGCGCCGGCGACGAGCTAGCTAGGGTTCCTCGACCCAGTGGACCGCGGCCTCCTCGGCGCTCGCACCCGCGCCGTCGATGCCCGCGTCGGTGCCGTAGAGGTCGTTCTCGCGGTTGCCGTCCTCGGCCGCGTAGCTGCCGGGGTCCGCGTCGGGGTCGGAGACGAGCCGGCCCGCGCGTGACGTGTCGGCGCGGTCCAGCGGGTCGTCCTGCCAGACGTCCGGCTCCTCCTCGCTGAGCCGCTGGTCCATCGTCTCGCCCTGGCGCTCCTCCCACGAGGTCTCGCCCCAGTGGTTCGAGCGCGGGCGGTCGGGCGGGGAGTACCCCTCGTCGAGGAAGTCCTTCGGACCCCGGCTGTACAGGGTGTCCTCGGTCGGGAGCTGGTCGGTGTCGCCCTCGGCGATACCGTCCGGTCCTGGCATGGTGGCGGGTGTTTCCTCGGTCATGGTCCTACCGTGACACCAGATCGGCGCGGACGCCATAGTGCCGGGGCCCGAGTACGGACGTGGCGAACCTCATGCCCGCGAACGGCTCCGGGGGCCGCCTACGCTTTGACCCCCGGGGAAACTGCCGGGTACTCTAATGAGTCGTTGTGCTTTGTCACGACGTCCTGCGTCAGCACCGAGCCCACTCGAGTGCGGACGACCGGCCCGGACGTCATTCTGACCCCCGCGCACAACGACCTGACTCATCGGGCGCCGCTTCTCGCCCGACGACACCGCAAACGAAAAGGTTACGAACCGTGCGTACGTACACCCCCAAGCCCGGCGACGTCCAGCGCGACTGGTACGTCGTCGACGCGACCGACGTCGTCCTGGGCCGCCTGGCAAGCCAGGTCGCAACCCTGCTGCGCGGGAAGCACAAGCCGACCTTCGCTCCGCACGTCGACGGTGGTGACTTCGTCATCATCATCAACGCCGACAAGGTCGCGCTGAGCGGCAACAAGCGCGAGACCAAGCTGGCTTACCGCCACTCGGGTTACCCGGGCGGTCTCACGGCCACCCCGTACGGCGAGCTCCTGGACACCAAGCCGGAGCGCGCCATCGAGAAGGCCGTGCGCGGCATGATCCCCAAGACCTCGCTCGGTCGGACGCAGATGACCCACCTGAAGGTCTACGCAGGCTCTGAGCACCCGCACACGGCGCAGCAGGCCAAGCCGTTCGAGATCACCCAGGTTTCGCAGCAGGCCTGAGGCCGCTGCCGGATCGCAACGCGAAGGACGCGAGGACATCACAGTGGCCGAGACCACCGTCGAATTCGAGCAGGGCGCCGAGGCGCCCAGCAACTACACCACCGAGACTGCTGCGCCGGCAACGCGCGGTTCGTCCATCACCGCCCCGGGCCAGGCCCTCGGGCGCCGCAAGGAGGCCGTGGCGCGCGTGCGCCTCGTCCCCGGCACCGGCACCTGGAAGATCAACGGCCGCACCCTCGAGGACTACTTCCCGAACAAGGTGCACCAGCAGCTGGTCAACTCGCCGCTGAACCTGGTCGAGGTCGAGGGCCGCTTCGACGTCATCGCCCGTATCACGGGTGGCGGCACGTCGGGTCAGGCCGGCGCGCTGCGCCTGGGCATCGCCCGTGCGCTGAACGCCATCGACGAGGAGTCCAACCGCGCCGAGCTCAAGAAGGCCGGCTTCCTCACGCGTGACGACCGCAAGGTCGAGCGCAAGAAGGCCGGTCTCAAGAAGGCCCGCAAGGCTCCGCAGTACTCGAAGCGCTGATCAGAGCGCTTGGCCGGGTGGCCCCGCCGAACAGTGTCGACACTGTTCAGCGGGGCCACCTGCATTTCCGGCGCAGGCCGGGCCCCACTACGGTGGGATCGGAACGAGCTGAGGAGAATGTGCATGGGCAGGCTGTTCGGCACCGACGGAGTTCGGGGCCTCGCCAACAAGGACATCACCGCGGAGCTGGCGCTGGAGCTGGGCGCCGCGGCGGCCAGGGTCCTGACCGCGCAGGGTGAGCTGCTGGGCCCGCGTCCGCGGGCCGTCGTGGGGCGCGACACCCGGGCCTCCGGCGAGTTCCTCGCCGGCGCCGTCGCCGCGGGTCTCGCGTCCGCCGGCGTGGACGTGGTGATGCTCAACGTGCTGCCCACGCCCGCGCTGGCCTACCTGGTGACCGAGCTGGAGGCCGACCTGGGGGTCATGGTCTCCGCCTCGCACAACCCGATGCCGGACAACGGCATCAAGTTCTTCGCGCGCGGCGGGCTCAAGCTCGACGACGCCGTCGAGGACGCCATCCAGGCGACCCTCGGTGACGACTGGGAGCGCCCCACGGGCGCCGCCGTCGGGCGCATCCGTACGGACGGCCAGGCGGCCGCCGAGCGCTACGTGCGGCACCTGACCGACAGCGTGGGCACCACGCCCGACCACCGGCCCCTCGAGGGGCTGCGCATCGCGCTGGACTGCGCGAACGGCGCGGCGAGCGAGGTCGGCCCGGAGGCGCTGCGCGCCGCGGGCGCCGACGTCGTGGTGATGAACGCCAGCCCCGACGGCCGGAACATCAACGAGAAGTGCGGCTCCACCCACCCGGAGCAGCTCCAGGCCGTCGTGGTGGCGTCCGAGGCGGACTTCGGCGTCGCGTTCGACGGCGACGCCGACCGCTGCCTCGCCGTCGACCACACCGGCGCGATCGTGGACGGCGACCAGATCCTCGGCATCCTCGCGACCGCCCTCAAGGAGGAGGGCCGGCTGCCCGGCGACACCCTCGTGGTGACCGTCATGAGCAACCTCGGGCTCATCCTGGCGATGCGGGAGCGCGGGATCACCACCGTGCAGACCGCTGTCGGCGACCGGTACGTGCTGGAGGAGATGCGCGCCAAGGGCTACGGCCTGGGCGGCGAGCAGTCGGGCCACATCATCCTGGCCGACCACGCGACGACCGGCGACGGCGTGCTGTCGGCGCTGCACCTCGCGGCGCGGGTCAAGGCGTCGGGCAAGCGGCTCGCCGACCTCGCGGGGGAGATCGAGCGCCTGCCGCAGACGCTCGTGAACGTGCGCGGCGTGGACAAGTCGCGGGCCGGCACCGACGAGGGCGTGCAGACCGCCGTGGCCGACGCGACCTCGCGGCTCGGCGACACCGGCCGTGTGCTGCTGCGCCAGTCCGGCACGGAGCCGCTGGTGCGCGTCATGGTCGAGGCCCCCGCCCAGGACGAGGCGGACAAGGTCGCGGAGGATCTCGCCGCCGTGGTGCGGGAGCGGCTCGCGCTCTAGCGGGAGCGGATCGCGCTCCGGCCGGCGCCGCCGGGCGCTCCGGCGCTCTTCACCCCCGCCGGGGCGCATGCGTGAACGGCCCGTGAAACCTTGGGAAGCGGGGTTCTACCAGGGGGTCCCCTGATGCGATTCAGGGGCCCCCCTTGCGTAGTCTGGACGTAGGCACTATGAGGTGCCCTTCTCCGCCCCCCCGGGTAGTGCCCGGCCGAGACTCCCGAGGTCCCGTGCTCGAACTCATCTCCACCGTCCTGAGCGCCACCGAGGCATGGATCCTCGCGATGGCAGCCTCGCCGTGGATCTACCCGGCCATGTTCGCCTTCGCGACCATCGACGGCTTCTTCCCGCCGCTGCCGAGCGAGTCGGTGGTCATCACCCTGACCGTGTCGGCCCACAGCACCGGGACGCCGTGGATGTGGCTGGTGCTGATCGCGGCCGCGGCCGGGGCCTGGGTCGGCGACCAGATCGCCTACCAGATCGGGAAGATGATCGGCACCGACCGGGTGCCGTTCCTGCGCTCGGCCCGCGGCCGCCGGGCCGTGGACTGGGCCGAGCGGGCGCTGACCCGCCGCGGCGCGTCCTTCATCCTCGCCGCGCGCTACGTGCCGATCGGGCGCGTGGCCGTGAACATGACGGCGGGCGCCGTCGGCTACCCGCGGCGCCGGTTCATGTTCGTCGCCGCCATCGCGGCGGTCATGTGGGCGCTGTACTCGGCGGGGATCGGCCTCGTCGCGGCCCAGTGGCTCGGGCACGAGCCGCTGCTCGCGATCGTCATCGGTGTCGTGCTGGGCATCGCGATGGGCTTCGTCGTGGACAAGGTGGTGGGCTGGTTCTCCCACCGTCATCTCGACGAGGAGCCGGACGGCGAGGAGGGTACGGACGGCGTGAAGGTCGCCGTCCCGGCGGGCGCCACCGAGATGGTCAAGGAGTACGTCCACCGGGTCGACGACACCGACAGGCCCGCGAAGGACCGCTGACTAGAGCTTGCGCAGCCGGACCCGCTGCACCGCGTGGTCCGAGCCCTTGGTGAGCACCAGTGTGGCGCGTCCTCGCGTCGGCAGGATGTTCTTCTCGAGGTTCGGCGCGTTGATCGACTCCCAGATCGACAGGGCCTTGTCCGTGGCCTCCTGGTCGGAGAGCGACGCGTACCGCTTGAAGTAGGAGTCCGGCTTGGTGAACGCGGTGCGGCGCAGCTCGAGGAACCGCTCCACGTACCACTGCCGGATGTTCCGGGTGCGGGCGTCCACGTAGATCGAGAAGTCGAAGAAGTCGCTCACCGCGACGGTCGACTCGTCCACCGCGGAGGGCCGGGCCGGCTGCAGCACGTTCAGACCCTCGACGATGAGCACGTCGGGCTTGCGGACCACCACCTCCAGCTCGGGCACGATGTCGTAGATGACGTGGGAGTACACGGGTGCCCGCACCTCGGCCTGGCCGGCCTTGATCCGGGACAGGAACCGGATCAGGGCGCGCCGGTCGTACGACTCCGGGAAGCCCTTGCGCTCCATCAGGCCCCGTCGTTCGAGCTCCGCGTTCGGGTAGAGGAACCCGTCGGTCGTGATGAGCTCGACGCGCGGGGTCTCGGGCCACCGGGCGAGCATCTCGCGCAGCACGCGCGCCGTCGTCGACTTGCCGACGGCCACGGACCCTGCCACGCCGATGACGTACGGGGTGCGGGGCGGATCCTCGTGCAGAAAGGTCGAGGTCGCGTCGTGCAGGCCGCCGGTGGCCTGCACGTAGAGGTTGAGCAGACGCGACAGAGGGCGGTAGATCGCGTCGACCTCGGCGAGGTCGATCGGGTCACCGAGTCCGCGCAGGCGCTCGACGTCGTCGTCGGTCAGCGGCAGCGGGGTGGATGCCGAGAGGCGGCTCCAGGCCGCCCGGTCGAGATCCACGTAGGGCGAGGACGGGGCGAGGGCGAGCAGGTGCTCCCCGAGGTCCGTCGTCGGGAACTGTGAAACCACCTGCAGCATTGTGCCCCACCCGCGGCAAGTATCGGCATCGTCCGAGGCAGGAGGTGATCTCGTGGGTGAGGAACGAGCCGTGTGAGCCCAGTCATGGGGGCCCGCCCCAACGCTCGTTAGACTCGCCCGCATGTGTGGGATCGTCGGTTACACCGGAACTGCCGCGTCTATCGCGGAGGGCAGCGCCTCGGGCGCCGTCACACCCTCGGGCACGCCCCTGGACGTGGCCATCGAGGGGCTGCGGCGCCTCGAGTACCGCGGCTACGACTCGGCCGGGGTCGCGCTCGTCGCGCCCGGGCTGGACGGCGTGGCCTGGGCCAAGAAGTCGGGCAAGCTCGCCAACCTGATCGAGGTGCTGGACCACGACCCGCTCCCGGAGGCCACCGCGGCGATCGGGCACACCCGCTGGGCCACGCACGGCGGACCCACCGACGCGAACGCCCACCCGCACCTGGCCGACGGCGACCGCCTCGCCGTGATCCACAACGGCATCATCGAGAACTTCAGCGCACTTCGCGCCGAACTGCTGGCCGACGGCGTCGTGTTCCGCTCCGAGACCGACACCGAGGTGGCCGCCCACCTCGTGGCCAAGGCGTACCGCGAGACGGGCGACCTGACGGCCGCCATGACCACCACCGCCCGCCGGCTGGAGGGCACGTTCACGCTGCTGGCCGTGCACGCCGACGCACCCGAGACCGTGGTCGGCGCCCGGCACGACTCCCCGCTCGTGGTGGGGCTCGGCGAGGGCGAGAACTTCCTGGGCTCCGATGTCGCCGCGTTCATCGCGCACACCAAGGAGGCCCTGGAGCTGGGCCAGGACCAGGTGGTGACCATCACGCCGACGTCGGTGGCCGTGACCGACTTCGACGGCAAGCCCGCCGAGGCCAAGCGCTACACCGTGGACTGGGACGCCGCGGCCGCCGAGAAGGGCGGCTTTGCGTCCTTCATGGACAAGGAGATCCACGACCAGCCGCAGGCCGTCGCCGACACGCTGCTCGGCCGCACCGACGCCGCGGGCGCGCTCGTGCTGGACGACCTGCGCATCGACGAGTCGATCCTGCGCGCGGTGAACAAGATCATCGTGATCGCCTGCGGCACGGCCGCCTACTCCGGGCACGTGGCCAAGTACGCGATCGAGCACTGGTGCCGCATCCCCGTCGAGGTCGAGCTGGCGCACGAGTTCCGCTACCGCGACCCGATCGTCGACGAGCGCACCCTGGTGGTCGCCGTGACGCAGTCCGGCGAGACCATGGACACCCTGATGGCCGTGCGGCACGCGCGTGAGCAGGGCGCCAAGGTGATCTCGATCGTCAACACCCACGGCTCCACGATCCCGCGCGAGTCGGACGCGGTGCTCTACACGCACGCCGGCCCCGAGATCGCCGTCGCCTCCACCAAGGCGTTCCTCGCGCAGATCACCGCCGCCTACGTGCTGGGCCTGTACCTCGCCCAGCTGCGCGGCAACAAGTTCCCCGACGAGATCGCGACGCTGCTCGACGAGCTGCGGGCCATGCCGCGCAAGATCCAGACCGTCATCGAGCGCGGCGAGTACGTGCGCGCCACGGCCCGGTCCATGGAGAAGTCCGACAAGGTGCTGTTCCTGGGGCGGCACGTCGGATTCCCGGTGGCCCTGGAGGGCGCGCTCAAGCTCAAGGAGCTCGCCTACATCCACGCGGAGGGCTTCGCCGCGGGCGAGCTCAAGCACGGGCCGATCGCGCTGATCGACGAGGGGCAGCCCGTGTTCGTGGTGGTGCCCTCGCCGCGCGGCCGCGACTCGCTGCACTCCAAGGTGGTCTCCAACATCCAGGAGATCCGGGCGCGCGGCGCCCGCACCCTGGTGATCGCGGAGGACGGCGACGACGAGGTGCGCAAGTACGCCGACGAGATCTTCTGGATCCCGCAGGCGCCCACGCTGCTCCAGCCGCTGCTGGCCGTGGTGCCGCTGCAGATCTTCGCGATGGCGCTCGCCACGGCCAAGGGACTGGACGTGGACCAGCCGCGCAACCTCGCCAAGTCGGTGACCGTCGAGTAAGCCCGGGGGCCCGGCTGTGGCACGCTCGTCGGCGTGGAACTGAAGCAGCTCTCCGACGAGGTCGAGATCATCAGCCGGGTCTACGCGCGCGTGCACGGCCTGGAACGCACCGACGACTGGCTCGTGCTGAAGCTCCAGGAGGAGATCGGCGAGCTGACCCAGGCGTTCCTCACGCTGTCCGGCCGCTCGCGGGACCGCGGCCTGTCCGACGACGAGATCCGGGACGCGTTCCGGGGCGAGGTCGCGGACGCGCTCGCGCAGCTGCTGCTCGTGGCCCGGCGGTTCGACGTCGACCTGCCCGAGGAGCTGGAGCGCAAGTGGTTCCGCTGGCGGCACCTGGTCCGGCCGGAGGACACCGCGGGCATCCGCGATGTCGGTGGTCCCGATGTCGGTGGTCCCGTCTAGGGTCTGCCTCGGACGGGCGCCACGCCGTGGCGGCCGGAGGAGAGGAGCGCGCATGGCGTACGTGGAGGTCGACGGGGTCCGGGTGCACTACGTGGAGCACGGGCCGCAGCCGGGTGCCGGGGTGCGCACGGCGGTGCTGGTCCACGGGTTCCCGGTGGACCACCGGATCATGACCGGTGCGTTCGAGCCCGTCCTCGAGGCACGGCAGGGCTGGCGCCGGGTCTATGTGGACCTGCCGGGCATGGGCCGCACGGCTGCTCCGGACGTGGCAAGCACGGACGACGTCTTCCGGATCCTGCGGGGAGCGGTCGCGGCGCTGGTGCCCGACGGCCCCTACGTCGTGGTCGGGCAGTCGTACGGCGGGTACCTGGCGCGCGGACTGGCGGCGGCCGACCCGGACCGGGTCGCCGGCCTGGCCGCCGTCGTCACGCTCGTCGAACCGCGCCACGAGCTGCGCCGGCTCCCCGAGCGCCAGGTGCTGGTCCGGGACCAGGCGCTCGCCGAGCGGGTCGGGGACGCCGCGCTCGACGCGGAGGACGTGCTCGTGGTGCAGACGGAGGAGACCTGGGCGCGGGCCCGCCAGGAGGTCGACCCCGGGCTGGCCGCGGCCGACCCGGCGGCGGTCGCCCGGATCGAGGCGAGCTATGCCGGGACGTTCCCCGTGGAACCCGCGCCGTTCGAGAAGCCGGTCCTGATCGCCGTCGGGCGCCAGGACTCGGTCACGGGCTACCGCGACGCGTGGGACCTGCTGGAGCACTACCCGCGCGCCACGTTCGCCGTGCTGGACCGCGCCGGGCACGCGCTGGACATCGAGCAGCGCGGCCTGTTCGAGGCCCTGGTGGGGGAGTGGCTGGACCGCGTCGAGGAGGCGAGCCCGGCCTGAGCGGCCGGCAGGCCCGAGTGGCCGGTGAGCGTCAGCTCGACACGGCGACGTACACCAGCAGCGTGACGATCGCGGCGATCACGATGCCGAAGACCACGACCATGATCACGGGGAAGGGGAGCTTGTCGTCGTCCTCCGGCATGGCAACCTCCTACGCGCGAAAGGTGGCGCCCTGCCGATACGAAGCAGGTGCCACCTTTACCTGTGCATTACGGGGATATGGTGCCGCAAAACGGGCACCTTGCGCAACACCGGCACCCGGGCCTCGCCCGGCCGACGCACCCGGACCTCGCCGGCCGCCCTGGCCGGGGCGAGGGTGCCGGTCTCGGGGACCTAGGCTGAGGCCATGATCATCGGCACGGGCATCGACGTGGTCGACGTGGACCGGTTCATGGAGACCCTCGACCGCACGCCCCGGCTGCGGGAGAAGCTGTTCACCGAGGCCGAGCGCGAGCTGCCGGCTGCGTCGCTCGCCGCGCGGTTCGCGGCGAAGGAGGCCATCGCCAAGTCGCTCGGCGCCCCCGGCAACCTCAGGTGGCACGACGTCACGGTGCACCGCACGATCGGCGGCCCGCCGCGGATCGACGCGAGCGGCACCGTGGCCGCCCGGGCCGCCGAGCTCGGCGTGCGCACCTGGCACATCACGATCTCCCATGACGCCGGCATCGCGTCCGCCATGGTGATCGCCGAGGGCTGAGGCCTGCCGCCGCCCGGACGTGTCAGACCCTCAGGTCACCCGGGTGACCTGAGGGTCTGACACGTCGGGGTGTCACTGGAGCTCGGGGATGACCTGCTTCTCGAAGAGCTCGATGCCGCTGGTGTCGTACGCCGCCTCCTGGAAGTACGTGATCGCGTACTCCAGGCCCCGCGAGCGCATGCCCTGCAGCCGCTCGATGATCAGCTCCGGCGTGCCGACCAGGAGGCCGTTGCGCCAGTTCTCGATCTCGCGGTCGGCCTTGGCGGGGACCTGCTTGCGCAGGTGCGCCTCGATCCAGGCCAGCCGCTCGCCGACCTCGGCGTCGTTCTCGCCGATCACCACGTTGTAGTTCGAGGACCGCGTGATCTCGCCGAAGTCCCGGCCCACGTCCTTGCAGTGCGCCTCGAGCACGCTCGACTTGTGCGCGAAGCCCTCCGGCGAGCCGTCGAAGTTCGTGTACTGGGCGTGCTGCGCGGCGATGCGCAGCGTCTTCTTCTCGCCGCCGCCCGCGATCCACAGCGGGATGGACGGCACCTCGGCGCCGCCGTCGCCCACCGGGAGCTGCTGGAGGGGCTGCGGGTAGCAGAGCGCGCCGTCGACCTGGTAGCGCTTGCCCTCGAACGTGCCCGAGGACCCGGTGCGCCACATGCTCGCCATGATCTGCACGCCCTCGTCGAGCGCGCGCAGACGCTCGCCCGCGGTCGGGAAGCCGTAGCCGTAGGCGCGCCACTCGTGCTCGTACCAGCCGGCGCCGATACCCATCTCGACGCGGCCGCCGGAGATCGTGTCGACGGTCGAGGCGACCTTGGCGAGGTAGGTCGGCTCGCGGTACGCCATGCAGGTGCACATCTGGCCCAGCCGGATGCGCTGGGTCGCCGCCGCGAACGCGGCCATCAGCGACCAGGCCTCGTGCGTGGCCTCGGTCGAGGGTTCGGGGACGGTGTGGAAGTGGTCGAACACCCAGGCGGACTCCCAGGCGAACTCGCCGCCCGGGACGGCCTCGCCGGCCGCCTGGTTCTCGGCGCGGTGGACGAGGGAGAGCATGGTGGCCCACTGGTCGGCGGGCGCGACGTCGACCAGGTCGAGGCGCCAGCCCTGCGGGATGAAGAGTCCGAATCGCATGGCCCGACCCTATGCCGACGGGGTTGCCCGAGGGGAGGTGTGGTCGAAATTGTCAGGTTTCGGTACCTCGGGTCCTGGTGGACGCGGCACTATAGGGCTGTGAAAGACGCATGGAGCTCCGACGAGGTACGCAAGGCCGAGGAGCCGCTGATCGCGGCGGGTGAGCCGCTCATGGCCAGGGCGGCGTACGCACTGGCGCAGGCCGTGCTCCGGGAGGTCGCGGCCCGTACGCCGGCCCGCCCGGGCGGCGCCCGGCTGCACGGCAGCCTCGGCTCCGACGGGCTCCCGGGTGCGGCCCGCGTCCGGCCCGGACGCCCGTCCGGCACCCGCGGCGACGTCCGCGGCGCGAGCGCCCTGCTCCTGGTCGGCCCCGGCAACAACGGCGGGGACACCCTGTTCGCCGGCGCGCACCTGGTCCGCCGGGGAATGACGGTCACGGCCGTCCTTGTGTCCGCGCGCGCCCACGAGGAGGGCCTCGCGGCGTTCGAGGCTGCGGGCGGGCACGTCGTGACCCTCGCCGACGCCCGGGTCCCGGCCGTGGTCCGGTCGGCCCTCGCGTCCGACGTCGTGCTCGACGGCCTGGTGGGCGTCGGCGCCCGGGGCGCCCTGCGGCCGCCCGCCGGCGGCCTGGTGCGCGCGCTCGCGGAGGCCCGCGAGGCCGCGGGCAGGCGGTGGCCGTACACGGTCGCGGTCGACATCCCGAGCGGCATCGGGGTGGACGACGGCGTGGTGCCCGGCCCCGTGCTGCGCGCCGACCGCACGGTGACGTTCGGCGCGCTCAAGCCCGGCCTCCTGCTGCCCCCGGCGGCACAGCTCGCCGGCGACGTCGAGCTGGTCGACGTCGGCTTCCCCACCGCCTCCGGGACCGACCACTGGGCCAGCGCGGCGCAGCGCGTCACCCTGGGCCGGCATGCGATGGCCGGCACCGACACGGGCTCCGGCCGGGTGCAGCGCATGGAGCCCGCGGACGTCGCGGCCCTCTGGCCCGCCCCGACCGCCCACGACCACAAGTACACGCGCGGCGTGGTCGGCGTGATCGCCGGGACGAGCACCTACCCGGGCGCGGCGGTGCTGGCGACGTCCGGCGCCGTGCGCGCCGGGGCCGGCATGGTGCGCTACCTGGGCCCCGAGGCCGTGGGCACCCGCGTTCTGCTGGCCCGGCCCGAGGTGGTCGTGGCGGGCGGCCGCGTCCAGGCCTGGGTCCTGGGGCCCGGCGTCCCGGCGTTCGACCCGGAGGAGGGCCCGGACGACGACGGTCAGGCGCGCCGGATCTTCGGGGCGCTCGCGGCCGTGACCGGCGTGCTGTCCGAGGACGTGACCGGTGGCAAGATGCCCGCCGTGATCGACGCCGGCGCGCTCACGATGCTGGAGCACCGGCTGCCCGCCTGGGCGGTCCTGACGCCGCACGCCGGCGAGCTGGCGGAGCTGCTGCAGGGGCTGGGTCACGACGCCGAGCGGGCGGCGGTCGAGGCGCGCCCGCTGCACTGGGCCCGCACGGCGCACCAGGCGACCGGCGCGACGGTGCTGCTCAAGGGTGCGATCACGGTGGTGGCCGGCCCCGGAGGCGCGTACGCGCAGGCGGACGCCCCGGCGTGGACGGCCACGGCGGGGGCGGGCGACGTCCTCGCGGGCGTCCTGGGCACGCTGCTGGCCGGGCGCTCGGCCGACGTCGTCGCGGACGAGACGCTCGCGGCGCGCCTCGCGGCGGCCGCCGTGGTGGTGCACGGCCGGGCGGCAGCGCACGCCTCGGCGGGCGGCCCGGTCGCCGCGCTGGAGATCGCCCACGCGGTACCCGCGGTGATCGCCGAGCTGCTGGGCGGCTGACCGCCGACCGGGGCCGGCCCGGGCTAGGCTGTCGGGCGATGAGTCAGCGCGTCGTGGCCTGGGGGCAGGAGCTCCGCGAGATCCACCGGCGGCTGCGCGACGCCCTGGGCGTGGCGCGGTCCGCCGTCGAGGGCGGTGGTTCCGGGCCGGCGGCGGCGCGGGACCTGCAGCTCTACTGCGTCGGCTTCTGCGCCGCGCTGACCGGGCACCACCGCGCGGAGGACGCCACGCTGTTCGACGTCGTGCTGGCGGCCGAGCCGGACCTCGCGCCCGTCGTGGCCGACCTCAAGCGGGACCACTCCATGCTGGACCACCTCCTGGGCGAGCTGCAGCGCGCCGCGCTGTCGGGGGCGGACCGGGACGAGCTGCTGCGGCACCTCGACGGCATCGAGGCCGTCATGGAGACGCACTTCCGGTACGAGGAGAAGAAGATCGTCGCCGTGCTCGACGGCGCGGACCGCCCGGAGACCGACCGGCAGGAATTGCTCGGCCCGCTGGCGTGACGCCGCCGCGCCGGAATTGGGCATTCCGGATTTATTTCCGGACGACTTGCCTTTATCTCGCCTGTCCGAGATGTGCCAGGTAGAACCGTAATTTCCCGTATCACAGGCACACCCTGCACGATTTATCTCTTGTCATAGACTCCCTGACGCGCTCCGATCAATATTCATGTAAGTCACGAAATTGGGGTGTGCGTGCCATCTAGTTACGGGCCTTCCATGGCCATGTCCACGGCGTCGTCGGGGGCACGAGGGAGCCAGGCGGGTAGCAGGGGGAGGGGCCACGTGGTCCACGGGCGGGACAGAGAACTGCGAGTCATCGGGCATTTCGCGACGGACCTGGACCCGACGGTCCTCGTCGTGCGCGGGCTGAGCGGCATCGGCAAGACGGCGACGGTGATCCGCGCCCTCAAGCTGGTCGGCGCGGGATCGTCGGCGGTGCGGGTGGTCCGGCCGTGCTCGCCCCGGCCCTCGGCGCACGACCTGGAGAACAGCCGGCGCATCGACCTGTCGGCCTGGTCCGTGCCCGACCACCCGGAGCACGACTCCGACTTCGACGCGGCGGGCTTCCTGCGCGCGGTGTCGGCCTGGGCGGCCGACGGGGACGGGGACGGCGGTGCCGGCCCGCGTGTCCTCTTCGTCGACGACGTGGGCGTGCTCACCGCCGAGCGCGCGCGCTGGCTGCAGCACCTGGCGGACGAGGCGTACGGCCAGGACTGGAGGGTGATCGCCGCCGTCCGGAGCATCTCCGCCGAACCTCTGTCGGACGACGTCGAGGTGCTCGAGCTGGGGCCGCTCGACCGCGGGTCCCTGCGCCGCGTGCTTGACATGGAACTGAGCGTCCCGGTCGCCGCCGACGTCGTCGAGCAGCTGCGCTGGTGGAGCGCCGGCAACCCCCGGCTCGCGCTGGAGCTCGCCGGGTCCCTGAGCGCCGCGGAGCTGCGCGGGGACGCCTCCTGGACCGGCCCCGAGACCGCGGGCTCCGCCGCCCGGCGCGTCTACCGCGCGATGCTGGCCGGCCTGGACCCGGCGACCATGACCGCGCTCGCCACCGCGCCGCTGGGCGCCCCACCGCTCGGCGGGGCGGCCCTGGCCCGCCGGGACGGCCGGTCGGCCGTGCGGCACCCGCTGCTGGCCCTGCTCTGCCGCGAGGCGCGCGGGGCGGACGGCCACGTCGACGGCCGCGAGGCACCGGCCGCGGAGCACGACGTGACCGGCGCGCACGCGGCCGAGCGCATCCTCGACGGCCTGCACCTCGACGAGCTGCCGGCCCGCGCCTGGGCGGTCGCGGCGGCCACGCCCGAGCCCCGGCTGTCGGCGCGCGCCGTCGGCGTGTCCCTGCTGACGGGCCGCACGTGGCTGGACCACCGCGAGGGCGCGCTGGTGCCCGACGGCGTGGGGCCGGAGTGGACCGACCACCTCTGGTGGCGCGACGCGACCGGCGTCCCCGCGGAGGCGCGTGCCGCCGGTGCTCGCGTGGCGGCCGCCCTGCTCCGCCTGGAGGGAACGGGCGAGCTGCCGGACCCGGGGACGCTCCGCGGCGACCTCCGGCTGCTCGGGCCGACGCCCGGCCAGGACTGGGTGGGCGTCGGGATCCAGGTGCACGCCCTGCTGATGCTGGGCGACGTCGTGGGCGCGCGCAGCCTGCTGGCGGACCACTCCGGCACGGCGGGGGAGAGCACGGTCGCGGAGATCGTCGCGCGCGACCTCGCGGCGGCCCGGGTCGCCGCCTTCGACGGCCGCGCCGTCGACGTCCGGACGCACCTCGCGCACGCAGCGGAGCTGCGGCCGTCGGTGGACGAGTGGCTGCCCGCACGCGGGCTGCGCGCGGCGGCGGACGCCGTCGTCGACGGCACCGCACCGGCGAGCACGATGCCCGCGCAGGCGGGCAGCTGGTCGGCGCGGGCGCTGGGCGAGTACGCCGCCGACCTCGGCGCCGCGCACCTCGTCGTGGGGCAGGCGGAGGGCGCCGTGGCCCTGCTGACCATCGCGCTGGAGCACTGCGCCTGGCCGTACCGGGGCCGCGTGCAGGTGCGCTGCGACCTCGTCGAGGCCGTCATGGCGTCCACGCCGCCCGGCCGGGTGGGGCCGCACATCGAGCGGCTGCTCCAGCCCGTGGTGACGCCCGAGGAGCGGTCGGCGGTCGACGTCGCGGCGGCCTGGTCCAGGCTGCGGGCGCTGCTGGCCGACGACGGCACACCGTCGGCCGCCTTCGAGGCCGCGCTGCACGCCGCGCCGGTGCCGATGTCGCCCTGGCAGCGGGTGCGCATGCTGGTGGCCTACGGCCGGTACGCCGTGACGCGCGGCGCCCGCACCACGGGCACGGCGCTGCTCGACGAGGCCCGGACGCTGGTCCGGCTGGCCGGGATGACCGGGTGGCTGCGCGGCATCGACGCGTTCCTCGCCGAGACCGACACCGGCGGCGGAGCGGGCCCCGAGTGGGAGGTGCTCGGCAGGCACGAGCGGGAGATGGTGCGGCTCGCCGTGCACGGTGCGACCAACTCGCAGATCGCCCAGGCGACGTTCGTGTCCGAGCGGACCGTCGTGAACCGGTTGCGCCAGGCGTACACGACGCTCGGCATCCGGGACCGCAGGGATCTGGTCCGTCTCGCCGAGACCCGCCCGCCCGCCTGGCTCGTCGGCGGGTAACGGTCGAGCGCAGATTTTTCACCCGCTCCTGCGCCTACTTTTCACCCGGCATTCCGGACGTCTTTCTCGTTTCCCCGGCATTGTGTGCGTGGCTGCCTCAGTCGCGCCTCGAAACGTATCGAACGCACTTCACGTTGCGCTGGATTGCGTCAGCGCACGATTACGGCCCTGCCTGGCAGGCGGCTGAGAACCACTGTTCCCTGATGGCCGGGAGCCGGTGTGCCTCATGCCATCGCCCCGAGATCCGGACGTGATCACGTACCGATCCGGACGCTTTTTCTTAAGCGCGAACGTGGAGGAGTGAATTCCGTTGAACCCAACGCAAGTACCGTCACGCCGTCGAAGGGGTGGCCTCGTACTGCGCCGATCTCTGGTGACGGTCGCGGCGTCGGCCCTCGTGGTGACCACCACGGGCCTGCCGGCAGTCGCGGCTGTGGACAACTACCCGGACGAGCCGTCGGAGGCCGCCGCGAGCGTCCTCGACTCGACGCTCTTCCAGGAGGCGCTGCTCGCAGCCGCCTACTCGGAGGCCGGTTCGGTCTCGAACGCAGGCCCGAACGAGGGCAACCTGAACGTCGAGCTGCTCGGCTCGGAGCTCATCCGTCTCGGTGACGTCGAGGTTCCCCTCGACGAGATCCTGGACTTCGGTCAGCTCGGTGCGCTGGCCAGCAAGAGCGAGGCGTCGTCCCCGGTCGACGCGTACGCGGTCTCCGGCCTGGCCGGTGCCGACGGCGGCGTGACCCTGGACGGCGAGACCGAGGACTTCGGCAAGGCGACCGTGGACGTGCTGTCCGTCGCGCGCCTGCTGGGCGTCGACGGCCTCACGGACAAGATCGTCGACCAGCTCCTGCTGGAGGCGGGTGCCGGTGCGGCCGAGGTCAAGGCCGAGGACGGCGTGATCCTGGACCAGGACGGCGTGGGTGGCCTCGGCCAGTACCGCGTGGCCGACCTGGACCTGACGCTGCACTCGCCGGTCATCGAGGACGCTGCCTCGTCGATCTACGACATCGGCGGCACCATCGACACGACCGTCGAGGACCTCGTCAACGAGAACCTCGACGAGAGCGCGCTGACCGGCCTGTTCGACGCGATCCCGGGCGTCCCGACGCCGTCGATCACCGTCGACAGCAACATGCAGGAGAACCTGTTCCAGTCCGTCGTGGGTGAGCCGATCACCTCGGCGAACCAGCTCATCACGATCGACCTGTCGACCGGCCAGCTCGAGGTGCACCTCGACAAGCTCGTGGACGGCCCGAACGAGGGCGGCATCAACGCGCTCGACCCGAACACCGAGCTCATCGACGACACGACCTACCCGCTCATCGCGGAGACCGTGCACGAGCTGATGGAGGAAGTCACCAACATCCTCATCGGCGCGATCGAGGACTCGCTGAACTCGGTGACGATCAACATCGCCTTCACCGACGAGAGCCCGCTGGGCAACCTCGACGTCTCGTGGTCGCTGCCGCTGGCCGACGCCGTGAACGGCAACTTCCCCGAGGCCGTGAACAACAGCACGGGCACGATGGCCCCGGTCGCCGAGCTCCTGGTCAGCACCATCAACACGCTCGGCCCGGCCCTGGCGCCGATCCTGGCCCCGGTGTACGACCTGCTGATCAGCGACGAGGGTGACAACATCTTCAACCTGCTGATCAACGACCTCAAGACGGACTCCATCACGAAGCCGATCCGCGAGCTGCTCTCGCCGGTCTTCGACGTCCTGTCGCAGGTCCTCTCCATCACGATCAACCGTCAGGTCAGCTCCGAGGGCGTGACCCAGACCTCCACCCAGGCCGCGGCCGCGGAGACCTCCTTCGAGCTGTCGGCGCTGAGCATCGCGCTGCTGCCGGCCAACGAGGTCGCTCGCATCAACCTGGGCAACGCCGCCGTCCGCATCGGTGGCGACGGTGGCACGGGCGAGATCGACCCGTCCCTGACCGTGGTCCCCGGCTCTGTCGCTCCGGGTCAGTCGACCGTCGCGACGGGTGAGGGCTACACGCCGGACTCGACCGCCACGGTTCAGCTGACCGACCCCGAGGGCAACCCCGTGGGTGACGCCATCCCGGTCGACACCGACTCCGAGGGCACCTTCACCACCCCGGTGCCGGTCCCCGCGGACGCCGAGCTCGGCGACTACACGGTCGTCGGCACCGACGACACGACCGGCCAGGCCGCAGAGGCCCCGCTGGCCGTGATCTCGGGCGCCGACGTCTGCGCCATGGACCCGACGCTGACCGTCGTGCCGAACGCCGCCTACCCGGGCGACACCGTCTCGGTCATCGGCCAGGGCTTCCCGGCCGGCGTCCCGGTCGTCGTGCAGCTGCGCGACGCCGAGGGCAACCCGGTGGGCGACGCCGTCACGGTCACCCCGGACGACGCCTGCGGCTTCATCACGGACCTGACCGTCCCCGAGGACGCCGAGCCCGGCGACCACGTGGTCGAGGCAGAGCCGGAGGACGGCAGCGAGGGTGCCGAGGCACCGCTGGAGATCCTGAACCCGGACAACCAGGGTGAGGAGTGCACCGACCCGGCCATCACGGCCGACCCGACCGTCGTCGAGGCGGGCGACGAGGTGCAGGTCACGGGCACCGGCTTCCCGGCCGGCGTGAACGTGGTCGTGCAGCTCTTCGACACCGAGGGCAACAAGATCGGTGACCCGGTCACCGTGCTGGTGGACGAGGACTGCGGCTTCACCACCCCGATCACCGTTCCCGAGGGCACCGAGCCGGGCGTCATCATCGTGGACGCGCAGCCCGAGGACGGCAGCGAGGGCGCGCAGACGCCGATCGTGGTCACCGAGAACACCGGTGGCGGCGACGGGCGCGACCTGACGGCCCGTTTCGAGCACCCGACGGTCCAGCAGGGTGACGAGCAGACCTTCTACGCGTCGGGCTTCGAGCCCGGCGAGCAGGTCGTCGGCATCATCAACTCGACGTCGTTCGCGCTGCAGGCCCAGGCCGCAGACAGCGAGGGCAACGTCCAGTGGACCTTCACGGTCGACGAGAAGCTCAACGTCGGTGAGCACCAGGGCATCGCCGTCAGCACGGTCGAGGGCGACTCGGCCATGGCCACCTTCGAGGTCGTCTCCACCGCCGTCGGCGGCGGCGACGGCGACAACGGTGACGGCGGCCTCGCCGCCACCGGTGCGAACGTGGGCATCCTGATCGGTGCGACGGTGCTGCTGCTCGGCGCCGGTGCGGTCATGATCAAGCGTCGCCGCGAGATCAGCCAGGCCTTCGCCACCGCGATGGGCCGCATGTCCGACGACTCGAAGGCCGTCTGACGGCTGAGTAGCCGACGTAGCAGGACGGACGCAGCAGGCAGGCGTCCGGAGCGGTAAGGCCGGCCCGGTGCGACATCGTCGCACCGGGCCGGTCCTGTCAGGGCCCGCAGGGGGCCGGGAACTGAGATCGGGGGAACGTCGTGCGCGAGGTGTCGTCCAAGCGCAGGTTGATACCGGCGATCGTCGCGGCGACCGCCATCGTCGCGCTCGTCGTGGCCGCGATCATGGTGGTGGAACAGGCTCTGCCTGCCGCGCCGGCCCCGCGGGGCGAGGACACGCGGGCGTCGGGCAGCGCGCACGTGACGTGCGCGGAGAACGAACCGGTCACGGAGGAGCTGCTCAGCGGTTCCACGTGGACCATGTGCTGGCGGATCGACGCCAGCCGCGGGCTGGTGCTCGACGACGTGTACTTCACGCCCGCCGGCGACGAGCCGGTGCAGGTGCTCGCCGAGCTGTCCATCGGGCAGCTGGAGGTGCCGTACGACACCGGCCTGCGCAACACCGAGGACATCACGACCCAGGGCTTCGGCGGCAGCCACATCATGACCCTCACCGAGCCGGAGTGCCTGGGCGAACGGCTCGAGACGTACGTGCCCAAGATCGGCGACGGCTCGATGGGCGGCGGCGGGGAGCGCCGCGCCGTGCTGTGCCAGGAGGTGGTCGACGGCGGGATCGCGTACCGGAGCGGCGACACGACGGGCACCGAGGTGGCCCGCCGCACGGACCTGCGGCTCTCGACGATCTCGAAGGTCGGCTGGTACGAGTACGTCAGCCAGTACACGTTCGGCGGGGACGGCAGCATCCGGTCCGACCTCGGCGCGACCGGCGACCTGTCGCCCGAGGACTACGGTGACGACCCGGCCCACGGCTGGCCCGTCGGCCCCGGCGACACGGACTACGCCACCAGCCACTCGCACAACGCGGTCTGGCGGGTGCACTGGGCGCTCGGCGGGCAGGGCGGCCAGGTCGTGGAGCAGTACGACGCCGCGCCGACCGGCGAGGTGGGCCCGCGGGCGCCGCTGGTCGAGGGGGCCCTGACCCGGATCCCGCGCGAGGGCACGGCCACGGCGGCGGACCGGCGCTGGTGGCGGGTGGTCAACCCCGACGTGCTCAACGCGGACGGGCACGAGATCTCCTACCAGGTCGAGCTGGGTGCGACGACGCCCTTCCAGCTCACCCAGGACCACAGGCACGGCGGCGAGGACGGCGGCGGCTACGCCATCGCGTTCACCGAGGCGGACGACTGTCAGCTCTACGCGACGGCCAACAAGGAGGGGTCCTGCGGCTCGGGTGTGCTCGACTTCGCGCAGGACGAGACGGAGCTGTCCGACGTCGTCACGTGGGTCGCCGTCGGCTTCCACCACGTGGCGCGCGACGAGGACCAGAGCCCCATGGAGATGCACTGGCAGGGGTTCACGCTGACGCCACGTGACCTGACGGCGCAGCGCGCCGACCCGCCGCCGGCCCGCGAGGACGTGAACGGGAAGCCGGACGCGGGACCGGGTCACTGACTCGCCGACCCCGTACCCACGAGTCAGTGGGGTGGTCCGACCCGACGACTGACTCGCCGGCTCCGGACTCGCGAGTCAGCCGGGTGGTCAGGGCTGTCGTGCCTCGACCAGGGTGCGGCGGCTGTGGCAGACGAAAGACCCGTGCTCCGCGATGTGGTCGTACAGCGCGCGCAGCCGGTCCCGGTACGCGTCCACGGAGAAGCCGGGCACCGTCCACAGGACCTTCCGCAGGAAGTGCACGACCGCCGCCAGGTCGAAGAACTCCACCCGCGTCCGGGCGTCGCGCAGGTCGACCACGTCGAGCCCTGCCCCCGTCACCCGTCCGCGCAGCCGCTCCACGTACCCGGCGTCGTCGTTCGCCTGCGGCCCCATGAGGAACTCGTACAGCTCGCGGTTCGAGCCCGCCCCCACCTCCTGGACCAGCAGCGTGCCGCCGGGCGCCAGCACCCGTGCCGCCTCGGCGTACGGGAACGAGACCGGGTGGCGGCTCAGCACGAGGTCGAACGTGCCGTCGTCGTAGGGGAGCGGGGCGGCGCCGTCGTCGACCAGGGTCACCACACCGCCGTAGGGCGCCAGCGCGGCGGAGGCCAGCCGGTGGTTCGGCGCCCAGCCCTCGACGGCGCGCACGACGCCGGGCACGCGCTCGGCCCGCCCCAGTGCCTCGGCAAAGACCTCGCCGCCGCCGGTGTCGACGTCGAGCGCGGCGTCGGCCCGACCCAGGCGCTCGCCGCACAGCCGCACGTAACCCCACCCGGGGCGCTCCTCGGTGGCCCGGCCCGCGAACCACGAGAAGTCCCAGCCGTCGGTGGGGACGGCGGCTCCCTCGGCGACCTGCTCCTCGAACGTCATGCCGGCGAACGTAGCCCGGGGAGTCCCCCGCCCACCAGCGGATATCCCCCGACCGGGGGAGACGCGGCACGGGCCGTGGACGGGAGCGTGGAGGCATACCGCACCACCACCGACCGGAGGGAACCGTCATGTCACGCCTCACCCGCGCCACGCTCCTCGGCGCCACCGTCGCGAGCGGAGCGCTCGCGGTGCTCGGCCTCGCCTGGCTCCTCGATCTCTGGCCGACCGTCTACGCGGTGCCGGGGGCCGCGCTCCTGGCGGGCCTGGCCGGGCCTGGCACAGCGAGCGTCGTGCACGTCGTCATCGCGCTGACCGGCGTCGCCGGCGGTATCGCGGCGCTCGCCGGGGCCGTCGGCACGCGCGGCCGCGTCGCGACCGCCGTGCTGCAGCTCGCCGTGTTCGGCGTGGTGCTCCAGGGCACCGGGCCGCTGTCCACCATGGGCTATCTGGTCGCCATGGCGATGCCCGCCGCCGTCGTGGTCCTGCTCGTGCAGGTGGTCCGCCGGTACCGTGTGGCGCGCTGGACGGTCGGGGTGCCCGGCCTGGTCCTGCTCCTCGTCGGCGGCTTCCTGGCCCGGGACGCGCTCGGCGGGATCCTCCGGATGCTCGGCTCCGGCCTCGTGGAGAACCGCGCCGGGCTGTTCCTGTCGCTGCTGGTCCTGATCACCGGGACGCTCTGGGCGGCCGTCGGCACGCAGGCGCTGGCCGGGACGCCGGCCGTCGAGCGGGCCACCGACTGGGTGGTGCGGCACCGGACGGCCATCACCGTCGTGGCCGCCACCGGACCGCTGCCCTACGCCCTGATCCGGCTCACCTGGCTCACACCGTGGCCCCAGCTCGGGTTCGACCTGGACATGTCCACCCGGATCTGGGGGCTCACGCTGTCCAGCGGAGCGTGGCTCGGGTTCTTCCTCACCCTCGGCCTGATCCGGCCCTGGGGCGAGGTGTTCCCCCGGTGGATGCCCGGCCTCGCCGGACGCCGGGTCCCGATCGCCGCGGCCGCCGTGCCCGGTGGCCTGATCGCGGTGACGCTCATCTTCTCGACGGTCCCCATGCTGGTCATGTTCAGCGGCCAGGGCCTGGCCGAGGCGGTCGTCGGCGCCATCGCCTTCCCGTGCTGGTACTGGGGCCCGGCCCTGGCGCTCGCCGTCTGGGGGTACGTGGCGCACCGGCTCCGGACCGAGCGCTTGGCGGACGGCGCCGAGGCCGGAACCTCCGGTGCGGGCGAGGCCGCCCCCGCCAGGGCCGTCACGGTGTGACGTGACGTGCCGACCCGACGTGCTGACCTGGCGGGCGGCCCCGGCGACCGGAGAGGATGACGGCATGCAGGCGACGACGCGGCACCTCGCGCGGTACCTCGCCCGGCGGTTCGCCTGGCACATGCTCGGCGCGGCGATCGGGCTGGCCCTCGTGCTGCTCGTGTACAGCCTGCTGTTCTCCGCGGTCACGGGGCTGCCCGCGTGGGTGGTCGCGGTCGTGGCGGTCGCCGCCGCCGTCGGGCTCGGCCTGGTACCGGGCGCCCGGGAGCTGGAGGTCACGGCGGCCCGCGCGCTGCTCGACGTCGACGCCGAGCTCGTGGTCCCGGCCCGGCCCCGGCTCGCCCATCGGGTCCGGACCGCGGCCTGGGTGGTGCTGCACCTGGCGACCGGGATGCTCGTCGCCGTCTGCCTGTTCGCCGTGCTCCCCGGCGCGGTGCTGATCGCCGTCGAGACGGTGGCGGGGCGCTCGTTCGGGTCCGGCTTCCCGTTGTCGGCCGGCGCGCCCGAGGCGGTGCTGCGGCTGGCGGCCTGCGGCGTCGTCGGGCTGCTGGCGCTCGTGGCCACCTGGCCGCTCGGGGCGGCGGCCGCCGCGCTCGCCGGGCGCGTGCTCGGTCCCACGCCGCACGACCGGATGGAGACCGCGCTCGCCCGCGCCGGGCGCGAGGCCGAGCACACGCGGCTCGCGCGCGAGCTGCACGACGGCATCGGCCACGCCCTGACCGTCGTCAGCGTGCAGGCGGCGGCCGGACGACGCGTCGTCGCGGCGAACCCCGACGCGGCCGCCGACGCGCTCGCGGCCATCGAGGACACGGCCCGGTCGGCGCTCGCCGAGCTCGACCAGCTCCTCGCGGTCCTGCGGGACGACGCCGACGCCACCGCCCCCCTGGCCGTCGCACCCGCCCTGGACGACGTCGTCCAGGCCCACCGTCGCGCCGGCCTGGACCTGAGTGCGACTGTCGACCTGCCGGCCGGCCTGCCCGCCCTCCTGAGCCGCACGGTGCAGCGGATCGTCACCGAGGCGCTCACCAACGCGCACCGGCACGGCGGCCCCGGTCCGGTGCGGCTCGCCGTGGGGCAGGGCGGTGATCGGGTGCGGATCGAGGTGGTGAACCCCTTGCGCGGTGGTGCGGGGCCGGGGCGGCGTCGGGCCGGCGGGCACGCTGGTGGTCGGTCGGCCGGCGGGCGCGCCGGCGGGCGCGGCCTGGCCGGTGTCCGGGAACGGGTCGCCCTGTTCGGCGGGACGGCGGAGGCTGGGCCCGACGGCGACCGCTGGGTGCTCCGTGCGACCCTGCCCTGTGCTCCCGTCCGGACCGACCAGAAGGAACCCGATGCCTGACGCCCCCGTGCGGGTGCTCCTCGCCGACGACGAGCCGCTCGTCCGCAGCGGCCTGCGCCTCATCCTGGACGCGGAGCCCGACCTGGAGGTCGTGGGCGAGGCGGGCGACGGCGCGCGGGCGGTCGAGCTGGCGCGGAGCCTGCGGCCCGACGTCGTCTGCATGGACGTGCGGATGCCGGGCGTGGACGGCCTGCGCGCGACCGAGCTGGTGCTCCGGCTGCCGCAGCCGCCCCGGGTGCTCGTGGTGACCACGTTCGAGCACGACGGGTACGTGCTCGACGCGCTCACGGCCGGGGCGTCGGGGTTCCTGCTCAAGCGCGCCGGGGCCGACGAGATGGTGCAGGCCGTCCGGACCGTCGCCGTCGGGCAGAGCCTGCTGTACCCGCAGGCGCTGCGCGACCTGGTGCGCACACGGCCGCGCGCGACGGCGGGGGCGCCGGCGGGGGCGCCGGCGCTGACGCCGCGCGAGCGGGAGGTGCTGGCGCTGGTGGCGCAGGGCATGACGAACGCGGAGATCGCCGCGGCGCTCGTGGTCGGCGTCGAGACGGTGCGGACGCACGTGGCATCCGTGCTGGCCAAGCTGCAGGCGCGCGACCGGACGCAGGCCGTGGTGCTGGGCTACCGGGCGGGGCTGGTGGAGCTGTAGCCGGTCGCCGCCGACGGTCCGGCGTCGGACCGGGTCAGTCCCGGGGCAGGACCATCTCGATCTCGTCCGGGAACGGCGCGTAGTCCGAGGTCTTGCTGCGACCCGTGCGGCGCCAGCCGAGGTGCTCGTAGAAGCCGATCGCCTGGTCGTTGTCGGCGAGGCACCACAGCCGGGGGTCGTCCATCTCGGCGACCGCCACGTCCATGGCGGCCCGGGCCAGGCCGCTGCCCCAGTGCGACGGGTGCACGGCAAGGTGCCGCAGCAGGCGCTCGTCGTGGGCGACGAAGCAGGCCAGGCGGGCGCGCTCGGCGTCGTCGTCCAGCACGTGGACGCGGACGCCCGGCTCGACGACCGCTGCCTGCCACTTGGCCAGCACCTCGTCGGACGGGAACGGGTACATGCCCGGCGGGAAGATGTGGCCCAGCGCCGCGATCCCAGCGGCGCGCTCCACGTCCAGGAGCGCCTGCGCATCCTCGGGCGTGGCCTGCCGGAATCGGTACTCGACCATTGCCCCAGGGTACGGCCCTGCTTCACCCAGGGCACCACCGCTGAGATTTGCGTACCGGACCTGCACAGGGGCGGGCGAAAATTGCCGTGCAACATTTTCCCGAAGTGCTGTGACCTCGGTGAGGTTCGCGCGTCAAGGGTGCATGACGAATACAGCATTCAGCGCGGTGATGTCCCGCCTCTCGGCGCTCGACACGCTCTCGCTACGGGTGGATCAGGACTGGCTGGCATTCGGCCTGGACCGGGTGGACGTGCTGGTCATCGAGATACTGACGGTCAACGAGCTCACGGCCCTGCCGCTCGTGACCCGGTACCGGCTGTCACCGGTGGACCCGGACCCGGGGCGGGAGCTGGGCCTGACCCGGGTCTGGACCGGTTGGCTCGGGGACGCCTCGGACGTGGTGCCCGTCGCGATGCGGCTCACGCTCGCGGCGGGCGACCCCGGGTGAGGGCCGGCCCGCCGGGCGGGCGTCAACGGGGCAGGTGCGCCTCGATCTCGTCGATGATCGCCGGGTCGTCCGGCAGGGTCTTCGGCGCGTAGCGACGCACGTCGCCGCCGGGCAGCACCAGGAACTTCTCGAAGTTCCAGCGGATCTTGCCCGAGTGCCCCGTGGCGTCCTCCGTCTTCTTGAGCTCCACGTAGAGCGGGTGCGCGTGCCGCCCGTTCAGCCGGATCTTGTCGAGCACGGGGAACGTGACGCCGTACGTCATGGAGCAGAACTCGGCGATCTTCTCGTTCGAGTTCAGCTCCTGCAGGAACTGGTTGCTGGGGAAGCCCAGCACCGTGAAACCGCGGTCCTGGTACTTCTTCTGCAGCTCCTCGAGGGTCGCGTACTGCGGGGCCAGGCCGCACCGCGAGGCCACGTTCACCACGAGGACGACGTCCTCCTTGTGGTCGGCCAGCGAGATCTCGGTGCCGTCCATCGTGTGGAAGGGAATGTCGTAGAGGGTCACCCGCTCATCTTCCACCCGTTGTCCGGGTCAACGGAACCCTCCGCGCACCAGCGAGCACCCGTCGGGTTAGGTTGGCGACGTGACCCACCCGCCGTCGGGCGAACGACGTAGCCCCGGCCCCGCCAAGCACCGGCCCCCGCTGCCCGTGCGGGACGGGCTCAACCCCACGCGGATCGTGCTGCCGCACGACCCCGACGTCGTCGTGCGGTTCCCGTACGCGCTCGACTACCTGCTGGACCGGTTCCGCGACGACTCCGACCGGCTGCTCGAGAAGGTCGCCCTGGGCGAGGTCGTCACCGGCCACGGCGAGCCCCTCACCCCGACCACGCCGTACGAACCGCGCGGGTTCCTGTACCTGTACCGCGACCCGCCCGCCCACGAGGACCGCATCCCGTTCGAGCCCGAGGTGCTGCACCGCGACGAGGACCTGCTGGTCGTGGACAAGCCGCACTTCCTCGCGACGATGCCGCGCGGGCGGTGGGTGCGGGAGACGGCGCTCGTGCGCCTCCGGGTCACGCTCGACCTGCCCGAGCTCTCCCCGGCCCACCGGCTCGACCGCGGCACCGCCGGTGTGCTGGTGCTCACGGTCCGGCCCGAGGTACGCGGCGCGTACCAGGAGGCGTTCGCCCGCCGCGAGGTGCGCAAGGTGTACGAGGCGGTGGCCCCGCTGCCTCCGTCGGACGGGCGCCTGGCCCTGGGCGAGCCCGTCACCCTGAGCAGCCGCATCGTGAAGCGGCGCGGCGTCACGCGCGCCGAGGAGGTGCCCGGGGAGCCGAACGCGGAGTCGCTGATCACGCTCTCCGCCGTCGACGAGACCCGGGGCCTCGGCCTGTACCGCCTGGAGCCGCACACCGGCAAGACCCACCAGCTCCGGCTGCACATGGCGTCGCTCGGGCTGCCGATCCTGCACGACCCGTTCTGGCCCGAGCTGCGCGCCACCGACCCCGACGACTTCGACCGGCCGCTCCAGCTCCTGTCCCGCTCCCTGGAGCTCACGGACCCGCTGTCCGGCCTGCCCCGTCGCTTCGAGTCCCGCCGGGTGCTCAGCGAATGGGGCCCCTCGACACCCCCGGACGTGCCGGACGCCCAGGTCCCCGGAGCGACCTGAGCGTCTGACCCGTCCACCAGGATCTGACAGGTGCAAGAATCGGTGCGATGAGTACCGCCCCCGACTATCCCGCCCGCGCGGTCGTCGACCTCGACGCGATCCGCGACAACGTGCGCGCCCTGCGGGCGACCGCCGCGACCGCCCAGGTCATGGCCGTCGTCAAGGCCGACGCGTACGGGCACGGCCTGGCCCCCGCGGCCCGGGCGGCGCTCGCGGGCGGAGCGACCTGGCTGGGGGCGGCGCAGAGCATGGAGGCGCTCGCGATCCGCGCCGCCGTCGGACCCGGCCCGCGCATCCTGACCTGGCTCTACGCGCCCGGCGCACCCCTGGCCGACCTGGTGCGCGACGACATCGACGTCGCCGTGGCCGCGGCCTGGGCCCTCGACGAGGTGGCCGACGGCGCCCGGGTCGCGGGTCGCACCGCCCGCGTGCACCTCAAGGTCGACACCGGGCTGGGCCGCAACGGGATCATGCCCGACGACCTGCCCGCCGTCCTCGACCGCGCGAAGGCGCTGCAGGCCGAGGGTGCGCTCGCGATCATCGGCGTCATGTCGCACTACGCGCTCGCGGACGAGCCCGACGACCCGTCGGTGAAGATGCAGACCCACGTGTTCGACGACGCGGTCCGGACCGTCGAGGCGGCCGGGTTCGACCTCGAGGTGCGGCACATCGCCAACTCCGCGGCGACCCTGACCAACCCGGCCGCGCACTACGACCTGGTGCGCCCGGGCATCGCCGTCTACGGCCTCTCGCCGGTGCCGCAGCTCGGCGTACCGGGCGACTACGGCCTGCGGCCGGCGATGACGCTGGAGGCGCGGCTCGCCACGGTCAAGCGTGTGCCAGAGGGCCACGGCGTCTCGTACGGCCACTTCTACGTCACGCCGCAGGACACGGTCCTCGGCGTCGTGCCGCTCGGCTACTCGGACGGGATTCCCCGGCATGCGTCCGGCGGCTCGCTCGGCCCGGGCGGGCCGGTGCTGGTGGGCGGGGGTGTGGACGACGTCGCCGCACCCGCGACCGGCCTCGGCACCGCTCGGGTGCTGCGCGTCGCGGGCCGGGTGTGCATGGACCAGATCATGCTGGACCTCGGCCCGTACGCATCCGAGCAGGCCGGCGACGTGGTGACATTGTTCGGGGCGTCGGACGGCCTGACCCGTGCCGGAGCGCCCAACGCCGAGGACTGGGCGCAGGCCGCCGGCACCATCAGCTACGAGATCGTGACGCGCCTCGGGGCGCGCGTGCCCCGTGTGTACGTGGGCACGGCAGGAAGGGAGACCGCGTGAGCGGGGCAGTGAACGGACCGAGCGACATCTCGACGTCGGAGGCGGTGGTCATCGAGCTGCCCGACGCCGATACGACGCGCGCCTTCGGGGCCGCGCTCGCCGGGGTTCTGCGCTCGGGGGACCTGGTGATCCTCACCGGCGACCTCGGCGCGGGCAAGACGACCCTGACCCAGGGCATCGGTGCCGCGCTGAACGTGCGCGGCCAGGTGGCGTCGCCCACCTTCATCGTGGCGCGCGAGCACCCGCCCCTGCCGCGCGAGGACGGCACTCGCGGACCTGGGCTGGTGCACGTCGACGCCTACCGCCTCGGCGGGCTGGGTGAGCTCGACGCGCTCGACCTGGACTCGTCCCTCGAGGACTCCGTGACGGTCGTGGAGTGGGGGCGCGGTCTCGCCGAGACGCTCGCCGACGACCGTCTGGAGATCGACCTGGAACGGCCGCGGGGTGCCGCACCGGCGTTCGACCCCGGCGTGGAGCCGGCCGAGGACCCGGAGGCGGGGACCCGGAAGGTGACGATCCGCGCGGTGGGGCCGCGGTGGGTCGGCGTGGACTTCGGGGCGTTGTTGGGCTGATTTCTTCGGGAAACGAGCGGATTGAAGTTGCATTCTCCTCAAAGGGGCGAGGGAACCATGCTGAGAATAAATTGATCCGTGCGTTTGGCAAGGACAATATCTCCGAGATCTATTCAGAGTTGCAGCCTTGCCAAAACTTGTGCGGCCCGGCTCTCTCCGGCATACCAACCTCTTGGTCTTGGAATTGGACCACTTCAGCCGCAAGCGGCAGTTCCCGCGCTAGCCAGTTGGCGGCTGTGCGCGGAGTATTTGCCGACGCACTCTCCGGGAACTGGTAAAACGCAGGGACTGTCTGCGTCCACGATTATCCTGAAATTGTTTGAAATGGATCTGGAATGTCATTGCGAGTGAAGTACTCCAAACAGGCCCTGGCGGACCTGCGTAACGAGCCTGCTAAGCGGTTTCTGAGCGAGGTCGGGCTACCGGCTGAGGACCTACTATTCGGATTCGCCGAACCCACCACCCGTCGAGTTGAGGCCAATGGCGGCGCACGAACCATTATTCGAGTCGGCGAAGGTGGGGATGGTGCGGATTTTTGTGCAGACGTTGTCTCTGGAGAAGTCGTCTTCCTCAATTTGGCTGACAACAGCGTGTGGCATGTGAGCGCGTCGCCAGAACAATTCTTGGCCTGTCTGGAAGAGTTTGCGCGTCGTTACCCATTTGGTTCAATCGAAGGCGAGCTTGAGGAACGAGAGGTTCTGGCTGAAGCGTTGAAAGAGGCGCTTCTCGCGATCGACTCCACGGTTTTTGACGACGACCCGGGGTACTGGTTCACGATCCTTAATGACGTGGCCATCGGCGACTATGCTGAGGAGTGACTGCCCGATTGGCGGTGCTTGATCGCGTCTACTTGACCCTTCTGGGTGCGATGAGCCGACTTCAGTAGGGCGAAAGTCGCTGCGATGTCAACGCTTCGGACCAAAGGCGGGTCGAGGAGATTCTGCTCGACGGTCTCTCTGCCGAGACTGATATTTCAGTTAGAGTGATCGTTCGTTGAGGGACCGAGTTCGGCGGAGTAATTGGTGGCGGATGGGTACCACAGTTCGAATGGTCTACTGAGCCTAAATCGGGCGTACTGCTTAGGTGCACGGAACCATGTGGGCCGAGTTGTGTTCATCGGCGGGGTGCCTGATGTGGTTACGTGCCAGACGACCCGCCCAGTAAGTAATACCCTGGTCACGTGGCCGTTCTAGCTCTCGATACCTCCGCAGCCGTCGCCGTCTCGCTCGTCGACGAGGACGGTACGCGCCTCGCGTCCCGCTCCTCCGACGAGCGCCGCAGGCACGCCGAGTCGCTCGCGCCCCTGATCACCGAGGTCCTCGACGAGGCAGGGATCGAGCGCACCGACCTGACCGCCGTCGTCGCCGGTACGGGGCCCGCCCCGTTCACGGGGCTGCGCGTCGGGCTGGTGACCGCTCGCACGCTCGCGCTTTCCCTGGGCATCCCGGTGCTGGGCGTGCCCAGCCTCGACGCGCTGGCGGTGCAGGCGGTCAGCGACCTCGGGCTCCGCGCGGGGCAGGAGATCCTGGCGACCTCCGACGCCCGCCGCAAGGAGGTCTACTGGGCGCGCTACCGCGTGGTCGCGCACGAGGGGCCGCACGGCGTCCCCGTCGTGGAGCGGACCGCCGGGCCGGACGTCGACCGGGCCGGCTTCGTGGCCCAGGGCCAGCTCCCGACGCCGGACGCCGGCGACGCTCCGCTGCCCGTCGTGGTCGGCGAGGGCGCGATGCTCTACCCCGAGTTCCTCCCGGTGGCCGACGACGCCCCGCTCGTCCCTGACGCGACCGTGCTCGCCCGGCTGGCGCTCGTCCGGCGCGCCGCGGGTGAGGAGCTGCCGACCGAGCCGCTGTACCTACGGCGGCCGGACGTGCACGAGCCGGGGTCGCCGACCGGCACGGGCGCCGGCTCCGGCGGTGGAACGGCCACAGCCGCCACGGGTGGTGCCGCATGATCACCGAGGTACGGCTGCGCCCGCTGCGCAACGCCGACTTCGACCGCGTGCTGCAGCTGGAGCGGCAGCTCTTCGGCCGGGGCGCCTGGACCTACGGCATGCTCGCCGACGAGCTCGCCGGCCTGGGCCGCTGGTACATCGTGGCCGAGCCGGAGCGGCTCGACCGCGCGGGGGAGCAGCCCGTCGTCGGCTACGCCGGGCTGTGGTTCGACGGCGACGTCACGCAGATCATGACCATCGGCGTGGACCCCGACGTCCAGCGCCACGGGGTGGGCCGGCAGCTCATGGACGCGCTCATCGAGCGGTCCCGCAAGGTCAAGGCCGAGGCGGTGCTGCTGGAGGTGCGGGTCGACAACCAGCCCGCCATCGAGATGTACCGGGACTTCGACTTCGAGATCCTGGGCGTGCGCAAGCGCTACTACCAGCCCGAGGACGTGGACGCGTACACGATGCGGCTGGACCTGAACGCCGCCGCGCACCCCACGGACGCCCCGGTGGAGTCCCCGGTGGACGCTCCGAACGACACCCCCGACGACGCCACGGGAGACGCGGCCTGAGGCAGCCGAAACTACCTACCCGAACCTGCTAAACGTACTAATCCGAGGCTCGGACTAGTACGTTTAGCACGTTCGACCGTCCATATTGGTGACCGATGATGAGGGATGCCACGGCATGAGGGAACGAGTTCTGGTCGACGCCGCCACGCTGGCCGCCGACCTCCAGGTCGGTCCGGGCGCCGACCCGGTCGAGGGGCGGCCCGTCGTGCTCGACGTCCGCTGGGCGCTCGGCATGACCGACGGCCACGACCAGTACCGCGCCGGCCACCTCCCGGGCGCCGTGTACGTGGACCTGGAGACCGAGCTGGCCGCGCACGGGTCGCCCGCCGACGGGCGGCACCCGCTGCCCTCGGCGTCGGCGTTCCAGCAGGCCGCGCGCCGCTGGGGCGTCTCGGCGGACTCACGCGTCGTGGTCTACGACTCCGTGGGCGGCACGTCCGCCGCGCGCGCTTGGTGGCTGCTGCGGTACTTCGGCGCGCAGGACGTGCGCATCCTCGACGGCGGCCTCGCGGCCTGGACCGCGCAGGGGCGCGCCCTCGAACCGGGTGACGTCACGCCCGAGCCGGGCGACGTCGTCGTGCAGCCGGGTGGGATGCCCGTGCTCGACGCCGACCAGGCTGCCGAGCTGGCTGACGGCGCGGGTCTGCTCCTGGACGCCCGCGCCGCCGAGCGGTACCGCGGCGAGGTGGAGCCCGTGGACCCGCAGGCCGGGCACGTCCCGGGCGCCGTCAGCGCGCCGACCGGCGAGAACCTCGGCGCGGACGGCAGGTTCCTGCCGACCGGGGACCTGAAGCGGCGCTTCGGCGAGCTGGGGGTCGCGGACGGCGGGACGGTCGGCGTGTACTGCGGGTCGGGCGTGACGGCGTCGCACGAGGTGGCGGCCCTCGCGATCGTCGGCGTGGACGCGGCCCTGTACCCGGGCTCGTGGTCGCAGTGGTCGAACGACCCGGCGCGGCCCGTCGCGGTCGGCTGACCCACCGGGCCGCGTCCGGCCGGCGAGGTCAGGGTGCCGGCGTGGCGCGCCCGTCGCCGAGCACGAAGATCTTCTGCCACACCTTGCGGGACATCCCCAGGGTGAGCGACTCGATGGTCCACACCGTGCTCAGCACGATGTCGTCCTGCGACTCCTCGGCGCACAGCGCCGCGGCCTTGCCCACGATCGACAGCAGCTCGGTGCAGTACTCGAGGTAGTACTCGACCTGCTCGGGCGTCAGGTCGACGTCGGCGCCCTCACCGCTCGCGAACGCATCTCGGAGCCGCTCCGGCTCCTTGGTGAGCTGGTGCATGTCGATGATGTGCGCCAGGGAGCGCAGCCGGTGCAGCTTGGCCAGCAGGTCGGAACGCTGCACGCGCTGCGGGACCGAGTGCAGCACGATGACGGCGATCGCGACGAACACCACGTCGTTCACGGCGCTCTCGATGAGCGGCAGCCAGTCCAGGCCGTTGTCGGGCGCCTCGGTGAACGCGGCCTCCACGGCAAAGCCGAACGCGACCAGCGCGACCAGCACGACGACGGCGATCATGCCGCGCGAGGCCCCCTGGACCAGGCGGCTGCGCCGACGCGTCCCGGCGGAGGTGTCCGCCACCTGTTCGGTCAGGCCCACGAGCTCCTGGGCCACGAGGTGGATGCCGCGGTCGGGGAACCGCGCGCCGATGCGGTCGCACAGCCGCCGCGCCGTCTCGATGACGGGAACGGGCTCGAGCTTCTCCAGTGTCCTGACCCACACGGGAGGCAGCGTAGAGCCACCCGCGGACGCTGAGTGCGGGATATTCGCCCTTTTCAGCGTGCCAGAAGGGCGAATATCCCGCACTCAGCGGTCGGAGCCGGTCAGACGGTGATCGTCGTCAGCGGCATCGACGAGTCCACCGGGATGTCCAGGTCGCTCGGGGCCACCCCGGCCCGCACCACGGCGGAGCCGAGCGCCGCGATCATCGCGCCGTTGTCCGTGCAGTAGCGGATCGGCGGGATGCGCAGGTCGATGCCGGCCTCGGCGCACCGCTTGGCCGCCATCTCGCGCAGCTGGCTGTTGGCGGAGAAGCCGCCGCCGACCACGAGCGTGTCGACGTCGTGCTTGTGGCAGGCGGCGATCGTCTTGGCCGTGAGCACGTCGGCGACGGCCTCGGCGAACGACGCCGCGACGTCGTGCACCGGGATCTCCTGGCCGGCGTCCGTACGGGCCTCGACCCAGCGGGCCACCGCGGTCTTGAGGCCGGAGAACGAGAAGTCGTAGGCGTGCTTGGCCTGGTCCTTCGCGGCCGTGAGGCCGCGGGGGAACCGGATGGCGGTCGGGTCGCCCTCGCGCGCGAGGCGGTCGATGTGCGGGCCGCCGGGGTACGGCAGGCCGAGCAGACGGCCGACCTTGTCGAAGGCCTCGCCCGCGGCGTCGTCGAGCGTGGAGCCGAGCTCCGTGACGTTCGTGGCGATGTCGTCCACCAGCAGCAGCGAGCTGTGCCCGCCGCTCACCACGAGCGCCATCGCCCGCTCCGGCAGGGGACCGTCCACGAGCTGGTCCACGCACGCGTGGCCGATCACGTGGTTCACGCCGTACAGCGGCTTGTTCAGGCCGATGGACAGGGCCTTCGCGGCCGACGCGCCGATCGTGAGCGGCCCGACGAGCCCGGGTCCTGCCGTGACCGCGATGGCGTCGACCTCGGACAGGTCGACGTCGGCCTCGCCGAGGGCCTTCTGGATCGTGGGGATCATCGCCTCGAGGTGGGCCCGGCTGGCGACCTCGGGGATGATGCCGCCGTAGCGAGCGTGCTCCTCCATCGAGCTGGCCACCGCGTCGACCAGCAGGTCGTTTCCGCGGACCAGCGCGACGCCGGTCTCGTCGCAGGAGGTCTCGATACCGAGCACCAGTGGATCTGCCATGTGCTCCAGCCTAGTTCCCCGGCGTCGGTGAGCGGGGAACCGAGCGGGATGTGACACACGGACGTGCGGGACGTCACGGTTGAATCTGGAACTATCGCTTGGAGCAACTTGTTGTCGCGCGTATGACCGACACCGTTCTTGAGGCCCAGGGCCTCGCCATCGACGACGCGACCGCCGACCGTCTGTTCCGCACCGCGCGGACCGTGACCACCTTCGCCGAGTCGGACGTGACCGACGAGCAGCTCGCCGCCGTCTACGACCTCGTCAAGTGGGGCCCGACCGCCATGAACACGAGCCCGCTGCGCATGCTCGTCGTCCGCACGCCGGAGGCCCGGGAGCGTCTCGTGGCCCGCGTGCCCGAGGGCAACCAGGAGCGCGTGCGGAACGCCCCCGTCACCCTCGTGCTCGCGTACGACACCGACTTCCACGAGCACCTCGACCGGCTGATCCCGCACATGCCGGGCGCTCGCGACATGTTCGCCGGCGACGCCGGGGCGCGCGCCGAGATGGCGCGCACCAGCGCCCTCATCCAGGCCGGCTACCTGATCGTCGGCCTGCGCGCCGCCGGTCTCGCCGTCGGCCCGATGCACGGGATCTACGACCAGATCGACGCGGAGTTCTTCGCCGACAACGGCTGGAAGGGCCTCCTCGTCGTCAACGTCAGCGCGGCCGACGGCGCCGACACCACCCGCCCCCGCGCCCCGCGCCTGAGCTTCGACGACGCCGCGCAGGTCATCTGACCGGACGCGGCGGGACCGGGCGGCGCCGTCAGCCGGGCAGCGGCCGGCCGGTCCGCATCTCCTCCAGCATCGCGCGTACCACCTGCACCAGGTCGCCGTCGTGCGCGGCGGCGACCTGCTCCTGTCGCTTGTACGACGGACCGGTGCGGAGGATGTCCCGCACCCCGGCCAGCTCCGCCGCGCAACCCAGCCGGTGGGCCACGGGCTCCAGCTCGACCAGCAGCTTGCCGATCGCGTCGGCGACCGGCCCCTGGTTGCCGTCGGCGTCGAGGATCACGGTGGCGTCCAGCCCGTACCGGGCCGAGCGGAACTTGTTCTCCGCCACGTACCACGGCGGCAGCTCGACGAGGTCTCGGCCGTGGTCGAGCTGCGTGGACAGGTGCTCCACGAGACAGTGCACCAGCGCGGCCAGCGTGAGGGCCTCGGTGAGGTTGGTCGGGCCGTCGCACACCCGGACCTCGAGCGTGCCGAACTTCGGCGAGGGGCGGACGTCCCAGTGGACCTCGTTGAACGCCTCGACCGCGCCCACGTGCAGCATGTCGCCCGCGTACGCCTCAAGCTCCTGCCAGGTCTTGAACGCGACCGGCAGGCCAGAGCTCGGGATCTGCTGGAACAGCAGCGACCGGTTCGAGGCGTACCCCGAGTGCTCGCCGGCCCAGTACGGCGACCCGGCGGACAGCGCCTGCAGGTGCGGAAAATACTTGAGCATCCCGCGCATCAGCGGCAGGGCCTTGTCCCGGTGCTCGATGCCGACGTGGACGTGCAGCCCCCAGATGACGAGCTGCGAACCCCAGACCCCGCTGCGCTCGCGGATGCGGGCGTAGCGCTCCTTCTCCCCGATCTCCTGGTCGGCTCCCTTCGCGAACGGGTGGGTGCCGCCGCCCATGAGCTCCAGGCCCATCGGGTCGGTCACCGTCCGTACGCCTTCGAGCATCCGGCTGAGGTCCGCCCCGGCGTCGGCCACGGTCCGGCCGACCCCGGAGACCAGCTCGATGGTGTTCTTCATGAACTCGCCGGTGACGTGCGCGGCATAGCCCGCGGGGCCCTGCTGCTGGTTGCCGCCGCCGCGCGCGAGAGCCTCGAGCACCGCCGGGCCTGCCTGCGCCAGGTCGGCGGTGCCGGGCTCGACGAGCCCGATCTCCCACTCGAGGCCCACGGTCGATCGTGGGGAATCGCCGAAGCCGAGCCGTGTCGGCGAGCTCATACGGCTCCCAGGGGTTCGACGAGGAGTACCTGTTGGTTGCCTGCCACACGCGTGAGCACGATCGTCGCCTCCTCGGTTCCGGTGAGCACGAGCTGCTTGCGAAGTTGTTCAGGCACCACCGCGGTGCCCCGCTTCTTGATCGTGATGCGCCCGACGTTCCGGTCGCGGAGATAGGACTTGAGCCGCTTCAGGCCGAACGGCATGGTGTCGAGCACCCGGTATCCGGTCGCGATCGGGGCCTGCGCCCCGGCGGCCTCGGCGGGCCGCGCCGGCGGAAGCGCGGCGGGGTCGTCGGTGGTGACGTACGCGATGGTCGGGTCGACGAGGCGTCCGCCCAGCTCGGCGGCCGCCTCGCCCACGAGCCCGGCGCGGATGACCGCGCCGTCGGGCTCGTAGAGGTATTGCCCGACGCCGCCGACGTCCGGCTGCGTGCCGTCGCCGCGCAGGGTGCGGCTGAGGGTGTGCTCCTTGCCGTCGTCGTCGGTGAACGTGCGCAGCACGAGCGCCGAGCGGCCGGGGCCGTCGGGCGCGAGCGGGCCGAACCAGAGCCCGGCCTCGACCACGTCGCCGTTGACGGAGACCCACTGCGTCTCGGCGTCGTCGGGCAGCCCGTCGTGCGCGATGCCCGGACCCACCTTGATGCCGACGGCCGGCACCGAATCCCGCAGCGCCCAGACGGAGTCGAGCGGGGGCTCGTAGGCGCGCGGGTCGAAGATGCGGCTGCTGCGGCCGCCCCCGCCGCCGCGCACACGCCGGGCGGGATCGGCGTACACGGCGTCGATGCCCTCGGCACGCAGGTCGAGCGTCAGACCGTCGGCGTGCCGCACCTCCGCCTCGGGGAAGTGGCGCAGGTTCCACCGCGCGATGGCGGCCGTGCACTCGTCGAGGTCGGTCGCAACGACGCGCAGCCCCGTTCCGGCGAACGCGAGGGAGTCGGCGCCGATGCCGCAGGTGAGGTCGGCGAGGGTGGTCACGCCCGCCTCGAGGTACCGTCGGGCGTGCAGCGCCGCGACGACGAGCCGCGTGGCCTGCTCCAGACCGTCCGCGGTGAAGAGCATCCCGTCGGCGAAGTCACCGAACTTGGCCCGCGCGCGGGCACGCAGGCGGGACTGGGTGACCACGGCGGCCGCGAGGTCCGCCGCGACGCCCTGGGAGCGCAGGGTGGTCACGGTCTTCATCGCGTCGCGCTCGTCGTACGGCGGAAGAGCCGCAAGCAGGGCCCAGCCGTCGGGGCTGAGGAGTTTGCTCAGAATCGCCGCATCCATGGGAAGATCTTTCCACGTTTGTCCAGGTCATGACGAGTGGCTGGACGCAACCTTTTCGTAGAGATGGCGAGATCTCGAAGTGCGGACGGCGCGTCGCGCGCCGGGCGTGTGAGGTGGTCCACCCGATTGGCACTCGCCTTGACCGAGTGCTAGTGCCGACCTAGATTTGGGGTTGTTCATCGCCGCGGATCCCGGTAGTCGGGGCCCTCGGCGGAGGACCCAGACGTTCGTGCCCGCCGGCACCCGCGACGACGGCGGACCGTCGAACGTTCGAGCCACTCAGTCAACCACGCAGCTGATCACTCGATCCGCTCACGAAAGAGGAGGTCCGACGTGTCGGTCCCCATCAAGCCGCTCGAGGACCGGATCGTCGTCAAGGCTCTCGAAGCCGAGACCACGACCGCTTCCGGCCTGGTCATCCCGGACACCGCCAAGGAGAAGCCCCAGGAGGGCGAGGTTCTGGCCGTTGGCCAGGGCCGCATCGACGACAACGGCAACCGTGTGCCGCTGGACGTCGCCGTCGGTGACAAGGTGATCTACTCCAAGTACGGCGGCACCGAGGTCAAGTACGCGGGCGAGGAGTACCTGGTGCTCTCGACCCGCGACGTCCTCGCGGTGGTCGTGGGCTGATCCCAGCCCGCGCCAGATAGACGAAGGCCCCGCACCGGACCGGTGCGGGGCCTTCGTCTTGTCCGGAGACCGTTGTGGTCGTTGCTGTCCTACCGCTTCGGCGTCGAAGTGGGCAGGTGTTCAACAGGGCGTGCGGCAGAAGCGCGTCACGCCTCAAGCGTCAGAAGTTGTGCACCCGGGGTCAGGCGGAGACGGACTTGCCGGCGAGGATCGCCGACCGCTCGTCCTCGCTGAGCCCGCCCCACACGCCGTACGGCTCGCGCACGCGGAGCGACTGCTCGCGGCACTGCATCATCACGGGGCAGGAGCGGCAGATCGCCTTGGCGGCCTCGGCGCGCCGCCGGCGGGTCGAGCCACGCTCACCCTCGGGGTGGAAGAAGAGGGTGTCGTCCGCGTCGCGGCACGCGCCCTGGTACTGCCATTCCCACAGTTCCATCACCGGACCGGGAAGCCTCGAGATCTCCGTCATGGCGAACAACCTACAAGTTGTGCAGAAGTTGTTCAAGGGGCAGTTTCGCGTCATCGGGTTCGAATCGGGTCAGCGAGAAGCAGGTCGACACTGACCGGATTTGTATGATTGTGAACCGAAATCCACCGAGATCGGCGGCACGCCGGGTTTCGCAGTGGCGCGGAGAGGGCCAGGTCGGCAGAATCGAGTCCATGACTTCTTCGCGACCCGCCCAGAACTCGGGCGGGTCACGTGCATCCAGCCCCGGACTGGCTGTCGCTGCCGTTGCCCGCCGCCTCGGGGTCGCTCCCGCGACCCTGCGCACGTGGGACCGCCGATACGGCCTCGGTCCCTCGGGTCGCACCGCAGGATCGCACCGCCGCTACACGCCGGACGACGTCGCCCGGCTCCTGGTGATGCGCCGCCTGACCCTCGAGGGCGTGGCGCCGGTGGACGCCGCTCGCGCCGCCGTCGAGGCAGGGGACGCGGAGCTCGAGGTCGCCACGCGCACCGCCCCGGCGCTGCCCGCGGTCCAGGTCGAGGGCGGGGCGGACGGCGACGAGCAGGACTTCTCGGAGCAGTTCGTCGGCACGGTCGAGGCCCCGGCCGACGCCGAGGGAGAGGCCGATCCGGCGGACGCGACGCCGTCCACCTCCGGGGACGAGGCCGACGACCCCGCCCCGCCGTCCGGTCGCGAGCGCTCCGAGGAGCCTCGCGGCCGTGCGCGGCTGCGGGCCCTGCCCGGTGGCGCGACGGGCGGTGGCGCCCCGGCAGCGGCCGGCGGGCCGCGGTCCGCGGCCTCCCCGGCTCCGACGTCGGGCCGGGTGTCCGCCCTGGTCGACGCCGCTCTGGCGTACAGCCGGACCGCCTGCGACAACCTCCTCGTGCTCGGCCCGGACGGCGACCCGGCCGTCTGGTGGACCGAGCTCGTCGAGCCCGCCTGGCTCCGGCTGTCCGAGCGGACGGTCCTGGCCGGTCCCGGCGAGATGCCCGAGGTGGTGCTCGCGACGGCTGCGCTGCGCGCGCTGCGCAACTACATCGAGGAGTTCGAGCGGGTCATGGTGGAGGCGGGCGGCCCGCCGGCCAACCACCCGAGCCGGATGCGCAAGATCGTGCTGGTGTTCGCCGCCCCCGACGAGGTGGTGCCGCTCTCCGCGCACGCGCTCGCCGCCGCGCTGGCCGCGCAGGGTTCGATGGCGCGCATCGTCACGGGTCCCGCGAGCACCCACCGCTCGGTCGAGCTGGTCACCATGGTCCGCCCGACGGCCGTCGTGCTGGCGACGACGCAGAACAAGCCCGACCTCGACGTCGTGCACGCGGTGAACGAGAGCTATCCGGAGCTGCCGATCTTCGTGGGACTGCGGGCCGACGCCGCGGCGACGGAGCTGCCGTTCGGGCCCACGGTGCAGCGGGTGCGCTCGTTCACGGGGCTGCTGCACGAGGTGCTCGCCGTCATCAAGTCGAGGTGACGCACGCCTCGGGCCGGTACCACGGCCCGGCCGAGATCTGCGGCCGCGGCGGCCGTAGACTTGCTGCATGACGGACCAGACCTCGCCGGGCGACCCGTTCGGTTTCCTCGGGCTCACCTATGACGACGTCCTGCTGCTGCCGGGTTACTCCGACCTGGCGCCGTCGGACATCGACACGACGTCTCGCCTCACGCGCGAGATCTCGCTCAAGATCCCGCTGATCTCAGCGGCGATGGACACGGTCACCGAGTCGGCCATGGCGATCGCCATGGCGCGTCAGGGTGGCCTCGGCGTGCTGCACCGCAACCTCTCCATCGAGGACCAGGCCTACCAGGTCGACCTCGTGAAGCGGACGCAGACCGGCATCATCACCAACCCCGTCACGATCGGCCCGGACGCCACGCTCGAGGAGCTCGACACCCTCGCGGGCCAGTTCCGGATCTCCGGCTTCCCGGTGGTCGACGCCGAGAACAAGCTCATCGGCATGGTCACCAACCGCGACCTGCGCTTCACGCCCGTCGCCGAGTGGGCCACCACCAAGGTGGACGAGGTGATGACGCCGCAGCCGCTCATCACCGGCCCGGCCGGCATCTCTCGGGACGACGCCACGCTGCTGCTGCGCAAGCACAAGCTGGAGCGGCTCCCGCTGATCGACCCCGACGGCCGCATCACGGGGCTCATCACCGTCAAGGACTTCGTGAAGTCCGAGCAGTTCCCGAACTCGTCCAAGGACGGCCAGGGCCGCCTCATGGTCGGCGCCGCGATCGGCTACTTCGGCGACGCGTGGCAGCGCGCCACCGCCCTGATCGACGCCGGCGTGGACGTGCTCGTGGCCGACACCGCGCACGGCAACGTGCGCATGCTGATCGACATGGTCAAGCGCCTCAAGTCCGACCCGGCCACCAAGGACGTGCAGGTGATCGGCGGGAACGTCGCCACGCGCCAGGGCGCGCAGGCGTTCGTCGACGCCGGGGCCGACGCCGTGAAGGTGGGCGTGGGACCGGGCTCCATCTGCACCACCCGGGTCGTGACCGGCGTGGGCGTGCCGCAGATCACCGCCGTCTACGAGGCGTCGCTCGCCTGCAAGCCGGCGGGCGTGCCCGTCATCGCCGACGGCGGCCTCAAGCACTCCGGCGAGATCGGCAAGGCCATCGTGGCCGGCGCCGAGTCCGTGATGCTCGGCTCGCTGTTCGCGGGCTGCGAGGAGACCCCGGGCGACCTGGTGCTCGTCAACGGCAAGCAGTTCAAGACCTACCGCGGCATGGGCTCGATGGGTGCCATGTCCTCGCGCGGCAAGAAGTCCTACTCCAAGGACCGGTACTTCCAGGCCGAGGTCACCAGCGACGACAAGATCGTGCCCGAGGGCATCGAGGGCCAGGTCGCGTACAAGGGGCCGCTGGCCACCGTGGCGCACCAGCTCATCGGCGGCCTGCACCAGACCATGTTCTACACCGGTGCGCGGACCGTTCCCGAGCTGCAGCAGAACGGCCGGTTCGTCCGCATCACGTCGGCGTCGCTCAAGGAGAGCCACCCGCACGACGTGCAGATGACGGTCGAGGCCCCGAACTACAGCGGGTTCTGACCCGCACCTGGCCGACCCCGCACGACGTGTCAGACCCACAGGTCACTCGGGTGACCTGTGGGTCTGACACGTCTCTGGCGCTCGGCGTCAGCGGACAGGTCGGGTCAGCTCGACATGACCCGCGCGTGCAGGGCCTGCACCGCGTAGCGGGCGGACCAGAAGGCGCCGTGCTGCCACGCGGACACCTCCGACATCCAGTCGCCCGCGAAGTACACGTTGCCCGCCCCCTGCTGCAGCAGCCGGAAGCCTGCCGAGGAGGTGTTCGGGTAGGCCCACGCACCCTCGATGTACGGCACCTTGTGCCAGGCGATGGAGAACGAGCTCTCCAGCTCGCTGCGGTACTTCTCGCCGTGGATCTTGACGCCCTGCTCGACGGCGCGCAGCTCGCGCTGCTTCGGGGTCAGGTCGGCGTACGTGCGGGCGTTGGTGCCGGTGTTGTAGTAGCCCACGACCAGCCCCTTGCGCTCGCCGTACCCGTACGACGGGTACCAGACGTGGGCCAGGTCCATGTCGGTCTCGGTGATCCCGCCGAAGATCCGGTGGTCGTCCTCCCAGAACCGTGACCGGTACTGCAGACCGATCTTGCCCGCGGGGGAGCCCACGGCGAACTCGCCGAGCGCCGCGTCGATCTCCGTGCCCCAGTTGGTGTCCCACCGCCGCATGAGGCCCGCCGGCGCGGCGACGACGGCGAAGTCCGCCTCGATCTGACGCGCCCTGCCGTTGCGGGGCGTGTACGTGACCTTGACCCCGCGGCTGGTGTTCTCGACCCCGGTGACGGGCGACTCGAACTGCACGTTGTGGGAGCCGATGGCCCGCACCAGGTACTGGTAGGTCGTGTCCATGCCGCCCTTGGGCTGGAACATCAGCATCGACTGTTCCCAGTTGATCTCGAACGGGAAGTACTGGCCCACCTTCGAGGCCAGCACCTCGGAGACGGTGCCCGGTCCCGGCAGGGGGGTGCCGTGCTCGTTCCAGGCCGACGGATAGACGTCGAAGCCGCGGTTGCTCCCGCCGCTGTAAGTGCCGTCGGACTTGAGCGAGCCCCAGCTCCGCAGGAAGGAGCGCAGGTTGTCCTTGTCCGCGGCGGTCAGCTTCTGGTCGAGGGCGCCCTGGTCGGTGGCGTGGTGGAGCAGCTCGGAGGTGTAGCCGAAGACGTCGGCCTTGGCGGTGCGGTACCGCACGGGGTTGCCCGGCGTCGCGCCGGACCGCTCGTTGTAGAGGTAGGCGTCGGCGTTCGCGTTGGTGAACACCTCGTACGGCACGCCCAGCTCGCGGATGTAGTCCATGGTGACCATCCACTGGGCGATGCGGCCCGCGCCGGCGTTCATGTAGATGCCGTCGGGGAACCGCGCGGTCTGCCGCACACCGTTGATGTCGGTCTCGCTGTCCCCGCCGCGGATCGTCAGGGTGCGCCCGCCGGGGCGGTGCCGTGCCTCGAGCACGGTCACCCGGTAGCCGGCCTTCTGCAGCTCGTAGGCGGTCGCGAGGCCGGCCGGGCCGGCCCCGACCACGACGACCTTCTTGGCGGAGCGGCCGGTCAGCGTGAAGTCGCCGCCCCGCGGGGGGACCCAGGACTCGGCCCTGGGCTGGGCGGCCGCGGTGGGGGCCAGCCCCATCGCGCCCATCGTCGCGAACATGACGCCGGCGCTGGACCCCGCGCCGACGGCCTGCAGGAAGTTGCGGCGGGAGACGCCGGAGGTGCTCTTCTCGGTGACCACGGTCCCTACCCCTCGTGTCGACAGGCCTGACGGGCGGCGTGCCCTGGTGGGGGAGCCAGGAACCGCCGTCAGCGCCGAGCCGGACGCTAGGGAGCGCAGGTCACCGCTGCGAGTCCCCGTCGTTTCTGCGTAGTTGCGCGTGGTAACCATGTTGTTTCCGGGTTTCGCGGCAGGTCAGCGTCTGCGCAGGAACGATTCGAGCAGCGCGCCGAAGCCGTTCCCGATCCGACCCGAAGCGGACATCCCTCTGAAACTCCCCGTGGTTAGCGTCCGCGCCACCCGGTGCCGAACGACCGGGCCACCACGTCCGGGTGCTGCCGTCGCACCCGGTCCGGCCAGATGGAGGAGCACCATGAAGAACCGTGCCGCGCTGATCACCGCCGTCGTCCTCACCGCCGCGATCGCGGTCCCCGGGACCGCCTTCGCCGCGGCCCACGCCTTCCGCCCTGATCCCACGCGAGCCCATTCGTTCGTCACCGGGGACACCCCGCTCATCGCCGACGGCGTGGCCATCGGCAAGAACGTCTCCTGGTACAAGTCCTCCGGTCTCGGCCCGGCTGCCCGTAACACGACGCCCGGGGTGACTGCCGAGCAGAGGTACATCCCCACCGACGTCTTCCCCGGTGGTGAGCTGCCCGCCGGCGTCACGCTCACGGAGGCGCAGGGCATCAACGCCCTGATGCGGATCGGCGAGAACCTGGAGAAGGCCGGGCTGTCCTACGACGACGTCGTCTCGATGCGCGTGTTCCTGCAGAACCCGGCGGGCGCGGAGAAGATGGACTTCGCCGGGTGGAACCGGGCCTACCGCCAGTTCTTCGCCAACACGAACCTGGCCACCGGCGAGGTGCTCGACGTGCAGCTCGGGTCGTCGACGACCGAACCGATGGTCGTCAACGAGGCCCGGCCGTCGCGTTTCGCGCTGGAGGTCGAGAACCTCCCGGTGGACGGCTGGCTCGTCGAGGTCGAGGTCGACGCCGTGTACCCGCGCTGACCGGGGCTGCGCCCCGGTCCCCCCGGGGCGCGGCTGCCGGTTCTGCCGGTCAGTCGATCGTCGAGTGCTGCACCGGCCACGCGCCGGACGCGTCGGGTCCGGTCAGGCCCTGCTCGCGGCGCCACGCGTTGAAGCTCACCGCCCACTGGCGGTGCGCGCCGATCTGCTGCTGGTGCAGGTCGGCCAGGGGCATGCGGGCGAGCTGCGGGAACCGGCGGGCCAGCGCCTCCAGCACGTCGAGCGTGGCGAGCACGTCCACCTCGGCGGTGTGCAGGTCGCCGTCGGAGGTGACGCCGTACCACTCCGAGAGGTCGCCGAGGCGGCGCTTGCCCGCGCGGTACCGGTCCAGCCAGCGGTCGATGACCAGCGGGTCCACGACGGGCTCGACCGGGCGGCCCAGGCGCTGGGGCAGGGTCTTGAGCCCGTGGCGCTGGAGCTCGGCGTCGAGCAGCGAGAGGTCGAAGGCCGCGTTGTAGGCGACCACGGGGACGCCGTCGGCCAGGTGCCGGGCGAGCTCGGCGGCGATCTCCTCCAGCGCCTCCAGGGGTGCGACGCCGTGGGCACGCGCGTGCTCGGTGGAGATGCCGTGGATGGCCGCGGCCTCCTCCGGTATCTCCACGCCCGGGTCCATCAGCCAGGTGCGGACCTCCGTGCCCGCTCCGGGCGTGCGCAGCACGAGGGCTGCCGTGACGATGCGGTCGCCCGTGACGTCGACCCCTGTGGTCTCGGTGTCGAAGCCCAGCAGCGGCCTGTGGATCCAGGTCTCGTTCATGGTGTCCTCCCTGCTCGTCCGGGTTCCCCGGTGCGTCCAGGGAGAACCCTGCCACCGGTCACTGACACTGTGGTTCGTGCCACCCCGCACATCACGAGACACTGCGCGCCGGGTCAGCAGCGATGGGTAGGCTTGGCGGGTGAGCAACGAGATCGAGATCGGACGCGGCAAGCGTGGGCGGCGCGCCTATTCCTTCGACGACATCGCGGTGGTGCCGTCCCGGCGCACACGCGACCCGAAGGACGTCTCGGTCGGCTGGCAGATCGACGCGTACCACTTCGACCTGCCGATCGTCGCGGCCCCGATGGACTCGGTGATGACGCCGGACAGCGCGGTCGCGCTGGGCCGGTTCGGCGGTCTGGGCGTGCTCGACCTCGAGGGCCTGTGGACCCGGTACGAGTCGCCCGAGCCGCTGCTGGCCGAGATCGCCGAGCTGCCGGCCGACGAGGCGACGCACCGAATGCAGGCGATCTACTCGGAGCCGATCAAGCCGGAGCTGATCACCCAGCGCCTCAAGGAGATCCGGTCCGCGGGCGTCACGGTGGCCGGCGCGCTCACCCCGCAGCGCACGCAGGAGTTCTACAAGACGGTGGTCGACGCCGGTGTCGACCTGTTCGTCATCCGCGGCACCACGGTCTCGGCCGAGCACGTGTCGGGCAACGCCGAGCCGCTCAACCTCAAGCGGTTCATCTACGAGCTGGACGTGCCCGTCGTCGTCGGCGGGGCCTCGACGTACACCGCGGCGCTCCACCTCATGCGCACGGGCGCCGCGGGCGTGCTCGTCGGCTTCGGCGGCGGCGCCGCCCACACCACTCGCGTGAGCCTCGGCATCCACGCGCCCATGGCCACCTCGGTGGCCGACGTCGCCGCGGCCCGCCGCGACTACCTCGACGAGTCGGGCGGCCGGTACGTGCACGTGATCGCCGACGGCGGCGTGGGGCACTCCGGCGACATCGTCAAGGCCGTGGCCTGCGGCGCGGACGCCGTCATGCTCGGCGCCGCGCTCGCACGGGCCGCCGAGGCGCCCGGGAAGGGCTTCCACTGGGGCCCCGAGGCGCACCACCCGCAGCTCCCGCGCGGCGAGCGCGTCGAGGTGGGCACGGTCGGCACGCTGGAGGAGATCCTCTTCGGGCCGGGCAAGCAGGCCGACGGCACCCTCAACCTCGTGGGTGCCCTGCGCCGGGCCATGGCCACGACCGGCTACTCCGACCTCAAGGAGTTCCAGCGGGTCGAGGTCGTCGTCTCCCCGTACCAGCCCCGGTGAGCGCCGTGCGGAGCGGCGAGCCGCTCTCCCCGGTCCTCGCCGCGGCGCCCGTGGCGGACGGCGAGTTCGTCGAGATCACCGACGCCGACGTCGACCAGGTGGTCGAGCTGTGGCGGGAGTGCGGGCTGACCCGGCCCTGGAACGACCCGCACCTGGACATCGCCGACGCCCGCGCGGGTGACGGTTCGACGGTCCTCGTCGCGCGGGTGGACGGCCGGGTGGCGGCGTCCGCGATGGCCGGGTACGACGGGCACCGCGGCTGGCTCTACTACGTGGCCGTCGCGCCCGGGCTGCAGGGCAGCGGGCTGGGCCGGGCGGCCGTAGTGGCCGCCGAGGCGTGGCTGGTGGCACGCGGGGCGCGCAAGATCCAGCTCATGGTGCGGACCACCAACACGGACGTGCTCGGGTTCTACGAGCGGCTCGGTTACGCCGACCAGGAGACCTCCGTGCTGGGCCGCTGGGTCGAGCCCAACTAGCCGCGACCGCGCGGTACGTGGCGAGATCGCAGCCGCTGCGACGAAACGCTATGAAAGTCAGTTTCACACATCTATCAATACGTGGTGCAGGGTTTTGCGCGTAGGGTGGCCGCCATGATCGACGACACAGCAGCCGACGCAGCCGCGAGTGGTGCCGTCGGCGGGGTGCTCGACCCTGAGCACCCGCAGGGAACCTTCGTCCTCGAGCCCGGAGTGATGGCGCCGCTCGTGGCGCGGATCGCGACGTCCGAGGCTTCCGGTACGCACCGCTCGATGTGCCCGTTCACGGGTGCTCCGCTCGTGACCTTTCCGATCTCCTCCGCCGACGACGTGGCCTCTTCCGTCGTCCGCGCGCGGGTGGCGCAGCGTGGCTGGGCGCGCCTCTCGGTGCGCGACCGTGCCGGGGTGCTCCTGCGGCTCGGCCGCATCGTCCTGGAGAGACAGTCCGAGGCGCTCGACCTGATCCAGCTCGAGACCGGCAAGTCGCGGCGCGCCGCCTTCGAGGAGATCGCGGACATCGCGCAGGTCGCCCGGCACTACGCCGTGCGCGGCGAGCGCTACCTCGCGTCCCGTCGGACCGGGGGCATGGTCCCGCTGCTCACGGGCGTGCAGGTGCACCGCCGGCCGGTCGGCGTCGTCGGCGCCATCGCACCCTGGAACTACCCGCTCGTGCTCGCGCTCTCGGAGGCGCTGCCCGCGCTCCTGGCCGGCAACGCCGTGGTGCTCAAGCCGGACCCGCAGACCACGCTCACCGCCCTGTGGGCGGCCGAGGCCCTGGACGACGCCGGGCTGCCGGCGGGCCTGTTCCAGGTGGTCGCCGGCGGCCCCGAGGTGGGCGAGGCGCTGGTCGAGCACGTGGATCACGTCGCGTTCACCGGGTCGACCGCGACGGGCCGCAAGGTCGCGGCGCGGGCCGGCGAGCGGCTCATCGGGGCCACGCTGGAGCTCGGCGGCAAGAACGCGCTCTACGTGGCGGAGGACGTCGACGTCGACGCGGTGGTGCCCGGCATCGTTCGGGCCTGCTTCTCGAACGCGGGCCAGCTGTGCGTGTCCGTCGAACGTCTGGTGGTGCACGAGGCGATCGCCGACGAGTTCGTCGCGAAGTTCGTGCGCGCGGTGCGGAACCTGCGGCTCAGCCCGGCCCTCGACTACTCGGCCGACATCGGCTCGCTGACCTCGGCCGCGCAGCTCGACAAGGTGACGGCGCACGTGGACGACGCGCTGGCCCGGGGCGCCCGGGTGCTCGCCGGCGGGGTGCACCGCGCCGACGTCGGCCCGTACTTCTACGCGCCGACCGTGCTCGACGACGTACCGGCGCAGGCCGTGGTGGCGCGCGAGGAGACGTTCGGGCCCGTCGTCACGATCACGCGGGTCGACTGCGACGAGGACGCCGTCACCGTCATCAACGACACCGAGTACGGGCTGCACGCCGCCGTCTGGTCCCGGGACGTCGCCCGGGCGCGCCGGGTGGCCGCGCGGATCGAGACCGGCTCGGTCGCGATCAACGACGGCTACACGATGACCTGGGGCTCGGTCTCCGCGCCGCTCGGCGGCTGGAAGGCCTCCGGGCTCGGCGGGCGGCACGGGGCGGCGTCGATCACCGGGCTGACGCGCCAGCAGACCGTGGTGACGTCGCGTGGCGCCCGCATCGGCGCCACGCTCGACAACCTCTACGGCCTGGGCGGGGACACCCCGAGCCGGGTGCTCACCACGGCGCTGGGGGTCATGCGCAAGTTGCGCATGTCCTGAGGGCTTGGCGTTCCGCACGGCCGGGGCGAAGGCCGTACGGTCGTCGAAGGAGTGAACGGTCGTCACCGGGGCGAGTACGCTCACCCGCATGACGACGCAGCTCCACGCCTTCTGGAAGTCCGCCAACTCGCTGCCGGTGATCGGCGGGCTGCTCGGGAAGCGGATCTTCAGCGTGGCCTACAGCTTCAGGGCCCCCTACTTCGGGACCATCGCCCCGCGCGTGGTCGACATGCGGCCGAACTACGGCGAGGTGGTCGTGCCGAACCGGTGGCGCAACCGCAACCACATCGGCACGGTGCACGCGATCGCCGTCTGCAACGGGCTGGAGATGGCCATGGGCTCCCTCGCGGAGGCCACCGTGCCCGACGACAAGCGGTGGCTGCCCAAGGGCATGGAGGTGTCCTACCTCGCCAAGTCGACCGGCGACGTCACGTGCGTGGCCGAGACCGACCAGGCGCAGTGGGACGGCGACGACAAGGACCTGCCCGTGCGCGTGCGCGGCGTGCTCGCGGACGGGACCGTGGTGGTCGAGGGCACGATCCACCTGTGGGTCACCCCGAAGAAGAAGTGACCCGTTCGCCAGGAACCGTCAGCGGAGGCGGCGTCGGCCCAGCGAGCGGACCGCCGCCTTCCAGCTCGCCGGCAGCTCGCGCACGTGCCACCAGGCCCACTGCACCGGCTGGACGCTCGCGGCGCTGACGCCGACACCCACGGCGTCCAGCCCGGCCTCCACGCAGGAGTAGAGCGTGCGGCGCAGGTGGTAGTCCTGCGTGACGACGACGGCGGTGCGTACCCCGTACAGGTCGTGCGCCCGGCGGCAGGTGGCCGTGGTGTTGAAGCCCTCGCGGTCCAGCACGATCGCGTCGTCGGGCACGCCGAGGTCGTTGTCCAGGAGCCAGGCGCGCATCGAGGCGGGCTCGTCGTACCGGGTGCCGTCCGCGTTGTCGTGGGCGTCGCCGCTCAGGATCACCGTGGGCGCGACGCCCGCGCGGTACAGCTCGGCACCACCCTCGACCCGGCGGCGCAGGTAGGTCGACGGCGTGCCGTCGCTGCGGAGCCCGGCCCCGAGCACGATGACGGCGTCGGCCTTCTCGATCTCGCTGGCGTCGCTGCGCACGCGGGCGTGTCCGGTGGCCTGAACTGCGACGACGGGGACGGTGAAGGCGACGGCGAGCACGCCCGCGACGATCGCGGAGACCTTGAGGGGAGTCACGTCGGGGAACGCTACCGTCTCCGGGCCGGTACCCGGCTCACGCCGCGAGGGTCGCCAGCTCGGCCGTCAGGTTGGAGCGTGCCGCGTCCTGCCAGCGCGTGGTGCCCGGGGCGGTGCGGAAGAGCGGGCCGCCCGCCAGCAGGGTGCGGAGCACCTCGGACCGGCCGGCGCGGAACAGGGGGTCGGGCACGTCGCAGTACTCGGCGCGGACCTGGTGGGTGTACCGCGTGTAGACGGTCGGGCTGCCGCCCAGCACGGCGAGGTCGGCGTCGCTGACCAGGCCGCCGATGACGTCGTCGTCGGCCGGGGCGTGGTCGGCGGTCACCATGACCAGGCGGGCGGTCTCGTCGATGTCCGCGCTGGTGACGCCGGCGCCGGCGAGCGGGCCGAGCAGCTCGGCGACGAGCTCGGCGGACCGCTCCTCGTCCTGCTGCGCCACGCCGTCGTGCACGGCATCGTGGAACCAGAGGGCGAGGCGGGCGCGCCAGAGGCTTCGGTCGGCGACGCGGCTCTCGGCCGCGACGACGTCGAGCGCGTCCAGGGCCGCGGCCAGGTGGAACGTCGTGTGGTAGACCCGGTGCGGCTCGCGCCAGCGGTCGACCAGGTCCGTGCCGGCGTCGCGGGCCAGGCTCGGGTCGGCCCACAGCCCGTCCCACCGGCTCAGGAGCGCCGCCCGCTTGGAGCGGTTCCGCTCGGCGCCGGAGACGCGCAGGCCAGATTCGGCCAGGCGTCGGGCCAGCTCCTTGCCCCCGATCGGCACCGCACCCGCAGCGACCAGGTCGTCGTACCGCTCGGCGGGGACGTCGTAGTGGTCGAGGTCGAGCGCGCGGTCGGGGACGCCGGCCGACCGGGCGAAGAGCCGGAGCTCGTGCAGCGACCCGTCCGAGACCAGGTGGGAGAAGAGTGTCCCGTGCGCGGGCCAGGCCGGCGGGTCGATGAAGAGGGTCACGGGGTGAGGCTAGCGCTCCTGGGAGGGCTGGGCGGTCATCGTCATCCCGCAGGCGCGCGAGCACTGGTTCGTCGAGAAGCTGCCGGTAGGCGGCCTGTCGGTGATGAAGCCGTAGCTCGACGACGCGGTCGACGATGCCGGCGGCGTCCGCCGCGCCCTACTCGCTCGGCCGCTCCACCTGCCGCGACGCCGCGCGGTGCTCCTGCACCGCCTGGGTGACCTGCGCGATGTCATCCTTGGTCGGCTGGCGGAACGCCCCGCCCGCCGCCACGTACTCGTCGCCGTGCTTCTCCAGGTGCGCCGCGAACACCGGGCACACCGGGACGACGACGATGTTCCTGCGGATGCTGTCGGCGAGGGCCTCGCGCACCAGGATGCCCGCGAGGCCGCGCCCGCCGTACGCGTCGTCGACCTCGGTGTGGAAGAAGATCCGGTCGTGGCCGACGCCGCCGTCGTCGCCCACGCCTTCACCCACGGCACCGCCGTCGAGCGGGTCCACGAAGTCGGCCCGCCCCACCGCGGTCCCGCCGTCGACATGGACGGCGTACGCGCCGATCGGGCGACCCGTGTTCAGCGTGACGCTGACGGACTCGCCGGTCCTGTCCTTCATGAGGCCTCCAGAACGGTCGTGGGCGCGGGCGTCCCGGTCAGCGTACGCAGTTCGTCGAGGCCTACGTTCGCGCCGAACGCCGGGGTACCCGGCTCGAGCCGGGCGCCCGCTCCGAGGTCACCGATCACGAGCGGGTCGAACCCGAGCGCGTCGATCACCTCGGCAACGACGGAGAGGTCGTCGGGGGAGTCGCCGGCTAGGGCGATGGCCTTGCGCCCGACGGCGTCCGCGGGGCGGGTGCCGTCCTCGAGGTCGTGATAGCCCATGTGGTTGAAGGCCTTCACGACCCGCGCGCCGGGCAGGAGTCGCGCCACGAACTCGCTCGACGAGAGGTCACGCGGGACGATCCCCTCGCGCGGGCCGTCGACCTCCCACCAGTGGTTCATCGCGTCGACGACGAGCCGGCCCGCGAGGTCCGCGACCGGGAGCCCGTCGTGCTTGCCGAGGGGGAGCGCGAGGACGACGACGTCGGCGGACGCGGCCTCGGCGGGCCACACCGCCGTCGCCCCGGGGGTGAGTACCTCGGTGGTCAGCGCGATCCGCTCGGGATCGCCCGACCCCGAGATCAGCACGCGGTAACCGGCGGCGACGGCCAGCCGCGCGAGGACGGTGCCGACCTTGCCGGCGCCGAGGATTCCGATGGTCGTCCCGGCGTTCAAAGCGCCGCCCCGGCGGTGCTGGGCTGCTCTGCCAGCAGCTCGCGCACCCGCGGGATCACCTGGGTGCCGTACAGCTCGACCGAGCGCAGCCGCGCGTCGGCCGACACCGCGCCGGCCGAGGAGTAGATCATGTCGAACCGGCCGACGTCGAGGACGCGGATCGCCCGCGCCATCTTGCGCGCGACCGTCTCGACCGACCCGACGTACAGGGAGCCCTGCTCCACGTCGGCGTCGAACTCGTCCTTGCGCAGGGGAGGCCAGCCACGCAGGGCGCCGATGCGGTCGCGGATCTCGCGGTAACCCGGGTAGAACAGCTCCTTCGCCTCCTCGTCCGTGGCGGCGACGAAGCCCGGCGAGTGCATGCCGACCGGCTGCGGCGTCGTGCCGAGCTTCTCGTGCGCCCGCCGGTAGAGCTCCACGTACTGCGCGAACCGGTCGGGCGGGCCGCCGATGATGGCGAGCATGAGACCGAAACCGTAGTAGGCGGTGCGGAGCACCGACTGCGGCGTCCCGCCCACGCCGACCCAGGTCTTGAGCCGCCCGGACTCGGTCTTCGGGAAGACGTCGGCCTCCTGCAGCGACGCGCGCATCGTGCCCTCCCAGGTGACCGGCTTCTCGTCGAGGAGGTGGCTGAAGAGGTCGATCTTCTCCTCGAACAGCGTGTCGTAGTCCTTCAGGTCGTAGCCGAACAGCGGGAACGACTCGGTGAAGGAACCGCGGCCCAGGATCACCTCGGCGCGCCCGTTCGAGAGCGCGTCGACGGTCGCGAACCGCTGGAAGACCCGGACCGGGTCGTCCGACGACAGCACCGTCACGCCCGACGCGAGCTTGATGCGCTCGGTCGCCGTCGCGATGCCGGCGAGGACCGTCTCCGGGCTGGAGATCGCGTACTCGGGGCGGTGGTGCTCGCCCAGTGCGATGACGTCGATGCCCACCTGGTCCGCCAGGACCGCCTCGGCGACGACGGCGCGGATCGCCTCCGCGTGCGAGACGACATCACCGTGCTCGTCGCGCGGCAGGTCGCCGAAGCTGTCGATACCGAACTCGATCTGCGAGACATCCACCATGACCAGCCCCTTCTGGGTGCTCATTTGATTGACACGTGAATCATCTCGCCATATAGTTCACATGTCAATCACTCACCGAGGAGGGCCGATGACCACGTCCAGGCGCCGCAAGGTCCCCACGCGTCGTGAGCTCGCGGTCTGGCGGGGCTACATCGAGACCTACGACATCCTCCGCACCCGCGTCGAGGCGCGCCTGCACCAGGACTCGCAGCTCTCCACCGGTGACTACCGGGTGCTGCTGGCGCTCAGCGAGGCGGAGGACCACACGCTCCGCTCGTCCACGCTGGCCGCGCACATCGAGTGGGAGCGCAGCCGGCTCTCCGGCCACCTGGGGCGGATGGAGAAGCGCGGGCTGGTGCGCCGCGAGCCGTGCGCCGAGGATGCCCGCGGGTCGCAGGTCGTGCTCACCGAGGAGGGTGCACGCGCGTTCCGCGCGAGCACCGTCCCGCATCTTCAGGCGATCAAGGAGACCTTCGTCGACGCGTTCACCGACGAGCAGCTCGACGTCCTGGGCGAGGCCACCGCTGCGCTGCGCGCGCACCTCGGCCTTCCCCCGATCGCCACCGACGGGAAGAGCGCGGCGCCGAGGACGCCGACGTCCGCGCCCGCACCGGCCGTGCCTTCACCGGCCGCGACCTAGCCCGCCGCGACCAGCGCAGCCGCCTGCCGCGCGATCGCCAGCTCCTCGTTGGTCGGCACCACCATCACCAACGGCGCCTCCGCGCCGGACCCGGCCGAGATCACCCGCGCCTCGCCCGACGCCGCCTCGTTGGCGGCCGGGTCGATCGTCAGCCCAAGGAACTTCAGCTCCCGCACCACGCCCGAGCGGATCGTGTGATCGTTCTCGCCGACCCCCGCGGTGAACGTCAGCACGTCGATGCCGCCGAGCACCGCCGCGTACGCGCCCACGTACTTGCGCAGCCGGTGCAGGTAGACGTCGCGGGCGAGGCGAGCGTCGGCGTCACCGGCGGCGACGAGCTTGCGCAGCTCGCGCATGTCGCTGACGCCGGACAGGCCGAGCACGCCGGACTTCTTGTTGAGCAGGGTGTCGACGTCGCTCCCGGACATCCCGCCGCGCATGAGGTGGAACACGACGCCCGGGTCGATGTCGCCCGACCGGGTGCCCATGACGAGGCCCTCCAGCGGCGTCAGGCCCATCGAGGTGTCCAGGGGCCGCCCGTCCAGGATCGCCGACGCCGACGCGCCGTTGCCCAGGTGCAGCACCACCTGCCGCAGCGTCTCCGGGCCGCGCCCCTCGGCGTCGAGCTTCGCGACGACGGCGGGGTGCGCGGCCACCGCCGTCGACACGAACTGGTGCGACGTGCCGTGGAAGCCGTACCGGCGCACGCCGTGCTCGGCGGCGACCTTGCGGTCCAGCGCGTACGTCGAGGCGGCGGCCGGCAGCGAGGCGAAGAACGCGGTGTCGAACACCGCGACGTGCGGCACGTGCAGCAGCTCCCGCGCCACCTCGATGCCGGTCACGTTGGCCGGGTTGTGCAGCGGGGCGAGGGGGATCAGCGCGCGGATCGCCTCGACGGCGTCGTCGTCGAGCAGGGCCGGGGCCGAGAAGACGTCGCCACCGTGCACCACCCGGTGCCCGACGGCGACGATGCCTGCCTCCGCGAGCGACGGCCCCACCTCGTCGAAAATGCCCTTGACGACGCGCAGCGCCTCGCCGTGGTCGGGCACGTCGAGGTCGCGCACGACCTTCTCGCCGCCCGTCTCGTGCTTGACCGTGCCCGAGGACTGGCCGATCCGGTCGACGATGCCGCCGGCGACCGCCTCGCCCGAGTCGGGGTCGACGAGCTGGTACTTCAGCGACGAGGAACCGGAGTTGAGGACGAGGACGGTGCTCATGCGGACTCCTTGGTCTGCGCCTGGATCGCCGTGATCGCCACGGTGTTCACGATGTCCTGCACCAGCGCCCCGCGCGACAGGTCGTTGACCGGCTTGTTCAGGCCCTGCAGCACCGGCCCGACGGCGACGGCGCCCGCCGAGCGCTGCACCGCCTTGTACGTGTTGTTGCCCGTGTTCAGGTCGGGGAAGACGAACACGGTCGCGCGCCCGGCGACGTCGGACCCGGGGAGCTTGGACGCCGCGACCGAGGCGTCCACGGCGGCGTCGTACTGGATGGGGCCCTCGACGTCGAGCTCGGGCGTGCGCTCCCGCACCAGCCCCGTGGCGGTGCGCACCTTGTCGACGTCGGCGCCCGTGCCGGACTCGCCCGTGGAGTAGGAGAGCATCGCGATGCGCGGCTCCACGCCGAACTGGCGGGCGGTGGCCGCGGAGGAGACGGCGATGTCGGCGAGCTCCTCCGACGTCGGGTCGGGGATGACGGCGCAGTCGCCGTACACGAGCACCCGGTCCTCCAGGCACATGAGGAAGACCGAGGACACCGACGACGTGCCGGGCTTGGTCTTGATGATCTCGAACGACGGCCGGATGGTGTGCGCCGTCGAGTGGGCCGCGCCCGACACCATGCCGTCGGCGAGGCCCAGGTGCACCATCATCGTGCCGAAGTAGGACACGTCGGTGACGATCTCTCGCGCCCGCTCGACCGTCATGCCCTTGTGGGCGCGCAGCCGCGCGTACTCGGCGGCGAACTTCTCGACGTGCTCGGGGTCGTGCGGCGACAGGACGCGCGCGGCCTCGATGTCCAGGCCCAGCTCGGCGGCGCGGGCGCGGATCGGCTCCTCGGCGCCCAGGATCGTCAGGTCCGCGATCTGCCGGGCCAGCACGGTCGAGGCGGCGCGCAGGATGCGGTCGTCGCCGCCCTCCGGGAGCACGATGTGCCGCCGGTCGGCGCGGGCCCGCTCGATGAGCTGGTACTCGAACATGAGCGGCGTGACCACCTCCGGCCGCGGCAGGTCCAGGCGTGCGGCCAGCGCGGCGGAGTCGACGTTGCGCTCGAACAGGGCGCGCGCCGTCTCGACCTTGCGCACCGAGTTCTTGTCCACGCGCCCGCGCGTGGTCGCCGCCGCGCGGGCCGTGCGGTAGGTGCCCAGGTCCGTGGTGATGATCGGCAGCTTGGGGCGCATGGCCTCCAGGAGCTGCGCCGGGCGGCCCTGCGGGTAGAACCCGCCGTTCAGGATGATGCCGGCCAGCGACGGGAACGACGGCGTCATGTGCGTCGCGAGCAGCCCGATCAGCAGGTCGGTGCGGTCGCCCGGGGTGATCACGACGGCGCCGTCGATCAGCCGCTCCAAGAGGTGCTCGAAGCTCATGGCCCCGACCTGCACGTCGAGGGCCTCGCGGCCGAGCAGCTCGGGGTCGCCCAGCACGAGCGTGCCGTCCACGGCCTCCAGGAGCTGGCTCACGGTCGGGGCCTGCAGGAACGGCTCCTCGGGGATGGTCCACACGGGCAGGTCGGGCTGGGCCTCGGCCAGCACGGTCCGGATCTCCCGTGCGCTGTGGGTGTCCGAGCGGTTCACCACCAGGCCGATCGCCTGCGCGTGGTGCGCCGCCAGCTCGGCGAGGCTCACGTCGGCCAGCGCCCGCACGCCCTCGGGGGTGCGCTCGCGGCCCGAGACGACGAGCAGCACCGGCGCGCCCAGGTTCGCGGCGATGCGCGCGTTGAACGAGAGCTCGGTGGGCCCGGCGACGTCGGTGTAGTCGGTGCCGAGGATCACCACCGAGTCGCAGCGCGCGGCGAGGTCGTGGAACCGGGACACGATGCGGCTCAGCGCGTCCTCGGGGTCGGTGTGCAGGTCGGCGTAGGTGACGCCGACGGCGTCGTCGTACGAGATGTCGACGCCGTCGTGCTCCAGGAGGAGCTCCAGCACGTGGTCGCGCTCGCCGCTCGAGTCCTCGGCCGCGGTCGCGCGCGAGACGGGCCGGAAGACCCCGACCCGCTGGCCCTTGCGGACCAGCAGGTCGAGCACGCCGAGCGCGACCGTCGACTTTCCGCTCTCGCCCTCCGGGCTCGCGATGACGATGCTGCGGGTTGCGCCGGTCACGTGTCGCTCCGTGTTCACTTCGTGGGATTTGCTGCTACTCGTTGTCTCCACCAGTGCCGAGCGTAGCGTCAACCTGACCGGCGTCGGACTGGTCCTGGGCGTCGGGCCACACCCAGTCGCGCACCTCGGGGAGGTCGTCGCCGTGCTCCCGGGTCCAGGCACGCGCACGGAGCCGCGCGTCCTGCATGCGCTGGCGCAGCCCGGCCTGGGCGCTGCCGAGCTGCGGCACCCGGTCGATGACATCGATCACAAGGTGGTACCGGTCCAGGTCGTTCAGCATGACCATGTCGAACGGCGTCGTCGTCGTGCCCTCCTCCTTGTACCCGCGCACGTGCCAGTTCACGTGGCCCGTGCGCCGGTAGGTGAGGCGGTGGATGAGCCACGGGTAGCCGTGGTACGCGAAGACGACGGGCCGGCCGGCCGTGAACAGGCCGTCGAACTCGGAGTCGGTGAGACCGTGCGGGTGCTCCTTGGCGTCCTGCAGCCGCATGAGGTCCACGACGTTGACCACACGCACCTTGAGGTCCGGCAGCTCGCGGCGCAGGATGTCGGCCGCGGCGAGCACCTCCAGCGTGGGCACGTCGCCCGCGCAGCCCAGGACGACGTCGGGCTGCTCGCCCGCCACCTCCGTGCCCGCCCACTCCCAGATGCCGAGGCCGCGCGTGCAGTGCTCGATCGCGGTGGGCATGTCCAGGAAGTTCGGCGCCGGCTGCTTGCCCGACACCACCACGTTGACGTACTGCCGGCTGCGCAGGCAGTGGTCGTAGGTGGACAGCAGGGTGTTGGCGTCCGGCGGGAGGTACACCCGCACGATCTCGGCCTTCTTGTTCACCACGTGGTCGATGAACCCGGGGTCCTGGTGGCTGAACCCGTTGTGGTCCTGGCGCCAGACGTGGCTGGACAGCAGGTAGTTCAGGGACGCGATGGGCCGCCGCCACGGGATGTGGTTGGTGACCTTGAGCCACTTGGCGTGCTGGTTGAACATCGAGTCGACGATGTGGATGAACGCCTCGTAGCTGGTCAGCAGCCCGTGCCGGCCGGTCAGGAGGTAGCCCTCCAGCCAGCCCTGCACCTGGTGCTCGCTGAGCATCTCCATGACCCGGCCGGCGCGGGCCATGTGCTCGTCCACCTCTGGCCCGATGTACTCGGCGTTCCACTGCTTGTCCGTCACCTCGTACACGGCCTGCAGGCGGTTCGACGCCGTCTCGTCCGGCCCGAAGATGCGGAAGTTGTCGGGATTGAGCCGGATCACGTCGGTGAGCCACTGGCCCAGCACGCGCGGCGCCTCCGACGTCGACCCTCCGGGGACCGGGACGTCCACCGCGTAGTCGCGGAAGTCCGGCAGGCGCAGGTCCTTGAGCAGCAGCCCGCCGTTCGCGTGCGGGTTGGCGCTCATCCGCAGCGCGCCCTCCGGCGCGAGCGCGGTGATCTCGGGCAGCACGCGGCCGTCGGCGTCGAACAGCTCCTCCGGCCGGTAGGACCGCAGCCAGTTCTCCAGGACCTTCAGGTGCTCCTGGGTGTCCCGCGCGTTCGCGAGCGGCACCTGGTGCGCGCGCCACGACCCCGTGGTCTTCTTGCCGTCGATCTCCGCCGGGCCGCTCCACCCCTTGGGCGTGCGGAACACGATCATGGGCCACATCGGGCGGCTGAGGTCGCCCTGCGCCGCCCGGGCCTTGATCGCCGCGATCTCGTCGAGCACCTCGTCGAGCAGCGCCGCGAACCGGCGGTGCGTGTCGAGCGGCGCCTCGTTCTCGTCGTACCCGCCGTCGAAGAAGTACGGCTTGTGGCCGTAGCCGACCATGAGGTCGTTCAGCTCCCGGTGCGAGATGCGCGCCAGGACGGTCGGGTTGGCGATCTTGTAGCCGTTGAGGTGCAGGATCGGCAGGACGACGCCGTCCTGGGCCGGGTTGACGAACTTGTTCGAGTGCCAGGAGGTGGCCAGCGGGCCGGTCTCGGCCTCGCCGTCGCCCACCACGGCCGCGACGAGCAGATCGGGGTTGTCGAAGACCGCGCCGTAGGCGTGGCTCAGGGCGTAGCCGAGCTCACCGCCCTCGTGGATCGACCCCGGCGTCTCGGGCGCGACGTGGCTCGGGATGCCGCCCGGGAAGGAGAACTGCCGGAACAGGCGCCGGACCCCCTCCGCGTCCTCCGTGATGTCGCTGTAGACCTCGGAGTACGTGCCGTCCAGGTACGCGGAGGCGACCAGCCCCGGGCCGCCGTGGCCGGGGCCCGTGACGTAGACCGTCTGCTGCTCACGCTCCTTGATGGCGCGGTTCAGGTGCGCGTACAGGAAGTTCAGCCCCGGTGTGGTGCCCCAGTGGCCCAGCAGGCGCGGCTTCACGTGGTCCGCGGTCAGGGGCTCACGCAGGAGCGGGTTGTCCAGGAGGTAGATCTGGCCCACCGAGAGGAAGTTGGCGGCCCGCCACCAGGCGTCGATGCGCTCCAGGTCGGCGGGGGCCAGCTCGGCGACACCGGAGGTGCGCCATCCGGTGGCGGGGGAGTCGGGGACTGTGGTCGTCGTCATCGCTCACGCTCCTGCTGGGGTTACGTGTGGATCCGTGCCGGTCTGCTGCTCGTTCATTCGAACGCACAACCGCCATACACGCGAGACGACCGCCCGGCCCGGTGATCTGTGACGCGTCCGACAGAACGTCCCGGTGACCTGTGCCGCTGACCCGCCGACGGCGGCTACCGTTGAGGCTATGCCCGTCAGTGCCCCCAGCACATCCCCCTCGAAGGTGATCGACGTCGAACCCGTCACCGAGCGCCGTACCTTTCTCCAGGTGGCCCGGCAGCCCCGGATGATCGGGCTGCTGCTCGTGTTCGTGCTGGCGGCGTTCGTGTGCGGCCGGCTGGGCGCCTGGCAGCTCGACCGCGCCTACGAGCGGGCGGAGCTGGCCGCGCAGCAGGAGGCGGCCGAGGCCGCCGCCGCGGGCCCGGCCTGGCTGGGCGACCTGCTCACGCCGCAGGAGACCTTTCCCGGCGAGCTCGTCGGGCGCGAGGTCCGGGTGGCCGGCGAGTACGAGCCGTCCGGCACGCTGCTCGTCCCGGGCCGGGTGCTGGAGGGCCGGGTCGGCTACCTCGTCCTGACCCCCTTCCGCGTGTCCGACGACGGCACCGACGGCGCGTCCTGGGCCGACCTGTCCGGCGCGCCGGTGCTCGCGCTCGTCCAGGGCTGGGTGGCCGCGCCCGCCGACGCCGCGGCGCTGGCGCTGCCGGAGGGGGAGGTCACGGTGACGGGCTGGCTGCAGGCGGGCGAGTCGACGTCGGGCAGCGCCGCCGTCCAGGACGGGCAGACCGAGCAGATAGCCCTGAGCGCCCTGGTCAACGAGTGGGGCGGGCCCATCTACACCGGGTACGCCGTCCTGACGTCGGGTCCGGGGTCGCCCGAGGAGGGCGGGGTCGCCGCCCTGCCGCGCCCCACGATCGACGGCGGCTCGGGCGCCAACCTGCAGAACATCTTCTACGCGCTGCAGTGGTGGCTGTTCGGCGGGTTCGCCGTGCTGCTGTGGGTGCGCCTCGTGCGCGACGAGATGGCCGGCGGACGCCGCGGCGGCGCGCCGACCGACGCCGACACGGGCATCGCGGGGCTGCCGGCGGCGTGAGCCGCACCCTCACCTTCGAGGCCCGGGTTTCTTCGCTTTCAGACCCCTGAAAGCGAAGAAACCCGGGCCTCAAAGGTGAGGAGCGTCAGCCGTTCAGGGCCGCCAGCATCCGCTGCGCCGCCTTCTCGACGAGCGGGCGCGGCATGCCCGCGTTGAACCGCACGAAGCCGCGGCCGGCGTCGCCGCACTCGGCGCCGTCGACCAGCACGACGCCCGCGTGCTCCTGGAACCAGGCGGCGGCGCTCGCGGGCGCGCCGGGCAGGTCGAGGCCCCGGCAGTCCAGCCAGGCCAGGTACGTGCCCTCGGGCGCGCGGTAGCCGATGCCGCTCCCGTCGAGCAGCTCGCCCAGCCGCGTGACGTTGCCGCGCAGGTAGCCGAGCACGTCGTCCAGCCAGTCGCGGCCCTCGGTGTAGGCGACCTGGTTGGCCAGGATGCCGAGGGTGGACGCGCCCTCCTCGACGCGCTCGCCGACCTGGTCCCAGAGCCGCACGTCGGCGTCGTTGGACAGGACGAGCTGCGCGCACTTGAGGCCCGGCAGGTTCCACGCCTTCGACGCGGACGTGGCGGTCACGGTGTGGCCCGCCGTCGTCTCGTTCAGCGACGCGTACGGGACGTGCCGGCGGCCGGGGTGGACCAGCGGGGCGTGGATCTCGTCGGCGAAGACGCGGCCGCCGTGCCGGTCGACGACCTCGGCCACGGCCAGCATCTCGGCGGGTTCGAGCACCCGGCCGATCGGGTTGTGCGGGTTGCACAGGATCATGAGGTGCCCGCCCGCGGCGAACGCGGCGTCCAGCGCGTCGAGGTCGTAGGAGTACCGGCCGTCGGCGTCCCGCGCCATCGGCACCTGGATCACCTTGCGGCCCAGCTCGCCGGGCAGGGTGTGGAACGGCATGTACGACGGCGTGGGCACGATCACCGGCGACCCGGGCCGGCTGAAGTGCGTCACGGTCTGCTCCAGCGCGGTGAGCACGTCGGAGACCGGCCGCACCCGCGCCGGGTCCACGGTCCAGGAGTAGCGGTCGGCGGCGAAGCCCGCGTACGCCTCGGACATGCCCGTCACGAGAGCCGGCGGGAGGTAGCCGAGCAGGCTGCGGTCCACGGCGTCGTGCAGCGCGGCGGCGATCGGCGGGGCGGTCGGGAAGTCCATCTCCGCGACCCAGGCCCCGATCGTGCCGGGAAAGGCCGTCCACTTGAGGCTGCCGTTCGCGCGGAGGCGGTCGGCGGTGAGGGCGTCGAAGGGGTGGGCGTTCACGTTCGCATTGAACCAGGTGCGGCGCGGGCGCCGTCCGGGTGCCCGGAGGCCGAACGGGGGCGGCGCAGCGACCAGTGCTTAGCGACCAGTGCTCGGGGCCCTGCGGTCAGTGCGTGAGCGTCAGCTCGGCCTCGACGAACCCGTCGTCCTCCACCGTGACGAAGCCCAGGTCGGGGGCCTCGACGCCGTAGTCCGCGAACGTGACGGGCACGGTCGCGGCGAGCTCGGCGACGACGTCGCCGCCGTCGTCCGCCAGCCGGATCTCCAGGTCCGCGGTGACCTCCTGGGCGACGCCCTTGATGGTCATCGTGCCGGGCGCGTCCACGGAGACGGTCTCGCCGTCGGCCACCGCCGTGATGTCCACGGGGTCCGTGAGCTCGAAGGTCGCCGTGGGGTAGGTGCGGGTGTCGAGGATGCCCTGGAACTGGCTGTCCCGGGCGGACTCGTCGGTGGTGATGCTCGCGAGGTCGACCTCGACGGCCGCGGCGGTGAGCTCGCCGTCGGTCACGGTGCCGGAGCCCGTCACCCGCTCGGTGCGGCCGACGACGGTGACGTCCTGGCCGGACAGCACCTCGTCCACGCGGTAGCCGGCCTCGGAGCCGTCGGCCACGGTCCAGTCGCCGTCGAGGTCGGCGGGGTCCGCCGTCGCAGCGGGCGCGGACGAGCCGACGGCGGGCGCGGGCACGTCGTCGCCCGTCTGCATCGCCGCGTAGATGCGCGTGGCGAGGAACCCGAGGCCCAGCACGACGACGAGCACTCCGAGCACGATGACGATCTTCCGGCCCATGGCTCTACGCTCCCACGCGGTCAGGAGAGGTAGCGCGCCTCGAGCGTGGCGAGCTTCGCCTCGGCCTCGGCGTGGACCTTCTTCTCCAGCACGAACGACATCACCGGGACCACGCCCGCGATCACCATGGTGACCAGGCGGCCGAAGCCCCAGCGCATCTTGGACCACAGGTCGGCGACCGTGACCAGGTACACCACGTAGATCCAGCCGTGCGCGAACGGCACCCACGCGATGAACGGCATGACGCCGTCCACGTCGGTCAGCGCGCCGAGGCCGTACTTGATGCCCAGCTCGACGCAGAGGATCAGCAGCATGACACCGGTGACCAGAGCCATGAAGCGGTAGCGGGACATCGCGCCGCGGGCCTTGCGGATCGCGGTGGCCGCCGCCTCGGCGGAGATCTCGGGAGTGGTCTGAGGGGTGCTCACAACCAACGAGGATATGCCGTCCGCGGGGGTGCCATCCGCACCCTGTGGATAAAGCGTGGATCAATGTCAGTGGTGCTCCGTACGGTGGTTGTCGTGCGCCCCCTCCCCTTTGCCGATCCCGGCACCCCGCCGCTGCGCGGTCCGCTCACCCTGCTCCTGTGGCTCGCCAGGAAGCAGCTCCGTGTGCTGCTCGTGGCGATCTTCTTCGGCGTGCTCTCGTTCACCTGCAGCGCCTTCCAGCCGTTCCTGCTGGGCCGCATCATCGACAGTGCCTCCGCGTCCGGGCTCGACCGCACCACGTGGACGTGGGCGGCCGTCATGATGGGCGTCGGCATCGTCTGGATCGCCTCGAACGCGATCGGCCACCGGTGGGACATCACCGCGTGGATGCACGCCGCGTTCCGTACGTCACAGCTCGTGACGCGCACCGTGGCCCGGTCGGGGCACAACATCACCAAGGAGCTGCCCACCGGCGAGGTGGTGTCCTCGGTCGCGAACGACACCATGCGCATCGGCGAGGTCTTCGGCATCGCGGCGCAGACCATCGGCAGCGTCGCCACCTACGGCATCGTGGTGGTGCTGATGCTGAACCAGTCGGTCACGCTGGGGCTCGTCATCGCGCTCGGCCTGCCGGTCGTGGCGGCGATCCTCGCCCTGCTGGTCAAGCCGCTCCAGAGGCACCAGAAGAACCAGCGCGACGCGCAGGGCCGGCTCACCACGCTCGGCGCGGACACCGTCTCCGGCCTGCGCATCCTGCGCGGCATCGGCGGCGAGAAGGTCTTCACCGGCCGCTACCAGGACCAGTCGCAGAAGGTCAGGCAGGCGGGCGTCGCGGTGGCCGGCACGCAGTCGATCCTCGACGCCCTGCAGGTCCTCCTGCCCGGGCTGTTCATCGCGCTGGTGGTCTACCTCGGTGCGGCGGAGGCCATCGCGGGTCGCATCTCCACGGGCCAGCTCGTCGCGTTCTACGGGTACGCGTCGTTCCTGTCCTGGCCGGTGCACCTGCTGGTGCAGTCGGTCAACGTGGTCACCAAGGCCCAAGTCGCGGCGGGCAAGGTGGTCAAGGTGCTGCAGGTCGTGCCCGCCACCGGCGCTGCGGGGTCCACCGCGGAGATGCCGCCGGCCGGCGTGCCGCTGGTCGACGAGACCACGGGCGTCACGCTCCGGCCCGGCCGGGTCGTCGCGCTGGTCAGCGCGGACCCGGACGAGTCGGCGCAGGTCGCGGTCCGGATGGGCCGGTTCGACGACGACGCGGAGACCGCCACCCCGGTCACGCTCGGCGGCGTCCGACTGGCCGACCTCGACAAGCAGGAGCTGCGCGAACGGATCGTCGTCGCGGACGCGACGCCGGCGCTGTTCTCCGGCCGGCTGGCCGGCGAGCTCGACGTGCGGGACTCCGCGAACGCCGAGGCACTGCTGCGGGCCATGCACATCGCGGACGCGCACGACGTGCTGGAGTCGCTGCCCGACGGCATCGAGGGCGAGATCCCCGAGAAGGGGCGCTCGCTGTCCGGCGGTCAGCGGCAGCGGGTGGCGCTCGCGCGGGCGCTGCTCACCGACCCGGAGATCCTGGTGCTGATCGAACCCACCTCCGCGGTCGACGCCCACACCGAGGCGCGCATCGCGCAGCGGCTCACCCAGTCGCGGCGGGGCCGGACCACGCTGATCGTCACCGCGAGCCCGCTGGTGCTCGACCACGTGGACGACGTGATCTTCCTGGACGGCGGGAGCGTGGTCACCCACGGCTCCCACCGCGAGCTGCTCGACCTGCCCACCCATGTCAAGGGCGGGCGCGAGGCGGCCCGCTACCGGAAGGTGGTGGGCCGCTCGATGGACGACGACGACCTGGATGCCGAGCTCGACGAGCTGCTGGGCGGTACGAACGCAGGCACCACCAACGCAGGGGAAGGAGGCAAGGCATGAGCACGGGAAAGATCCTGCCGATCGCCGACGCCGCCGAGACCTGGCGGTACACGCGCACGCTGCTCGGCCGGCACCGCAGGCCGCTGATCATCATCACCGTGGCCAACACCGTCGCCGCGATCGCGGGCCTGGCCGGGCCGTTCGTGCTGGGCAGGCTGGTCGACGCCGTCACCGACGGCACCACCCTCGAGGTGGCACGCAACCTGGTGCTCGCCGCCGTCGCGGCCGTGGTGCTGCAGTCGCTGATCACCCGGTTCGCGCAGCGTCGCGCCATGGTCTTCGGCGAGACGGTGTTCGCCGACATGCGCGAGGAGTTCGTCGAGACCGTCACGGCCCTGCCGCTGTCCACGGTCGAGACCGCGGGGACCGGCGACCTCATCGCGCGCACCACCCGCGACGTCAGCCGCATCCAGAACGCCGTGCGCTTCGGCGTGCCGCGGCTGGTCATCGCCGTGGTGACGCTCGTACTGACGTCGGCGGTCAGCCTCGTGGTCTCGCCCCTGGTCGCGATCGCGATGTTCGTCGGCGTGCCGGTGCTCGTCGCGGTCGCCCGCTGGTACCTCAAGCGGGCCGCACCGGCCTACCAGCGCGAGTCCGCGGCGTACGCGCTGCTCGACGGCACCGTCACCGAGTCCGTCGAGGGCGCGCGCACCATCGACGCGCTCAAGATCGGGCGCCGGCGCACCGCGCACGGCGACGACGACCTGCGCGAGGCCTTCCAGGCCGAGCGCGGCACGCTCAACCTGCGGACCGTGCTGTTCCCGGGCGTGGACTTCGCGTTCATGGTCGCGCCGCTCGCGGTGCTCGTGTGGGGCGTCTTCCTGGCCTCCGAGAACGTGGTGACCATCGGCGTGGTGGCCACGATCGTCATGTACACCTACCAGCTCCAGGGGCCGGTCTGGGAGCTCATCTTCTGGCTGGACGAGATCCAGGTGGCCGCGACGTCCCTGTCCCGCATCATCGGTGTCCGGCTCGTGCCGGCGGACCGCACGGCGGGCGACGCCGAGCCCGACGACGAGGAGGTGCGCGGCACCGACGTGCGCTACGCCTACCGCGCGGGTACGGACGTGCTGCACGGCATCGACCTCGACCTGAAGGTGGGGGAGCGGTTGGCGATCGTGGGTCCGTCCGGCTCGGGCAAGTCGACGCTCGGCCGCATGCTCGCCGGCATCCACCCGCCCACGGGCGGCAGGGTCGAGGTCGGCGGCGTGCCGCTGGTCGACCTGCCGCTGGAGGACCTGCGCAAGCACGTCGCGCTCGTGACCCAGGAGCACCACGTGTTCGTGGGATCGCTCGCGGACAACCTGCGGCTGGCCAAGATCGAGGCCGACGACGCCGAGCTGATGGACGCGCTGCGCGCCGTCGACGCGCACGGCTGGGTGGAGGCGCTGGAGGACGGCCTCGCTACGGAGGTCGGCTCCGGCGGGTACAAGCTCACCCCGGCGCAGGCGCAGCAGATCGCGCTCGCGCGGCTCGTGCTGCTCGACCCGCACACGCTGGTGCTCGACGAGGCGACCTCCCTGCTGGACCCGCGTGCCGCCCGGCACCTGGAGCGCTCGCTCAACGCGGTGCTCGACGGGCGCACGGTCGTGGCGATCGCCCACCGCCTGCACACGGCGCACGACGCCGACCGCGTGGCGGTGCTCGACGGCGGCCGCATCACGGAGATCGGCCCGCACGACGAGCTGGTCGCCGCGGGCGGCGACTACGCCAAGCTCTGGCACAGCTGGCAGCACGAATAACCCGTTCCGTTGAGTGCTGGATATTCGCCCTTTCCTGGCCGAGAAAAGGGCGAATATCCAGCACTCAACGAGGGCGCCAGCCGAGGGCGGCCGAGATGCGGCCCGCCGCGTCGCGGACGATCGGGGTCAGCGTCTCCAGGCGTTCCGGGGGCATGTAGGGGCGGGTCGCCGTGACGCTGATCGCGGCGACGATCGCGCCCGACGTGTCACGCACCGGGGCCGCGACGCAGAGGATGCCCGGCTCGTTCTCCTCCAGGTCGAAGGTGACGCCCCGGCCCGCCGAAGCCTCCATGACCTGCACGAACGCCTCGACGGTGAGCACGTCCCGCGTCAGTCCGCCTGCTGCGCCGACGGGCCGCTCGGCAAGGAACTGCTCGCTCCAGCGTCCCGGCTCGTCCAGGAGCAGCGCCTTGCCGATCCCGGTCCGGGTCAGCGGCATGCGGTGCCCGATCTGCGAGCGCATCACCGCCCCGCGCGTGCCGGGGATCTTGTCGAGGTAGAGCACCTGCCCGCGGTCCTCGATGGCGAGGTGGACGGTGTCGTGGACGCGCTCGGCGAGCGCGCGCAGCACCGGCGCGCCTACCCCGGTCACCGGGTTCTCCTGGAGGGCCTGGTAGCCGAGCTCGATGAGGGCGGGGCCGAGCGCGTAGGCGCCGTCGTCGTGCTGGCGCAGGTAGCCGGTGGCGAGGAGGAGCTGGAGCAGGCGGTGGGTGGTGCTGCGCCCCACCCCGGTCTCCGCCGAGATGTCCCGCAGGCGCGTGCGGCCGCGGGCGACGGCGTTCACGACGGCGATGCCCCGCGCGAGGGTCTGCGTTCCCGGCGGGGCGTCGGCGGACTCGTCCCGGACGCGCGGCACGGGGGAGTCGGACGGAGCGGTCATCGCGCCACGCTATCCCGAGCAGCCAGGGAATCCCGATAATAGGGATGAGGTTCGGATTATCGGGACCCGGGTCTACCGTCCAGGACATGGCTGACGACGCACCGAGGCGCGACGCCGCGCTGGTGGCCCTCGACTGGGGCACGACGACGTTCCGGGCCTGGCTCCTGGACGCCACGGGTGCGGTCGTGGACGGCGTCCGGACGGCGGACGGCGCGCTCTCGCTGTCGGAGCGGACCGACTCGGCCCGGGCGCGGGCCGCCGCCTTCGAGGCGACGTTCTCCCGGCTGTGCCGGCCCTGGCTCGACGAGCACCCCGGCATCCCCGTGCTGTGCTCCGGGATGGCGGGGTCGAACCTCGGCTGGGCCGACGCCGGGTACCTGGACGTGCCGGCGGAGCTCGGCGGCCTCGCCTACCGGCTGACGGTGGTGCCGGCGGGCGACTCCGTGGTCCACCTCGTCCCGGGGCTGCGGGCCGCGGGGCCCCTCCCGGACGTCATGCGGGGCGAGGAGGTGCAGCTTGTCGGCGCGCTGGCCACGACCATTCCCGAGCGCGCGCCCGCCCCGGAGCGCGCGCCCGCTCCCGAGCACCCGGCCGCTCCCGAGCACCCGGCCGCCCCCGACCGCCGGCAGACCGTCGTGCTGCCCGGCACGCACTCCAAGTGGGTGCGCCTCGACGGCGGCTGCGTCGCGGGCTTCACCACCGCCATGACCGGAGAGCTCTACGGCCTCCTGCTGCGGGACAGCATCCTCGGTCGGCTCGCGGAGGGGGAGCCCGGCACGGAGGCCTCGGACGCCTTCACCTGGGGTCTCGAGGCGGAGGCCGAGCACGGCGACGAGCGCGGCCTTCCGGCGCTGCTGTTCACGGCGCGCACTCTCGTGCTGGCGGGTCGCCTCGCCGGCCCGGAGGTGGCCGACTACCTGTCCGGGCTGCTGATCGGCGCCGAGGTGCGGCACGCGCTGCGCGCCGAGCCGGCCGACGCCGTCGTCCTGTGCGGGTCGCCGTCCACCACGCACCGCTACCGCCTCGCCCTGGAGCGGTCCGGCGTCACTGTGCGCTCCGTCGGCGAGGACGTCACCGCCCGCGGCCTGTGGCGCGTCGCCCTCGACGCGGGCCTGGCCTCGCTCGACCCCGCCTCGCTCGACCCCACCTCGCTCGACCCCGCCGAGGAGCAGCACGCATGAACGCCCGGTCCACCGGCCTGATCGCCATCCTGCGCGGCGTGACGCCCGACGACGCCGTCGCCGTCGCGGAGGCGGTCCTCGCGGCGGGCTTCGACGCCGTCGAGGTACCGCTGAACTCCCCGGACCCGCTGGAGTCCGTCCGCCGGATCCGCGCGGCGGGCCCTGCCGACCGGCGCGTCGGGGCGGGCACCGTGCTCAGCCCGGACGACGTGCGCCGGGCGGCCGACGCCGGGGCCTCGCTCATCGTCTCGCCGAACACCCGGCCCGACGTGATCGCCGAGACCGTGCGGCTCGGGCTGGAGAGCTACCCCGGGGCGGCGACGCCGACGGAGGCCTTCGCCGCGCTCGACGCGGGCGCCCGGGCGATCAAGCTCTTCCCCGGCTCGGCGGTCGGCACGGACGGCATGCGGGCCTGGGCCAGCGTGCTGCCGAGCGGCACGGCGCTGGTCCCGGTCGGCGGCGTCGACGCCGGCAACCTTGCCGACTGGGCGCGGGCCGGGGCGTCCGGCGCCGGCGTCGGTACCTCGCTGTACCGCCCGGGCGACACCCCGGAGACGGTCGCGGCGCGGGCCGCCGAGCTCGTCCGGATCTGGCACCAGAACTGCAACGACTGAGAGGCATGCCGTGAAGATCACGTCGATGACGACATTCGTCCTGCCGCCGCGGTGGCTCTTCCTCAAGATCGAGACCGACGAGGGCGTCGTCGGCTGGGGCGAGCCGGTCCTGGAGGGCCGCGCGGCCAGCGTCGCAGCCGCCGTCGAGGAGCTGTCCGACTACCTGATCGGCAAGGACCCCCGCCGGATCGAGGAGCACTGGACAGTGCTCTACCGCTCCGGCTTCTACCGCGGCGGGGGCATCCACATGAGCGCCCTGGCCGGCATCGACCAGGCGCTGTGGGACATCAAGGGCAAGGCGCTCGGCGTGCCCGTGCACGACCTGCTCGGCGGCCGGCTGCGCGACCGGATCAAGGTCTACTCGTGGATCGGCGGCGACCGGCCCGCCGAGACCGCGGCCCAGGCCAGGGAGGCCGTCGAACGCGGCTTCTCGGCGGTCAAGATGAACGGTCCCGAGGAGCTGCAATACGTCGACTCCCGCGACAAGGTCGAGCGGGTGGTCGCCAACGTGGCGGCGGTGCGCGACGCCGTCGGGCCGAACATCGGGATCGGCGTCGACTTCCACGGGCGCGTGCACCGCCCGATGGCGCGCGTGCTGCTCGACGCCCTGGCGCCCTACCACCTGATGTTCGTCGAGGAGCCGGTGCTCTCCGAGCACGTCGACGGCATCGCCGACGTGCTGCGGAACTCGACCACGCCCATCGCGCTCGGGGAGCGGCTGTACTCCCGGTGGGACTTCAAGAACGTCATCACCACGGGCGTCGTCGACATCATCCAGCCCGACCTGTCCCACGCCGGCGGCATCACCGAGGTGCGCAAGATCGCGGCGATGGCCGAGGCCTACGACATCGCCGTGGCGCCGCACTGCCCGCTCGGCCCGATCGCGCTGGCCGCCTGCCTGCAGCTCGACGCCGTCGCGTACAACGCGGTGATCCAGGAGCAGAGCCTGGGCATCCACTACAACAAGGCGAACGACCTGCTGGACTACATCGTCGACCCCGGCGTCTTCGCCTACGAGGACGGCTCCGTCGCCATCCCGCAGGGGCCGGGCCTGGGCATCGAGGTGAACGAGGACTACGTCCGGGAGCGCGCCGCGGAGGGGCACCGGTGGCGCAACCCGGTCTGGCGGCACGAGGACGGCTCGTTCGCGGAGTGGTGAGCCCAACTCCGCCGTGGGGCGCCGGGCCGCCGTCGGGCACATAGACTTGCCGGGTGTCGTCCACTGCCCCTGAGAACCAGCCGCAGACCCCCCGCCCGGTCATCGTCGTCGACTTCGGCGCGCAGTACGCCCAGCTGATCGCGCGCCGCGTGCGCGAGGCCAAGGTGTACTCGGAGATCGTGCCGCACACGTTCACGGTCGAGCAGATGCTCGCCAAGGACCCCGCGGCCATCATCCTGTCCGGCGGCCCCTCGTCCGTGTACGCGGCCGGCGCCCCGTTCGTGGACCCCAAGCTCTTCGAGGCCGGCGTGCCCGTCATGGGCATCTGCTACGGCTTCCAGGCCATGGCGCAGGCGCTTGGCGGCGAGGTCGCGCAGACCGGGCTGAGCGAGTTCGGCGGCACGGAGGTCGAGGTGTGCGCCTCGGGCGTGCTGCTCGCCGACACCCCCGAGCACCAGACCGCCTGGATGAGCCACGGCGACGCCGTGCACCGCGCGCCGGTCGGCTTCGAGGTGCTCGCGACGTCGGACGGCTCGCCCGTCGCCGCCTTCGAGGACACCCGCCGCCGCCTGTTCGGCGTGCAGTGGCACCCCGAGGTGCGGCACTCGGCGCACGGCCAGACGGTGCTGGAGCACTTCCTGTACGAGGGCGCCGGGCTCAAGCCCGACTGGACCCCCGGCAACGTCATCGCCGACCAGGTCGCGGCCATCAAGGCCCAGATCGGCGACGCCCGCGTCATCTGCGCGCTGTCCGGCGGGGTCGACTCCGCCGTAGCCGCCGCACTCGTGCAGCAGGCCGTGGGCGACCAGCTCACCTGCGTGCACGTCGACCACGGCCTCATGCGGGCCGGCGAGGTCGAGCAGATCGAGACCGACTTCGTCGCCTCGACCGGTGTCCGCCTGATCGTCCGCGACGAGAAGGAGCGCTTCCTGACGGCGCTCGCCGGCGTCAGCGACCCGGAGACCAAGCGCAAGATCATCGGCCGCGAGTTCATCCGCGTGTTCGAGGACGCGCAGCGGGACATCGTCGCCGAGGCCGGCGCGCACGGCGAGGAGGTCAAGTTCCTGGTGCAGGGCACCCTGTACCCGGACGTCGTGGAGTCCGGCGGCGGCGAGGGCGCGGCCAACATCAAGAGCCACCACAACGTGGGCGGCCTGCCCGACGACCTGGACTTCGAGCTGGTCGAGCCCCTGCGCACCCTGTTCAAGGACGAGGTCCGCGCGGTGGGTCGCGAGCTCGGCGTGCCCGAGGAGATCGTCTCGCGTCAGCCGTTCCCCGGCCCGGGCCTGGGCATCCGGATCGTCGGCGAGATCACGGCGGAGCGCCTGGAGATCCTGCGCCGCGCCGACGCGATCGCCCGCGAGGAGCTGACCAGGGCCGGCCTCGACAACGAGATCTGGCAGTGCCCCGTGGTGCTGCTCGCCGACGTCCGCTCGGTGGGCGTCCAGGGCGACGGCCGCACCTACGGCCACCCGATCGTGCTGCGCCCGGTCTCGTCCGAGGACGCGATGACGGCGGACTGGACCCGGCTGCCCTACGACGTGCTGTCGACCATCTCGACGCGCATCACCAACGAGGTGCGTGAGGTCAACCGCGTGGTGCTCGACGTGACGAGCAAGCCGCCGGGCACCATCGAGTGGGAGTGACGTCCTGCGGCCCCGCCCCGGTCACCGGGGCGGGGCCGTGGTCTGTCACCAGGCGGTGAGGCGGGCCCAGGTCAGGCCGATCGCCGTGCCGAGCAGCAGGTAGGGGCCGAACGCGATGCCCGACTTCCAGCCCGCGCGCCGGCCCAGCAGCAGCACGATCGCGACCACGCCGGCCACCAGGTGCGCGGCGAAGACGCCGACCAGGAGCGTGCCCCACGAGTGCCACGTCAGGAACGCGCCCAGGCTCAGCGAGAGCTTGACGTCGCCGTACCCGATCCCGCCGCGCGGGGACACCAGGTACAGCACCTGGTAGAGCGCGAAGAACGCGATCCCGCCCAGCGCCGCGCGGCCGAGGTCGCCCCACGACCCGGTGCCGAGGGCGGCCACCGCGAGCAGTACCGCCGTCGCCCAGGTCAGCGGAAACACCAGCGCGTCGGGCAGCCGGTGGGTGTGCGCGTCGATCACGCCGAGCGCCGCGCCGACGACCGCGAGCACCAGGTAGGCGGGCGTGAGCCAGCCCGGCCCGCTCGCCCAGACGGCCCACACCGCGGCGATCAGGGCGACGACGCCGCTGCTCCGCGCCCAGGGCGCCACCTCGGTCCGCGCGCGCCGGTAGTGCCGGACGGCGAAGTGTTCCACCGGGCTCGTCGGGGCCGGTTCGGAGGGGCTCACCCCGGGAGGCTATCGGCGCGCCAGCGTCGCCGCCTCCGCGTAGACCCGGTCCGTCGTGGCCAGGACGTCAGGCCAGCCCACGCCCGCCGGCGGGGTCGCGGCGGCGGCGAGCAGCCCGTCGAGCAGGCCGGGCTCTGCCGCGAGCCGCACGAGCGCGGCGGTCAGCGCCACGTCGTCGGGCACCAGGAGGCCGGTGACGCCGTCGACCACGCGCTCGGCCAGGCCCGACCGGGAGTGGGCGATCACGGTCAGCCCCGCGGCCTGTCCCTCCAGCGCGGCGATCCCGAAGGCCTCGTCGGAGGAGGGCGCGGCGTACACGTCGGCGCGCGCGTACAGGCGCTTCAGCTCGGTGGCGGTGAGGCGTCCGGGCAGGGAGACGACGTCGCGCAGGCCGTGCTCCGCGACGAACTTCCGGGCGGCGCCGCGTTCCGGGCCGTCGCCGGCGAGCGTCACGAACAGCGCGCCCTCCGGGAGCCGGCCCACGGCGTCGGCGATCGCGGCGAGCAGCGGCAGCATGCGCTTGCGGGGCGCGAACCGCGCGGCCGACACCACGTGCACGGCCGCGCCCTCGGGCCGGTTCGCGCGTTCGGTGCGCGGCACCCGCCAGGCGTCCAGGTCGAGGCCGTTGGGCAGGATCACGACGTCGGCCCCGGTGCGCAGCAGCCGGCGCAGGGGTTCCGCCGTCATCCCGCTGACCGCCGACCAGCGCACGGGCCAGCGGGACCAGCCCGCCGCGGCGTCGGCGGCGGCGAAGAGACGCGACGCGTTGCCCCACACGCTGTGCACGGTCAGCACCGCGGGCAGCCCCAGCCGGGTCACGGGCCGCAGCGCTGCCTGCGCGGTGGGGGCGAGCACCCCCATGTGCAGGTGCACGACGTCGGGTCGCTCGCCCCGGGCGACCGCCGCCCGCAGGCGGGTGGTCACGTGCGCGGTGGAGCGCGGGTGGATCGGCCACCCGCCCGGGATGCGCGCCGCGATCCGGTGCACGACGACGCCGTCCTCGACGGCGGTGCTCACGCCGTGCGCGCCGGGCACCGCGGGGGTGGTCGTGATGACCTCGACGTCGTGCCCCGCCGCGACCTGCTGCGCGGCCAGGCGGCTCACCTGGGACTCGATCCCGCCCAGCAGCGGAAGGTACGTGTCGGACACGTGGGTGATGCGCACGCCCGCCATCCTCGCACCGGCGGGCCTCCTACCTGGTGCCACGCCGCGCGCGGCGCGTGGTCCGTACTTAGCGTTGCAGGATGAGCGACTACACGAAAGTCCCCGTCAGAGGGGTCAAGGGTGCTGGTGTGTTCGTCATCGTCGCCGCGATCATCATGATCGTGGCGGGGATCGCCGTGTGGATTCTCGTCGCGACGCAGCTCTCGGCAGAGAAGATCACCGTCTCCGACGACTCCACGTTCATGGGAGGCGTCTTCGCAGGTCAGCAGGTGCAGGGACCGCTCACGGCCTACGCCCAGGCGGACATCATCAACCACCACGCCCTCGAGGCGTCCGGCGGGGCGACGTACGCCGAGCTGGAGCAGGACGACCCCGTCCGCGACACCGTGATGGACGCGTCGTTCCTGCGTGCGTCGCTGTTCACCTCGGTGGTCGCGTTCGGGGTCTGTGCCCTGGTGGTCGGGCTCGGGATCGTCCTGGGCGTGATCGGGGGAGCACTGCAGAGACTGGCCCGGACCCCCTAGCGCCGTCGGACGCTGGAGATCACGGAACCGGCGACGAGGATCACGCCCGCGGCGCCGAGCAGCACGATCAGGGCCACGCCCAGGTCGAACACCACGCCGGCCGCGACCGCGAGGATCCCCAGCCCGACCGCGATGACGATCAGGCCCCACACCGCCGTCCCCACGCGCGGGCCGCGCCTGGGGGCGGCGGGAGCCGACGGCTGCCCGGGCTGGACCGCCGGGGTGGGGCGGGCCGGCGCCGGCTGTGCCGTGGCCGGGCCGCTGCCCGACGGCGAAGGGGTCGCCCTCGGCGCCGAGGTCGCCCCGGGCGCCGGCTCGCGCAGGGGCGCGAGGGGGTCGGAGTCGTCCCGCACGGGGGCGTCGTGGACCTCGGCCGCGGCGGCCTCCGCCTCGACCCGCGCCGCGGCGATGCCGTAGGCGGGGTGCACCTCGCCCTCCGGTGCGGCGGCCTCGGGCACGTGCTGGGTGTCGTCCAGCGCGATCTTCTGGGTCGGCGGGGTGGCCTGGGCCGGCAGCACCTCGGTGTCCGGGTCGTTCGTGGTCGTGTGGTCCATGTTCTCGCTCGTGTCCTGGCCCTCGGGCCCGCCGGTGGTCTCGCTCGGGTTCTTCCGGTCGTTCGTCTGGTCGGTCATGGCGTGCTCCCTCAGTTGCTCTCGGAGACGATGACCTCGCCCGCGCCGGCCTCGATGTCGAGGCTGAGCACGGCGCCGTCGTCGCCGACCTCGTCGCTGGCGAAGTAGTTGTCGGAGCCGACGCCGCTCGTGGAGCGGTCCTGGTCGTCGACGTTCCACTGGACGACCCCGGCGGCGACGTAGGCGTTCGCCTCGACCGCCACGTCCTTCGGCACGATCACGGAGGTCTGGCCCGCGCCGAGCTGGATGGGCACCACGACCGGGTCGCCGGGCTCGACCCGGGACAGGTTGAGCTCCGACAGGTCGATGGTCGGGTCGCCCCACTGCACGAAGAAGCCGTTCTCTGCCTCGCGCACCGTCTGGACGGCGATCGTCCCCTCGGTGATCGAGGCGGCGTCCGGGTTGTCGTTCTCGGTGATGATGCCCTCGATCTCCTGCCCGTTCACCACGGCGTCGTCCACCCAGTCACGGGTGGGGGTGCCGGCGACGCCCACGTACGTGACACCGAACAGCAGGGCGACGATCGCGAAGAAGCCGAGCACACCGCTGGTGCGGCCGCGCAGGCCCGAGACGAGGATCGCGACGCCGAGCGCCACGGTGCCGAGGCCCAGCCAGGCGGCCAGGAACCCCACGCCGCCGTCGATCAGGTAGCCGCCGCCGCCCAGGCGCTCGACCGCCAGCAGCAGCGCGCCGGCCAGCAGGATCACGCCGAGCGTGATGCCGACGGCGGTGCCACCCGGACCCCGCGACGTGCGCACCGGCGGTGCGGTGTAGACCGGCTGCGGCGGGTGCGTCGCGGCCGGGCGGTACGGGGACTGCAGCGACTGGCCCTGGTGCCGGGGACCGGCGCCGGTCGCGTAGACCAGGCCCTCGTTGCGGCGGTAGTCGACCTGCGGCGCCGGTGCGAACGGGGCGGTGGTGCCGGACGGCGCGCCCGGCGTCGGGGTACCGACAGGGGTACCCGCCGTGGGCGCACCCGGGGTCGGTGCCCCCGGCACGCCGGGGGCGGTGCCCTGGCGCCGGGCCACGTTGTTGTCCCGCGAGCGCTGCACGCCCTGGACGATCAGGTAGAGCACCACCCCGACCACGGCGAGCCAGAAGATGACGGCGAGCCACTCCCAGCCACCGTCGTCCCACCAGCCCAGCGGGCCGCCCCAGGCGAACCCGACCAGGAAGACGGCCACCGCGCCGAGCATCGCGACGTCGAAGTTGCCGCGGATCGCCTCTTGCAGGTGGATGCGCCCGTCGCGCTCGGGGAGCAGCGCCCAGGCGACGCCGTACGCGACGAGGCCGAGGCCGCCGAGGAAGAAGCTGATGATCAGCAGGCCGCGCACCAGCAGCGGGTCCCAGCCGATGCGCTCGGCGACGCCGCCGGCGACGCCGCCCACCCAGCGCTGGTCGGAGCGGGGGAACAGGCCGCGGCGGATCGAGGCGAAGAAGCCGGTCTCCGGGTAGGGCTGCTGGCCGGGGGCGGCCGGTGCAGGGCCGACGTTCGGGTCGGCGGCTGCGTCAGGTGCGGGGCTCGTCGCCGGGTCTGCGGGGTCCGGGCCGACAGACCTGGCGTCGGCCGGGCCACCCGGCTCTCTCGTGGCGTCCTCGGGACGCGTCTCGTCGGTGCTCATGACATCCATGCTTGTCGACCGGCGGCGGATCCGGCATCGGGACCTGCCCTGAACCGACCCTGGTTACCCCCGCGCGGGACCCTGAGATCCAGGCTCAGCCATGTTCAGGGGAGTGCGGACATGTGACGATCAGGGTGTGAACCAAAGACTCACCCTCCGCAGACCCGGCAAGGCCGGGCCGGGACACAGCGGCCGCTGGCTGGCCGGCGTGGCCGCCGGCCTGGCGGCGCACACCGGCCTGCCGGTGTGGCTGGTCCGGGTCGCGTTCGTCGTGCTCAGCGGGTTCGCCGGGGCCGGTGTGGTCGCCTATGTCTTCTGGTGGGTGACGATCCCCGCGGGCGTCCCGACCGTGCCCGTCGCCGCCGTGCCCACCGACCGCGCCCGTCTCGCGCCGCGCCTGACCACCGACGCGGACGCCGACGCGGGTGCGCAGGAACGCAACGCCGCCTCCCTCGCCGAGCGCATGCGGCTGTCCGGGCCGGTCTCCCGGCTCGCGGCGCGCGACATCTGGCTCGGCGTGGCCCTGCTGTCCGGCGCGGCGCTGCTCGTCGCGTACCGCGCGGGCTGGGACCCGGTCGCGTCCTGGGTGCTGCCCGCCCTCATCGGGCTCGGCGGCGTGGCCCTGGCCTGGAGCCAGATCGACGCGACCGACCGGGACCGCTGGGTGGGCGGGTCGGGCACCGGCTCGCTCCTGCGCTCGCGGACGGCGTTGCTGCGGCTCGCCGGCGGCGTGGTGCTGACCATGCTGGGCGTGCTGATGCTCGTGGGCCAGGACACGCCCGTGAGCGTGCTGATGCAGGCCACGGTCGCGTCGGTCGCGATGGTGGCGGGTCTCGTGCTCGTGTCGGTGCCGTGGTGGATCCGGCTCGTGCGGCAGCTCGGCGACGAGCGCGCCGCCCGCGCCCGCGAGTCCGAGCGCGCCGACATCGCCGCCCACCTGCACGACTCCGTGCTGCAGACCCTGGCCCTGATCCGGTCGCAGGCCAACGACCCCGAGGCCGTCTCCCGCATGGCCCGCGCCCAGGAGCGCGAGCTGCGCGGCTGGCTCTACGACGACCGGCGGGAGCCGGGCACGTCCGTGGCCGCCGAGCTGAAGGACCTGGTCGCCGAGATCGAGGACGCCGTGGCGCCGCTCACCGTCGAGACCGTGGTCGTGGGCGACTGCCCGCCCACCGAGTGCACCGCCGCGCTGCTGCAGGCCGCGCGCGAGGCGCTGCTCAACGCGTTCAAGCACGGCAAGCCGCCCGTGTCGGTGTACCTGGAGGTCACGGACGCCGTGGCCGAGGTGTTCGTCCGCGACCGCGGCGACGGCTTCGACCTCGACGAGATCGCGGTCGACCGGTTCGGCGTCCGCGAGTCGATCCTCGGGCGGGTGCGTCGGCGTGGCGGCACCGCCGAGGTCGTCAGCCGGGAAGGATGGGGTACCGAGGTACGGCTGCGGATGCCGCTGGAGAAGCCCGCGAACGGCGAACGTCGGCCCGCGAACGGCGACCGGAAGCCGGGGAACGGCGACCGCAAGCCCGGGAACGGCGACCGCAAGCCCGCGGGCGGCGAGAAGAAGACCGAGAAGAACGGCAGGGCGCGGGCCGAGACGGCCCCTGACGCCGTGCCCACCACAGCGGAAGGTGCGACGAGATGACAACCCAGGCGACGGCGTCGGGCGGCGGGCTGGTGCCGCTCCCGGTACCGGTGGTGCTCGTGGACGACCACCACCTGTTCCGCACGGGCGTGCGCGCCTCGCTGGACGACCGCGTGACCGTGGTCGGCGAGGCGTCCGACGTGGACACCGCCGTGGCCCAGGTGCACGAGCACCGCCCGCCCGTGGTGCTGCTCGACGTGCACCTGCCCGGCGGCAACGGCGGCGGCGGGGCCGAGGTGGTGCAGCGCTGCGCCGACCTGCTCACCGACGGCGTGCGGTTCCTCGCGCTGTCCGTGTCCGACGCCGCGGAGGACGTCGTCTCCGTCATCCGGGCGGGTGCCCGAGGGTATGTCACGAAGAACATCGCGCCGTCGGAGCTGTCGTCCGCGGTGGTGCAGGTGGCCGGTGGTGACGCCGTCTTCTCGCCGCGGCTGGCCGGGTTCGTGCTGGACGCGTTCGGCGCCTCCGCGAACGACATCGCGGTGGCCGACGACGAGCTCGACCGCCTCTCGAAGCGCGAGCAGGAGGTCATGCGGCTCATCGCGCGCGGGTACTCCTACCGCGAGGTGGCGAGCGAGCTGTTCATCTCGATCAAGACGGTCGAGACGCACGTGAGCGCGGTGCTCCGCAAGCTGCAGCTCTCGTCCCGGTACGAGCTGACCCGCTGGGCGGTGGCCCGCCGCCTGCTGTAGTGGTTCCGTTGAGTGCTGGATGTTCGTCCGGTTGATGGCCTTCGCGCAGGCGAAAGTCCAGCACTCAACGAGCTAGGGGGTTGGCCAGGCCGGGCTGAGGCGGACCACGTCGCCGACCACGATGATGGCCGGGGGCTTGACGCCCGCCGCCGCGGCGCGGGCCGCGATCGTGGACAGGGTGCCGACCGTGACGCGCTGGCGCGGGCCGTAGCCGTCCTCGACCACGGCGGCCGGGGTGTCGGCCGGGCGGTCGGCGGTGATCAGTGCCGTCGCCGTGTCGGCCAGGTGGGTCACGCCCATGAGCAGCACGAGCGTGTGGTCGGGGCCGCCCGGCACCTGCGCGGCGCCGTCGTGCCCGGTCAGGACGCTGAAGCCGCGGGCGATGCCGCGGTGGGTCACCGGGATACCGACGGCCGCCGGCACGGAGACCGCCGACGTCACGCCCGGCACCACCTCGACCGCGATGTCCGCCGCGCGGCAGGCCGCGAGCTCCTCGCCCCCGCGGCCGAACACATACGGGTCGCCGCCCTTGAGGCGCACGACGTCGCGGCCCGCCCGCGCGTGCTGGACCAGCAGCGCGTTGATCTCGTGCTGCGGCACCGGGTGGTTCCCGCTGGTCTTGCCGACGTCGATCACCTCGACCTCGGGCGCGAGCTCGTCGAGCAGGGCACGCGGGCCGAGCCGGTCCACGACGACGACGTCGGCCTGGGCCAGGACGCTCCGGCCCCGCGCCGTGATGAGGCCGGTGTCGCCCGGGCCACCGCCGACGAGCCAGACGCGGCCGGGCGCGGCCCCGTCCGCATCCGCACCTGCCCGAGCCCGCTGACGCCGCAGCGGCAGCGCGCCCGACTGGAGCTGACCCGCCACCGCGTCCCGGATCGCCCGCGCACGTCGCGGGTCCCGGCCGGCGGTCACGGCGACGGTCACCTCGGCGCCGTCGGTCAGGGTGGTTCGGGCCACGGCCGGGACCCACGCGCTGCCCACGGACGCGTCGCCCGCGGTGACGCAGAAGACCCGGGCGCGCTCGGCGTCGTCGGCCACCTGCTGGTCCGTGACCGCGGAACCCGTGGCCATGTGCGCGAGCCACGCGCCGTCGAGGTCGCCCGTGCGGTACTCGCGCCGCACCCATTGCACGGTTCCCGGTGCGGGCTCGCCGTCCATGGGCTCCGACGCGACGGCGAGCCCCTGCTCGCCGAGCACCGTATGCGGCGCAACCACGCGCACCCGCGCGCCGGCGTCGACCAGGGAACGGACGCGGCGTGCGGCGACGGGCCCGCCACCGACCACGACGACGAGCCGGCCCGCGACCTTGAGCCCCAGCGGATAGATCTGGCCGGCGCCGGACTGTGCGGCCTCAGACCGTGCGGCATCAGACATGGAGACCACACTCGTCCTTGTCGCGCCCGGCCCAGCGGCCCGAGCGCGCGTCCTGCCCCGGCAGCGGGCGCGCGGTGCAGGGCTCGCAGCCGACGGACGGGTAGCCGTCGGTGAGCAGCGGGTTCACGATGAGCCCGTGCCGGGCCGCGTAGTCCGCGACCTGGTCGTCCGTCCACGCCGCGATCGGGTTGATCTTCACGACGCCGTTGCGCTCGTCCCAGGACACGAGGGGCGCGTTGGCCCGCGCCGCCGTCTCCTCGCGGCGCACGCCGGTGGCCCACGCCTCGTAGCCCTCCAGCGCCTTCTTCATCGGCGCGACCTTGCGCATCGCGCAGCAGGCCTCGGGGTCGGTGTCGTGCAGCCGGGGTCCGTAGGCGGCGTCCTGCTCGGCCACGGTCAGCTCGGGGCGCACGTCCACGACGTTCACGTCCAGCTCGATCTCCACGGCGCCCCGGGTGCCCAGGGTCTCCGCGAAGTGATAGCCCGTGTCGCCGAACAGCACGTCGACGAACGGGAGCTGCTGCGCCACCAGGTGCGACAGCACGGTGTCCTGCATCGAGGAGGCCACGGCCATCCACGGGCCGAACTCGCGCACGGCCCAGGCGATGACGGCCGCGGCGTCCGCCTCGGGGCTGCCCGGGGAGGCGTGCAACTGGGCCTGGCCGCGCTCCACGACGGCCCGCAGCTCTTCCGGAGTCCGACGGCGGCGCGTGGCCCGGGCGGCCCGGCGGGCGTCACGGGTGCTCTCGCGGGCAGCGGCGCGGGCGCGGACCCGCGCCAGGCGCGGGTTCTCGCCCGGGCCGAGCCCGGAGAGCGCGAGAGAGGAGGCGGGCGCCTCGTCGGTGGCCGTCATCGGAGGGCCTCCTCGTCGGCGCGGTGCGCCCACTGGGCGAAGGTCTCGTCGCCGTCGTGGTCGGCGTCGAACCGGCGCACGACCCGCTCCACGTAGTCGCCGATGCCGTCGGCGGTCACCTTGAGCCCGCGCACGGTACGCCCGAGCCCGGCGTCGTCCCGGTCCGTCGAGGCCAGGCCGCCGCCCAGGTGCACCTGGAAGCCGGGCACCTGGTTGCCGTCGTCGTCCATGACGAGCTGGCCCTTGAGGCCGATGTCGGCCGTCTGGATCCGCGCGCAGGAGTTGGGGCAGCCGTTGACGTGCAGGCTCAGCGGCTTGAGGTGCGTCAGGTCCCCGAGGCGCTCCTCGAGCTGCGTGATCGCCGCGGCCGACGTCGCCTTGGTCTCGACGATCGCGAGCTTGCAGTACTCGATGCCCGTGCAGGCGATGGTGTTGCGGCGGAACGGGCTCGGCCGGGCCTGGAGACCCAGCTCGGCCAGGCCGGTCACCAGCGGCTCGACCTGCTCTTGCGCGACGTCGAGGACCAGCAGCTTCTGCTGCGGCGTCAGGCGCACCCGGCTGCTGCCGTGGGCCTCGGCGAGGTCGGCGAGCCGCGCGAGCGTCTCGCCCGAGACGCGGCCGACGGTCGGCGCGGCGCCGATGTAGAACCGGCCGTCGTGCTGCTCGTGCACGCCGACGTGGTCGCCGCGCTCGTCCAGCCCCAGCGAGGCGGGCGACGGCGGGGCGACGCCCTCGGGCAGCCGGTAGCCCAGGTACTCCGACTCGAGAACTTCGCGGAACTTTTCGGTGCCCCAGTCGGCCAGCAGGAACTTCAGGCGTGCCTTGTTGCGCAGCCGGCGGTAGCCGTAGTCGCGGAAGATCCGGACCACGCCGTGCCAGACGTCGGGCGCCTGCTCCTCCGTGACGAACACGCCCAGGCGCTCCGCGAGGCGCGGCGCCGTCGAGAGCGCGCCGCCGACCCACAGGTCGTAGCCGATCCCCAGCTCGGGGTGGTCCACGGCGACGAACGAGATGTCGTTGATCTCGTGCACCACGTCCAGGCTCGGGTGGCCGGTGATCGCCGACTTGAACTTGCGCGGCAGGTTCGCCAGGGCGGGATCGCCGATGAAGCGCTCCTGGATCTGCTCGATCACGGGCGTCGGGTCGATCAGCTCGTCCTTGGCGACGCCCGCCACGGGGCTGCCGAGGATGACGCGCGGCACGTCGCCGCAGGCCTCCGTGGTGCTCAGCCCCACGGCCTCCAGCCGCCGCCAGATCTCCGGCACCGACTCGACCTCGATCCAGTGCAGCTGCAGGTTCTGTCGGTCGGTGATGTCCGCCGACCCGCGGCCGAACTCCGTGCTGATGCCCGCGATGGTGCGCAGCTGCTCGGTGGTCAGAGCGCCGCCGTCGATCCGCACGCGCAGCATGAAGAACTTGTCCTCGAGCTCGTGCGGCTCCAGCGTGGCGGTCTTGCCGCCGTCGATCCCGGGCTTGCGCTGCGTGTACAGGCCCCACCAGCGGAACCGGCCGTGCAGGTCGTCGCCGGGGATGGCGTCGAAGCCCTCCTTGGCGTAGATCCGCTCGATGCGGTCGCGGACCTCCAGCGGGTCCGACTCCTGCTTGAACTCCTCGTTGTGGTTCAGCGGCGCGGTGCCGTCGACCTTCCACTGGCCGTTCGGCCGGGCCGGGCGCTTCGACGTCGTGGGCGTGCGCCGTGCAGGGGTACGGGTCTCGGGCGGGGTGGGGGCCGTGTTCACCATGTGCGGGGTCCTGTTCGGTGCGGGGCGCGCGGGCGTGGGGCGTGCTGGGGGGAGTGGTGCGCGTCGTGCGGGCACAGGTGGCCGGTTCCCGGGGATGACCAGGGACTCAGCGCTGCGGGCCGGCGGCGCGCGCTGACCTTGCAGGGGGCGAGGGGCGCGTCAGGGCTGACAGCTGCGACAGCGGTCGCAGGCACAGGTCGGCATGGCACACATGGGCATCTCGTGACGAGTTGTCACGAGGGAGATGCGCGCTGCCTTGGTCATGGCGAAGACCGTAACCGCGGGTTCGGACGGGTGGAAGACCATGTCCATATAGTGGATGTCTATTGGGTGCATCAATGTTGCCTATGCATTTCCCGACCTAAACGGTCGGAAATCTCGTGCGGCCGCGTCGAGTGCACCCCATGAGGAGCCAATGTTCATGTAACGAGTCTGTTAACGGCCGTCCACAGGGGTGATGCGGTCCGGCGGCGCCGATCGGCCGCACGGGCCCGCAGATTTTTCACCCTGTGGATGGGTCGGGTGAATTTTCACTGTCCGATCGCCCTGATCAAAGTATTTCGCCACATAAACCCAGTTGACGCTTATTTACCCACCTGCGAAGGTCTGGGCACACCGGCAAGGGGCGAGGTGTGGCAGCGCAAGAGCTCGACCGCCATGCGTCGATCCGCGCCCGTGCACGTTGTCGTCGCGGTGGGGGAGTCGTCTCATGCAGGTTCGCGCAAGAACGTCCGGTGGCACCCGAGCTGGAGTTTCACGTCTGGTGCTGGCGGCCCCGCTGGCGGTGCTTCTTGCGGCAAGCACCGCGGTAGGCACGGGTGCCGCACAGACGACGGCGACGGAGCGATCCGGAGCGGGGCCGGCCGTCGTGGCCGACTGCCCCCAGCAGGTCGACACCCTCGACGAGGCGACCAAGGTCGCCGTCGAGTGCGGCGGTGAGACCCGGGTGGGCGAGACGCTGTCGGAGTTCACGACGGGCGTCGTGACGGCGTCGGGCAACCTGCGGATGGACTACTCGGCCGGCGCGGTCCGCCAGGACGGCGACGGCGACGGTCGATGGGCTCCGGTCGACGTGCAGATCCAGGACGTGCTGGAGAGCGCCGGCGAGCTCGCGGGGATGATCCCGGTGACGGGCGGGGTGGAACCGGTCTGGCTGAACCCTGGTGGCCCGGCGGGTGCCGGTCTGCCGCTGGTCACGCTCGGTGCGCCCGGCGAGCGGGTGAGCATGTTCTCCGCGTCGCTCCCGGCGTCGGACGCCACGGCCGGTGTGGTCGACCAGGCCGCTCGCAGCGTCACGTACTCCTTCGGCCAGGGCGTCGACCTGATCGTGTCGGTCAACGAGGACGGCACCACCGCGACGCCGGTCGTGCGGGTCGCCGACCGTAGCGCGCTCGACCACCTCCGGGAGGATCTCCTCGGTGGGGCGGCCGACCTGGAGCTCGACTTCACCCTCCAGACCGCCGACGGTCTCGACCTGCGCCGAGCCGCGGACGGTCCCGGGTTCGAGGTCGTCGAGCCGAGCGGCGTGACCGTGTGGGAGTCGGGCCCCGCGCTCATGTGGGACTCGGCCGGGTCGACGGCCTGGGACGAGCCGGCACTCGGCACGACGGACCGCGCAGCCGCGTTCTCCGCCGAGACCCTGGACGTCTCCGGGTCGGAGAAGGGCGATACGCGCCTGGAGAACCCCGTGGCCGGGGACACGGTGGCGACCATGGGCGTCGACGTACAGGAGACACAGCAGGGCGGACACGTGACCGTGACACCGGACGCGGAGATGCTCGCCGACCCGGACCTCGAGATGCCGCTGCTGCTCGACCCGAAGATCGGGTCCCCGAGCCCGGCAGGGTGGGCCATGGTGCAGAACTACTCGGCCTGGAAGAACACCCCCCACTGGCGGTTCTCGGGGGACGAGGGTGTTGGCCTGTGTGACCCGGCAGCGAACACCTCGTGCACGCAGCGCAACGTCCAGCGGCTCCTGTGGCGGTTCAGCAACCTGCGGTACGGCACCGACGGGGTAACGCTCGCCGAGCTGACCGGGACCGACGTCGTCCGGGCGGAGTTCGCCGTCTCCGGTACGCACAGCTTCGACTGCAACGCCCGGTCCGTCGACGTCTACGGCATCGCGGAGAACATCAACTCGTCCACCGTCTGGGACGACATCGGTTGGAACGCGGTGCAGGACCGGTGGACCGGTACGCACCGGGACGGCTGCGCGAGCCGGACGACCCGCGCCGAGTTCGACGTCACGCCGCGCGTCCGGACGGCGGCGAACCGGGACGAGTCCTGGATCACCGTCGGCATGCGTGCCGTCTCGGAGACGTCGATGAGCTGGTGGAAGCGTTATACCGGCTCCTCGGGCACGCTGTCGATCCTGTTCGACCGTCCGCCGCTGCCCCCGACCCAGAACCAGACGCAGATCGTGCCTGCGGACGGGGCCGCCCCTCTCGCCTGCACGGACCTGGCGAACCGGGTGGTGGTGCGCGACGCCACTCCCCAGATCAGCGCCAGTGCTTCGGAGCCGGACGGCACCACCGGGGTCAAGATCCGGTTCCGGGTGGAGTCGCAGGACACCGGTGCGCCGATCTGGGACTCGGAGTGGTCCGCCCCGGCGGGAGCGAGCACGGTGCGCTCTGCCACCGTGCCGGGCAGCGCCGGTCTGGAGTCCGGCAAGACGTATCGCTGGCGGGTCCAGGTGGCCTCCACCGACACGGTCTCGGACCACACGGCGACGACGGAGTGGAGCGCCTCGCCCCTGTGCTTCTTCACGGTGGACACGTCCGACCCGAACCCACCCGTGGTGACCAGCTCGAACTACCCCGAGGGGCAGGTCGCCGGAAGCGTGGGCGTCGCCCTGGGGGCGACGTTCTCGCCGAACGGATCGACCGACGTGGTCCGGTACTGGTACTCCCTGAACACGCAGACGTTCGAGAACCAGCTGACGCCGTCGTCCCCGGGCAGCCCGGGGACGATCGGGATACCGATCACCAGGCCTGGTCTGAACTACGTCGCCGTCTACTCGGAAGACGCCGCCGGCCTGGTCTCCGACCCGACCGTCTACGAGTTCTACGTGGGCTTCGGGTCCACCACCGCGCACTGGCAGTTCAACGACTCCGGCTGGTCCGAGGGGACATCGTCGGTGACCGCGGCGAACGGTGACGGGGCGTCGACGGCCGGACCGCTGACCGCCACCGGCGGGGTCACCTGGACCCGGGGCACCGAGCCGCAGGGCCTGTGGCCGCCTGACCCGTCGGGCAACCCGGACGGCCGGGTGCCGGACGGCGCCTGGTTGTTCAACCCCGACCCGACCACCAGCGACGACGTCGCCACGTCGGTGACTCCCGTGGTCAACGGCACCGAGTCGTTCACCGTCTCCGCGTTCCTGCGCGCCGACTCGGTCGCGGAGTCCGGCGTGGCGGTCACCCAGGTACCGTCGTCGGCCGAGACCGTGGACGGGGACTACCGCTCCAGCTTCCACCTCGGGTTCACCACGAGCCAGAGCTGTCCGACCGACGCCGATCCGGCGAACGTGGGGAACGTGGCGCCGTGCTGGGCGTTCTGGCAGGCGCGGGACAACGACCCCCACTCGCCGAACGTGATCTCCCGGACCCCGGTCCCGGCGGTGGTCGGGCAGTGGACGCACGTGGTCGGCGTGTACGACGCCACCGACAAGTCGCTGCAGGCCTGGGCCTGCCCGATGTTCGCCTTCCCGACGGAGCGTCCCCAGGCCGGCGACGTCGCCGCGTTCGAGACCGATGAGGACGGGGACGGTGTGATCGGGGTGGGCGAGACGTGGAACCCCTGGAGCGTGGCGGGCCATCTGCGCCTCGGGTCCGGGATGAGCGACGGCAACCCCGTCCTGCCCTTCCACGGGGCCGTGGACGAGGTGCGCGTCGCCGCGGGGCACGTCTACGACGAGGACACGCTGTCGAACATCTGCACCGGGGCCGACGTCCCGTGACGAGCGCGGCAGGAACGGACAGGTCCGGTACTCAGGAAGCGAGCCGGCGAGGGGGCCGAGCAGTGGGGGACAGCGTGCGGGATCGTGGAGCGAGACGACGGCGTCAGGGTTCGGGGCGTGGTGCGGCAGTGGTGGCCGGCGCCCTGGTGCTGGTCCTGGCGGGTCCTGTGGTGGCCCCCGCGGTCGCGGCGGGCATCGACGCGGCCGAGCGGCAGAGCATGACGCTCGACGAGGCGCGGGACTACACCGACTCGCTCGGGTTCGAGGCTCCGGAGGTGGATCTCGTCGAGTCGACCGAGCTGACGTCCGACGACGCCCGGGCGGCCGGTCCCGCGGAACGGGATTCGATGCCGAGCGCCGAGCCGACGACGGTGGTCGTTCCCGACGGCGGTGCGGTCACCCTCGACCTGCCTGCCACCGAACCCGGCGCGGACGTGAGCTCGAAGGCACGCCGTCAGGCCGACGGCGTGCACGGCCTCGCCGGTGGCCTCGGCGTGGAGCTCCGCCCCGCGGGCCTGCGGCCGGCGGCCGGGCCGGTGGAGGTGGAGCACCTGACCCGATCCGCCGCCGAGTCGCTGGGCATCGCCGGCCCGGTGGTCGCCCTCCGGGCCGTGGACGCCGTGGGCGCCGCGACGGTCGAACCGACCTCGGGCGGCCAGGTGCGCGTGGGGTTGGACGTGTCCTACCTCGCGGGTGCGGGTGCCGACCTCGTGCACCGGTTGCGGCTGGTCCGGCTGCCGGAGTGCGCGGTGACCTCGCCGGAGATCGCCGGCTGCCGGGAGGCGACCCCGGTGTCCGGTGCGCGTCTTGATCCCCGGACCCTCGAGCTGATCGGTGAGGTCGAGGTTCCCGCGCGGTCCGCACGCGCGGCCGACGACCTGCTGGTCCTCGCCGTCACGGCCGGGACGGCCGGCTCCGCCGGTGACTGGGGTGCGACGTCGTTGTCGCCGTCGGCGTCCTGGAACGTGTCCACCCAGAGCGGGGCGTTCTCCTGGCCCTACCCGATGCGTACGCCGCCGGTCCCCGGCGGGCTGGCGCCGGAGCTGTCTCTGTCGTACTCCTCCGCGAGCCTGGACGGGCGGGTCGTCTCCGCGAACTCCCAGGCGTCGCAGGTCGGTGACGGGTGGGAGGCCAACCTCTCGGGGTACGTGGAGCGCAAGTACGTGCCGTGCTCCGAGGACCAGGCCGCGGTCAAGGAGCAGGCGCCGAACAACGCCACCCGCGACACCGGCGACCTGTGCTGGAAGTCGAACAACGCGACCCTCGTGTTCAACGGGTCCTCGACCGAGCTGGTCCGGGAGGGCAGCACGAACACGTGGCGCCCCGAGAACGACGACAACACGAAGGTGGTTCGCGCGACGGGCGGCTCGGGCGGGGGCCAGGACGGCGAGCACTGGGTGGTGACCACCGACGACGGCACGAAGTACACGTTCGGCGGCGGGCTCACGAGCACCGGCGTCGCGTCCCTGTCCGTCCAGTATGTGCGCGTGTACGGCAACCACCCGGGCGAGCCGTGCCACGCCACGGCGTTCGCCGACTCGTCGTGCGCGCAGATGCCGTACCGGTGGAACCTCGACCAGGTCGAGGACACGTCGGGGAACACGATCTCGTACACCTACGAGCGCGAGACCAACCGGTACGGGCACAACCTGAACTCCCACGGTTCCACCACCGAGTACGTGTCGGGGGCCCGGCTGGCGGCGGCGACCTACGGCACGCGCGCCGGCGCCACGACCGCGGCGCCCGCGGAGATCTCCTTCGGCTACGCCGAGCGCTGCGTCCCGACGGCGGACTTCGACTGCGCGGCGAGCAAGCTGAACGCGGCCAACAGCAGCCACTGGCCCGACGTCCCGCAGGACTTGATCTGCACGTCCGGCACCACGTGCCCCCAGACCTCGCCGGCGTTCTACGACCGCAAGCGTCTGACGGACGTCACGACCAACATCCGCGACGGCGGCACGCTCGTGCCGGTGGACAGGTGGAGCCTCACGCAGACCTACCCGGACGTGGGGGACGGGCAGAGCCCGGCCCTGTGGCTGGAGTCGATCCGGCACACGGGCCTCGGCGGGGCTGCGGCCGACGTGGCGCTTCCGGACGTCCGGTTCCACGGCGCGCAGAAGGACAACCGGGTCGACACCACGGGTGACCTGGGCCCGGCCATGACCCGGTACCGGCTGGACGAGATCCGGACCGAGGCCGGCGGGCTCACCACCATCGCGTACTCGGGGCGGGAGTGCTCGACGTCGAACCTGCCGGACAGCCCGCAGAGCAACTCGATGCGGTGCCAGCCGGTGTGGTGGACCCCCGAGGGCGCGGCCGAGCAGGTGATGGAGTACTTCCACCACTACCGCGTGGAGTCGGTGACCCAGGACGGGCGGGTCGCGGGGACGGTGCCCGTGGACACCACGTACGAGTACACCGGCGGGCCGGAGTGGCACTACGCCGACAGCGAGCTGATCAAGCCGAAGTACCGCACCTGGGGTGAGCTGCGCGGCTACTCGCGGGTGGACGTGTACACCGGTGCCCCCGGGGAGGAGGACGCGCCGCAGCTGCACACGGCGTACCGGTACTTCCGCGGCATGCACGGCGACCGGAACGGCGCGGGCGGCACCACGACCGATCAGGTGGACGGCATCGACGACCTGGACCAGTACGCCGGGATGGTGCGCGAGGAGATCACCTACGACGGGTCCGACGTGGTCGAACGAACCCTCAGCACACCCTGGCGGTCGGCGGCGACGGCCACCGACCCTGACGACACGTCGAAGAAGGCCTTCCACACCGAGATCGCGCGGGCCGAGACAGTCACCCCGCTGGCCGCCGGCGGGGAGCGGACCACGTTGACGGAGACGACGTTCGACTCCTACGGGATGCCGGAGACCGTCTCCGAGCACGGCAGCACCGGTGCGACCGGGGACGAGCTCTGTACCCGGACCACCTACGCGCGCAACACGACCGCGAACATCCTTAACACCGCCCAGCGCGTCGAGACGGTGGGCGTGCGGTGCGACCAGACCGCGACGCGGCCGCAGGACGTCGTCTCGGACGTGCGGTACGCCTACGACACGGGTGCGGTGGGCGCGACACCCTCCCGCGGCCTGGTCACCCTGACGCAGGAGGCCGACCGGTACGCGTCGGGCGCGCCGGTCTACGTCGACACCTCGAAGGCCCAGTACAACAGCTACGGGCAGCCCACGTCGGCGACCGACGCCCTGGGCAACGTGACGGCCACCGACTACGACAACACCGGCGGCCTGACCCGGTCGACCACGTCGACCTCGCCCGACCCGGACGGGACCGGGCCGTTGACGTCGCACGTGACGACCACCGTCGTCGACCCACTGTGGGGAGCACCGACGCGGGCGACGGACCCGAACGGGAAGGTCACGCAGGGGCGGTACGACGCGCTCGGCCGGCTGACCGCCGTGTGGGAGCCTGGGCGGGTGCCCGACCAGCATGACCCCACCTCGAAATTCACCTACCAGGTGACCGACACCGGGTTGAACACCGTGCTGACCGAGACCCTCAACTGGGACGCCTCGGGCTACGTCGCGTCGTCGGACGTGTACGACGGGCTGCTGCGCGAGCGTCAGACGCAGGCCCCCTCGGCGAGTGCGACGGTGCTCGGCCGGGTCGTGAACGACACCCTGTACGACTCGCGCGGCCTGACCACCGTGACGCGGGACGGCTGGTCGACCACCGGGGCGGCGTCGGCCTCCCTGGTCGTGTCCGCGAAGGCCGTGGACGCCCGCACCGTGACCGCGTTCGACGGCGCGGGCCGGCCGGTCTCGGAGACGTTCCAGTCGGGTGAGGGCGACCAGTCGGACGGCGAGACGGCCTACCTGGACGTCTGGACGACCACCACGTCGTACGGTGGTGACCGGGTCACCGTGGACCCGCCGCAGGGCGGTATCCCGACCACCACCGTCATGGACTCGCGGGGCCGGACGTCCGAGCTGTGGCAGTACGAGGGGGCGTCGCCGTCAGGCACGCACCACGTGACCACGTACGAGTACGACGACGCCGACCGGCTGATCGGCATGGCGGACCCCGCGGGCAACGAGTGGTCGTACGGGTACGACCTGCGCGGTCGGCAGACCAGCGCGTCGGACCCGGACAAGGGCGACGGCTCCATGACCTACGACGCCGCGGGGCGGGTCCTGACCACCACGGACGCCCGTGGGGAGGTCCTCGGCTACACGTACGACAACCTGGGCCGGAAGACCAGCCTGCGAGCGGGTGGCACGAGCGGCACGGTCCGGGCGTCGTGGTCGTACGACAAGCTCACGAGCGGCACGGTGGTGAAGGGCCAGCAGACGGCGGCCACCCGGCACCACGACGGCGTGCAGCTCACCACGACCGTCGACGGGTTCACCGACCGGTACCAGCCCACGGCCACCACGGTCTCGATCCCCCAGTCGGCCTCGACGCCTGCCGGGCTGGCAGGGCAGTACACCTACCGGTACACCTACACGAAGGACGGCCGGGTCAGGACGCAGAGCGTGCCCGGTGCCGGGCCGATCACGGCGGAAGGCCTGACCACCCAGTACTCCGCCACGAATGCGGCGGACGGCCTGACCGGGGGATTCGGCTGGGGCAACTACGTGGTGCGGGCCGACTACCTTCCCACGGGCGAGGTGTCGTACCTGCGGACCGGCAACACGAAGACCTACCAGGAGACCTCCGCCTACGACCGCGGCACCCGACGGCTCGAGAGCGTGACGACGATGCAGCAGGTGGGCACGGCGGAGGACCCGCTCAACGAGCTGCGCCATGCCGCGTACACCTACGACGACGCCGGCAACGTCCTGTCCGTGGCGGACACCCCTGATCCGGCTCTGGGCGGCCAGCTGTCCGACCAGCAGTGCTTCACCTACGACTGGGCACGCCGGCTCACGGGTGCGTGGACACCCGCGAGCGGTGACTGCGCCACGGCACCGTCCGTCGCCGGGCTCGGCGGGGCGGACCCGTACTGGAAGTCGTACGCCTACGACGCCGTGGGGAACCGCACGTCCAGCACGCTGCACCAGTCGACGGCGGACGGTGGCAACGTCACCTCCGGCTACACGCGGCCCGACGCAGGAGCCGCGCGGCCGCACGCCGTCTCCTCGGTGACGGCGAAGGGGGCGGCCGGCGCCGTCCTGGGTACCAGCACGTTCTCGTACGACGACGCCGGCAACCTGACGGGGCGCGCCGTCGCGGGGCAGGAGGCCCAGGAGCTGTCCTGGGACACGGAGGGCGAGCTCGAGTCCGTGGCCGAGGACACGGACGGCGACGGCTCGGTCTCCGAGGCGGAGCAGGCCGCGGCGGACGAGTACGTGTACACGGCCGACGGCGACCGCCTGATCCGCGAGCAGGACGGCGACACCACGCTGTACCTGCCGGGACAGGAGATCACGCTGGACGGGCAGACCGGCCAGGTGCGGGCCAACCGGTACTACTCGTTCGCGGGTCGAACCGTGGCGGTCCGGGACGGCTCCGCGTTCGCCGACGTCTCCAGCGTCTTCTCCGACCACCACAACACGGCGACCCTCCAGATCGCGAACACGACCAACCAGGTCACGCGCCGGTACACCGACCCGTTCGGTGCGTCACGGGACAGCGCGGCGGGTCTGCCGGATCCCACCGCGGGCGGTAGCGCCGACTGGGTGGGGGACCACGGGTTCCTCGACAAACCGTCCGACACGACGGGGCTGACAGCGGTCGGGGCACGGCTGTACGACCCGGTGCTGGGGTCGTTCATCTCGGTGGACCCGGTCATGGACCTCTCCGACCCGCAGCAGTGGAACGCGTACGCCTACGCGAACAACAACCCGCTGACGTGGTCGGACCCGACCGGGCTGCTGCTCGGGCCGCTCATCGACGGTGCGTACACGGCGCCCACGCGGGGGAAGCCCGGATCGGGTGGTTGGCAGGTCGCTCCGAACCGCACCGGGTACACCGGGCGGTGGAACAACGGAGGCTCGTACCGGGGGCCGAACTCGATCGGGGACCGGCCCGTCTACAACGGAAAGGGCGGCTACGCGCCCGGGGCGAAGGCCCGCATCGCGGCCGCTGCGGCGGCGCATCGGCGGCTGGAGCAGCGCCGGCTGCAGCAGCGCAAGGCCCAGGAAAGAGCGGCGGCGCAGGCGCGTGAGGCGCAGACCCAGAAGCGGGAGCAGAAGAACAGTTGGCTCAAGGGCGTCGGGAACTGGGCCATGGACGCGGCGGACAAGGCATGGGACGCCTCTGGTGAAGCGGCGGAATATATGACGGAGAGCAAGGTCGGAAAATCGATTGAGTTTGCCTGCGGATTCGCCTTCGGTGCTGCGGGTACGCTTTGCGGCGCCGTCTACACTGCGGCCTATGCTCGTCAGGGGAAATGGGACAAGATGGCGGTGTCGGCAGCGGGGATGATCGGCGGCGGTGCGGCAGGAAAGGTTGTGGCGAAGAGCGTGGTCAAGCGGTTCGCGAGCGATCTGCCAGCCAACCCGGCGCTGAGTGTGGCACGGTCCATCGATCCCGTGGGCGACGCTCTTGGAGTGACCGATGTCAGACGTCTTTATGGCACGAGCTACGTGACGTCAAACCTGGCCGGAATTGCCACTTCAGGGGTAATCAGTAGTGGTGGAAACAGTCTGATTGGCGAGAAATAGCAATGTACGTGCTGCGATCCAAGAAATCAGAACTCTGGAGGCCTGTTTACGTCGCCGGGATTCTCGCGTCCGTTGCATTTCTGGGTCTGCTGGCGGCCAGGCTGGTGGACTCTTCCGCGACGCTCAGTGTCGCAGTGACGATTGCGGTTTTCGTGCTTCTTGTTGGCTTGGTGCGGGTGCTGAACTGGTGGTTCACTGCTGGTCGAACAAGGGTCTCGGTGAGTCGGGAAGCACTGCTGGTCCGCGGACGTCTTCGTACCGTTCGGCTTCAGCCCCAGGACGTCGCATCCGCGTACATCCTGCCGGGGGAATGGAGGCCGGAGTGGTCGCGCTGGGCAGTGCATCCGAGGGTTGTCCTCGAACTGCGCGACGGTCGACAGATCTCGCGACAAGTTCTCCTGGACTCGAACGGCGTGCTGCGCGAGGGGCCGAAACTCCACTCGGCCGTCGTGGAGGCTGCAGGTCAGAGCAACCAGGACCATGGCATGACAGGCTGACGAGCGACATGGGATGCCGAGATCCCGGAGTAGGGCGGGCGGGCCGACGGCGCGACCGCCTCGTGAAAATTGTCACTAACGCCCCGGGCGTGAGGTTTTCAGGTGGTTCGGACCCCCGCCGCGGATAGGCTGCCGACCATGGAGTTCCTCTACAACGTCTTCGTGTTCCTGCACTTCGCGAGCTGGGCGCTCGTCTTCGGCGGCTCGATCGCGTCGCTGCGGACCAAGGCTCTCTACAAGGGTGTCTCGCACGGTGCCATGGGGGCCGTCGTCGCGGGCGTCATCATGGTCGGCATCGCCGAGATGGGCGGCCTCTGGGACGACGGTGGCCCGTCGATGGCGAAGATCGGCGTCAAGCTCGTGATCGCACTCGCCGTCGCCGTGCTGGCCGTGATCGCGGTGCGCAAGGGCGAGAACGTGTCGCAGGGCCTCAAGGGCTCCGTGCTCGGCCTCACCCTGGTGAACATCGGGGTCGCGGTCTTCTGGAACTGACACCGGGCGCGCACCGGGCAGGACGGCGTCGCTAGCGCGTCGCCACCCAGTCCCGGTGCGCTGCCAGGCTGCGGTCGAACAGTCCCCGCAGGGCGTCGTCGTTGATGCCCCGCAGCGTGATGCCCAGCGTCCGCAGGCCGTCGCGCCAGTCGTCGTACGTCGTGAGCTCGACCTGCTCGGCGCGTGACCCGGTCCGCGTGAACTGGCAGCCGCGCAGCGTCTCCGCGGCGTCGGGCAGACGGCGTTGCACCACCAGCTTGCGGGCGTACGCCCCGCCGTCCGGCGCGGTCAGCCGGCGGTGGGCGGCGTCGGCCTGCTCGGGCGTGAGCGCCTCGTCGAAGAGGTCGACGGCGCCGAAGCTGCCCTGGGCGTCGTGGTGGAACGTCCAGCCGTCGTCGCGCACGTCGAGCCGGTAGGTGAACGGGCCCTGCCGGTACTCGCCCGCGGCCAGCGGCAACGGTTCGTGCAGGCCGTCGCCGCAGCCGACGTCGGGCCACCAGACGCCGGCCGGGTTCTCGTCGGTCGGCAGGCCGCGCACCGACAGCGCCAGGTGGCCGACGTGCAGGTCCCGGCGTTCGGCCTCGTCGTCCCAGTTGTGCCCCCACGCGGGGACGACGTCGTAGCCGAGCGCCCGCAGCGCCGTCGTCATGACGCCGTTGTGGTGGAAGCAGTAGCCCGCGTTGCCGCCCGTGGCCACGCGCGCCAGGGTCGCGGCGGCGCCGATCGCGGGCGGGTCGCCGAGCATGGTGTGCAGGTTCTCGTACGGGATGCGCTCCGCGTGCCGCCGGTGGATCTCGAACAGCGTCCCGACCGTCGCCGGGGGCCGCGCCTCCAGGCCCAGCCGGGCCAGGTAGCCGGCCGCCTCGTGCTCCATGGCGAGCAGGATATCCATCCGGGCTCGGTGTCCGATTTGCACCAGCAGGCTAGTGTGCGGCCGTGGACGTTTGGGCAGAGGTACTCGTCGGTGTCGCAATCCTGGTCGGGCTGATCGGCATCGTCGTCCAGGTGTTGCCCGGCGCCGTGCTCGTGCTGGGCGGCATCCTCGTGTGGGCCATCTTCACCGGCGGCGTCGAGGCGTGGGTCGTGTTCGGCATCGCCGCCGTCGCCATCGCCGTCGCCGAGGTGTTCCAGTGGATCCTGGCCGGCAAGCACATGCGCAAGGCCGAGGTACCGGTGCTGACGCTCGCCGTGGGCGGCATCGCGGGCATCATCGGCTTCTTCGTGGTGCCGGTGATCGGCCTGTTCCTGTTCTTCGTCGCCGCGATCTTCCTGCTGGAGTGGGCGCGCCGCAAGGACGTGTCGGCCGCGTGGGGCGCCACCAAGGCCGCCGTCCAGGCCACGCTGATCACGATCGGCGTCCAGCTCGTGGGCTCACTGATCGCGACGGGCGCGTGGGTGGTCGGCCTCTTCATCACGGGCTGACGCCGCAGCCGGGGCGGCCGCACCGGGGTGAGCGTCGGGCCGGGCGAACGTCGGGCCGAGCCGCGAAGGTGCGCTTCTACCCAGCCATTGGGCCCGAAAACAGCGTGTTTTCGGGCCCAATGGCTGGGTAGAAGCGCACTTCGTGCCGGGGGCGCGCGGGTGGGCGACGCCGCGGCCGGGGGTGGGTCGACGGCGTCAGGCGCCCGGCGTCGGGAGGTCGAAGACCAGCAGGGTGCTCGACGCCGTGGCCACCACCGCACCCGTCGCGTCCCGCACCACGCCCTCGGTGAAGCCCACGCGGGAGCCGGCCTTGACGACCGTGCCCTCGGCGGTGAGCGGCCCGCCGCCGCCGCGCACGGCCTTGACGTAGCTCACCTTGATCTCGATCGAGGTGTAGCCCTTGCCCTGCGGCAGCACCGACTGGATGGCGCAGCCGCACACCGTGTCGAGCAGCGTGCAGAGCACGCCGCCGTGGATCGTGCCGATCGGGTTGTAGCCGGACTCGTCCGGTGTGCACCGGAAGGTCACGCGCCCCTCCTCGACCTCGTCGATGTCCAGGCCGAAGTGGGAGGCGATCGGCGGCGGCGGGATGAGGCCGTCGCGCATCCGGCGCAGGAACTCGACGCCGGACGTCAGCGGTGCCTGTGCCGCGGTCCGGAGGGGGTCGTACCAGGTCAGGTCGCGGCTGCGGGGTTCGCCCCAGGCCTCGTGCGCGGTCGCGGCCTCGTGAGCGCCCGGCGCATCGGTCTGCTGTGTTTCGGACATGCTCGCAAGGGTAGTGTCCGGCTCATGCAGGCAGCCGACCTCCCCCTGATCCGCACCGTCTCCCGGCCCGCCGTCCACCCGGACGGTACGTGGGCCGTCGTGTCGGTGACCCGCCCCGACCTGGAGGCGGACGCCGTCGTCGGGCAGCTCTGGCGGGTGCCGCTGGCCCCGGCCGCCGGCGCCGGTGCCGAGCCCAGCCGCCTCACCCGCGGCTTCCGCGACACGGAGCCGCGCTTCTCGCCCGACGGCGCCCTGGTCGCCTTCCTGCGCGCGCAGCCGCAGGGCGCCCCGCAGCTCTGGGTGCTCCCGGTCGGGGGCGGAGAGGCCGTGCAGGTCACGGACCGCACGCTCGGCGTGAGCGGGTTCCGCTGGTCGCCCGACGGGAGGCGCCTCGCGTTCCTGAGCCGCGAGCCCGAGCCGGGCCGCTACGGCTCGGTCGAGGGCATCGCGCCGGGGGCCGAGGGACCGCGCCGCATCACGGAGTGGAGCTGGACGCGCAACGGCCTGGGTTACCACCGCGACCGCCCGCAGCACGTGTACCTCGTCGACGTGCCCGACGTCGACGCCGAGCCCGTGGTCCAGCCCGTCGCGACCCCGCAGGGCCCGGCCGAACCACGGCCCACCGTGCCGGAACCCCGGAGGGTGACCACGGACGACGTCGACCACAGCGGGATCGCCTTCACGCCCGACGGCGGCTCGATCGCGGTGCTCGCCGAGCGTGAGCAGGGCGCGGGCCAGGTGGGCCGCAGCATCCTGCGCGTGCTGCCGTTGGCGGCCGGGGCCGCGGGCGGCGGCTCCGAGGTCGAGCTCGGGACCCTCGGTCCCCAGGCGGTCGCGTTCGGCCCGGGCGGTGAGCTGTACGTGCTCGCCCAGGACCACGGCCCCGAGGGCAAGGACTTCGTGGCCCGCAACGCCGCCCTGTACGTGCTGTCCGCGTGGGCCGACCCGGAGCCCCGCCGGCTCACCGACCCGGAGACGCAGGAGCTGGGTCACGAGCCGGTGCCGCTGGCCGACGGCGGCGTGCTGCTCGTGCTCGCGTCCCGGGGCACCCAGCAGGTGGTCCGCATCGCCGACGACGGCACCACAACCCAGCTGACCAGCGGCGACGTGCTCGTCTCCGACATCGGCGTCGGGGGCGGGACGCTCGCCGTCGCCTACGGTGACGCGGGCACCTACGGCGAGGTGGGCGTCGTCGTGGACGGCGAGATCCGCCCCCGCACGGACTTCTCCGCGCCGCTGCGCGCGGCCGGCGTCGTGACCCCCACCGAGCTGACCGTGACCGGGCGCGACGGGTATCCCGTGCACGGCTGGGTCGCGGTGCCCGAGGGGACGGGCACCCACCCGACCCTGCTGATGATCCACGGTGGTCCCTACGCGTCCTACGACGTGCGGCTGTTCGACGAGACGCAGGTGCTGGTCGACGCCGGGTACGCCGTCGTCTACTGCAACCCGCGCGGCTCGGCGGGCTACGGGCAGGCGCACGGACGCACGATCAAGCAGGCGATGGGCACCGTGGACCTGCACGACGTGCTGGACTTCCTGGACGGCGCGGTCGCTGCGGACGGGCGGCTGGACGGGTCCCGCGTGGGCGTGCTCGGCGGTTCGTACGGCGGGTACCTCACGGCCTGGACCATCGCCCACGACCACCGGTTCGCGGGCGCGGTCGTGGAGCGCGGGTTCCTCGACCCCGACGTGTTCTTCGGCACCAGCGACATCGGCTCGTTCTTCGGCCTGGAGTACGTGGGCGAGAAGCCCGAGCAGGTGGCCGCGCAGTCGCCGCAGGCCGTCGCCGGGCAGGTGGCGACGCCCACGCTCGTGCTGCACTCCGAGCTGGACCTGCGCTGTCCGCTGTCGCAGGCGGAGCGCTACTACTCGACGCTCAAGGGCAACGGCGTGGAGACGGAGCTGGTGGTCTTCCCGGGCGAGAACCACGAGCTGTCCCGCTCCGGGCGCCCGCGCCACAGGCAGCAGCGGTTCGAGATCATCCTCGACTGGTGGAGGCGGTACCTGCCCGTCGCCTGACGTGGAGCTGCGGCGGTCGCCCGCGGGCCGCACGTGCGGGGTCCTGGCGCGCCGCGCACACGGGTGCCCGCCACAGAGAGACCTGTGGCGGGCACCCGTGGCCGCGCAGGGGTCACGCTTCCCTGCGGGGCACGATCCGTCGGAGGGCTGCTCCGGCTGCGACGAGCGCGAACGACGCCAGTCCGAGCCACAGCAGATGCTCGGGGCCTGTGGCGGCAAGGGCTGCCGCACCGCCGCCTCCAATTGTGCTCAGTGCTGCTCCGTTGTACATGTCACCATCTCCTTTCTCGGTTCATCACGGTGTCCAGATATGCCTTTCCGTGGCATGCCTGCAGAAAGATGTCGAACGGCAGCTCGTAAAGTGTGCCGGCGATCATCTGCCTGACCAGTCCACGGTCGCGCAGAGTGATAATTCGCTCGACGACGAAAATGCCGGTCAGTGCCAGCCAGAACGGCTGGACGTTGAGTGCCCCAACTGCCACGAGAGACCAGATGATCGTCGCCAGGTAGGCCGTGGTCACCAGGACTCCCAGCATGGTCACCAGCTGTCGGCCCCAGTAGGGCGCGGTGACACGGGTGAGGCCGTACTGGACGCAGTTCTCGATCGCGCCGCGCTTCCACCGGAGGCGCTGGTTCCAGAGGTCCCGCCAGGTCGACATCACCTCTGTCGTGAGCGTGCATCCCTGGGGCGACAGGATCTTGTAGCCGAGGTGCATCAGGGCGAACGAGATCTCGTTGTCCTCCGTCAGCACCGTCGTGTCGTAGATGCCGCCGCGTCCATCGCCGGCGGGTATCTCGTGCGACAGCCTCGCCGCCCGCACACGCCGCAGCGTGGAGACGCGGAACACCGCGGCGGTGCCGGTGACGACCAGGCACTTCCCCTTCAGGCGCCGTACGTCCCGCGCATATCGCGCGTACTCGTTGCGCTGCAGGTGACCGACCAGCCCTCCGCCGTCCTGTCCGCGGAACACCCCGCCGACGGCCCCGAGCTGGTCGTCGGCGGTGAGGTGGGCGAGCGCGCTCTCGACGAACCCGGGGTCCAGCACGCTGTCGGCGTCCTGCACCAGCACGAAGTCGTCGTCCTCGAGCCGAGGAAGCACCGTGGACAGGGCCTGGTTCAGGGCCCCGGCCTTCTTGTGGGTGTTCCCGACCGTCTCGGTGACGTGGGCGCCGGTGCGCCTTGCGAGGTCGACGGTGTCGTCGGTCGAGTTGTCCGAGACAACCAGGATCTCGTCCGGCGGCCGGGTCTGGCGGCTCAGTGCCGTGACGGTCTCGGTGATGCCCTCTGACTCGTTGTGCGCCGGGATCAGGACCACGACGCGGCTGGGGGTCGGGCGGCTCGTCGGGGCCTCGGCGAGCACGGGACGGGTACGAGCCGGCTGGCGGGCTTCTACGTGGGTCATTGCGATGCTCTCCGGGAAGGGCTTCTGAACAGCGGGCGATCAATGACCGCCAAGACGCCTCCGGATGATTTCCGGAATGCGTGGTGCGGTACGGCTCATCACGAGACCCGTGGCAATGCACGGTCTTTGGTGATGTCGTGTATCTCCGCCGTCCAGATGCCTCTCACGGCTGTCTGATTGGCCTTTCTCAGCATGCTTCCCAGAACTCAAGGCCCAGCCGAAGACCCTCAAGAAAGGCTCAAGATCTCCCTTGGGCCTCTTGGGATACTTGGGGGTCCGGGTGTGGCACACAAACCCGTGAGATGGGTGAGCCGAGGTATTCACGCGGCCTTTTAAATCGTTTCCGCGGCGGAGGTGTCACCCGTGCGGTCCCCGACTCGGCGGCGGCTCGTCCGCGGCGGCACGGTGGGGATGCGGCGGGGGCGTGCGAGGATCGATCCCGTGCAGATCATTACCGCCCCGCTCGCCCGGCTCGACAGCACCATCGCCTACGGGGTCTGGAAGCTGCGTCAGGACGTCTTCGTCGTGGAGCAGGACTGCCCGTACCACGACCTCGACGGCCGCGACGTCGAGCCGGGCGCCGTGCAGGTCGTGCTGCTGGCCGAGGCCGCGCCCGACTCCGTGTCCGACGGCGGGACCCGCGTGCTCGGCACGGCGCGCGTGCTGGACGACGGCGACGTGTGGCGGATCGGCCGGGTCGCGCTGGCCAAGGAGGCCCGCGGCAAGGGCCTGTCCGACGACGTCATGCGCACGGCCCTGAAGTACATCGACGAGGCCGGCGACGACCGGGACGTCGTGCTGGACGCCCAGTCGCCGCTCACGGGCTGGTACGGCAAGCACGGGTTCGTCGCGGACGGCGACGACTTTCTCGACGACGGCATCCCGCACACGCCGATGCGGCTCGTGCGGGTGCACGCCTGAGCGGCGCACCGGCCCGAGGGTTCACCGGCTGGAGGGCGCACCCAAAAGGACTGGGCCGGCGCCGCCGTCGGGCATAGCGTCTGGCGCGTGACCGACGACGCGCACCCCGCAGAGCACATCCCCGACCTCCGTGCCCACCACCCCGGCGACGATCCCGGCGACGGCCAGTTCCCCGAGAGCGTGGCCGTGGGCTACGACGGTCCGGGCGGCGCGAACGACCCGGCGGTCGTGACGCCCGCCGTGGACCTGCTGGAGGAGCTCGCGGTCGGCGGTCCCGTGCTGGAGCTGGCGGTCGGCACCGGGCGCATCGCGGCGCCGCTGGCCGCGCGCGGCGTGCGGGTGGGCGGCATCGAGCTGAGCCGCGCCATGGCCGCGCGGATCGCCGGCAAGCCCGGCGGCGACGCCGTGGGCGTCACCATCGGCGACATGACCACCACCCGGTTCGACGGGTTCGACGGCGCCGTCCGGCCGGGCGACTTCTCCCTGGCCTACCTGGTCTTCAACACGATCAGCAACGTCACCACGCAGGACGGGCAGGTCGACGTCTTCGTCAACGCCGCCGCGCACCTACGGCCCGGCGGGCTGTTCCTGATCGAGGTGGGCGTGCCGGGCCTGCGCCGTCTGCCGCCCGGCCAGGACACGGTCCCGTTCGCCGTCGCGCCCGCCGCCGGGGACACCGGCTACGTGGGCTTCGACCGGTACGACGTGGCGACCCAGCTCTTCACGTCCAACCACGTGACCGTGCGGCCCGACGGCACCGGGCAGTTCCGCTCGGTGCCGTTCCGGTACGCCTGGCCCGCCGAGATGGACCTCATGGCGCGGATCGCCGGCCTCCGGCTCCGGCACCGCTGGGCGGGCTGGGACCGGTCGCCGTTCACCGCGGACTCCGAGAACCACGTCTCGGTGTGGGAGAAGGCCTGACCCGGGCGGGCCGGGTCCCGGGGCCTCAGTAGGCTCCGCGACCCGAGACCACGGCGCGGGCGGTCTGCCCGAGGATCGCCAGGTCCTGCAGCGGCGTCCAGTTCTCGGCGTAGTAGACGTCGAGGCGGACCGCCTCCTCCCAGGGCAGGTCGGACCGGCCGGAGACCTGCCACATGCCCGTCATCCCGGGCTTGACCAGCAGCCGGCGCCGCATGCGCTCCTCGTACGCCGCGACCTCGTGCGGCAGGGCCGGCCGGGGCCCCACGAGGCTCATGTGGCCGACGAGCACGTTGAGGAGCTGGGGCAGCTCGTCGAGCGAGTACCGGCGCAGCACCCGGCCCACGCGGGTGATGCGCGGGTCGGTGCGCATCTTGAACAAGGGGCCCGCCGCCTCGTTGTCCGCGGTCAGCGCCTTGACCTCCCGGTCGGCGCCCACGCGCATGGTGCGGAACTTGAACATCCGGAAGATCTTGCCGTCCCGGCCCACGCGCTCCGACAGGTAGAACAGGGGGCCCTTGCTGGTCAGCGCGACGGCCAGCCCCACGCCGAGCAGCACCGGCGACACGAGCACCGTGATCGCGGCGGCGAGCACCCAGTCGATGCCCTGTTTCACGCGGAACTTGTGCCCCCGGAACCGCGGCGCGGCCACGTGCAGCAGCGAGATGCCCGCCGCCGGGGAGACGCTGATCCGGGCCGCCGAGACGTCGGCGAGCTCGGTGGTGAGCATGAGGTCGACGCCGACCCGTTCGAGCTGCCAGCCGAGCTGGCGCACCAGGTCCGTGGTGATGCTGCCGGACGCGCTCACCGCCACGGCGCTCGCGCGGACCAGGGCGGCGGCCTCGCCGACGCGGGACAGGTCACCGAGCACCGGCACGCCGCCCACCTCGTCGCCGGGCAGCCCGTCGCGCGGCGGCGTCCCGCCGGGGGCCGTCTCACCGGCCGGGGTCTCGGCGGACGGCAGGCAGGCGCCCACCACCACGAAGCCCTTGTGCGGTGAGCCGTTGAGCCGGCGGATCACGCGCTCGGCCTGCTCACGGTGCCCCACCACCAGGACGGGCGTCATGCAGCCCGTGCCGCGTCGCCGCGTGCGGGCCACCCACTGGCGCCAGGCGTAGCGCGAGCCGATCAGCCCGGCGAGGCCGAGCGGCAGCACCACGGCCTGCGCCAGCACGTCCTGGGGCTCGACCGACCCGGTGAGCCAGGCGGCGAGCACGAGCAGGCTCACCGCCGTGCAGGTGGCGCCGAAGATGCGCCGGTACTCCGTGTGGTCGCGGCCCACCACCCGCAGGTCGTACGAGCTGCGCGCGGCCACCGCCCCGATCCAGACCACAGCCACCAGGGCCGACACGGCGAGGGACCGGAGCGGTCCGGGGTGCCCGGGGGAGCCGGACAGGAGGGTCGCGTCGAGCACCGACGCGAGGATCACCGAGGCGAGGACGACGGCCGTGTCCGTGTAGCGCAGCCGTGCGCGATATCGCACCTGCCACTGCGGGTGAGCGCGCCGTGCGCGGACGTCGTGAAAACCGCGCGACGTCGCATTCTTCACCCTTTTCTCGGTGGTCTGCGGGCGAATTTCGAAACCGCCACCTATCGTCTGGCTCGCCACGTCGATTCCTTCCTTCCCTCTGGCCAGGAATGAGTTTCGGGCGCAGTCGATCGCGACGCGTCGACGCGCCCTGGTGGAGCCGGGGGGTGGTGGTCCGGGCCTTGCAACAGCAGCCTCGGGGCGTTGTGTGTGCCCGGTTCTCGTTGCTATTCCTTGATCACGATAATATGAGGGTCACCGTATTCTGTCGTGCCCCAGGTGCCATTTTCCGAGGCCTTCACCCGTCACTTCACCCTTTTCGATGAAAGGGTGAGACGGTGGGCTGGGAAAGAAATAACTGAGCATCGTTCAGTGGCGAAAAGAAGCGTTCGACGGCGCTTCGCGGAGCGTCCCGCCGGTCTCCGTGAACTCGTCCCCGGTGACGGGACATCGCCAGCCGTCCCCCGTGGTGCGCTCCAGCGGCACGCCGGCACGGCCGACCCAGCGGATGCGCCTCGCCGGCACCCCGGCCACGAGCGCGAAGTCCGGCACGTCGGCGGTCACGACGGCACCCGCCGCGACGGTCGCCCAGCGGCCGACCGTCACCGGCGCCACGCACACCGCCCGGGCGCCGATCGCGGCGCCGGTGCGGATCGTGACGCCGACGGCCTGCCAGTCGTCGGTGGTCTTGACGGTCCCGTCGGGCGTGATGGCCCGCGGGTAGAGGTCGTTGGTCAGCACGGCGGCGGGGCCGACGAACACGCCGTCCTCCAGGACCGCCGGCTCGTAGACGAGGGCGTAGTTCTGGAGCTTGCAGCCGTCGCCGACGCGCACGCCGGGCCCTACGTAGGCGCCCCGCCCCACGATGCAGCCGGACCCCACGACGGCGTCCTCGCGCACCTGGGCCAGGTGCCAGATGGTGGTGCCGTCGCCGATCGTGGCGCGCTCGTCGACGTCCGCGGTGTCCAGGACCCGCGCTGCCCCCTGCTCACCGGTGTTCATGGCGTTCCCGTCACCGCGCCCGCGCGCCGACGAACGCGTGCAGGCTGCCCGCGGTCTCCAGCAGCCCGCCGGCGAGCTCGTCGTCGTCCACGGTGATCCCGAACCGGTCCTCGAGGGCGGTCACGAGCTCCAGGACGGCCAGCGAGTCGAGCTCGGGCAGGTCGCCGAAGAGGGGGGTGCCGGCGTCGAAGGTGCTCACGCGGTCCTCGATCCCGAGCACCTTGCCGAGCACCTCGAGCACGTCGGAGAGGGTCACCTCGCCGGTGGCGTCGTCTGTCACGTCGCTGCTCATCATGTCTCTCCTGTCAGGGGTTGGTGCCGGGCCTCGGGCCAGGCATCAGACCAGGACCTCGGCGGGTGCCGGGTGGCCCAGGAAGGCGGTCGGGCTGGCGGTGAGGCCGTAGGCCCCCGCCTGGAGCACGACCACGAGGTCGTCGGGTTCCGCCCGGGGCAGGGGGACGTCGTCGGCCAGCAGGTCGAGCGGGGTGCAGAGGCAGCCGACGACGGTCGCCTGCTCGGTCTCCGACGACGCCATCCTGTTGCCGACGAGGACCGGGTAGTTGCGCCGGATCACCTGCCCGAGGTTCCCGGACGCGGCGAGCTGGTGGTGCATGCCGCCGTCGACCACCAGGTAGGTGCGGCCGCGGGAGACCTTGCGGTCGATCACGCGGGTCACGTAGCTGCCGGCCTCGCCCACGAGGTAGCGGCCCAGCTCGATGTGCACGTCGGCGTCGGGCAGCGCCGGGGCGATCTGCCCGGCGACCACGGCCGCGAGGTTCTCGCCCACGCGGGCGAGGTCGACGGGCCGGTCTTTGGGGAAGTACGGGATGCCCAGGCCACCGCCCAGGTTCACGTACCGCACCGGCCCGGGCGCGTGCTCGGCGAGCGCGACGACCAGGTCGGCCGTGGCGCGCTGCGCGCCGGCGATGAGCTCCGCGTCGAGGTTCTGGGACCCCGCGAAGACGTGGAACCCGACCATGTCGACGCCGGTCGTGCCGAGGTACCGGAGCAGGTCGGGGACCTGCTCGGCGTCCACACCGAACTGCTGCGGGCCGCCGGACATGCGCATCCCCGAGCCGCGTACCGCGAAGTCGGGGTTCACGCGGATCGCCACCCGGGGGACGACGCCGAGCGCGTCCCCGGCCGCGACGACCCGCCGGGCCTCGGTCTGCGACTCGAGCTCGACGAGCACGCCCGCCGCGACCGCCGAGCGGATCTCCTCGGGGGTCTTGCCCGGACCCGCGAAGCTGATCCGGTGCGGGTCGGTCCCCGTGTCCAGGGCGGTGTGCATCTCGTGCGCGGAGGCGACGTCGAGCGCGTCGACCAGGCCGGCCAGGTGCTGCACCACGGCGGGCATGGGGTTGGCCTTGACGGCGTACCCGAGCCGCACCGCGTCGCCGAGCGCGGCCTTGACCTCGCGGACCCGGTCGGTGATGCGCTGCCGGTCGTACGCGAAGAACGGCGTGGACCCGACCCGGGCGGCCAGGCGCGTCAGGGGCACCCCGCCCACGAGGATCTCGTCGCCCGAGACGGGCACGGCCGCCACGGCGGGGTGCGGCGCGACCAGCGGCTGCGCGGTCACTCGGCCACCTCCGCGACCAGCCCCGCACGGATCGCCGGGCGGTCCAGCTTGCCGTTGGGGTTGCGGGGGAACGCGGCGGCCACGTGGACCTCCGCCGGCAGCATGAAGGTGGGCAGCGTCTGCCGCATCTCCTTGAGCAGCCGGTCGGTGTCGACGGGCTCCGGAGCCAGCACGGCAAGCGCGATCCGCTGCCCCAGCCGGGCGTCCGGCACGCCGACGGCGACCGCCTCGCGCACCAGGCCGGTGGCCAGCGCCGCCTCCTCCACCTCGGTGGGGCTCACGCGGTACCCGGAGGTCTTGATCATCTCGTCGGCGCGGCCCACGAAGTACAGGTAGCCCTCGGCGTCGCGCACCACGGTGTCGCCCGACCACACGGCGGGCTCCGGCACGGCACGCCACGGCTCGTCGTACCCGGGCACGGGGCGGAACCGCGCCGCCGTCCGCTCCGGGTCGTTCCAGTAGCCGAGCGCGACCAGGCTGCCGCGGTGGACCAGCTCGCCCGGCTCGTCGGGAGCGCAGGGAGTGCCGTCCGGGCGGAGCACCAGCACCTCCGCGTTCGGGATCGCCCGTCCGATCGAGTCGGGGCGCGCGTCGACCTGCGTCGGGTCGAGGTAGGTGGACCGGAACGACTCGGTCAGCCCGTACATCAGGTACGGCGCGGCCGCGGGGAACAGGTCGCGCAGCTCGCGCAGGAGGGCGCCGGACATGTGCCCGCCGGTGTTGGCGAAGTAGCGCAGCGCGAAGCGGGCGGCCGACGGCCACTCGACGGCCGCGAGCTGCGTCCACAGGGGCGGCACGCCGGTGATGCCGGTGACGCCGTACTTCTCGCACGCGGCGGTGACGTTCCGGGGGAGCAGGTAGTCGAGCAGCACCGCGTGGGCGCCGACGGCGAAGGCGGTGGTGAGCTGGCTGAGGCCGGCGTCGAAGCTGAGCGGCAGCACGGCGAGCAGCACGTCGTCGGCCGTGTTGTGCAGGTAGCCGGAGACGCTGGTGGCGCCCACGACCAGGTTGCGGTGCGACAGGACCACGCCCTTGGGGGCGCCGGTGCTGCCGGACGTGTACAGGATCGCCGCGATGTCGGTGTCGGGGCCGGACGGCGCGGGGTCGGCGGGCACCGGTTCGGCGTCGGACGCAGCGTCGTCGGGCACCGTGCCGTCGGACGCCCCGGCCCAGCGCTGCACCGTCAGGCCGGGCAGGCGGGGCAGCTCGTCCCGCACGCTGCCGTCGGCCGGGTCCACGAGCAGCACGGTGGTCAGTGCGGTGTCGCCGAGGTGGTCGCGGACGGCGCTCAGCCGGCCGGGCGAGGTGACGAGCACCCGGGCGCCGGAGTCGCGCACGACGTGGGCGACCTGCCTGCCCTTCAGGAGCGGGTTGACCGGGACGAAGACGCCGCCGGCCACGGAGGTCCCCCACAGGGCCTCGACCGTCTCGAACCTCTTCTCCAGGAAGACGGCCACCCGGTCGTGGCGGGCCACGCCGAGACCGGCGAGGCGCGCCGCCGCCCGGCGCACGCCCTGCCACAGCTGCGCGTACGTCAGGGTCGCGTCCCGGGCCGACAGCGCGGGGGCGCCGGGCCGCAGGCGCGCCTGTTGCTCGAGGTGCTGATGGATGGTCGTCACGAAGATCACGGTAAAGCGCGAACGACGATTCTCGTCAGGTCGGTGACGGGTGAATAGGGCCAAAAAGCGGGTGAACCCAGAATGGGTGAAAAAAGGATCGCGGGGTGCCGTACGGGCGGCGGGGCCAATCGCTTCGTATCAGGTGCGTAAGGTGAATTCCCGGGCGGACAACAAAACTCATCCCCGGCCCGCCGGTGAGGGAATGGTGAATTGCCTCGCGCGACGGCGGTTTCACCTCGGCCGGGCGCTCACCACGGCACCTGGGTCAGCTCGCTGTAGAGGTAGCTGACCGACTCCGGCGGCTGGCCGGTGCGGCTCAGGTACATCGTCGGCCGCTGCGCCGACAGCGGCACGGAGTGCCACGGGCGGGGTCCGCTGACCCGGTTCTGCAGCAGCGTGAACGGCAGCCCGTGCGCGAGCAGGATGTGCCGGTACACCGCGGGCGCGGCGGCGCGGAACAGCTCGCGGTCGCTCACGTGGAGCACCGAGGCGAACAGGCGCATCCGCTTGCGCCGGACGGCGCGGAACACCACCCAGCACGGCTTCCCGTCGACGACCGCCACCACGTGCCGCGCGGCGGCCGAGTCGGCGTGGTCGCGGTAGGCGGCCAGGTCAGCGCCGGAGAGCACGGCCTCGATGTCGGCCCGCCCCGTCAGCAGGCGCACGCCCGGCGAGGGCAGCGGGAGGTTGACCACGAGCGCGCCCGCCGTGTCGAGGTGGTGGAACCCGAGCCGTTCGTTCAGGGGCACCACCGTGCCGCTGGGGGACAGGTCGGTGAGCTCGCGGTCGCGCTGGGCGAGCATGGCGCGCAGCAGCCGCAGCGAGTGGTGGCGGTACTCGTCCAGCACGCACCAGGCCGCGACGTTGCAGACGGCGCGCGGCCCGCCGGGGCCGTCCGGCTCCGCGTAGAGGGCCGCGTACACGCCCACGACCCGGCCCTCGGAGGTGAGCAGGAACCCGTGGTCGGGGTGACTCGTGGTCCAGGTGGGGCGCAGGGACCGCGCCCACTGCCCGGGGGTGAGGGAATCGTCGAGGTAAACGCTCAGGAATTCGCCCACACGCGGCAGGTCGTCCGTCGTGACGGGAGCGAGCTCGACATCTTTCGAATGTGCCACGTCGGCGAGTATGACCCCGGAATGGGTCCCCGGGCGGGGGTGGCCGGGGTGAAAGGGGCGGCGCCCCCTGATTTCATCCGGTCATTCCCGAATGATTGCCGGAGGCGCATTTCTCACCCCTGTTCTCACCCCGCCGGGGGCTGCGTCCGACGGGCGGCAGCAGTCACTATCGGTGGGTGGCTGTCAACGAACCCGTCGGACCCTCCCGCGTGGCCAGCGTGCTGCTGGTAGCACCCGCGTGCGACGGCAACGACGTGGGCGAGTCGTGGCTCGCCCACCAGTGGGCACAGCTGCTGTCCGAGCGGTTCGCGGTGACGCTCCTGTCCACGTACAAGAAGGGCCACGTGCCGCCGTCGCGGCAGCTTCCCGGCGTGCGCGTCGTCGAGTGGCCGGAGCCGCCGCTGGTGCACCGCGCGGAGCGGCTCAACAGCCTGCTCCAGCCGGCCTACGTGCCGTTCTACGTGCGGGCCCGGCGCTGGGTCCGCGGCCGCCTCGCGGCGGGCGAACGGTTCGACGTGGCGCACCAGCCGGCGCCCGTGGCGATGCGCTACCCGTGCCCTGTCGTCGGGCTTGGCATCCCGCTGGTGGTCGGGCCGGTCGGCGGCAGCCTGGAGTCCCCGCCCGCGTTCGCCCGGGAGGAGGTGGTCCCGTGGTACCAGCGGCTGCGCGCGCTGGACCGGCTGCGGCTGCGGTACGACCCGCTCCTGCGCTCCACCTACGAGTCCGCCGACTGCGTGGTGGGGATCGCCCCCTACGTCCAGGAGGTCCTCGGCGACGTGCGGCTGCGGCGGTTCGAGACCCTCCGCGAGGTGGCCCTCCACGCGGTCCGGCCGCCGATCGACCGCAGGGGCCGCTCCGGCCCGGTGCGGCTGCTGCACGTCGGCCGGCTGGTGCGTACCAAGGGCGCCCGCGACGTGATCCGTGCCATGGCCGCGCTGCGCGACCTGCCGGTGGTGCTCGACGTCGTCGGGGACGGCAACGACCGGGAGGCGTGCGCCGACCTGGTGCGCGAGCTGGGGCTGACCGATCGGGTGACGCTGCACGGGGCGGTGCCGCGCGCCGAGGTCGACCGCTTCTACGAGCGTGCCGACGTCTTCGTCTTCCCGAGCTACCGGGAGCCGGGCGGCGCCGTCGCGCTCGAGGCGATGTCGCACGGGCTGCCCCTCGTGGTGTGCGACCGCGGCGGCCCGGGCGCGAACGTGACCGACGCCTGCGCGTTCCTGCTGCCCGCCGACTCGCCGGAGCAGCTCGCCCGCGACGTCGCAGCCGCGGTGCGCCGGCTGGTCACGGAGCCGGACCTGAGGCTGCGCATGGGCGAGGCCGCCCGCGAGCACGCGGTGTCCGAGCACCTGTGGGACCGGCGGGTCGACCGGATGGTGGAGCTCTACGAGCAGGTCGCCGCGGCGCGGCCCGCGGCCGGGGCACAGGCCACAGGATGAGCGAGGACGACGGGCGTGCCAGGATGACTCGCATGGGCCGATCGTCCTGGTGGGTTCCGCTCCGATGGGCAGTCGGAGCGCTGGTCGCCGCCGTCCTCACCACCGTCGCCACGGCGCCGGACCGCGACCCTGCCGGGTCCGGGCCGACGGCGGGGCAGGCCGCGCCGTCCGCCATGGGGGGACCCGTGGGCGACGGCACCACCTCGGCCGACGACGCCGTCCCCACCACGTTCCCCGGGCCCGGGACCGCGGGTCTGCCCGAGGGCTGGACGCCGCGGCGCACCCACACGGGGGACCTCCACCTGACCGAGCCGGGCGAGGTCGTCAGTGACCTGCGGATCACGGATGGCATCATCTCCGTCGAGGCCGAGAACGTGACCCTGCGGCGCGTGCAGGCCGTCGGCTCCCGGGTGGTCAACGACGCCGGCCCGGTGTGCGGGTCGGGCCTCGTGGTCGAGTCGTCCGAGTTCGTCCGGAGCGACGTCCGGACGGGGGACGGCGACCTGCAGGTGATCGGCAACGGCGGGTTCACGGTGCGCGACGTGGTGATCGACGGCGTGCCCGAGGGCATCCGCGTGGGCGCCAAGCAGTGCGGCGACGTCGTCGTGGAGGACTCGTTCATCCGGGTGGTGCCGCCCGACGTCTGCAACGACTGGCACGGCGACGGCATCCAGGGCTACGGCGGCGGCAGCGTGACCGTACGGAACACCCGGATCATCATGCGCGAGACCGCCGAGTGCTACGGCACGGCGCCGTTCTTCTACCCGAGCGGCCAGGGCAACACGTCGCTGACCGTCGACGGGCTCCTGGTCGAGGGCGGCGGCTACGCGTTCCGCGCCGGCACCGAGGGCAGCGTGCGCAACCTACAGGTGGTGCAGGACACCTGGGGCTACGGGCCCGTCGACGTCCTGTGCCCCGCCCTGACGACCTGGCAGGCGCACACCGTGACGGCCGACAAGGAGGGCCGCACCACGCCGGTGGACCCGATCGAGTGCGGCGGCAGCGGCAACTGAGCAGCTCCGCCGTCAGCCCCTCCGCCCGTCAGACCCTCGTCAGACCCGGGAGCTCGCGTCCCGCTCCCACGTGGTGAAGTCGCCCGCGCGCACCGCCGCGCGGGCGCGCAGCCGCCCGGCCAGCACCACGCCGAGGAACACGGGCACCTTGAGCGCCAGGCCCGGCCGCTCCCGGACCACCCGCCGGAGGTCGCCGAGCGAGGTCCGTGCCTCGGCGCCGCGGAGACCAGCCCGGTCCGCCTGGACGTTCCCGGTGGTCACGCGCGCCCGGCGGCGCACCAGGTCGCGCAGGGTGCGCGCCGGGTGCACGACGACGGCGACGTCCGCCACCACGACGCGCTCGTGCGGGTCGAACGCCTCGGACAGCACCAGGTCGTCGGCCATCACCTCGGGCAGTCGGGCGATCCGGCCGGCGGCGGCCCGGGACACGGCCAGCACCCCGCGCCCGAACAGGCCCGAGCGCACGGTGGGCAGCGCCTCCCAGACGTCGTAGTACCAGCGCGCGAGCAGCGTGACCCCCGTGCGGGGCATCGTGCGCGACGGCGCCGCGACGGCGGCACCCCCGGGGCCCACCGCGGCCGCGAGCCGGGCCACGCCGTCGGCGGTGATCTCGACGTCGGCGTCCAGGTACACCCGCGGGAACGTGCCGGCCACCCGGTCGGCCGCGCGCAGGGCGCGGGCCTTGGAGGGCTCGGGCAGGTCGAGGACGGTCACGGGATACCCCGCGGCCACGCCCGCCGTCCCGTCCATGCACCCGTTGCAGGCCACCACCACCTCCAGCAGCCCCGGCTCTGCGCACAGCGCGTCCAGGAGACGGCCGATCGTGCGCTCCTCGTCGTGCGCGGGCACGACGACGGACGCCACCGGCCCGCTCATCGCGGCAGCACCTCGTCGCTCGCGCCGAGCGCCGCCGGGCGCCGGGCCGGACGGACCAGCGCCCGCAGCGTGGGCCACGACGCCCGGTGGCCCAGCAGGCCGCGCCGGAGCTCCACGAGCAGGGTCACCCCGTAGTACATCCAGGCCGCGCGCGTGCCGCGCCGGCGCCGGATCAGTCGCACCCGGTTCAGCATCAGCATGGTGTGCGTCTCGTGGCTCGTGCCCGAGCCACCGCCGATGTGCATGCCGCCCGCCGTCGGCGTGTAGACGGAACGCCAGCCACGGTCCCGCGCGCGGAGCGCGAAGTCCGTCTCCTCGGAGTAGAGGAAGAACGACTCGTCGAACCCGCCCAGGGTGTCGAAGCACTCCCGGTCCACGAGCCAGATCGCGCCGACGGCCCAGTCCACCGGGTGCTCGGTGGTGTAGGCCCGCGGGTCCTCGATCCGCTCGGCGAAGGCCGGCAGGCGCGTGAAGCTCAGCCCGCCGGCCCGGGCGACGGTGGGCGTGCGGCGCAGGGTCCGGGACAGGCTCCCGTCCTCCTCGCGCGTGCGCGGCACCACGATGCCGACCCCCGGCCGGTGCAGCACGCCGAGCATCCGCGGGACGGCGTCGGCGTCGAGCTCCACGTCCGGGTTGAGCACGAGGATCGCGGCCGACTCCGGCGCGTACCGCACCGCCTTGTTCATCCCCGCCCCGTAGCCGTCGTTGACGCTCTCCACGACGGAGCAGTCGCCCCGGCGCCGCAGCAGCGTGAGCGTCTCGTCCGTGGACCCGTTGTCGACCACCACCGTGGTGTACGGGACGTCGCCGAAGGCCGCGGGCAGGCTGTCGAGCAGCGCGTCCACGTGCCGTGCGCTGTTGTAGGTCACGACCACCGCGGCGACCTCGGCCCCCATCAGCGCAGCCCCTTGACGAACGTCCGGGCCCGGTCCGCCGCGCGGACGCTGTAGCGGTCCCCGTGCCGCAGCCAGGCGGCGACGTCGTCGGCCGTGTCGGTCGCGCGGAGGCTGAACCGGGCCTGCCGCCAGGACCCCGGCCGGGCCAGCGCCCGGTCGCTGGTGTAGACCCGCGTGTAGCCCAGCCTGCGCAGCGCGGTCAGGGTGGTCCGGTCGTAGCGGCCCAGCGGGCAGGCAGCCGTGCGCACCGGCTCCTCCAGCACGTCCTCCAGGCGCTCGCGGGCCAGGACGAGCTCCTCCCGCAGCTCCGGCGGGCGCAGCCGGCGCCAGACCCGGTGGTGCATGCCGTGCGACCCCACGCCCATCCCGGACCGGCGCAGCGCGCGCACGTCGCCGGCGGACAGCGAGCCCGGGTGGCCCAGGCGGCCGGCGATGACGAAGAAGTCGGCCGTCCGCCCGCGCCCCACCAGCTCCGGGAGCGCCACCTCGACGTCGGACTCGTTGCCGTCGTCGAAGCTGAGCCGCACGTCCGGCCGGACGGCGACCACGTCGAGGACGCGCCGAAACGTGTCGGTGCCGATCCAGTAGGCGGCCTCCTCGGCCGGGGCGTCGTGCGGCGGCGTCCCGATGCCGTGAAAGCAGAGATTGATCATTTGTTTATCGTGAACGACGACCCCCGGACGCGGAATGCATTACCGGGTGATTCTCCGGGTGATTCCCGCGGTATGCGGCATACCTATGCCTGGGCGCGCAGCGAACCCGCGACACCGACCAGGAGAAAGAGCGCGCCCATCGTCATCGGGAACGCGAAGGCGTCGAAGAAGAGCAGGCTGACGAACCCGACGACCACCGAGGCCATCAGGGCCAGGGCGAGGTCGTAGGTCCGGGCGTCGGTGCCCCTGCTGCGCCTGCGGACCCGCACCAGCACCCGGACCGTGGCCGCGCCGATGCCGACGAACAGGACGGTCCCCACCAGCCCGACGGTCACCAGCAGCAGGAGGTACTGGTTGTCGAAGATCCGATAGGTGGGCAGGAACGTGCCGAGCCCACGCCCGAACAGGGGATCGCGCGCGATGAACTCGCCCGCCAGGTCGAACGAGCCGGTCCGGGAGGTGACGCTCGGGTCCTCGGACGCGCCGGTGAACAGGCCGAGGATCGAGGACAGCATGCCCGGCGCGACCACCAGGCCCGCCAGGGCGCCGACGGCGGTCACGCCGAGCATGATCCGGCGCCGGGAGCCCTTCCAGCCGAGGAGCAGGATGACCAGGCCGATGGCGGCGCCCACGTACGCGGACCGGGAGCCCGACAGGGGCACCAGCACGAGCGTCGCCGCGGCGGGTGCCCACCGCACCAGCGGCCTGCGCTCGGTGTGCTCGAAGCCGACGTGCAGGGTCAGCGGCAGCAGCATGGTCACGAGCACGCCGTACTCGATCGCGTGGGTCGCGGTGCCCTGCGGGCGGATCAGGCCGTTGCGCTCGCCGAGCTCGTAGGGCGCCGTGAGGGTCAGGCCCGGCAGGGCGAGCCGGTCCACGAGCAGCTCGCCGAGCACGAACTGTGCCAGCCCGAGCACGGCCAGGGCTCCGCTCGCGAGGGCCAGCCGCCACACGAGCGTGTCGCGCCGGGCGGCCGACGTGATGCCGTCGTGCGCCAGCAGGAGCACGCCGGACCAGGCGAGCAGCGCCAGGATCGCGACGTCGGCGGGGCTCATCTCGTTGGACACCACGGGCCGGGACATGGCGATGACGTACGTGACCCCGACGCTGAACAGGAACAGGGCGAGCGAGACCCGGATCAGCCGAGGCCCGCTCAGCCTCGGGCGGGCGGCCCCTACGCCGGTGAGCACCCACAGCAGCAGGCTGGCGAGGCCGACGGCCATCGACGGTGCGCCCGCGCTGCCGAGCGGCCCGATCACCAGCTTGGAGGGCACGGCGAACAGCAGGAGCAGGTAGACCGAGAGCCAGGTGACGACGTCGAACCGCACCGGCCGCCGCGGCACCGGCCGCGGCGGCGAGGCATGCCGCTGGACGGCGGCAGGCCGGGCCTGGGTCACCGGGACTCCGCGGAGGAGGCCCGGGCGGACGCGTCGTCCCTGCGGCGGTCACGTGAGTCGAGCGGGAGGTTGGGCCAGGACGGCAGGGCCCGGTCGTCCGCCGGCCGGCTCGCCGGCGGCTGCACCGACGGCGGCCGCACGGCGGGCAGCCGCACGGTCGCGGGCTTGGCCGGCTTGGCGTCGGCCTTGGCGTCCGGGTTCGGCCCGGCCGGCTTGGGCCCCGAGCTCGACGAACCGGCTGCGGACGGCGCCGGCACGGCCGGGTCCGCGCCGGGGCCCTCCGGAGCGGCCTGCCTGCGTCCCCGCGTCCGGCTGCGGACCAGCCCGTCGACCGCCACGGCCGCGACCACGGTCGCCACGAGCCCGATGCCGCCGGCGGCGATGACCATGCGCACCGTGCCGCTGTTGTCCGTCTTCGCCCGCTCGTCCTTGGCGAGGACCAGCGTCGAGACGACGGTGTTCTTCGGGGCGTCGACCTCCTCCTGGAGGCGCTCCAGCTCGACGGGGATCGACGAGGTGAGCAGCTCCAGGGTCTCGAGGGTGGCCGCGGGGCTGACGTCGGTCACGTCGACCGAGATCACCGGGCCGCGGGTCGACTCCTCGATGGCCACGACGTACTCGGCGTCGGCCGAGCCCGAGCTGAACCGCTCCTTGGCCACGTCGCTCTCGTAGTACGCGACCACCACGCGGGCGGGCAGGTCGAGCCCGCCGAGGGCCAGGAACGGGTTGCCGCCCTCGCCGACGACCTGCTCGGACGGCACCAGCAGGACCAGCGCGCGGGCGGTGTAGACCGGCGGCTCGATGGTGCTCGCGCCGTACACGAGGCCGGCGGTCGCGAGCAGGCCCACGACGGTGACGATCCACCGCCGGCCCAAAGCTGCAATCACGTCGAGGAATGACATTTGTTCACCCTTTCCGGGCGTATCACGCCGCGCTCGACAAAGGTATCGTGCCGAGGGCGGGTAAAGGAACGAGTCGCGGAACTCCGGCGCGAATTTCGCCCGCTCCAGGAAATCGCGGAGAAGCTATGACGTTGTGGGACCTGATACGTGCGGCGCTGCGGCGCTGGCCCGTCCTGCTCGCGGGGGCCGCGGTCACGCTCGGGCTCGTGTACACCACCACGCTGGACGACGGCGTGTACTGGAGCCGTACCCAGGTCGTCTTCCTCGCACCCGCGAGCAAGACCTACCCGAACGCGCTGCGCACCACGTCCGAGGACCTGATCATCACGGCCGGCGCGGTCGCCAAGGCCGTGGCCGGGCCCGACGAGGTGACCAAGTACGCCTCGCCCGACGCGACCCTGGTGGGCGAGGGGCTGCGCGACGGCTGGTCGATCCGGCTGCCCGACACGGGCGGCCAGTGGGCCCCCAACTTCGCCCAGCAGGTGCTGTACGTCGAGGTCGTCGCCGCCACCGCCGAGGAGGTCGGGGCCCGGCAGGACGAGATCGTCGCGCAGATCGCCGACGAGCTGGACCGCCTGCAGCGCGACGCCGGGGTGGTGCCCGTCAACGACATCACCGTGACGGTCGCCCCGGAGTCCCTGGTCGTGCACCAGGTGGGGGGCTCGACCGTGCGGGCCGCCGGGATGGCGGGCCTGCTCGGCGCGAGCGCCACGTTCGCGCTCATCGCCGTGCTCGAGACGCGCGCCCGGCGCCGCTGACCCGGGCCGCCGGCCGTCAGCCGTGCGCCGCGCCACGGACCTCGTCCTCCACGATGCGGGCCACCGCCTCCTGCGCCGGGCCCCAGGACCGGCCCACGACGCTGGCGGCGGCCTTCGCCGCGTACGCGGCGGCGTCGGGCCGCTCGACGGCGGCGGCGAGCCCGGCGGCGATCCCCGCCGCCGTCGGCTCGGCCCATCCCACGTACGGGTTGGGCAGGTCGGCGCGGGCCAGCGGCGAGTCGTTGACGACGGGCACGACGCCGGCGGCCAGCATCTCCTCGGCCACGAGGGAGATGTTGGTGAACGACATCGCGAGCCCCGCCACGACCCGCCCGTACAGGACGTTCAGCTCCGCCGGGGTGAGGCGGCCGTGGTACGTCACCGGGAACGTCAGGTCCGCCGGGCGCGAGCCGTAGACGTGGATCTCCTGCTCGGGGTGCTCCCGGTGGAAGCGTTCGAGGGCGAGCCGGGCGAGCAGGTAGCCCCGGCGTCCGACGTCGGGCTTGGCGTAGAGCACCACCCCGGACCGGGGGGACTCGACCTCGGGGAGGTGGTACGTGTCGGTGTCGCACCCGAACGGGACCACGTCGCTGGTCTGGCCCAGCTCGGACGTGAGGCAGCCGGCCACCATGTCGCCCAGCGCGATGCGCCGGAACGGGAACCGGTAGGTCATCGCCGCCAGCTCGTACTCCGACCCGCGCGGGTAGAAGTACGGCTCGTAGTCCTGGATGAAGTACAGGCGGTGGGTGGGCCGGTGGCTCCGGGCCACGATGACGTGCGCGGACTCCCAGGAGGACGCCACCACGGCGTCCATGCCGGTGATGCCCGCGCGTGCGTCCCGGACCTCGGCCCGCACACCGGGCCAGCCGTGCCGCAGCTCGGCGGTCCGCTGGACGATGTCCAGGCCGTGCCGGTCGTAGAGGAACACGACGCACTTGTGCCCCCGCGCCTCCAGCCCCTCGACCATGCGGAACAGGGTGGTGTGGCCGCCGGAGCCCGTCGCGGGCGGCGACGTCACCCAGCCCACGGTCAGCGGGCGGTCGCCGGCCACGGGCTCCGGCGTCGGGAGCGCCCGAGGGACGTCGGCGGCGATGTCGGCCGCGGAGAGCTGGAAGCCGAGCGCCGCGGCGTCCGTCGTCCGGTAGGCGCGCGCGGCGACGCGCTGGGCCAGCCCGCGCGCGCCCACGCGGCGCAGGCGGCGGAGCCGTGCGGTGGCCTTGGTCAGCCGGTTCATCGGTGGTCCCCCTCGTCGTTCACGGGCGCGGGCGCGTCGTCGGGCGCCGTCACAGGCCGGACGTGGCCCAGCGCAGGTACATCAGCTCGGTCCGGGCCCGGCGGGTGATGCGGCGGACGACGGCGCCGTACCCGGCCCGTCCCGTCCGCTCGGCCCGCGCCGCCCGGCGGGCGATCCGCGCGGCCGAGGGCCACTCCCGGGAGCCCGGCCAGACCTCGACCGCGAGCTCCAGGTAGGGCGCGGGCGGCTCCGCCCGGTCGGCGGCCGCCGCCGCGTACCGCAGGGCGTCCTGGGCGAGGGCGGACCGGGCCCGGTCGTGCAGCCCGTGGGCGCCGGTGAGCCGGTCGCCGACGTTGGCGAACAGCCGGTCGTACGCGTCCGCGCGGGCGCGCAGGTCCAGCAGCGCGCCGGAGCCCTCGTTCACGCTCAGGCTCCCCGCGTGCTCGCGGTGCAGCGCCTGGTCGGCACCGCCCACGTAGCCGACGTCGGCGACGGCGGCGAACCGCAGCCACATCTCGACGTCCATCGTGAACCTGAGGTGCGGGTCCAGCGGCCCGACGTCCTTGAGCAGGTCGGCGCGCATGACCACCTCGGGGGAGGTGATGCAGCTGACGCCGGTGCGACAGCGCTCCGCCAGCCACGCGCGGCCGTCCCACACGGTCCAGGACAGCTCGCCCAGCGCCGGGACGGGCGGCGTGCCGTCGTCGAAGTGCTGCGGGTGGCCGTAGACGAGCCCCACCTCCGGGTGCTGCTCCAGCAGCGCCGTCGCCCGTGCGAGCGCGCCGGGCGGCAGCATGTCGTCGGCGTCCAGCCGCACCACGAACTCGCCCGTGCTGTGCTCCCAGCCTCGGTTGAACGACTCGACCTGGCCCAGGTTGCGCTCGTTCGCCAGCACCGTCACGCCCGGGTGCTCGGCCGCCAGGGCGCGCGCGACGGCGAGGCTGTCGTCCGTGGAGGCGTCGTCGACGAGGATCACCTCGACGTCGACCCCCTCCTGGGTCACGAGGCTGCCCACCGTCTGCGGCAGGAACCGGCCGTAGTCGTAGCAGGGCACCACCACCGAGACCCGGGGGCGCAGCTGCGGGGCCGACGGCGGCCGCCGCCGGTACGACCTGGGCGCCAGCGGCGACGGGACCCAGGACGCGAGCGTGCGCACGGCCCGGGCGCCGAGCCCCGGCCCGCCCGTGGCGTCGCGGTCCACCCGGGCGCGCCACGCGGCGGCCGCGTGGTCGAGGCGCCCGGCCCCGCCGGCGCTCATCAGGCCACCCCCGGGCGTGCGGTTCGCCCCGTCACGGCGTCGCGCAGCGTGCGCACCACGTGCTCCTGCTGGTCGGCGGTGATCCCCGGGAACATCGGCAGCGAGAGGATCTGCCCGGCGTGCGCCTCGGCCCGCGGGGCGGTGCCGGGGCGGAAGCCCAGGTGCGCCGTCGCGGGCAGGAGGTGGACCGGGGCGGGGTAGTGGATGCCGTGCCCGATGCCGGCCGCCGACAGCGCCGCGGACACCGCGGGCCGGTGCGGCGTGCGCACCACGTACAGGTGCCACACGTGCGTGGCCCCCGACAGCTCGCGCGGCGCCACGAGCTCCGGCACGTCGGCGAACGCGTCGGCGAGCAGAGCCCCGTACCGCGCCGCGGCCTCCGACCGCCGCAGGTTCCACGCGTCGAGCCGCGTCAGCTTCGCGGACAGCACGGCGGCCTGGAGGGAGTCGAGGCGCGAGTTGGCGCCCACCTCCAGGTGCTCGTAGCGGTTGACGCCGCCGTGGTTGCGCAGGCGGCGGGCCCGCTCGGCCACGTCGTCGGACGACGTCAGCACCGCGCCGCCGTCGCCGAACGCGCCCAGGTTCTTGCCCGGGTAGAAGCTGGTCGCGGCCACGTCGCCCGCGCCGCCCGAGCGGAACCCGTCCCGGCTCGCGCCCTGGGACTGGGCGGCGTCCTCGACCAGGAGGACGTCGGGGCCCACCAGCTCGCGCAGCTGCGTCACCGGCGCCATCTGCCCGTACAGGTGCACGCCGACGACGGCCCGGGTGCGTGCCGACAGCCGGCCGGCCACGTCCTCGGGGTCCAGCAGGAAGTCGTCGTCGACGTCGGCGGGCACCAGCAGGGCGCCGCAGCGCAGCACCGCCTCCGCCGTCGCGAAGAACGTGTTGGCCGGCACGATCACCTCGTCGCCCGGGCCGATCCCGGCAGCCCGCAGGCCGATCTCCAGGGCGTCCGTGCCGTTGCCCACGCCGACGGCGTGCTGCGCCCCGCTGTAGGCGGCGAACTCGCGCTCGAACCGCTCGACGTCCGGTCCCAGCACGAAGCCGGACGTGCGCAGGATCTCGTCCCAGCGCTCGCGGACGTCGCCCTCCACCTCGGCGGTCTGGGCGCCCAGGTCCAGGAAGGGCACGGGCTCCCGCGACGGCGCGGGGGAGGTCGTTGTCGTGGTCTCGGTCATCGGGTCGTTCCTCTCGGTCGGGCAGCCGGGACGGCGTCCGGCAGAAGGTCCGGCGCCTCGTCCGGTGTCTCGTCGGGCACGGTGTCCGGCGCTGCGTCGGCCGCCTCGTCCGGACCGTCGAGGGCCGTGCGGGCGGCGCGCCAGCGCGGGCGCACCCAGGCGAGCGTGGCGGCCGTGTAGAGGGCGAACGTGACCGCGCCGGCGAGCAGGCCGCCGAGCAGCGGGTCGTCGACCTGGCCGGCGGCCAGCAGGCCCGCGGCCACGGCGGCGGCCCCGGCCAGCCCCGGCAGGGCCAGGGCCCAGGCCAACGCGCCGACCTCGTCCCGCGACCGGCGCAGCAGCACCAGGTAGGCGGGCACCAGCACGCCCACGGAGACGGCGGCCTGCGCGACGGCGACGCCGATGCTCCCGGCCGCTCGCGCGCCGAGCACGACGGCGGGCACCAGGGCCACCAGCCAGACCACCTGCACCGCGAGGACCCCGCGCGAGCGGCCCAGGGCGTAGAGGTAGCCGGCCAGGACGTCCGAGACGACGCGCACGGCGCCGACCACGGCCAGCGGCACCAGGATCTGCGCGGCCGGCTCCCACCGGGCGCCGTAGACGAGCACGACCACCGGGTGGGCCAGCGCGGCGAGCATGGCCGCCGCCAGCACGACGGCCCACCAGACGGGCCCGAGCAGCGGCACGAGCGCGGCGCGGGCACGCTCGCGCACCTGCGAGAAGGCGGGCAGCGTGACCGACCGCAGGGCCTGGCCCACCAGCGTCATGGGCCACGTCGAGATGTTCGCGGCGAGCACGTAGTACCCGAGCTCGACGGCGCCGGCCGTGTTGCCGAGCACCACGCGGTCGACCGACAGCAGCACCCAGGACAGCAGGTTCGCGGCCGCGACGGGCAGCCCGAACGCGAGCACCGACCGGGCGACCGTCGGGTCCCACGAGAAGCGCAGCCGGGTGCGGGTGAGCCAGAACTGCACGGCCACGCCGCAGGCCTGGCCGACGACCCGGCCCACCGCCAGGCCGACCAGGCCGTAGCCGAGCACCGCCAGCACGAGGGTCACGACGGCGCCCACGCCGAAGTCGACGGCGTTCGAGCGGAACAACCCCTGCTGGTCGAGGCGCCGCTGGAGCGTGGCGAACGGGACGACGCCGACCCCGGCAAGCAGGAACGTCGCGGCCAGGATCGCGATGGGACCGGCCGCGCCGGGGCCGCCCATCGCCGACGCGAGCGCGGGCGCGGACAGCGCGGTGACCAGGGTGAGCGTGCCGCCGGTCACCAGGCCGAGCACCGCGACGGGGCCGGTGCGCCGCTCGAAGTCGGGGCTGCGCACGAGGTCGGCGCTCAGACCGAGGTCCGCCAGGGCCATGACCACGCTCTGCACCGTCAGGGCGATCGCGTACAGGCCGAACTCCTCCGGCGACACGATGCGGGCGATGACGATGCCCAGGCCGAGGTTGCCCAGCCGCACCACGACCGTGCCGGTGGTGCTCCAGCGCAGGGCGTTCCCGACACGGCCGCTCAGGGTGGCGCCCTCGCTCATGTCCCGAACCTCGCGAGGAGCTGGCCGCGGACCTTCCAGCGCAGCGACTCGACGGCCTCGACACCGAGCCGGGACCGGTGCGCGGCGCGCCCGGCCAGGCGGGCCCACTGCCAGGCGGGCGACCGGACGACGCCGGGATCGGCCTCCTGGGCGAGCTTCAGGAGCTGCGCGCGGTGCTCGGCGCCGTCGGGCCCCGGGGGCAGCAGCGTGGAGGCGAGCACCACCTCGCGCGCGACGGCGGCGTCGGCCCGCGCGCGCAGCCGGTCGGGCCGGCGCAGCAGGTGCCCGTCCTCGCGGAAGAACAGGTCGAAGGTCCCGAGCACGGAGCGCCAGTTGTCGAGGTTCCCGCCGAACTGGACGTTGTGCATGTTCGCGTCGTGCTGCCGGTAGTAGGCCTGGACCGGCCCGTTGACGCGGCCGATCCGGCCGCGCGCGGCGGCCTGCAGCCACATGTACATGTCCGCCGCCTGCGGCAGCGCGGCCTCGTAGCCGCCGATCGCGTCGTAGACGGACCGGCGCATCACGACCTCGGGGTTGGTCGGGATGTTGCGTCCGCGGCGGGCGACGTGGCCCACCCACTGCTCGCCCTCCCAGACGGTCCACCAGCTCCGGGTGGGCGTGAACGCGGGCGGTGCGCCGTCGAAGTCGGTCACGAGGCCGTAGACCAGCGAGATCCGCCGGTCGTGCTCCAGCAGGGCGGCGGCACGGGCGAGCGCGCCGGGCGCGAGGGCGTCGTCGGCGGACAGGAGCACCACGTAGTCGCCGCGGGCCCGGCCGAGCCCGTCGTTGTAGGTGCGGATGTGCCGCATGTTCCGCTCGTGCTCGACCAGCGTCACGCGCGGGTCCGACGCGGCGATCTCGCGCGCGACGGCGACGCTCCCGTCGGTCGAGGTGTCGTCGACCACGATCACCTCGACGTCCACGCCCTCCTGGGCGAGCACGGAGCCGACGGAGGTCGGGAGGTACTGCCCGTAGTTGTAGTGCGGCACCACCACCGAGACGAGCGGGCGGGTGCGCAGGGGGAGCGGGGTCCGGACCGTGGTCATCGCGCCACCTCGCGGACCAGCCGCCGGGCCGGCACGCCGGCCCAGGTCTCGCCGTCCGGCACGTCGGTCAGGACCACGGCCCCCATGCCGACCACGGCGCCCGCGCCGATCCGGACGCCGGGGTGCACCGAGGCGTTCATGCCCAGGTAGGCGGCACGGCCCACGCGCACGCCCCCGCCCAGGGAGACCCCGGCGGCGAGCGTCGCGAAGTCGTCCAGCACGCAGTCGTGCGTGACCGTCACCCCGGGCATCGCGACCACGTGCGCGCCGAGCACGGCGTCCGCGGTGATCGTGACGCCGGCCAGCAGCACGGAGCCCTCCCCGACCGGGCAGCCGGCAGGGTTGCGCACCGACGGATCGACCACCCGCGCGTACGTGGCGCCCGCGTCGAGCCGCGCGTGCACGGCGGCGCGGGTGCGGCTCGGGCCGACGCACAGCAGCAGGCGGGCGCCGGGGTGCTCCGCGGCGGAGCTCACCGGCCCCAGCACCGGCGCCCCGCCGACGGTGGGCGGCAGATCGGCGTAGCGGTCGTCGAGCACGCCGAGCACGTCGTGCCCGGCCTCGGCGACGACGGGAAGCACCTCGCGGGCCAGCCCGCTCGCCCCCACCAGCAGCAGCGGCCCGCCCCAGCTCGCCGCCACCTCACTGCCCCCCGTACCCGCGGAGCACCTCGACCACGCGGCCCAGCTCGGCGTCCGTCATCTGGTGGAACAGGGGCAGGATCAGCGTGCGGTCCGTGAGCCGCTCGGTCACGGGCAGCGGCACGTGGCCGCGGCCCGCGTGAGCCGGCTGCCGGTGCGCGGCCATGATGCCGCGGCGCGCCGAGATGCCCGCCGAGGCGAGGGCCAGGAGCAGCCCCTCCCGGTCCAGGCGGTACCCGGGCAGCACCTCGGCCCACAGCGACTGCACATTGGCCCGGCCCCAGGCCGGGTCCTCGACGAGGCGCAGGCCGGGCACGTCCGCCAGCTCGGCGCGGTAGCGGGCGGCGAGCTCGCGCCGCCGGGCGACGATCTCGGGGAGACGGCCGAGCTGCACCAGGCCGACGGCGGCCTGCAGGTCGGTCATCCGGAAGTTGAACCCGACCTCGTCGTACTCCTCCGGCGGGGAGACGAGGGCGGCGTGCCGGTCCGCCGCGGAGACGCTCATGGCGTGCTCGCGCAGGCGTCGCGCACGAGCGGCCCAGTCCGGGCGGCTGGTGGTGATCATCCCGCCCTCGCCGGTGGTGAGGATCTTGCGGGGGTGGAAGGACCAGGCGACGATCTCGGCACCCGCCCCGACCGGACGGTCGTGGTAGGTCGAGCCGGCGCCGCACGCGGCGTCCTCGACCACCACGATGCCGAGCGGGTCGCACAGCTCGCGGATCGCGGCGAGGTCGACCGGCACGCCGGCCTGGTCCACCGCGATCACCGCGCGGGTGGCGGGCGTGAGGGCGGCGGCCACCGTCTCGGCGGTGAGGTTCCCGGTGGCGGCGTCCACGTCCGCGAAGACGGGGCGCGCGCCCACGTACGTGGGCGCGTTCGCGGTGGCGACGAACGAGAACGACGGCACCACGACGTCGTCGCCGGGCCGGATGCCCGCGACGACCAGGGCGAGGTGCAGCGCCGTGGTGCAGCTCGACGTCGCGACGGCGGCGCGGGCGCGCATCGCGTCGGCGAACGCCGTCTCGAACGCGGCGACCCGCGGGCCCTGGGCCACCCAGCCGGACTCGATCACCTCGGTGACCGCGGCGATCTCCTCGGCGCCCAGCCACGGCTTCATGACGTCGACGCGGTGCAGGCCCTCCTCCACGGCGGTCATGCGACCACCCCCGCGGGGGCGGTCGTGGCGCTCGCGGGCGCGACCCAGTTGCGGTCCTCGATCCGGCTCAGCATCTCCTGCGGGCTCTCGGGCCGGCCGCGGAACCAGTCGACCAGGTCGGCGACCCCCTGCTCGAAGGTGGTCCGCGGCTCGAACCCGGTCAGCTCCCGGACCAGCGTGTTGTCCACCAGCAGGCGGCGGACGTCGCCCGGGCGGGCCTCCAGCCGCTCCGGCTCCAGGTCGGGCCGCCCGGCGAGCCGCGCGACCGTGGTCACCAGCTCGTTGACGGTCACCTCGGCGCCCGAGCCCACGTTCACGGTGCGGCCCACGGCGGCGTCGCACTCGGCGATGTCCGCCAGGCCCCGCGCGGTGTCGCTCACGTGCAGGAAGTCGCGCGTCTGCTCGCCGTCGCCGTAGACGAACGCGGGCAGGCCGCACAGGGCGCGCACGATGGTGCGGGGCAGCACCTCGCCGCTGTCGCCCTCGAAGTGGCTGCGCGGGCCGAAGGTGTTGAACGGCCGGACCACCACGACGGGCATGCCGTGGGTGCGGAACGCGGCACGCGCGTACGCCTCCCCGGCGAGCTTGGACCCGCCGTAGACCGTCTCGGGCCAGGTCGGGTGCCGCTCGTCCATCGGGGCGTACTGCGCGGTGCCGAACACCTCGCTGGAGCTCACGTGGACGAAGCGGCCCACGCCCGCCGCGCGGGCCCGTTCGAGCAGCTCCAGCGTGGCGGTCGCGTTGACCTCGTGGTTCTCCCGCGGGTCGTGCAGGCTGTGCCGCACCCCCAGGCAGGCCAGGTGGAAGACGACGTCCGCGTCGTCGACCAGCGCGAGTGCGGCCTCGCTCCGGATGTCGTCCGCGACGAGCCGTACCGGGCCGTGCCCGTCGGTGTCTCCCAGGTGGTGGGCCAGGTTCTCGCGCCGGCCGTTGACCAGGTTGTCGACCACGGTGACCGACGCCGCGCGCCGGCGCACCAGCTCGTCGACCAGGTGGCTGCCGATGAATCCCGCGCCGCCCGTGACCAGCACCCGCGCCCCGCTCAGCGCGCTCATGCGGCCGCTCCGTCCTTGGTCGGCCCGCCCGCGAGCACCGGCGTGCGTGCGCCGGTCTCGACCCGCGTCACGCCGCCGCCCGTGGCGAGGCTGCGGTCCGCGGCCTCCAGCACGTCGAGCACGCGCAGGCCCGCGGCGCCGTCGGTCAGGGCCGGGCGCTCGCCCTGGATCGCCTCGGCGAGCTCGCCCACCATGGACCCGAGCGCCTCGCGCTCCTCCAGGGCCGGCGACCAGGTGTCGCCCAGGCGGTAGGAGATCGTGGCGGCCCGGCGCTCCAGGCTGTCGAACGCCTGGGTCTCCAGGTCCACGCCGCGGTCGTAGACGCTGATCCGCTGCTGCGGGTTCAGGTCGTCCCACACGAGCGTGCGGCGCGACCCGCCGATGGTCATCCGCCGCACCTTGGTGGGACTGAGCCAGTTCACGTGCACGCTCGCGACGGCGCCGCCCGGCAGGGGCAGCACCAGGTAGCCCACGCAGGACTTGCCCGCGCCGATCGGGTCGGCGCCGTGCGCCGCCACCGACTCGGGCTGCAGCCCGCCGGGCAGGATGAAGTCGATCACCGAGAGGTCGTGCGGCGCCAGGTCCCAGAACACGTCGACGTCGGGCTGGACCAGGCCGAGGTTGATCCGTACGGAGTCGATGTAGAGGATCTCACCCAGGTCGCCGTTCGCCACGAGCTCGCGAATCTTCCGGACCGCCGGGGTGTAGCAGTAGGTGTGGTCGGTCATGAGCACCAGGCCGCGGTCCCGCGCCGCGGCGACCATCTCGGTGGCCGCCGCCGCGCGGTCGGCGATCGGCTTCTCGACCACCACGTGCTTGCCGGCGCGCAGCGCGGCCAGCGCGATCGCGTGGTGCGTCCGGGCGGGCGTGGCGATGGCCACCGCGTCGATGTCGTCCCGGGCGAGCAGCGCGTCGAGCGACGTCTCGACGTCGGCCCGGCCGTTCGCGCGGGCCACCCGGGAGGCGCGGTCCGCGTCGAGATCGCAGACGGCGGCCAGCTCCCAGCGGTCGGACGCCGCGAAGTTGCGTGCCAGGTTGGGTCCCCAGTAGCCGGCGCCCACCACGGCCGCCCGCAAGAGTCTCTGGTCCATGCTGCCTTCTTCCGGTATCAGCTCGGATCGGCCCGGAGTGTTGTCATCCTGGCTTCGATCAATGTACGTCCCGGCCTCGCGGCGAACTGGCCGGGGCCTTTCGAAATCACCCGTGCTCGACGTTTATTCACCCGGAGCGGGTTTCACCCAGGGGTGAAAAAGAAATGCGCGAAGGGCGCCGGAAATGCCGCGACCGGCATTCATCCGTGCTTCTCGGACAATGCGCGCGCGTGGCCCGTCACCGTGTCGAACACCCGCACGTAGGTCTCCGCCTGCCGGCGCCAGGACAGCTCGCCCTCGATCCGGGCGCGCCCGGCCAGGCCCATCGTCCGGGCGCGGTCGGGGTCGTCGAGGATCTCGAGGATCGCGTCGCCGAACGCCGCGGGGTCGCTCCCGGCGACGTACCGGCCCGCGTCGCCCGCGCTGCGGCGGGTCTCGGTCAGGTCCGTCGCCACCACGGGCAGCTCGTGCGCCATGTACTCGAGCGTCTTGTTCATGGTGGAGCGGTCGTTGAACTCGCTCGGCGGGTCCGGCGTGACGCCCAGGTCCGCGCTGGACAGCCATCGCCCGATGGCCTCGTGGTCGACCCGGCCGGTGAAGTGCACCCAGAGGTCCAGCCCGCGGCGCGTGCAGTCCGCGCGCAGCTCCTCCAGCGCGTCCCCGAACCCGAGCAGCGCGAAGCGCACGTCGGTGCGGCCGCGCACGCGCACCACGTGCTCGACGGCGGCCAGCAGCCGGTCCACGCCGTCCTGCGAGCCCATGATCCCCACGTAGCACACGAGGTGCTTGCCGAGGTCACGAGCCCCCGGCTCGGGGTCGCCCTTGCGCATCAGGTCGGCGTCGGGCGTGCTGAGCACCACCGAGCTGCGGCTCAGGTCGACCCTGCCGCGCTCCAGCGCGATCTGCCGGTACGAGCCGTTCGTCGAGATCACGTGGTCGGCGGTGCGGTACGTCGCGCGCTCCAGGAGCAGCAGCGCCTTGTACAGCAGGTCCTGCCGGCCGAACTTCGCGATGTACACCTCGGGGCACAGGTCGTGCTGGTCGTAGACGAAGCGCACCCCGCGCCGCAGCCGCCAGAGCAGGGCGAGCAGCCAGTAGGTGTCCGGCGGGTTGCACGCCTGGATCACCTGGAACGGCGCGTCGCGGTGCACGCGGGCCGAGGCCCGCGCCGTCCGCCACCAGCAGACGACGAACTCGCGGACATAGCCCATGACGCCGCGGGAGTCCGGGGGCGGGGCGTACGAGTAGACGGTCGTGTCGTCCACCTGGGACCGGGCGGGCTCGTCGGGGTTCTCCTGCGGGCAGACGACGCTCACGCGGTACCCGGCGTCGGTCAGCGCGCGGCACTCGGACCGGACCCTGCGGTCGATCCTGAACGGCAGGTTCTGGATGATCACCAGAACGTGTGGAGCGTCGGAATGCATGAGGAAAGTCTTGCTCCCGCAGCGCGCGCCAGAAACCCGGGGAGCGGGTGAACACGGCGATTCACCCGCGGCGCCGGACGATACCTCCGACGCGAAACATCACCCGAACATCACCCCACCCCGAGGTTGATATCCGTGACCTTTTCCGGATGGGTGCGGGAACGTCGCACACAATCGTTCCGGGCATTTTCATCCGGTGGTTCGGCGGGCCTTTCGGCACTCCTCGCGGATGATCTCGACGACCGTCTCGGTGGTGCGGTCGAGGTGGCTGCTGCCGTCCTCGAGCTTCGCCGTCGGGCTGATGTAGCTCAGCGGCCCGACGTGGGTCGCGGGGTCGAGCCGGTGCACGCGCACCTTCCCGGCCGCCAGGGCCCGGTTCCAGGGGCTGCGGCGCAGCAGCCGCCACCGCTCGGGGAACAGCCAGGTGCTCACCTGCTCGATCCAGTCGTTGCCGCTGGTGAGCCGGTGCAGCCCGGCCGCATGGGTGAGGTCGTTGGCGCCGTTGTGGAACCCGCCGAGCGTGATCAGCCACACCGGGGCGCGCAGCTGGGTCCAGAGCTCCTCGACGGCGCCGAGCGCCACCTGGGCGCCGCCGCTGTAGCCGAGCAGCACCACCGGGATGCCGCTGCCGGGCTCGTAGCCGGCGAGCCGGAGCTGCTCGGCGGTCTGCCCGCCCACGGCGCGGTTGTAGAGCGGGCGGTAGCGGCGGTCGGCCGCCACGAAGGTCTGCATCACGTTGTGCAGGAACAGCGTGATGCCGATGTGTCGCCGCAGCCAGTCCCACACCGGCCGCCCGACCAGCGGGTCCGCCAGCGGGGAGTACGGCTGGACCTGGCCCAGCACCCGCAGCTCGGGTGCCCCGGCGATCACGGCCTGGACGAGCTGGCCGCCGTCGCGCGTGTCGGTGAAGCGACGCTTGCCGATGCCGTCGAGGTAGACCAGGTAGGCGTCGGGCGGGCGGCCCGGTTCCGCGCCCCGCGCGTAGGGCAGGTTCGCGGGCAGCGCCGGGACCTGCGTGCGCCAGCCGACCGTGTAGACCATCAGCTCGTAGCGGGCGAGCAGGCCCTCGGCGAGCAGGAACGGGCCGATCGCCAGCACGAGGAGTAGGGGGAGCAGCTCGGTCATGCGGGCACCTCCCGCGCGCCGGCCATGAGCCGCGCGGTCAGCCGCCGGACCACCTCGACGGTGGCGGCGAGGCCCAGCCCGGCCCCGGCGACGCACGCGGCGGCGGCCCACCAGCCGAGCCCGGACGCCTCGGCGAGCGGGCCGGCCAGGCCCGCGCCGACCCCGACCACGAGCAGGAGGTGCAGGAACGGCCCGAGGAGGGGGAACGCGAGGATCGCGGCCAGCAGCATCGGTGCGACCAGCGCGGGCGTCCAGGTCAGGGTGGGCCCGGGCAGCGTGCCCGGCTGGACCCAGCCGGCCAGCGCCCACGCGGCCGGCGGCCACAGGGCGACGACCGCTCCCTCGACCACCGTGCCGGTGGTCATCAGTGCGACCAGGAGCCGCGGGGAGAGCCGGGGCCGGCGAGCCACCAGGGGCAGCACACGCCCGGCGCTCTCCGACAGACCGGCGAGCACGAGCAGCGCGACGACGGCGGTCGACACGCCTCAGCCCTCCCGTCCTGGGCCGGCGGGCGCGCCCCCGCGTGCCCCGGCGAGGTACCGCTCGAGCTCGTCCGCGGCCCGCAGCGCGCCGCCCGCCTCCTCCTGGGCGTCCCGCTGCACACCGGCCGCCGCCCGGAAGCGGGGCTCCCGGAGCAGCCGCCGGGCCAGCGTGTACACGGACTCGGGCGTCGCGTCCTGCGTGCCGAGGGCCAGGCCCGCGCCGAGCTCGACCACCCGCTGGGCCACGAGCGGCTGGTCGGCGCCCTGCGGCACCACGAGCGTCGGGACGCCGGCCAGCATCGCCTCGTTCACGCTGTTCATGCCGCCGTGGGTGACGAAGAGCGCGGCCTGGGCCAGCACCTGGAGCTGCGGCACCGACGGGCGGGCGAGCACGTTGGCCGGCAGCTCGCCCAGGTCGGCGGGGTCCGTGTGCCCGGTGGAGACCACGACGGTGCCGCCCAGCGGCGCCAGCGCGGTGGCGAAGGTGCGCAGCAGCCCCGGGCCGGCGTCGAACACCGTGCCCAGGGACGCGTACAGGACCGGGCTCTCGAGCCGGTCCGCCGCGAACGCCGGGTCCGGCAGCCGGGAGCCCACGCTCGCCCCGACGAACCGGAAGGACGCGTCGAAGGCGTCGGCGCCCGGCTGGAACGCGCGGGAGGTGAAGACGAGGTTGAGCGGCTCGCGCGCGTCCATCAGGTCGGTCAGCGGCAGCCCGCCGGTGTCGTAGCCGCGGTTCAGGGCCCAGCGGGCCCGGGCGTAGCCGCCGGCGATGCCGGGGTGCGCCGCGGCCGCGGCCAGCAGCTCCGTGGACATCCGTCCGGGGCTGGGTACCTGCCGGTTGAACGCGAACGTGGTGAACGTCGCGGCCGCGGGCACCCCGAGCTCGCGCGCGGCGACGGCGCCCCACGGGCAGGCCGCGCCGTGCACCACGAGGTCGGGCCGGGCGGCGCGGAGGTCGGTGAGCACCGAGGGCAGCAGGCCGACGGCGGCGTGCGCCAACCCCGCCATCATGGCCAGCGGGATGGGCGGGTCCGGCAGGGGCAGGTCGCCCCCGGGGTAGAGATGGACCCGGGCGCCCGCGGCCTCGATCTGCGCCGCGAACGCGGGGGTCGTGTGGTACGTCACCGTGTGGCCCCGGCGGACCAGCTCGGCCACGACCGGGAGCGTCGGGTTGACGTACCCGTGCATGCCGATGTTCAGGAAGGCGACGGTGCTCATCGACCGCCTCCGGCCCGTCGCTCGGGGACGCCGCCGGGCGCGGCCGCGACGGGCTCGCGCCGGTACAGGCCCGGGCCGGTGATGACCAGCTCGTCGAGGAACCGGCTCGCCGAGTCCAGCGCGGCGTCGATCAGCCGCCGGGAGTGGCTGAAGTCCCACATCGCCGGCCAGGCCGCCACACCGGTCGGCAGCACGACGGTCGGGATCTCCCGCGCCACGTCCCGCAGGTCGCGCTCGATCTGGTGGTGCATCATCAACAGCCCGGCGCGGGCGGCGACGGCCTCGGCCCGCCGCGGCGGGGTCGTGGTGCTCAGCGGCAGCGCCTCCCGCCCGGTCACCACGACCACGACGCTCGCGGCCCCGGCCTGCCGGGCGGCGAGGACCGGCACGTGCGCCACGGCGCCGCCGTCGACCAGCGTCTGCCCGTCGCGGACCACCGCGGGCAGGACGCCCGGGATGGCGGCGCTGGCCAGCAGGGCCGACTCCAGGTCGCCGTGGTCCAGCAGCACCTGCTCGCCGCTGGCGAGGTCGGTGGCGACGGCGATGAAGCGGACGGGCAGGTCCTCGATCCGGGGCGGTAGCCCCGCGCGCCGGATCAGCCGGCGCAGCCCGGCGTCGGCGAACAGGCCCGCCCGGAACGAGCGCAGGCCGAAGGGGAACACCTCCCGGCGCCGCAGCCCCGTCCAGGTCAGGGCCAGCGACCGCGCGGCGCTGCCGGGGTGCGCGGCGGCCACCGCGCCGTTGAACGCGCCCACGGACGTGCCCACGATCAGGTCGGGCACGAACCCGTGCTGCTCCAGCGCGTAGCCGACGCCGACCTGGGTGGCCCCGTACACCCCGCCGCCGCCCACCACCGCGGCGACGGGGTGGGGGAGGCCACGCAGGCCCCGGGGCGGATCGGCCGGCTGATCCGGTGCGAACCTCATTGCGGCGACTCCTTGCTGATCCGACGGACTGCCCCGTCCACACACTTGTCCACCCATATGACCGGGAACACCTCCAGTCTGTGACGACCCGGACCGCGCGGCCCGTCGGCAGTGTCGGTGAGCCCGCCTAGGCTTAGGGGCGATGACTTCCCTCTTCGACAGCCTCTCCCTGCCCGGCCTCGACCCGGCGGCGCCGGGTGACGAGGCGCGCCTGCCGCGCACCGCCCCGCGGTGGGACGACGCGCCGGACGGCGGCGACCCCGGCGAGTCGGCCGTGCCCGCTGAACCGGACTGGCTGGCCGGCCTGCCGCACGAGTCGGAGGCACCACGCGCCCGCGGGGCGTATGCGCACCTCGACCCCGACGAGCTGCTGGACGGGCTCAACCCGCAGCAGCGGGCCGCCGTGGTGCACGAGGGCGGGCAGCTGCTCATCGTGGCCGGCGCCGGGTCGGGCAAGACGCGCGTGCTCACACACCGCATCGCCTACCTGCTGGCCACGGGCCGGGCGCGGGCGGGCGAGATCCTGGCGATCACGTTCACCAACAAGGCCGCCGCCGAGATGCGCGAGCGTGTCGAGGGCCTGGTCGGCCCGGCCGCGAACCGCATGTGGGTGTCCACGTTCCACTCGGCGTGCGTGCGGATCCTGCGCCGGGAGGCGACCACGCTCGGGCTGCGGTCGAGCTTCAGCATCTACGACGCCGCGGACAGCCAGCGCCTCATCACGCTGGTGACGCGCGAGCTCAACCTCGACCCCAAGAAGTACCCGGCGCGCGGGCTGTCGAACAAGATCAGCGACCTGAAGAACGAGCTGATCGACCCCGAGACCTACGCGCGGCAGGCCGTGACATACGCGGAGCAGGAGGCGCAGGCGGAGGCCGCGTCCGCCGCGGCGGGCGGCATCCGGCGGCCGTGGGGCGGGCAGTCGGCCGACGAGCGCAACACCACCACGCCCACGTTCGACCAGGTCCTGGCCGACGTCTACACCCGGTACCAGGCGCGCCTGGCCCAGGCGAACGCCCTGGACTTCGACGACATCATCATGACCACGGTGAACCTGCTCCAGGCGTTCCCGAACGTCGCGGAGCACTACCGGCGCCGGTTCCGGCACATCATGGTGGACGAGTACCAGGACACCAACCACGCGCAGTACACCCTGGTCCGGGAGCTGGCGGGCGTGGGCGCGGACGACGACTCGGGTCTCGACCCGGCCGAGCTCACCGTCGTGGGCGACTCCGACCAGTCCATCTACGCGTTCCGCGGCGCCACGATCCGCAACATCCTGGAGTTCGAGAAGGACTACCCGGACGCCACCACGATCCTGCTGGAGCAGAACTACCGCTCCACGCAGAACATCCTGAGCGCCGCCAACGCGGTGATCTCCCGCAACGCCGGCCGCACGCCCAAGCGCCTGTGGACGGACTCGGGCGCCGGGGCCAAGATCGTGGGCTACGTCGCGGACGACGAGCACCAGGAGGCCCGGTTCGTCGCCGACGAGATCGACAAGCTCGGTGACAGCGACGACGTGCGCCCCGGCGACGTCGCGATCTTCTACCGCACCAACGCTCAGTCGCGTGCGCTGGAGGAGGTGCTGGTCCGCGTCGGCCTGCCGTACAAGGTGGTGGGCGGCACGCGGTTCTACGAGCGCCGCGAGGTCAAGGACGCCGTCGCCTACCTGCGCGCGCTGGCCAACGAGGACGACGACGTGAACCTGCGCCGCATCCTCAACGTGCCCAAGCGAGGGCTGGGCGACCGCGCGGAGTCGCTCGTCGCCTCGTTCGCGGAGCGCGAGCGGATCTCCTTCGGCGCCGCCCTGGAGCGGGCCGACGAGATCCCCGGCATGACCAACCGCTCGCTCAAGCCGCTGCTCGCCTTCCGCGACCTCATGCGGGAGCTGCGCGGCCTGGTCGACGACGGCGCGGCGCCGGCCGTGGTGCTCGGCGCGGTGCTCGACCGCACCGGCTACCTCGCCGAGCTGCGCGCGAGCGAGGACCCGCAGGACGAGGGACGCGTCGAGAACCTGGCCGAGCTGCACGCCGTAGCCGTCGACTTCGGGGAGACCGACCCGGAGGGCTCGCTCGCGGACTTCCTGGAGCGGGTCTCGCTGGTCGCGGACAGCGACCAGATCCCCGACGAGGACGTGGCCGACGGCGCCGCGGAGGAGGCGCCCAAGGAGAACCAGGGCGTCGTCACGCTCATGACGCTGCACACCGCCAAGGGCCTGGAGTTCCCGGTCGTCTTCCTCACCGGCATGGAGGACGGCACGTTCCCGCACATGCGCTCGCTGCACGACGACACGGAGCTCGCCGAGGAGCGCCGCCTCGCCTACGTGGGGATCACGCGGGCGCGCGAGCGGCTCTACATCACGCGGTCGTCGGTGCGCGCGGCGTTCGGCATGGCCAACGAGTTCCCCGAGAGCCGGTTCCTGCAGGAGGTCCCCGAGGAGCTGTGGGACTGGCGGCGGCGCGAGTCGTCGACGGCCGCCATCCGCTCGGGCCGGGGCGGCTGGAGCGGCGGGTACGGGTCGGGCGGCTACGGCTCCGGCGGGCGTTCAGGTTCGGGCGGGCGCGGCCAGGGCTCGGGCTCCTCGTGGTCCTCGGGCCGGTCGGGGGCCTCGCGCACCGGCACCACGTCGTCGTCGGGCGGCGGGCAGGCCAACCCGTTCTCCCCGCAGAAGAAGGCGGGCGCCACGGGCGGGTTCGGCGGCATCAACGTGCAGAAGGACATCCCCAGCCTGGAGATCGGGGACCGCGTGACGCACGACTCCTACGGTCTGGGCACCGTGGTCGACGTCGAGGCCAACGCCGTGGTCAAGATCGACTTCGGCACCAACGGGACCAAGCGCATCGCACTGAAGTACACGGCGGTCACCAAGCTCTGAGGGGCCGGGTCCTGGCGGGGGCCGGGACCGGCTGACCCAGCCGGCCTCGGCTCGGTCGCGGCCCATCCTCTCCTTCGAGGCCTAAGTTTCTTCGCTTTGGAGGGGCTCAAAGCGAAGAAACTTAGGCCTCGAAGGGGACCGCTGGCGGGCCGGGCTTCACATTCCGGACTTTTTCGGTCCACGGAGGTTCGGTACCGTCCGCCCATGGTCCTGACCGACGACGCCCGGCCCGGCCTGGTCGCCGGGCCCGCCCCGGCCGCAACCACGCCATCGGCCCCGGGCTCGCCGTCCGCGGGATCCCCCGCGGCCCCGGCGGGGAGCCCGACCCCGAGCGGTGACCCGCGGTCCGCGACAGCACACGGCCCCCGGATCCCCGGCCTCGACGGTCTGCGGGCCGTCGCGGTGGTCGCGGTCGTCGCGTTCCACCTGGCGCCGGCGTGGGTGCCGGGCGGGTTCCTGGGCGTGGACGTCTTCTTCGTGGTCAGCGGGTTTCTCATCACCACCCTGCTGCTGCGTGAGGTCGCGGGCACGAGCTGGATCCGGCTGCCGCGGTTCTGGGTGCGCCGCGCCCGCCGGCTGCTGCCCGCCCTCGCGCTGGTGCTGGTCACGAGCATCCCGGTGGCGCGGCTGGTCGAGCCGGACCTCACGGTCGGCATCGGGCGCCAGCTCCTCGGGGCGGTGACGTTCAGCACCAACTGGGTGGAGATCGCCGCGGGCACCGACTACTTCGACGAGTCCCAGCCGGAGCTCCTGCGGATCCTGTGGTCGCTGGCCATCGAGGAGCAGTTCTACCTGGCGTGGCCGGTGCTGCTCGTGCTCCTGCTGATCACCGTGCGTTCGGCCGCCTGGCGGGTGCGGATCGTGGCCGCGGGCGCGCTCGTCTCGGCGGCGGCCATGGCACTCCTGCTCATGCCCGCGTACGGGACCGGCGTGGACCCCACCCGCGTCTACTACGGCACCGACACCCACGCGTTCGGGCTGCTCCTCGGGGCCGCGGTGACGCTGCGCTGGGCCAAGGCCGGTCCGGCGCTGTGGGGCGTACGGGCCCGCGTGCTGCCGCCGCTCGCGCTGGCCGGCCTGGTCGCCCTGTTCCTGCTGCTGCGCAGCGACTCGCCCGTCACCTACCCGCTCGGGCTGCTGGCCGCCTCGCTGCTGGCCCTCGTCCTCGTGCAGGCGTGCGGTGCGGCCCGGGTCGAGCCCACCTGGTTCACCGCCGCGCTGGAGGCTCCCCCGCTGCGCTGGGTGGGGGAGCGGTCGTACGGGATCTACCTGTGGCACTGGCCGGTCGCCTGCGTGGTCACGGCGGCGGTCGGGGCGCAGCCGGGGACCGTGTGGTGGGGCGTCGGCACCGGCCTCACCGTGGCGCTGACCGTCGTGCTCGCGTCGTCCTCGTACCGGTGGGTGGAGGTGCCGGTGCGCCGGCTCGGCTTCCGGGGAGCGCTCCGGGCGCTGCTCGGCGCGGTGCGCACCGCCGCCGTCGTGCCCAAGGCGGCCGTGGTGGTCGCGGTGCTCGCCCTGGTCGGGACGGGGGCGGCGGTCACGTCGGCCCCGTCCCGGACGGCGACCGAGCTCGCCATCGCCGCCGGGGTCCAGGCGGCGGCAGGGCAGGCCGCGGCAGGGCAGGCGGCGGCGCAGGCCGCCGCCGGACCGAACACCGCGACCCTCGCGGCCGACGGCGCCGGCGCGCCCGCCCCGACGTCGCGCGCCGGCGGGCCGGCGTCGGACCGCCTGCCCTTCGGGGCGCGGCAGGGCACCCAGGTCTCCGCCTTCGGTGACTCCGTGCTGGCGGCCGCCGCACCCGCGATCCTCGCCCGCTACCCGCGTGCCCAGGTCGAGGGCGTGGTGAGCACGGACTGGCTCGACGCCGAGCGGATGATCCGCACGGCCAAGCGCGAGGGCCGCCTGCGCGAGACGGTGCTGCTGAACTTCGGCACCAACGCGGGCTTCCAGCTCGAGGGCTCGGCCGACGCCGCGAAGCACGTGCTCGACATGATCGGGCCCGACCGCCGCGTGGTGCTCGTCAACAGCGTGGGGATCAGCTACTGGGTGCCCGACGCGAACAAGACCCTCGACCGGATCGCCGCGGGCCGCGAGAACGTCGAGGTCGCCGACTGGCACACGCTGGTCGACGAGCATCCCGGCCTGCTGCACGCCGACGCGACGCACCCGAACCTGGACGGCGTCGAGGCCTACACCGACCTGGTGGAGCGGTCGTTCGCGGCGCTGGAGTGACACGTGCCGGCCGGAGGGCCGGCCGGAATGACACGGCTTGGCGCGCCGCGCCCGGTTTAGGCCACTATGTGTCGCCATGAGGATCCTGGTCTCCGCGGGTCGCCTGTTCGTGGCGCACTGGCCCGCGCTCCTGACGCTCGGCCTGCTCGGCGTCGCCGTCCGGAACGGCGCGATGTGGGGCGCGGTCGAGCTGAGCCAGTGGAACTCGTTCGTGGCGCAGCTCCTGCTGATCCTCAGCCCGCTCGGGTACCTCGTGCCGGTGGTCGGGATGCTGTGGGTCTGCCGGCACAGCCTGCCGAGCCTGGGCGGCGCCGACCTCGGCCGCCGGGAGCGCGCGGCGCAGGCGGCGATCCCCGGCATGCTGCCCACCCGCCGGGCCCCGATGATGCCCTCGGAGCGGCGCGAGCGTCGCCTCATCGACATCGCGCTGTCCGTGCTGGTGCCGTTCCTGGTGGTCTACGAGGTCGAGGGCCTCATGGACGCCGACCAGTTGAGGTTCACCAACGAGGCGGCGGCCGACGAGCTGTTCAACGACACGTTCAGCGCGGAGGGCGTCGACTTCATGTCCCGCCTCGGCGTCTGGTCGGGCTGGACGGTCGTCGCCATCGTGGCCGGCGCGTTCGTGCTGCGCTGGCTGCTCGGCCGGCTCGAGGGCAAGCTCCAGCTCCTCGGCATCGCGGTGCTCGGCGGCTGCCTCGAGATCTACTGGACCAGCCAGGTCGCCAAGCAGGTCGAGTCGATCGAGCTCGGGCTGTGGGACCTCGCCGCGGACCGGCAGCTCGTGGCGGCCGCCGTCGGCACCGTCGGCGCGGCGCAGGAGAGCGTGGGGGACGCCGGCAACGACGCCGCGGCCTTCGTGGCCGACGGCTTCGTCACCGTCCTCGAGTCGCTCGACGTCGTCCTCGTCGCGCCCCTGGCCTGGCTCGCCATCGGCGCCGTGGTGCTGGGGCACAAGCTCATGGAGCCGCCGTCGAGCGAGCACCGCTGGCTCGACCGGATGACGTGGATCCCGGCCGGGCTGCGGTCGCTCCTGGAGTCGCTCACCGAGGACCTGCGCGCCCGCTTCTCCGCCCTGTGGAACGGCCTGAAGCTGATCGTGCGCGGCGGCCTCGGCCCCATGCTGGTCTTCTGCCTGGGCTACCTCGTGGTCATGCGGGCCCCGTACGCCGTCGGCTGGCTCGTACGCGCCGTCACCGGACCGGTCGAGACCAACGCGTGGATCGCGTTCAGCCCCTTCGAGGCGGCCGCGGGGCTCGTGGTGTCCCTGGCGCTGGCCGCCGCGCTGATCGCCGCGACGGTCGAGGTGCTGGTCGAGCGGGGCCTGGCGGTCCGCGACCTGGACGACGACGCCACCCCCGTGGCCGGGAACCGCGCGGTCCCCGCCCCGGCGACGGCCGCCCGCTAGGGCAGCTCGACCGTCAGGTAGTCCGGGCCGCCGAACGACAGCCGGGCCTGCGTGATCGTCGCGTCGGGGTCCACCAGCACGAACGAGCTGACGTCCCACTCGGGCTGCTCGCTCACGAAGCCCTCGGCGTCCGGCAACGAGCACCGGTTGGAGTTGCCCAGCACGTCCGGCGACGACTCCCCGTACCGCGTGCCGTCGTCGGCCACGAGGGCGATCTGGCACAGCGACAGGTCGGTCTGCGGCTCGGCCGCGAAGTGCAGCCGCACCTCGTACGCGACCGACCCCTCGGGGATCGGGACCGGGTCGCCGTAGGCCGGCGCGGGCAGCTCGTCCACCCGCTCGACGCCCGTCACCGTCGCGTCGAGCTCGCGCACCACCCAGGTGTCCGCGCGCTCCGGCACGTCGTACCCCGTGTCGAGGTACTCGCTCTCCAGGTGCGCCTGCTCGCCCAGGGCGACCCGCTGGGACTCGTAGTGCAGGCCGTCCGGCCACCAGTAGGCCCACACCCGGAACGACGACGCCCCCGTGGCCACCGCGAGCGCGAGCGGCAGCAGCACCAGCCACACGGCGTTGCGCCGCCACCAGCCCCGGGGCCGCCCGGCCTGCGGGACGTCGGGCGGCACGGAACCGGGCAGCAGGCCCGGCCGCAGGCTCGGCGCCCCGCCCGGGTACGCGCCCTGACCGGGGCCCTCGTACGAACCCGGCCCCGGCACCGCCGGGGTGACCAGCGTCGTCATCCCGCACTCCCTCCCGCACTCGCCGTGGCGTAGCCCGGCGCCTCCGTCTGCACCGTGTCGGTCGCCGCCCACAGCTCCTTCGCCTGCTGCGCGGAGATGCCCAGGTCGACCACCCCGGCGGCGTCGCGCCGCTGGCCGGCGTAGTCCTCGGTCTGGCTTCCGCGCGCCAGCCGCACCGTCGCTCCGGCGAGCGCGTCCTGGGGTACGTCGAAGCAGTAGGTCGTGTGCCACGCGTAGCCAGGCTGGGCGTTGGCCGACGTCGAGCAGCCGGCCTGGTTGGTGGGCCAGAACCGCCGGCCCTCGGCATCGGTGATCTCGGCGCCGCCGAAGACGGTCGCACCCTGCGTGGCCCGCCAGGTCGCGTCCACCACCACGAACGTCCCGTTCGCGACGGCGGTCTCCGAGAAGCTCTCCAGGGTGTCGGCGACCCGGACGTCGGTCACGGTCAGCTCCGCGTAGGTCAGGTCGAGCGTCTCGCCCACCGCGCCCTCGACCACGAACGGCGTCTCCACGACGGTCTCCTGCGGCACGGCGGTGACGAGCGCACAGCCCGCGACCACGCCGCCGACGACCAGGGCCGAGCCCTGCCACGTGATCCGGCGGCGCCCGTGCCTCACGCCTGACCCTCCTCGGCCTCGGCCATGCCCCGGTTGTCCTTGACCCGGATCTCGCCCTCGAAGGCGACGTCCGCGGGCAGCCAGTACCCGTTGTCCAGGGTCAGGCGGCTCTCGTCGATCCAGGACAGCTCCAGCATCCGGAGCGGGATCTCGTCACCCGTCCACTCGCCGCTCTGCTCCCAGATCAGCGCGATCTGGTAGGTGACGCCGGGGTTGAGCACGCTGGTGCTGGTCGCGTCCTTGACGTGGAGGATGGTCGCGGACGGCAGCTCGGGTTCCCCGGACTCGCCGGGGGAAGCGCTCGCGGAGGGGTCCGCGTCGGCGGAGGGGTCCGCGGAGGGTGCGGCCCCGGCGTCGGCCCCGGCCTCGGCACCCGGGTCGGTGCCCTGGTCCGTGTCGAGGCCGGCGAACGGGTCCACCGCCACGATGCCCACACCCTCGGGCGCGGGGACGGCGCTGCCGAGCGTCGAGCTCAGCTCGGGCACGTCGCTGGTGTTCACCACGTCCGCGACCACGGCGAGCATGTGGTTCCCCGGCGCGGGCACGAGGTAGCCGAGCTCGTCGGCCATCACGGCCCGCAGCACCGTCACGTCGAACGGGCCCACCTCGACCGCCGTCCCCGCCACGATCGGGTCGGCTTGCGCCTCCACCTTGTTCCACGCCCCGAACGGGGAGACGGCCACGAGGGCGGCGACGACGCCGGCGCCGACGCGCTGCATCGTCGACATGTCGTCGGCGACGGCCGAGACCACGCGGCGGCCGAGCCGGAACGCGATGTCGGGGCCGCCGTTGCGGGCATGCTTCATGGCGCACGATCGTAGCGGTGCATCACGGACCAACCGGGCGAAAGTCCACGGGGTTCGGCGGGGCTCGGCCGCGCCGTCCGCCTACCCAGCGATCTGGCCCGGAGACACGCGGTTTCCGGGCCAGATCGCTGGGTAGAAGCGCACCTCGTGGACGAGCCTCGCGGGTCAGCGCAGGCCGAACGCCCTGGTCAGCGTCTGCGACACCCGGTTGTCGTCACTGTCCTCGACGACGGTCCGCAGGGTCGCGAACTGCGCGCCCCGCGGCGCCGACAGCCGGGCCGACCAGGCGTCCGGCCCGTCCGTCTGCCGGTCCCGCGTGAGGTCGAGCCGCCGCCACGTGGCGCCGTCGTCGTACGACACCTCGACCGTGGGCCGCCCCACCCGGGCCTCGATCCCGGGCAGGTGCGACGGCGTCACCGTCAGCCGGGCCGTGCGCGACGCACGTCCCGCCGTGTCGGTGTCCACGCCGTAGTCGAGCTGGATCAGCGGCAGCGGCTCGACGGCGTCCGGCCCGCTCGCCTCCGACGTGAAGTCCCACTGGGTGAGCGTGTGCGTCGAGTACGGACCGGCCCAGTCGGCACGGTCGTTGTCGGCCACGACGCGGTACGGCAGCCGCTCCGCGGGCAGGCCGCCGTTCACGGGCAGGAACTCGGCGTTGCCCCACAGGAGCTCGGTGTCGCCCTGGTAGAGCGTCGCCCGGTTGCGGACGTCGAAGTTGCCGCCGCCCGTGGCACCGACGTGCCCGCTGCCCGAGTCGCCCCAGCCCGGCACCGGCACGTACATCTGGTCCAGGTAACGGATGGGCTGGTAGCCCAGCGCCGACATGCGCGGGCGCAGCACCGGCCCGAACCACGTCACGTCGCTGGTCGTGCGGGCCTTGTACTCCAGCACGTCGACGTTCGACTGCCCCATCTCGCCGGAGATGTGCGCGCTCTGCGTCCACGGCACACCGGCCGCGACCCAGTCGGTCCGCTCGCCCTGCGCGGGAGCGGCGAGCTGGTTGCCCGCCGTCCAGCCGTGCCAGACGTCGAACCGGGCCTCCATCGCGGGACCCTGGCGGTAGTTGCGGAACGACATGTCCACCCGCGCCAGGTCGCCCTTGGCCGAGGTCCACGTGGGCCGGGCCGGCACGGCGCCGGTCCAGTGGTGCACCACGTCGTAGGTGTACTCGGTCGTGGGGTGCGACGAGACCGTGACCTCCGGCCGGCGCCCGTCCAGCGACCGCAGCAGCTCCTCACCCTGGCCGGACGTCAGCGTGGCGACGGTGAGCGGTGCGGGCTCGCCCGGGATCCACGGGGACTCGTCCCACGGTGCCAGCCGCCCGGCGCCGTCGTGCACCACGAACAGCAGGCGCGCACCGGCGTCGGCCGCGGCCTGCGCCAGCGGCGCGATCTCGTCCGAGTCGGCGGCACGCACGACGACGGCGGTGTCCTTCAGGCCGTGCCCGCTCCCGTGCCGCGCCAGGTCCGACGGACCCTCGGCCTCGACCACACGCAGCGTGCGGGTGCCCTCCGGCAGCGGCGTCGCGCCCCGCTTGACCCGCAGGTCGTCCAGGCCGTCGAACCCGCCGCGGCCCTTCGTGACCGTGAGCGCAGGCTGCTCCAGCCGGAACTGCGCCCCGAACTCGAACAGACCCGCGGTGACCTTCTTCCCCGTGGGCAGCGCCCACAGGCTGTCGTACTCACCCGGCGGGAACATGGAGCTCGCCGTGTAGCCGCCGTTCGGGAACTGCCGGATCACGTCCAGGCGCATGGCGGCCGGATCGGTGTCCTGCGGCACCTCCGCACGGACCTGGACCGCCTTGCGGGCGTCCAGCGTCACCGACCGGTCCTGGCTCAGGTCCACGTCCACGAAGCTCAGCAGCGCCGTGCCGAGCGAGCCCGGCCCGTTCGCGCCCTCGACGTCGACCGACAGCCAGCCGCTGTAGCTGCCCACCGGCATCCGCAGCACGGCGGTACCGTTCTCGTCCAGGTCCGCCCCGGCGAAGATCTGGTCGGACGTCACCAGCAGCTTGCCCGTCGCGGGACGGCCGTCGTCACCCGTGACGGTGACGGTCAGCCTCTGGCGCTGCCCCTCGCGGGTCGCGCCCGTCAGGGTGCGGGCCCGCACGGCCCCGGTGCCGTCCGTCGCCACGATCGTCGCGCTCAGGTCGGCCTCCGCCGGCAGGAGCGAGAGGTCCGCCACGAGATCCACGGACGCCGTGCCCTGCGCGGGCACGGTCACCGTGTCGGAGGACAGGGTGAGGAAGCCCGCCGGGACCGCACCGTCGACCGCGAGGTGCAGGTCGACCGGGGCGTCACCCAGGTTCGTGTACGTGATCGGCTTCGACGCCGGCTCGCCCGTACCGTCGTCGAACGTGTGGAAGCCGAACCCGGCGCTCGCGGTGCCGAACACGGTCGCGGCCACGGCCGCGGGCGCGTCGAGACGGCCGCTGCCGGCCTCGTAGGCGGTGTAGGCAGGGGTCGGCACGGCGGTGCTGACGATCGCCTCCTTGATCTGCTCCGCCGTCCAGTCCGGGTGGGCCGCCGCGACGAGCGCCGCGGTGCCCGCCACGTGCGGGGTCGCCATCGAGGTGCCGCTCATCGTCGTGTACATCCCGGAGCCGCGCACGAGCTGCGAGCGGGCCGCGAGCACGTCGACGCCGGGGGCGGTGATCTCGGGCTTGACCCCGCCGTCGACGGCGGGGCCGGTGCTGGAGAAGTCGGCCAGCGTGTCGGTCGCGTCGACCGCGCCCACGGCGAGGGCCGAGTCCGCCAGGGCGGGCGTGCTGATGGTGCGGGGGCCGCCGTTGCCGGCGGCGGTCACGAACAGCGCACCCGTCTCGGCGGTGAGCTCGTCCACCGCGGTCGCCATCGGGTCGTCGGCGCCGGCGGGCTCGCCGCCCAGGCTCATGCTGACGATGCGGGCGTCCTGGTCGCGCGCGGCCCACTCCATGCCCGCGATGATCCAGGACTCCAGGCCCTGGCCGTTGCTGTCGAGCACCCGGCCGACGTGCAGCCGGGCGCCGGGGGCGACGCCCCGCTCCAGCCCGTCGGAGGCCGCGCCGGTGCCGGCGATCGTCGAGGCGACGTGCGTCCCGTGCCCCTGGTAGTCCTCGACGTAGTCCTCGGTGGTGACGAAGTTGGCCGCCTCGGCGACCTGGTCCGCCAGGTCGGGGTGGGTCGTGTCGATGCCCGTGTCGAGCACCGCGACGTCCACGCCCTCGCCGGTGTTGCCGTCGGCCCACACGTCGGGCGCGCCGATCTGGGCGGTCGACTCGGCGAGGTCGGCCGTGACCGGGCCGTCGAGCCAGATCTTCTCGATGCCGCCGGCGAACGCGGGGGCGCCGCCGGTGGTGCGGGCGGCGTCGTGAGCCCCGGCCGTCGCCGAGTCTCCCGTCAGGGCGGTCCAGAAGGCGGCCGCCTCGTCGCGGTCCTGCGTCACGGCGGCGCCGTCCACGCTGGGCAGCGCGCGTACGACGTCGGACCCGTCGAGCGGCGTGGTGCCGCGCGACCGGGCGGCGGCGTCCGTGTAGCGGACGATCAGCGGCAGCGTGTCCGTGCTCGCGTCGTCGTAGCCGTTGGCGAGGAGCCGCGTGACGTCGAACAGGCGGTCGTCGAGGGTACCGGCCGTCACGTAGGGCAGTGCGGCGTCCGGGTAGACAAAGGTGCTGCCGTCGCGCTCGGTGCGGTGGTAGGACGACGTCGTCCCGCCGGGGCCGGTGACGTTGGTGACGCTCGTGCCGTCCGCCGCCGTGGTGATGGTGACCGTGTCACCGGTGATCAGGGTGACGCTGCGCGATCCCGCCGCCGATGGCGGGAGAGCGGTGGCGGAACCGCCCGGCGGGACCGCCGGGCCGGCGGGGCTCGCGGCAGACGCCGACGCGGCCCCGACCGCGAGGGCTGCGGCCACGCCGGTGGCGACCAGCGCCCTGGCGCGGGTGGAGATGGTGAACACAGTTGTCCCTTTCGACAGTGGTGTGCCCATTTCCTAACCCTCGGACGCGGCGCGCTGGGTTTCGCCCGTGTAACGGCACCGCCATTTCCTGGCCAACTCCGGTCAGGTGGCAGGCAACGGCCACGCCCCGCGCCCCGGGAAGGGGGCGCGGGGCGTGTCGCGAGCCGTGGTTCAGGCCGCCTTGCCCGACCCCTCCGCCAGGCGACGGACCCGGTCGAGGTCCGCCCCGGCGTCGGACAGGATGCCGCGGGCCGGGGACTCGGCCCGGGTGAGGCCGAGCAGGAGGTGCCCGCCGTGGATCTCCTTGGAGCCCAGGCGGATCGCCTCGCGGAGCGCGAGCTCCAGCGACTTCTTGGCGTCCGGGGTGAAAGGGATGTGCTTGCGGCGCCCGCGCAGGGTGCGGCCGGCGCGGGCCAGGGCGCCCTCGCCGAACGTGGCCTCGGTGCGCCGCGTCACCTCGTCCAGGTCGATGCCGACGGCGGCCAGCGCGGCCGGGTCGAGCGCGTCGCCCGCCTCGATCCGGGCCCGGGCACTCTCGACCAGGACGGCGGTGTCCACCCCGCCGTCGGTCAGGGCGGTCCGGGCCGGGCCGACGCTCCCGGCGAGGGCGACGAGCAGGTGGCGGCTGTCGATCTGGTCGCTGTGCGCGTCGCGGGCGACCTGCTGGGCGTCGACGACGGCGGAGCGGGCGTCCTTCGTGAACCTCTCGAACATCAGATCCTCCTGTTGTGCTTCTTGTGCACGGCCTGCCGGCTGACGCCGAGCGCGTCGGCGATCTCCTGCCACGACCAGCCGAGGCGCCGCGCCCGCTCCACCTGGAGCGTCTCGAGACGGTCGGCCAGCTCGCGCATGGCTCGGACGGCGCGCAGTCCTTCGGCGGGGTCGTCCCCGGCGGCGGATGCGGCGAGTGCTTGCTGGGTCATGTGTCAACTATGGTTGACAAGCGGGCCGACTGTCAACCCTGGTTGACAGAATTCGCGGATCGAGACGTGTACCACACACCCGTGCCGAAGAAGCCCGGAATACCGCCGCTCTCGTTCGGAACCACGGGTGATCCAGGGCTACCCTGTACGGGGATGTCTTGACGTCGAGACATCGCTTCAGCCGGGCTCCGGGCGACTACGACGTCCGAGGGCCGCATCCCGATGGAAGGACGCAGCAGGGTGGACCTGTTCGAATACCAGGCGCGCGACATCTTCGAGAAGCACGGCGTGCCCGTGCTGGGCGGGGTTGTCGCGACGACCCCCGAGGAGGCTCGCGAAGGCGCCGAGAAGCTGGGCGGCGGCACTGTCGTCGTGAAGGCCCAGGTCAAGACCGGCGGTCGCGGCAAGGCGGGCGGCGTCAAGCTGGCGCACTCGCCGGAAGAGGCCGCCGAGAAGGCCGGCGAGATCCTCGGCATGGACATCAAGGGTCACACCGTGCACCGCGTGATGATCGCCCAGGGTGCCAAGATCGCCGAGGAGTTCTACTTCTCCGTGCTCCTGGACCGGTCCAACCGCAACTACCTCGCCATGTGCTCCGTCGAGGGCGGCATGGAGATCGAGCAGCTCGCCGTCGAGCGCCCCGAGGCGCTGGCCCGCGTCGCCGTCGACCCCGCCGTCGGCATCGACGAGGCCAAGGCCGCCGAGATCGTGGACGCCGCCGGCTTCGCCGACGACATCAAGGGCAAGGTCGCCGAGGTCATCCAGGGCCTGTGGACCGTGTTCAAGGCCGAGGACGCCACGCTGGTCGAGGTGAACCCGCTGGTCAAGACGGAGGACGGCGAGATCGTCGCCCTCGACGGCAAGGTCACGCTCGACGAGAACGCCGGCTTCCGCCACGCGGACCACGCCGAGCTCGAGGACTCCGCCGCGGCCGACCCGCTGGAGGCGAAGGCCAAGGAGAACGACCTCAACTACGTGAAGCTCGACGGCGAGGTCGGCATCATCGGCAACGGCGCGGGTCTGGTCATGTCCACCCTCGACGTCGTCGCCTACGCGGGCGAGAAGCACGGCGGCGTCAAGCCCGCCAACTTCCTCGACATCGGCGGCGGCGCCAACGCGCAGGTCATGGCCAACGGTCTCGACGTGATCCTGAACGACGAGCAGGTCAAGTCGGTGTTCGTGAACGTCTTCGGCGGCATCACCGCCTGCGACGAGGTCGCCAACGGCATTGTGGGCGCGCTCGACATCCTCGGCGACGAGGCGTCGAAGCCGCTGGTCGTCCGCCTCGACGGCAACAACGTCGAGCTCGGCCGCCAGATCCTGAACGAGCGCAACCACCCGCTCGTCACCCTCGCCGACACCATGGACGGTGGCGCCGACCTCGCCGCCGCCAAGGCTGCCGCCGCCTGATCGCCCGCTGAAGACTTCGAAAGCAGAGACAAGAAGACAATGTCGATCTACCTGAACCAGGACTCGAAGATCATCGTCCAGGGCATCACGGGCGGCATGGGTGCCAAGCACACCGCCCTGATGCTGGACTCCGGCGCGACGATCGTCGGCGGCGTGAACGCTCGCAAGGCCGGCACCACGGTGACCCACAAGGACGCCTCCGGCGCCGACGTGACCCTCCCGGTGTTCGGCACCGTCAAGGAGGCCATGGCCGAGACCGGCGCGGACGTCTCCGTCGTCTTCGTGCCCCCGGCCTTCACCAAGGACGCGGCGATCGAGGCCATCGACGCCGGCATCGGCCTGCTCGTGGTCATCACCGAGGGCGTGCCGGTGCAGGACACCGCCGAGGTGTGGTCGTACCTGCAGGGCAAGGAGACCCGGATGATCGGGCCGAACTGCCCCGGCATCATCACCCCGGGCGAGTCGCTCGCCGGCATCACCCCGCACACCATCACGGGCAAGGGCCCCATCGGCCTCGTGTCGAAGTCGGGCACGCTGACCTACCAGATGATGTACGAGCTGAAGGACTTCGGCTTCTCGACCGCCATCGGCATCGGCGGCGACCCGATCGTCGGCACCACGCACATCGACGCGCTCGAGGCCTTCGAGAACGACCCGGAGACCAAGGCGATCGTGATGATCGGCGAGATCGGCGGCGACGCCGAGGAGCGCGCGGCCGCGTACATCAAGGAGCACGTCACCAAGCCGGTCGTCGGCTACGTCGCGGGCTTCACCGCCCCCGAGGGCAAGACGATGGGCCACGCCGGTGCGATCGTGTCGGGCTCGTCCGGCACCGCCGCGGCGAAGAAGGAGGCCCTCGAGGCCGTCGGCGTGAAGGTCGGCAAGACGCCGTCCGAGACCGCCGACCTCATGCGGGAGATCCTGCAGGCGCTCTGACGCCCGCCCGTCCCTGAGATAGCGAGACCCCCGTCGACCAGGCAGACCGGTCGGCGGGGGTCGCTGCTTTCCGGGTCGCCGCCCCGTCGGTGCGTTCGCTTCGCAAAGCGGGCGTTCCTACACCAGATCCCCCGGTGAACTCCATACTCGGCAGTGATTTTTCCCGAAGTTCACCCGGGCCACGCCGAGGGAGGTCCCCGGGCTGACGCCGCGGCGCGGGTGAAGATTGCCGGGTGAGCGCACCACCCCGCCCGAGCACGGCCAGCCGCACCTCGGGTGCCCGCACGACCCGCCCGGCCGGCAACCGTCCGACGGCCCGCCGCGGACGCCTCGTCGAGCAGCCACCCGCCCCCGAGGAGCGGTCGTTCGCGCTGTCCCACGTCGTCGCGGGCGTGCTCTCGGCTGCCCAGGCCCTGGTCCTGTCCCTTGCCGTCGTGGTGCTCCCGGCGGTGGTCGCCTACCTCGTGGGCGCGGCAACGCTGACCTCCGCGACGGACGCCCCGGACGACGGCGTCCAGGTCCGCTCCGCCATCGACGTCGCCACCGGGCTCTGGCTGCTGGGGCACGGCGTCCCGCTGACCGCCGACGACATGACCGTCACCCTCGCGCCGCTCGGCATCGCGGCCCTCGCGCTGTTCGCCACCTACGCCTCCGCCAAGCGGTTCGCCGCGACCTCGGTCCCGGCCTGGGCGGCAGGCACCGCCACCTACGGCCTGTGCACGACGGCGGTCGCCGCCTTCGCGGGCAGCGCCCCGGGCTGGTCGCTCGCCCTGGCGTTGCCGGCCGGCCTCGTCATGGGCGGGCTCGGCATGGCGCTCGGCATCCTGGCTCGGCCGGACGCGCCGACCCCGGCCGAGCTCGGCGAACGGGCCGAGGGCCTGGCCCAGCGGCTCACCGGCTTCGACCTGGTCCCCGCCACGCTCCGCCTCGGGCTGCGCGGGGGCGCGGTGGTGGTCGCGCTGCTGACGGGCGGGGCCGCGCTCCTGGTCGTGGCGTGGGCGCTGGCAGGCCGGGCCACGTCGTCGGACATCGTCACCGCCCTCGAACCGGGCTGGACCGGCGGGATCGTGTTCGCCGTGGCGCAGCTCGCGCTGCTGCCCAACCTCCTGCTGTGGGCGGTCGCCTGGCTCGCGGGGCCGGGTTTCGCCGTCGGCGAGGGCACCGGCTTCACGCCCTACGGCACGACGTCGGGGCCGCTGCCCGCGGTGCCGCTCCTCGGGGCGCTGCCCGGCCAGGACTGGGCCAACGCCGTCAGCGCCTGGGCGCCCCTGCTCGTGGTCGCGTGCGGCGTCGTGGCGGCCCTGTTCGTGTGGCGCCGGCTGGAGCCGTCGCTGGTCCGGTGGTCGGACACCGGCTGGGTGCTCGGCGGCATCGTCGCGGTGCCCGGGGTGTTCGTGCTGCTGGGCGAGCTGGCGGCCGCGGGCGCGGTCGGCCCGGGCCGGCTCTCCGAGATCGGCGCCGACCCGCTCGTGACCGCCGGCCTCGTGGCCGCCGAGGTCGGCGGGGGAGCGGCAGCCGTGCTCCTGGGCGCCAAGCTGGACGTGGTGGCGCGGCGCGGCGAGATCGGGGAGGACCTGGTGGCGTGGCTCCGCCGTCCGTCGCCGGTGGGCGGGGAGTCCTCGGAAGACGCGACGGAAGGCGACCCGGATCTCGCGGCGGAGCTCGGGTTCGGCGACGCTCCGGGCGGGAGCGGTGGCGGCGCGCCCCACGAGGGCACTGCGCCGTCCGACGAGGAGGCGGACGCGCCCGAGGAGGGCACAGCGCCGTCCGGCGACTGGGCGCGCACAGCGGCATACGCCGTCTCGGATCCCGAACCAGCTCCCGAGCCGGACGCCGAGCGGCCGGCGGCCCGTCCGGCCGATGGCGCCGAGGCTCGCGAGGCAGGCCCGGGAAAGTAGGCTGGGGCCCGTGCAGACGCCCTCCGGTCACCCCGTCGAGTCCACTTCCGCCAAGCGCCTGGTGGTGCTCGCCTCGGGCGGCGGATCCAACCTTGCCGCGCTCCTCGCGGCGCACGACGACGCGGCGTACGGCGCGCGCGTGGTCGGCGTCGTCACGGACCGGCCGACGGCGGGAGCGCTCGACCTGGCGCGGGACGCCGGGGTGGCCTCCGCCGTCGTCGCGCTGAAGGACTTCGAGGACCGCGCGGCCTGGAACGACGGCGTGCTCGAGGCCATCTCGGTGTTCCAGCCCGACTACGTGATCCTGGCCGGGTTCATGCGCATCCTGGCGCCGGGCGTCGTGCGCAAGTTCGAGGGCCGGATGATCAACACGCACCCGGCCCTGCTGCCCAGCTTCCCCGGCGCGCACCCCGTGCGTGACACGCTCACCCACGGCGTCAAGATCACCGGGTGCACCGTGCACCTGGTGGACGACGGCGTCGACACCGGCCCGATCATCGCCCAGACGGCCGTGCCCGTGCAGGACGCCGACGACGAGCCCACCCTGACCGAGCGGATCAAGGTCGCCGAGCGCGCACTCCTGGTCGAGACGGTGGGCCGCCTGGCTCGCGAGGGCCTGCACGTCACGGGCCGCAAGGCCACGATCGGCCGCTGACCCAGCCGGCTCCGCCGCGAGCTGCCCGCCAGCCGCCCGTCGACCGCCCTCTGTCGGTCCGTTATCCGCCCGGGTCGTACTGCCACCTTTCCTTTTGAGGCCTAAGTTTCTTCGCTTTGAGGCCGCTCAAAGCGAAGAAACTTAGGCCTCAAAAGTTGGAGGCGGCGACCGGTTGTCCACAGGATGACGCTGAATCATCAGCAATGATGTGGATTGCATGCTGATATTGCCTCATGCGACCTCTGCGGCCCCTGCCTGTGCAGCTGGATGTCATCGCTCCCCGGCAGGAGGGGCTGATCTCCGCCACGCAGCTCGACGGCATCGGCGTCGACGCGCCGTGGCGGTACCGGCTCGTCCGGCAGGGCCGGCTGATCCGCGTCACCCAGGGCGTGTACGACACCGACGTCGTACCGCCCGCGCAGCGGTCACGTCCTGACCTGCTGGACCACCTCCGGCGTCGTCCCGCGTGGATCGGCCTGCTCGCGGCCGGCCCCGGATCGACCGCCGTCGGCCTGTGCGCACTGGCGCTGTACAAGGTCAAGGGCCTGCCGCGCACCATCCGGCCCGAGGTGGTCGCGCCCGACGGGCGGTGGCGGCCCGCACGGGACGGGATCGCGTTCCGCAAGTCCGGCGACATGGTGACCGGCCGGTTCGCCGGCGACTTCAGGATCGCGAGCGTCACGGACGCCCTCGCCCTCGGCGTCGGCCAGATGTGCCGTGACGACGCCGTCGCCGCGATGGACGACCTGCTGCACACGCGGTCCGCCACGGCGGACGACCTGGCCCGGGCCCACGACCTGGCGCGAGGGCATCGCGACGTCGAGGCGACACATCCCTGGTGGCGCCTGGCGGACGGCCGTTCGGAGTCGCCCCTCGAGTCCGTCGCGCGGCTGGCCTGCCTCGACGCGGAGATCCCGCCGGACACCCTGCAGCTCGTGGTCCTGGGGGCGGACGGCGCCCACCTCGGCCGGATCGACCTTGCCTGGCGGCTGCCGGACGGCACATGGCTGCTCGTCGAGGTCGACGGCGTCGAGGTGCACGGTGCGCCGGGTGCGGTGTTCCGTGACCGGACGCGGCAGAACGCGCTGGCGTCGGCGGGCGGCTCGCGCCTGCTGCGCTTCACGGCCAAGGACCTCCGGGGCCGGATGCCGAAGATCTTGACCGCCTTGCTGCGCGAGGCCGGCTGGACGCCTGGTAACTACGACGACATCGGTCAGCCGACGATCCTCGGTCGCGCGGTCGCTGATGCCGCTTCGCCAGTCCCCTTCGAGGCCTAAGTTTCTTCGCTTTGCGGCCGCCCAAAGCGAAGAAACTTAGGCCTCGAAGGGGAGTGGGGCAACAGCGCCTGACCTCGCTGCGTCATGAGGCGGACATTTCACCCGGTACGTTGTGCGGCGTGAGCGCTGAGACCCCGACGCCCGAGACCCCGACATCCGCGACATCGGAGGCCGGGCGTGGGTCCGGGTCGTCGCTCGCCATCGGCGGGCCGACGCCGTCCGGGCCGACCCCGTCCGGGCCGACGCAGCCCGGCACGGTCGCCCCCGACCTCCCGCTGCGGCGCAACGCCGCGTACCTGCTGCTCACCACCGGGCGGTTCGCGCAGGCGATCGGCGCCGGCGTCGGCACGTTCGCCATCCCGCTGCTGGCGTTCGAGGTCACGGGCTCGGTGGGGCAGGCGGGGCTGATCAGCGGCATCGGCCAGGCGGGCGCGCTGCTGGCGACGCTGCCGGCGGGCGTCGTCGCCGACCGGGTCAACCGGCGCCTCCTCCTGGTGGTCGCCGCCGCGACGGGTACCGCCCTGTGGGCGACCGTTGTCGCCGCCGGGCTGGCGGGGACCCTCGGCGCGTGGCACCTGGCCGCGGTGCTGTTCGGCTCCTCGATGGTGAGCGCGTTCGTGAACCCGGCGTCGGGCGGCGCGCTGCGCGCCGTCGTCCCGCCCGCCCAGATGGCGAACGCGATGGCCGTGAACCAGGGGCGGATGGCGGCGGTCGCGCTGTTCGCGGGACCTGTCGGCGGATTCCTGTACGGCATGGCGCACGTGCTGCCGTTCGTCGCGTCCGTGCTGGGGCACCTGATCGAGGTGGTCGCCGTGTCGTTCGTGCGCAAGCCGCTCAACGGCCGGCGGACCCAGCAGATCCATCCGCTCGCCGACCTGCGCGACGGCTTGGCCTTCGTCGGCGCGGTGCCGCTCTTCCGCGCGGTGCTCGTGCTCATCACGCTGCTCAACCTGACCTCGATCGCGCTCGTCGTGGCGATCAACCTGGAGCTGGTGCGCATCGGCACCGACCCGCGGCTCATCGGGCTCGTGGACGCGTGCGCCGGCGTCAGCATGCTGGCCGGCGCGATCGTCGCCGGCCCGATCGTGCGACGCACCCGGGTCGGCCGGCTCGGGCTCCTCGCGATCGGGACGCTCGCCGTGGCGCTGGTCGTCATGGCGCTGGCGCCGTCGTACTGGGTGTTCGTGTCGATGCTCGCGGTCGGCGTCTTCCTCTACCCGGCGCTCAACGCGGGCTTTACGGGCTACCTCACGGTGATCATCCCGGACCGCATGATGGGCCGCGCCACGTCGCTGCTCGGGCTCACCGGACTGATCGCCGCGCCCGCCGCGCCCGTGCTGGGCAGCGCGCTCCTGGAGGGCTGGGGCATCGGCGTCACCCTGTGGGTCATGGTGTGCGCCATGGCGGCCGTCCTCGTGGCGCTCGCGTGCACCCGCCCGCTGATGCGGATCGGGCGCCCGAGCGCCTGGGCGGCCGACGCGCTGGAGTAGCGCCGGGACAGCCCCGGGACGCCCCCGGAACAGGCGCGCCGGTCAGGCCCCTGGCTCCGGTTCGCCTGCCAGGTCCCGGGGGCCGATGGTGTAGAGGATCTGGTAGTACCGCCGCTCCGGGTCGTCGGGGTCGGCCCGCTTGGCGGCGCCCGTCCGGTCCCACCAGTTCTCCAGGACGGCGACGATCTCCGCCGTCATCTGCTCGGCCTCCTCGCGGGTCAGGAACGCGCCGCTGGCCATGCCCTCGTGGAAGTCGTCCTTCGCTCCCGGGGCCGACCGGTCGCGCAGGAACTCGTCGCGCACCCAGCGCAGGATCGGGTCGAGCATCTGCTCCTCGTGGCCGACGTTGCCGTCGACGAGAAAGCGTTCGACGAGCGGCCGCCACACCCGGTCGCGCTTGTCCTTGGCCAGCTCCGGCGCCTCCTCGATGAAGTGGTGCCTTGCCAGCACCCGCAGGTGGAAGCTGATCGAGTTCGCCGGCTCCCGCAGCGCCTTGGCGAGGTCGACGGCGCGCGCGTGCTCGCGGACGTTGAGCTCCACCATGATGCGCTGCCGCAGCGGGTGGGCGAGCGCGCGCATCGTCTCCGGATCGGTGATGCGGAAGGGCTCCTTCGATGCCATCGCGCCAGGCTAACAAGATCCCGCAACACAAGATGCGCAACTACTATTGCGCAATTGTTGTTGCGGACCATACGGTGTGCGCATGACGACGGATGAGACGACGGCCGCGGGGGAGCAGGCCGCAAGCCTCTGGAAGAACGCCTCCTACCGCCTGCTCCTGACGGGCGCGACGGCCGAGGACGTGGGCGCCGCCGTCGGCGCGTTCGCGGTGCCGCTCGCCGCTTTCGCCGTCACCGGGTCCGTGGTCCAGGCCGGGGTGATCTCGTTCGTCGGCCAGCTCGGGTCGGTGCTCATGACGCTCCCGGCCGGCGTGGTCGTGGACCGCGTGGACCGCCGTCGGCTCATCATGGCCGGCGGCGCGGTCGCGGCACTGGCCTGGGCGAGCGTGGTGGTCGCGGGTCTGGCGGACGGCCTCTCGATCACCGCCCCACACCTGGCCACGGCGCTGTTCGTGTCGTCCGCGGTCGGCTCCCTGATGGACCCCGCGGGCGCGGCCGCCCTGCACGCCGTCGTCCGCACCGAGCACCTGGGTCAGGCCATGTCGGTGGCGCAGGGGCGCGACGCCGCGGCCACCCTGCTCCAGGGCCCGCTCGGCGGGCTGCTCTACGGCATGAGCACCGTGCTGCCGTTCGTGGTCTCGGCGGCGGGCCGGCTCGTCGCCGTCGTCGCCACCTCCCTGGTGCGCGAACCGCTCAACGGCGACCTCGGCGCCGCGCGTGCCGAGCATCCGGTCGCCGCGCTCCGGGACGGGCTCAGGTACGTGTTCGGCGTGCCGCTGCTGCGCGCCACGATCTGGCTGTTCATGCTGGTCAACGTGGTTCTGAACGCCATGATGGTCGCGATCAACCTGCACCTGGTCAGTACCGGGACGGCGCCCGCGCTCATCGGCCTGATCAACACGGCGGTCGGGGTGGGCGTGCTGACGGGCTCGGTCCTCGCGGGCGCGCTCGTCCGGCGCGTGCGCGTGAGCGTCCTGACCGTGCTGGCGCTCGGCGTCTCCGGCGCCGCCGTCGTGGTGATGGCGCTGTTCCCCACCTACTGGGGGTTCGTCGCCGCGCTCACCGGGATGATGCTGTTCGCGCCCGCCCTCAACGCCGGGATGCTCTCCTACGTCACCGCCATCACGCCGGGCCGGATGCAGGGGCGGATGGCCGCGACGATGGGGCTGACCGGCCTGGTGGCCGGGCCTGCGGCGCCGCTCGTCGGCAGCATGCTGCTCGACGGCGCCGGGATCAGCGCCGCCATGTGGTGCTTCGCCGCCGCGTGGACCGTGCTGTTCCTCGCGATGTTCCTGGTGCGCCCGCTGTGGCGGGTCGGCCTCCCGGACACCTGGGCGGCCGACGTCGTCGAGTCGCCGACGACGCGCACGCCGTCGGCCCCCTGACCGCCGGCGTCGGCCGCGTCCACGTGTCAGACGGCGGACCAGCCGCCGTCCGCCGCGATGATCGCCCCGTTGAGGTTCACCGAGTCCTTCGACAGCAGGAAGGTGATGGTCGCGGCCAGCTCCTCCGCCATGGCGAGGCTGAGGATGTTGACCTGGTGGGGCCGCAGCACCGGCGCCCCGAACTCGGCCTGCCCGGGCACCGGGATGCCCGTGGCCACGCCACCGGGCGCGACGGCGTTGGTGCGGATGCCGCTCTTCGCGTACATCACGGCGGTCGACTTGGTCAGGCCGACCACCGCGTGCTTGGAGGCCGTGTAGGCGACGCCGGCGGCCGACCCGCGCAGCCCCGCCTCGGAGGCGACGTTGACGATGCGGCCCTCCTTCGCGGCCAGCATCCCGGGCACGACGGCGCGGGTGAGCCGCATCGTGCCCTCCAGGTTCACGCGCAGCACCCGCTCCCACAGGGCGTCGCTCACCTCGTGGATCGCCGACATGTCGTCCATGATCCCGGCGACGTTGGCCAGCGCGTCCACGGGGTCGCCCGCGGCGGCCACGATGCGGTCCACGTCGTCCTGGGAGGAGATGTCGCCCGCCACGGGGACGATCTCGGCGCCGGCCGGGAGGCCGGTCAGCGCGGCGGCGAGCTCGTCGAGCTTCTCCGCGGAGATGTCGGCGGCGATCACGCGCCCGCCCTCGCGCGCCACGCGTGAGGCGACGGCCCGGCCGATGCCGGAGGCCGCGCCCGTGACCACGACGGTCTGGCCGGCGAAGCGGCCGGGGGTGATCTGCTCGGCCCAGCCGGTGACGGTCTGCGTGTCTCCGGCGGCAGTGGCATCGGCCGCGGCGGCCTCCTCGGGTGCGGCCTCCCGGTACGCGGCGACCAGCGCGTCGAGCGCCTCGGCCGGGAACGTGCCGCCGGACAGCGCCACGAGCTGCTCCAGCGGCAGGCCGCGGGCGGGTGCGAGCGAGTCGGGCGTCGCCCCGCCCTCGGCGAGGAACGCCGCGAGGATGCGGCCGCCGACGGGGTGGTCGAGCCAGTCGCCGACGGTGGAACGGACGGTCAGTGCCATGGTGTGCTCCTCGAACGGGGTTGGTACCGGACAACACTGTCCGGTATCTAGAATACCGCTATGACCGGCGTACTTCGCGACCCCCGACCCGGTGCCGTTCCTCACGGCACGACGCGCCGCGGCGGGGCACCCAACCTCGGTCCCCGCGCCGCGGCGGGGAACCGGGCGGCGCTGCTGGCAGCGGCCCGCGAGGTCTTCGGGTCCGCCGGGACCGGCGCGCCGCTCAGCGCGGTCGCCAAGCGCGCCGGCGTCGGGCAGGGGAGCCTGTACCGGCACTTCCCGGACCGCATGGACCTCGTGGTCGCGGTGTTCGAGGAGCAGGTCGTCGCCGTCGAGGAGCGGGCCGCGACCCCCGACGCAGGGCTGGCGGACCTGCTCGGCCTGGTCACGCGGCACGCCCTCGACTCGGTGGGGTTCGTCGACCTCGTGCGCTCGCGGGTGCCCGCGGACGAGCGGGTCGTCGCCCTGGGGGAGCGGGTCGCCGTCGCGCTGGGCACCCGGCTGGCGGGCGCTGTCGAGTCCGGTGACGTCCCGGCCGGGACGACGTCGGACGACCTGCTGCTCGCGGTGGCCATGATGGCCGGCGGGCTGTCGCAGGCCGAGGGCGAGGAGCGAGAGCGCCGGGCGCGCCGGGCCTGGGAGCTGCTGGGCCTCGAGGTCCGGATCCCGGACGGCGTCTAGCCGCGCCGCCCTGCCGCCTGCTGCCCGCCGATCCAGCCGAAGACGGCCGCCGGGCCGATCGTCGAGCCCGGCCCGGGATAGGTGCGCCCCATCACCGACGCCGTCGTGTTGCCGGCCGCGTACAGGCCGGGGATCGCGCTGCCGTCGTCCCGCAGCACGCGGGCGTGCTCGTCGGTGAGCAGCCCGCCCTTGGTGCCCAGGTCGCCGGGCACGATCCGGAGCGCCGAGAAGGGGCCGCGCTCGATCGGGCCGAGGTTCGGGTTGGGCCGGACCGTCGGGTCGGAGTAGTAGCGGTCGTACGCGGAGTCGCCGCGGCCGTAGTCGGTGTCCTTGCCCGTCCGGGCGAACCCGTTGAACCGCGCGACGGTGTCCCGGAACGTCGCGGGGTCCAGGCCGAGCCTGTCCGCCAGCTCCGCGAGCGTGTCCGCGTACACGAGCGTGCCGTTCTCCACGTAGCGCCGGCGGCCGCCCAGGAGTGACGTGTTGAGATAGCGCCGTCGCGCCCGGACGTCCATGACCAGCCACGACGGGATCGCCGGGACCTCACTGTCCCGCTCCAGCACCGCGTGGCCGAAGTCGATGTAGCTCGTGGACTCGTTGACGAAGCGCGCGCCGGAGGAGTCCACCACGATCGAGTACGGCATGGACCGCTCGGACAGCACGAAGCCGTGCATCCCCTCGTCGCCGTTGTCCACACCGGCGCCCCACCAGGCGTCGTCCATGAGGGCGAGCGCGCCGCCGGCGTCGGCCCCGGCCTCGATGGCCGTGCCCAGGTCGTCCCGGGAGGCGGCGCTCCAGCCGGGCACGCCGTGGTGCTCCTGGCGCCACTCGGTCCGGTGCGCGAACCCGCCCGCGCCGAGCACGACGCCGCCCCGTGCGCGCACGGTGCGGCGAGCCTGGGGCGGGCCGACGACGGCCCCGACCACGGCGCCGTCCTCCACCAGCAGCTCCGTCAGCGGGGTGCCGAGCCGCACCTCCGTGCCCTGCGCCCGCACGATCTCCATCAGGGAACAGGCCAGCGCGGCACCCATGCCGACCTGCCGCTTGCCGGTGAGCAGGCCGCCCAGCACCCGGAACACCAGCCGGGCCCCGCGGACGAAGCCGGACGGCGTGGACCAGGCCCGGCCCAGCTCGTAGAAGTCGTCGTTCATCACGGCGAGCGGCACGCCGTCCTTGACGCGGGACCGCTCGATCCAGTCGCCGAGCCGCCTCGTGTCGTACGGCCGGGGCTCGATGGAGCGCCCGATCTTGCCGCCGGGCCGCTCCGGGTAGTAGTCGGGGTACTTCTTCGCGGCCGCCCAGCGCACCCCGTGCCGCTCCAGGGCCGTGACCAGCTCGTCCACGGTGTCGACGAACGCCTCCCGGCGAGCGGTCGAGCTCGCGGGGCCCGCGTCGCCGATCGCCGCCTTCAGGTACGTCAGCGCCTCCTCGCGGGAGTCGGCGATCCCCGCGCGCCGCATCACCGGGTTGTCCGGCAGCCACAGCCCGCCGCCGCTGCGCATCGTGGTGCCGCCCCAGCGGTCCGCCGACTCCACGACCAGCACCTTCGCCCCGGCGTCCGCCGCGGCGATCGCCGCGCTGAGCCCGGCCGCGCCCGTCCCGGCCACCAGCACGTCGACCACTTCCTGCTGCGCCATCGCTTCTTCCTGCGCCATCGCGGATCCCTCCGGCTCCTTACCGGACGACGTTGTCCGGTTGCGACACAACCTACTCCCGTCCCCCCGGAGGGCCGCAAGACCCCGGGGCCGGACCGGCACGGCCCGGCCACCGCTAGACTGCACCTGGCCGTGACTGGCGAGGGTGGGTCACCACCGGGGAGCGGCCGAGCGACCCGTGATGCGCGCCGCCCGCCTGGGTGCCAGGGTTTTCCACGAGGCTACTTCCGAGGAGAACCGCCATGTCCGGCGCCCCGTCCACCCCTGACGTCCAGCTCACCGACGACTCGCAGCGCCCCGTCCGGCGCGCGCTGCTGAGCGTCTACGACAAGACCGGCCTGATCGAGCTCGCCACCGCGCTGCACGACGCCGGTGTCGAGCTGGTCTCGACCGGCTCCACCGCGTCCACGATCGCCGACGCGGGCATCCCCGTCACCCCGGTCGAGGAGCTCACGGGCTTCCCCGAGTGCCTGGAGGGCCGCGTCAAGACGCTGCACCCCCGCGTGCACGCCGGCATCCTGGCCGACACCCGCAAGCAGGACCACCTCGACCAGCTCGCCCAGCTCGAGATCTCGCCGTTCGAGCTCGTCGTCGTGAACCTGTACCCGTTCGCGGCCACCGTCGCGTCGGGCGCCGGGCCCGACGCCGTCGTCGAGCAGATCGACATCGGCGGGCCGTCCATGGTGCGCGCCGCGGCCAAGAACCACCCGTCCGTCGCGGTGGTCGTGGACCCCGCGCGGTACGACGACGTCGCTCGCGCGGTCCGCGCCGGCGGCTTCACCTATGCCGAGAGGAAGGCGCTCGCCGCCGCCGCGTTCGTGCACACCGCGACCTACGACGTCGCCGTGGCGTCCTGGATGGGCTCCGTCGTCTCCCCGACGGACGCCGTGGACGGCGCCGACGGGCCCGTCTCGACCGGCTTCCCGGCCTGGGTCGGTGGTACCTGGGAGCGCGCCGACGTGCTCCGCTACGGCGAGAACCCGCACCAGCGCGCCGCCCTGTACACCCGCGGCGACGGGGTCACGGGCCTGGCCCAGGCCGAGCAGCTGCACGGCAAGGCCATGAGCTACAACAACTACGTCGACGCCGACGCCGCGTGGCGCGCCGCCTGGGACCACGAGGGCCCCGCCGTCGCGATCATCAAGCACGCGAACCCCTGCGGCATCGCCGTGGGCGAGGACATCGCGCAGGCCCACGCCCGGGCGCACGCGACCGACCCGGTCAGCGCCTACGGCGGCGTGATCGCGGCCAACCGCACCGTCACGGCCGACGCGGCGCGGCAGATCGCCCCGGTGTTCACCGAGGTGGTCGTGGCCCCCGGCTTCGAGCCGGAGGCGCTGGAGATCCTCCAGGCCAAGAAGAACATCCGGCTCCTGGTGGTGCCGCAGGCGCCGGCCGGCGCCGTGGAGACCCGGCCCATCTCGGGCGGACTGCTCATGCAGGCCACGGACCGGTTCCAGGCCGACGGCGACTCGCCCGAGAACTGGACCCTCGCGACCGGCGAGGCGGCGTCGCCCGAGGTGCTCTCCGACCTCGCATTCGCCTGGAAGGCCGTGCGCGCAGCCAAGTCGAACGCGATCCTGCTGGCCAAGGACGGCGCGGCCGTCGGCATCGGCATGGGCCAGGTGAACCGCGTGGACTCGTGCCGCCTCTCGGTCGAGCGTGCCAACACCCTGGCCGAGGGCGAGTCCGGTCCCGTCGAGCGCGCCCGCGGCGCCGTCGCGGCCTCCGACGCGTTCTTCCCGTTCGCGGACGGCCTCCAGGTGCTGCTCGACGCCGGGGTCACCGCCGTGGTGCAGCCCGGCGGCTCGATCCGCGACGAGGAGGTCATCAAGGCCGCAGAGGCGGCCGGCGTCACGATGTACCTGACGGACACGCGCCACTTCGCGCACTGATCCGAGGCGGTGCCCCCGGGGCGGACGTCACTCAGCCGGGTGGGTAACGGAGAGCCAGCAGTGCTACCTCTCCGTTACCCACCCGGCTGGGTCGTGCTTACCCCGCGGCGGTCGTCGGCGCACCCAGGCTCAGATCAGGTTCAGACGACGGCATCCTTCAGCTTGACCGTCGGGTCCAGCGCGCGGTCCAGGTCGACCTCCAACGGCACCCCGCGGTTCATCAGCTTGCGCACCTGCCCCACCTCGCGCGGGGAGTCGACCAGCAGCATCGCCCGGACGGTCGCCACGCGGTGCCCGTCCGGGGTGCGGCGCGGATGCCGGTCCAGCGCGTTCTCCAGGTAGAGGGCGCCCCAGCCGCCCGACGCGGGCGTGCCGCGCAGCACCACGTCATCGAACGGGGACGGCACCCCGAACAGCGCCAGGTCGTGCCCGAGCTGCTGCGAGAACACGTACGGCGCGTGGGCATGGATCGGGGCGAGGCCGAGCCGTTCACGCACGTGCTCGGGCTCGGCGGCGCGCTCGTCGAGCCCGAGCAGGGCCCGGACGGTGATCTCGGGGTCGTGCAGGGCGGCCGACCAGTGCCCGCCCGGCACCGGCCCGAACACCGGGTGCTCGCGGGTCGCGATGTCGCCCACCGCCCAGATGCGGCGCAGCGCGTCGAGGTGCAGGCGCCCCGCCGGGTCGGTGGGGGAGTGCATGCCCATGAACCGGCCGGCGCGGTTGACCCGCAGCCCGCCGGTCCCCTCCAGCGGCAGGGAGCCCGCGAGCCAGCCCGTCGCGGGGCGAGCTCCCACGGCGGCCAGGACCAGGTCGGCCTCCAGCACCCGGCTGTCGGCGAGCACCACGCTCCCGCCGCCGGGCACGCCGCCGGCCGGTCCGGGCAGCACCTTCTCGACGGCGACGCCCGTGACCAGGGTGACCCCGGCGTCGTCGTACCAGGGGGCGAGCAGGCCGCCCAGCTTGTGGCCGAGCTGCCGCTCCAGCGGGACCGGACCCGCCTCCACGACCGTGACGCGGGCTCCCGCGCCCGCGGCGACACCCGCCACCTCCGCGCCGATCCACCCCGCGCCGACCACCACGAGCCGCATCCCAGGTACGACGGCGGCGCGCAGCCGCTCGGCGTCCGGGGCCGTGTGCAGGGTCATGGCGGCGTCCCAGCCGGCGGGGCGTAGGGGCGCGCTGCCGGTGGCGAGCACCACGGCGTCGGCCACGACGTCGTCGCCCGACGCCGTCCGGACCACCACCCGCTCCTGGTCCACCTCGAGGCGGGTCGCCGGGTCGGCGAGCCGCAGGTCGTCGGCGAGGGCGGTGAGGTCGATCCCGAGGTCGTCGGCGAGCCAGACCGGCTCCGTGCGCTTGAGCAGCTCCTTGGACAGCGGCGGGCGGTCGTAGGGCGGCAGGCCCTCCGCGCCGAGCACCGTCAGGTGCCCCTCGAACCCGTGCTTCCGCAGCGCGGCGGAGGTCTGTGCGCCCGCCAGGCCCGCACCCACGACGACCACGCTGCTGGGGACCTGACCTGAAGGGGACGGCATGGACCTCACGGTAGCTCGCAGGCCGCCAACCTGGGAATGTGCTTTGCGTCAGGTTGCAAGCAGGTCACGGTCCTGCAGAATCGCGACGTTTCGGTTGTACCCTCGTCCCGTGGATCTCAGTGAGATGCGGACTGCCCCCGGCGCCACGAGCCTCCTCGAGCCGGGCTCGGCCGGAACGGCTACGCTCGAACGCACCGGACGGGCCGACCTGATGACGGCCACCACGACGACCAGCCAGGAGCTCGACCGCAGTGAGCCAGCCAGCGGCGAGGACTCGGACGTGAGTCCGGCGGAGCCGCAGCGGAGCAACCTCGCGATCTGGCTCGTCCTCGCGGGTGTCGGCATCTCCGTGCTGCTCGGGCTGGTCGCCGGCGCGCGTGCCGGGGCGATCGGCATCGGGGTGGTCCTCGTGGTCTGCGCGATCTTCCGCGCGGTGCTCGACAGCCCCGTGGGTCTCGTCATCCGGACCCGGACCATCGACATCATCCTGTACGGCGCGACCGCCGTGCTGATCGGCGCCCTCGCCGTCGCGACGCCGAGCATCTGACGTCGAGCACCTGACCGGACGCCGGGCCTGATCCGGCGGCGGCCGTTCCCGGCCTGGCCGGGCCCGACCTAGCGGTCGGCGCCCTCGAGCGAGCCCGTCACCGGCTGCTCCGACTCCACGACGCAGAGGATGCGGCGGTCGCCCTCGGCCCAGCTCTCCTCCGACGGCGCGATCGGCCAGTAGAGCAGCTCCGACTTGGCCCACCGCAGGCCGACGTACCTGGTGAACTCCGGGTAGCAGTACGCGTCCGCGGCGTCCCACAGCGCCTGCTGCGTGGGGGTCGCGCCGTTCTCGGCGAGGCTGTCGGCCGCCGTCGTCTCCGCGTAGATCTCGCCGCCGTGCGCCGTGGTGCAGGGCACCACCGGGATCCGGTACAGCGTGGTCTGGCCCGACGTCGCCGACGTGTCGATGCAGTCGCCCACCTGCAGGTCCGGGATCTCCGCCCCGGCGGTCGCCTCGGTGTCGGCGTCCGGCGTGGGCGCCTCGCTCGGCTCCAGCTCGCCGCCGGCCTCCGGCGTGGGCAGGGTGTCCGGGTCCTCGGCGTACGGGTCGACGTAGGGGTCCGCGTACGGGTCGGCCGTCGCGTACGGGTCGCCGGTCGGCGTGGGGGACGGCGTCGGCTCGGTGAGCACGGCGCCGTCGTCGGGCTCGATGCCGAGCGGGCCCGCCAGGGCCGGCGGGACGAACGCCCGGGCCGCCGAGACGAAGCCGGGCGGGAGCGCCGACGCGTAGGTGGGCGCCGCGGCGATGGCGATCCACAGGCCCGCGATCCCGAGCACGCCCACCGTGACCGCGGCAAGGGAGAAGTCGAGGGTGCGCACCGACGACTTCTTCGCGCGGCGCACGTTGCCCGTGCCGTTCGCCTCGGCGGTGCGCATCGACTGCACGAGCGCGGGGATCGCGAGCGGCCAGAAGAACAGGAACGCGGCGACCACCCAGCCCGCGCGGGTCGGGTAGGGCAGCTCGTTCGGGTCGGCGGTGTCGCCGATGTTCTCGGAGTCGCCGGGCGTCTCGTGGTCGTCGTGCTCGCCGTCGCCGGTCTTCGTGTCGTCGTCCGGCTCTTCGCCGTCGTGCTCGCCGCCGTCGGGCTTCGGGTCGGACGGCGCGTCTTCGTCGGGCTTCTCGCCGTCGGAGGGCGCCTCGTCGCCCGGCTTCTCGCCCGAGCTCACGTCCTTGTCCGGGGCCTCCGTCTCGGCCACGGCCTCCGGCTCGGTGTCGGCCGGTTCCGTCGCGCCGCGGGACGTCTGCGTGGTGTCGGCCATGATCCGGGATCGTAGCGGTGCACGCTGTGTCCCGGAAGCGACGGTTTCATCCGGTGGGTCCGCGGCCGGTACGACGCCGGGGCCGCACCTCCCGTACGGAAGTGCGGCCCCGGCGTCGTGCGGTGCTACGAGGGATCAGGCCTTGTCGTCGGCCTTCTTCTCCGACTCGGTCTCGCCCTCGGCGGTCTTCTCCGGGGTCTCGGGGGTCTCCTCCGAGGCCTCGGCCGCGGGGGCGGACTGCGCCGTGACGGGCTCGGCCGTCTCGTCGTCCTCGTCCTCGTCGTCCTCCTCCTCGTCGAGCTCGAGCCCCTCGGGCTCGACCGAGGCGAACGCGCGGTAGAAGAGCGCGGCGAGCGCGGCACCGACCAGCGGGGCGAGCCAGAACAGCCAGAGCTGGCGGCCGGAGCCGTCGCCGCCCCAGTTGTTCGCGAAGAGCGCGGCGGCCGTGGAGCGGGCCGGGTTCATCCCGGTGTTGGTGACGAACCACGAGACCAGGGTCAGCGCGGCGATGGCGCTGCCCACGGCGACGGGGGCGTAGCCGATCTTGCTGCGGCGGTCGTGCACGCCGAGGTACACGCCCACGAGGATCGCGGAGATGATGACCTCGACGAGCAGCGCCGGGAGCCAGTCGAACTGGGCCTGGCCCTGCGTCTGCAGGTAGAGCGGGGAGTGCTGCGAGAAGCCGTTGACGGCCGAGTCGAACGTGTCGGAGGTGTTCTCCTTGCCGAGCAGCGCGAGCAGCGGCTGGGGCACGGTCGCGAACAGCACGGCGGCCGCCAGGATCGCGCCCACGAGCTGGGCGCCCCAGTAGCTGAACATGTTGCCGAGCGAGATGCGGCCGCTGAGCCAGGCGCCCAGCGAGATCGCCGGGTTGAAGTGCGCACCGGAGACGCGGCCGACGGCAGCAGCACCCGCGATGTAGGCGAAGCCTCCACCGAGCGCCACGCCGAGCCCGCCGACCGTGTTCAGCGGGCTGTAGACGAGCACACCCACGATCACGAGCGTCAGCAGGAACGTGCCGAAGGTCTCGGCGAGCAGGCGGGAGAGCAGGCTGGGCGACCGCTCCTCGACCTCGGTGACGCCGCTGGTCGCGGCGAGGTCCTGGGACATGAAGTCAGATCCTTTCGGTGGCACACCGTTCGGTGCGCGTCATGGCGGCGTGCAGTGCGATGTCGCGCACATCCTGCCATTACCCGCCTGAACAAAACCTGAATACGCGCGGGCATTTTCTTCACCGTACCCGCGCTCGGTACCAGGCGGGACACGGATCGGGCCAGGGGCTGGGCGAGGCGGGTCGGTCGATGCAAGAGTGGGGTCATGACTGAACCCGTGAATGTCACCGTCACCGGAGCCGCTGGCCAGATCGGGTATGCGCTCCTCTTTCGCATAGCTGCGGGCGAGATGCTCGGCGCGGACACGCCAGTACGGCTCCGACTCCTCGAGATCCCGCAGGCCGTCGCGGCCGCGGAGGGCACCGCCATGGAGCTCGACGACTGCGCCTTCCCGAACCTGGCCGGCGTCGAGATCTTCGACGACCCGGTCAAGGCCTTCGACGGCGTCAACGTCGCCCTCCTCGTCGGCGCCCGCCCCCGCGGTGCGGGTATGGAGCGCGCCGACCTGCTGGAGGCCAACGGCGGCATCTTCGGCCCGCAGGGCCGGGCGATCAACGACGGCGCCGCGGACGACGTCCGGGTGCTCGTGGTCGGCAACCCCGCCAACACCAACGCCCTCATCGCGGCGTCGAACGCCCCCGACGTGCCGGCGACGCGGTTCACCGCGATGACGCGGCTCGACCACAACCGGGCGCTCTCGCAGGTCGCGGCCAAGACCGGGACCCCCGTCAGCGAGATCCGCAGGCTCACCATCTGGGGCAACCACTCCGCGTCGCAGTACCCGGACCTGTTCCGCGCCGACGTCGGCGGCCGTCCCGGCGCCGACGTCGCGGCCGACACCGCCTGGCTCACCGACGACTTCATCCCGACGGTCGCCAAGCGCGGGGCCGCGATCATCCAGGCGCGCGGGGCCTCCTCGGCGGCGTCGGCGGCCAACGCGGCGATCGCGCACGTGCGCGACTGGACGCTCGGCACCCCCGAGGGCGACTGGACCTCGGCGGGCCTGTGGTCCTCCGGCGAGTACGGCGTGCCGGAGGGGCTCGTCTCCTCGTTCCCGGTCACGGCCGACGGCACCGGCGAGTGGAAGATCGTCGAGGGCCTCGAGATCGACGAGTTCTCCCGCGGCCGGATCGACGCCAGCGTCGCCGAGCTCGTGGAGGAGCGCGACGCGGTCCGGGCGCTCGGTCTGATCTGACGTGTCAGACGTACAGGTCACTCGAGTGACCTGTACGTCTGACACATCAGTGCGTG
>NZ_JARVSD010000011.1 GCF_030209445.1 Promicromonospora sp. MEB111
CCGGGACGTCTTGCGGTACCACCCCAGGATGTGACTTCATGTCGACATGAAGTCAAGCGAGACCTGGTCGGTCGGCGAGACGGCCCGGCGGTTCGGCCTGGAGACCCACGTGCTGCGCTACTGGGAGGACGAGAGCCTGTTGCGCCCGGTGCGCGACGGCGCCGGCCGCCGCCGGTACAGGCGCGACGACGTGGTGCGGGTGGGCGTCATCGTGCGCAGCAAGGCGGCGGGCATGACCCTGGAGCAGGTGCGCGTCATGCTCGACGCCGGGGCGGCCGACCGGCACCGCGTGCTGGAGGCGCACATCGCCGACCTGGACCGCCGGATGGCCGACATGGCGGCGTCCCGCGCGATGACGGAGCACGCGCTGCAGTGCCGCGCGCACGACATCGCCACCTGTCCCCGCTTCCGCGAGCACGTGCAGGACGTGCTCGACGGCGTGCGGGACGGGTTCGTGGTCACACGGACCGCGTGAGCCTCGGGTTGTCGCGGGGGAGCAGCAGCACCGTCCCGATCATCACCGCGGCGCAGGCCACGACGCACCAGAAGACCAGGTGCATCGCGTTCGCCAGCCCCGCCCCCTCGGGCGTGCCGTCCGCGCCGACCACGGTCAGGGCGTTGACCACCGCGCCGAGCGCGGCCACGCCGACGGCCTGCCCGATCGACCGGGCGAACATGTTGGTCGCGGTCACCGCGCCGCGCTCGCCCCAGCCCACGCTGTGCTGGGCGGCGAGCAGGGTGGGCACGGCCACCAGGCCCATGCCGAGCCCGATGACGAACACGGCGGCGGAGATCTGCCACACCTCGGCGTCGGCGTCGAGCACCAGCGTGAGCAGCGCGCCCGCCAGCACCACCACGGCGCCGATCGTGCTCGTCCAGCGGAAGCCGATCGCCAGGTAGACGCGGCCCGACAGCGTGGCCGCGATGGGCCAGCCGAGCGTGAGCGCGGCCAGTGCGAAACCGGCCACGAGCGGCCCGACGCCGAGCACGCCCTGCGCGTAGATGGGCACGTAGGTGGACAGGCCGAGCGTGATGACGCCGACCATCAGCGATGCCGCCGTCGACGCGCCCACGACCCGGCGGCGCAGCAGCCGCAGGTCGAAGATCGGGTGGGCCGTGCGCCGGGCGGACACGGCGAACGCGACCAGCAGCGCGACGGCCGCGACGAAGATGACGATCGACTGCGCGGAGGCCCAGCCCCACGCGTGGCCACCCTCCAGCAGGCCCAGGACCAGCAGCGTGCTGCCGCCCGTGAGCAGCACCGCGCCCACGTAGTCGACGGGCTGGCGCGCGCCGTCGCGCTCCTTCTCGTGGAACCTGCGCCAGATCGCCAGGAGGGCCACGGCGCCGATCGGCACGTTGACCCAGAAGATCCAGCGCCAGCTCACGAACTGGCTGAACACACCGCCGAGGGTGGGGCCGAGCACCGAGGAGACGGCCCACACGCTGGCCATGTAGCCCTGCGTCTTGGCGCGCTCGGCGAGCGTGTAGATGTCGCTGGCGATCGTCATGGACATCGGCAGGATGGCGCCGGCGCCCAGGCCCTGCAGCACCCGGAACCAGATCAGGGCCGGCATGCTCCAGGCCACGGCGCACAGCACCGAGCCGAGCAGGAACAGCGCGATGCCGACGAGGATCACGCGCTTGCGGCCGAACACGTCGGCCAGCCGCCCGTACACGGGCACGGTCACGGCCTGCGCGAGCGTGTACGCGGAGAAGAGCCAGGGCACCTGCTCGAACGCGCCCAGCTCGCGCGCGATCGTGGTCGAGGCGGTGGCGAGGATCGTGGCGTCGAGCGCCACGAGCGCCGTGGCGAGCATGAGCGCGCCGAGGATCGGGCCACGGTCGCCGCGCAGGCCGAGTCGCGTGTCGGTGGTGCCGGTGGACGTCGCGGTCATGCCTGGGGCTCCGGGGTGTGCTGCACGACACCTACAAGGTTGCCCGGGGCAGCGCCTATTCCCGATCGGTCGCGGTCTATTCCCGGGTCGGTTCCTGGATCGACCCCGGGTCAGCCCGGCCGGTTGCCCGGCCAGCCCTCCGCGATCGGGTCGCGCCCGCCGTCGGGCACCGACTCGGCGAGGCGGCCCAGCGTGGCGAAGAACGCCTCGACGTCGTCCTCCCCGGCGCCGATCGCGCCCCGCAGCGTCCGGTCGAACTCGATCGCCTCCGCCTTGAGCCGGCGGAAGAGCGCCTCGCCCGCCGCGGTGACCTCGATGCGCTGCACCCGGCGGTTGTCCGTCCGGCGGCTGCGGGTGATCAGCCCCTTGTCCTCCATGCCGCGCAGGTGGTGCGTGAGGGTGGCCTCCCGTATGCCGACGGCGTGCGCGAGCTCGCGCTGGGTGGCGGGCGTGCCCTGGTGCACGGCGAGCAGGATGTGCCAGACCTGCCACGTCGCGCCCTGCTCGGAGAGGTGAGCGTCGAACGCGCGCATGACACGGTGCACGGACTGCCACATGGCCACCGCGACCGGCACGGGGCCGGCCTGACCCGGGTTCACCCCCGCCGCGGGGCCGTCTGGATCGCCGCCGGGCCGTCCGCTTGGTTGCATGGACGCAGGATAGTTCGGCCGTCCCCGAAATGCATTGACGCCTAATTCTTAGATGCCTAACGTTTGTCACCTGGAAGATCCGGTACCGACACGGAGGCTCGACGATGGCCACGCAGGACACCCCCAGCACCACCGGAACCACACAGCTCTCGCCCGAGGCGCTCGCCCGCGCCCTGGCCCCGCTCGCGGCCGCGCTCGGCGACCGCCTGCTCACCCCCTCGGCGGACACGTTCGCCGACACCGCGGCCGTGTTCGTGGGCGGCTCGCCGCTCACCCCGGCCGCCGTCGCGCGTGTCCGGACCACCGATGAGGTCGTGACGGCGCTCGCGGTCGCGCGCGACGCAGGCCTGCCGCTCGCGGTCCGCAGCGGCGGCCACCACCAGGCGCGGCACGCCCTGGTCGACGGCGGGCTCGTGCTCGACCTGCGGCTCCTGGACGGCGTCGAGATCGACACCGCGGCCGGCGTGGGGCGCGCGCAGGGCGGCGTGCTCGCGGGCGCGTACACGGCGACGGCCGGCGCGCACGGCCTGGCCACCGGGTTCGGCGACACCGCGACCGTCGGCGTCGGGGGCATCTCCCTCGGCGGCGGGATCGGCTACCTCAGCCGGCGCGACGGGCTCACGGTCGACAACCTGCTGGGCGCCGAGGTCGTCCTGGCGGACGGCAAGGTGGTCCAGGCCGACGCCGACAACAACCCCGACCTCTACTGGGCGCTGCGCGGCGGCGGCGGCAACTTCGGCGTCGTCACGCGACTGGACCTGCGGCTGCGCGAGGTCGGCACGGTCACGGGCGGCATGATGATGTGGGAGCCCACCCCGGCGCGGCTCGCCACGGTCCTGCGGGCGTTCGCCGAGGGGCCGGAGGAGTTCTCCGGCATGGTGAACGTGATGCTGGCCCCGCCCGTGCCGATGATCCCGGCCGAGCTGCACGGCAAGCCGGTGCTCATGGCGCTGCTGTGCCACTCGGGCGCGGCCCGCGACGCGGCCGAGGTGTTCGGGCCCCTGCGCGCGCACGGCACGCTGCTCGACGGCGTCCAGCAGATCCCGTACACGGCCCTGTTCGAGGGGCCGGGCGGGCCGCCGGCGGGCGGCGTCGGCGACGTGCGGACCGGGTTCCTCGGCGAAGGCGCCTGGGCGCCCGACGAGGACTGGGCCGCCGCGGCGATCGAGGCGGTGTCCGGGGCGAGCGGGCCGTCCGCGGTCAACATCCGGCCCATGGGCGGCGCGATCTCGCGGGTGGACCCGGCCGCGACGGCCTTCGCGCACCGGGACCCGGCGTTCATGGTCTCGGTCGGCGGCACCGCGATGGCGCCGGACGCGCTGCCCGCGACCACCGCCTGGGTGGCGTCGGCCGCCGAGGCCCTGGGCGTGCGCGGCCGCGGCTACGTGAACTTCATGGGCACGGCCACCGAGGAGGACGTCCGCAACGCGTACCCCGAGGCGACGCTGGCCCGGCTGCGCGAGGTCAAGCGGGCCTACGACCCGGGCAACCTGTTCGCGAGCAACCACAACGTGCGCCCGTGAGACGTGTCAGGCGCTCGGGTCACCCGTGTGACCTGAGCGCCTGACGCATCAGCGGGTCACGGCACCGTGTAGCCCGCCGTGCGGAACATCTCGTACCACTCGGCGCGCGTCAGCGGCACGTCCGACCCGAGGGCGGCGCCCGCCACCCGCTCCGGGTTGGTGGTGCCGAGCACCACCTGCATCTGCGCCGGGTGGCGCGTGATCCAGGCGGTCGCGATCGCGATGGCCGGCACGTCGTACTTCGTGGCCAGCCGGTCGATCACGGCGTTCAGCTCGGGGTAGTCGGGCGAGCCGAGGAACACGCCGTTGAAGAACCCGGCCTGGAACGGCGACCAGGCCTGCACGGTGATGTCGTGCAGGCGGCAGTAGTCGAGCGTGCCGGAGTCGCGGCTGATCGACTGGTCCAGGCCCTGCATGTTCGCGGCCACGCCCTGCGCCACGAGCGGCGCGTGCGTCACCGAGAGCTGGAGCTGGTTGGCCACGAGCGGCTGCGTCACCGACCTGCGCAGCAGCTCGATCTGGCCCGGCGTGTGGTTCGAGACGCCGAACGCGCGCACCTTGCCCGACGTCGACAGGTCGTCGAACGCCCGCGCGACCTCGTCGGGCTCCACGAGGGCGTCGGGGCGGTGCAGGAGCAGGATGTCGATGTAGTCGGTGCCGAGCGCCTCCAGGGAGCCCTCGACCGACTCGACGAGGTGCTCGTACGAGTAGTCGAAGTACGGTCCCTCGCGCACGATGCCGGCCTTGGTCTGCAGCACGATCTGCTCGCGCTCGGACGACGTGAGCTGCATGGCCTCGGCGAACCGGGTCTCGCAGCCGTGCAGGGCCGAGCCGTAGACGTCGGCGTGGTCGAAGAACGAGATGCCGGCGTCCCGGGCCGTCTTGACCAGGGTGCGCACCTCCTCGTCCGTCTTCTCCTGGATGCGCATGAGGCCCAGGACGACGTTCGGGACGGTGAGGTCCGTGCCGGGCAGGGTGAAGGTCTTCACGGGTTTCTCTCCTGTGGTGGGTGCTAGGGGTGGCTCGGGCCGGCCGAGGCCGACTCAGGCCGCCGACAGGCGGGCGACCTCGTCGGCGGTGAGCGTCAGCTCGGGCGCCTGGGCCGAGTCACGGATGCTCTCCGGGCGCGACGCCCCGGGGATCGGCACGACGACGGGCGCCAGCGCGAGCTCCCAGGCCAGCGTCACGCGGAACGGGGAGACCCCGTGGGCGTCCGCGATCTCCTGGAAGGCCGAGTACTCGGCGCCCAGCTCGCCCGATCGGGCCAGCGAGATGCCGCCGAGCGGGCTCCACGGCAGGAACGCGATCCCCAGCTCGGCGCACAGCTCGAGCTCCGGCAGCGAGGACCGGAAGCGCGGCGAGAACTGGTTCTGCACGGAGACGAGGCGGCCGCCGAGGATGTCGTTGGCCTCGCGGATCTGGTCGGGGTTCGCGTTCGAGATGCCCGCCAGCTCGATGACGCCCTCGTCGAGCAGGTCGCGGATCGCGCCCACCGAGTCGCCGTAGGGCACGTTCGGGTCCGGCCGGTGGAACTGGTACAGGCCGATGGCCTCGACGCCGAGGCGCTTGGCCGAGGCCTTGGCGGCCTCCTTGAGGTACTCGGGGCGACCGTCCTTGGTCCAGGAACCGTCCCCGGGCCGCAGGTGCCCGCCCTTGGTGGCGACCAGCACGCCGGAGGTGTCGCCGCCGTAGGACCGGAGGGCCTCGGCGATGAGCTCCTCGTTGTGCCCCACCTCGTCGGCGAACTGGTGGTAGGCGTCGGCGGTGTCGATCAGGGTGACGCCGGCGTCGAGGGCGGCGTGGATCGTGGCGATGGAGCGCTCGCGGTCGGGCCGTCCCTCGATGGACATCGGCATGCCGCCGAGGCCGATCGCAGAGACGGAACGGCCGCCGATGGAACGGAGCTGCATGGTTTCTCCTCGTGTCGCAACGGGTTCGGACCAGAGACTAGGAAGCGATAACCTAGAAGTCCAACAACTCCTCATCATCATTCCCAGAACTGGTGTTTCTTAATGGAACTGCGTCAGATGGAATACCTCGTGGCCCTCGCGGACGAGCGCCAGTTCACCCGGGCCGCCGAGCTCACCGGCGTCTCCCAGTCCGGGCTGTCCGCCGCCATCCGTAACCTCGAGGTCGAGCTGGGCACCAGGCTGTTCACCAGGACCACCCGACGGGTCGAGCCCACCGAGGCGGGCCTGGCGCTGCTGCCCTTCGCCCGCTCCATGCTCTCCTCCGCGACGGAAGCTCGCGATGCGGTGGTCCAGGTCTCGCGTGAGCTCGCGGGCACGCTGCGGGTCGGCTCGGAGCAGTGCCTCGGCGTCGTCGACGTGGCTACGCTGCTCGAACGCTTCCACCGGCGCTACCCGCGCGTGGAGATCGCGTTCCAGCAGGCGGGCTCGCACGAGCTCCTCGCGGGGGTGCGCGACGGCGAGCTGGACGCCGCGTTCGTGGCCACCGCCGACCACGTGGGCGTGCTGCCGCGGACCGTCCTGGGGCAGGAGCCGGTCGTGTTCCTCTGCCCGCCGGACCACCCGCTCGCGGCGCGCGCGGCCGTGGACCGGGCCGACCTGGCCGGCGAGAGCTTCATCGACTTCCACCCGTCCTGGGCGGTGCGCCAGATGAACGACGACGCCTTTGCCGCCCGGGGCGTGCGGCGCCGGGTGCGGTTCACCGTCAACGACGTGCACACGCTGCTCGACCTGGTCGACCGCTGTCTCGGCGTCGCGCTCGTGCCGCGGCACGTGGCGGCCAAGCCCCAGGCCGTCCGCCTGGTCGCCGTCCCGGTCGTGCCGGACGGCGCGGCCGACTGGGTCGTCTCGCTGGTCACGACCCCGGACCGCGCGGACTCCCCAGCCCCGCACCTGACGGAGCTCCTGACCGACCCCGATCGTTGAGTGCTGGATATTCGCCCTCTCGAAACGGTTCGAGAGGGCGAATATCCAGCACTCAACGAGGGGTTAGCAGGTGGTGGTCAGGGAGAGCCAGTCGGCTCGGTCGTTGTAGCCGCCGTCGCCGGCGTCGCCGACGCGGAGCGACAGGTCGCGGACACCTGTCACGTCCAGGTCGAACTCGGTCGCCGTGCCGCGCTCCACCGTGCCGCTGCTCCAGAGGGTCTCCCCGTCGCCGACGACGTCGAACGTCGCCGTGCCGCCCTCCGGGCCGACCGTGCCGACGACGTCGTCGATGCCGACGCTCCCGGTCAGCGCGGTGCACGCACCGCCGAGGTAGTACCGGACGTGCGACGGCGTGGCGACGCCGATCCCGGTCCCGTGCACGACGCCGGCCACCGTGAGCGGCGAGCCGCCGCCCACGCTCTGGTCGACCGTGGGCTCCATCCAGCCGCTGCTCGCGCTCACCCACGGGTGCCGCGAGAGCACGACGTCGCCGCCGGACGGCGCCGCGGGCGCGACCGTCACGCGCGACGGCGGCGTCGTGACCCGCCCGGAGCCGGACGAGACGGACGCCGCGACGTCGTAGCCGCCGGTCCCCGTCCCGGCCGGGACGGACACGGCGAACGGGACCGTCGCCGAGGCGCCGGGTCGCACCACCCGCGGGTCGGCGCCGAGCGCGCGGGCCGTCCACCCCTCGGGAACCGTGAGCGTGACCCGCGGGTCGCGGACGGGCGTGCTGCCGTCGTTGTGCAGGGTCACCTCGGTGGTCAGCCGGTCACCGGCCGCGGCCAGCAGGTCGGTGGTGGGCGCCACGGTGTCGGCCCCCACGGACGTGAAGGCGGGCGGGGCGGCGACCAGGCGCGGGGCGCCGTCGTGCCGGGTGGGCGTGACCCGCAGCAGCGCGGCGCCGTGCGCCGGCACGGCGGCGCGGACGGTGCCCGCGGACTGCGTGCGGGCGTCCGTCCACGTGTCCAGCACGGCGAACGACCGGCCCCGCAGGTCCAGGTCACGGGCGGTGGTCGCGACCTCGGCGGGCCGGTCGCCCCGGTTCAGCAGCACGACGGCGACCGAGCCGTCCGCGAGCGGTCGGGCCCACGTCTCGGTGGTCCCGGCCGCGCCGACGCGGGTGCCCTGGACGACGAGCGGGTCCTGGTCGATCGCCAGCACGTCGTCGTCCAGCAGGATGTCCAGCGACTCCTGGTCCAGCGTGCGCGGGTCGCTGCCGATGAGCAGGGGCGCCGCCGAGACGGCCCACAGGGACATCTGGGTGCGGAACTCCTCGGTGGACATGCCCAGGCCCGGGGCGAGGTAGTCGGGGTCGTTGTAGCGACCCGGCCCGGCGACCTCCGGGTGCCGGGCGTTGGCGTCGAAGTTGCGCAGCACGTCCTTGAACCGGATGTCGCCCACGAACCCGACGTCGGTGTACGTGCGCCACGATTCCGCGATCTCCGGGGCGTACGTCCAGGACCAGGTGGACTGCTGCTCCTCCGGGTAGTCGCCCCAGTCGGGCGACGTGACCGGGTTGCAGAGGTTGAAGATCATCTGGCGCCCGGAGCTGTTGTCCCGCAGCGCCCGCGCGAACTCCGTGAACGCCTCCTGCGGGTCCAGGTCCGCGGCGATACCGCAGAGGAAGTCGACCTTGACCGCGTCGTACCCCCACTCGGCGAAGGTGTCGGCGTCGGTCTGGTAGTACCCGCCGCCGCTGCCGAGGCCGCACGACCCGGGGATGTACGGGCCGGCATCGGTGTAGATCCCCGCGCGCAGGCCGCGGTCGTGGATCGCGTCGGCCAGCGCCGCCATCCCGTCGGGGAACCGCTCGGCGTCGCCCTGGAGCTGTCCGTCCTCGCCGCGCGGGACGTCGGCCTGCCAGCCGCCGTCGAGCCACACGATGTCGTAGCCCGCGTCGGCCAGTCCGGACGAGACCAGGTGGTCGGCCACGTCCAGCACCTCCTCGGCGCCGAAGTCGCCGCCGAGGCCGAAGTAGGTGTTCCAGCCCTGGTAGGGCGTGGGGCTGGGGGACGCCGGGGCGCCGGCGGGTGCGGGGCCGGCAGCAGGGCCGGCGCCGGTCGCGGCCGGCGCCGCCGAGGCGCCCGCCGCCAGGCCCGTGGCGACCAGGGCTGTCGTGATGAGGGCGGCGCCGGTGCGCGCCGCCCAGGAACGTACGGTGAACATCCAGGTCTCCTGACGTCGTCGTCGGTTCGGCAGGGCGCCGAAGGAGTAACCCGCCCAGCAAAGCGCGCGCCGGCGGCCCGGCGGAATGCAGGGGACGACGCACCTGCCTGGACGATCCGACGCCGCGCTCAGCGCTCGCGGTCGTGGATGCCCCGGCGAAAGTCGGTGGGGCTGCAGGAATGCACGCTCCGGAACTGGCGCGAGAAGTAGAACGGGTCCGGGTAGCCGACCGAGCGCGCGATGTCGGCGACCGGCAGCTCCGTGGTGATCAGCAGCTCGCACGCCCGGGCCATCCGCAGCCGCTTGACGTACTCGACCACGCCGCCGCCGGTCGCGGCCCGGAAGCGTGCGGAGAAGTGCGACGTGCTCAGCCCGAACCGGCGGGCGAGCGCCGCCACCTCGACGACGGCGTCCAGGTGCGTGCGCAGGTACTCCTGCGCGGCCCGGACCGGTTCGCCGCGCACCGGGCTGCCCGCGGCGGCGTCGGCCCCGATCTGGGCGAGCACCGACCACGCGGCGCCCGCGCAGCGCAGCAGGCTGGGGTAGGTCTCGTCGGTCTCCAGCGCGTCGACCACGCGTTCCAGGTCGGCCACGACGCGGACCAGGTCGTGCACCTCGACCACGGCGACGTCGTCCGGCCCCGCGTGCCCGGCCAGGTGCCGCTCGAACTCGGCGGCGTCGTCGCCCCGGACGTGCATCCACCAGATCGTCCATGGGTCGTCGTCGTCCGCCCAGTACTCGTGGGGCACGCCCGCGGGGATGACCAGCGCCTGAGCAGCGCCGATACGGTGCAGGCCGCCGGGCGTGCGGCACCAGCCGCGCCCGGCCGAGGACACGATGACGATGGTCCCGACGGCGCCCTGCCGGCGTACCCGCCCGTGGTTCGTGGCGTGCGGAAAATAGCCCGCGTCCGTGACCAGCAGGCGCGAGGTGGGGCCCGCCTTCGACGTCGCGCGGACCACGGTGGTCGGCAGCACGCGCAGGCGCTGCCCGGGGAAGCCGTCACGGATTCGCACCCCTGGAGGGTAGCGCCGTCCGCCCGCCCGCGTCAGCCGGTCGCCCAGCGCCCGGAATCGTCGGATCGTCCAGGCAAGTGCATCGATACGTCGCTTCCCGGGGTACCCGGGAGGTTCGTAGCGTCGGACCCATGCTCGATGTGGAGTCCGTGCTCGACCTTCCCGCCCGGCCCGACGACCTGGCCGGCCGGGCCGTGGCCGCCTGGGCGGCGCCGCTCACCCTGACCACCTACGAACCCCTGCCGCCCGACCGGTTCCCTGCCTACCTGGACCGGCGCGTCTACCAGGGGTCGTCCGGCCGCGTGTACCCCCTGCCGTTCCACCACCAGATCGCCGACGAGCCCCACCCGCGCGACTGGCAGGCGGTGCACCTGGAGAACGAGTGGCTGCGGGTCGTGGTGCTGCCGGAGCTGGGCGGGCGCATCCACGTGGCCCGCGAGCGCGGCAGCGGCCGGGACTTCTTCTGGACCAACCCGGTGATCAAGCCGGCGCTGGTGGGCCTGGCCGGACCGTGGGTGGCCGGCGGCGTGGAGCTCAACTGGCCGCAGCACCACCGCCCGGCCACCTACCTGCCGGTGGACGTCGAGATCGAGGAGGAGCGGGACGGCGCCGTCGTGGTCTGGTGCTCCGACCACGACCCGTTCACCCGGATGAAGGGCATGCACGGCGTGCGGCTGCGCCCCGACAGCGCGGTGCTGGAGCTGACGGTGCGGCTGTACAACCGCAGCGAGCTGCCGCAGTCGTTCCTGTGGTGGGCCAACGTGGCGGCCAAGGTGGACGACCACTACCAGTCCTTCTTCCCGCACGACGTGACCTACGTGGCCGACCACGCGCGGCGCGCGATCACCGCGTTCCCGCACGCCGACCGCCCCTACTACGGCGTCGACTACCCGGCGCTCGCGGACCGGGGCGGCGACCGCCTCGACTGGTACCGCAACATCCCGGTGCCCACGTCGTACATGTGCCTCGCGAGCGACGAGGAGTTCTTCGGCGGGTACGACCACGCGGCGCGGCTCGGGTTCGTGCACGTCGCCGACCGTGCCCTGTCGCCCGGCAAGAAGCAGTGGACCTGGGGCAACGCCCCGTTCGGCCACGCCTGGGACGCCAACCTGGCCGACGACGGCTCGCACTACGTGGAGCTCATGGCCGGCGTGTTCACCGACAACCAGCCCGACTTCGCCTACCTGGCCCCGGGCGAGACCAAGGTCTTCTCCCAGTTCTGGTACCCGTTCCGCGACGTGGGCCCGGTGGACCGGGCGACGCTGGACGCGGCGGTGCGGCTGGAGCGGTCGGGCTCCGGGGACGACGGCGCGGGCCCGACGACGGCGCGCGTCGGCGTCGTCGTACCGCGCCCCCTGGACGATGTGACGGTCACGCTGTCGGCCGACGGCGCGGTGCTGACCACCGACGTCGTCGCCGCGGACCCGACCCGCCCGGCCCTGCTGACCCACGCCGTCCCCGCCGGAGCGGGCCCCGTCACGGTCACGGTGACCCACGGGGACCGCGTCCTGGTCACGTGGACGGAGGCCCCGGCCGCCGATCCCCGCAACGAGCCCGAGCCCGACCCCGCCGAGGAGCCGCCCGCGCCCGACGAGGTCCGCACCGTCGAGGAGCTGGCCCTCATCGCGGCGCACCTGGACCTGTACCGGCACGCCACGCGCTCGCCCGAGCCGTACTGGCGCGCGGCGCTGGACCGGGACCCGGGGCACGTGGACAGCCTGGTGGGCCTGGCCCGGCGCGCCTATGTGGCGGGCGGCGCGGAGCAGGCGCGCGACCACCTGGAGCGCGCCGTCGAGCGGCTGACCCGCCTCCACCGCAGCCCCCGCGACACCACGGCGGTCTACCTGCTCGGCCTGGCCCGCGAGGAGCTGGGCGACGACACGGGCGCCTACGACGCCTACGCGCAGGCCGCGTGGTCGCGGGCCTGGCGCGCCCCCGCGGGCTACCGGATGGCGCGGCTCGACGCGCGGGCCGGACGCTACGCGAGCGCCCTGGCCCGGCTCGACGACGTGCGCCGCACCGAGCCGGACCACCTGCAGGCGCTCGCGCTGACCGTGGTGTGCCACGGGCGGCTGCGCCGGCACGCCGACGCCGCGGCCACCCTCACCGCCGCCCGCGCTCTCGACCCGCTCGACGCCTGGCTGCGCCACCTGGACGGGCAGCCCGCGAGCGGCGACGCCCAGACCCTGCTCGACGTCGCGATCGAGCTCACGGGGGTGGGGGAGCACGACGCCGCCCTCGCCTGCCTGGACGAGGCCGAGGCGCGTGAGGACCACCGGGCGGCCGGGCAGACCGCCGTCCGGCCGCTGCTCGCCTACCACCGCGCGCACGTGCTGCGCCTGGCCGGCCGCGCCGACGAGGCCGCCGCCGAGCGGGCCCGGGCCCGCGGCCTGGACGCCACGTGGTGCTTCCCGGGCCGGCTCGCGGACGCCGCCGTGCTGCGCGAGGCGGCCGACGCCGACCCGGGCGACGCCCGCTCCCGGTCGCTGCTGGGCCACTGGACCTACGCCGCCGGACGCCGCGCGGACGCCCTGGCCCTGTGGCGGGCGGCCGTCGCCCTCGACCCGTCCGACGCCGTGGCCTGGCGCAACATCGGCCTGGCCGCCGTCAACCACGAGCGCGACCTGGCCGCCGCGGCCGACGCCTACGGGCGGGCGTGCGCCGTCGCGCCGGACGACGCCCGGCTGCGGTACGAGCGCGACCAGCTCGCCGCGCTGACGGGCGAGACCCCGGCGGCCAGGCTCGCCCTGCTGCTGGGTGATGACCATGCACCGTCGAGCCTGGACCGCGACGACCTCGCCGTCGAGGCGCTGCACCTCATGGTCACCGAGGGCCGGGCCGCCGAGGCCCTGGCGATCCTCGGCGGCCGCCGCCTGCACCCCTGGGAGGGCGGCGAGGGCCAGGCGCTCCTGGCCTGGGACCGCGCGCACACCCACCGCGCGCTGGACGCGCTCGCGGAGGGGAGGGCCGCGGACGCCGTCGGCCACGTGCGGGCCGCTCTCGCACCGCCGCCGAACCTGGGGGAGGCCCGCCACCCCCTGGCCAGCACGGCGAACCTGCACCTGCTCCTGGGCGACGCGCTCGCGGCGGCCGGCGACGGAACAGGCGCAGACGACGCCTGGCGCACCGCCGCCGCCCAGCGCGGCGACTTCGTGGAGATGAGCACGCAGGAGCACGGTGAGCAGACCTTCTGGACGGTCCTCGCCCTGCGTCGTACGGGCGACCGCCTTGGCGCCGACGAGCTGACGACGTCGCTGCTCGCCTACCGCGACACGTACGCCGTCGAGGTGCCGCGCGTGGACTACTTCGCCACCTCGCTGCCGGACCTGCTGCTGTTCGAGGAGGACCCGCTGCGGGCGCGCGACCGGCGCGTGCTCGTCCTGGACGCGCAGCTCGCCCTCCTGGCCGGCGACACCGCCACGGCGGAGGCCCTGCTGCGCCGCCCGGAGCTGGCGGCGTCGCGGCACGCGGCCGACCTGCGCCACGCCGTCGCGCGCCGCGGCGACACGCTGCTGCACGCCACCGCCGACCCGAAGGAGCACTCGGCATGACCACCCCGCTCACGACCCCGGACCGCCCGCGCGTGGTGACCCTGTGGGACTTCACCTGGTACACGCGCACCGGCCCCGGCGAGCCGTTCGAGGACCTGGACCGGGCGTTCGCGGAGGCGCGGGAGCGCGGCTACGACACCATCCGGATCTGCGCCATGCCGTTCCTGCTGTTCCGGTCGGGCCTGGACACGTCCGCGCTGGGCCTGGGACCGCTCGGCGGCGAGTTCGGGCAGCGCACGCGCTGGTACGACGTGCGCCGCGAGACGACGATCGACGCCCGGGCGCACCTGCTGGAGCTGTTCCGCGCGGCCGATCGGCACGACATCGGCGTCATCGCGTCGTCCTGGGAGTACCAGCAGTCGCCGTCGTTCGCCGCGACGCCGGACTGGTACGAGGCGCTGCACGCGGTCGATCCCGAGGAGCGGGCGGAGGTGCTGGCCGACGCCCACGCGGACCTCGTGGACCTGCTGGAGGCGGAGGGCCTGGCCCACCGCCTGCTGCTCACCGAGCTCCACAACGAGGTGCAGATCGGCTACCTCGCCGACGGGCTGGGCGTGGGCCGCGGCGACGACGCCGTCCGCGCGCTGACGCCCCGGCTGGAGCGCGGCATCGCCAGGTTCCGCGAGCGGCACCCCGGCCGGCCGGTCACCGTGAACTACGCGGGTGTGCCCGTCGGCGGGCTGAGCGCCCTGCCCGCCGACCTCGACGCCCTCGTGGTGCACCCGTACGTGTACGGCGTGCTGCAGGAGCTGGTGGACACGTTCGGGCTGCGCGGCCCGGTCGAGGCGTTCGACGAGGAGAGGGCCCGCGAGCTGCTGCGCCCCGACGCGCCCGGCCTGGCCGCCTGGACGGTGCCGCCGGGCCAGGAGTGGCGCACGCGGGCCACGATCATGTCGCTGCCCGAGCTGTACGTGCACGACTGGTGCGACCCGCAGGCGTGGGACCGCTGGCTGTACGACCGGTGGGGCACGCACCGCCTGGCGATGCTCCAGAAGCTGACCCTGTGGCTGGAGGTGGCGGCGGACGTCGCCGCGAGCCGCGGCATCCCGCTGATCCTCGGCGAGGGCTACGTGGGCTACACCCCGCTGCACGGCCGGTTCGAGGAGGACCCGGTCGGGGCGGAGATCTGCCGGCACGCGCTGCGGGAGGCGCGCCGGCTCGGCGCCTGGGGCGCCGTCGTCTGCTCGAATGCCGCACCACAGCACCCGATGTGGTCCGATGTCGCGCTGCAGCGGGAGTGTGCGGCGATCCTTTCGGGCGCGGACCTACCCGCGCCCGTGATCTGAGCGGTACCAGGTGCGCCAACGAGGGCGCACGGAGGAGGAACAAGGATGTCCAAGCGAACGATCACGCGCCGCGAGCTGCTCGCGGGCGGTATGACACTGGGTGCGGCGAGCCTGCTGGCCGCGTGCGTGGGGACGACGCCGGGCGGCGGCGGGGGCGGCGGTGCGAGCACCGGCGCGATCACCCTGCAGAACTCGATCCAGGACGCCGACCCGAAGGCCGCCCTGGAGGCCCTGGTCAAGGCGTTCCCCGACGGTGAGGTCACGCTGAACTCGGTGGCCACCGAGCAGTTCCGGGCCCAGCTCACCAACTACCTGCGCTCCGGCGACTCGCCCGAGGTGCTGAGCTGGTACGCCGGGTCCGTGGCCCGGTCCTACGCCGAGGAGGGGCTGCTGCTCGACGTGTCGTCCCTCTGGCAGGGCGACGGCCCGTGCGCCGGCTACTCCGACGCGCTGCGCGCCCTGTCCAGCGACGCGTCGGGCAAGCAGATCTTCGTGCCCACGAGCTACTACTGGTGGGGCGTCTTCTACAAGAAGTCGGCGTTCGAGAAGTGGGGCGTCGAGGCCCCGACGTCGTGGGACGAGTTCCACGCGCTGTGCGAGAACCTCAGCGGCCAGGGCATCGTGCCGCTCACCAACGGCCTGTCGTCCACGCCGTGGATGGCGTCCGGCTGGTTCGACTACCTCAACCTGCGGGTCAACGGGGCGCAGTACCACCGCGAGCTGCTGGCGGGCGAGCACGCCTTCAACGACCCCGAGGTCGTGGCCGTCATGGAGGAGTACAAGCGGCTGATCCCGTACTTCGACAAGAACGCGGCCTCCTACACCGCGCAGGACGCCGCGACCCCCGTGGCGCAGGACAAGTCGGCGATGTACCTCAGCGGCACGTTCGTCACCACGTACTTCCCCGAGGACCAGCGCGACGACATCGACTTCTTCTCCGTGCCGGTCATCAACGACTCCGTGCCCACGGCGGAGGAGGCACCGACCGACGGGTTCTTCGCGTCCGCCAACAGCGACAACCACGAGGGCGCCCTCGACCTGCTGGCCTATCTCGCCTCGACGACGTCGCAGCAGCAGTTCATCGAGCAGTCGAAGTCGGCCAACCTGCCCACCTCGCCCGACGTCGACACGTCGTCCTTCAGCCCGCTGGTGCAGAAGGGCATCGAGCTGCTGAACACGACCGAGGAGATCACGCAGTTCTTCAACCGCGACTCCTCGGACGCCCTCCAGGCCACCGCCGACACCGCCCTGACCAAGTTCCTCGCCGACCCGGGCTCCATGAAGAAGACCCTCGACGAGTGGCAGAAGGCGGCCGAGGGGGTCTTCGCGTCGTGAGCGCCCAGCCGTCCACCACGCCGACCCGCCGCCGGAACCGGTTCGCGCGCGTCCCGCTGCTCGTCTGGGTGTTCCTGCTGGTCCCGTTCGTGGTCGAGCTGTTCTGGGTGTTCTGGCCGGCGGCCAACTCGTTCTCGCTCGCCCTGACCCGCTGGGACGGGATCGGCCTGGCCGAGCCCGTGGGCCTGCAGAACTTCCGCGACCTGGCCGCCGACCCGATCTTCCTGACCGCCCTGCGCAACAACGTGATCTGGGTGCTCGGGTTCGGCGGGCTGTCCGTGGTGGGCGGCCTGGTGCTCGCGGTCACCCTGAACAAGCCCGGCCCCCTGGTCGGGCTGTACCGCAGCGCCATCTACCTGCCCATGGTCGTCTCGCTCGCCGTCAGCGGCCTCTTCTGGCGCGTCATGTACGCGCCGGAAGGGCCCATCAACGGCACGCTCGGCCTGCTCGGGCTGGAGTCCCTGGAGCGCCAGTGGCTCGCCGACCCCGCCGTCGCGCTCTGGGCCGTGCTCATCGCCGCCGTCTGGCGCCAGGTCGGCTACATCATGGTGCTCTACCTGGCCGGCCTCAAGGGCACCGACGGCACGCTGGAGGAGGCCGCCGCCGTGGACGGCGCCAACGCCTGGCAGCGGTTCTGGCGCATCGTCATGCCGCAGCTGCGCGGCGTGAACACCGTCGTCTTCGCCGTGACCGTCATCGACTCGCTGCGCACCTTCGACATCGTCTGGGCGATGACCCGCGGCGGCCCCTACAACGAGACCCAGCTGCTGAGCACCTACATGTTCCAGCAGGCCTTCACCACGGGGAACCTCGGCTACGCCTCGGCCATCGCCGTGGTCATCTTCGCCCTGGCGATCGGCTTCATCATCACCTACCTCGCCCGCCAGGCCCGGACGGAGGACTGACATGTCAGCACTCGCCCCACCCGCCACGACCGGCGCCCCCACGGCGGCCGGCACCCGGCCCGCCGCCCGGCGCCGCCGGCCGCGCCCCGCCCGCTCGCCGTGGCTGCACGTCGCGATGGTCCCGGTCACGCTGCTGTGGCTGAGCCCCATCGTGTTCGTGCTGTTCGTCGCGGTGCGCTCCTACGACGACATCGCCGGCCGCGGCCTCGGCGCCCTCCCGGCGTCGTTCAGCCTCGACGGCTTCGCCACCGCCCTGACCGAGGGCGGCGTGCTCCGCTCGCTCGGCAACAGCGCGCTGGTCACCGCGTGCGCGGTGGTCCTCTCCCTGGCGCTGTCGTCCTTCGCCGCGTACGCCCTGAGCCGGTTCGACATCCCCGGACGCCGCACCATCCTGCTCACCATGCTCGCCGGCAACCTCCTGCCGCCGCAGATCCTGCTCGTGCCGGTCGCGTCCATCACCGACGCCGTCGGCATCGCCGACACCCTCACCGCGCTCGTCATCGTGCAGGTCGGGTTCGGCATCGGCTTCTACACGTTCGTGCTGCACGGGTTCATGCGTGGCCTGCCGGGCGAGGTCTTCGAGGCCGCGCGGCTCGACGGCGCCGGCCCCGGCGGCATCTTCTGGCGCATCGTGCTGCCCCTGTCGCGGCCGTCGCTGGCGGCGCTCGCGGCCCTGGCCACGACCTGGATCTTCAACGACCTGATCTGGGCGATGACGGTGCTGCGCAGCGAGGCCAAGTTCCCGATCACCGCCGCCCTGCTCAACCTGCAGGGCGGGTTCGCGAGCGCCTGGAACGTGGTCGCGGCAGGCTCGTTGATAGCGGCCGTGCCGACGGCGATCGTGTTCTTCCTCTTCCAGAAGCAGTTCGTGTCCGGACTTCTCGTAGGAGCCAACAAGTGACCTGGATTCTTCCGACCCGGTCGGGTCAGTACGTCGTGGGGCTCGCGCCGCGCGGGGCGGGGCTGGTCGCCGTCGGCTGGGGGCCGGACGCCGACGGGGCGGTGCCGCCCGTGGCGGCGACGTCATCCTTCGAGGCGGACCTCGACCTGCTCCCGCTGGAGGCCACGGCGCTCGGCACGCGCAACGTGCACGGCGCCGAGCTGGTGGTGCGGCGCGCGGACGGCGTCCGGGGGGCGCGCCTGGCCGTCTCCGGCAAGGTCACGCTCACGCGGGACGACGACGGCGGCACGCACCTGGAGTGTCCGCTCGCCGACGACGTGCTCGGCCTGGGCGTGACCCTGCACATCCGGACCCACCCGGACCACGACGTCGTGGAGAAGTGGGCTCGGCTGGACAACCGCTCGGCGCAGACCGTCGAGGTGCTGCGCGGCTGGGGCGGGGCCTTCGCCGTCCCCGCTCCCGGCGGCGCGCGCGTGGACCTGCTGGGCGGTGCGTGGTCGCGGGAGTTCACGCCGTTCGAGGCGTCGCTCGGGGCGGGCACGCTGAGCATCGGCAGCCGGCAGGGCATCACGTCGCACACGTACGCGCCGGTCGTGACGGTCGTGCCCGCCGGAACGGGCGGGGTGGTCCGCTCCGCCGGAACGGACGGGGGCGTCCACCCGGCCGGAACGGACGGGGCCGTCCGCTTCGGCGTCGCGCTCGCGTACAGCGGCTCGTGGCGCATGGCGCTCGACGCCGTCCCCTTCGCCGACCACGTCCGCGTCTCCGCCGGCCCGGACGACGAGTCGGGCATCCTCACGCTGGCGCCGGGCACCGGGCTGACCACGCCCGTGCTGGCCGGGGTGCGGGTCGAGGGCGACGCCGACGACCTGGCGCAGGCCTGGCACGACTACGAGGCGACCCTGGCCCGCACGCGCGGCCCCGAGCACCGGCCCGTGGTCTACAACTCGTGGTTCGCGACGACGTTCGACGTCCGCGTGGAGCACCAGCTCCGCCTTGCGGAGGCCGCGGCGCAGGTGGGCGCCGAGGTCTTCGTGGTCGACGACGGCTGGTTCCGCGGGCGCACCACCGACCGGGCCGCGCTGGGCGACTGGGAGGTCGACACCGACCGGATCCCGGGCGGTCTCGGGCCGCTGGCCGAGGGCGTGAAGCGGCTCGGCATGCGGTTCGGGCTGTGGGTCGAGCCGGAGGCCGTGAGCCCGGACAGCGACCTGTACCGCGCGCACCCGGAGTGGGCGCACCACGTGGACGGGCGTCCCCTGGAGACGCTGCGTCACCAGTACATGCTCGACCTGGGCCGGCCCGAGGTGGAGGAGTGGGTGCTCGGCACGCTGCGCCGGCTGCTGACCGACACCGACATCAGCTACCTCAAGTGGGACATGAACCGCTCCATCGCCGACGGTGGGCGCACCGCCCCGGGCGGGGACGACTGGTCCTGGCGGCACACCCAGGCGTACTACCGCGTGCTCGACGCCCTGCGCGCCGAGTTCCCGCACGTCACCGTCGAGGCGTGCGCGGGCGGCGGCGGCCGGATCGACCACGCGGTGCTCGCGCGCACCGACGTGGTCTGGCCCAGCGACGAGACGGGGCCGCGCGACCGGCTGGCGATCCAGCACGGGTTCCTGGGCGTGCTGCCCGCATGGACCATGAGCTCGTGGGTCACCGACCTGCCCGACCAGCTCGACCCCGACCGGGAGGACGGCCCGGCGAGCCTGGAGTTCCGGTTCGTGGTCGCGATGGCCGGGGTGCTCGGCATCGGCGCGGACCTGCTGGCCTGGGACGACGCGACCCGGGAGCGGGCGGCGTCGTTCGTGGACCTGTACCGGACCGTGCGTCCGGTGGTGCACACCGGGCGGGTCCGGCGGCACGGCGCCCCGGCCGACCCGGCGTGCGCGGTGCAGTACACGGGCCCGGACACCGTGGTGGTGCTGGCCTGGCGTCGTCCGGGCGCGGGTCTCACCGTGCGCCTGCGCGACCTGGACCCGGACGCGCGGTACCGGGTGCGGGGCGAGGACGAGGTGCGGACGGGCGCGGCGCTCGCGACCGACGGCCTGGACGTGGCGTGGACCTGGCAGGACTGCGACGTCGTGCTGCTGGACCGGGTGTGAGCGCCCGGCCGCTCACTGTCCGCACCGACCCGGCCCTGGGCGGCCGCTGGACCTCGCTGGCGACGCCGGAGCGCGAATGGCTCTGGCGCAACCCGCGGGTCCCGGCGGCAGCCCGGGCGGGAGTCGCCCCCGGCGACCCGTTCGTCGACGCGGGCGGCGGCGAGGAGTGCCTCCCGACGATCGGCGGCCCGAGCGACCACGGCGAGGTGTGGTCCAAGCCCTGGACCAGTCAGGCGCCGGGCGTGGCCCGGGTCCGAGCCGGCGACCTCACCCTGAGCCGCCGCCTCGCCACGCACGACGGCACCGTCCGCGCCGACTACACGATCGACGGCCCGCCCGGCGCGGTCCTGCTGCACGCGGTGCACCTGCTGCTCGACCTCGCTCCGGACGCGCGCCTGGAGGTGCCCGGCCGCCCGGACACCCTCGTGGTCGAGTGGCCGGAGCCGGGCGCGACGACGGCCAGCACCTGGCCCGACGGCAGGGGCGTGCCGCTCGACGTCCTGGGTCCGGACGACGGGACGGCCCGGTGCGCGGTGGTGGCGACCGACCGGCTCGACGTCGTGGACGGCGCCGACCGGCTGTCGCTGCGCTGGGGCGTCGGGCCGGGGTACGCCGCCCCGGTGTCGCTGGTCGTGTGGCGCAACCTCGGCGGCTGGCCGGACGACGGCCCGTACCGGTCGGTCGGCGTCGAACCGATGCTGGGGGCGGAGACGAACCTCGACCGCGCCGCCCCGGACCGGCTGGCCCGCCTGGGCGATGCCGGGCGGATCGCCTGGTGGCTGGAGGTACACGTCCCCTAGGCTGACGGGGTGGCCCTCCTGGGCACGAAGCTGCACATACCGACGGCGCGGCGGCACCTTGTCCCTCGCCCGCGGCTCACTGCCCGGATGCCGCTGGGAGCGGACCCGCTGCCCCGTCTGATCCTCGTGTCCGCGCCCCCTGGCTTCGGCAAGACGACCCTGTTGAGCCAGTGGCTCGACCAGTGGCGAACCGTCCGGCGTGCCGAGACCCGTCGGGTCGCCTGGCTCTCGCTCGACGCCGAGGACAGCGCCCTGCAGCGCTTCCTGGCCCTCTTGATCGGCGCGATCCAGGTCGTCGAACCTCGTGCGGGTGTCGATGCGGCCGCACTCCTGCGGGCCGGCGGCGCCACCGTCTCTCCAGGTGTTCTGGTGAGCCTGATCAACGACCTCGACGGCGTCGACGGAACTCTCGTGCTCGCGCTCGACGACTACCACCTGATCGAGTCCCGGGAGGTTCACGAGGCGGTGACATTCCTGCTCGACCATCTTCCGGACCATCTGCCGGTGGCGATGGCGACCCGCTCCGACCCGCCCCTGCCCCTGGCCCGGCTGCGCAGTCGCGGGCAGCTGACCGAGGTACGCGCCGCCGACCTGCGCTTCACCGCAGCCGAGGCGCGGGACTTCCTCAACCGGGTGATGGGGCTGGACCTCGCCGAGGCCGACGTGGACGCGCTGGAGGAACGCACCGAAGGCTGGATCGTCGGGCTCCAGCTCGCCGCGCTCTCCTTGCGCGACATACCCGAGCGCGGTGACGTCGCGGGGTTCATCGAGGCGTTCACCGGCAGCAACCGATTCGTCATCGACTATCTCGCCGACGAGGTGCTGGCCCGCCAACCCGTCCAGGTCCGCGACTTCCTGCTCGGCACCGCCGTGCTCGACCGGCTCACCGGGGCCCTGTGCGACGCCGTCACCTGCGGCACCGACGGCGCGAGGATGCTGGAGGACCTGGAGCGCGGCAACCTGTTCCTGGTACCGCTCGACGCCGAGCGTTCCTGGTACCGCTACCACCATCTCTTCGCCGACATGCTGCGCGCACGCCTGCGCGCCGAGGCCCCGGACGAGGTGCCGATCCTGCACCGGCGGGCCGGTGAGTGGTTCGCCGCCCACGGCCTCGTGGAAGACGCGGTCCGGCACGCGCTCGCCGCTGCGGACTTCGACCGTGCCGCCCACCTGATGGAGGAGGCGCTGCCGGAGCTGCGCCGCACCCGTCAGGACGGCCTGCTGCTGGGCTGGGTCCGGGCGCTGCCGGAGTCTGTGGTCCGGCGCAGCCCCGCCCTGAGCATCCTCGCGGGTTGGTCGCTGATGATATCGGGAGACCTCGGCTCGGCCGAGCGCCGGCTCGACGACGCCGAGGAGGCGCTGGCGGCCGGCGCCGCGGACGAGGGTCTCGCTGCGACGTGGGCGGACACGGATGATCTGCGGACCGCCCCGGCGACGGTCGCGGTCTACCGCGCATCGTTGGCCCAGGCGCGTGGCGATGTCGCGGGCACCGTGCGCCATGCCCGGCGCGCGGCGGATCTCGCTCGACCCGAGGACCACTTCGTCCGGGGAGCCGCCGGCGGGTTTCTCGGTCTGGCCGCTTGGGCGGCCGGCGACGTCGGGGAGGCGCTGTCCACGTTCTCCGACGCGGTCCGCAGCCTGCACGCAGCGGGAAACCTCGTGGACGAGCTGGACAGCACGGTGGTGCTCGCCGACATGTGGGTCGCCTCGGGCAGGCCCGGTCGTGCCCGCCGCCTGTGCGAGCAGGCCCTGCGGACGGCCACCAGGAGTGGGCAACCGTATCTGCGGGCCACCGCCGACCTGCATGTCGCCCTGGCCGAGCTCGACCGCGAGGCCGACGAGCTGGCCAGCGCGGAGGAGCATCTCGAGACCGCGCGGATCCTGGGCGAGCGGACGTCGATCACCGAGAACCGGCACCGGTGGTTCGTCGCGATGTCGCAGGTGCGCGCCGCCGGCGGTGACTTCGACGCCGCGCTGCGCCTGCTCGACCAGGCCGAGGCGCTCTACCGGCCCGGCTTCTACCCTGACGTGCGCCCGATCGCCGCGATGAAGGCCCGCGTCGAGATCGCGGCAGGGGACCTGGCGTCAGCCGCCCGCTGGGCCGAGGACCGGGGAGTTGGCGTCGGTGACGACGTGGACCACCTGCGGGAGTACGAGCACCTGACCCTGGTGCGGCTCCTGCTCGCCCAGCAGGGCGACGACCAGCACGACGCCCGCCCCGGCGCGGTGTCCCCGACGGTGGTGCTGGGGTTGCTCGACCGGCTGCAGGCCGCGGCCACGGACGCCGCGCGCGACGGCAGCGTGCTCGAGATCCGGGTGCTGCAGGCCCTCGCCCACCGCGCCGACCGAAACCTGCCCGCGGCACTGGCCGCACTGGGCCGCGCCCTGGGCGCGGCGCCCGAACCGGACAGCTACGTGCGGCTGTACCTGGACGAGGGCGCGCCGATGAGAGCCCTGCTGGACAGGAGGGCGACCGCTACCGGTCCCGTCGCGGGCGCGGAGCACGGGGAAGCGGTGCGAGGACGGGCCCGGCGGCTACTCCTGCGGACCCAGCCCGCCCGGACGACCGGATCGGCCGGGTCTCCCCAGGATCCGGTGGATCCGTTGAGCCGGCGCGAGCGCGAGGTGCTCCGGCTGCTCGACAGCGAGCTGACCGGACCGGAGATCGCCCGAGAGCTCTACATCACGCTCAACACCCTGCGAACCCATACCAGGCGCATCTTCACCAAGCTCGACGCGCGGACCCGGGCGATCGCCGTACACCGCGCGCGCGAACGCGGGCTGCTGTGAGATCGCTCGATGTCCCGGCGTCACCACGTGGGTCACATCATGTGGTGACGCCCGGTCACCCTGTCGGCTCCTAGGTTCGAGTCATCCCCGCGGCACACTCCGCGGACCGACTCGAACAGGAACCGGACATGACCATCACGCATTCCACCCTCATCCGGTCAGCCGCCGTCGCCGCCGTCGCCGCCGGGCTGATCTTCATCGGCGTGCAGATCGACCACCCCCACTCGGACGTCGACGCGGTCGCCACCACCGAGTGGGTCATACGCAACTCGCTAAAGGTGCTGATGGCCGCCCTGGCCCTGGCCGGCATCACCGGCATGTACCTGCGCCAGGTGAAGCAGATCGGTCTCCTGGGCCTGCTCGGGTACCTCGTCTTCGGCGCCGGCTACCTCACCGTCATGAGCGTCGCCTTCGTCAGCGCGTACGTCCTGCCCTCCATCGCCGAGACCGACCCCGGCTACGTCAACGACGTCCTCGCCGCAGCCACCAACGGCAGCGCCACCGGTGACATCGGCCTGATGCAGACCGTGCTCACCGTCTCAGGCATCACCTTCCTGGGTGGCGGCCTCATCTTCGGCATCGCGCTGTACCGGGCACGCGTCCTCGCCCGATGGGCGGCCGCGCTCCTCGCCGTCGCCAGCGTCCTCACCGTCACGCTCGCCTTCCTGCCCGACGCCCTCTACCGGTTCCTGGCCTTTCCCAACTCCGTCGCCATGATCGGCCTCGGCTGCTCGCTCTGGCTCACCACGCGCACCAGGATCACCACGCTGCCGGCCGGTGCCGACGATCCGCCCCTCACCGCGGCGGGTTCGCGATGAGTCGACCACCCGTCCCGCCCGTCCGCTACGAGCTCCGCGTCGAGGGCCACCTCGACGAGCACTGGTCAGCCTGGTTCGACGGGATGGCCCTCGTCCACGAGGACGACGGCACGACCTCCCTGCGCGGGTCGGTGGCCGACCAGGCCGCGCTGCACGGCCACCTCGCGAGGGTGCGCGACCTCGGCGCCACGTTGATCTCGGTGAAATCTTCCACTGTAAGAATTTCTTCACTACGATCGACCGCGGTGCTCAGCGAGCCGGCCGCAACGGGGTGGCCGGGGAGAGGCCGTGCCGAACGAAGGAGTTCCATGCCGACTACGACGCCGACGACCTCCGTACAGCTCTACTCGGTCCGGGAGGCGGTAGCTGACGACCTGGACGGCGCCGTGGCGCGCCTGGCCGAGATTGGCCTGAAGCACGTGGAGCCGTATGCCTTCCACGAGCGCACCGACGACTACCTGCGGGCGTTCGCGGCGACTGGCGTGACCGCGCCGTCGGGCCACGCGCCCGTGCTCGCGGCCGAGACCCCCGAGGCGATCCTCGACGCGACCGTCGCCCTGGGGATGGCGACCGTGATCGACCCGTTCCTGCCCGCCGAGGGGTGGCAGACCGCCGACCAGGTGGCCCGGCTCGCGGAGCGCGTGAACGGGCTGGCGGAGCTCGCCGCCGAGCGAGGGCTGGAGTTCGGGTACCACAACCACGCCTGGGAGCTGGGCACCCGCCTCGGCGAGCAGCATGCGCTGGAGGTGTTCGTCGAGCACCTGGCGCCCGACGTGGTGCTGGAGGTCGACACGTACTGGGCGGCCGTCGGGGGAGCGGACGTCCCGGCGCTGCTCGCGGCCCTGGGGGACCGGGTGCGCCTGATCCACGTCAAGGACGGCACGCTGGACGGCGACGTGGACCGGCAGCAGCCGGCCGGCTCGGGCGAGGTGGACGTGCCCGCGATCCTGGCGGCCGCCCCGGGAGCGACCCGCGTGATCGAGTTCGACGCGTACGGCGGGGACGTGTTCGAGGGCATCGCGCAGTCGCTGGCGTGGCTGTCGGAGCACGACCGATGAGTGCGGCGGGCGTCGGCATCATCGGTGCCGGCAACATCTCGACCCAGTACCTGGAGAACCTGACCCGGTTCCCCGACGTCGAGGTGCGGTTCGTCGCGGACCTCGACCTCGACCGCGCCGCGGAGCGGGCGCGGGAGTACGGAGTGCCGGCGTCGGGCAGCGTGGACGGGCTGCTGGCCCGGGACGACGTGGACGTGGTCGTGAACCTCACCGTCCCGGCGGTGCACACCGAGGTGGGGCACCGGATCCTGGCCGCCGGCAAGCACGTGTGGAGCGAGAAGCCGGTCGCCCTCGACGCGGACGCCGCGGCCGCGCTGCTCGCGGACGCCGAGGCACGCGGCCTGCGTGTCGCGTGCGCCCCGGACACGGTGCTGGGCGCGGGCATCCAGACGGCGCTGCGGGCGATCGCGCGCGGCGACATCGGGGAGCCGCTGACGGCCACCACGATGTTCCACGTGCCCGGGCCGGAGTCGTGGCACCCGAGCCCCGACTTCCTGTTCGCGCTCGGCGGCGGCCCGCTGTTCGACATGGGGCCCTACTACGTGACCACGCTGGTGCACGTGCTCGGCTCCGCGACCCGGGTCCAGGCGGTGGCCTCCACCTCCCGCCGGACCCGCACCATCGGGAGCGGCCCCCGGGCGGGCGAGGTGTTCGACGTCGAGGTGCCGACCCACCACGCCGCGATCATCGAGTTCGGCGAGGGCCGGTCGGCGCAGTCGACGTTCTCGTTCCAGCACGCCCTGCCCCGCAGCGGGTTCGTCGAGGTCAACGGCACCGAGGGCACGATCGTGCTGCCCGACCCGAACGGGTTCGACGGCGGCTCGTCCCTGTGGCGCTACGGCTCCGACGAGCCGACGGCGCTCCCGGCGTCCGGCCCAACGTTCGGGCGCGGGGCCGGCGTCGTCGACCTGGTGCGCTCGATCCGCGACGGCGGCACCGAACGCGCCTCAGGGGCGGTGGCGGCGCACGTCCTGGACATCCTGCTCGGGATCCGCGACGCGGCCGAGGCCGGGCAGCCCGTGAAGATCACGTCGGCCGTGTCACCGGTCGCCCCGCTGCCGGAGGGCTGGGACCCGGCGGAGGCGACGGCGTAGGGGCCGGCAGTCACCCCTGGTCGCCCGGCAGCAGCCGTTCCAGCAGCTCCAGCGACCGCCGCACGTCCACGGCCTCCGGGTCCAGCAACCACTGGAGCTGGAGGCCGTCGGACGCGGCCGCGACCAGCGCGGCGGCGTCGTCCGGGTCGATGTCGGCGGCGATCGCGCCGGAGGCCTGACCGGCGCGGACGCGTTCGGCCAGGTCGGCGCGGACTCCCCGGAACCGCGCCCGCACGAACTCGCGGGTCTCGGGATGCTGCTGCGCCTGCAGCGCGTCGGTGGTGAGTGTCGCGTACAGCTCGACCAGGCCGGGGATCGAGCGGTTCCGCACGGCGCTGCGCTCCATGAGGGCGACCGCCGAGACCTCCTCGGTCGGGGACGGCTCCGCGGCCCGGGCCTCGTGCGCCCGGTAGACCTCGACGAGCAGCTCGTCGCGGTGGGCGAAGTAGTAGCGCAGCGCGGCGTGCGAGACGCCGATCGCCTCGCCGATGGCCCGCAGCGACGCGCCCACGCCGCGCTCGGCGAAGACGGCGATCGCGCTCGTGAGGATCTGGGCGCGCCGTTCCGGGGCCCTCCGGTACGACCGTGCCTGGGCTCCCGCGTCGCCGTTCACCATGGGGGTCATCGTACGAACGGCCGCCAGGAAATCCCTGGGCGGGAGCGGGTGGAATGCGGCGCCGGGTCCCGGAGTTGCCGACCGTATGACTACCTTCGGCATCATCGGAGCAGGACACATCGGCAGCCAGGTCGCCCGCCTGGCGATCGCGCAGGGCAACGAGGTGGTGATCGCCAACTCGCGCGGTCCCGAGACCCTCGCGGACCTGGTCGCGGAGCTGGGCCCGAAGGCCCGGGCGGCCACGGCGAAGGAGGCGGCCGAGGCCGCCGACGTCGCCGTCGTCTCCGTGCCGCTGAAGGCCTACCGCGACCTCCCGGTGGAGCCGCTGGCCGGGAAGATCGTGCTCGACACCAACAACTACTACTGGGAGCGCGACGGCCACGTCGAGGCGCTCGACCGTGGTGAGGCGACCGTCTCGGGCCTGCTCCAGGAGCACCTGCCGACCTCGAAGGTCGCCAAGGCGTTCAACCACATCGTGGCCGCCACGATCACCACCGACGGCACTCCGGCCGGCACGGAGAACCGCCGGGCACTGGCCACGGCGAGCGACTACCCGGAGGCCGTCGAGCTGGTCACCGCCTTCTACGACGCGGCGGGCTTCGACACCGTCAGCGCCGGCCCGCTCAGCGAGTCCTGGCGCGTGGAGCGCGACCGGCCCGCCTACGGCCCCCGCCAGAACGCCGAGGAGCTCAAGGAGAACCTGGCCAAGGCGCAGCGCGTCCTCTGACCTCGTTCCGCCCGCACCGCCCGGAGGCGTTCGGGGCTCAGGCCCCGAACGCCCCCAGCGCGACCGGCTCCCACTCGCGCCAGGTGCGCAGGCGCTCGGCGTAGATCTGCTCGACGTCGGCGAGCGGCTTGCCGAGGAAGACGTGCAGCGGCGGCCGCTCGGCGTCGACGATCCGCAGCAGCGCGGCGCGCGTGGCGCGCGGGTCCCCGAGCTCGAACTCGGGCGCCGTGGCGACCCGCGCCTCGGCGTAGTCCGGGTGCTCGGCGCTGGCGCGCAGCCCGGCGCCGAACCCCGTCGCGTACGGGCCCGGCTCGACGTTCGTGACATGGATGCCGAACGGCGCCACCTCCTGCGCCAGGGCCTCGGACAGGCCCTCCACCGCCCACTTGGACGCGTGGTAGGCGCCGAACCCCGGGAAGGCGCGCACGCCGCCCTCGCTGGTGACCTGGAGGATGCGGCCGGACCCCTGCGCGCGCAGGACCGGCAGGACCGCCTGGGTGACCCAGACCGTGCCGAAGAAGTTGGTCTCCAGCTGGGCGCGCAGCTCCTGCTCGGTCACCTCCTCGACCATGCCGACCTGGCCGTAGCCCGCGTTGTTGACGACCACGTCGAGCCGTCCGAAGCGCTCGACGGCGCGGTCGACGGCGGCCAGCACGGCCGACCGGTCGGTGACGTCGAGGGGGACGGTCAGCACGGCCTCGCCGTACTTGCTCGTGAGCGGCTCCAGCGCGGTGACGTCCCGCGCGGTGGCGGTGACGTGGTCGCCGCGTTCGAGGGCGGCCTCGGCCCACACGCGACCGAGACCCTTGGCTGCTCCGGTGATGAACCATGTGGTGTGCATGCCTCCATCGTGCGGCGGGCCAAGCCATTCCACCAGCGACTCTTCGGCACACAAGACATGCGCTCACCGCATGGCTCATGATGGGCGCATGGCCGAGCTCACCGTCACCGCGCTCCGGGTGGTCCACGCCGTCGTCGGCACCGGGTCCTTCACCGCGACCGCCGACCTGCTCGGGTACACCCAGTCCGCGGTGTCCCGCCAGGTCGCCGCCGCCGAGGCCGCCGCGGGCGTGCCCCTGTTCGTGCGCGGCGCGCGCGGCGTGGCGCCCACCCCGGCGGGCACGCTCGTGGCGCGCCGGGCCGCGGTGGTCCTCGCCGAGCTGGACGCCGTCGGCAAGGACCTCGCGGGGCTGAGCGACACCCTGGGCGGCCGGGTGGTGCTCGGCGCCTTCCCGACGGCGACGTGGGTGCTCGCGCCGCGCGCCGTCGCCGTCGTACGGGAGCGGCACCCGGGCCTGGCGGTCGACCTGCACGAGGCGTCGACCCCCACCCAGCTGCAACAGCTCCGCGCGGGGCGCATCGACGTGGCGGTCATCGGCATGGGCGCCGACCTGCCCGCCTACGACCTCGACGGGCTGCGCCGCGACCACCTCGCGGACGGCCGCTCCCTGGTCGCGGTGTCGAGCGACCACCGGTTCGCCGGCCGGGACCAGGTTCCGGTCGCGGAGCTGGCCGAGGAGGAGTGGATCGTGGGCACGGGCCTGCGCGGCGACCCGCAGTTCGGCGCCTGGCCCACGCTGCCCGCGCCCCGGGTCGTGCACGCGGTGCGCGAGTGGCCCGCCCGCCTCGGCCTGGTCGCCGCCGGGCTGGGCGTCACCACGGTGCCCGAGCTCGTCGTCCCCGGGATCCCGGCCGACGTCGTGACGGTCCGGGTCGACGACCCGGCGTGGCTCGGCCGCGCGGCGGTCGCCGTCACCCGCCCGGACCGCCCGGCGGGCGTGGACGCCGTGGTGAGGGCGCTCCGGGAGGTCGCCGGCGGGCTGGGCTAGTCTCGCGGCATGCCCGCCGCGCCCGACGACCCCTGGTCCGCCGTCGCCGACGACTGGGGCCGGTACTGGGGCACCTTCGCGCGCCCGGTCTGGGCTCCGCTCCTGGACGCGGCGGGGATCGGGCCGGGCAGCCGGGTGCTCGACGTCGGCTGCGGCAGCGGCGAGCTGCTCGAACACCTCCAGGACCAGGGCGCGCGGGCCGGCGGCGTCGACCCGGCGACCCGGATGGTCGAGCTCGCGCGGGCCCGCGCCGTGGGCGCGGACGTGCGCCTCGGCGAGGCCGAGCACCTCCCGTTCGACGACGGCGCCTTCGACGCCGTGCTCGCCGTGAACGCGGTCCAGTTCGCCGACGACGTCGCCGACGCCCTGGCCGAGATCGCCCGCGTGCTGACGCCGGACGGCGTCGTCGGGCTGGCCGGCTGGGCCGACCGGACCCGGAACGACCTGGACGCGATCAACGTGGCGCTCGCGGAGGCCGACGACGAGGAGCCGCCCGAGGACGGCCCGCTGCGCCTGCCGGGCGGGCTCGCCGCCGTGCTCGCAGACGCGGGCTGGGCGGTGCTCGACCACGGTGTGGTGCCGGTCCCGTGGACCGCCCGGGACGCGAACGACCTGGTGCGCGGCATCCTGTTCGGTGAGGGCGACGCGACGGTCGCGGAGCTCGCGCCGGTGGTGGTCGAGGCCGCGGCTCCGTTCCGCCGTCCGGACGGCAGCTACCGCCTGCTGAACGCCTTCCGCTGGGCGGTGGCCCGGCGCCCGAGGTCCACGTGAGCGCCCCGACCGACCCGGACCAGCCCGTCCTGCGGGTGCCCGGGGTCCGGGCCCTGGTGTGGATGTCGCTGTTCGGCTTCGCCGGGTACGCGCTCCTGCTGCCGACGGCGCCCCTGTGGGCCACCCACGGCGGCGCCGACGAGGGCGGCGCGGGGCTGGTGAACGCCGTCCTCATGCTCGCCACCGTCGCGTTCCAGACGACCGTGCCCTGGGCGCTGCGCCGGCTCGGCTGGCGCACCACGCTGGTGGCCGGGGTGCTGCTGCTCGGGCTCCCGTCCCTGGCGTTCCTGCTCACCGACCAGCTCGGGTGGATCCTCGCGGCGTCGGCCGTGCGCGGCGCCGGGTTCGCGGTGGTGACGGTCTGCGGCGCGACGGCGATCGCCGAGCTGGTCGACGTCTCCCGGCGCGGCCGCGCGATCGGCGTCTACGGCCTCGCGGTCGCGGCGCCCCAGGTGTTCCTCACGCCGAGCGCCGCCTGGGTCGCCGAGTCCGTCGGCTTCCGGGTGGTGTTCGTCCTCGGGGCCCTGCCCGCGCTCGCCGTGCCGTTCGCGGTGGCCCTCGGGCGGCGGCTGGACGACCTGACCGGGGCCGGTACCCCCGGCGTCGTCGGCGCGCCCCACCCCAGCCGCGCCCGCGTGCTCCTCGCGCTGGCGCTGCCCTCGCTCGTGCTGCTGGCCGTCACCACGCCCGGGGGAGCGCTGCTCACGTTCGCCCCGCAGCTCGGGTACGGCGCGCTCGTGGCGATGGCCGGGCTGTTCGGCCTCACCGTCGCGGCGGCCCTGTCCCGCTGGCTGGTGGGCGGCCTGGCCGACCGGCACGGGCCGCGCCGGTTCGTCCCGCCGCTGCTGGCGCTTTGCGCCGCGGGCCTCGTGCTGTGCGCCTGGTCGATCACCGGCTCGGGCCCCGGCGCCGTGGGGCTGATCGTGGGTATGACCGTCGTCGGCATCTCCTACGGCAGCCTGCAGAACCTCACGCTGGTCAGCGCGTTCGCGGCCGTGCCCGACCGGGAGCGCAGCGTCGCCAGCGCCGTCTGGAACATCGGCTTCGACACCGGCACCGGGCTCGGCTCGCTCGTGGTCGGCTTCATCGCGGCCGGCACGAGCTTCGCGGTCGGGCTGCTGACGACCGCGGTGCTGTGCGCCGTCGTCGCCGTCGTCACCCTGGTGGGCGCGGGCCGGCGGACCGTCTAGGCGCGGCCGTCCGCACCAGGGTGCGGACCAGTGCCGCACCCTGGTCCGCCGCCCGGCCCGGCCGGGCGAGGGTGGGCGGCATGATCGACAAAGGACTGCCCGGCGACGCCGTCGGGCCCGGGCGGCCGGTGGGCCGCCGGATCGTGCTGGCGATGCTCGGCCTGGGAGCCGCGGGCGTCGCCGTGGGACCCGCGGTGCGGGACGGGGTGCGTCAGGCCCTGTCCCGGGTCGCGCCGGCGGCGGTGCCGGACGACCGCGGGTTCCGCTACTTCAGCGTCGTCGGCTCCGTGCCGCGCCAGGACGCGACGAGCTACCGGCTCACCGTCGGCGGGCTGGTGGACCGGCCCGCCACGTACACGCTCGACCAGCTCGCGGCGCTGCCCCAGCACACGGTGGTGCACGACGCCGTCTGCACGGACGGCTGGCAGGTCGACGACGTACCGTTCACCGGCGTCCTGCTGAGGGACCTGCTCGACGCGGCCAGGGTGCGGGACGAGGGCGCCGCGGTGCGGTTCACCTGCTTCGACGGCGCCTACTCCGAGAGCCTCACGCTGGAGCAGGCGCGCCGGGCGGACGTGCTGGTCGCGCTGCGCATGTTCGACGAGCCCGTGCCGCACGACAGCGGCGGCCCGGTGCGGCTCTTCGTGGCGCCGATGTACTTCTACAAGTCGGCCAAGTGGCTCTCCGGGATCGAGGTCACCAGCCAGGTCCAGCAGGGTTACTGGGAGGACTACGGCTATCCCGTGGACGGCTGGCTGCCCGGCGAGGAGCCCGTCGGTGCCTGAGCGCGTGCTCCGCTTCAGCCCCGCCGAGCGGGCCGTGCACCGGGCGACCGGGCTGCTGTTCCTGGTCTGCCTGCTCACCGCGGTCGCGCTCTACGTGGCGCCGGTCGCGCAGCTCGTGGGCCGGCGGCTCCTCGTCGAGACCGTCCACGAGTGGTCCGGGCTCCTGCTGCCCGTGCCGGCCCTGCTCGGCCTGTGGTCGGGCCCGTTCCGCGCCGACCTGCGTCGCCTCGACCACTTCGCCGAGCACGACCGCCGGTGGCTCGCGAGCCTCCGCTCGTCCGACGCGCACCGTGGCCGGTTAGCGGGCAAGTTCAACGCCGGCCAGAAGGTCTGGGCCTCCTGGCTCGCCGGCGCCGTCCTGGTCATGCTCGGCACCGGCCTGCTGCTGTGGTTCAGGTTCGCGCTCGACGTCGTGCCGCGGGCCGGCGTCGTGCTCGTGCACGACGTCGTCGCCTACGCCCTCGTGGTCGTCGTCGCCGGCCACATCCTCAAGGCGATCGCCGACCCGGAGGCCCGGCGCGGTATGCGCACCGGGGCCGTCCGGCGGTCATGGGCGGCGCGGGAGCACGCGCTCTGGCTCGGTCAGAGCTCGTCACCCTCGGCGCTCCAGGCCTCCCAGGCCGCGGACGACGCCGCGTAGGCGGCCACCGCGCCGAGGATCGCGGCGCTCACGGCGCTGCTCAGGGCCGCTCCCGCCGCGTCCGTGCCGAGTGCCTGGGCCAGCGCGCCGCGCCGCCCGCCCTCGGCCCGCGCCGCCGCCCGGCCCAGGGCGGCGGCGGACGGGTCGGCGGGCGGCTCGGCGGTGCGGGAGAGCCGGTCGAACACGGCCTCCCGCTCCGCCGGGGCGAGCCGCTCGAAGGCGGCGACGTGGACCTGCTCGACGGTGTGCGGCGGGGCGGAGCTCAGCAGCCGCTCGGAGCGGTCGAGCGCCCCGGGGTCGTCAGACCGGGCCATCGTCGGCTCCTTCGGCCGGGTCGGCTACCGCGTCGGCCGGGACGATGCGGTAGCCCTGCTCCGCGAGGGTCCGGGTCATGTGCTCGGCGTACCACTCGGGCCAGCCCTCGTCGTACACGCCGCCCAGCTCCTCCTGCTCGTGGACGCCGTGCGCCGTCGCCGCCTGCCTGAGCAGGTCGAGCAGGATCTCGTTGGACCTCGGGTCGCCGGTGGTGCTCATCGGCCCGGGAGGCGGTCGATGATCTGCTGGAGCACCCACTCGTTGCCGTCGGGGTCGGCGAACGACGCGAACGACGCGTAGCTGTCGTGGTCCGGGTGCGGCCCCGGCACGCGGTTCGCGGTGCCGGCCCAGTGGAAGACGCCGTCCTGGTCGTGCCAGATCTCGCTGACGTCGGCGCCGTGCCCCGCGAGCTCGGCGCGCGCCGCGGCGAGGTCCGTGACCACGAGGTGCAGGCCCCGCACGGAGCCCGGCGCCGCGTCGGTCAGGTGCTCGCCGAAGATGATCGACGCGGCGGACCCGGGCGGCGTGAGCTGCACGACGCGCAGGCCGCGCTCGGTGGCGAAGTCGGCGTCGAGACGCCAGCCGAGCCCCGCGTAGAAGGCCTTGGCGCGGTCCACGTCGGCGACGGGCAGGACGACGACCTCGAGCTTGAGTTCCATGGTGTTCTCCGATTCCAGGTGGGTGGTGCGGCGGTCGGGGTCTTCGGGGGTCACTTGGCCGACAGCGGACCGGCGAAGGACTTGCTGAGGGAGGCGGGGCCCACGAGGGGCAGCAGGGCGGCGAGCAGCTTGCGCTGGAAGGTCTGGGGCCGGCGGGTCAGCTCGACGTCGATGCGGCTGCCGTCCCCGGCGGGGGAGACCTGGAAGACCCAGCCACCGCCGGGTCCGAACACCTTCGAGTCCAGTGTCGTGATGTCGACGCGGCCGCGCTCGTCGTCCCACTCGTAGCGGGCCCTCTCCCAGGCGGCCGCGGTGCCCTCGGTGACCTCCGCCCAGTTGTCGCCCTGGGCGTGGACCGTGAGGTGGTCGGCGTCGATCGTGGGCCAGGCCTCGGCGCGGGCGGGGCTGAAGTCGGTCAGCACCCGCATGGCGGCCTCGGGGGCGAGCGTGGAGTCGAGGTGAAAACGAACGGCGGTCATGGTCAGGCTCCTCGGTTGTGTAACCACTTTGAGCGGTTACTGCGATGATCAGAACTGTGGCACAGGTTGCGTAACCCGTCAAACTGGTTACGCGGACTTGTGCGTCACCCGGTCACCGGCCAGAATGGTTACGTGAACCACGCCTTCCCCTGCGGAACGCTCGCGCTCGACTTCCTCGGCACGCTGCGCGCCCGCCGCAACCCGGTCCCCGCGGAGAAGCTCGGCACGCCCGAGCTCCTCGACGACTGGTTCGTCGAGTCGGGGATGTTCGACGCCGCCCCGCACGCCGACGAGGCCGACCTGGCGGCGGCCCTGGAGCTGCGCGAGTCGCTGTACGCGCTCGTCGAGGAACGACTCGGCGGACGCGCGGCGCTCGCGGCCGCGGCTTCCGCCGCGGCGTCGGACCTGGCCGGGCAGTCTGGTCCGGTCGGGCACGCCGAGGTGGCTCCCACGGGCCCGGCAGCGCTCGCCGCGGCCGTCGAGGTTCTCAACCGGTACGCCGCGGAGCCGCCGGTCACGGTGCGGCTGGATGTCGGCGACGGAGGCGTCGGCGACGCGGCCGCGGTCGGCAACGGCGCCGCGAGCATCCGTCGCACCGGCACGGCCGCACAGGGCCTGGCCGCCGTCGCCCGCGAGGCCGTCGAGATCCTGGGCGGCCCGGACGCCGCGCTCCTGCGCGAGTGCGGCCGCCCCGAGTGCACCCAGGTCTACCTCGACCGTTCGCGCGGCCACCGCCGCGAGTGGTGCGCCATGCGCACCTGCGGCAACCGGGTCAAGGTCTCGGCCTACCGCTCCCGCCACCGCACCGCCCCGGCGTCGTCGGCGCCGTCGACGACCCACGCCTGACCCCGCCCGACCTCGCTCCGCCCGCCCGGAAGTGCGCTTCTACCCAGTCATCTGGCCCGAAAACGACCGTAATCCGGGCCGGATGACTGGGTAGAAGCGCACCTCTGACCTGGGTCGTCGGGGGCCGCTTGACGGCCCGCCCGCGCCGGTGCAACACTGGCGCCCATCACCGGAAACGTTTCCAGTGTGCATCCGGCTGGAAACTGGAAACGTTTCCAAATCTGCTGGGTCAGGCACAGGGCAGGACCTCACGACGAAGTGGAGTGACAGTGTCGTCATCACGCGCCACCCTCATCCAGGTGGCCGAGCGCGCCGGGGTGTCGCTGGCGTCGACCTCGCGGGCGCTGCACGGCACGGGCGCCAGCCAGAAGATGGTGGACCGCGTCCGCGCCGCCGCCGCCGAGCTCGGCTACAGCCCGGACGCGATCGGCCGGTCGCTGCGGATGAAGCGGACCTTCCAGGTCGCGTTCGCCGTCGCCGACATCGGCAACCCCGTCTACGTCGAGATGCTCACCGCGATCCACGAGGTCCTCGCCCCGCACGGGTACCGCGTGGTCGTCATGTCCACGGGGCACACGGTCGCCTCCACGGTCGACCTGGTCCGCAGCCTCGGCAGCGGGTTCGTCGACGGCCTGATCGTCAGCCCGCTGCGCACCGACGACGCGCTCGTCGACGCGATCCGGGAGGCGCCCGTCCCCGTCGTCGTCATCGGCCGCTCGCTCGAGCAGCAGGGCATCGACTCCGTCTCCACGGACTCGGCCGCGGGCCTCGGCCAGGCCGTCGCCCACCTCCTGGAGATCGGCCGCCGCCGGATCGGGTTCGTCAACGGACCGCTCGACACCACCCCGGGCGCCGCCCGCCAGCGCGGGTTCGACGCCGCCACGAGCGGCCCGGCGTTCACCGGGGACCACGCCGAGACCGAGCGGGCCGACGACTTCACGGTCGCCGCCGGGCTCGCCGCCGCGCGCCGGCTGCTGTCCCGCACCCCCGCGGCGGGGCCGTTCGACGCCGTCGTCGCGGCCAACGACCTGCTCGCCATCGGCGTCGTCCGCGCCGCCCGGGAGCTGGGGCTCTCGGTGCCCGGCGCGCTCGCCGTCACCGGGATGGACGACACGGAGATCGGCCGCGTCTTCCAGCCGAGCCTGACCAGCGTCTCGCTCGGGTCCGCGGAGCGTGGCGCCGCCGCCGCCCGGCTGGTCCTGGACCGGGTGGACGACGGCGCCGAGCCCGCCCAGCAGATCGCCATCGGGCCGCGCCTGTTCGTGCGCGAGTCCACAGCCCAGGAAGAGAGTGCCCGATGACCGTCCTCGCCTCGCCCCGGCCGCCGTCGACGCCCCGGTCCGGGCGCCGCCGCGGCCCCACGGGCATGGACCGCGCCCGACGCCGCGAGGCCGCCGCACTGGTGATGCCGTCGCTGCTGCCGATCCTCGTGCTGTCCGTCGCGCCGCTGCTCATGGGCGTGCTGCTCGCGTTCACCGACGCGGAGCTCGTGCGGCGCCCCGACTACCAGTTCGTCGGCGTCGACAACTTCGTGCGGCTGGCCGGCAACTCGTTCTTCTGGGACTCGTTCCGCATCGGCATGGTGTGGGCCGTCTCGGTGACGCTGCTCCAGCTCGTCGCCGCCCTGGGCCTGGCCCTGCTGCTCAACTCCGGTCTGCGGCTGCAGGGGCTCACCCGGGTGCTCGCCCTGATCCCGTGGGCGATGCCGCCCGTGGTCGTGGCGATCATGTGGAAGATGATCTACTCGCCGAACGCGGGGCCGCTCAACGCGTTCCTCGGCTCGGTGGGTCTGCCGGACGACATCAACTGGCTCGCCGACTTCTCGACCGCGCTGCCCGCCGTCATCGTCGTCGGCGTCTGGGTGGGCATGCCCCAGACCACGGTGACGCTGCTCGCCGGGCTGCAGCAGATCCCGCAGGAACTGCACGAGGCCGCCGCGATGGACGGCGCCGGGGCCTGGCGCCGGTTCTGGGCGGTCACGCTGCCGAGCCTGCGGCCGATCGTCACGTCGATCACGTCGCTCAACTTCATCTGGAACTTCAACTCGTTCTCGCTGGTCTACGTGCTGACCGAGGGCGGGCCCGGCGGCCGCACCATGCTGCCGATGCTGTTCACCTACCTGGAGGCGTTCAAGAACCGGAACATCGGTTACGCCGCCGCGATGGGCGTGGTGCTCGTCGTGGTGGTCGTGCTCCTCCTCGCGCTCTACCTGCGGTCGCAGTTCCGTGACGACCGCGCCGAGAAGACGAAGAAGGAGGGCTGAGTCGATGCGCGTCATTGCCCAGCAGATGGTCCGCCCCGCCCAGTACGTGGCGCTGGCCGGTTACATCATCTTCCTGGGGTTCCCGCTGCTGTGGCTGCTGTCGGCCTCGGTGAAGTCGTCCGGCGAGCTCAACTCCCTGGTCGTGAACCTGCTTCCGCAGGAGTGGCACTGGGAGAACTACTCGGAGGCCCTGGCCCGGCAGGGCCTCGTGCGGTCCTCGGCCAACAGCGCGATCGTCGCGCTCGCGTCCACCGCGCTCGTCATCCTCGTCGCGCTGCCCGCGTCGTACGTGCTCGCGCGGCTCAAGGGGGCGATCCGCGCGGCCGGCGTCGGCTGGATCCTGGTGAGCCAGGTGTTCCCCGTGATCCTCGTGATCCTGCCGCTGTTCCTCATCCTGCGGACCATCGGCCTGACGGACAGCCTGGTGGGGCTCACGCTCGTGCACACCACGTACACGCTGCCGTTCGCGCTGTGGATGCTGCAGGGGTACGTCGCCGCGATCCCGGTGGAGCTGGAGGAGGCCGGGTCGATGGACGGCGGCAGCCGTCTGGTGGTGCTGCGCCGGATCGTCTTCCCGCTGCTCGCCCCCGGCGTCGTCGCCACCGCGATGTTCAGCTTCGTCTCGTCCTGGAACGAGTTCTTCTTCGCTCTCGTGCTGCTCCAGTCGCCCGAGAACTACACCCTGCCGATCACCCTGTCGACGTTCATCGGCGGCGAGGGCAAGGTCGCGCTCGGCCCCCTGGCGGCGGGCTCCGTGCTCGCCGCGATACCCAGCATCGTCTTCTTCTCGATCATGCAGAAGAAGCTCACCGGCGGCCTCATGGCCGGGGCGGTCAAGGGATGACCAGCCCCCACGGCCACACCAGCACCACCTATCCGAAAGGCAGACCCATGAAGTCTCGTGGAGTGTTCATCGCTGCATGCCTCACGACCACCACCCTCCTGCTCGCCGCCTGCGGCAGCGGGGACGCCGGCGACGACGGCCCGGTCACGCTGAAGTTCCAGGCGCTGTCCGACCAGCCGGCCGCGATCGCCGCGACCGAGTCGATCGTCGAGGACTGGAACACGGCCAACCCCGACGTCCAGGTCGAGATCGTCCCGGCGGGCTGGGACGGCGTCTACGACAAGCTCATCACCCAGTTCAACGGCGGCGCCGCGCCCGACATCATCCACTACGAGGCGGCGAGCATCGTCTCGTTCGCCCGCGACGGCTACCTGGCCGACCTCACCGACCTCATGTCGGACGAGCGCCGTGCGGACATCCCCGAGGGCGTGCTCGACTCCGTGACCGTCGACGACCAGGTGATCGCCTACCCGACCGAGCTGCAGTCGTACGTGGTGTTCGCCAACCGCACGCTGCTGGAGGACGCCGGGGTGGAGATCCCGACCGGTGAGACGATGACGTGGGACGAGCTGCGCGAGATCGCGAAGGCGACCACGAAGGGCGACGTCTACGGCCTCGGCTGGGGCCTGTCGAGCCCCACGGCGGCGTTCATGGCGCTGGCCCCCGGGTTCGGCGGCACCTACATCACCGGCACGGGCGAGGACGCCGACCTGACCGTCGGCGAGGGCGAGATGGCGCTGCCCGAGCTGGTGCACGGCATGGCCTACGACGACAAGTCGATCCTGCCGGTCACCCTGACGCAGTCGGGTTCGGAGGCCATCGCCTCGTTCTACGCCGGGCAGACGGCGATGACCGTGCAGGGTTCCTACCAGGCCGCGAACATCGCCAAGGACGCGCCGGAGGACCTCGACTGGGTGGCGCTGCCCCCGCTGGCCGGCCCCGAGGGCCCGCAGCAGGCGGCCAACCCGCAGACGCTGTCGGTCAACATCGACTCCGAGCACGTCGAGGAGTCCGCGGAGTTCATCGAGTTCTTCACGCAGACGGAGCACCTCGCCGCGCTGAACGAGGCGGACGCCCTGATCCCGGCGACGACGTCGGCCCAGGAGGCCCTGACGGAGAAGCTCGGCGACGAGAACGGCTGGAGCACGATCCTGGCCTCCGGCCAGAACTTCACGGCCGCCCCGTACCTCTTCGCGGACTCGTACGCGCAGTGGAAGGACACCGTGGCGACGCCCGCCTACCAGCGCTACCTGGCGCAGGAGACGGACGAGACGGAGCTCGCCGACCAGCTCACGAGCGGCTGGGACGAGATCACGCAGTAACTGACGCAAGCGACGTAGGAACGAACAAGGAGCGTAGCCGTGAGCTGGTTAGAGGACCGGTCGGTGGCCGTGATCACCGGTGCCGCAGTGGGGGACGCCCTCGGTGGAGCGACCGAGGGCTGGACACCGGAACAGATCGAGGAGCGGCACGGGGGCCGCGTGCGCGGCATCGTCGGGCCCTGGTACCCCAACTGGCGCGACGCGCGCCCCATCGCCCCGTACCACAAGGGCGACGGGCACATCACGGACGACACCCTCATGACCAGGGCGCTCGTGGAGGTGTACGCCAAGCGGCGTGCGCACCTCGACGCCTACGCGATGGCCGAGGACCTGGTGCCGCTGATGATCGGGGAGCCGCGGTGGATCCCCGAGCTCGAGTCGACGGCGCTGCTGCTCCAGCGGGTGTTCCTCGCCGAGAAGTGGCTCGTGGCCCGGCTGCACTACGGGCACGTGGACCCGCGCGAGGCGGGCGTGGGCAACGTCGTCAACTGCGGGGCGGCCATGTACGCCGCGCCCGTGGGGCTGGTGAACGCGGGCGACCCCCGCGCCGCCTACGCCGAGGCGATCGACCTCACAGGCGCCCACCAGTCCAGCTACGGACGCGAGGCGGCCGGGGTCTTCGCGGCGATGGTCGCGGCCTCGGTCGCCCCGGGCGCCACGCTGGACGACGTCGTGGCCGCCGCGCTGGACGTGGCGCACGACGGGACGGCGGCCGCGCTCCGGGCCGTCGTGGACGCCCTGTCCGGCTGGCCGGAGCCGCCCACGACCGACGACGAGGAGCGCAAGCTCGCGCGCCTCGTGCGGGAGGTCGTGGCCCCGTACGACTCGGTCGGCCCGGAGTACCGGCAGATGTCGATGGACGCCCGCCGGCCCTCGCGCACCAAGTCGATCGAGGAGCTGCCGGTGGCGCTCGGGCTCCTGCTCGGGCACCGCGGCGACTACCGCGGCTCCGTGCTGGCCGCCGTGAACTACGGCCGGGACGCCGACTCGATCGCCGTCATGGCGGGCGCCGTGGCCGCCGGGCTGGGCGGGAGCGGCGTGGTGCCCGCCGAGTGGCTCGACCAGATCGAGACCGCCAGCCAGATGGACGTCCGCGAGACGGGCCGCCTCATGGCGTCCGCGGCGGGCGACATCCTGCGGGCGGACCGCGAGCGGGCGCTGGCCCGGCTGACGTCGCTCGACGCCGTCGGGGCGGGTGAGCCCGCGTGAGGCTGACCTGGGCCCAGCCCGAGGACCTGCTGGCGCACGAGCTCGTGCAGTCGGCGGCCGAGGGCAAGGACGTCGCCGACGTCCGCGGCCGCTGGGTCGCGGCGGGCGGCGACCCGACGCCGGCCGTGAGCGGCGCCGGCCCGGTGCCGGCGCCGCCGGCGCTGCGCGCGCTGGCGCGCGACCTGCTGGACGAGCTGGACGCCCTGCCTGCGCCGTCCTTGGCCCCGGCCACGTGGGACGACGTCGAGGCCCTGCTCCCGCCCGCCCCGTCGCTGCCGAGCCGCCCGGCCGGAGGGGACGCCGCCTACGCCGCCCGGGTCCAGGGCGCCTGGACCGGCCGGGCCGCGGGCTGCCTGCTCGGCAAGCCCGTGGAGAAGATCCCGCGGGCGGGCATCGAGGAGATCCTGCGGTCCACCGGCCGCTGGCCGCTCGACCGCTGGTTCACGGCCGTCGGCCTGCCCGACGACGTCGCGGCGCGCTGGCCGTGGAACCGCCGGTCGGCGCCGACGTCGCTGGAGGAGAACATCCACGGCATGCCGGAGGACGACGACCTCAACTACCCGATCCTGGCCCTGGCGCTCCTGGAGCGGCACGGCCGCGGGTTCACCACGGACGACGTGGCGCAGCTCTGGCTGGACAACCTGCCCGCCGGGCGCACCTTCACCGCCGAGCGCGCTGCCTACCGCAACATCCTCGACGCGGTGCCCGTGCCGGAGACGGCCACGCACCACAACCCGTTCCGCGAGTGGATCGGCGCGCTCATCCGCACCGACCTGCTCGGCTGGGTCTCGCCCGGTGACGTGCGCGGGGCGGCCCGGCTGGCCTGGGCCGACGCCCGGCTCAGCCACACCCGCGACGGGGTCTACGGGGCGATGTGGGCGGCCGGGCTGGCCGCCGCCGCGATGGTCGCCGAGAGCGTCGAGGACGTGCTCGACGCCGCGGACGCCGTCGTACCGCCGGGCAGCGGGCTGGCCGCCGCCGTGGCGCTCGGCCGGTCGCTCGGGCGCGACAACGACGGGAGCGAGGCGGGCGTGCGCGCCGGGCTCGACCGCATCCACGCCGAGTACGGGCACCTGCACTGGGTGCACACGCTGAACAACGCTGCCGTCATCGCGTTCGCGCTGTCCGCGGGCCGGGGCGACTTCGGGGCGAGCGTCTCGATCGCCGTCCCGGCGGGCTGGGACACGGACTCGGCGGCGGCGACCGTGGGCGGCGTGGCCGGGGCTCTTCTGGGCGTCGACGGGATCGGCGAGCGGTGGACCGCACCCCTGGACGGGCGTATCGCGACCTCCCTGCCGGGCGGGGAGCAGCGCATCGCCGACCTCGCGGCGCGTACCGTGGCGCTGGTGGAGCCCGCCGGAGGTGCCGCATGACCGGGCAGGTCGTGGTGGTCGGGTCGGCGAACGTCGACCTGGTGGTCGACGTGCCCCGGCACCCCGCCGGCGGCGAGACCATCCTGGGCGGCGACCTGCGCCGCACACCGGGCGGCAAGGGCGCCAACCAGGCCGTCGCCGCGGCGCGGGCCGGGGGAGCCGACACCACGTTCGTGGGGGCGCTGGGCCGGGACGAGTCCGGGGAGCTGCTGCTCGCCTCGCTCGCCGGTGCGGGCGTGCGGACCGACACGGTCGAACGCGTCGACGCCCCCACCGGCACGGCGCTGATCACCGTGTCGCCCGACGGCGAGAACGCCATCGTCGTGGCGCCCGGCGCCAACTCGCGGGTGCGGGTCGGCGCGGCGCAGGCCCGCCGGATCGCGGCCGCCGACGTCGTCCTGGCGCAGCTCGAGATCCCGCTCGACACCGTGATCGCGGCCGCCCGGGAACGCCGCGCGGGCGCGTTGTTCGTGCTCAACGCGGCGCCGTCGCGCGACCTGCCCGACGCCCTGTGGGACCAGCTCGACGTGCTCGTGGTCAACGAGCACGAGGCGGCGGACCTGGCGGGGGCGGGCTCCGGCGCCGCCACCCCCGAGGAGCTCGCGGCCGCGCTGCTGGCCCGTGTGCCGGCGGTCGTCGTGACCCTCGGCGCGGCCGGAAGCCTGGTGGCCGAGCGCGGTGCGGACGCCGTCCGCGTCCCGGCCGCGAAGGTCGCGGCGGTGGACACGACGGGCGCCGGTGACACGTACTGCGGCGTGCTCGCGGCGTCCCTGGCCGGCTCAGGTCGGGCCGGCTCCGGCCTCCTGCGGGCGGCACACCTGGCCGGGTCCGCCGGGGCGCTCGCCGTCACGCGGCCGGGGGCGCAGGACGCCGTGCCCGACGTGGCCGACGTCGTCGCGCTGGCAGAGACTCTCGGAAAGGCATCATGAGCTACACGTTCAACCCCCTGGTCCCGCGGCCGATCGACCGGCCCACCGAGGTCGCGACCGGGGCCTTGACCCCGGAGGCGAGCGAGGCGCTCGACCAGGCCAAGATCTTCTCCGGGCCCGCCGACCCGGCCGACCGCCCGGCGTGGCGCGAGACGCTGCGGGCCTGGCGGTCCGACGCCCGCGACCGGCACGGCTACACCGGCGCCGCGTACGCGCGCCCGGAGGCCGCGTGGGCGGCGCGGTGCAGCACGGTGGCGCAGGTCTGGCTGTGGGACGAGCTGCTCTACTCGTTCGAGGAGGAGCGTTTCACGCCGGAGCGGTTCCTCGCCGACGCCCGGGAGCGGTTCGGAGGGCTGGACGCCGTCGTGCTGTGGCACGCCTACCCGGTGATCGGGCTGGACGACCGCAACCAGTGGGACTTCTACCGCGACGTGCCCGGCCTGGCCTCGCTCGTGGCGACGTTCCACGACGCCGGCCTGCACGTCTTCGTCGACTACAACCCGTGGGACGTCGGCACGCGGCGCGGGGCGGACGACCTCACGGAGCTCGCCGCGGTCGTGCGCGAGCTCGGGGCGGACGGCGTCTTCCTGGACACCCTGAAGAAGGCCGAGCCCGAACTGGTCGCGCGCCTGGAGGGGGCGCGGCCCGGGATCGTGCTGGAGGGCGAGTCCAAGCTGCCCGTCGAGCGCATCGAGGACCACTCCTCCTCGTGGGCGCAGTTCTTCGCCGACTCCCCGGTGCCCGGCGTGCTCCGGGCGCACTGGTACGAGCGCCGGCACATGCAGCATCACGTACGGCGCTGGCACCGTGACCACTCCGAGGAGCTCCAGTCCGCGTGGCTGAACGGCGTGGGCGTGATGGTGTGGGAGGTCGTCTTCGGCGTCTGGGTCGGGTGGTCCCGGCGGGACGCCGCGACCGTGCGCCGCCTCGTCACGGTCCAGCGGGCCGCCGGCGACCTGCTGCTCGACGGCGAGTGGACGCCGCTGGCGCCGCTCTCCGACGAGGCCGAGGCCGCGGGCGTGTACGCGTCGCGGTGGTCGCTGGACGGCGTCACGCTGTGGACGCTGGTGAACCGGGGCGAGGCCGACTACGCGGGGCCGGTACTGGCCGCGGGCGCCGCGGAGCGGGCGGCCGGCCGGCTGGTGCCGCTCACGGAGCCGTCGGCCGCCGCGGACGTCGTCGTCCCCGGCCGCGGTATCGCGGCCCTGCTGCACTTTTCTCCGGGCGCCGCCGAGCCGGCCTGGCTGCCGGACCTGCTCGATGCGCTGCGCGGGATGCCGCACGACGCCGACTCCCGGTTCCCGCACCGGCTGGCGCGTCGCGTCGGCGTGTCGGACGCACAGGTCACCCCGGTGACCTACACGTCTGTCAGGGCGGCTCCGCCGAAGAGCACCCCGGAGCCGGACGCCGTCGTCGTCCCCGCGGGCGACTACGTGCTCACCGTGCGCTACCGCGCGCGGGAGACCGGGATGTACCAGGGCGCGCCGTACGTGGACGAGTGGAAGCCGCTGCCGCCGCGTCTGCACGACGCGCGCACGCTGCAGCGCGACGGCGTCCTCGCGGCGCCGGTCGCGGTCGCGGAGGCCGAGGTGACGAACGCGCAGTTCGCGGCGTTCCTCGACGCGACGGGCTATGCGCCCGCCGAGCCGCACCGGTTCCTCGCGCACTGGTCCGACGGGAGCCCGGCCGCGGGTACCGAGGACGAGCCGGTGACGTACGTCGACCTCGACGACGCCCGCGCCTACTGCGCCTGGCGCGGCGGGCGGCTGCCCACGGAGGACGAGTGGCAGCTCGCGGGCGAGGCCCGGCCGTCGTCCTTCGGGGTGGAGCGGCCCGGCGTCGCCGTCTGGAGCTGGACCGAGAGCGAGCACAGCGACGGCCGCACCCGGTTCGTCATGCTCAAGGGCGGCAGCGACCACCGCGCCGCGGACTCCGACTGGTACGTCGAGGGCGGGCGGCACGCGCCGGACTACTCGGTGAAGCTGCTGCTCCCGGGCCTCGGGCTCGCCCGGAGCGCCACGGTGGGGTTCCGGTGCGCGTGGGAGGTGTCGGCATGAGCGTGTCGCGCGATCCCGCGGTCGGCGCCCTGGCGGGCCTGCGCGTCGTGGACGCGTCCACGCTGTTCGCGGGGCCGATGGCGGCGATGCACCTGGGTGACCTGGGTGCCTCCGTGATCAAGGTGGAGCACCCGGTCAAGGCCGACCCGTCGCGCACGCACGGGGCCGCGAAGGACGGCGTCAACCTCTGGTGGAAGACGCTGGGGCGCAACAAGCGCACCGTCACGGCGAACCTTGGTTCGGACGGCGGGCGCGAGGTGTTCCTCGCGCTGGCCGAGCGGGCCGACGTGGTGATCGAGAACTTCCGGCCCGGCACGCTCGAACGCTGGGGCCTGGGCTACGAGGAGCTGTCGGCGCGCAACCCGCGCCTCGTGCTCGCGCGGGTCTCGGGCTTCGGGCAGACCGGCCCGTACCGCACACGCCCGGGGTTCGGCACGCTCGCGGAGGCGATGAGCGGGTTCGCGGCGATGACCGGCGAGGCCGACGGCCCGCCCACGCTGCCGCCCTTCGGCCTGGCCGACGGCGTCGCGTCGCTCGCCACCGCGTTCGCGATCATGACGGCACTCTCGGCGCGCGACCGGACCGGCCGGGGGCAGGTCGTGGACACCGCGATCGTCGAGCCGATCCTCGCGATGCTCGGGCCGCAGATCACGCGCTGGGACCAGCTCGGGACCGTGCAGGCGCGGACCGGCAACCGGTCGAGCAACAACGCGCCGCGCAACACCTACCGCACCAGCGACGGGCACTGGGTGGCCGTCTCCACGTCGGCGCAGTCGATCGCGGAGCGGGTGATGCGGCTGGTCGGGCGGCCGGAGCTGGTGGACGAGCCCTGGTTCGCGCGCGGCGTGGACCGGGCGCGGCACGCGGACGAGCTCGACGCCGCCGTCGGCGGCTGGATCGCGGAGCGCACCCGGGACGAGGTGGTGAAGGCGTTCGAGGAGGCCCAGGCCGCCGTCGCCCCCGTGTACGACGCGCGGGACATCGTGGCCGACCCCCAGTTCCAGGCCCTCGGGACCATCCACGAGATCGAGGACCCCGAGCTGGGGCCGATGCTCATGCAGGGACCGCTCTTCCGGCTCTCGGAGAACGACGGCGTCATCCAGTTCACGGGCCGGCCGCACGGCGCGGACACGGACGAGGTGCTGGGGGAGCTGGGCTTTTCCGCCGAGCGCGTGGCGGAGCTGCGGGAGGAGGGGGCGGTATGACGCCGCTGACCCTGCTCTACGTGCCCGGCGACCGGCCCGACCGGGTGGCCAAGGCACTGGCCTCGGACGCCGACGTGGTGCTGGTCGACCTGGAGGACGCCGTCGCGCCGTCGCACAAGGCGGAGGCGCGGGACAACGCGGCCCGGCTGCTGGCGGGCCTGCCGGACGGGCTGGTCCAGGTGCGGATCAACCACGGCAGCAGCCGGTGGCACGCCGACGACGTTGCGATGCTCGCGGCCCTGCCGCTCGCCGTCGGCGCCCGTGTGCCCAAGGTGGAGTCCGCCGCGGAGGTGCGGGACCTCGCGGCCGCGCTGCCCGGCCGGGCGCTGCACCTGCTGGTCGAGTCGGCGCTCGGCGTCGAGCGGGCCTTCGAGCTGGCGACGGCGTCGCCGCAGGTGCGGTCGATCGGGCTGGGGGAGGCGGACCTGCGCTCCGACCTGCGAGTCGACGGCGAGGAGGGACTGCTCTGGGCGCGCAGCCGGGTGGTGGTCGCGGCCCGGGCGGCGGGGCTGGTGCCGCCAGTGATGTCGGCGTTCACGAACGTGCGGGACCTGGACGGGCTGGCGGCGTCGTGCCGGGCCGGGCGGGCGCTGGGCTTCTGCGGCCGGACGGCGATCCACCCGGGGCAGCTCCACACGATCCGGGCGGCGTTTCTGCCCTCGGCCGAGGAGGTCGCCGCGGCGCGCGAGGTGCTGGCGCGGGTCGGCGCCGCCGCCACCGAGGGTGTGGGTGCCGTGGCCCTGACGGACGGGACGTTCCTCGACGTGGCGATGGTGGAACGGGCGCGGTGGGTGGTGGAGCTGGGGGAGAAGCGATAGATTTCTATCGTTTTTCGATAGGAGGGCCATGAATCCGCTCGCCACGAGGCTCCTGCGCCTCGTCATCGTGCTTCTCTTCCTGGGCGTCGCGCTGGTGCAGCTCGTGGTGCTCCCGGAGCTCTCGGCCGGCGTCGCGTCGTCCTATCCCGAGGCCGCTAGCCTTCGGGTGCCCACTCTCGCCTGGTCGATCGCCGTGCTGGTGCCGGCTCAGGTGGTCCTCGTCGGTATCTGGCGGCTGCTCGCCCTGGTCCGTCGCGATGCGGTGTTCTCGCCCGACGCGTTCCGGTGGGTCGACCTGATCGTCTGGGCATCCGTCGGCGCCTGCGTGCTCGCGCTCGGCCTCCTGAGCTGGCTGACGGTGCGGACCCTGGACTTCGGGATGCAGCCGGGCATCGGGCTCGCGCTCATCGGGTGCGCCGTGCTCGCGGGCGGGATCGCCCTGCTGGTCGTCGTCCTGCGCGGCCTGCTGGTCAAGGCCGTCGGGTGGAAGGGCGAGGCGGCGGCGCTCCGGATCGAGCTCGACGAGGTGATCTGATGCCGATCGTCGTGGACATCGACGTCATGCTCGCGCGCCGCAAGATGTCCGTGGGGGAGCTTGCCGAGCGGGTCGGGATCACCCCGGCGAACCTCGCGGTCCTGAAGAACGGCCGCGCCAAGGCGGTCCGGTTCACGACGCTCGACGCGCTCTGCGCGGCCCTCGAGTGCCAGCCGGGCGACCTGATCAGGTATGTCCCGGGTGGCGACACGGTGTTGCCGGAGGGCTGACGGGGGCTTGGCGGAGGGCTATCGGGGGCTTGCTGGAGGGCTGTCGGAGCGCTGGAGGGGCGTCACGGAGGGCTGACGGGAGCCTGACAGAGGGCCGGGCCCGGGGTGAATTCTGCTGTGGGCAGATGGGGTCGGTTCGACGAGCGGTGCGAACGTGTGTGTCATAGGTTGATGGCATGACGCGAACGGGTGAGGTGTTGACGCGGACGGGCGACGAGCTGCCTGTCGGGTCGGTGCTGCCCGGGGGTGGTGTGCTATCCGGGATCGCTGGTGCCGCGGTGGTTGATGCTGCCCGTGTGCGGGAGGTGCGTCGGATGCTGGCGGGCATGATCCTGCCAAGGACCACCGACAGCGGCGCGGGTACCGAGGCTGGCCCAGGTGGAAGCGCGCCACGGGCACAGGCGGAGTGGGTGGATCTGCTCGGTGAGCTGGAAGCGTTGAAGAACGCGGTCACGGCGACGCAGGCGAGGTTGGCCGTGGTGTTGGACGAGGCGACCAAGGCCGACGAGGCCGTGCACGGGATCCGGGCGGAGCGGCAGGGTCGTGGTGTGCCGAACCAGGTCGGTGCTGCGCTGCGGGTGAGCCCGCATGCGGGTGCCGGGTTCCTGAGTACCGCCCGGGTATGGGTCGCGCAGATGCCGCACACGTTCAACGCGCTGCGCTCGGGGGTGTTGTCGTCGTGGCGGGCCACCCTGCTCGTGCGGGAGACGTCCCACCTGTCCGTGGAGCACCGCGCGCTGATCGATGAGGAGATCTGCGGCCCGCAGCGCCTGGCGGACCTGGCGCGGATGGGCACGCGGCGGTTGATCGCCCGGATCAAGGAACTGGCCGCCCGGTTGGATGTGCACGCGTGCGTCAAGCGCAACGCCAGGGCCGTGTCGGAGCGGCGGGTGTCGGTGCGTCCGGCTCCTGATCTGATGGTCTACCTGACCGCCCTGGTTCCGATGGCTGAGGGTGTGCAGGCGTACGCGCAGCTGAAGGCCCATGCCGAGATGGTCAAGGCGGGCGGTGATGGGCGGGGTGCGGGGCAGATCATGGCCGACACCCTGATCGAACGCGTCACCGCCCGTCAGGCTGGGCACGCGGGTGATGTGCCGGTCACGATCAACCTGTTGGTCTCGGACGAGACCCTGTTGGCCGGTGGTGACGAGTCCGGTGTGGTGTTGGAGGGCGCTCCGGCGGGTGTGGGTACGGTCCCGGCGCCCGTGGCACGTCACCTGGCCGCGCATGCAATCGACACGGACACCGCGTGGCTGCGCAGCATCTACGTCAACCCGCACGGCAGGTTGCTGGCCAGCACGTCGACGTCAAGGTTCCACCCCCCAGGGCCTGGCCGCGCTCCTGCGCGCCCGGGAGCAGGGGATCTGCGCCACGACGTGGTGTGATGCCCCGGTCCGGCATCTGGACCACGTCACCCCGCACGCCGAGGGCGGCCCGACCAGCCTGGACAACGGGCAGGGCATGTGTGCCCGGTGCAACCATGCCAAGCAGGCACCGGGTTGGTCGCAGAAGACCACCCAGGTCGACGGCCGGGATGCTGTGGAGACGGTCACGCCGACGGGGCACACGTATGTCTCGGTCGCCCCCACACCACCCGCACCGGTCAGGACCGGCGGCACCGCACCAGGTCACGACACTGCACCGGTGGGAGGCGGGGTACCTGTCCGTGACACGGTCGCGGTTCGTCATGCTGCTGTGCGTCCTGAAGCGGCGGCGACCGGTCCCACGGGACCCGCCCACGGCCAGGCACCCGCCCCCGAGCGATCCACCACCCCGGCCTGGACCCCGGCCGTCGGCATGACGGGACCGAGCAAGGGCCGTACACCCCGCAGCCGCTACCAGATCGGCTGCCACACCAACCCTCGCAACAGCCCGATCCCGTACCAGCCGAGACCGCGGCCAAGATCGGGACCACGAACGCGGCCACAACCACGAACACCCCGCCGAGCCCACACCGCCGACCTGTCCTGGGCGCACCGCCCCGGCACCGCCGTCGCGACGTGAACGGGATCGACGGGGCCGGCACGACGGCTACATGACCGAGGGTGCGGCCACGGCCTACCGCCGCGACCACCCGGACGCCGAGCTGCACCTGCTCGGGGGCGGCCACTGGCTGCTCGAGACCCATCTCGACGAGGTGCTCCCGCTCGTCCGCGACTTCCTCGCCCGGCTCGGCGCCCCCACCTGAGTCACGGCACCAGCACGATCCGCCCGAACACCGTGCCCGCGTCCATCTGGCGGTGGGCCTCGGCGGCCTGGTCCAGGGGCAGCACATCGTGGACGACGGCGTGCAGCTCGCCGCGTCCCGCGGCGTCGAACTGCTCCGCGCGGACGACGGCGAGGTCGGCTGCGGGGACGGTGTCGAGGCTGAACGTCGCGAACGAGCGGGACTGCTGGAACGCGCCCAGGAGGCGCGCACCGAAGTCGGCGGGCGGCATCCCCGCGATCGCGCCGACCACGACCATGCGCCCGTTAGGCGCGAGCCGGTCGATGAAGTCGGGGGTGCCGGGCCCGCCCACGATGTCGACGATCACGTCGTAGGACGCCGGGGCGTCCGGGTCGCCCTCCCCGGCGCGGTCGAGCACGTGCGTCGCCCCGAGGGCGCGCAGGCGCTCGCCGCGTCCGGCCGACGACGTCGTCACCGCGACGGCGCTCGCCCCGCCCCGGGCCGCCAGCTCCACGGCCGCGATGCCGATGCTCCCGGCCGCGCCGCGCACCAGCACGGACTCCCCGGCCGCGAGGTGCGCGTGCGCCAGCGCGAAGTGCGCCACGGGCGCCGAGCTCCCGAGGGCGACCGCGTCGGCCGACGAGAGCTCGCCCGTCAGCGCGACGACGTCGTCCACCCGGGCGACCGCGTGCTCGACGTAACCGCCGCTCGTGCCGGTGAACGCCCAGACCCGGCGCCCCACCCACGCCGCGTCGACGCCTGCGCCGACTGCCGTCACCCGGCCGGCGACCTCGCTGCCGGGTATGAGCCCCGTGCTGAGGCCGAACCCGCTGAGCGTCCCGCGCCGGATGACGGCGTCGACCCCGCCCACGCCGATCGCCTCGGTCTCGATCACGACCTGCCCGGGTCCGGGGGCCGGAACGGGGGCCTCGCCCACCACCATGCCGCTCGGGTCGCCGAACCGCTCGATCGTCACTGCTCGCATCGTTGTCGTCACGCCGGCGACGCTAACGGACGCCTGCGTCCACTTCGGGAAAGTGAGAGCGGCAGCCGCACGTTTGCCTCACATGACGTGCGAGTGAGCGCGCCCCGCCGCACGCTGGACAGAGGCCGGCCACCCACCGGCCGCACCCAGGAAGGAACGCGACATGGTCCAGCAGACCGTCGCCGATGTCATGACACCGGCGCCGACCACGATCGGGATGTCCGAGACGTTCCAGTCTGCAGCGCGGGCGATGGCCGACCACGACGTCGACGCCCTGGTGGTCCGGGCCGGACCCACCGTCATCGGGATCGTCACCGACCGCGACCTGGTGGTCCGCGGCCTCGCCGAGGGGCTCGGCCTCGAGGCGATGGTGGGCGAGGTGGCCAGCGAGGAGCTCGTCACGGTCGGCCCCGACGTCCCCGTGGAGGCGGCCGCCGAGATGATGCGCAGCGCCGCCGTCCGGCGCATCCCCGTGGTCGACGGCGACGTCGCCGTCGGGATCCTCTTGCTCGCGGACCTCGCCGTCGAACGGGACCCGACGTCGGCCCTGGCCCGGGGTCAGGACCTCCCGTAGCTCGTCACGAAGTGCTCGACCGCGCACGCCGCCGCGCCCCGCGCCCAGTCCACGAACCGCAGCGGCCGCAGCTCGATGGCCGAGCGTGCGGCGGAGCCGAAGGCCCGCTGCTCGAACGCGCTGCGCACGTGGGGGTCCATGACGTCGTAGTCCTGCTCGTCGACCGGCCGGTCCGGCCCCGACCCGCTGCCGATCGCCTCGCCCGTGATCACGATGTGCTGGGCGCCCAGCAGGTTGGCGATGGTGGCGATGCCGATCCCGACGGCGCGGCCCGCGTCGGCGAGCACCCGCACGGCGTCGGGCTGACCCGAGCGGGCGAGGTCCGCGACGTCGCCGATGCCGAGCCCGTCGAACCCGGCCTCCGCCATGCGCCCCAGGATCCCGGCGGACCCCGCGATCGCCTCGACGCAGCCGCGGTTGCCGCAGTGGCACAGGGGCCCGTCGGGGTCGACGAGCACGTGCCCCACCTCGCCGGCCACGCCGAACTCGCCGTGCACCACCTGCCCGTTGACCAGCAGCGCGCACCCGATGCCGGTGCCGACCGTGACGAGGGCCAGAGACGAGATGCCGCGGCCCACCCCGTACCAGCGCTCGCCGGTGAGCAGGGCGCGCACGTCGTTCTCGACCGTCGTCGTGAGGCCGGTGCGGCGGGCGATCTCGTCGCCGAGCGGCACGTCCCGCCAGGCGAGGAAGGGCGAGTAGGCCACGTGCCCGGAGGCGGCGTCGACGTCGCCCGAGACGGCCACGCCGACGCTGCCGACCGCGGGCCGGCCCGCCCGCAGGCCGTTCACGAGCTCCACGATCTGCTCGACGATCGCCTCCGGGCCGTGGTCGCGCACCGGCACCGTGACCTCGTCCAACACCTGGCAGCGCAGGTCGCAGACCACGCCGAAGAGCTGGTCGGCGGTGACCTTCACGCCGATCGACTGGTGCGCCTCCGCCTGCAGGGTCACCATCGTGGCGGGCCGCCCCAGGGCGCCGTCGGTGGACGCCCGGTCGCCGGTCTCCAGCAGGAGCCCCGCCTCCAGCAGCGGGCGTACCGCGCGCGTGATCGCGCCCGGTGTCAGGCCGGTGTCACGGGCCAGGGCGGTCCGTGAGGCGTCGCCGCTCCTGACCAGCTCCTGGAAGACGCGCGTCCCCGCCGGGCTGAGGGCAGGTGCGGCTGATCTCGCGGACATGCCACGACTCTATCTATGTGGCACGGCGCCGCAGCACCCCGGACAGGGCCACGACCAGGACGCCCGCGATCGGCACCACCAGCAGGCCGGTGCGCAGGCCCACGTCGTCGGCGACCAGGCCGACCAGCGGCGGCGAGCAGAGGAAGCCGAGCCGCAGCAGCCAGGACACGATGGTCAGGCCCGTGCCGGGGCGCAGGCCGGGCAGCTCGTCGGCCTCGTGCATGGCGGCCGGGATGAGCGTCGCGCTGCCGAAGCCCGCGGCGGCGAACCCGGCGATCGTGCCGGGCACGGTGGGCCACGCCAGCGCCAGCCCCATGCCGAGCGCGATGATCACGCCGCCCGCGCAGGCGACCGTGCGCTGGCCGAACCGGTCCACCAGGCGGTCACCCAGCAGGCGGCCCACCGTCTGGGCGCCGACGAGCGACACGTAGGCGGTGGCGGCCAGCGCGGCCGGGGCGCCGAGGTCGGTCGAGAGGTAGAGGGTCGCCCACGAGCTCCCGGCGTCCTCCACCAGGGCGCCGCCGATGCCGATGAGCACGAGCGCGGCGACGATCGCCACGGTGCGGACGCTCAGGCGCGGCCCGCGGAGGCGGGCGGGAGCCGCTGCGGCGGAACCCCCGTCGTCGGCCGTCTCGTCGTCCCGGCCCGGCAGGAGGAACCGCAGGGCGACGACCGCCACGACGGCGAAGACCCCCAGCGAGATGCCCAGGTGCACGTCCAGCGGCAGGCCGAGCGCGATGGCGCCCGCGGCCATCGACCCGCCCAGCACGGCGCCGATGGACCACACGGCGTGGAAGCCGTTGATGATGGACCGTCCGTACCGGCGCTGCACGCGCAGGCCATGGGTGTTCTGCCCCACGTCGGTGATCGAGTCGGACGCGCCGCCGAGGAACAGGGCCGCCACGAGCAGGGCGAACGACGGCGCGAGGCCGGCCGCCAGCGTGCCCAGCCCCGTCAGGACGGTGCCGACGACGGCGACGCGCGCCGACCCGAAACGGCGCACCATGTACCCGGCCCCGAGGCCCGAGACGATCGCGCCGGTCGGGAACGCGGCGATGGCCAGGCCGTAGGCCGCGTTGTCGAGGTCGAGCGCGGTCTTGATCTCCGGCAGGCGGGGCACCAGGTTGGCGTACAGGGCGCCGTTGGTCAGGAACAGTGCGCCGACGGCGGCGCGGGCACGCCGGACGGCGAGCGGCGGACGGTTGTCCTGGGGAAGCGACATGCGCACGAGCGTACCCGCGTTACGTACGATCGTACACATCGCCCGCTACGCTGTGCCCATGGCTCACGACTACTTCGCCGGCGACCCGCGCACCCACCACGAGCGCATGCTCGCCGGCGACCTGTACATCGGCGGACAGGACCCGGAGAGCGTCCGGCTCGCCCAGCGCGGCCTCGCCCTCGCCGACGCCTACCACCGCGCGGTCGTGGCCGACGACGACGGCGCCCGCGCGCTCCTGGACGACCTGCTCGGCACGCTGGGCGACGACGCGTTCATCAAGCCGCCGCTCTACGTCGACTACGGCGGGAACATCCACGTCGGCCCGCGCACCTTCGCCAACTACAACCTCACGGCCCTGGACGTCGCGACCATCACGATCGGCGCGGACTGCCAGATCGGGCCGAACGTCCAGCTCCTCACGCCGACCCACCCCGTGGAGCCCACCCCGCGCCGGGACAAGCTGGAGGCCGCGCTGCCCATCACGATCGGCGACAACGTCTGGCTCGGCGGCGGCGTGATCGTCTGCCCCGGGGTCACCATCGGGGACAACACGGTGGTCGGCGCAGGTGCCGTCGTCACGCGCGACCTGCCGGCGAACGTGGTCGCCGTCGGCAACCCCGCCCGCGTGGTCCGCGAGATCGCCGAGAGCTGACCGTGACCGGACGCCGGCACGACCCCGACCGCAGGAGCCGGATCATCGACGTCTGCCTCGACCTGATCGCCGAGGTGGGGGTGGCCGGCGTCTCGCACCGCAAGGTCGCGGCGGCCGCCGATGTGCCGCTCGGCTCCATGACCTACCACTTCGCCGGGATGGACGACCTGCTGCGGGAGGCGTTCGGCCGGTTCGCGCGGGCCGGCAGCGACGGGTTCGAGCAGCGGATGAGCGCGGCGACCGACCTGGAGAGCGCGCGCGAGGCGGTGGTGGCGATCATCACGGAGGACGTCTTCGACACGCAGCGCGACCTGGTGCTGACCCACGAGCTCTACACGCTCGCGGCTCGCGAGCCCGCCTACCGCGAGCTGACCAACGCGTGGATGGCGCGCTCCCGGGCGGCGCTGGAGCGGCACTTCGACCCGGTCACGGCGCGGATGCTGGACGCTCTGATCGAGGGGCTGACGATCCATCGGGCCCTGGACACCGAGGCGCCGCGGCCCGACACGGTCACCGAGGCCGTGCGACGCATCACGTCGGGCTGACCGGCGGAACATCTGCCGCCCGGGGCTGTTGTGGCTGGTGTGAGCGACATGAGGCGGGCGACCGTCGTGGTGATCGGGGCCGGCCAGGCCGGCCTCTCGGCGGCGTACCACCTGCAGCGCCGCGGCTTCGTGAGCGCCGTGGACCAGCCGGAGGCGGAGCGCACCTACGTGGTGCTGGACGCGAACCCCGCGCCCGGCGGCGCCTGGCAGCACCGGTGGGAGTCGCTGCGGATGGCCACCGTCAACGGGATCTTCGACCTGCCGGGGCTCGCCCAGCCCGCCGTCGACCAGGAGGAGGCCAGCCGCGTGGCCGTCCCGCGCTACTTCGCGGGCTTCGAGCAGGCCTTCGGCTTCCCGATCCTGCGCCCGGTCCAGGTGGTCGCGGTGCGGCGCGCCGACGACGACCCGGACGGCGACCTCGTGGTGACCGGCGACCGCGGCTCGTGGACCACCCGCGCCGTCATCAACGCCACCGGCACCTGGACCAACCCGGTGCTGCCGCGCTATCCCGGGCAGGACACGTTCCGCGGGCGACAGCTCCACACCCGCGACTACGTGCGGGCCGAGGACTTCGCCGGGCAGCGGGTCGCCGTCGTGGGCGGCGGCATCTCGGCGCTCCAGCTCCTGGAGGAGATCTCGCGCGTGGCGACCACCCGCTGGTACACCCGGCGCGAGCCGGTCTTCCACGACGAGTTCCGCAGCGAGACCCTCGGGCGCGAGACCATCGCCAAGGTCATGGCCGACGTCGCGGCGGGCCGGCCCACCGGCAGCGTCGTCTCCTACACCGGGCTCATCTGGACGCCGTACGCGCTCGCCGCCAAGGCCCGTGGCGCCCTGGAGCGGCGGCCCATGTTCACCGCGATCGAGCCGGACGGCGTGCGCGAGGCCGACGGGAGCCTGACGCCGCTCGACGCGATCCTCTGGGCCACCGGGTTCAAGGCCGACCTCGCCCACCTCGGCCCGCTGGGGCTACGCAACGAGCTGGGCGGCATCGCCATGGCCGGCACGCAGGTCGCGGCGGAACCACGGGTGCACCTCATCGGGTTCGGGCCGTCGCAGTCGACGGTCGGCGCCAACCGGGCGGGCCGCGAGGCGGTCACGGCGGTGGTTCGGCGGCTCCCGGCCGGGCAACCAGCTCGATCAGCAGGATGAGCACCACGGCCCCGGCCGCGACGCCGACGATCAGCGCCGGCGTCGGGCTGGACGCGAGCAGGAGCACGAGGGCGGCGAGGGCGATGACGGCGGCGCGCGCGACGCCGCGGTAGCGCGCGAGCCAGACGCCCGTGGCGCCGGTGGACACGCCCCGGCCCTCGGCCCACCTGCGGGTGCGGCTCATCCCCGTGCTGATCCCGGACCGCAGGCCGCGCGCCGACGCGCTCGACCCGCCGAGGTAGGCCGCCAGCGCGACGACCAGGCCGAGCACCCCCACGGTGCGCAGCGTGACGCGCAGGAACGAGACGAGCTGGTCGAACACCACCTGCGCGGCGTCGAGCCGCATTACCTTCCCGCTGAGTGCGTCGAGATACAGCCCCCGCCCGATCGCGAGGCCGATCCCCAGGACCACCATCGCGGCGGCCAGCGCGAGGCCCGCGACGACCAGGGCGCGCAGGTGGTGCGTCGCGGCGGCGACGCCGGCGCCCAGCAGGATCAGGACGATCCACGGGAGCCATGTGCCGAGCGCGACGACCTGGGCGTACCGGTTCCGGATCTCGGTGAGCTGGCTGCTCTCCATGACGGTGAACGACGCGTTGATCGTGGGCAGGTTCCCCGCCAGCGTGAGGCCCCGGTCGACCAGGCGCTGCTTGAGCATGTCGATCAACCCGCTGAGCTGGATGGTGAGCTGGCCGTTCTGGCCCACCTGGGCGACGTCGCCCCCGGAGCCCTGCATGACCTGCACGAGCTGCTCGTGCGCGACCCGGTTGGCCTGGTCCCAGGCGGACTCGAACCGGTCGCTCTCGACCAGCCGGTCCGCGGCGTTGCGGACGAAGGACTCCACCCCGCTGGTCAGCGGGCCCTCCAGCGCGGTGATCGCCCGCGCGGCCCGCGGGGCGACGCCCCGCTCGTCCAGCCCCTGCTGGACGTCGCCGAGCAGGGCTCCGACGTCGATCCGGTCCATGACGGCCGTGGTCAGCCGGCCGGCCACCGCCGACTGCACGACCGGGTCCTGGGCCAGGGGTGCGACCGTCGCGACATAGCGGTCGGTGTCGGTGAGGGTGCGCTCCGCCCAGGCGGCGACCACGCCCACCGGGGCCAGCAGGGCACCCAGCAGGATCAGCACGACGGCGGTCGCGCTCCTGGCTCGGTTGCGGCGCGGGCCCGGCGGCGCGGCGGGGGCCGCACCGGCGTGTGGCGCCGCGTCCAGCCGCCGCCGGAGCTCGGCGTTCTCGCGCTCCAGGGCGGCCAGACGGGCGGTCACGTCGGGCGGTTCGGCACCTTCTGCCGTGGCCTCGTTCACGGGTCAGACCAATGCCTTGGCCTTCAGCCGCTCGAACTCCGCCGGCGAGATGGTGCCGGCGTCGAGGAGCGCCTTGGCGCTCGTGATCTGCTCGGACGGCGAGGGCCCGGAGGCGACCTCGCGGATGTAGCTCTCGGTCGCCTGCTGTGCCTGCGCCATCCCGGCGGCGTGGCGTTCGGCCATCCCGCGGCCGCGGGCGATGAGGTACACGAGCGCGGTGAGGACCGGGAGGAAGATCAGGAAGATGATCCACAGGGCCTTCCACCAGCCCGAGAGCTCGCGGTCACGGAAGAGGTCCGCGACGATCTGGAACAGCACCATGAGGTACGCCACGAAGAAGAAGCTGTAGACCATCAGCCAGAAGAAATCCCAGAAATCCATGACTCGCCCCGTTCTCGACGGCAATCCGATGGGTTCGGAGCGCACCGGTGGTTTGCCCGATCCGCAGTTTCAAAGTAACCGCGAGGGGTGGGTTCCGCCCGCGCTGAGCGGGGGGTTTTGGTCGCGAGGGAACGAAAGTCGGGTTCTGCCGGAGAAATCACCTGATTCGGGTGAACCTTTCGCCCGGTGTTCCCGTCGTACGGGTGACCGCCCGTGTGCGGTCGCGTTCATGACTCCGACCTTCTCGAAGGAGAACACCATGATCCGTGCCTCGAAGCGTCTCGCCGCCGCCCTTGCGGTGGGCGGGCTGCTGGCCGTCGCCGTCCCGACGTCGGCCTCCGCCGCCGACGGGGACCTCACGTTCTGGTCCGGCGCCTTCACCGGGCAGACCGTGACCTACCCGGACGCCGGCACCGGCTGCACGACCCTGCCGTTCGTCGTCCACGCCGAGCTCAACGAGACCGCCACGGGCATCCGGGTCTACGAGAGCACCGACTGCACCGGCCGGGCGCTCACCTTCCCGGCCACCGACGTGCACAGCTTCATCGGGTTCGACGGGCGCAGCTTCGAGCCGGTCGGCTGAGGCGTGCGAGAATAGGGGCAGAGCCCACAGAGGTTCCCGGACGAGGGTTGCCGTACCCGGTGTGCGACAAGACGGCATCTGAGGAGCACACCATGTCCTGGATCGTCCTTGTCGTCTCCGGCCTTCTCGAGGCCGTCTGGGCCACCGCGCTGAGCCGTTCGGAGGGCTTCAGCAACGTCGTCCCGAGCATCGTCTTCGGCGTGGCCCTCGTGGCCAGCATGGGCGGGCTCGCGTACGCCCTGCGGGACCTGCCCGTGGGTACCGCCTACGCCGTCTGGGTGGGTATCGGCGCCGCGACCACCGTCGTCTGGGCCATGGTCACCGGCGCCGAGCCGGTCTCCGTGGCCCGCGTGCTGCTGATCGCGGGCCTGATCGGCTGCGTGATCGGGCTCAAGCTGACCCACTGAGCACGGGAGCGGCGGCCCCGTCCGGGGCCGCCGCTCGTCGACAAGGGTCAGGACGCCGCGACGCAGCGGTAGCCGGCGCCGTCGGCCGGGTCGCCCTCGTAGCGGGTCACCAGCGGGTAGCGGCTGACCTCACGCGTGACGGTCCGGCCGTCACGCTCGGTGACGACGGCGGGCAGCGTCGCTGGGGCCTTCCCCTTCTCGACCCAGTCCACCAGGGTCACCAGCGGGTCCGTGCCGATGCCGCAGTGGTTCACGCCCGGGGGCAGGAACAGCCGGTAGAAGCTGTCGACCCGGGCGTTGCCGCCCATGGCCCGGTTGACGCGCTCGCGGTAGTCGACGGTGCCCTGGGTGGGCACGAGCTGGTCGGCCTGGCCGTGCCAGCTCAGCAGCTTGCCGCCGGAGCGGGCGAACGCGGACAGGTCCGGGTCGTCGCTGCCGATCACGGAGTGGAAGTCGCGCTGCGACGTCGCGAAGAGCTGTTCGAACTGCCGGTAGGTCAGGTGGGCGGTGTCGAGCTGCGGGTCCTGCGCGACGAAGTACTTGACCCACTGGTCGGCCACCACGAACGGCTGGCCGGGCGTGGCGAGCCAGTTGAATGCGGCGCCCTTGTTCGGCCCGTACCACAGCGGGTGACCGGACCGGCTGACCGGACCCTGCCAGATCTTGCGGACGGCGTCCGCGAGGTCCGAGCTGATGGTGTACGTCGCACCGTCGCAGTCCACCTGGGTGCCGACCAGCGCCCGCGGGTCCCACGTGCAGTCCTGCGGGTCGTCGATGATGCCGTCCCGCACGCCGTCGACCGTGTCGCAGGCCTCGACGGCCGCGGTGTTGAACGCCTCGATCTCGCACGGTGCGGGGGCGACGTCCTCCTCGTCGAACACGACCTGCGGCCACAGCGTGGCCACGGCGAACCGGTCCCAGCTCACCGCGGGAGCGCCGGCCAGGATGCCCTGGAAGTCCTTCGGGTACTCCTGCGCCGCCACGTACCCCTGGCGGCCGCCCGTGGAGCAGCCGTTCCAGTAGGAGTAGGTGGCCTTGCTCCCATAGAACTCCTTGGTCACGGACTTGCCGACCACCGCGAGGTCGTGCACCGACCGGGACGCGAAGTTCTCCAGGAGAGGCCCGTTCACCCGCCCGTCCGGCGTCAGCGCCCAGCCGCTGACGTCGGCCGGGGACTGGCCGATACCCGCGTCGGTGGCCGCCGCGGCGTAGCCGTTCTTCACGGCCGCCACCAGGGTGGCGCCCAGGTCGCCGGCCAGGTACGCGCTCCCGCCGGTGGCCTGGAAGCGGCCCGACCAGTCGGCCCGGTCCTGCGGCAACGACACCTTGACGGTCTCGTGGTCGCCGGCCCGGCCGTGTGTGAGGGTCACCGTGATGTCGCACCGGGCGGGCACGTCGGGGATCGGGGCGGGCGTCTGGAGCGGCGGCGTCGCCTCGGGGAAGGTGACGGTCCCGGCGGGGAAGGCCTCGGCGGTCACGGACTCGACCTGGGCGCCGCGCGGCGCGGAGACGGGTACGGGGGCGCACGACGACGCGGGGTGGGCGTCCTCGGCAGGGCTGCTCGCCGGTGCCGCGAGCGGGAGGAGCCCCGCCGCCGACACCGACAGCGCCGCCGTGACCAGCATGACTAGCTTGTTCATGGTGCACAGCCTGGCCGGGCGGCAGCCGGGGCCGCCCCAGGGAGACACCCTGGTGCGCCCCCGGGTGCCGGTCCCGCCCGGTGTAATCTCCGCGAGGAGGTGCGTGTGCGGAGCGAGACGGTGCTGCGCGGCCGGCGGCGCGAGACGGACGCGCTCGACGAGCTGCTGCGTGAGGTCCGGGCCGGGCACAGCCGGGTCCTGGTGCTGCGGGGCGAGGCGGGGATCGGCAAGACGGCGCTGCTGGACCACCTGTCCACGCGGGCGGGGAGTGCCCGGGTGGTTCGCACGGTCGGCGTGGAGCCGGAGTCCGAGATCGCCTACTCGGCGCTGCAGCAGCTCTGCGCCCCGCTCCTGGACCACCTCGACCGGCTGCCCGCACCGCAGCGGGACACCCTTGCCACGGCCTTCGGCCTGAGCCCCGGCCGCCCGCCCGAGGCGCTCCTGGTCGGCCTCGCGGTGCTCGGGCTGTTCGCCGAGGCCGCGGCCGAGCAGCCGCTGGTCTGCCTGGTGGACGACGTCCAGTGGGTCGACCGGATGTCGGAGGTGATCCTGACCTTCGTGGCCCGTCGCCTGCAGGCCGAGTCGGTCGCCCTGGTGCTCGCCGTGCGCAGCCCCGGCGACGAGCAGGTGCTCCCGGGCCTGCCCGAGCTCCGGGTCGGCGGCCTCCCGGACGCCGACGCCGCCGCGCTGCTCGACTCGGCGCTGCCGGGGCCGGTCGACGACCACGTCCGGGCGCGGATCCTCGCCGAGACGCGCGGCAACCCGCTCGCGCTCCTGGAGCTGCCCCGCGGGCTGACGCCGGCGGAGCTCGCGTTCGGGTTCGGCGCCCCGAGCCCGACGCCCGTCACGGACCAGGTCGAGGACGGGTTCCAGCGGCGCGTCGCCGACCTCCCCGCGGACACCCGGACGCTCCTGCTCACCGCCGCCGTCGAACCCGTGGGCGACGTGCCGCTGCTCTGGCGGGCGCTCGACCGGCTCGGCGTCGCCCCGGACGCCGCCGCGGCGGCCGAGGCGGCCGGGCTGGTCCGGATCGGCGCCCGCGTGCGGTTCCACCACCCCCTGGTGCGCTCCGCCAGCTGGCGCTCGGCCACGCCGGCCGAGCTGCGCGCGGCGCACCGGGCGCTCGCCGACGTGACCGACCCGGGCCAGGACCCCGACCGCCGCGCCTGGCACCGGGCGCACGCCGCGCTCGGGCCGGACGACGAGGTGGCCGGCGACCTGGAGCGCACCGCCGACCGGGCGCTCGCGCGCGGCGGGCGGTCCGCCGCGGCGGCGTTCCTGGAGCGCGCCGCCGAGCTGACCCAGGACCCGAAGCTGCGGGCCGAGCGTGTCCTGGCCGCCGCGCGCGCACGGTTCGCCTCCGGCGCCCTCGACGGGATACCCGGCCTGCTGTCGGCCGCGGAGCTGGGCCCGCTCGAACCGCTGCAGAGGGCCGGGGCGGAGCGGCTGCGGGCCCAGGTCGCGTTCGCGCTCGACCGCGGCCGGGGCGCCGTCGGGCCGCTCCTCGAGGCCGCGCGGCGGCTGGACCAGCTCGACCCGGCGGCGGCCCGCGAGGCATACCTCTGGGCGCTCGGCGCCGCCGTGCACGCGGGCCGGCTCGGCGACGACGACCTGCGGCGCGCGGCCGAGGCCGCGCGCGCAGTGCCGTCCGGACTTGACGTGACCGGCCTGTTCCTCACCGGGCTCGCCGTGCGGTACACCGCCGGGTACGGCCCCGCCGTGCCGCACCTGCGCGGCGCGCTCGCCGCGCCGGCCGACGACGACGCGGCGCTGCTGTGGCTGTCCGCCCCGGTGGCGCACGAGCTGTGGGACGCCACCGCCTGGTTCCGGCTCACCGAGCAGGCCCTCGCCTCCGCGCGCTCGGCCGGGGCCCGAACGGTGCTGCCCACGGCCCTGACCTTCCGTGCCGGCGCCCTGGTGGCGGAGGGCCGGTTCGCCGAGGCGTCCGACCTGCTGCGCGAGGCCGAGTCCTTCGCGAACCTGCCCCCGCACCCGTCCGCCGCGCTCACCCTCGCCGCGCACCAGGGCGTCGAGGAGCCCGCGATGCGCCTGGTCGACGCCACCGTCCGCGAGGCCGAGGCGCGCGGCGAGGGCCGCTGGCTCGGCCTGGCGGGCTACGCCGAGGCCGTGCTGCACAACGGGCTCGGCCGGTACCCGGCCGCCCTGGAGGCCGCACGCCGCGCCGTGGCGTACGACGACCTCGCCCTGACGGGCTGGAGCCTCGGCGAGCTGGTCGAGGCCGCGGCGCGCGCCGGGGAGGCCGGGGCAGCCGCCGAGGCGCGTGAGCGTCTCGCGGAGCGCACCGCCGCCGCGGGGACGCCCTGGGCGCTGGGCGCGCAGGCGCTCGCGGACGCGCTGGCGGGTCCGCCGGCCGCGGCCGAGGACCGGTACCGCGAGGCGATCGACCTCCTGGGCGGTACGCGGCTGACCCTGCTGACGGCCCGGGCCCGCCTGGTCTACGGCGAGTGGTTGCGCCGGGAGAACCGGCGCGCCGCGGCGCGGGAGCACCTGCGCGCCGCGCACGAGGTGTTCGCCGCGGCGGGTGCAGAGGGCTTCGCGGGGCGGGCGAGCCGGGAGCTCGCGGCGACGGGGGAGACGGTCCGCAGGCGCAGCGCCGGGCCGGCGGACGGGCTCACGGCACAGGAGGCGCAGATCGCGCGCCTCGCGGTGACGGGCCGGACCAACCCGGAGATCGGCGCGGAGCTGTTCCTCAGCCCGCGCACCGTGGAGTGGCACCTGCGCAAGGTGTTCGGCAAGCTCGGGATCGGTTCGCGGCGCGAGCTGGCGGCGGCGCTGCGGGAGCGCTGAACGGCGCCGCCCGGAAGGACGAGCTTTTCGCATCCCCGCGCCGAGTGCAGGCGGCTGAGCGAGAATCGTTGGGGTGATCGGCCATGACACCTGGTCGCCGACCCGCTTCGCGCGCAACGGCGACGTCCAGCTCGCGTACGACCGCTTCGGGCGGGGCGAGGGCACCCCTCTGCTGCTCCTGATGGGGCTGGCCATGTCGCGGTTCTGGTGGCCCGACGGTCTGTGCCGCGCGCTGGCCGACGAGGGCTTCGACGTGGTCCGTTTCGACCAGCGTGACACCGGGGACTCCACCCGGTTCGGCGTGAGCGAGCGGCGTGTCTCGTGGGCGGCCCTGTTCGGCGGGGGCTCGGTGCCCTATACGGCCGAGGACGTCGTGGACGACGCCGCCGCGGTGCTCGACGCCGTCGGCTGGGGCCGTGCGGTGGCGCTGGGGCACTCCCAGGGCGGCGTCGTGGCGCAGCGGTTCGCGCTGCGCCACCCGGAGCGGACGCTCGGACTCGTCTCGTGCGACGCCCCGCCGAGCGACGCCGCCGGGATCGCGGCGCTGCGGCACCTGCGGTACGGGCTGATCGCACGGCAGGTCACGGCGCGGCACCCGCGGACCCGGGAGGGCGACATCGCGTCCGCGCTCGCCGTCGCCAGGGCCATGGCGTCGCCGGCCTACCCCGTCGACGAGGAGGCGGCCCGCGCCCGGATCGAGCGCGGACTCGACTGCGGCCCGCGCGACATGCGGGCCATGGGCCGGCAGCTCCGCGCGACCTGGCACGGGCCCCGGCTGAGCGAGGTGCGCACCCCGACGCTCGTCGTGCACGGCGCGGACGACCCCCTGGTGCGGACGACGGCGGCCCGTGCCACGGCTCGCGCGATCCCCGGCGCCAGGCTCATGGTGCTCGACGACGTCGGGCACGACCTGCCGCCCGTCGTCTGGCCCACGCTGGCGCGGCAGGTCCGGGGACTGGTCCCGGTCTAGCGCCGCTCCGGCATCGGGATCCAGGTGTGCCAGGGCGTGACCCGGTCCACGTGGACCACGGCGTCGAAGGCCCGGCGGGCGTCCACGAGCTGCAGCTCGGTCCCGTTGTGCGTGCCGCGCGTCGCGTCGAGGGCGTGCGCGGCGCCGCCGTCGGCCGTGCGCAGGTCCACGTAGTACGAGCCCAGCCCGGGCGCGGCGAGCGCCGCGTCGAGGCTCCGCGGGTCCGGCGCACCGAGGTCCTGGGTGAACGGCGTGGAGTGGCCGGGGGCGTCGTCCGGCCCCGGCTGGTGCAGCCAGGCGGTGCCGCCGCCGAACGTGGTGCCCAGCACCACCAGGTCGTCGCCGAGCCGGTCGGCGAGCTCGCGGCCCATCGTCGTCATCGGCTGCGGCACGAACGGCGGCGCGTGGAACGGTGTGCGCTGCACGTGGCCGTTCGCCGCCGCGACCACCACGCGCGGCTCGCGATCCAGCACCCACCGCACCGTGTCGGCCATGGTCACGTCCCGGACGTTGCCCGGCGGGTAGGTGCGCGTCGCGCCCGCGGGCATCGCCGCGAGGAACGCGTCCGTCTGCCGCGCGACCCGCGCCGCGTGCTCCGCGAACGCCACCTCCCGCGGGTCGGCCCCGGCCTCCAGGTAGTCGATCCGGCGGGCCCGCACCCGCTCGGCCAGCTCACCGACCAGCGCCGTCAGGGCCGCTCGCTCCGCAGCCGGCAGCGCGATGTACGCGTGCAGCGCGGGCGCCGCCTGGGCGATCCCGGTCCGGTCGGCCGGGAGGTAGTCGAACAGCGGCAGCAGGTCCGCGCGCACGTGCGCCGCGAAGCCCGGGTCGGCGTCGTCCAGGAAACCCGCCACCGCCTCGACCGCCGGCCGGGCGCTCGCGGCCGAGTCCGGCACGTCCGCGCCGTGGAACCGCACGCCACCGTCGGTGCGCAGCCAGGTCAGCAGGTCGAGCATCTCCTGGCACCGGCCCATGCTGTAGGTGACGCCGCCCTCCAGCACCTCGCGGACCGGGAGCGCGCTGCGGCCCGCGACCCAGTCGTCCACGAGCCGGCCCTCCGGGAAGCCGGACTCCATCACGTACGCCGTGAACCCGTGCCGCGCCAGGAACCGCAGGATCCGGTGCCGCACGAGGTACATCTCGTGGATGCGGTGCATCGACTCGCCGATCGCCACCACCCGCGCGTCGCCGACGATCTCCAGCAGCGGCAGCAGGTCGGCGTCGTCGTCGGCATCCGGGTCCAGGGTGGCCAGGCGGCGCGCGTTCGCGCGCAGCCAGGCGGTCAGGTCGTCGCTCACCCCCGGAACGTAGCGCCCGCCCGACGCCGCACGGCGGGCTGTGCGCTCAGGGCGCAACCCGGCCCGCGCGCCGTCGTCGCGACGCGCGGTCCCTGGTGCCCGAGGGTCAGCCGCGCGCGCGGGGGTCCCGGCCGAGCAGGTGACGCAGCACCGGCTCCAGCGTGGGGTGCCGGAACCGGTGGCCGAGCGCGAGCAGGGCCTCCGGCGAGACCCGCTGGCTGGCCTGCGCGAGCTCGTCCGCGCCCTCCTGGCCCAGCAGCAGCCGCGGCCCGAGGTCGGGCACCGGCAGGAGGGCCGGACGGCGCAGCACCGTGGCCAGCGTCGCGGTGTAGTCGGCGTTGCGCACAGGGGTGGGTGCGACGGCGTTGACCGGGCCGGACAGGCGCTCGTCGTACAGCGCGCGGTGGTAGACGTCCACCAGGTCGTCGATGCCGATCCAGGACTGCCACATCCGCCCGTCGCCCAGCCGGCCGCCCAGGCCCGCGGCGAACAGCGGGTAGAACAGCCGCAGGGTGCCCCCGCGCGGTGACTGCACCAGCCCGGTGCGCACGGTGACCACGCGCAGGCCCGCCTCGGCGGCGACCGCGGTCGCCCGCTCCCAGTCGCGGACGACGTCCGCGAGGAACCCGTCCCCGGGCGCGCTCGTCTCGGTCAGCACCTCGTCGCCCCGGTCCGGGCCGTAGTAGCCGATCGCCGACGCGCTGACGAACACCCGCGGCCCGTCGGCGGTGCGCCCGGCGAGAGCGGCGATTGCCGTCGTCGGCCCGGTGCGGGAGCCGCGCACCGCGGCGCGGTGCGCGTCGGTGAACCGGCCCGCGATCGACGCCCCGGCGAGGTGGATCACGGCGTCGACGCCCCGCAGCAGGTCGTCGGCGGGGGACCGCGGGTCCCAGCGCCGTTCGTCGGGGCCGTGCGGCGCGCCCCGCACGAGCCGGATCACGCGGTGGCCCGCCGTGGTCAGGAACGACACCAGGGCGCTGCCGACCAGTCCCCGGCTGCCGGTGACCGCGACGACCTTGGGCCAGTCGCCGGCGTTGCGGGCGGTCGCCTGCGCCGCGAGGTCCAGACCGAGCTGGCGGTGCCGGTAGGCGAACATCGGCCGCAGCAGGGCCTCGGGCACGCGGGTGTCGACCGTGTCGGTGACCCGGGTGCCGCCGCCCTCCTCGTCGAACTCGTGGGTGTGCCGCCACGGCACCACCCAGCGCAGCGGCGCGGAGACCAGCTCGTCCACGAACCGCTCCGGCGGCTCGTAGCCGGTGTGCCGGGCCACCCACCGCAGGCCCAGCGGCAGCCGCAGCACGGCCGCCCCGCCCGCGAGCGTGGACGCCTCGCGGACCACGCGCAGGGGCGTCCAGGGTGGGGTGAGCCGCAGGACCGCGCCGGGCCGTTCGTGCCAGGCGAACACCTCGGGGCGCGGGTGCCCCACGACGCTCGAGTACGTCAGACCCATGGTTCCTCCCTACAGGTAGCCGGCCGCCGTCGCGATCAGGAGGATCGTCACCGCCGCGCCCGCGGCGTAGTTGACCCACAGGAAGTGCCGCCAGCCGCCGTTCGCGCGCGCGGAGTCCTCGTCGCTCACGGTGGCGTACGGCGCCGCGAGCACGAGGTAGGGGACGGCGAGCAGGCCCAGGAGTGCGGTGGGCCACCCGGTCGTGACCATCAGCAGGCCCGCGACGACCCACGCGCCCAGCGCGAGCCGCACGGTGGTGGCCGCGCCGAACGCCGTCGCGATCGAGGAGATGCGGCCCTCGCGGTCGGGCACGACGTCCTGCACCGCGCCGAAGGCGTGGCTGGCCATGCCCCACAGCAGGAACGCGCCGAGCACAGCGAACGTCTGCGGCGTCGGGTCGGCCTGGGCCAGCGCCAGTCCGTAGACCGCCGGGCTCACGAAGTGCACGCTGGACGTCAGGGAGTCCAGCACCGGCACCTCCTTGAACCGGAACAGCGGCGCGGAGTAGGCGACCAGCGCGAACAGGCTGACCGCGAGGACCACCCACGACACCGGCGGGCCCAGCAGCACCAGGGCGGCGACGAACGGCACGCAGGTCGCCACGGACGCGACGAGGACCGGGCGGTGCCGGCGCGGCGACAGCAGCGCGCCCTCGACGCCGCCCTTGCGGGGGTTGGTCAGGTCGGACGCGTAGTCGAACACGTCGTTGATCCCGTACAGCGCCAGGTTGTAGGGCACGAGGAAGAACAGCGTGCCCACGACGAGCGCGACGTCGACCGTCCCCGTGGTCAGCAGGTACGCGGCGGCGAACGGGTAGGCCGTGTTGATCCAGCTCAGGGGGCGCGACGCGCGCACCAGGTCAGCGAGCACGACGACTCCCGAACAGGGTCCAGAGGGCGGGCAGCAGGATCACGCCCGCCAGCGGGTAGGCGAAGTCCTCGACCGGCGCGAGCCCGATCCGGAGCCCCGAGATGTGCGCGTCGGCGTACGTGAACAACCCGCTCGCGATCATCAGGTTGTCGAAGACGGCGGTGAGCACCAGCAGGGCGACGGCGGCCAGGACGACCGGGCGCCAGCCGATCGGGCGGGTGCCGGGCGGCCCGGCGCGGCGGGCCGCGATCCGGTGCGCGACGGCGGCGACCACCGCCGCGACCACGAGGAAGAGCGCCGCGAGCAGCAGGTAGGTCATCGCGGCCCGTCCTCTCGGACGGCGGCCCGGCCCAGCAGCCGCTGCGCGCCCAGGACCAGGACCATCGTGAGCTCGCAGAGGAACGCCAGGAAGACGATCTCCTCCACCGGCAGCTCGGGGGCGAGCATGAGCCCGGTCATGTACGGGCCGGCGCCGTGCAGGAACACGCCGAGCCCGATGCCCGCCAGGTCCCAGGCCAGGAAGAACGCGGTGCCCGCGACCAGCACGGCCGCCGCGCGGCCCGGGCCGTCCCAGACGAAGAGCCGGAACCGCCGGTCCACCACGAGCACGCCCGCCGCCGAGACCAGCAGCACGGCGAGGTAGACGAAGCTCATGACTCCTCCCGCAGCGGCCCGGCGCTGGTGTCGCCCCGCAGCCGCTTGAGCACCAGCTCCGCGCTGATGAGGCACATGGGCAGGCCGATCCCGGGGATCGTCGTCGCCCCCGCGTACAGCAGGCCCGAGACGCGGGACGACGCGTTGGACCCGCGGAACATCGCGCTCTGCCGCAGGGTGTGGCCCGGGCCGAGGGCGCCGCCGCGCCAGGCGCCGAGGTCCCGCTCGAAGTCCGCGGGCCCGATCGTGCGCCGCACGACCACGCGTTCGGCGAGGTCCGGGGTGTCGGTCCACTTGGCGATCTGCGCGATCGCGTCGTCGACGACGCCCTCCACGCCGGGGTCCCCGGCGCCGTCGACCCCGCCCGCGCCGATCGACGTGTCGGCCGGCACGGGGACGAGCACGAACAGGTTCTCGTGCCCGGGCGGTGCGACGTCGTCCGTGGCGCTCGGCTTGCAGACGTAGAGCGACGTCGGCGTCCGCACGGACGGGTTCGGGCCGTAGATGGCGTCGAACCCCTCCTGCCAGTCGCGGGCGAACAGCAGCGAGTGGTGGGCCAGCCGGGGAAGCTCGCCGCGCACGCCCAGCAGCGCCAGCACGGCCCCGGGCCCCGGGTCGCGGCGCGTCCACCACCGGTCGCTCCGGCTGCGGTGCCGCGGCCCGAGCAGCTCGTGCTCGGTGACGCGCAGGTCCGCGGTCGAGACCACGACGTCGGCGGCCAGGTGGCGGGTACGGCCGTCCGGGCCGGTGACGTCGACGCCGGTCGCGGCGCCGTCGGCCACCGTGATGCGGCGCACCCGCTGGCCGGTCAGGAGCCGGGCGCCCTGGCGCTCGGCGAGGCGGGCGACCGCGTTGATCACCGCGCCGAACCCGCCGCGCGGGTACAGCACGCCCTGGGTCACGTCGAGGTGGCTCATCAGGTGGTACATGCTCGGCGCGGCGCTGGGCGACGTGCCCAGGAAGACCGCGGGGTAGCCGAGGATCCGGCGTACCCGCTCGTCCGTGGTGTGGCGCGCGATGAAGTGGTCCAGCGACTCGCCGAGCAGGCGCAGCAGCCGCGGGGCGCGCCGCACGACGTCCGGCGCGAGCAGCGGCGCGGGCGAGGCGAACGTGGCGTAGAGGAACCGCTCGGTGGCGATCCGGTAGGTCTCGGCGGCTGAGTCCAGGTACGCGCGCAGCCGCGGGGCCGACGCCGGGTCGAGCGCGAGCAGGGCCTCGCGTGCGCCGTCGGCGGGCAGGTCGAAGGGCTCGGCGTCGTCCTCGAAGAACACCCGGTAGGACGGGTCGAGGCGGATCAGGTCCAGCTCGTCGGCGGCGCTCGTGCCCAGGAGGCGGAAGAAGTGCTCGAAGACCTCGGGCATGAGGTACCAGGACGGGCCGGTGTCGAAGACGAAACCGTCGCGGTGCCAGCGCCCAGCGCGCCCGCCCAGCTCGTACCGGGCCTCCAGCAGGGTGACCGACGCGCCCTCCCGGGCCAGCAGGGCAGCCGTCGCCAGGCCCGAGATGCCGCCGCCGATCACGACCACGCGCCGTCCGGGCTGCCCGACGCTCATGCCGCCCATCGCCGGCCCGTCTGGGCGCCCGCCAGCGTGGCGACGACGATGCGCATCTTGACGGTGGTGGGCACCGAGACCCGCCGGACGTGCATCTGCGCCGCCGGCGTACTGCGCAGCCGGTCGTTGAGCTCGGAGAACAGGCCCGCCGCCAGCGCCGTCGCCCGCCGGGGCCCGGCCGGCAGCAGCGGGAGCACGGCGCGTGCGGCGGCCAGGTCCGCGTCGACGTCGGCCACGACGGCGGCCTTGCGGTCCTCGTCGAGCTGCTCGGGGCGGGCGCCCGGGAAGTAGGTGCGGCCCAGCCGCTCCTGGTCGTCGCCGAGGTCGCGCAGGAAGTTGATCTTCTGGAACGCCGCGCCGAGCCGGCGGGCGCCCTCCTCCAGCCGGGCGCGGACGCCCAGCGGTACGGGATGGCCGTCCAGGAACGCCCGCAGGCACATGAGGCCCACCACCTCGGCGGAGCCGTGCACGTAGGTGCGGTACTCGTCGTCGTCCAGCGCGACCACCGGGTCGAGGTCGCGGCGCATGGACGCGAAGAACGGGCGCACCAGCGTCTCGTCGATGCCGACGGCGCGCGCCGTCGTGCCGAAGGCGTGCACCACCATGTTGGTGCTGAACCCGCGGTCGAGCGTCAGGTAGGTCTCCTCCTCGAGCGCGTCCAGGGCCGCGCGGCGCTCGTCGTGCGCGAGCCCGGCCTCCTGCGCCGGCCCGTCGACGATCTCGTCGGCCACGCGCACCAGCGCGTAGATGTCCTCGATCATGCCGCGCGTGCTCGGCGGCAGCAGCCGCGTGGCCAGGCTGAACGACGTCGAGTAGGCGCCGATCACCTGGGCCGCGGCCGCGTGGGCGGTGTGCGAGTACAGGGCCAGCGAGGACGACGGGATCACGACTCACGCTCCGCGAGCCGCACGGCGAGCCCGGTCAGCTCCCGCTTCAGCACGGTGGGCAGCTCCGACCGCTCGACCATCGCGACGGCGGCCCGCCGCTTGGCGTCGACGAGGTCCAGCACCGCCGCGCGGGCGCCGCTGGCGACCAGGGCGGCGCGGAGCAGGTCGGCGTCGGCCTCGTCGAGCTCGGGGCGGCCCCACAGGTGCCGCACCGCCGTCCACTCCGGGTGTCCCTCCGCGCAGGCGACCAGCAGGGTGCGCTTGCCCTCGCGCAGGTCGCCGGTCGTGCTCTTGCCGGTACGGTGCGGGTCGCCGAACACGCCGAGCAGGTCGTCGCGCACCTGGTAGAGCATGCCGAGGGCGATGCCGACCTGCTCCAGCTCGGCCGAGGCCTGCGGGCTGGCGCCGGCCAGTGCGCCGCCGGCCCGCAGGGGTCCGGCGAAGGAGTAGCTGCCGGTCTTGTTGGCCATCATCCGCAGCACGCGGTCGGGGGTGGCCGGGGCGGTGCCCAGCCCGAACGCGACGTCGTCGTGCTCGCCGGCCGCGGCGCGGAACAGGCTCTCGGCGATGATGTCGGTCAGCTCGGCGCGACCCTCGGACCGGATTCGGCCGACCAGGGCGTACGCCGAGCTGAGCAGCAGGTCGCCGCCGAGGATGCCCGAGGCGGTGCCCCAGGCGGCCGCGGCGTGCGGGGACAGTCCGTCCTGGCTCGCGTCTCCCGCGAACTCGGCCGCCAGGTTGGGGCGCCCGCGCCGGGTGAGGTCGCGGTCGAGCACGTCGTCGTGCAGCAGCAGCGCCGTGTGCACCAGCTCGAACGCGGCGGCGGCCACGACGGCGTCCTGCGGGTGCGGGCCGCCGAACGCGGCGTGCGCGTCCAGCAGGAGCCGGGGGCGCAGGCGCTTGCCGCCCTCGCTCGACCGCGCCAGCCGGCGCCACAGCAGCGCGTAGTGCTCCGCGAGGGGAGTGGCGCGCCGGACGCGGTCGGCGAAGAAGTCGGCGAGCACCACGTCCACGGAGTCGTGGGTCAGCATCTCGGTCATGGCCACGACACGTCTCTGGCGGACCGTGTGGCCAGGGCGGCGTACAGCGGCATCTCGTCGGCCTGCTCCACGAACCAGGGCGAGAACGCCCACGGCGTGGCGCGCAGGGCCTGGCCGAGGGCTCCGCCGTCGGCCCACCTGGCCTCCATGGCCTCGTACGGGTTGACCAGCGGTTCGTCCTCGGTGACCGCGACGTAGACCGGGCACACCTCGTTCTCCACGATCCCGCTGGCGTCGACGGCGCGGTACCGGAAGTGCGGCAGCTCCAGTCGGAGCTCGCGCAGGCTCAGGCCGAGCTCGTCCTGCGCGCGGCGCAGGACCGCCTCCTCGCTCGGCTCGCCCGGCTCGGGATGTCCGCAGAAGGAGTTGGTCCACACCCCCGGCCAGGTCTGCTTGTGCAGGGAGCGCCGCGTGACCAGCACCTCGCCGGCCGGGTTGAGCACGTGGCACGAGAACGCCAGGTGGAGCGGCGTGTGCTCGGAGTGCACGGCACTCTTGAGCTCTGACCCGACGGGAGTCCCGTCGTCGTCGAGCAGGACCACTCTCTCGGTCGTCACAGTGAACCCTCTCGTGATTTTGCTAGCCTGGCTATATTCAAGCACAGGAAGCAGTTTTTCTCACTGTCGATCCTGGGCCAGTTCACAGGGGTCCTGGGTGAGTTCGGAGCGGTTCCGAGACCGGACGGGGTTCCGGTGCGCCACAATCGTCCGGTGACCGGCGACCGCTTCCTGCGCATCCACGATCCGGAGCTCGAAGCCAGGGGCGAACGCGTCCTGGGACCTGAGTTCAGAGCCATGCACGAGCGGGTCATGGAGGTCACGGCGCTCACCTCGCGCCTGAACATGCTCCCGTTCGACGACGAGGCGGGCAAGGCTGCCCTGTTCGAGCGGATCCTGGGTCGCCCGCTCCCGGACCGGGTCACCGTCTACCCGCCCTTCTACACGGACCACGGCCTCCGCATCGACCTGGCCGAGCGGGTGTTCGTCAACCAGGGCTGTACGTTCCTGGACTACGCCGGGATCCGGCTGGGCGCGGGCACGATGGTCGCGCCCCAGGTCACCTTCATCACGATGGGGCACCCCGTGGACCCCGAGGAGCGGCGGGCCTGGCTGACCGGCGCGCCCATCGACGTGGCCGAGAACGTGTGGATCGGCGCCGGCGCGACGATCCTGCCCGGCGTCAGCATCGGACGCGACGCCGTCGTCGCGGCGGGGGCCGTGGTGGCCGACGACGTGCCGGCGGCGAGCCTGGTGAGCGGGCCGAAGGGGACGGTGCGGAGGCGGTGGTAGCGCCCTCGCCCCTGCTCCTGGTCCCGTCCGACCCGTTCGCGCCCCGCGTCCCTGATGAGCACTTCGCGCAGGAGGCCGAGGCCGCACGGCACGTCGGCATGACGGTGGCGGTGGTGGACCACGACGCGATCGTCGCGGGCGATCTCCGGGTGGCATTGCGCCGGGTCGGAGAGTCCGACGTCGCGCGAACCGCCTGCGGGACTGACCTCGGGTTGCCCATGGCCCGGCGTAGGTTGCCGCGATGGACATGATCCTGGTTCTCCGAGGCCCGGTCGACGACGCCGACCTCTCAGCGCTGCACGACCGCGCGTTCGCCAGCCCGTCGGATGCGGTGACGCCGTGGTCCGAGCGCCTGGCCCGCCACAGCCTGACCTGGGTCACGGCGACCGATCCGACCGGGAACCTGGTCGGGTTCGTCAACGTGATCGGCGACGGCGGGGCCCACGCGGTGCTGCTCGACACGGTCGTCGACCCCGAGCACCAGGGACGGGGCGTCGGGCGAGCGCTGGTCGTGGCGGCCGCCGACGCCGCCCGCGACCACGGCTGTGAGTGGCTGCACGTCGACTTCGAGGAGGACCGGTCGCGGTTCTACCTCGACGCCTGCGGCTTCCGGACGACGGCGGCGGGGATCATGCGGCTCGCATAGGCCCCTGGGACATCAGCGGTTCTCCTGGATCATCGTGTCCGAGGCGTGGATGCACATCATGCGCAGCGTCCCGGTCCCGGTGTTGGTGAAGCCGTGCCAGACGTCGGGCTGGACGACGGCGGTGTCGCCGGCCTGGGCGACGACCGTCTCGTCACCGATGGTGATCGTGGCCTCGCCCTCCAGGACGGACACTTGGGTTCACGCTTGCTGCTGGGCGCGAATGCCTTCACGGTCCGGGCTGGTCGCCCTGTTCGCCGACTGTGCGGTGCGGGGCCAGGTCCAGGCGCACCTCATGATGAGGGCGAGAACGATCAATTCCAGTACGACACCAAGGCCGTAGAAGTACAGCCAGAACCCGCCCGCCACATTGAATACGGTGACGGGGACGTAGAGCGCGGCCACGACGAGGTTCGCGATGCGGGTCGCGCGGGCGGGCAGCGTCATCGACAGCACGATCATGAAGATCGGGATGGCCATGAGGGTCAGCGCCGTGGTCGAAAAGGTCTGGGAGAGGTCGAACTCGAAGACCCGGCCGTCGAGGATGTCTTCGACGATGCCAGGCGTGAAGAAGCCGAGAATGTCCACGTAGGCGTACAGGAACATGAAGCTTGTCCACGCTGCGGCGAGCTTGGCTCTCACAGGGATCCGCTGGTCTTCCAGTGTGGTGGTGGGCTGCCGTGTGCTCATTGTGGGCTCCGTTGTCGTGGTGAGGATCGGTAGGTCCACGCTCGCTGAGCTCGGCGGCGTGCGCACCGGCCCGGAGGCCGGAGGTCACCTGGCCGATGGGATGGTCTCTCTCTCGTGCTTTCGGCCGGTACGCCGAGGCACGCTGATCCCTAGGCTGGAGCCGTGGTCACCTTCCGGCGCTCCATCTGGCATGAGCCGCGGCCTGCTGACGCCCCACCCATCGGTCGGCTCGACTGGCTGCTGGTGGGCGTGTTCGCGGCCGCCGCCCTGGTCGAGGGCATCGTTCGGCCGGGCTTGGCCTGGCGACCCCTTGTGACGGTGCTCGCCCTGGTGCTGGTGCCTGCCCTGCTCTGGCGGCGGGCTCGCCCCCTCATGGCCGCCCTGGTCGGGTGGGGCGTCGCCGGGCTGCTCTCGGTCCTGCAGCTGACAGCGCACGCCGAGGACCTCGGCCTCTACTCCATGATGGCCGTCCTGATCCTGCTCTACTCCCTCGTGCGGTGGGGTTCGGGACGGGAGATGGTCCTGGGGACGGCGTTCGTGACAGTCGTCGTCGCGCTGGGGACGTACGCCTCCTCCGCGGGCTGGGCCGACGTCTTCGGCGGGAGCGTCCTCTTGCTGCTGTTCGTCGCTCTCGCGGCGGTGTTCCGCTACCGCGCGGACCTCTGGCATCGCCAACAGCGCGAGATCCGCAATCAGGAGCGGGTGGCGCTGGCGCGCGAGCTGCACGACACCGTGGCCCACCACGTCTCGGCCATCGCGGTGCAGGCGCAGGCCGGTGGCGTGGTCGCCGGCATCCAGCCCGAGAAGGCTGCCGAGGTCCTGGCCGCGATCGAGTCTGAAGCGTCGCGAACCCTGGCGGAGATGAGATCCATGGTGCGGGTGCTGCGTGAGGAGGAAGCCGTCGCCTACTCACCGCAGCTGGGTGTCGCGGACCTGCCGGCTCTGGCGCGCTCCGGCGCGACACCCGCCGTCGAGGTCTCGCTGGACGGTTCGTTGACCCGACTGGCACGACCCGTGGACGCCGCGCTCTACCGGCTCGCGCAGGAGTCGCTGACCAACGCCGTACGGCACGCCCGGAGCGCGACTCGCGTCGGGATCGACGTACGCCGGGAGGGCGACGCCGTCAGGCTGCGTGTCAGCGACGATGGACAGACCGAGCCGGGGCCAGCCCCGGAGCCTGGGTTCGGCCTGCTGGGCATGGCCGAACGCGCCAAGCTCCTCGGCGGATCGCTCTCGGCGGGGCCGGGGCCCGAGGGTGGCTGGGTGGTCGAGGCTGTGCTGCCGGTGGAGGCGCCGGCATGAGCATCCGTGTTGTCGTAGCCGACGACCAGGACCTGGTCCGGACCGGGCTGGTGATGATCCTCGGCGCGCAACCCGACCTCGAGGTCGTGGGGGAGGCAGCAGACGGGCTCGCAGCGCTTGACCTGGCGACCCGGCTGCGCCCCGACGTCCTCCTCGTCGACATCCGGATGCCGGGGCTCGACGGCATCGAAGTGACGCGGCGCCTGGCCGGGTCAGACGTGGCGGACCCGATGGCGGTCGTCGTGATCACCACCTTCGACCTCGATGAGTACGTCCTCGGCGCCTTACGCGCCGGCGCCCGCGGCTTTCTGCTCAAAGACGCCGGGCCGGAGCTCCTCGTGCAGGCCATCCACGCGGCGGCCAACGGGGACGCGCTCATCGCCCCCAACGTCACCCGCCGGTTGCTGGCGACCTTCGCCGACCAGGCACCGGTGGTACCGGTCCAGCCCATCGACCCGCTCACCGAGCGCGAGGAGGAGGTGCTCGCGCTGGTGGCGCGGGGCCGGACCAACGCCGAGATCGCCACCGTGCTCTTCGTCGGCCTGAGCACGGTCAAGACCCACGTCGCATCGCTGATGACCAAGCTCGGCGCCCGCAACCGCGTCGAGATCGCGATGTGGGCATACGACACCAGACGTGTGAGAGCCGACCAGTGAACGCGCAGCCCTTCTGATCAGGGCTGACTACGAAACGACGAGGCCCTGAATCCCCACGTCAAAGGGGGATTCAGGGCCTCGTTCCGGCTCCCGCGGTTGGACTTGAACCAACGACCGTCCGATTATGTCTATCCCCAGGTCAAGGCGCCTTCCTACGGTCGCTACCTGCGCCTCGTGGGCTCGGCGGTGGCGGCATGAGCCGGGCAATCGAGCGGTTCGCGCGGGAGGCTGCGCTTGAGGTAGAGCGCATCACGGAAGAGCGCCGGCGGTACCGCGCGCAGACGGCGGCCCTGGTGCAGCTCGGCGACCGGCTGACCGGCGCGCACGTCGAAGCGACCATCGGTGTAGACGCGCGGATCAGGGCCGACGAGGACGCGCTACGGCGCAAGTACTTCCCCAAGTCGGCTCAGCTGTGGGTGAGCGACTGGGACGGCTCGGTGCTCACCGTGAGCCCGACCGGGCGCCTGCGCACCGTGTACGAACCGGCGCCCAAGCAGACGTGCGGCGACGAACACCGCGACTGGGAGCACCAGGCACTCCCGTGGGTCTGCTCCCTCGAGCCGGGCCACGCCGGCGACCACGTCGCGATGGTCACCGACAAGGAGGCCGGCGACAACCTCGAGGTCAGCAGGTGGCCGGCGCGCACGACGAACCGGGCGCCGCTCGCCGAGCCGGGCGACGTCTGGCGGATCAAGTGAGCGCCCTCGAGCGGGGCGACGTCGTGCGCGTCGTCGCCGAGACGCTCGCCAACGGCGCGCCCCACCCGCACCACGGCAAGGCCGGCGTCGTGCTCGAGGTGCGCGGCGCCGGCCTCTACCCGGTCCGGGTGCAGGTCGCCGGCCGCGCTGTCATGTTCGCGGTCGACGAGCTGCAGCGCGACGTCGCCGCCGACGTCGCCGCGGGTGCGACGGAGTCCAGCGGGTGAGGTTTGCCCGTGTGATCCCGGTTTCTTCACCCCCCATTTCGTTTTCGCCTGGCGAAATCGACCATCGGCGCGCCTGCGTCAGATTGTTTCCCCCGGCATGTATGTACCCCGTGAGTGAAATATGACTGAGGCTGCATCCACCTGGCGACCCGTGGTCCGCGACTATCTCGACAGTCTGCGTGCCGCGGGTCGCCGTCCGTTGACCATCCGGCTTCACGAGCACTACCTGCGCCACCTGCAGCGGTACGCGCGGGACCCGTTCAACCTGAACATTGGCAACCTCGAGCGCGCGTTGACCGTGCGTCGGGACTGGACGCCGGAGACGATCCGGTCGGCGGCGTCGGTGTTCCGCGGCTTCACGAAGTGGATGCACGCCCGCGGCCTGATTCCGACCGATCCGGGCCTCTTGCTGCCGGCGGTCCGGGTGCCGGCCGGCGTCGCGCGTCCGATCCCCGATCCGATCCTGGACATGCTGCTGAGCGCGCATCCGCCGGGCCGGTCGCGGTGGCTCCTGCTGCTCGGCGGGCACTGCGGCCTACGGGTCGCCGAGATGGCGCAGGTGAGTACCCGCAACCTGGACGGCGATCTGCTGTTCGTCGTCGGCAAGGGTGGCAAGGAACGCATCGTGCCCGTGTTGGACGCGGACCTGCAGGCGGCGATCCGGAGCGGCGGCGGGTACCTGTTCCCGGGGCGGGCGGACGGGCACCTGTCAGCCGGCTACGTGTCCAAGCTGCTGTCCGAGCTGCTGCCGGAGCACTGGACGGCGCACACGCTGCGCCACCGGGCCGGCACGGCGGCCTACCGGGGCACGCGGGACATCCTTGCGGTGGGCCGGCTGCTCGGGCACGCGAAACCGGAGACGACGATGCGGTATATCCAGTTGCCGGCGGACGCGCTGTACGCGGTCGCGAGGGCGGCGGCCTAGGGCTGGGCGTCGGTGCGGGGCCACGCGGCCCATCATCCCCATATGATCCCGACATGACGAGTGACCAGGATGCGGCTGATGCACGCTTTATCCGTGTAGTGCTGGTGATCGTGGCCGGCGTCGTGCTCGTCGTCGGCCTGGTCCTGGGCGTGAGCTACTTCCAGGACCAGGCGCGCGACGACTGCCAGGTGGGCCGGATGATGGATGACATGACCGGCGGCGACGCGCTGAGCTGCTAGACCGGCAGGGCGACCACGGCGGACAGGATCGCGACGATGAGGGCGCCGGCCACCGTGCGGGAAAGCCAGCGCTGTGAGCCCTCGAGGTCCACGACGCGGTCTGTCAGGGCCTTTACCTCAACCTTGGTGCTCTGGACTTCCACCTTGGTTTCGACCGACGCGTTGACGGCGTCGCGCAGCTCGCCGACGTCGGTCCGGAGGTCATCCACCTTGGACGCGACGACCGCGAGCAGTTCGATGTCCGTGGCGCTCACTCGTCCGCCGGCACGTTGGCGATCGCCAACCCGGGGCCGGCCACGGCCGTAACGAGCGCGGCCCAGAGCGGCCACTGCTCGGCGGTCATCAGGCCGTAGCCGATGAGCAGCGGGCCAGCGGCAAGGGCGATGCCGTAGAGGTACCGGCGCTCTCCGGCAGTGGGCTTGCGGAGCTTCATAGGGGAGTCCTTTCGTGGGATTCATACAAGCGGGATGTCCGGCATGTCCCGACTTGGACCATCCTCGAGTCCTCGTCGACGGCGCGCCGGCGTGTGGGAAACCTACAAAGGCTGTCAGTTCTCGATGAGGGCAAGCCAGGTGCGCGGTCCTGCGATGTAGTCCGGGCCGGCCTTGGTGCCGGTGCCGGTCTTGGCCTGGAACTTGCCGAGCAACTGCCGGGTGACCTTGCCGGCGATGCCGTCCGGCCGGCCGCTCGTGCCGACGAGGCCGCGAGGCCCGTACCCATGGGCGAGTAGCAGCCCTTGCAGCTTCGCGACGTCCTCACCCTTGACGGGCTTGGTAGCGGCCTTGGTCAGATCGAGCGTGCGCATGTCGTAGTCCTCCTGTGCGGGGGCGGTGGGGGTAGGGGTGGCCGGCGACGCCTTGCCGGCGGCGAGGTCGTCCAGGTGGGCGTACAGGTGGTCGCCGGGGCACGCGGTGTCCTTGTAGTCCCGGTGGCCCTTCACGGGCGCGTCTCGTTCCCACAGCTCGCCGCGGCCCTCCGCGATGATCGCGGCGGCCGTGGCCAACGCGGCCGGCGTCGGGGTGTCGTGCTCGAAGTTGCCGACGAAGCACACGGACCGGACGGTGCTGTTGTGGTCGCCGGTGTGCGTGCCGCGCCGGCTGAAGCTCACGCCCTGGTAGGGGCGGCCGGACGGGAACACGAGCACGTTGTAGCTGATGCCGTGGCCGAATCGGGACTGGCCGATGTCCTCGAGCTCGCGCATGTGCTCGCGCTCGTCCTTGGGCGAGGTGCCACCGGCGTGGGTGACGGTGTGGTGGATGGCCACCTCCTCGGCCAGGCCGTAGAGGTCCTTGTCGCCGTCGTCGTGGCGGGCGCCCCACGAGGCGCGGGAGTTGATCGTTGTCATCAGACGGGTTCTCCTGTGTAGGGCAGGTGGGCGGACACGGTCATTTCGTTGGTGCCGAGGTCGTGGGTCACGCGGTCGACGAACATCTCCGTGTCGCCGATCGCCTGGCGGGGTTGCAAGCCGTAGTGCGACACGGTCCGCCAGGTCAGGAAGTAGCCGAGGTTGCGGCGGCGGTGTTCGACGTACTCGGCGTACAGGTCGCGGCGGGCCTCGGGGTGGTCACGCGTGACCGTGGTTGACGTGTCGTAAGCCTTGGCGAGTGCCGGCTTGACGGACGACGACGTGGGGAGCCAGAAATTGCCGTACCGGCGGATCGGAACCTGAACGCTCACCGCGGGGTCCGAGCCGGGGACCGCGATCGTGGTGTATCCAGGGTCGCCTCCGGTGAACTCCACGGTCACCGCGTTCGCGTAGTCGCTTTCGCGTGACCACTCCTCGACGTACGACAGCGCGTCGTCCGGGGCCGGGATACCGACCGGCGCCGCGTCCCACGTCGTGGAGTTCTTCCGGATCGACCACGTACCGTCGGGCTCCTGGAAGAGGATCCGGCCGTCCAGGCTGTTGCAGATGGTCGACAGGTAGTCCCACGCGGGCATGCCGGCTGGCCAGACACGCAGGTGGTCGTCAATCTCGAGGAAGGGCGCGTCGGCGCCGACGCCGTCGCCGTCGGTCCCGAGCGTCTCGATGAGGACGTCGTTGCAGATGCTGCCGAGCGGTCCCGGGCTCGCGAACGCGAGCGACGACATGCGTGCGCCCCAGTCGACAATCAGCGCTTCGTCCGAAGAGACCTGGATCGTGTAGGTGCCTGCTAGGCGGTCCTTACGGATGTGCCGGGCATGAACCTCCCACGTCTGGGTATTGGCGGGATCCTCGACGGCGGACGCCGTGATCCGCACACGGAGCACCGTCCCGGGCAGGTACCCCGACAGGTCTCCGACGTCCATCGGGACGACGATGGTTCCCTGCGTGTAGGGGCTCCAGCCCGCGTCCATGGTGAGCGGGCCCGACTCGATCGGGGCGGACAGGTTGAGGCCGCCGGGGTCGATCGTCGCCGTGACGACGTGGGTTTCTACGGTCATGCGGCTACCTCCTGGACGCCGGACACGCGGACGAGGTAGCGGGACGTGGATACCTTGCGCGGCAGCTCCACGCCGGCCGCGGTGTACGAGAACGCGAGGGCAGGTCGGCGGTACTGGCGCGACACGGAGTTATTCACGGCGCCGGACCACTCGTTGACGAGCGCCGGCGTGTCGGCGGCGCCGCCGTAGAAGAACGGATGCAGCTCGGTGCCGTACTCCACGAGCGCGTCCGCGACACGGAGCGTCGTTGGGCCGCCGCCCGCATAGGTGCCCGACCATGCCATCTGCGGGCGTGCGAACGCCGCGCCAGCAACGGGCGTGAATACGTGGTCCTCGCGGTACCAGGTCGATGCCGGCTCACCGGTGATGATCTCGTCCGGTCCGGATGTACTGGAGATCCCCGCGCCCGCGGCGTTATACCAGGTGCAGTCGTAGCGCTGGACGTTGCCGTTGATCGCCTGCCACCAGTAGGCCGACACCGTGATCGGCTCACCAGGCACGACCGGGATACCGCCCACGCCGGACGCCCCGAAGGGAATCGACATCGGGCTACTCGTGTTGGCCGTGCTCATGGCGTACTCGAAGTAACCGAACCCGTTGGGGCCGCCAGTCGTCGCGTGCGAGAGCGATCCGGTCGAGCCGGCCTGCCCCCAAACCGCGGCCGAGAGGGTCGGGTCCTTGACCAGGTTCTGCCGCTCCCAGTTGTCCAGGCGGACCACGGCGCCGTTCAGGTGCATCGCATGGACGGCGTCGGCCGTCGCGCCGTCCTTGCACAGCAGCTCGAGCGTGCCGGCCACGCCGGCCGAGTTGCGCCGCGTCAGGCTCGGCAGACCGCCACCGATCGGGAAGTGGAGAACGCTGTTGTTGGGCCTCGCCAGCGCGCTTGTGTCAAGTACGGAGTCGATGGCGACGACCGTCGAACCGCTCGTAAGAGTCCCCATCAGACGGCCGCCTGTCCGTAGCGCACCTGGACGGTGAGAGCAGGCAGCCGGATGCCGGCCACGGTGTTGTAGATGTTGTTGATGGACCGCTGGCTCACCACAGCCTCTACGTTGACCTTGGACGACCGGTCGCGGGCGGCGCTGTTGATCCGGGCGTTCGCCTGTCCGGAGTTGTCCGAAATATCGATCCTCTTCTTTAGGTCTTGTCCGCCGAGCCGGTTGAAGCGGCTCATTTGGTCGCTCGCCTCTTCGATCTGCTCACGCCGGCGGCGCAGCGCGTCGGTGGCGTCGGTGTTGGTCTTGTTGAGGATCTGACCCTCGGCGGTGAGCAAGCCGCCGTTGTTGTTGATCTGGTCGCCGACGCCGCCCAGAGCCTTGTCCCAATCGAGCGTGCCGCGCACGAACTGGTCGGTCACCTCGCTCACGCTCTGCCCCGTGGCCGCCGCGACCGCTGCGAGCTGCTCATAGTTGATGAGCGCGTCGTCCGCGCCGGCGGCGATCTTCTCGATTTCCTCGAGCACGTATTGGTCGGACAGGAACTTGGATTGCGATTCGAGCATGTCCGAGTACATGCCCTCGATAGCCTCGGACGACTTGTCGGCCTCTTCCTGGAACGCGGACGACAGCCAGCCCAGGGCGCCGGCGCCGACGATGCCGGCGATGAGGCCGGCAGGCCCGAACGCGGCACCGGCGTTGGCTACCACCTCTTGGAAACCCTCTGCGATGGACCCGCTCGAGCCGTCGAACGAGGCGGCTACCTCGCGGCCGGTGTCCGCGGCTTCGTCCTTGATGCCCTGCATGCCCTCGCCGGCCTTGCGCAGGTCGTCGTCCAGGCCGGACGCGCCGTCGCCGGCGTTGCGTGCCGCCGAGCGCAGATCCTTCAAGGCGCTGGTGACCTGGTCGATGTCGGACGGGCCGCGGGCGGCGATCCGCTCGAGCGCGTCCAGCGTCCCGTCCCGCAGCTCGAGGCCGGCCTCTTCCGCGGCGCTCTTGAACCGGCCCAGGGCAGTGGGCAGGTCGGTGCCGGTCTCGTCGGCGAGGGCCTGCAGCTCGCGCGCCAGTGACGCGAACTCGCTCTTGGTCGGGCGGGCCTGGTTCTCCGCGGCCTTGAGGCCGGCCTCGACCTTTTCGCCGAGCGTCTCGCCGGACGTGGCGACGTCGTCCAGCGTCCTACCGAGGTCGGCGACGCCGGCTGTGTCGGCCTGCGCTACGACGTCGATCTTGACGGGCATCTACTTCCCCTCCCACGCCTCGTGGATGGTGCGGACCACGGTCTGGACGTACAGCGCGACGATCCGCGGCATGACGCTGCGGAACGCCGGGTGCACGACGCGGCCCTTGCGGATCGGGCCGGGTAGCTGGTTCTGTGTGCGGCGCCGGACACGGACGGACTGCCCGCGCCGGCGCTCCGTGTACGTCTCGAACGTCTTGTTTGGGTCGCCGAACTCGACTGCCGACGAGATGTCCGCGGGGATCATCGGCGACGTGCCGGCCTGCAACGTGATCCGGGTTGACGTCGCACCGATCCTCACGCCACGGAAAACGGCTCTGTCCAGGCGCGTCCGGGTTTGTCCGGTGATGGTGTCTTGAGTCCAGATCCGCGGGACGACGTCGCGCAGGTTCCGAGCGGTCTGGTTCTTCACCGTGCGGTCTACCGCCTTGAGCGCGGTAGCGGCGGCCGTCACCTCGCGAACACCCTCGACCCGGACACGTGCCATGTCAGGCGCCGGCGGCGACGGGGGTAGGACGACCGTCGATAGGCAGAGACACGGTGGCGGTCGCCACGGCACCCTTAGCGCCGCCGACGACGACGGGGACCACGAGCACCGTCCCCGTGTATCCCTTGCCGGTCGTGCCCGTTGGGCGCACCTCGAACGGCACCTTCGTCCCGATCTTCGTCGGGTCGTTCAGGAACGACTGCAACGAACCGGGCGTGGACTGGTCCTGGGCAAGGACCAGGTCGAGCGTCCACGTGTCGCCGGCGAGGTCGGAGATGGCCGCGCCGCCAAAGCCGTTCCACACAACAACGGCCGCGGTCGGGGTCACGGCAGCGGTCGAGCACGACTTGTCGTACTCGACGCCGTCCAGCTCGATGTGCGGGTTCTTCATCACGAGCGGCACGAGGGCCAGGGTCTGTGTCATGAGGGCTGCTGCCTTTCGGTGAGCGAGTAGGCGTTGATCTTGTAGGCGTGGAACACGCCGACGGTGGTCCGCTCGACGCTGTCCCAGCCGAGGTACTCGTGTGCGTCCAGCGCGGCCAGGACGTGTGGGGCGGCGGCCTCGAGCAGGTCCTCCCGCTTGTCGGGGGCGAGGTCGGTCCCGACGAGCACGTAGACGGCGCATGGGACGCGCCAGTAGACGAGCGGCATGGTCGGCTCGGGGTTGATGCCCTGCGGTGCGAGAACCACGGTCACGTGCGGCACGGCGTCCGGGTCGTCCGGGTACGGCTGCAGGGTGTAGCCGTCCGGTAGGACGTCGGGCGCCTGCAGCGCGTCGCGGATCAGCGCGCGGGCTTCCATCATCGCGGGCCCCTCCTGACAGCTCGTCGCGGACGGAGTAGCTGCTTGACCTGCCAGTCCATCGGGAACACGGTGACCTGGACACCGTCGAACCCTTGGGCATCGGCGGAGCTGGTGACGCCGGCGCGGATGCGGGCGCGGGCCTGCAGCGCCTGTGCCCGGGCGAACCGGACTGGCACGGGCGGCGGCGCGGGCTCCTCGGGGTCCGGTTCTGTCCAGGCTCGCCGGTTGTTGTCCAGCGGGCCGTACAGCACGCACTCTTCGTACGCGGCGCCCAACGCGTCGGCGAGGCCCTCCGGCTCGGCGTTGGCCGCCCAGGACGTGGACGCCACGAGGGCGTCCACGTCCACCCAACCGATCACCTCGCCGGGCGTGGGCTCGGACATGTCAGGCGCCCGTGGTGACCGCGACGAGACCGACCTTGGAGTTCTCCATGATCCCGTCGTAGGCGAACGCGGCCTCGGTCATGTTGCCGTGGGCGACGTCCTGCGTAGACACGCGGATCGGCGTCGCGCCGCCGAGCTGGTGCAGCTTGGCCGTGTTCCGGGTGCCGACCCGGACGACGCCGGCGCCCACGGCCGCGTCACCGATGATCTCGATTCCATCGGTGAGACCGGACAGCGCGTTGAGCTGAGCCTGCACGTACTGCGGCGCGCTGTCGCTCGTGAGAAACAGCCAGTCGTCGTACAGGTCCTCGCCGAAGATCGCGAACGTGGCCTTGCCGGCCTTGAGAGTGCGCTTGAGGTGCCGCACGCCGCGCACGAGCTTGAACAGCGCCTCGGGCACCGTGGCCGGGATGCTGGCCGCCGGGATGACCAGGGGCGACGCGTTGGCCGCGGTGGTCAGGTAGGTGCGCACCTTGGCGTCGGTGTCCTGCGCGTAGTCGTCGTTCACGGCGCGCCAGAACGCGGCCCAGAACTCGGGCGAGGGGAAGTCCACGTGCACGCGGTCCACGTTCCAGCCGCCGGCCCAGCGGTCGGCGTTCTTCTCCTTCATGCCGGCCGTGACGGCCGACGACGGAACCTCGGCGCCGTTGCCGGCGTAGGTGCCGCCCTGAGGCTTGGCGGTGAGCGTGAACCCCTGCATCTTCATGCTGGTGAGCGGCGCACTGCCGATCAGCGGCGTGTACTCGGGCTCGTAGTCGACGCCGTCCCACAGCTCGCCGAGCCACTGCGGCTGGTGCACGACGTCGAACACGCCGGCCTGCGTCACCTGCGTCAGGGCGGCGACGAGCGCCGGCGTGCCCTCCTCGGCGGACGTGCCGAGCAGCGTGAAAACTTCGTTGGCGGTCAAGACGTCGGGCTTGGCGTCCTCGACGCGCGGCTTGACGCCCTGGAAGGTCGGGCGCTTGGCGGGGCGCTTGTTGCTGGCGGTCATGGTTGCCTCTCCGGTGTCTGTGGTCTCGGGCGCGTCCCCCGCGTCCGTGGTCTGGGTGGCCGGCTCGTCGCCGGCGTCGTCGTCCTCGTCGTCCTGGTCCTCGTCGTCGTCCTCGTCCTGGTCGTCCAGCTCGCCGGTGTCGGCCGCGGTGAGCAGCGACGACGGGTAGGCCGGCTTGACGACGTGGCCGAACCCGATCAGCTCGCCGGCGAGCAGCTCGCCGGCGCGGATCGCGGGGTTCTCGAGCTCGACGGAGACGCCGGGGCGGGCGCCGGCCAGGGCCTCGGCGAGCAGCTCGTCGCCGGCCGGCGTGGGCAGCGCGTTCGCGGTGAGCAGCAGCCCCTCGGCGTCCTCGGTGATGGTCTCGGCGCGGGACAGCCGGCGGTCCTGGTCGTGCTGGTAGTTGCCGAACAGGGTGGTCACGTCGGCCGGCAGCTTGATCGAACCGCGGCGGGCGGTCACGATGCCCTTGCTCGTCCGGCCGGGCTCGCCGTACTTCACGAGTCGGTAGGTCAGGGTGCGGTCCTCGGCGGACGCGGTGAGCAGCGTCCCCGAAACCTTGAGGGTGTTCGTCACGGGTCAGTCCTCCACGGTGGGGCCGGCGCCGTCGTCGGGCTGCTCGGCGAGGTTGGAAAGGTCGAACGCGATTGAGTGGCCCGGGGCGCAAACGGTGTCCAGGGACAGGTGCGCGGACAGCGCCATCGCCCATACCCACTGGACGAGGTCGCGGACGTCCGAGCGCCCGCCCTCCTTCGTCTCGTAGGTCAGCGAGGCGGTGACGCCGGAGGCCGAGAGCATGTTCGCCGCGATGGCGGTGTGCCGGCCGACGTCGATCGCCTGGAAGTTGCGGCCCTCGATATACAGCTCGTGGGCGTGCTCGCCCATGGCGTTGAGCGAGTAGCCGAAAGGGGTGAACACGACGGCGCCGTTGGGGTCGGTGCGGGCCTTGACGTAGTCGTCCACGATCCCCTGGGCCTCGGTCATCGCGGCCTTGGACTCCGGGTCGGCCTCGTCGTCGTCGGGCTCGGCAAGTTCGATGTCCTCGTCCTGCTTGATTTCCATCACGGGGATCGCGTTCAAGGCACGCAGCCAGCGGTCCTCCAGCTCGGCGGCGCCGCGGATCGTGCGGCGGCCGGCGACGAGCAGCGGGTCCGTGGGCGAGCGGAACAGGATCACGTCCAGCTCGCCCTGTACCTCGTCGTCGATCGTGACTTCGTCGTTGCTGTTGAAGTCCCATCGGTCCAGCGGGACATGCACGGCGCCTGTGATCGCGGGGATGAACGTCGAGCCGTCGCGGGACTGCCAGCCGTCATCGGGCTCGCTCGAGCGCTCGAGCTTCCAGAGGGACCAGCCCTCAAAGAGCATGTCGTCCAGGGTGTCCGCGGTGCGGAACTGCCACGGCTCCTGACCACCGGTGTTGGTGAGCCACTCCGGCTGCGTGGCCACGGGCACGGGCACTGTGCGCGTCTCGCCGGTGGTCGGGTCGGTCACCGTGTGCGTGGTGCCGTCGTACTCCCTGAGCGGCTGCCCGCTCACTGGGTAGCAGATGAGCCACCGAGCGTTCACTACGGCCGGCACGAGCATTGCCTCTTCACGAGAGACGAGCGTGTGATTCGCGCCGATCGCGTCCGCGTAGACGACGGACTGCAGGTTGGACGTGGTGTGCGGTGTCGCCGGCCGGACGCTCGAGCGACGGGCAAGGCGCGACGAGCCATGCCCGCCGTTCGTCTCGAACCGGCGCATCAGACCAGAGAAGATCCCCACGCCGAGAATGATCCGGAGAACCCTTACATCGGCCGACTCGGATTCATCGCCGGCGTGTCTTGGCCACGTAGCCGGCTGTACGGGCGAGCGTCTCGCCGGGATGGGCGCGCAGCTCGTGGTCGATCGCCAGGGCGCGTGAGCCGCTGCGGTCGCCGGCGATCCATCGGACGCCGCACGTCTTGCAGCCGCCGACAGTGCAGCTCACGGACACGTCGTGGAAGTAGCTCACGCGGCCGGCCTCTCGGTCGTTCGGACGGTGGGACGTGCGCGAGCGGTGCGGGCGCGCCGGGTCGTCTTGTCGAAGTGCCAGAGCGCCAACGCCGCGGCGGTCAACGGGGTGATGCCGTGGGCGGACGCCTTGTGTCCGAACAGGCGCGCTGAGTCGCCGGCGACGTTGCGCCAGTTGGCACCGTCCACGGCCGCGTCCAGGTCCTTCTGTCGGTAGTGCGTGAGGGTGCCGGCGGCGAGCTCGGAGACGAAGCGCTGCGCGGCGCCCTGGGAGTCCTTCATATTCATGGGCGCCAGGCGGACCGGCGGCGTCCGCCGGGTGATGGACTCGGCGGGGTTGGTGTTCTGCCCGATGACGTCGTAGGCGATCTGTGCGCGGGACTGCCGGCCGATGCGGTGGGCCTCGAGCGGGAGCCACGCGACGGACGACCGGTAGGCGAGCACCTCGACGTGCGCGCGGCCGTCCTCGTCGCGCCACGCGCACGCGATGGCTGCGGCCGATGCGTCGGGCGCGACGTCGAACGCCACGGCGACGCGGCGAGGACGGACGGGCATGGTGTCGGCGCCGGCGTTCTTCCACTGCTCGGCGTCGATCGCGGAAACGGCTGCGTCCGCCGGCCACTGTCCGAGGTACTCGCGCTGGAACTCCACCAGCGTCATGTCCTCGAAGTTCTCGCGGATCACCTCGAGCGTGGTCAGGGTGCCGATGCCCGGGTGCGCGGCGAGCCACACGTCCTCTGACGTCGGGTCGGCCTCGAGGGGCGCGGCGTACTCGAGGATGCCCCAGACGCCGGCGCGGCCCTTCTCGAGCGAGCGCCACAGCAGGCCGGACCGGCGCTTGCCTGCGGTGCCGGCGACGACGAGCTGCGCCTCCGGGACGGTGTCCATGGTCGGGTTGATGCCGCCGAGCAGCTCGTCCGCGGCGTCGTCGTCCTCGGTCTCCTGGGCTTCGTCCAGGATGATGAGGTGGTATTCCTCGCCGCGGTACACCTCGGCGTCGGGCGGCAGCACCATGAATACGGAGCCGTTGGCCCACTCGATCCGCTCGCCACCGTTGCTGCGGTAGATCCGGTAGTGGACGTGGTCATTGTCGGTCCGGGTGCAGCCGTCCGGTCGGGTCCGCGACGGGCGTAGGCACGGGTCGTAGCGCTCGAGCTTGACCGCCATCTTGAGGAAGCGGTCGCGGCCCTTCTTGCCGGACTGCGCCGAGAACGCCACGTAGTAGTCGGGGCGGGTCGTGCAGCGGCCGACGGCGAGACCTAGCAGGCCGTCTGTCTTCCCGGACCGGCGCGGCATCGTCTCGGCCGTGCGCCGGTGCCGTGGCAGGCCGTCGGGCTTGACCGCGTTCATGATCCGGCCGAAGCGTTCTTGCTGCGCCGACGGTACGAATCCGAGCAGCGCCGCGCCGTGGATCAGGTCGTCTATCGAGATATCGGCCTTGGCGGGCGCGTTGTGCAGCGGCTTGCAGTAGCGCCGGCCGACCGGGGATTTCAGGTTTGGCAGCTTGGGCGCCGGCGTCTCGGCGGGCCCCCCGTGGGGAGAGAAAGGGAGTGGCCGACTAGCGAGGGCTCCCACGGCCGGTTCAAAACCGGCGAGTGCGAGCTGCTCGAACGCTCGCTTGTGCTCGGTGATCCCCTTCACCATCCTCGGATCCCTCGGTCTCTCTCGGTTGCGCGTGTCAGTGTTGGTGTGCGGTTGGTGCTGATCTGTGTCTTGCTCTGCCGCTTGCTGTTCGTGATGCTGGCGCCCAGCTTCCCGCCGGCGCTGGTGTTGCAGCGTCCGCACTCGGGATGCTGGTTGCTCGGGTCGGTCTCGGACCCGCCGAGCGCACGGTCCTGCAGGTGGCCCACCGTCCAGGTACCCGCGGCGGTGAGCATGCGGCCGCAGCGCCAGCACGGCAGTGGAAGCCGCGGGCGCCAGTAGGCGCGCGCGGCTTCCACCTTCCTGCCTGACCAGGTCACGCCAGGATGAACAGCCGGACGAGCGCGCCGAGCACGACGCCGACGACGGCGCCGGCCACGATGGACAGCGCGACGATCAGCAGCGGGCCGCGCGTCACGCTGGCACCACGTCTCGGACGTCCTCGGCCACCGTCGAGTGCGACAGCCCTACCTCTGCGGCGATGGCGCGCACGGTGTGCCCCTGGGCGCGCAGGTCTCGCGCGCGCTCACGTGCGGCGGCACGGGTTGGCGAGGTGACTCGACGCCGGCCGCGCGGCTTGCGCTGCTCGGCGATCTTGGTGCGGAGCCGCTCGAGCTGCGCGGGCTCGACTAGGTGCAGGTCCGCATTCTCGATTCCCTCGAGCACGGACAGCGGCGAGGGCGCGGCGTCGGGCCGGCCGATCATGCGGGCGGCGATTTCGTGCGTGCCGAGCAGCGAGCCGATCGGGAAGAGGCCGGCGAGGGTCGCGCCCACCATGCCCTCCCATCCCTGCGGACCGTTGGCCCACGCGTGAGCTGCGTTCGCTGCGCTGGACACCAGAGTCCAGAGCGCTACCCACGTCCATGGGCGCGCGGCCGACTCGGCACGGGCACGAGCGGCGAGGGCGCTGTACGTGTAGACGCCGATCGCGCCGTCGATGAACAGCGGGATCAGCGGGGCGAGCGTGAGCGGCACGGCGGCCCACGGAGCGAGCGCGGACAGGCCGGCATACGACAGCGTGAAGCTGATGCCGACGAGCGCGGCCGTGGCGAGCAAAGCGACGGTGAGGGCCGCTCGGGTGTCGGGGTTGAGCAGGGCGGGACGGTGCTGGGACATCAGACCTCCTTGGTTCGACGCCGGCGGGCTCGCGCGGCGGTCAGTGAGATGACGTTGTTGAGGCTGTCGTCATTCGCGACGAGAGCAGGGATGTCTAGGTGAGGCTGCGCGAACCTCTTCCTCCGGGCCGCTTTTCGGGTCGCCTCGACCTTGGCGAGACGCCGGCAGAACGGGCACAAGGGCCGACCGTCGCGCGTAGTGCGCCACGAGTCGTAGCCGTGGTCGCACGTGACGTCACCCGGGCCGGGGCGCGTCACGGGATGAGACCTTGCTTGCGCCACAGCGCGACGTCGCGCGGGGTGCCGCGCCCAGCGGCGCGCATGCCAGCCACGAGCGCGGCACGCGCCCTCTGCGCGCCTGTGAGGCCGGAAGCGTCCCCAGGTCCCTCGGGACCGTCGCCGCGCGCCGTAGGCGCCTCGGGTGAGGGCGGCGCAGCCGCTCCTGAGGGTGCCTGAGAGGCGAGTAGATCCTCTGAGCGGGGAGGCGTGCCGACAGGCCCTCCCGTTAGGGGGGTGGGGTCCCCGCTCAGTGCCACATGTTCTGACCTGGGCTTATGCACCTTTCCGCGCGTTTGGTTCATCAGGCGCGTGCGGGTGTACTTGGTCTTGATCGACCGGATGCGCTCGAGCGTCTCGGCGCGGTAGGCGCGGGTCGCCTCGTCGTTGATCGGGCGGGCGAGCATGACCAGCTCGACAAGGCGCCGTTTCACGATGCGGAACCAGCCGGGCCGGCCCTCGCGGCGCGATGCGGACTCGATCGTGATTCCACCGCGCGTCCACTCGATCACGCCGAGGTCCTCGAGCAGGTGCAGGCAGCGTGACGTCCACTTGAGGGACAGGCCGGCGCGCGTGGCGACGTCGTAGGCGGTCGCCTTGCCGGCGCCGGAGCCGTACGGCAGAGCGGCCACGAGGGCGTGCAGCGTCGAGCGCACGCCCTGCATGGACCGGCCCTGCAGCTCACCCCAACCGGCGTTGGACAGCGATACGACGAGGTCGAACGTCCGGTGGCCGGCGGACGGCGCGGGGCGCGGGGTATCCCACGGCTTGCCGTAGGTCCGGCGCGGTTTCGTGCGGGTCACGCGAGTTCCTCGCAGGCGGGCTCGTCCTCGAGGTAGACCGACGTCGGTACGTCTGCGGGCGCGCGGCCGAACCGCTCGCGGTAGGCGGCGACGTAGCGGCGGCCACGGGCGAGCTGCTGCAGCGACAGGACGGGGCGCCCCGGCATGTAGCCGTTCACGCGGCGGACCCAACGGCGGCGTCCATGGCGGCGTCCCACGTCTCGTACCACGTGTAGTCGAAGTCACCGCGCGCGCATACCCACGGCTCGGCGAGCATCTCGCCGTACGGGGGCGGCGTCTTGAACACGAACGGCTTGTCATCCGGGTTGGAACCCACCGGCGCAACCGGGGCGGCCACGGGGGCGCCGGCGGGGGTCTTGGGGGCGGTCACGAAGCGGCGCCGGTGAGCACGCGGCGAGCGGCGGCAACGCGCTCGACCATGGGGCGGGGGTACAGGATCGCGCGGCCCTCGGTGCCCGTGGGGGTCAGGACGCCGCGCTTTGCCCAGCGCGCCACGGTGGCGATGTTGACGCCGATGATGCCGGCGGCCTCACCCGCCGTGACTGTCTCTTCGTGTTCCATGAGGGGAGCATGTATCAATGCAACATCGCGACGCAAGTCGGCTCACGGGTGAATAGTGGGTGACGGCGCGCATCGCCGCTATTCCTTGCTATGCCGCAAGATGCGTGGAAGCATGACGGCATGAGCATTCAGACGGCCGGTGGCGTGGTCCCGGAATTCGACATGGCAGACCGGATGCGCAAGTCGCTCCGGGTCGCAGACGTGTCCGTGCAGTCGATGGCGGACTACCTCGAGGTGGAGCGGAACACCATCTCGCGATGGATCAACGGCCACGTGACGCCGAACACCGCCACGCTGCGGCTCTGGGCGATGCGTACCGGAGTGGACTACACGTGGCTCCGAAACGGCGAAGAGCCCCAGCCGGAAATGGCTGGGGCTCCTCTTCGTGGGCTCCCGCGGTTGGACTTGAACCAACGACCGTCCGATTAACAGTCGGATGCTCTGCCAGCTGAGCTACGCGGGATCGCGTTCGCCCGTCCCGTGCACCGGGTGGGCGACCGGTGAAAACTCTAACAGGTTCCCGGGGGTAGTCCCGACTCATATCTGATCTGCGCGGGAGCGGCGTCGATCACACCGCGCAGCCGCCGCGCGCATGTCACGGTCTACCCAGTCATGGGGCCCGGAATCACCCTGATTCCGGGCCCCATGACTGGGTAGACCATGACTTCCGCACCGGCCCCGCACCGCCGCCGCCCGCCCGCTCACACCGGACGACCAGGCCTCACCGCCCCACCATCCCCATCCCGGCCTCGTTGTACCGGTCACCCTCCACACCGACTCGCGCGGCCAGCCCGTTCAGGTCGGCCACGTCGTCGGCCGAGAGAGCCACCGCGGCAGCGCCCACATTCTCCGAGACCCGCGCGATGCGCCGCGTCCCCGGGATCGGCACGATCCACGGCTGCTGAGCCAGCAGCCACGCGAGCGCCACCTGGCCGGGCGTCGCGCCCTGGGCCTCCGCGAGGGCGCGCACGTGGTCCACGAGCACCTGGTTCGCCGACCGGTTCGACTCCGTGAACCGCGGGATCGACGCCCGCATGTCGTCGGCGGAGAACGACGTCGTCGCGTCGACCGCACCCGTGAGGAACCCACGCCCGAGCGGGCTGAACGGCACGAACCCGATGCCGAGCTCGGCGAGCGTGGGCAGCACCTCCGGCTCGGGGTCGCGGGTCCACAGCGAGTACTCGCTCTGCACCGCGGTGACCGGGTGCACCGCGTGCGCGCGCCGGATCGTGGCCGGGCTCGCCTCCGACAGCCCGAAGTGCCGCACCTTGCCGGCGTCGACCAGCTCCTTGACCGTGCCGGCCACGTCCTCGATCGGCACGTCGGGGTCCACACGGTGCTGGTAGAAGAGGTCGATCACGTCGGTGCGCAGGCGTCGCAGGGACGCGTCGGCGACGGCGCGGATGTGCTCGGGCCGGCTGTTCAGGCCCACCGTGGCGCCGTCCTCGATGCGCCAGCCGAACTTGGTGGCGATCACCACCTGGTCGCGCACCGGCTCCAGCGCCTCGCCGACCAGCTCCTCGTTGACGTACGGCCCGTACACCTCGGCGGTGTCCACGAGGGTGACGCCCCGCTCCACGGCGCCCCGCAGCACGCCGATCATCTCCTCGCGCGTGCCCGGGTTGGGGCCGTAGCCCTCCGACATCCCCATGGCGCCCAGTCCGATCGCGGAGACTTCCAGACCCTGGCCGAGCGTTCGCTGATGCATCGTGACAGTCTCCTTCGCAGTGGGTTCGCGGTCTCACGCTAGACCCGCGGCCCAGGACCAGGACGAGGACCCGGACCGGCGGCACCAGGCCAAGGGGGTCTGCCGTTACCGGTCACGCCAGGGACTCCCGGGCGATGCCAGCGTGTTGCACCGTGAGACGGCCGGCCGTGCCCTGCGGTCGGCGCAGGCGGCGCCCGGGGGCGCCCGGAAGGAGCAGCGATGAGCTGGACCGAGCAGGAGCTGAAGACGGTCGACGGCACCGACGAGCTACAGGTCTCGTCCTACCGGCCGGACGGGACCCTGCGCCCGTTCGTGATCATCTGGACGGCGCGGCTGGGCGACGACGTCTACGTCCGCTCCGCCTACGGCCCGGACAACGGGTGGTTCCGTCGCGCGAAGGCCTCGGGCACCGGCCGGGTCCGGGTGGGCGGCGTCGAGCGCGACGTCCGCTTCGAGGTCCCGGACGACGGCGTCCACGCGCCGCTCGACGACGTCTACCGCGCCAAGTACGCCAAGTACGAGAAGCGCATCGTCGACACCGTGGTCGGCCCGGCGGTCGTGGGGACGACGTTGCGCGTGGTCCCGCAGGACTGAACGGCACGCAGGACTGAGCAGGCTCAGGCCGGCAGCCCCGCCGCGCTGCGCACCCGGGCCTCGGCGGCGTCGATCGCCTCCGCGGTCGCGGGGTCCGCGAGGTCGACGTCGCTGCCGCCGATCACCTGGGAGAACAGCTCGCCGTCGACCCGGCGCCGGACCGCCACGCGGGCGGACCGCCCGCCCGGCAGCCTGACCGGTTCCGCCAGGACCACGGACCACTGCACCCGCTCGCGCAGCACCTGGGGCAGCACGGTGCGGCGGCCGTCGAGCGGGAGCGGCGTCGGCTCGTCGCCGTCCACCCAGTGCACCCGGATCACGTTGGAGTCGGTGTCGTAGGTCGCCCGGTCCACGTCGGCCCACTCCCGGTGCACGACGACGGACGGGGCGCCCCGCGACTCCGCGTCGCCCTGGCCGGTGGCTGCCTCGGGCGCGGAGATCAGCAGGAGCTCGGCGCGCGTGGCGAACGCCCACGCCTCGCCCGTGGACGTGACCAGCGCGGCCCGGGCCAGCACCGCGTCGGTGCGGTGCGAGCGGACGGCGCGGCGGACGGCCTGCTGCGGGCGGTGTGCGAACCAGGTGCGGAACCCCATGGGCCCCACGTTAGTGGGGACCGACGGGCAGACCGCGCAGCCGGCGCGCAATCGCGCCAAGGTGGCACAGTTCACCCCCTGATCGGTCGGCGGGTACCTCCCGGGTGCCGTAGGTTCTGGCCTCGTGACCTTGACGAACGCCGCGCCGCCCGCCGAACCGACGGACGCGAAGGCCGACGGATCGGCAAGAGAGCGGCGGGAGGCGAAGGCCCGCCGCCGGCGCGCCCTGCGGATCTCCCTCGCCGCGACGATCGTGGTGGTCGTGCTGCTCGGCCTGGCCGGGCTCGCCTGGTACCTGGTCTCGGACGTCGAGGACCTCGGCGACCAGAACGTCGTCGCCACGCAGCTCCTGGCCACCTCTTCGGGGCGGGTCGCCGACCCGGGGACCCGGGTGGCGCTGTCGGCCCAGATCGCGGAGGCCGACGACCTGCTGGACGAGCCGTTCCTCACGCGGCTCACCCTGGGCACGGCGGACTCCTCCGCGTCCCTCGCCGCGGCCTCCGACGCCGTGCGGGCCTCGATGGTGGACCTCGCCCGCAGCGAGGTCACCTCGGCCCGCGAGAGCTTCGCGGGCGCGGGCAAGCGCGCCGAGAAGATCTACGCGGCCACGGAGGGCAAGGGGGTCGACGACGACGTCCGCTCCCGGCTGCGGGAGGCCCTGGACTCGGGCACCGCGGTCGACGACGCCGCGAACGCCACCCTCGCCGGGACCGACCTGGCCGACCTGGGGCAGGCCGAGCACGACCTGACCACGAGCCGCTCCGTCATCACCATGGCCACGGAGGCGCTGACCACCGCGCAGGACGCCGTCACCTGCCCCGCACCCGACCAGGTCTGGGACCCGGACAGCGGGCTCCTGCCGGACGAGGCGCTGGCGCCCATCCCGTGGGCGCCCGACTTCGTCGTGCGGGCGGACGTGCTGGACGGGCTGATCGCGCTGGACGCCGCCTACCAGGCCGAGTTCGGCCAGCACCTGACGATCAACTCGGCCTACCGCTCGTACGCCTCGCAGGAGGAGCTGTACGACCCGTCCTCGCCGATCGCCGCCCCGCCCGGCTGCTCCAACCACGGCCTCGGGCTCGCGGTCGACATCGGCGGCGGCGTCGAGACGTTCGACACCGTGCAGTACACCTGGCTCAAGGCCAACGCCGGGGATCACGGCTGGACCCACCCGGCGTTCGCGGAGCCGGACGGGCGGGTGCCGGAGCCGTGGCACTGGCAGTCGGTGCTCGCGCGCGAGAACTGACGGGCGGCACCCGCGCCGGTGCGTTTTGACCGCGTTGTCTTTTTCGTCGTGCGAGTGAACTCGAACCGGGTGAGGGTCGAGAGAACGCGGCGCGACCCAGCGCCCGCGCGTGGAAGGAGATAGACATGCCCGGCTGGCTCATCCTCATCCTGATCGGCGTGGCCCTCGTGATCCTCGGTGTCGCCACCGAGATCGGTCAGTTCCTCATCTGGATCGGCGTGATCGTCCTCGTGGCGAGCCTGATCATCGGCCTGGTCGGCCGCAGGCGCGTCTGACGCCCGACGAACCGCTCGACCTCCCGCCGGTCCGGCGCCCGCTGCAGGGGCGCCGGACCGGCGGACCGTCCGGTCAGCGGCCGCCCCCCGCGGCGAGCCGCATGAGGTCGGTCGTGAAGTCGACGTCCGCGGCCGACCGCTCGGCCCGCGTCGCGTTGCCCGAGAACTGGTGCTGGTACCCGTCCCAGGCGGTGTCGGCGATCTCCCGGCCCACGCCGCTGCGCAGCAGCAGCGCGAGCTCGGTGGACGCGCGCGCGATCCGCTTGCCGAGGTCGGGGGAGCCCCAGTCCTCCGGCGTCGCGTACACGGACGTGGGCACCGGCATCGCGCGCAGGAAGGCGAAGAGCGGGCGGAGCTGCTCGTCGGGCACCATGGCGTGCCGGGCGCTGCCGCCGGTCGCGGCGAGGATCACGGGCTTGGCCACGAGCAGGTCGTTGTCCAGCACGTCGGCGAACGACTTGAACAGGCCGCTGATCCCGGCCTTGTAGACCGGGGTGGCGGCGATGACGCCGTCCGCCGCGCCGAGCCGCGTGATGGCGCGCTTCAGGTCCTCGCCGGGGAACCCGGAGACGACGGCGCGGGCGATGTCGACGGCGAGCGGACCGAGGTCGAGCACGCTCGCCGTCGCGGGCACCCCGGCGTCCCGGAGCGCGTCGATCGTCTTCTGCGCGATGCGGTCGGTCAGCAGCCGGGTCGACGACTGCTCGCTGACGCCGGCGCTGACCACCACGAGGTCGAGCGGGGTGGTGCTCATGGGTGACTCCCTTCGAGCAGTGCGGTGCTGAGGTCCCGGAGCGTCTCGAGCTGGCTCCGGTCGAGGGCCCGGGTCATGGCGCGGGTGATGTGGCGGGCGTGCTCGGCGCCTACCTGGCGCTGGACGGCCTCGCCCTCCGCGGTCAGGCGCAGGCGGCAGGCGCGGCCGTCGTCGGGGTCGTCCCCGCGGACGACGAGCCCGCGCTGCTCCAGGCGGGCCACGAGGCGGGACACGCCCGCCTGGGTGAGCAGCACGTCGTCGATCAGGTCGGTGATGCGCAGGCCGTCCGGGGCGGTGGACAGGGCGTAGAGCACCCCGTACTCGCGGGGCAGCAGGTCGCCCCAGATGTCCGCCGCCTCGAACTCGCGGGCGATCGTGGCCTGGGCGCGGAAGAGCGCCTCCCAGGCCTCGTTCGCGAGCCGTGCGGTGCCGGCCACCGTCACACCACCGCCGGGAAGTGCGCCTGCACGTCCGCGTCGGTGTCCTGGTATGGCGAGGCGCCCGAGAGGTTGTCGCCGCGGTTCGGGTTGGGCCGCGGCTGGCGGGGTTCGGCGTCGCCATACTTGGCGGTCACCAGGCTCGCGTGCGTGGGCGCGTCGGGGACGCCGGGGGCACGGCGGGACGCCAGCTCCTTGCGCAGCACCGGGACCACCTCGGTGCCCAGCAGCTCCACCTGCTCCAGCGCCACCTCGACGGGCAGCCCCAGGCCGTCCATCGCGAAGAGCTGGCGCTGGTAGTCGCCGAAGCCCTCCTGGAAGGTCAGGGTCTTGTCGATGATCTCCTGCGGGCTGCCGACGCTCAGCGGGGTGTCGCGCATGTAGTCCTCGAGCTTCATGCCGCGGAACAGCGCGTAGTTCTCGAAGTAGGGGCGGAACGTGCTCACCGCGTCCTGCGACCGCTTGGCGATGAACGCCTGGCCGCCGAGCCCGACGATCGCCTGGTCGGCGCGGCCGTGGCCGTAGTGCTCGAACCGCTGCCGGTAGAAGTCGACGAGCGGCTTGAAGTGGAAGTTGGGCGCCAGCACGTTGTTCGCGAAGTACCCGTTGCCGTAGTAGGCGGCCTGCTCGGCGATCTCCGGGGTGCGGATCGAACCGTGCCAGACGAACGGCGGCACGTCGTCGAGCGGGCGGGGCGTGGCGGTGAAGCCCTGCAGCGGCGTGCGGTACTGGCCCTCCCAGTCCACGACGTCGTTGCGCCAGAGCTGGTGCAGCAGGTTGTAGTTCTCCAGGGCGAGGCCCACGCCGTCGCGGATCTTCTTGCCGAACCACGGGTAGACCGGCGCGGTGTTCCCGCGCCCGACCATGAGGTCGAGCCGGCCCTTGGCGAGGTGCTGGAGCATCGCGTAGTCCTCGGCGATCTTCACCGGGTCGTTGGTGGTCATGAGGGTGACCGACGTGCTCAGCACGATGTTCTTCGTCAGCGCGGCGATGTGCCCCAGCAGGGTGGGCGGGGACGAGGGGATGAAGGGCGGGTTGTGGTGCTCGCCGATGGCGAAGACGTCCAGGCCCACCTCGTCCGCGCGCTGCGCGATGCGCACGAGGTTGCTGATGCGCTCCGCCTCGCTCTGGGTGCGGCCGGTGACCGGGTCGGGCGCGACGTCGCCGACGCTGAAGATTCCGAACTGCATGGGTTCGCCTTTCCGAGCGTGACCTCGATGGATCGCATGACTGGTCATGCATTGTGGTCAACAGCATGACTGGTCATGTATTCCCGGGCGCTTCGCAGTGCGCCGAGGCCAGGGGGTTGCCATCCGAGAAACCGGTTACTAGGATCTGGGAAACCGGTTACCCGTATTCACCCGCTGCGCGCACCACAGCAATGTCCCGCATTCAACGACGAACGTGAGGCAATGAGATGAGACGACCAAGAGCTGTCCAGATCCTCTCGGCGGTGGCCGCGACGGCCCTCGCGGTCGCGATCGGGGTGACCGCCCAGTCCGTCCCGGACGCCGCGGCCGCCACCGGCTCGGCCACGGGCTACGCGACCCAGAACGGCGGCACCACCGGCGGCGCCGGCGGCCAGACCGTCCGGGCCACGACGGGGACGGCGATCCACACGGCACTGTGCAGCCGCGCCAGCAGCAGCACCCCGATCATCATCGAGGTGTCCGGCACCATCAACCACGGCAACACCAGCCAGGTCTCGGGCGACAGCTGCAGCACGGCCGACGACGTGATCGAGCTCAAGCAGATCAGCAACGTGACGATCGTCGGCGTCGGCAGCGGTGCCGTCTTCGACCAGATCGGCATCCACATCCGCGAGTCCAGCAACATCATCATCCAGAACGTGACCGTCCAGAACGTGAAGAAGTCGGGCTCACCGACGTCGAACGGCGGCGACGCGATCGGCATGGAGAGCGGCGTCCGCAACGTCTGGGCCGACCACCTCACCCTGCTGGCCTCGGGTGGTGAGTCGGAGGGCTACGACGGCCTCTTCGACATGAAGAACGACACCAAGTACGTGACCCTCTCGTACAGCATCCTGCGCAACTCCGAGCGCGGCGGGCTCATCGGGTCCAGCGAGAGCGACCTGTCCAACGGGTTCGTCACGTTCCACCACAACCTGTACCAGAACCTCAACTCCCGCACCCCGCTGCTGCGCGGCGGCATCGCCCACATCTACAACAACCACTACGTGGGGCTGGTGGAGTCGGGCATCAACTCGCGGGCCGGGGCCAAGGCGAAGGTGGACAACAACTACTTCGAGGACTCCAAGGACGTGCTCGGCACGTTCTACACCGACCAGGCCGGCTACTGGCAGGTCGCGGGCAACGTCTTCGACGGCGTCACGTGGTCGAGCCCGGGCGAGGACAACAACCCGGCGGGCCCCAACCCGACGTCGAACACGTCCGTGAGCATCCCCTACTCCTACCCGCTGGACGCGGCGAGCTGCGTGCCGGCGGTCGTCGCCGAGACGGCGGGGGCGAACACCGGGCTGCAGGTCTCGGACGGCAGCTGCACGCCGACCGACCCCACGGACCCGCCGACGGACCCGACGGACCCGACCGATCCGCCGACCGACCCGACCGACCCGCCGACGGAGCCGCCGGCCGGGACCAACCTGAGCCTCGGCGCCGGCGCCGACGGCTCCAGCAAGGCGAGCGGCACCAGCTACGGCAACGTGCTCGACGGCAGCACGACCACCTACTGGTCCCCGGCGAGCGCGACCGGGCGCGTCTCGGTCAAGTGGGGGTCCGCGACCACGGTGTCGTCGATCAACGTCCGTGAGGCGTCCGGCGCCGTCGGGAACATCGGGTCGTGGCGCGTGGTGAACAACGACAACGGCGCGGTGCTGGCCACGGGCAGCGGCGCCGGCGTCATCAGCTTCGCGACCACCTCGCTGAGCAAGATCAACTTTGAGATCACCTCGTCGTCGGCCACGCCACGGATCGCCGAGCTGGAGACGTACGCGGGCACGGCGGGCAGCGGGGAGGAACCGGGTGGCGAGGAGCCCGGCGGCGAGGACCCCGGTGAGGAGCCGACGGCGGACGCGCTCTACGTGGCGCCCGGCGGCAGCTCCGGTGCCGCGGGCACCGAGTCGGACCCGACCACCCTGGCCTCCGCGATCGGCCGGATCGCGGCCGGCGGCACCATCTACGCGCGCGGCGGCACCTACAACCTGTCGCAGACGGTCGACATCCCGCCGGGCAACAGCGGCACCTCGGGCAACCGCACCGAGCTGTTCGCCTACCCGGGCGAGACCCCCGTGCTGAACTTCTCGGCGCAGAGCGAGGACCCCGCCAACCGGGGCATCGCGATCGGCGGCGACTGGTGGCACCTGCGCGGCATCGTCGTCGAGCACGCGGGCGACAACGGGATCATGCTCGGTGGCGACAACAACGTGATCGAGCGGGTGGTGACCCGGTTCAACCGCGACTCGGGCCTCCAGATCTCCCGGTACACCGCCGGGGCGCCGAGCAGCGAGTGGCCGTCGAACAACCTCGTGGTGTCGACGGAGTCGCACGACAACGCCGACTCCGACGGCGAGGACGCCGACGGGTTCGCGCCCAAGCTCACCGTGGGCTCGGGCAACGTCTTCCGGTACACCGTGTCCCACAACAACATCGACGACGGCTGGGACCTCTACACCAAGGACGACACCGGCCCCATCGGGGCGGTGACCATCGAGGACTCCCTCTCGTACGAGAACGGCACGCTGTCCGACGGCTCGCAGGCCGGCAACGGCGACCGCAACGGCTACAAGCTCGGCGGCGAGGACATCTCGGTCAACCACGTCGTGCGGCGCAACATCGCGTTCGACAACGGCAAGCACGGCTTCGGGTACAACCGGAACCTGGGGTCGCTGACCGTCTCGAACAACCTGAGCATCGGCAGCGCGGAGCGGAACTTCAACTTCGACGGCGGCTCGTCGACGTTCCGCGACAACACGTCCTGCGACAGCGGGTCCAACGACCGCATCATCGGCACCGACGCGGGCGGCAACCAGTGGTGGTCCGGCTCGAACGGGTCCCGGTGCGCGCAGTACTCGGGAGCCCTGGACTGGTCGTTCGCCTCGGACGGGCGGCTCGTCGTGACGATCGGGGGGACCACCGTCAACCTGTGATCGCGCCGGCCCGAGGGGCCGGTGCCTGAGACGAACGCCCTGGGGAGTGCGGCGATACCTCCCCAGGGCGTTCCTCGTCGCTCCTCGGGTTTTCGGGCTCAGCCCAGCAGGGACCGCAGGACGGTCGCGGCGCCGTCGTCGTCGATCGATCCCGTGCTGTACGACGCGGCCGCGAGGACGAACGGCGGGGCGTGCCCCATGGCTACGTCGTACGCGGCCCACCGGAACATCTCGACGTCGTTCTCGCCGTCGCCGATCGCGACCGTCCGGCTCGCCTCGACGCCCAGCTCCATGCGCACCTTCTCCAGCGCGGAGGCCTTGGAGATCCCGGGCGGGGTGACGTCGACCCAGTCGAGCCGGGTGGCGATCGCGGTCAGGCCCCGTGCGATCAGCGCGGGCACCATCGTGTAGGCGCCGGGACCGTGCAGGACGATCCGGGGCGTCGGGTTGACCAGGAACTCGCCGATCGGCGCCTGGCGCTGGGGGCCGTTGAGCTCGTGGTCGGGGAACGGGGCGCTGACGCGCCAGCCCGCGCCGACGATCTCCGCGGCGATCCGCACGGCCGGCGCCTCCTTGAGCGCGACGTCGATCACCAGGACGGCGTCCACGGTGTGCTCGTCGACCACCTGGTAGTGCTCGCCGAGCAGGTGCGCGGTCACCGCGCCGTTGCTCGAGACGATCCACACGTCCCGGAGGCCGAGCTGCAGGGCGGCGGAGACCGCGCCCAGCACGGAGCGACCGGTGGCGAGGACGACGTGATGGCCGGCCCCGAGGACCTCGCGCATCGCGGCCCGGACGGCCGACGTCGGCGGGTGCCCCGTGCGCAGGAGGGTCCCGTCGATGTCGCACGCGATCATCAGCCGGGTGGCGAAGCTCGCGTCCGGCGCCGGGGTGGGGGGCCTGGTCGTCATGTCCTGGAGATTATTGACGCTGTCGCGCCCGGACGTGGAGCCGACACGGCGAGCTGACCACTGGCCAGGCCCGACCGCCTGCCAGTTCTGGTGCCCCGTACAGGACTTGAACCTGTGACCGAGAGATTATGAGTCTCCTGCTCTGACCAGCTGAGCTAACGGGGCGCGCGGCACAAGCCGCGCAAGGATCCTACTGCTTCGGGCAGTCGGCGCAGGTGAGGACCCACTCGGCGGGACGGCGTCCGCCTCGGTACGCTCGAGAGCGAGCGACGGGTGGCACGGCCGGGGGCTGCCGACCCGCCCCGTGAGCCAAGGACGGCGACATGGTTACCGAACCGGGCGAGGGCACCGAGGCCGTGACCGCACGGAGCCGCCGGCTGATGCTGCTGCTGGCGGCGGCCATGTTCGTGCTCGTGGTCGACACCTCGCTGATGAACGTGTCGATCTCCGCCGTCATCCGGGACCTGGACACCACGGCCGGGGGAGTGCAGTCGGCCATCGCCCTCGAAGCGCTGGTCTCGGCCGCGTTCATCCTGATCAACAGCAAGGTCGGCGACCTGATCGGGCGCAAGCGCGCGTACGTGCTGGGGCTGCTGGCCTACGCGACCGGGGCGCTGGCCATGACGCTCGCGCAGAGCCTCACGGCGATCGTCGTCTTCTGGGCGATCATCGGCGGGCTCGGGGCCTCGCTGCTCCTGCCGGCGATGCAGTCGCTGATCCACGGCAACTTCGAGGGCGGGGCCCAGAAGCAGGCGTACGCGATGGTCGGCGCGGCGGCCGCCATCGCCGCCGCCGTCGGCCCGCTGCTGGGCGGGTTCGTCACCACCTACCTGTCGTGGCGGGTCGGGTTCGGCCTGGAGGCCGTCATCATCGCCGTCATCCTGAGCCAGATCCGGCTGGTGCGCGACGTGCCCTACACGGGCTCCCGCCAGGTCGACGTCGTCGGTGCGGTCCTGTCCGTGATCGGCATGGGCGGCGTGGTGCTCGGCATCCTGGTCTGGCAGGAGGGCGGCGAGCTCGTCGGCGTGCTCATCCTGGTCGGGCTCGTGGCGCTGGTGGCGCTCGCCCGCTGGCTCGTGCGCCGCGAGCGCGAGCGCAAGGTGCCGCTGCTCGACCCCGACCTGTTCCGCCACCCCACCTTCACCACCGGGGTGACCGGGCAGATGCTCCAGCAGATCACCCTGGGCGGAGCCATGATCGCCCTGCCCCTGTTCCTGCAGATGACCCTCGAGTACAACGCCCTCCAGGCGGGCCTCGCCCTGACCCCGTTGTCGCTGACGATGTTCGCCGCGGCGCTCGTGGCCGGGCGCCGGGGCGGCAACCGGCGTCCGGCCGCGATCATCCGCACCGGGCTCCTGCTGGCTTTTCTCGGGATCGCCGTCATCATCCCGTTCGTGCCCCGCGTGGACAGCGGCTGGTACCTCGTCCTCCCGCTCGCGATCACGGGCTGCGGGCTGGGCCTGCTGGTCTCGCAGCTCAACAACTACACCCTCGCCCCGATCGAGGAGGAACGCGTCAGCGAGGCCGCCGGCGTCAACTCGGCCGCCGGGTCCTTCGGCCTCTCCTTCGGGCTCGCCATGTCGGGCGGCATCCTGCTCGCCGCCCTCGCCCTCGGCTTCAACCAGCTCACCGCGGACAACCCAGTCATCCCCGAGGCCGAGCAGCAGCAGATCGCCGCCGCGCTCGAGACCGACGCCGAGGTCATGAGCAACACCGCGCTCGCCGAGCAGATCACCGGACAGCCCCCGGCCGTCGAGGCCGAGGTCCTCGCCATCAACGACGAGGCCCGCAACCGCTCCCTCCAGGTGGCCCTGCTCATCCCGCTGCTGGCGAGCCTCGTCGGGCTCGGCAACTCCTTCCGCATGCTGCGGCTGCCCGACCACAAGCCGTCGTCCTCACTCGACGGGACCGACCTCGGCTGAACCCGCCGCGGCCCCGGCCCGGGCCCGGTCAGCGCGAAATGTCCTGGCGCGCGCCCGACGTCCGCCCGTAGGTTCTGCGAGCCACACCACCAACACGACTGGAGCACTCCCATGTCCTCGAACTTCCCGGTCGCCCTCTCGGGCGCCCGGGCCCGGACCCTCATGTGGGCGCACGAGCACGACGTCGACCACGCGGCGCTGAACCAGCTCCGCAACATCTCCGCCCTGCCCTGGGTCGAGGGCGTCCGCGTGATGCCCGACGTCCACCTCGGCAAGGGCGCGACCGTCGGCTCCGTCATCGCCATGCGCGACGCCGTGTCGCCCAACGCCGTCGGCGTCGACATCGGCTGCGGCATGATCGGCGTCCGCACCTCGCTCACCGCGAGCGACCTGCCCGACGACCTCTCCCGCCTCCGCAAGCGGATCGAGGCCGCCATCCCGGTCGGGTTCCACTCGCACGACGAGCAGGTGGACCTGCGCCGGCTGCGGCCCGTCAAGGGGTCCGGGGGCCAGGAGCGGCTGCGCGGCGAGCAGATGTTCTGGGACCGGTTCGAGACCCTCCACCCCAAGGTCAAGCAGCTCGAGACCCGCGCACGCAAGCAGCTCGGTTCGCTCGGCGGCGGCAACCACTTCGTCGAGGTGTGCCTGGACCAGGACGACCAGGTCTGGCTCCAGCTCCACTCCGGCTCCCGCAACATCGGCAAGGAGCTCGCCGAGCACCACGTCCGCATCGCCAAGGACCTGGAGCACAACAAGGGCATCGTGGACCGCGAGCTCGCCGTGTTCCTCGCCGGCACGCCCCAGATGGACGCGTACCTCAACGACCTCTGGTGGGCGCAGGAGTACGCCGCCCGCTCGCGGGCGGTCATGATGGCGCTCGCGGTCCAGGCGGTCCGGGAGGAGTTCGCGGAGCTGCCCGACGGCGGCCGGGAGCTCACCTTCGACGAGGGCGTGAACGTGCACCACAACTACGTGGCGCGCGAGCAGATCGACGGCGCGGAGCTGATCGTCACCCGCAAGGGCGCGATCCGGGCGGGCCGGGGCGACCTGGGCCTCATCCCCGGGTCGATGGGCACGGGCTCCTACGTGGTCCGCGGCCTCGGCAACCCGGAGTCGTACTGGTCGGCGTCGCACGGCGCGGGCCGGCGGATGTCGCGGACCAAGGCCAAGAAGGAGTTCACGCTGGACGACCTCGCGGCGCAGACCGCGGGCGTCGAGTGCCGCAAGGACCAGGGCGTGCTCGACGAGATCCCCGGTGCCTACAAGGACCTCGACGCCGTGATCGCGGCCCAGTCCGACCTCGTCGAGGTCGTGGCGCGGCTGCGGACGGTGCTCTGCGTCAAGGGCTGAGCTCAGGCTCGGTCCGAGCCGCCGCGGCGGCCACCGCGACCCCGGTGCCACGGGGTCGCGGTGGCCGCCTTCTGCGTCTGGGGCCACAGTGGATTCCAGGTCCGGGAGGTGGCCGACGTGGACGAACGTGAACCGCAGCACGACGGTGGCACCGGCGGCCGCGACCTGGAGGCACTACCCGCCCGGCGCCGGCGGACCCTGATCACCCTCGGCCTGCTGCGGGCGTTCGCGACGTCGGCGCTCCTGGTGGCGCTCTACTACGTGCTGCCGCTCGACCGGTTCTCGGTCCCGTCGCTGGCGCTGGTGCTGGCCGTCGGCCTCGCGGCGCTCGGCGCGATGTCGTACTGGGAGATCCGCGCCATCGTCCGGTCCCGGTTCCCGGGCATGCGGGCGGTCCAGGCCCTCGCGACGCTCGTCCCGTTCTTCCTGCTCCTGTTCGCGTCGACCTACTTCACGCTCAGCGACCGCGAGCCGACGACGTTCAGCGAGACCCTCACCCGGACCGACGCCCTGTACTTCACCATGAGCACGTTCGCGACCGTGGGATTCGGCGACATCGTGGCGCAGACGGACCCGGTCCGGCTGCTCGTCTCCGGACAGATCCTCCTGGACCTGGTCATCCTCGGCCTGGGCATCCGGGTGGTCCTCGGCGCGGTGCAGCGGGGCCGGTCGGGCGGGGTCTGACCGGAACGGGGAACCGGGCGAACTGGAAGCGGGCACCGTGTCTCTGGCACCCTGTGCGCGGTGACCAGCACTCCGGAGGCCCCGGCCGTCTCGGCACGGGTCCGTGGACTCGTGATCGCCGTCTGGGTGGTGCTGCTCGCGCACCTCGCGGCCACGTTCGTGTGGGCGGCGCCGGGCTACCTCGTCGGGCGGCCCGACGGCGGGTCCACCGGCGACGTGGCCTCGACCGGCGTCCCCTCGACCGGAGTGCACCAGGCCCTGGAGGCCTACATGACGCCGGTCTTCGCGCAGAACTGGTCGGTCTTCGCGCCCACGCCCCTGCACGTCGAGTACTCCCTGCGCGTGCGGGGCGTGTACACGGGCGGGCCCGACGGCGACCTCGTGCCCGGACCCTGGATCGACGCCACGGCCGTCGAGGTCCGCGCGCTGACCGGGCACGCGCTCCCGGCGGCGATCGAGCGTCCGTCGCGCCGTCTGGCGTCCGACCTGCGCGCCGCCTACCTCGCCCTGCCGGGGCGGGGGCGCGAGGTGCTGCTGGTCTCGCCGGTTGAGGAACCCGTCGGGTCGGGCGGCGACGGCGGACCCTGGCCCGACCTCCGCGCCGCGCTGCTCGACGCCGGGGGTGCCTCCGACGCCGTCGACACCTGTCTCGGCCTGGACCGGGCGGCGGCCGCGTATGCGACGCAGGTGCTGCTCGCTTCCGGCGACCTGGCCGAGCCCGAGCCGGGACCAGGCGCACCCGGGAACGGTGCCGCCGACCTCGGGTACGTGCAGGTGAGCGTGCTGCGCCAGGCCGTCGCGCCGGAGGGGAGCAGCGAGCGCCCGGCGCCGAGCGAGCTCCTGCTCGGCGCCCGCCCGCCCGTCGTCGTGCCCGGACAGGACGACGCCGCGTTCCGCGCGGCCTGGGACGCGCTCCGCGAGCCTGCCTCGTGACCGCCCTGGTCGACGCCGGCGTGCGCTGGATGACCGTCCGCGCCCACGCGACGTACGGGGTGGCGCTGATGCGCATCGTGCTCGGTCTGGGCGTCGCCGGGTACGTCGCGGTGAACCTCCCGGCGCGGCAGGTCCTGTGGGGCACCGGCGCCCGCTGGACGACGCCGCTCGGTGGGCACGCCCTGATCAGCGGTCCGCTGCTCACAGCCGGCTGTGCGGCGCTGCTCCTGGTGGCGGCGCTGGTGGTCGTGGGCTGGCGCGCCCGCTGGACGGTGCCGTTGCTGCTGCTCGGCTGGTCGGGCCTCACCGCGATCAACCCCCTGATCGCCGACCAGGGCGACAACATCTCGCGGATCCTGCTGGTCTACCTCTGCTTCGCCGACACGTCGGCGCGCTGGTCCCTGGACGCCCGACGGCGGGGGAGGCGGGCGGACCGCGCACGATCAGCCCCGGTGGCGCGGTCGTCCGCCCTGGAACCGGGCCGGGAGCCGAACCGGACCGAGGGACGCAACCTGCTGCACAACGCCGCCGTGCTGGCCGTGGGCGCGCAGATCTGCCTGGTGTACGTGCTGTCGGGGCTGTTCAAGCTCCAGGGGGAGCAGTGGCGCGACGGCTCCGCGGTGTACTACCCGCTGTCGCTGCCGCAGTTCCGGCCGTGGCCCGAGCTGGCCGACCTGATCGCCGGCAACGGCTGGCTCGTGGCCGCCGTGACGTGGGGGACGCTCGCGCTGCAGCTCACGTTCCCGCTCCTGCTGCTGCAACGCCACCTGCGCGTGGCCGCCGTGGCGGGCGCCCTCCTCATGCACGCGGGCATCGCCGTCGTCATGGGCCTGCCGTTCTTCTCCCTCTTCATGATGGCGGGCGACTGCGTCTTCCTCACGGATGACGCGGTCGCCCGCCGATCAGGTCAGCCCACCTGGTGGAGCCAGCGGACCGGCGCGCCCAGGCCGGCGTAGCGGAACGGCTCGAGCTCGTCGTCCCAGGCGGCGCCCAGGGCGAGGTCGAGGGCGTCCCGCATGGCGCGCGGGTCGGCGAGCTCCAGCGCGGCGCGGACCCGGTCCTCCGGCACCACGACGTTGCCGTGCACGTCGGTCATGGCGTGGAAGATGCCGAGGTCCGGGGTGTGGGACCAACGGGCGCCGTCGGCGCCGTTGCTCGGATCCTCGGTGACCTCGTACCGCAGGTGGGACCACCCGCGCAGGGCGGACGCCAGCTTGGCGCCCGTGCCCTGCGGTCCCTGCCACGAGTACTCGGCGCGGTACAGACCGCGCCCAGCGGGCTGCGCAGTCCAGTCCATGGAAACGCGCACGCCTAGGACGTTCCCCGCGGCCCACTCGATGTGGGGGCACAGGGCACGAGGTGCAGAATGCACAAAAAGCACACCCCGCGTGATGACACCGGCCATGTCTTCCTCCCTGGGTCGAGGTACGTCTTCCCCTACGTCCTCACCAGGGCGGTGACGCTGTGGTCGGCTGCACAGCGGTGCTTCGGACCACATCCTGCCCGATCCATCGGAGACATGCGAGGCGAAACGACGCGCATGTCGCCGAAAGAATCACTTCGTACGACGAGTTCGTGCGGCACATTCTTGCCTAAAAGGACGTACCGCCACTAGAGCCCAGACGAATCTCCTGATGATTCATCCCACATGCGTGTTTTGTACGAAATGAAGCCGAAGTCCCTCAGAGGCGCGCGCGAAGCTCCCGCATCGCGGCCCGGCGGGTCTCCTTCTGGAGCCGGTCCAGGTAGACCATGCCGTCGAGGTGATCGGTCTCGTGCTGGAGGCAGCGCGCCATGATCCCGGTGCCCTCGACCGTGATCGGCTCGCCGTCCAGGTCGATGCCCTCCACCCGCGCGTAGTTGGCGCGCACGGTGGGGTACCAGAGCCCGGGCACGGACAGGCAGCCCTCGCCGCCGTCCTGCAGCTCCTCGCCCAGCTCGACGATGCGCGGGTTGATCACGTAGCCGATCTCGCCCTCGATGTTCCAGGAGAACGCGCGCAGGGAGACGCCGATCTGGTTGGCGGCCAGCCCGGCCCGCCCCTCGTCGTCCACGGTCTCGACCAGGTCGGCGATCAGCCCGCGTACGCGGTCGTCGATCGTCGTCACGGTGTCGCACGGGGTGCGCAGCACGGGGTCGGGAACCAGTCGGATCTCACGCATTGCCATGCGCACATTCTCCCATGTCAGGACCGAGGGACGCCGTCGGTACGGCCCGGACACGTCGGACGCTCAGGTCACCTCGGTGACCTGAGCGTCCGACACGGGGCCGACGGCGTCGGCTCAGGCGTTCTGGATCACCAGGGCGACGTTGTGCCCGCCGAACCCGAACGAGTTGTTGATCGCGGCGATGTCGCCGCCCGGCAGCTTGGCCGGCTCGTTGCGCACGAGCGGCACCTGCAGCTCGGGGTCGGGGTTCTCGACGTTGATCGTGGGCGGGGCGAGCCGCTCGGCGACCGCCTTGACGGCGAACAGGGACTCGATGGCGCCGGCACCGCCCAGCAGGTGTCCGGTCATCGACTTGGTGGCCGAGAGCTGCACGTGGTCGGCGTCCGACCCGAAGAGCTTGCGGATCGAGGCCGTCTCGGTGAGGTCGCCCACCTTGGTGGAGGTGGCGTGCGCGTTGACGTGCACGACGTCGGAGGTCGTCACCCCGGCGTCCTCCATGGCGAAGCGCATGGCGGTCACCTGGCCCGTGCCCTCGGGGTCGGGGGAGGTGATGTGGTACGCGTCGGACGAGAGGCCCACGCCGCCGATCTTGGCGTAGACGCGGGCGCCGCGGGCGGCGGCGTGCTCCGCGCTCTCCAGCACCAGCACGGCCGCGCCCTCGCCGAGCACGAAGCCGTCGCGGTCGATGTCGTAGGGGCGGGAGGCGTGCTCCGGGTCGTCGTTGCGCAGCGAGAGCGTGCGGGACGCCGCGAACGCGCCGAGCGGCATCGGGTGGATCGACGCCTCGGTACCGCCGGCGACGACGACGTCGGCGCGGCCGGACCGGATCATCTCCACCGCGTAGCCCACGGCCTCCGCACCGGAGGCGCAGGCCGAGACGAGCGCGTGCGTGCCGGCGCGGGCGCCGAGCTCGAGCGACACGTAGGCCGACGGGGAGTTCGGCATGAGCATGGGGACGGTCATGGGCAGCATGCGCCGGGCGCCGCGCTCACGCAGCGTGTCCCAGCCGTCCAGGATGGTCTGGATGCCGCCGATGCCGGAGGAGACCACGGCGCCGAGCCGCTCGCCCGGGACCTCGGGGCTGCCCGCGTCGGCCCAGGCCTCGCGGGTCGCGACGATCGCGTACTGCGCGGACGGGTCCATGCGCTTGGTCTCGGGGCGGGACAGGACCTCGGCCGGGTCCACCTTGATGGTGGCGGCGAAGGTCACGGGGATCCCGTACTTCTCGGCCCAGTCGTTCTCCAGGGTGCGCGCACCGGACACGCCGGCGAGCGCGGCCTCCCACGTGGAGGCCACGTCACCGCCGAGCGGGGTGGTGGCGCCGAGGCCCGTGACGACGACTTCGCGTGCGGAGGTCATGATGATGCTCCCGAGAATGGTGGGACGAAGGGGGCAGGTGCTCAAGATGCTGCCTGTGGGCAGCGGGTGCCCGACGGCGGCGCGGGCCGGTGGATCTCAGCCGGCCGCGCGGCCGCCGTCGGGGGGCGGCTCAGTCCTGGGCGCCCTTGATGAAGCTCACGGCGTCGCCGACGGTCGCGAGGTTCTTGACCTCCTCGTCCGGGATGCGAACCCCGAACTTGTCCTCGGCGTGCGTGACGATGGTCATCATCGACAGGGAGTCGATGTCGAGGTCGTCCGTGAAGGACTTCTCGAGCAGGACGTCGGCCGTGTCGAGGCCCGTCTCCTCGGCGACGATCTCGGCGAGGCCCTCGAGGATCTCCTGGTCCGTGTTGGCCATGGGACTTCCTATCTTTCGTTAACGGTCACCGGCGCCGTCGGGCACCGGAGTCTTGCTGGTCAGATCTTGGCGCATCCTGCGACCGGAATGCACAACGGGCCGTCCTGCGACCCGGCCGCACCCTGGCTACGGCAGCACCACGACCTGTGCGGCGTAGACCAGGCCTGCGCCGAACCCGATCTGGAGGGCGAGGTCGCCGGACTTGGCCTGTCCCTCGGACAGGAGCCGCTCGGCGGCCAGCGGGATCGACGCCGCGGACGTGTTGCCGGTCTCGGCGATGTCCCGCGCGATCACCACGCTGTCGGGCAGGCCGAGCTGCTTCTTCATCTGGTCGATGATCCGCATGTTGGCCTGGTGCGGGATGAAGACCTTGATGTCCTCGGCCGTCACGCCCGCCTCGGCCATCGCCTTCTCGGCGATGGGCGCCATCTGGAAGCTCGCCCACTTGAACACCGTGGGGCCGTCCTGGCGCAGCGTGGGCCAGCCCAGCTCGGGGTTCTCGCGCAGCTCGGTCCAGGAGTGCGTCTGCCGGATCGCGGTGGCCTTGGAGCCGTCCGAGCCCCAGACCGTCGGGCCGATGCCCGGCGTGTCCGACGGGCCGACGATCGCGGCGCCCGCGCCGTCGCCCAGCAGGAAGGAGATGGAGCGGTCGGTCGGGTCGATGATCTCGCTGAGCTTCTCGGCGCCGATCACCAGCACGTGCCGGGCCAGGCCGGCCCGGACCAGGGCGTCCGCCTGGCCGATGCCGTACGCGTAGCCGGCGCAGGCCGCCGACACGTCGTAGGCTGCCGCGGGCGTCGCGCCGATGCGGTCGGCCAGGATCGCGGCCGCCGACGGCGTCATGTGCATGTGCGTGATCGTCGAGAGGATGATCGCGTCGATGTCGGCGCCGACGAGGCCCGCGGCCTCCAGCGCCTTCTTCGAGGCCGCCTCGGCCAGGTCGAGCACGTCCTTGTCGGCGCCCGCCCGACGGCGCGTGACGATGCCGGTGCGCTGGCGGATCCACTCGTCCGAGGAGTCGATGGGGCCCGCGATGTCGTCGTTCGTCACGACGAGCTCGCCACGCTCCGCGCCGATCGCGAGGATCTTCGAGAACTGCGTGGGCTGGGCCTGCTGCAGGGTGGTCACTGGGCTGCTCCGGTCGCGCTCGTGCCGCTGGAAAGGGCGTTGCTGTGTGCCGCGATCAGCTCGCGGGCCGCGTCGAGGTCGGCGGGCGACTTGACGGCCACCGTCTCGACACCCTTCAGGCCGCGCTTGGCCAGGCCCGTCAGGACGCCGCCGGGGGCGAGCTCCAGCAGGCCCGTGACACCGCGCTCGGCGAGGTTCGTCATGATCAGGTCCCAGCGCACCGGGGCCGTGACCTGGCCCGCGATGTTGCGCAGCACGTCGGCGCCGGTCCCGTGACCGTGGGCGCCGCCGGTGTAGGCGGTCCCGTCCAGGTCGGCGAGGAAGGGCAGCGTCGGGTCGGCCGCGTCCCAGCCGAGGGCGACGGGCTCGAACTCCGCGCGCGCCGCGTCCATGAACGGCGTGTGGAACGCGCCCGCCACCTGCAGCGGGATCACGCGGGCGCGGGTCGGCGGGTTCTCCGCGAGCTTGGCGAGGTTCTCCAGCGCGCCGGCCGCGACGGTCTGGCCGGCGCCGTTCACGTTGGCGGGCCACAGGCCCGCGGCCTCGATCGCGGCGAGCACCTCGTCCGGGTCGCCGCCCACGACGGCGCTCATGCCGGACGGCGCCGCTGCCGCGGCCGTGGCCATGGCGCGGGCGCGGCGTGCGACCAGGCCGGCCGCGCCGTCGTCGGACAGGGCGCCCGCCACCGCGGCGGCCGACAGCTCGCCGACCGAGTGGCCGGCGGTGACGTCCACGACGTCCGAGGCGGCACGGCCGTCGAGCAGGGCCCGCAGGGCGAGCAGGGAGGTGGTCACGATCAGCGGCTGGGCCACGGCGGTGTCGCGGATCGTGTCCGCGTCCGACGTCGTGCCGTGGGCCACGAGGTCCAGGCCGGCGGCCTCGGAGGCCGCGGCGAGGCGTTGGTCGGTTCCGGGCAGCTCGAGCCAGTCGCTGAGCATCCCGGGGGTCTGAGAGCCCTGTCCAGGGCAGACGACGGCGAGCACGCGTCCACTCTGCCAACCCGAGCCGCTCCCGGGACGTCGCGACCTGTACCAACCTGGTCGGGGGCCCTTGTCGGGAACCTACAAGGCATTCACCCTGGCCAGCAGTTAGTGGCCCAGGTCTCCCGCCGGCTCAGCCCCGGCCGAGCTGGCCCAGCGCCAGCGCCACCTGCAGCACGAACGACTCGCGGGCGTCGAGCGGGTCCCAGCCCGTGATCTCGGAGACCTTGCGCAGGCGGTAGCGCACCGTGTTGGGGTGAACGTACAGATGACGGGCGGCGGCCTCCAGGGACCGGCCCGTGCCGAGGTAGGCCGAGAGGGTCTCCAGCACGGCGCCGCCGGCGTCCTGCAGCGGGGTGAACGCCTGGGCGATGAGCGTGGCGCGGGCGGTGTAGTCGCCGGTCAGCACGCGCTCGGGCAGCAGGTCGTCCGCCATGACCGGGCGGGGCGCCTGGGGCCACGCCGGCGCGGCCGTGAGGCCGGCGAGCGCGGAGCGGGCCGATCGCGGGGCGTCGGTCAGGCTGGGCACCTGGGTGCCGATCACCACGGGCCCCGTGCCGAACCGGGACATCAGCGCCGTCGCGGCGGCCACCAGGTCGCCCTCGCCGCCGAGCACGAGCACGAGCCGGTCGCCGTGGATGCCGACGAGGGCGTCGCCCGCGGCGCGGCGGGCCACCCGGCGGATCTCGGCGGTGCGGATCTCGTCGAGCTCCTCGGTCGCGAGCCCCACGACCACGAGCGCGTTGCCCCGGCCGCTCCAGCCGAGGGCCGAGATGCGGGAGCGCAGCGAGTCGTCGCCGTCGCCGCGCACCAGGGCGTCGACCACGAGCGCCTCCAGGCGGGCGTCCCAGGCGCCGCGCCACTCGGCGGCGCGGGCGTAGACCTCGGCCGCGGAGAACGCGACCTCGCGGGAGTAGCGCAGCACCGCCTCGCGCAGGTCGCGCTCGCCGCCGGGAGCGGCGATCCGGTCGGAGTGCGTCTCGACGACGTCGACCACCACGCGCACGAGCTGCAGCGTGTGCTGCAGGGAGATGGAGCGGGTCAGCTCGGTGGGCGCCGCGGCGAAGATCTCGCTGACGCCGTGCGGCGGCCGGTTGGGGTCCGTGAACCAGGACGTGAACGCGTTGATGCCGGCCTGGGCCACGAGGCCCACGTACGAGCGGTCCTCCGCGGGCAGCTCGCGGTACCAGCTGAGGTCCTCGTCGAGCCGGCGCATCGCCGCGGCCGTGAGCACGCCGCTGGCCTCGCGGACGCGCTGGAGGTTCATCGGGAAGCCGGCGGGGTCCAGACCGGCGTCGGGCTCCGGGGTGCCCTCGGGGCCGGCCCCGGGTGCCTGACCAGTGTCCTGGTCCGCGCTGCGGTCGGTCGCTTGCCCGGCCTCCCGGTCGGTCTTCTGGGCGCTGCCTCGAGCGGCCCGTCGCGTAGCTGGCACCCCGGCAGCATACGAGCCCGAGTTGTGGGGAGTCCACAAACGGACTTTCGCGACAGTGCTATTCCAGTGAGTGCGGGTGAGAAACTGTAGGGTCGAGGCATGGCCCTGATGCACCGGCTCCGTCGCCTCATCCGTCGGCCCTTGTCTGCGTCCACGGTCGGGGCTCGCCGGCCGTCACCGTCGGCACCCCGACGTGGGGACGTGGGACACGAGGACGCGCTACGAGCGCAGCTGACCGACGATCCCAACAACGAGGAGGCGTTCGCCGCCCTGGCGGAGATCGTCCGCCGGCGGGCCGCCGAGGACCCGACGCTGGAGGACCCGCTGCGGGACTCCGACGAGATCCCGGAGTCGAAGCAGCGCGAGGCCGATCTCGCGGTCTGGTCCCTCGCGGAGGAGCTGGCCGGGCACCCGCGGGGCTGGTACCCGCTGATCGAGCTGGGCCGGCTGTCGCTGGCCGACGACCCGGAGGGCGCTGTCCGCCGGTTCATCACCGCCGCCGAGCGGGACCCGGACGGCAACGCCCTGGCCGAGGGCCTGGCGATCCTGCGCGACAACGGGATGCCGGTCGAGGCCCTGGGTCTGGGTGTGGGGCACTGGCGGGTGCGGGAGCACTCGCCCGTCGTCGGCAAGCACCTCGTGCTCGCGGCGCTGGAGGCCGACCGGGTGTTCGAGGCGAAGCAGCACCTGCGCGCCCTGGACCTGCACCCGGACACCAAGGCGGTCAAGCCGCTGCAGGAGGAGCTGGCGAAGGCGATCGCGGAGGCCGAGCGGCGGAAGCCGGCCTGACCGCGCGGAACGCGCTCGGAACACGCGCGGGACACAGAGAGAGCTGCGGCGCACCGGTGGACCGGTGCGCCGCAGCTCGTCTGCTACCCGAGGGTCAGCTGTCGCCGCCCGCGTTGCCGGACGTGCCGGCGGTGACGTCGAGCAGGCTGTACTTCTCGACGGCCTTGCTCACGACGTCGGCGGGGACCTCGCCACGGCGGGCGAGGACCTGCAGCGTACGGACCACCATCGACGGGCCGTCGATGAGGAAGTAGCGCCGTGCGGCCGCGCGGGTGTCGGAGAAGCCGAAGCCGTCCGCACCGAGCACCGCGTAGTCGCCGGGCACCCACGCGCGGATCTGGTCGGGGACCAGGTGGTCGTAGTCGCTGGTGGCGACGAACGGCCCCTGGGCGCCGGACAGCTTCTCCGTGACGTACGGGGTGCGCAGCGGCGCCGACGGGTCGACGAGGGCGTCGTGCTCCGCCGCGAGGGCGTCGCGACGCAGCTCGTTCCAGCTCGTCACCGACCAGACGTCGGCCGAGACGCCCCAGTCCTCCTTGAGGAGCTGCTGCGCCTCCAGGGCCCACGGCACACCCACGCCGGAGGCGAGGAGCTGGGCCTTGGGACCCTCGGCGTCGGACACCGAGATGCGGTGGATGCCGCGCTTGATGCCCTCGACGTCGACGTCCTCCGGCTCGGCCGGCTGGACCATCGGCTCGTTGTACACCGTGAGGTAGTACATGACGTCCTGCGCGCGCCCGTCGGGCGTGTGGCCGTTCTCGCCCGGGCCGTACATGCGCTCGATGCCGTCGCGCACGATGTGCCGGATCTCGTACCCGTAGGCCGGGTCGTACTGCACGATCGCGGTGTTGGTGCCGGCGATGAGCGGGCTGTGGCCGTCGGCGTGCTGCAGGCCCTCGCCGGTCAGCGTGGTGCGGCCCGCGGTGGCACCGATGATGAAGCCGCGCGTGAGCTGGTCGCCGGCCGCCCAGAACTGGTCGCCCGTGCGCTGGAACCCGAACATCGAGTAGAAGATGTAGACCGGGATCATCGGCTCGCCGTGCGTGGCGTACGACGTGCCGACCGACTGGAACGCGGCCGCGGAACCGGCCTCGTTGATGCCGGTGTGCATGATCTGGCCGGACTCGGACTCCTTGTAGCTCAGCATGAGCTCGCGGTCCACGGCGAGGTAGTTCTGGCCGAGCGTGTTGAAGATCTTGGCGCTCGGGAAGATCGAGTCCAGGCCGAACGTGCGGGCCTCGTCCGGGATGATCGGCACGATACGGTTGCCGAAGTCCTTGGCCTTGAAGAGGTCCTTGAGCAGCCGGACGAACGACATGGTCGTGGCGACCTGCTGCGTGCCGGAGCCCTTCTTCAGCAGCTCGTAGGACTTGTCCTCCGGCAGCGTCAGGGTGGTCTTCGCCGTCGTGCGGCGCTCCGGTACGAACCCACCGAGCTGACGGCGGCGCTCCAGCATGTACTGGATCTCCGGTGCGTCGGGGCCCGGGTGGTAGTACGGCGGCAGGTACGGGTCGGCCTCGAGCTCGGCGTCCGAGATCGGGATGCGCAGGGAGTCGCGCAGCGTCTTGAGGTCGTCGCCCTTGAGCTTCTTCATCTGGTGCGTCGCGTTGCGGCCGGCGAAGCCGGCGCCCAGGCCGTAGCCCTTGACGGTGTGCGCCAGGATGATGGTCGGCTGGCCCGTGTGCGCGCGCGCCGCGGAGTAGGCCGCGTACAGCTTGCGGTAGTCGTGGCCACCGCGCTTCATGTTCCAGATGTCCTCGTCCGTCATGTTCTCGACGAGGGCCTTGGTGCGCGGGTCGCGCCCGAAGAAGTGCTCGCGGATGAACGCGCCGGACTCCGCGCGGTACGTCTGGTAGTCACCGTCGGGGGTGACGTTCATCAGGTTGACCAGCGCGCGGTCCTTGTCGGCGTTGAGCAGGGCGTCCCACTCGCGGCCCCACACGACCTTGATGACGTTCCAGCCGGCGCCCTTGAACTGGGCCTCCAGCTCCTGGACGATCTTGCCGTTGCCGCGCACCGGGCCGTCGAGGCGCTGCAGGTTGCAGTTGACGACGAAGGTCAGGTTGTCCAGCTGCTGCTGCGCGGCGTGCTGGATCATGCCGCGGCTCTCCGGCTCGTCCATCTCGCCGTCGCCCAGGAACGCCCAGACGTCCTGCTGGCTGGTGTCCTTGATCCCGCGGTTGTGCAGGTACTTGTTGGTCCAGGCCTGGTAGACCGCCGACGCCGGGCCGAGGCCCATGCTGACGGTCGGGAACTCCCAGAAGTCCTGCATGAGGCGCGGGTGCGGGTACGACGGCAGACCGCCGCCCGCGTGCGACTTCTCCTGGCGGAAACCGTCGAGCTGCTCCGCCGTCAGGCGGCCCTCGAGGTAGCCGCGAGCGTAGACGCCGGGGGAGGCATGGCCCTGGAAGTAGATCTGGTCGCCGCCGCCCGGGTGGTCCTTGCCACGGAAGAAGTGGTTCAGGCCCACCTCGTAGAGCGTCGCGACGGAGGCGTACGAGGAGATGTGGCCGCCGACGCCGAGGCCCTCGCGCTGGGCGCGCGTCACCATGACCGCCGCGTTCCAGCGGATCCACGAGCGGTAGCGACGCTCCATGGCCTCGTCGCCCGGGAAGTACGGCTCCTCGTGGACACCGATGGTGTTCACATAGGGCGTCGCCATCGACGCGGGGATGCTCACGTTCCGCTCCCGCGCGCGGCGCAGCAGGTTGAGCATGACGTATCTGGCGCGGGGTCCGCCCTTGTCGTCGATCAGCCCGTCGAAGGACTCGACCCATTCCTCGGTCTCGGCCGGGTCGATGTCAGGTACGGCGCTGAGCAGACCGTTGATCAGCGGTCCGGTCTCGTCAAACGAAGCCACCAGCAACCTCTCTCGGTGTCGCGCGGCGCGGTCGCGGTTCGCGCTCCCCGCCGCCTCGTCAGGACCCGTCGCGTCGGCAGCGTCGCCACAGCTGGGGTTGCGGCTGTGCACGCCCACGCACAGGTGGTCTATCTATTCTGTCCCCTCACAGCCTCCGTCCACACCATAGGGCGGTCAAGAGCGCGTGATCTGCGTTACGTCTGTGGCGGTTCGCACCAGTATTGATACCCGGTATCGCAATATTGAGACTGAGTGCATGACCAGGGCGTTGCCGAGGTCGGATCGAATCATCAAAAAGGCACCACACGTCCTGGTTGCGAGGCATGGCCGGGGTGCGTGCACTACCTTTGGCGACGGAGGGCCCGACGGCGGGCCGACAGAAGATGGACGCGACCCGGCAACCAGTGCCGGACAGAGAGAGGAACGATCAACCAAGTGAGCACGGACACCCAGGGCGCGGGGCGCCTCGGCTTCGAGGCCGGCCAGGTCGTGCAGGAGTTCGGCTGGGGAGACGACGTCGACGAAGCGCTCCGCGCCGAGATCGAGAAGATCATCGGCAGCGAGCTGGAGGACGAGGACTTCGGTGACGTCACCGACGGCGTCATCCTCTGGTGGCGCGACGACGACGGCGACCTCACCGATGCACTGGTCGACGTGCAGACCGTCCTCGACGACGGCGGCCTGATCTGGATCTTCACGCCCAAGCCCGGGCGCGACGGCGAGGTGGGCCACGGTGACATCCAGGAGGCGGCCACCACCGCCGGCCTGCAGACCACGAGCACCTTCGCCATCGCGGAGGACTGGTCGGCCACGAAGCTCGGCTACCGGGGCCGGGGCAAGTAGCCGGTCATGACCGAGCTCTCCGGCGCGCCCGCTGCGACGGTGGCGCTGAAGCCGGGTGACCCCGCACCCGACTTCACGCTCCCCGACACCCACGGCACCCCGACCACGCTGTCCGACCTGCGTGGCACGCCGGTGCTGGTGGTCTTCGTGCCGTTCGCCTTCTCCGGCACCTGCACCGGCGAGCTGTGCGAGCTGCGCGACAACATCGAGGACTTCGAGACCGCCGGCGTGCGGCTGTTCGTGATCTCGACCGACGCGGTGTTCACGCTCAAGGCGTGGCAGGCCGCGGAGGGCTACCAGTTCGACCTCCTCTCGGACTTCTGGCCGCACGGCGATGTCGCGCGCGCCTACGGCGTGTTCGACGATGGTTCGGGCATCGCGCTGCGCGGGTCGTTCCTGATCGATGCCGACGGGATCGTCCGGTGGACCGTGGTCAACCCGCGCGGACAGGCGCGTGACCTGGAGGACTACCGCCGGGCGGTCGAGGAGATCTGACCCCTCCCCGGCCGGTAAATCTGACCAGGTCCGGGGCGCGGGGCAGGTATTGTTGTCCGCTGCTGGTCTTGTGCTGCCGAGGCAGTGCTGCCGGGGCTCGTAGCTCAGTTGGTTAGAGCGCCACGTTTACACCGTGGATGTCGGGGGTTCGAATCCCTCCGGGCCCACCTACCGCTCCTTCTTGGGGCGTGACCTGCGGCGACACCGCCGTCGTCCAGCCGCTCGTTCAGACGGCGAACAGCAGGGCCGCGCTGATCAGGACGACGACGGCCGTGGCGAAGTGGATCCCGAACGCCACCGCCTTGCGCCCGCCGTGCCGCAGGACGATCACGGTGTCCCCGAGTGGCGCTACCGCGACGGCGAGCATGAACCAGCCCGCGGCGTGCGCCCCGGCGAACGCGAGCAGCGTCAGCCCCACGATCCCGAACGTGGCGTCCCGCAGGCCCTTGATCTCGAGGTAGGCCCGGTCCTGCGTGGCCGGGACGCCGTAGCCGGCCGCGGCGGCAAAGGGGCTGAGTAGGAACCGCGCCCCGATGAAGAGGATGAACAGGTTGAGGACCACGGCCAGGGCGTATGCGACGACGGTCATGTCAGGTCTCCTTGCTAGCGCTGATAGCTGATATAGCAACGCTAGCAGAGCGGAGACAGATTTCCTAGCAGTGCTAGAATCAGCGCATGGCAACAGGGACGCGCCGCGAGCGCGAGCGGGCTCAGCGCGAGGAACTGATCGTCCGGGCCGCACGTGAGCTGGCCGAGGCGGAGGGCTGGGAAGCGGTCACGACCCGCCGGCTCGCCGCCGAGATCGAGTACAGCCAGCCCGTCCTGTACAGCCACTTCAAGGGCAAGGACGCCATCATGACGGCGGTGGCCGCCGAGGGGTTCGGTGAGCTGGCGAAGGAAGTGCGTGCCGCGCGCACGGCCGCCACCGGCGCGTCCGAGGCCCTGGCCGCGGTCGCGGCGGCCTACACGGACTTCGCCCGGAAGCGCCCGGCGCTCTACGACGCGATGTTCACCCACACCGTCGAGGTGCAGTTCGCCAGCGAGGACGGCCCGGCCTACCTCCGCGAGGGGTTCGGCGAGCTGCTCGCGGCGGTCGAGCCGCTGGCCGGCGATGACGATCCCGGCGTCCTCACCGAGACCTTCTGGGCGAGCCTGCACGGCCTGGCGATGCTCGAGCGCAGCGGGCGGCTTCCGGCGGCCTGGCACGACGAGCGGCTGGGGCTGCTGATCGGGCGGTTCGCGGTGGGGAAGGGCTGACCTGCGGGCTCAGGTTCGTCTAGCCTGCTGCGCGAGCTGCGGCGTCTTCCTTGGCGCAGTGACGCATGGTCTACCGAAGGGATCGTCCGGCTGCCGTGGGATCAGACCTACCGAACGACATGGGTTTCGACGGCGGCGGTCGTGATGTCCTCGTGTTCGCACCCGGCCTCCGGGAGCGGTCACCATTGGCACGGGCCGCGTGGTGGCGGGGCCTCCTGCCGGACGCACCGCGCTCGGGCGACCGCGTGCACTACTACGGCGGTCCGTTGTACGCGGACACCGTCCTCGATGACCTGGGGGTCGGACTGCTCGAGCCCGCTGACACGTGGCTGACGTCGCTGCCCCGCGAGCTCCTGAATCGGGCGGCGCGCCTCTGCTCGCTTGCCGAAGCCTGGGGTCTCGATAAGCGGGCGTTCGTGAAGCCGCCTACGTCCAAGGCGTTCGTGGCGCGGGTCTACGACGACGGTTCGGACCTGCTCGCCTCGACCGCGCACCTGTCGCCGGAGACGTTGGTGCAGGTTGCACAGGTCGTGGAGTTCGCTGCCGAGTACCGCCTGTTTCTTCTGGGCGGGCGGATCCACGCCAGCTCGCGCTACCTGACGTGGGGTCGGCTTGATCCTGGTTGGTTGGAGGGTTCACCGCACGAAGGGCGCGTGCATGACTTCGTCGCCACGCTGGGGCGACTGGCCGGCGACTCGTTGCCGAGTGCGGTCGTGCTGGACGTCGGGCTGCACGGGCCGGCCGATGATCCCGAGCGGCACGTCAGTGTGGTCGAGGCGAACATGGCCTGGTTCTCCCAGCCCTATCACGCCGATCTTGACCGGGTGCTCGACGTCGTTCTTCGCGCCGCAGGTCCGCTGAGCGCGGTCTCGGAACGTGACCGGCCGTTTGTCCGTCAGCCGGTGAAAGTTGCCGACGGCTGACAGTGACGCTCTGTCACGGGAATTCCTCTCGGGCGAACGCGAACGGCATCGTCTCGTCCGGATCGACGATCCAAGGCTCCGGGTACGGGGCGTGGCATCCGGTACAGCGAGCGATCAATGGGCTGACGCCAGGCATGGTCAAGATGGCACGCGCGTCGGTGGGCAGCCCTCGCAGGACATAGCCGTTGGCCGTCGTCTCGATCCCTGGCCATGCGGGTGCGCACCGGCAAGGGCCGTCGGCGGCGAACGGCGAGCCGTCTGGATTCGTGGTCGTGTCCTTGAGTATCGCCACGAGGTTCTTGCGCACCTTCCTGCCGTACTTCGACAGCCCGGCCTTGCGTGCGGCGGCTCGTTCGGCCCACCAGGTTCCCAGGAACAACGGTTCTCCCGATTGCGGCGTACGCGGAAGCCTCGTGGCACGGGTGCTGCTGCGCGCCGGCTGGGCCTGCACGGAGGGTAGCGGGTTCGTTGCTACGGAGCCGTCAGACCGCTCGGATCCCGTGTCGGGCACCGTGCTGCTCGCATGCGTAACGTGAAAGACATGACGAGACTCGAAAGGTGGGAAGGCCGCGCGGAGATTCCGTTGCTCCTGCTCGCGGTCGCGTTTCTCATCGCCTACGCATGGCCGGTGATTGATCCGCGGCTCAACCCCGACCTGGAGACCGTGCTGCGAGTCGGGAGTTGGACGGTCTGGGGAGCGTTCGCGATCGATTTCGCGGTGCGCATCTGCCTCGCGGATCAGCGCCGGACCTACATCCTCCGACATTGGTACGACGTCGCGCTGATCGTCCTACCGATGTTCAGGTCGCTCAGGTTGCTGCGTGTCCTGGCGCTCGCGCGCATCTTGAATCGGTCTGCCAAGAACTCGCTTGTGGGCCGCGTCGGTACCTATGTGATCGGCACCGCCATCGTCGTTTCGGGACTCGCAGCAATCGCGGTGCTCGATGCCGAGCAGGACGCAGCCGACGCGAACATCACGACCATCGGCGATGCGCTCTGGTGGGCGGCCACGACGGTCACCACAGTTGGTTACGGAGATCGTTACCCGGTGACGGTCGAAGGCAGATTCATCGCCGTGGGGTTGATGATCGTAGGGATCGCGACGGTCGGAGCGGTCATCGCCAGCGCGACGGCCTGGATCATCTCTCAGGTCCAGGGCGGCACGCAGCAAGCCGCTAGTGGTGAGGCGCGCCGGACTCAGCCGCAGGGGTCGCCGCCCGAGTAGCACGGGGCGTCATCGATGTTGTGCTCCACGGGCGGTGGGTCATTGAGAGAACGCCAGTCCACCTGCGGGACCATGAACAGCACGGCCGCCGCGACCGCCACGATCCCCACGAGTGTGTGCCAGACGTACGCGATGACTTGGGCGCGCCGTGAGAGCGATGAGCGGTCCGACTGCTTCGATCACGCCGGCACGAGTGTCGGCGACTCTCTCGCACTGCCGGCTCACCGCGGCTGCTCCTGGTCCTGGTCCTGGTGTGGCGTGGACCTTTGTCCGCCCGTCATGTGTGGATGGTATTGCCTGGCCCCAAGGCGCTACGCACCCTGTGAGTACCCAGGGTGCGTAGCACGTCAGCTCCGGACGGACCGGGTCGCTCAGAAGAAGTTGCGCGGGTCGAACTTCTCCGCGATGTCCGAGAGCGACTGGCCCGCCTCCGAGACCTGGTCCCCGACCCCGGACACCGCACCCTCGGCCGTGCCGGCGAGGTCCTCGACGCCCGTGGTGGCCTGGTCGACGTAGCCGGCACCGAGGCGCTGACCCCGGCGGCTGCCTCGCCCAGCGCACCGGTCCCGTACTCACCGATGCCCGCGGCTGCCTCGCCGAGGGCACCGGTGCCGAACTCGCCGGCCGCCGCCGTCAGGCCCTCGACGTCGACGCCCGCCGCGAGCGACTCGAAGTCGACGCCGAGGTTCGCCGCGTTCTCCAGGATCGGGCCGGCCACGCTGCTCACGATCGCACCGGCCGCGACGGCGCCCAGGATGCCGACCGCGCCCACGGCGACCCCGGCGACGACGCCACCGGTGCCCACCTTGGCGAGCACCGACCGCATGGAGCCGGGCCGGCGGGCCTCGGTCCGGGCCGCTGCCCGGGACAGCTCCACGGGGTCGGCGGACCGGGGCTGCTCGTGCGGCGGGAGCTCCGTCTGCATGCGCTGCAGCACCTCCTGGCGCTGCGCCGGCGTCAGGCGCGCGAAGGACTCGGCGTGGATCCGCTCGATCTGGTGCGGGTCGGCGGTCTGCATGAGGTAGTCGTAGCGGGCAATCGCCTGGCGGTCGGCGTCGGTGGCTCCCGGTGCACCCGGCCGGCCCTGTGCGGCGGCGGGGTAGCCCTGCTGGGGCGCCGGGTAAGCCTGCTGACCTGTCGGGTAGCCCTGCTGCGTAGCTGGGTAGCCCTGCGGGGCCGGCGCGTGGCCCTGCTGCTGATCGCGCCCGGTCACCGCGCCGGCGATGTCCTGGAGCGTGGACTGCCAGGATCTCTGGCCCGTCGTGCCGCCCTGCGGCGCGCCCTGCTGTTGCTGCTGCCCGTTCTGCGAGTCGAGCATCTTCTTGGCCAGGCCGATCATGTTCGTGAGCTTGGACATGCGGTCCGTTCCTTCCGTCGGGCGGAAGGACCACGCTTCCAGGCCATCATGAGAAGTACGTGAGACCAGGATGAGAGATTCACCCGGTGGCCTGGCGATATACCCCGTGATCAGCCATTGTGGGCCACACGGGACGGCCGGACGACCACCGAACGACGGAGGCACAGTGCATTCCCATCTCCCTGGACCCGGCCGCCGCACCCCGGTGAGCACCTACCGGCTGCAGCTCGGCCCCGACCTCACGTTCGCGGACGCCGAGAAAGCCCTCCCGTACCTCGACACCCTCGGGATCACCGACCTCTACCTCTCGCCCGTGCTGCAGGCGGCGCCGGGTTCCACGCACGGGTACGACGTCGTGGACCACACCCGGATCAGCGACGTGATGGGCGGTCGGGAAGGGCTCGAACGGCTCGCGGCGGCGGTGCACGCGCGGGGGATGGGCGTCGTCGTCGACGTCGTGCCCAACCACATGGCCGTGCCGACGCCCGCCTGGCACAACCGGGCCCTGTGGTCCGTGCTCAAGCACGGGCACGAGTCGCCGTACGCGACGTGGTTCGACGTCGGCCTCGCCGAGGGCGAGGGGCTGCTCATGCCGGTGCTCGGCGCGCGCATCGGCACGGTGCTGGCCGCGGGGGAGCTCGTGCTGGACCACGTCGTCGTCCCCGGGGACGACGGCGACGGCCCTGGTGACGGCGAGCCACAGCCCGTGCTGCGGTACTACGACCACCTGTTCCCCGTGCGGCCCGAGACCGAGGACCTGCCGCTCGCGGAGCTGGTCGGTCGCCAGCACTACCGGCTCGCGTACTGGCGCGTGGCCGACGAGGAGCTCAACTACCGGCGCTTCTTCGACGTCGGCACGCTGGCGGGCATCCGCGTGGAGGACGCCGACGTCTTCGACGCCACGCACGCCCTCCTGTTCGAGCTCTTCGACACGGGTGTGATCGACGGCTTCCGGATCGACCACCCCGACGGACTGGCCGACCCGCGCGGCTACCTGCGCCGGCTGCACGAGGCGACCGGCGGGGCGTGGGTCGTGGCCGAGAAGATCCTGGAGGAGGGCGAGGCCCTGCCCGACGACTGGCCCGTCGCCGGGACCACCGGTTATGACACGGCCTGGCGGCTGCACGCCCTCCAGGTCGACCCCGACGGCGCGGCTCCGCTCGCCGCCCTGACGCAGGAGCTGACGGGCGAGCAGACGAGCCTCGACGACGTGATCGAGCAGGCCAAGCGGCAGATCGTCGAGACCTCCCTGTACGCGGAGATCCACCTGCTGACCACCATGGTCGCGGACATCTGCCGCGAGGACGTGCGGCTGCGCGACCACACGTTCCGGTCGCTGCAGGACTGCGTGGTCGAGCTGGTCGTCGCGTTCGGCCGGTACCGCGCGTACGTCGTGCCGGGGGAGGCGGCTCCGCCCGAGGCGGAGCGTGTGGTGCGGGAAGCGGCCGACGTCGCCCGCTCGCGGCTCGACCCGGACCGGCACGACACGCTGGACCTCGTGGTCGACCTGGTGCTCGGCCGGGAGGCCGGGTCCGCGGGCCGGCGGGACGAGGAGCGGCGCGCCGAGCTCGTCGTCCGGTTCCCGCAGGTGTGCGGAGCCGTCATGGCCAAGGGCGTGGAGGACACCGCGTACTACCGGTGGACCCACCTGGTCAGCCTGTGCGAGGTGGGCGGCGCGCCTTCGCTCTTCGGTGTCGGGCCGGACGAGCTGCACGAGCACGCGCGGCACCTGGCCGAGTCGTGGCCCGCGACGATGACCGCGGGCTCCACGCACGACTCCAAGCGCGGCGAGGACGTGCGGTCCCGGATCGGGGCCGTCGCCTCGCACCCGGATGCCTGGGTCGCGCTGGTGCGGCGGCTGCGCGAGGCGACGTCGGATGCACGGCCTGCCGACCTCGACGGTCGCACCGAGAACCTGCTGTGGCAGACGCTCGCCGGCACGTGGACCCCGGACGGGCCGATCGAGGCCGAGCGGCTCGCCGCGTACCTGGTCAAGGCGTCGCGGGAGCAGAAGGCGTGGACCACGTGGATCACCCCCGACCTGGCCCGTGAGGAGGGGCTGGTGGGGTACGCGACCTCGCTGCTGAACCATCCCGAGGTCGTCGCTGCTCTCAGCGAGTGGGTCGAGCGGGTGACGCCGACCGTGCGGCGGTCGGTGCTCACGACCAAGCTGCTCCAGCTCACGGTGCCGGGCGTCGCCGACGTCTACCAGGGGACCGAGGTCACCGGGACGTCGCTCGTGGACCCGGACAACCGGCGGCCTGTTGACAGGGAAGCGCTCGCGGTGACGCTTGCAGCGCTCGATGCGGGGCGGACGCCGTCGGGGCTCGCGGAGGAGAAGCTGGTGCTGACGGCTGCTGCCTTGCGGGTGCGGCGGGCGCATCCCGGGGCGTTCGTGGGCGAGGACGCGGGGTACGAGCCGCTGCCGGTGACGACGGGGCGGGCGGTCGGGTTCGTCCGGCTCGACGCTGCGGGGCCGCGGGTGGCCGTCGTCGCGACGCGGCTCGGGGAGGCTTCGGGGCTCGGTGAGGCCTCCGTGGTGTTGCCGGAACTGGACTCGGCGGAGGGGTGGCGGTCCGTGCTGACGGGGTCGTTCTTTGCCGGCGGGGCGGTGCGGCTGGGGGAGCTGCTGGGGTCGTGGCCGGTGGCGCTGCTGGTGGCGGAGTCCGCATGACCGCGCCCCTGCGGGTCTGGGCGCCGTTCGCGTCTCGCGTCGACCTCGTGCTGCCGGCGACCGACGCGACGGAACCCATGGCGGCCGATGTCGGCGGCTGGTGGGCGGCGTCGCGCTCGCTGCCGCCCGGCACCGACTACGCGTTCTCGCTCGACGGCGGGCCGCCGCGTCCCGACCCGCGCAGCCCCTGGCAGCCCGCCGGGGTGCACGGCCCGTCGCGCACCTTCGACGCACGTGCGTACTCATGGTCCGACGACGGCTGGGCCGGCCGCGACGTGCGCGGCGCCGTCGTCTACGAGCTGCACGTCGGGACCTTCACGCCCGAGGGCACGCTCGACGCCGCCGTCGGACGCCTCGACCACCTCGCCGACCTCGGCGTCGACATGGTCGAGCTCATGCCGCTCGCCGCGTTCGGCGGGCGGCACGGCTGGGGCTACGACGGCGTCGCCCTGTGGGCGGTGCACGAACCGTACGGCAGTCCGGCCGCGCTCCAGCGCTTCGTCGACGCCGCCCACGCCCACGGGCTCGCCGTCTGCCTCGACGTCGTCGACAACCACCTCGGTCCCTCCGGCAACTACCTCGGCGAGTTCGGCCCGTACTTCACCGACCAGCACCAGACCCCGTGGGGCGCCGCCGTGAACCTCGACGGCGACGGGTCCGCCGAGGTGCGGGCGTTCGTCGTCGAGAAGGCGCTGCGATGGTTCCGCGACTTCCACGTCGACGCGCTGCGCCTGGACGCCGTCCACGCGCTGGTCGACGACTCGCCGCGGCATGTGCTGGCGGAGCTGTCGGACGCCGTGTCTGTGCTCGCGCGCGAGCTTGGGCGGCCGTTGTCGCTGGTGGCCGAGTCGGATGCGAACGATCCCCGGACCGTGACGCCTACCGGTGTCTCGTTCCAGGGGCGGGCCGGGTACGGGATGACGGCGCAGTGGGCGGACGACGTCCACCACGCCCTGCACACCCTCCTGACCGGTGAACGGCAGGGCTACTACGTCGACTTCGGCACCCCGGAGACGCTCGCCAAGGCCCTCACCGGCGTCTTCGTGCACGACGGCAGCTGGTCCACGTTCCGCGGAAAGCCCTGGGGCGCGCCCGTGCCGGACGACATGGACCGGCGCCGCTTCGTCGTCTGCTCCCAGAACCACGACCAGGTGGGCAACCGCGCGCTCGGCGACCGGCCCTCCCGCGTGCTGACACCGGGGGCGCTCGCGGTCAGCGCGGCCGTGGTGCTGCTCGGGCCGTTCACGCCGATGCTGTTCATGGGCGAGGAGTGGGGCGCGACCACGCCGTTCCAGTACTTCTCGGACCACGAGGAGCCGGAGCTCGCGGCGGCGATCTCGCGCGGGCGGGCGGCGGAGTTCGGCGGGCACGGGTGGGCGGACCTGTACGGGGCTGATGTGGTGGTGCCGGATCCGCAGGCGTTGTCGACGTTTGAGGCGTCTCGGCTGGACTGGGACGAGGCGTCGTCGGAGGGCGGGGCGCGGATGCTGGAGCTGTACCGGGCGTTGGTGGGGCTGCGGCGTGCGGAGCCGGCTGTGGCTTCGGGGGATGCGGGTGGGACGTCGGTGCGGGTGCAGGACGGGGCGGTGGTGATGACGCGTACTGGCTCTGGTGGTCCTGGTGGCTCGGGTGGGCGCGTGGATGTGGTGCTGGTGGTGGAGGAGGGGCCGGTGTCGGTGGTGGTGGAGCGGAACGGTGATCCTGCGCACGTGGTGCTCGACACCGGGGTGGTGCTCGGGGGTGCGGCCGCGGTTGTGGAGGGTCGGGACGGGGCGGTGGTGGTGACTGTGCGGGGGCCGGGGGTTGTCGTGCTGCGGTAAAGGGGCGCGCCTATCCGCGCGAGGGGCGTAGCCTCCCGGCATGCATGTGCATCGGAGTTTCTACAACCCTCCAGCACTGCCGCACGACGAGGTGGTCGAGACGCTGGAATGGGCGCTCGGCGACCGTGCCTATGAAGGCGAGGCGGCGAATGCGCTGGTCGGAAGCGCCTTGAACGACAACGATCGGGAATTCGTCGAGCACTGGTGCATGCAGGTCGGGACGCGGGCCGTGCCCGGCAGCCCGCTGCTCGGGCTGGCCGGTCTGTGCCTCGGACACACCGCTCGAAGGTTCGGACATCTCAGCGATGAAGCTGTCGCGCTGGTGCACTCCTTGGCAGCGCGTGCCGAGGCGGATCCGGTGGACGTGGACAGCCGGGCGCTCAACGGTCTCGACGACGTCAAGGACTACCTGCACCCCTGGTGAAGTGGGATAGAACGCGTCAAGTCGGTCTCCACAGTTCGACCACGTGTCCGTCCAGGTCGGGAACTACGCGCGACTCGGCGAGTGTCCAACCTGCCTCGGTCATCTGCTCTCGGTAGGGGACGATGCTGCTCCCGTAACAGTTCGCCACCAGAAAGCCATCTGTCGTGGAGCACCGGCGCAATTCCCGGAGCATCGACGTCGGAACTCTGAAGTGCATGACGAATAGCGCGTGCAGCAGGTCAAACACGTCGGCCGCGAACGGCAGCGGTCCTTCCGGCGCTACCACGATCGTGTTCGGCCGTCGGCAGGCGATGAGCGAGTTCAGGCTCATGTCACAGCCGACCACCCTCGGAGCGAACGCACTGAGGACGTCCATCGATTCGCCTGAGCCCGTGCCGAAATCAAGGGTCCTGTGGGGCACGATCTCGGTATCGCGGACGAGGCCGACCATTGCCGCCTGGACCTTGTCGTGCAAATCCTGGTCCAGGACACGGTGTCGTTCACGGAGCCGGAGCTCACAGACCTCTTGGACCAGTTCAGGCTCCATCTCGGCGGGCGGTGTGGGGACGTAAAGGTAGTCCATGAATCGGTACCAGGACCTGCCGTCATGTTCGATCACGCGAGGCCCTGGCTCGCCGTCGTTCACCAGAAGACGTGGTCCATGCTGGACGAGTCTTTCAGCGAAGTCAGGCGGCACCGAGCACGAATCTCTCGATGACGGTGCCCTTGGCCCCGCGCGCGCCGGCGCGCGCGACATCTACGTGAGTGACTCGGCAGTCCGCAAGGGGTTTGTCCGTGTGGTTGGCCAGGAGCCGATCAACGGCGGATTCCTGGCCGTCGACGACGGCGATGGTGAGGTGCGGGTCGTCCGTAGTCCGGCCGACCCCACTGAGGTGCTCTGTGATCTTCGCGTGCAGAGTGCTTCGCCAGACCGCGACCTGTACTGGGATGACGACGTCGGCGAGGACGTATCGGCCGGTGACGGTCTCTCGGGCGACCTGGCCGAAACTCATCCGGAACGGCTTCGTGTCTCGGACTGCCTTGTCCACCACCGCGATGATGCTGGCGAGCGCGGCGCGATCTGCTTCGCCCAGGGCGATGGTGACGTGGGGGCTGCTGTTGCCGCCCGCTCCCAGCCGTATCTGCGAATCAAAGCTCTGTGCGAGGGCGGCGTTGAGGCGGACGGCGTCGTCGGCGGCTTCTCCTTCGACGGCGAAGCTCACCCCGACTCTTTGCTGGCTGTCGATCACAGTTTGACCCCTTCAGCGTTGACGATCGAGGCGATGATCTCCGAGGTCGACCTCAGCGCGGGGCGTGGCAGCTTTGTGAAGGCCACACCTTGGGATTCCAGGTCTGCCCGGTCGGCGGGATTGATCCACCCGAAGTGGCTTGCGCAGACCCGTGCAGGGCGGACGGCGCGGATCGTGCGGGCAGTGGAACCTGCGTCGTCCTCAACGACGTAATCGACACAGGAGAGCGCGCTGAGGATCTCTGCCCGTTCGGCGAACGACAGGATCGGTCGTGTCGGTCCCTTGGTGCGTCGCACCGACTCGTCGGTGGCGAGGCCGACAACAAGGGTGTCGCCCAGTGCTCGGGCGCTCACGAGGGATCTGACGTGCGCCGCGTGGGTGAGGTCGTAGACGCCCTTGGTCATGACGATCCGGCCGAGAGCGGCGCGGACGTCATTGTCGGCGAAGCCTCGTAAGGGGGTCAGCTTGGTTGTCATGTGTCCGCTCCAAGGCTCCGCGCGACATCTTCAGGAACGATGGTGGCAATGGCCTCCAGAGCGAACCGGGCCGTCTCGCGGACGGCACCGTCCAGCCGGGCCGTATCGACCGGGATGATCCTAGGGCCGGCTGGGGCTGGTTCCGCGGCGGAGAAGTCAGTCGCGGCCTTGCGTAGTGCCTCGATCCGTGGCGAGTTCATGATCCTGCCGTCGGCGGTAGTCAGCCGGTTGGCGCGCTCCCGCCGCAGACTGAGCTCGGACGTCGTGGTGAAGACGAAGCACAGATCGACCTTCGACCGTACGTCAGGCACGTCAGCGAGCTGTTCGATCGCGGCGACGTGGACGCCGTCGAGCAGGCCAAGAGACCGCAGTGCACGAGAGAAGATGACCCGGTCGTTCAGTCCGCGATCGAGCAGATGGAAGCGTGGCGGGCGTTCGTCGGACCCGATCGTGGCGACATACTGCAGCGCACTTCCTGCGAGATACAGATTGAGGCTCGCCAGGTTCTTCTTGCCGACCGGCGCATACCGTCCGCCGCCGTGGAAGTCGGCTGCGGTCCAGCCGGCCCGCCGGATCCGATGGGAGAGGATGTCCAGCACGGTGGTCTTCCCGCTCTTGGGCATGCCTGCGAACTCGATCACGATGTCACGTGGCAGTGCGGTCACGCAGTGGTCTCCCTTGCCTCGGCGGGATGACTGAACGCCTGGATGCAGAGGTTGTCTGCTGGAAACTCACCGCGCGCGGCCAGGTAGAACTCCATGTGGCCGAGCACTGCCTGCCGATTCCTGGCCACGCTGTACCTTGCCATCTGCTTCGCAATTCTCAGGGCCTTTGCCCGTGATGAGGCCGTCCCGCGCGAGTATTCGTAGGCCCACTCGATGACGTCGGCCCACGCGCGCTTTATCCGACCGGACTGCCGCTTGAGCTGCACGCCTTTGGCTGCGTCGGCGAGCAGCGTCCGTGAGCCGCCCGCGTCGCCGTCCTTCAGTGCTACGAGCGCAGCAAAGAATGATGAGGTCGGCTCCATCGGGGCGAGTGACAACGCCCTCCGGTGTGCTTCGAGCGCCTCGGCCCACCGTTTCTGGTCGCGGAGCAGAAGGCCGAGGTAGTCCCAGCTCTCGTAGGATGATCCGTCGACACGAATCGCCTTGAGGATGTTGTCCATTGCTCGGTCGGGAGCCTCATACCGGTAAGCCGTCGCCAGAGCGCGCCAGGTCCCCGCAGAGTCGATGTCGTTCGGATCGGCGGCCTCAAGCACTGCCTCGGCAACCCGGTTGATGCCCTTGTTGATGTACGACCGAGCCAGACGCACCCTGATCCGTCCGTTACCCGGTTGGATCTCCAATGCCTGCTGGTAATAACTGATCGCCCGGTCATAGTCCGCCTCGACGTAAGCCGACTGTCCTTCGTTGAAGAGGTGTGCGGCAAGCACGATGCGCTCTGACTCCTGCTCGAACGCGTGCAAGCGCTCGTCGAGCTCAGCGCGACGTCGGGATGCCTCTGCCAATTCCGTCCGCAGGGAATCTCGGTCCCGCCGTACTTCATTGAGGGTCCGCACACCGAGCACCGCGACGATCGCCAGAGCAAACGTGATCACAGTGATCGCGGCCATCGCTACAGCGATCGTGAGGTTGGCGAAGTCGATGTAGGTCGACGGGTCGAAAGCGGGGTTCGAGGGAATGGGCGCGGGGCTTGCCAGGAGCGTGCGCCTGTCCACGGGGCTCCCTCCGAATCCACTGTGACCTGAGACTATGGTACGAGCGTTGCTGAAACCAGGCCTGTGCTTTGTGTCTGTCGAGAGGGCTCGGAGAGGCCGCGCGTGACGTGCGTCCCTGTAGGTTGGTAGCCCGTGGAGGTCAGGCAGCAATCTGTCGACGTGAAGTCGCAGTGAGCACATCGGATCTTCGGGGTCTCATTGCGCTTCTATTCGTCACTGATGCCCGTGAGCGCGGACTGGCAGCCGATGGCGCTGTCGACTGGCCTGACAGCATTGACCGCAGTGCCGGCGAAGTAGTGAGCAGAGCGCTTGAGATTGCGCTCCTACTCGAGGACTCGCCTGATGCGCTTGAAGCCCAGCTTCATGCACTGGCGGAGCTTGCGGCGTGGGATCTCGTTCCCAGCGACGTTCTGCAACGCGTGCCAGGTTGTCGCCTGTGGACGCAACCGTGGGCCATCGAGTACGTGGACTATCTCAGAGAACAGCTACGTGGTCCTTGAGACCAATCGGGCCGGCACCTTCTCACGCTGAACTTCGGGATTCGTGATCGGCATCGTAGTGAGGCATCAGCTCGCGGAGTAGAGGTCGATCCACACCTCGTCCGGCTGGTTCCACTCGTCGTCGTGGTGGCTGACGACTACTCGGGTACGGACGCCGGGGGCGGGCAAGAGGATCTCGCCCTCGGCGTCATCGAGGCGCAATGACTTGCTCGGGGTCTCCAGCATCGTGTCGATCACCACAGCCCGCTGCGGTCGTGCGAACCTCGAAGGGTGGTCGACATAGATGGTGACGAGCGCCGGTCCTTGTTCGTCGGCTCCATGTCCGTCGGCCTGCCAGTTGACGTCCGAGGCGTTCCGGACCCGGATGCAGAGTCCGAGCGGCGACGTGATGACAGGGGACTCGTCGTCGACCTCGGGGATCTCGCCGTCGACGGGTTCATTGAGGAAGGCGACGCCCCAGCCCCAGGTCCGGGTGTGAGTGAGCGGCCACGGGATGAGATCCAGGGCGCGGTTCAGCGCCATGCGCGAGTCGTTGACGGACGAGGCGTCTGCACCGGTAGCGAGCCGAAGGTCGAGCGCGCGCCGGAAGCGAGCGGCGGCGTGCGGATAGTCCCCAGCCACGAACAGCGCCTCGCCCAGATGCCAGACCGCGACCTCCTCGCCTGGCTTGTACTCGTGGGTGTCGACGAGCTTCTCGAGAATCTTGATCGCGGTCGAGGTGTCGCCACGGTCGCGGATCACGTCCGCCGCGAGGGTCTGCAGGCGCAGCGACGTCGGATCGCCGTCGAACAGCGGCTTGAGCAGCGACGCCGCGCGGTCCGGGGCTCCCGACCAGAGTGCGACGAGTACCTCCAGCGCCGGGTCGGTGGCGTTCGCGACACGAAACACCACCTCGTCGTCGAGCACTGGCAGCAGGGTGCTGGGGTCGGTGTGCCAGCCGGGCCTGGCGCCGATCATGCTGGTCATGGAGGCCATTGTGCTCGACGGCGGACGGTAGGGTGCCGGTTCGTGACACAGCGACCCATCGTGTTCCTGGACATCGACGGCACCCTTCTGCCGCTCGGGCCTGGCGACCGGTCGCGATCCGTGGACATCCCTCAGGAGTGGCGGGCGCAGTCCAACCCACAGCTGGCCAAGCTCCGCCGGACGTCCGGCTACAACTTGCTCCGGCTTGGAGCCGAGCTGGTGTGGGCCACTGCGTGGGGGCAGGACGCGAACGACGTCGTCGCGCCGATCTTGGCGCTCGGCCGACTGCCGGTTGTCGACTTCGACCAGGACGACGACGTCCCGGTGCCCGGCGGGCTGCACTGGAAAGCGGCGGCTCTGGTCCGGTTCGCGGCGGGGCGTCCGTTCGTCTGGCTCGATGACGAGATCCGTGACCTCGACGTGCAGTGGGTCGAGGCGGCGCATCCTGGTCCGGCGCTGCTGCACCACGTCAGCCCGACGTTAGGACTGACGGAGGACGATGCCGCTGCGGTGGAAGCCTGGGTGCGGGAGGTGGCCGGTCCGCCCGTTCCCGAGGACGTGCCCCCGCCGCTGCGCGCGATCATGGACGCCTGCCACGACTACGACGACGGGCGGGGCGTCGCCTTCGAGCCCTACCCCGGGCTGGAGCCTGTTGCGGAGACCGGCTGGTGGTTCCGGCACTGGACGGGAAGTCCGGAGGTCACCGGCCAGGAGTTTCGTCCCTTCGGGCAGGACGGCGGTGGCGGGTACGTCTGCTCGTGGACGATCCGGCCGGGTGCGGACCTGGCGGATCAGCCGGTGATCTATCTCGGGTCGGACGGCGACGTCGCCGTCCTGGCCGCCGATGCTTGGGACGCGCTGTGGTTCTTCGCTCACGGGTACGGGCCGCACGACGTCCCGAGCGAGTTCGAGCCTGGTGAGCGCTACTTCCAGCCCGAGCCTGACCGGGTCGTGCGCCCCCATGCTGAGCTTGTGCGGGCTGCCGAGCTGCTCGCGCCGGGGCGCCGTAGGCCCGTGGAGCAGATCGTCGCGGAGGCACCGGCGGGACTGCCCGACTTGCGGGTCTGGGTCGACGGCCTCTGCCGTTGATCGGCCCGGCGGGTCGTGATTGCTGCTGGCCGCGACGTCCTCCGCCTGACAGGATCTGCGGGTGCCACGCAGCCTTGACCCGACCATTCATCCCGAGCAACGAGTCGCACTGTGCGCCAACAGCCTTGCCGGATTGTCGGCCGGCGACGCGCTCGGTGCCCAGTACTTCGTCCCGACCAACGATCCGGCCCTGTTCCTCGGGGAAGGGACCCTGCCGCCCGGCCCGTGGCCCTGGACCGACGACACCGACATGGCCTGCACCGTCGCCGCCGAGCTGATCCAGCACGGTGAGATCGACCGCGACAGGATCGCTCAGAACTTCGCGCAGCGGTGCGATCCCTACCGCGGTTACGGTGCGGGCGCGGTCCAGGTGCTGCACCAGATCCGGGACGGCGTGCCGTGGCGCGAGGCGGCCGTCGCCGCGTTTCCCGCCGGGTCGTTCGGCAACGGCGCGGCCATGCGGGTCGCGCCGCTCGGCGCCTACTTCGCAGGTGACCTGGACCATGCCGCCGAGCAGGCGATCCGCTCGTCGGAGGTCACCCACGCGCATCCGGAAGGGATCGCCGGCGCGGTCGTCGTCGCGGTGGCCACGGCGTTCGTGGCCGACGCGTCGGTTGCGCACGTCATCCCGAAGCCGGAGGAGGTGCTCGACAGCGTCGAGCCGTACCTGCTGTCCGGTGCGACAGCCAGGGGCGTGGCCGCCGCGCGCGACCTGTTGGGTGCGTCGGTGGGCGAGGCCGCCTGGAAGCTCGGGAACGGGTCACGCGTCTCGGCGCAGGACACCGTGCCGTTCTGCCTGTGGGTCGCAGCTACCCATCTGACTGACTACCCCGCGGCGATCAAGGCCTGTGTCGAGGCCGGCGGGGACGTCGACACCACCGCTGCGATCGTCGGCGGGATCGTGGGTGCGTACACCGGGCACGGTGACCGGGACGGCGTCGTCGGCGTGCCGAACGCGTGGCTCGGCCAGCGGGAAGCGCTGCCCGAATGGGTGCCGACCGAGGCGTTGCGCGCCGCGAGCTGATTCGCGGGGCTGCGAGTCGCCTCGGTCGGCATCCGGACTATTACTCGCCCGCCGGAGCCGGCACCCGCGTCGTCCCCGCCGGCACCGCCTCGCAGACCGTGCCCTCGGCGGGCAGCACGCCGTCGATCAGCGCCGCGTCCACCGCCTCGTCGATGCACGGCCCGCTGGTGCGGTAGGACGTGTGGCCCACGCCCGTCCGGGTGAGCAGGACGGCGTCCTCTAGGCGCTCGGTCATGGCCTGCGCCCAGTGGTACGGCGACACGTTGTCCACCTCGCCGCCGACCACCAGGATCGGGGGCGCGCCGGCGCCGGTGAGCTCGTCGGTGAAGCGGTCCTCGTTCGTGGCCGGCCAGAGCGCGCAGTTCAGCGCGCTGTAGGCGGCCCGGCTGCCCAGGCGCTCGCCGCGGGCGGCGATCTCGCGGGCGGCGGCCCGGTGCTCGCCCAGGTTGCGCAGGGACGGCCAGTCGGCGCAGCGGACGGCGGTGTGCGGCTCCTGGAGGGTGGCGAACGGGCCGCCGAACGGCGCGACCGTGACGTTCGAGACCAGGAAGTGCAGGAACGTCCCGTTGCCCTGCTGGGCGGAGAGCAGGCCCGCGGTGAGCGAGGGCCACAGTGTGCGGACGCCCGCCGCGGCGCGGATGCCCTCCAGCGCCATGGCGCCGTCGAGCGTCCCGCCGGGGGTGAGGCCCTCGACCGGCGGGACCCGCAGGGGCTCCCGCTCCAGGTCGGCGATGAGGGCGTCGAACGCTGCCTCCGGATCGCCGTCCCCGAACGGGCACGCCGCCACACCCTCGGCGCGGCACGTCTCGAACCAGAGGTCGAGGGTCTCCTCGTTGGACCGCGCGACGTCGTCGAGCAGGCGAAGCGGGTCGTTCTGCCACAGGTCGGTGTCGACGGGGGCGTCGATCACCATCTGGCGCACGCGCTCGGGGAACAGCGTGGCGTACATGGGGCCGACCACCGTGCCGTACGAGGCGCCGTAGAACGTGATCCGGTCCTCGCCGATCGCGGCGCGCACCTGGTCCAGGTCGCGGGCCACGTTGTCCGTGGACATGCTCGCCAGGAACGCGCGGTCCTGGTGCGTGGCGCAGCCCTTGGTGAAGGTCCGGGCGTCCTTGAGCAGCTGCCCGAACGGCTTGCCGCCCGGGATGCTCGGGTCGCGGTCCTCGGCGGCCTGCGCGGCCCGCTGCTCGTCGGTGAGGCACCGGACGGCGTCCGACTCCCCGACGCCGCGCGGGTCCATGCCGACGACGTCGAAGCGCGCCACGACGTCGGGCGAGAACGGGCTGGTCTCGCCGGCGGGGTCGATCGACCGGACCATCTCGGAGGCGGGCACACCCGGTCCGCCGGGATTGATGAACAGGCTGCCGATGCGCCGGTCGGGGTCCGTGGCGCGGTGCCGGACCACCGCGAGCGGGATCTGCTCGCCGCCCGGCTCGGCGTACTCCAGCGGGACCTCGACGGTGGCGCAGTCCAGGTTGGGGCCGCACTCGGCCCAGTCGATCGGGTCGGGGGTGGGGGCTGTCGCTTCCGGGGCGGGTGGGGCGCTCGGCGCGGCGGGCGCGCCGCTCGCGGCGGACGCCGTCAGCGCACCGCCCGCGCCGGCGGCGCACCCGGACACGGCCAGGGAGACGACGGCGAGCACAGCGGCGATGCGCAGCGCGGCGTTCGGGGAACGGGTTGATCCAGGCATGCGATCGACCCTAGGAACGCCGTCCGACCTGGGCTATCGGCCGATGGGTCCGGACTCGCCGACCGAAGTCGGAGCCTCCTCGCCCGCGCAGGTCATTCCGGTCCGTCGGGGGAGTCGAGCCCGGCCTCCTGCACCAGCAGCGCCACCTGGACCCGGTTGTTCAGACCGAGCTTGGCCAGGATCGACGACACATGGGTCTTCACCGTCGTCAGACCCAGGAAGAAGCGCGCCGCGATCTCGGCGTTGGACCGCCCGGCCCCGATCTCGACGGCGACCTCCCGCTCCCGCTCACCGAGCGCGTCGAGGCGCTCGCGGGCCGTGGTGCGCCGGGCGTCGTCGTCCGACTCCGCGACCTTGGCGATGAGCCGCCGGGTCACCTCAGGTGAGAGCACGGGGCGCCCCTGGGCCGCGTGCCGGATGGCGACGACGAGCTCGTCGGGCGGCGTGTCCTTGAGCAGGAACCCCGCCGCCCCGGCCCGGAGCGCGCGCAGCACGTGGGCGTCGGCGTCGAACGTGGTCAGCACCATGACCTGGGGTGCGGGGGAGTCGCCGCGCAGGATCTCGGTCGCGGTGAGCCCGTCCGTGCCGGGCATCCGGATGTCCATCAGCACGACGTCGGGGTGGTGACGCCGGGCCAGCTCGACCGCTTCGGCGCCATCGCCTGCCTCGGCCACCACGCGGAGGTCGGGGGCGCCGTCGAGCATCATCTTGAGGCCGAAGCGGACCATGGCGTCGTCGTCGGCGATGAGGACGTCGATGGCCGGCTCGTCGCCGGGGGCGGAATGGGTCACGTCGGCCAGGGTAGGCGCAGCCGGACGCGCCAGCCGCCTCGGTCGGTGGGGCCGTGGTCGAGAGCGCCGTTGACGAGGCGGGTGCGTTCGTCGAGTCCGCGGAGTCCGGTCCCGGAGCCTTGGGGGTATTGGGGTGTGGCTGCGGGGCGCGCGTTGGTCACCTCGGCGACGACGACGTCGTCGGGCCGCCCGGTGATGCGGACGGTGACCGGTGCGCCCGGGGCGTGCTTGCGCGCGTTGGTCAGCGACTCCTGCACCATGCGGTAGAGCGTGCGGCCCTGCACGTCCGGGATGGTTCGTGCGCCGGTGGTGAGCCCGGCGTCGTCCAGGAGGGTTACCTCGGTACCGGTGGCGCGGGCGTCCTCGACCAGCTGGAGGACGTCTGTTGCGGCCGGCATCGGCAGCTCTCCGACGGGCGCGCGGAGCACGCCGATGACGTCGCGCAGGTCCTGGAGGGCGCGGTGCGCGTTCTCGCGGACCACCTCGGCGGCGCGGCCGACGTCGTCGGGCGGCGCGGTGCGCGCGTAGGCGAGGGCGCCGGCGTGGACGCTGAGCAGGGACAGGCGATGGCCCAGGACGTCGTGCATCTCGCGCGCGATGGTCTCGCGGGCTTCGCGTTCGGAGCGCTCGGCGCGGAGCTGGGCCTCGACCTCGGCGGCCGCGGCGCGCTCGCGCAGGGAGGTGACGAGGGCTCGTCGGTTGCGGATGGTCAGGCCCCACGCGACGGTCGCGGCGTTACCCAGGGCGATCATGGTGAACACGGTGAGTGGCGGGGTGCTCTGGTCGGGCCAGACGAGCTGGTAGGTGCTCAGGGCTGCGACGCTGATGGCGCAGACAGTTGCCGTGGCGCGGATCGAGCTGTGCACGGCGACGGTGAAGAGGGCGACGATCGCGGCTCCGGTGACTGTCTCGGAGTAGACGCTTGTCGCGGCCAGGGCGATACCGATCTGGACCGGGTACGTGCGGCGCCACCACAGGGCGATGCAGCCGAGGAGGCCGGTGAGGCGGTCGGCGACGAGGAGTCCGGTGGGGAGTGGGTCGGGCTCGGTGGTCTGCACCTGGAGGGCGATCAGGGCGAGCGCTACGGCCAGCGCGATCAGGACGCAGTCGACCAGGCGGTCTCGCAGCGGCTGCCGGGGCGGGGGCGCGTGGGCGGTCGTCGGGCCGTTCATCGTGCTGAGCCTAGGACGGCCTCGGGTCGCGCCGTCGGCTCCGGCGCGTTGTGGGCACGGCGGTAGGCCACCGGGGAGAGGCCCAGGTAGGCGTGGAACTGCTTGCGCAGCGCGACCGGATCGCCGAAGCCGCACGCGGCGGCGATCCGGGCGACGGGCAGGTCGGTGGACTCCAGGAGCAGGCGTGCGTGTGCGAGCCGGCGCTGGTTCAGCCACTTGAGCGGGCTGGTGCCCGCCTCGCTGCTGAACCGGCGGGTGAAGGTACGCACGCTCATGTGCGCGTGCCGCGCCATGTCCTCCAGCGTGATCGGCTCGGCCAGCTGCCGCAGGGCCCACTCCCGGGTGGCCGACGTCGAACGGTCGGTCTCCCGGGGGACGGCGTGCTCGATGAACTGGGCCTGCCCGCCCTCCCGCCACGGGGCCGCCACGCACCGACGCGCCGCGGCCGCCGCGACGGCCGCCCCGTGGTCCCGGCGGACCAGGTGCAGGCACAGGTCGATGCCCGCGACGCCGCCGGCGGACGTCAGGATGCGCCCGTTGTCGACGAACAGCACGTCCGGATCGACCTCGACGTCGGGGAAGAGCTCGGCGAAGGTGTCGCACAGCGTCCAGTGGGTGGTGGCCCGCCGGCCGTCGAGCAGGCCGGCCGCCGCGAGCAGGAAGGCCGACGTGCACAGGCTCACGATGCGGGTCTGTGGCCGGACCTGGTCCAGGATCGCGGCAAGGTCGTCCGGCAGCGTCCCCGTCGCGAGCAGGTGCTCGCCGGGCTCCTGGGTGGCGATCACCACGGTGTCCGCGGTCCGCAGCACCGACTCGTCGTGGTCGACGACGATGCGGAAGTCCTCGCGCGTACGGACCGCCCGGCCCCCGGGCGAGAAGGTGCTCACGGAGTAGAGCGGGGTGCCGTCGGCGGCGCGCGCCTCGTTGAACACGCGGGCGGGGATGCCCAGGTCCAGCGGCAGGACGCCGTCCAGAGCGAGGACGGCAACATGATGCGGCATGGCCAGAATGGTACGACAGGTGACCTTCAGGCCACTCACTGGGCGCCGTCGGTGCGCCCCAGAGTGGGTCTCGCCGGGCGTTGGCCCGGCGATCGACCTTCAACGGACAGTGAGTGAGTGGACATGAGCGAGGACACGATGCGGGCCGTCACCATCAGGGAGTTCGGCGGACCCGACGTGCTGACCGTCGAGCGGGTCGCCCGGCCGGAGCCGCTGCCGACCGAGGTGCTGGTCCGGGTGCACGCCGCCGGGATCAACCCGGTGGACTGGAAGACCCGTGCGGGCCAGGGCATGGCCGGCCTGCAGACGTTCCCGGCGATCCTGGGCTGGGACGTCTCCGGCGTCGTCGAGGAGGTGGGCTTCGGCGTCACCACGCTCGCGCCCGGCGACGAGGTCTATGCGCTGCCGTGGTTCCCGCGGCCCGCCGGTGCCTACGCCGAGTTCGTCACCGCGCCCTCGCGCCACTTCGCCCGCAAGCCGGACTCGATCGGTCACGTCGAGGCCGCGGCCCTGCCCCTCGCCGCGCTCACCGCATGGCAGGCGCTGGTCGACACCGCCGCTGTGCGGGCCGGGCAGCGCGTGCTGGTGCACGCGGGGGCCGGCGGCGTCGGGCACCTGGCCGTGCAGTTCGCGCGCCACCTCGGTGCCGAGGTCGTGGCCACGGCCAGCGAACCGAGGCACGCCTGGCTCAAGGAGCTGGGGGCCGACCAGGTGATCGACTACACCCGGCAGCGGTTCGAGGACGTCGCCGGCGAGGTCGACGTAGTGATCGACCTGGTCGGGGCTCATGACTACACCGATGTGCGGTCGGTGTCGGTGACCCGTGCTGGCGGGTTGGTTGTGTCGATCCCTAGCGGAGTCTCTGAGCGGCTTGCGGTCGTGGCTCGTCGGGCTGGGGTGCGTGCCAGCGCGTTCCTGGTGGAGCCTGATGCACCGGCACTGACGACGATCGGTGGGCTGGTCGACTCTGGTGCGGTTCGGGTCGAGGTGGAGCGGGCTTTTGCGCTGGAGCAGGTCGCGGAGGCGCATCGGCTGGGGGAGGGGAATCGGACGCGGGGGAAGCTGGTGCTGGACGTGGCGGGGTGATGCGGTGCTTCTGCTTACCTGATGCTGCGCGCCGGTCAGCTCCCCGAGCCCGTGGTGGTCGATGAGCGGGTCGGTTCGACGAGAGGTGCGGGTTCAGGACCGAGGGCGCGTCGTTCAGGGACGATCTCGGGATCGTGAAGATCTGGATGGTCCGGTGAGGTCGGCGTCGATGTCAGGGCGCCGGACGTAGCCGCAGAGCGCTCGGGGAGATCTCCTGCACCGCGGCGAGCTTCTCCAGCAGAAGGTCCGCCACCTTCTCCATCGGCTGGTCCTGCAGGCTGAGGAAGCCGTAGGTCGCGGGCAGCCCCGTGATGGGTGGCCGGTTTCCGACGATGAGGGGCAGCAGATAGTCCTCGGTCCGCTTGCTCGCCGCGTTCCTTCCGACCTCGTACTCGAACGTCGTCCAGTCGCGCTCGGGGTAGTCGTCGGACAAGCAGATGACCATGAACTGTGCCTGCTCCCCGTAGATGCGGGCGAGCCCGCGGCGTAGGTCCTTTCCCCAGAGCTCCGCCTGCTGGTTGAAGTCGTAGAAGACCTTGAGGTCTCGTTCCTCGAGCATCTCGACGAACTTTTGAACGACCGACCGGTCGTTCCCCGCGAACGACACCGCCACGTCGTACTCGTACCTCGACCGACGGGGGACCACCTCGGAGCTGACCTGGGTGAGGTCGAGGTGGTCGAGGTAGAAGCGGAAGGCCGGGTCATCGATCCGCAGGGTCCGGTGCTCGTAGGTAAGGGTCGCGTCCAGGCCGCTCTCCTCGATCACGGCCGGGAGGGAATCGATCGCGCGGCGGAACGCGCTCCTGACCCGGCCCTTGATGGCCGGGTCGGCGGTTCCGACGACGGCGGCGTCCAGCTCCTTGTAGGTGGTGCGGAACCCCTCGCTGGTTGCGGCGCGCTGGACGAACTTGAAATAGACGTCGTGCACAGAACGCCGCCCTTGTGTCAGGCGGACGATCTTCCGGATGTAGCGGCCGTCGAACTGCTTGGCGATCTGCGGGGCGACGACGGCGAGGTCGATGGCGACCTGCTGCGGCTCCGCGGCCGTCCGCATCACGTCGGCCTCGACACAAGCAGACCGACAGATCGCCTGGAAGATCGACGGTGATCCCCTGGCGGCCCTGATCGCCGCACCACGGGTCGCGTCGTCGAACTTGATGTTGAGGGCGCGTTCCCCTTGGGTCATGAGCGTGTCCATGAACGTGTCGCTCTGCGTGCCCAGATACCAGGTGTCGTTCCGGATCGCGAGCTCCGGGTCGTGGCCGAGGATCGCGTCGCTCGTCTTGGCGATCCCGATCATGAAGACGCGGATGCCGCTCTCGTGCCAGAGCTTGAGGCGCGAGGCGAGCTGGGTGCGCGCCTTGAGCGAGAGGCGGTGGACGTCCTCGATCTTGATCAGGTCGAATTCCCGCAGCCTCGGCTCTACCGCCTTCGCCGTCCGCCCGACGCCGAGCTCGGCGCCGAGGACGGTGAAGATGCTCTGCGCCCCGGTATGGGCCCGGGCGTTGAAGGAGAGGACCCGGTCCGCGTCGAACCCGGCTGCTGCGAGTGCCCGCTCGGCGACGGTCGACTTGCCGCTCCCGGACGGTCCGACGAGGGTGACGTGCTTTCCCGGCGTCACGAGCGAACCCTTGAGTCGTTGTGTTTCGGCCGGCGCGACGTAGGTGATGCCCGACGCCTGCGATTCGTTGAAGACCTGGGCTAGCTGGTACACGTCCCGCGTCATCGCACTCCTCTGACCTGGGTGGAGATGCCTGGTGCCCGTCATCCTTCCCGACCGGCGTCGTCCGGCGCCACCACCGGTTGGCGGGTGTTTCCGTCATGCGAACCGTCTGGAAGGATCGTCACGAAGGTGACATCCGGGACACGGACAGTGGTGACGCCCGTGTCCTGCCCTGCGCGGAGAGGTGCCGACCTTGACGACGTCCGACAGGTGCTCGTTCTGCAGGATCGTTCGCGGGGACGATCCGGCCGCCCGCGTGATCTACGAGGACGAACGCGTGGTGGCCTTCTTCCCGACCAAGCCGGCGGTCGTCGGGCACGTCCTCGTCGTTCCGCGCCGTCACGTACCGGACATCTGGGCGCTGGACGAGAGCGAGGCCGCCTACCTCGGGCGAGTCTGCGTGCGGCTCGCCGGCGTCGTCAGAAAGGCGCTCCGTCCCGAAGGCCTCAACGTCATCCAGTCGAACGGTGCGGCCGCCACGCAGACTGTGTTCCACCTGCACGTACACCTCGTGCCGAGACGGGCCGGGGATGCGATGGGACGCATCTGGCCCGCCAGGACGAGGTACTCGGAGGCCGAGAAGGACGAGGCATGGGCGCTGCTGCGCACGGCATGCCAGACCGGGGTGGCTGTGGGTGACGGACCGAGCGGTGAGGACCGTCGCAAGCATCTTGAGCTCGTCCAGGCCGTCGTGACCCGTATGGCCGGCGCCTCGGCGAACGTGAAGACCTGGCTGCTCCCGGTGGTTACAGCCCTGTACGGGTTCGGCGTGACCGAACGGTCCGCCGGCCTGGCGCTGCTCGGGCTGGCTACGGTGCTCCTGCTCATGTACATCGACGCCAACTACCTGCGCGTCGAGCGTGAGTACCGGCAGCTCTACGACGCCGTCGCGCGGAACGCCGCGCCGATCAGAGCCTTCTCGCTGGACCCTTCCGGTGTCGCTGTGCCGGCGCGGCCGGGTTCGCGGCCGGGCCGGCTGGCGGCCGCGCGCAGGCCATGGCTGCCCGGCTGGAACGTCTGGAGGTCGTGGTCGATCCTGCCGTTCTACGGGGTGCTTGCGTTGATCGGTGTAGTGATTGTGATCAGTGCGGTGTGGCGGGCCTGATGCCGGGAGGGGAATCGTGCAGCGAGTGGACATCCGGCGGCTCCCGATCGCCGCCGTGTGACGACGCCACGCGGTCGGCATCTCTGACCAGTCGCTATGCTCGGCGCTCACAGGCGTTAGATGGATTGTTGGCTGGACGCCTCAACGACACGCATCGCCAGAAGCCGTTCGAAAGGGCCCCGCCTTGAGTGCTTACGTCGTGTTCTTCAAGGAAAGCACGCACGACCAGTCCGAGGTCGACGCCTACTTGGAGAATGTCGGGAAGTCGTTCGAAAGACATGACGCCAAGATCCTCGCCGCATACGGCGAGCAGCAGATCCTCGAAGGCCCTGCACCCGAGGGAATCGTGGTGATCGAGTTCCCGACGACGGCCGCTGCCCGCGCGTGGTACGACAGCCCCGCCTATCAGGCGGCGGCGGAGCACCGGTTCAAGGGAGCCATCTTCCGAGTCGTTCTCGTGGAAGGTGCCTGAGGGTCGATCGACGATCCCTGCTTCATCGCCCCTCGCCGAGCGGCGTCGAAGTGGGGGGAGTCGTACAGCGGGGCAGAATCAACCTCATGGACGACGCCACCACCATCGAGTCCGTCAGGGACCGACTCCGCGATTTCGCTCGCGCCCGGGACTGGGGCCAGTTCCACACACCGAAGAATCTTGCGATGGCGCTGGGTGGCGAGGTGGGCGAGCTTCTCGCAGAGATGCAGTGGCTCACGGACGACCAGGTCCACGAAAAGCTTGCCGACCCTCGCACGCGAGGCGATGTCGAGGAAGAGTTCGCCGACGTCTTCTTGTACCTGGTCCAGCTGGCCGACGTCTGCGGCGTCGATCTGGTACAGGCCGGCCACGCGAAGATCTCGCGGAACGACGGGCGGTTTCCTCCGCCGCCCCAGCCTGCTTCCTGATTGGGCGAATCGCCCGTGCGCCGTCGACTCGCACGCGCCTGACCTGCCTAGACTCGACCTGCCTACGCGGCATCGACGGACTTCCGGCTTGACCTGCGGATATGTCCCCGCCGCACGTTCATTCGTGCTGCTCAGGGGACGTACTTGTCGGTCATCCGCTACTCGGCGGCGTCGTTGTCGTCGTCGCTCACCTCAGACTCATCCGCTGTGGAGACGCATCTCGCAGACCAGCTCTCTCGCCAAGGTGTGTACGTCGGTGCGGGCGAGCGTCGCTCGTGGCGCAACTCGCTACCGGCTCTCGCTCGCGACCTGAGCGATGCCGGCCTGGACCAGGTGGAAGTGCTGCTGGAGCACCGCCTGCCGCTGACGTCGAAGCGAACTGACGCGATCCTCGCGGGAGTCCATCCGCGAACAGGAGATCACTCCTACGTGGTCGTCGAGCTCAAGCAATGGAGCGAGGCGCACCTGTGGGAGGACGACGACGCGCTCGTCGAGGTTGATGGCGCCGGCTATCTGTCGTCGCACCCGAGCACTCAGGTCGCGGGTTACGTCCAGTACTTGCGTGATTTCGCAAAGGCCTTCGAGCACACGCCCGACCAGCTTCAGGGCGTCGTGTACCTCCACAACGCGACCGACTTCGGCGTCGGCGATTTGCTCGCGAGCAAGGAGCTCGCGCAGGCCCCCATGTTCACGGGAGAGCGCCGCAGCCAGTTCATCGCGCACCTGCAGTCGCTGCTTGCCAAGGACGCGTCAGGTGCCGAGGCTGCAGACCGCCTCGTTCGCTCCAAGACCGCACCTTCCAAGCAGCTCATGTCTGTCGTGGCCAAGGAGATTCGCGAGCAGGAGCAGTTCGTTCTCCTTGACGAGCAGAAGACGGCGCGCGACCTGGTGCTGCACCAGGTGAAGAAGGCGGTAACCGCCGATTCCAAGTCGGTGGTCCTGGTGACGGGTGGCCCGGGTTCGGGCAAGTCCGTGATCGCGCTGTCGCTCATGGGCGAGCTTGCCCGGGAGGGCCGGACGGCGATCCATGCGACGGGTTCACGAAGCTTCACCCAGACGCTTCGAAAGGTCGCGGGGAAGGGCTCCACGCGGACGCAAGGGCTGTTCAAGTACTTCAACAACTTCATGGAGGCCGAACGCAACGGCCTCGAGGTACTGATCCTGGACGAGGCACACCGCATCCGGGAGAAGTCGGTGGACCGGTACACCCGCAAGGAACTCCGCGAGCGGGCACGAGCACAGGTCGACGAACTGCTCGACGCGGCTCGCGTGCCCGTCTTCCTGCTGGATCAGAACCAGGTGGTGCGGCCCGGTGAGATGGGAACACCTGACGACATTCGTCTCGCTGCTGAGGCCAAGGGGCTCGAGGTGCGTCAGATCGACCTGACCGATCAGTTCCGTTCCGGTGGCAGCCTCGCGTATATCGAGTGGGTCGAGCGCCTGCTCGGTCTGCGTGATGTCGAGGACGGACCTCAGCCGTGGGACGGCGTGGATGAGAACTTCGAGGTCGACGTTGTGGACTCGCCCGAGGAACTCGAGTCGCGGCTGCAGGCTTACCGAAATGCAGGCAAGGGCGCGCGGATGACGGCCGGCTTCTGCTGGCCGTGGTCCGATCCCCGCGACGATGGGTCGCTCGTTCCGGACGTCACGATCGGCGCCTGGCAGCGTCCGTGGAATCTGCGTGGCGAACGCGCGGTCGGCGGGGCGCCGCCGTCTCCTTTGTGGGCGACCGATCCCGCTGGGTTCGGACAGGTGGGGTGCGTGTATACGGCGCAGGGGTTCGAGTACGACTGGAACGGAGTGATCCTTGGTCCTGACCTTGTGTGGCGACAGGCTGCCGGTGCGGGTCGAGGGGCGTGGGTCGTGCAGCGGGCTGAGAGTCGCGACGGGGAGCTGACCAAGAAGAGTGTCACTGATGCTCGGTTCGAACGGCTGACCCGGAACACTTACAAGGTTCTGCTTACTCGGGGGATGGTCGGGACGCTGATCTACTCCACGGATGAGGAGACTCGGGAGTTTCTTCGGTCGTTGGTGTCTGGGCGGCGTCCGGCCACATGATCAACTTCTGAGACCGGTCTCCCGGTTTCTCGGGAGTCGAACCTGGTCAGAGGCCCGGATCCGCGGAATTCCGCGGATCCGGGCCTCTTCGCGTCCTGGGGTGTCGTGGACACCTATGGACGTGAGGAGCCCCGAATTGCCTCCCCGAGAGGCACGCAGGAGGCACGCCGATACGACCAGGAGGGAACCGACGATGGGCACGAAGACCGAGGTAAGGCCGCAGAAGCGAGAGGCATGGGGCAGGCTGCGCAAGCTGCCCTCGAAGCGCTGGCAGGCACGTTTTGTGGGTCCGGACGACAAGGTCTACTCGGCACGGACCGAGGACGACAAGCCGCTGACCTTTCTCACCAAGGGTGACGCTCGTGCGTGGCTCAACGGTGTGCACGCGGCGATCAGCCGAGGGGAGTGGCTTCCGCCCGGCGAGGCCGTCCGACGACGTCGGGCTGCCGCGGAGGCCGCAGCCGCGAGGGACGTGACCTTCCGCGAGTACGCCGAGCGGTGGCTGGAACGCATCGCGACCGAGCCCGGCAAGGGCGGCAAGCTCCGCCGGCCGGGGACCGTGCTCGCGTACCGAGGGCGGGTGCGCAACTACCTCACGGCACCGCTCGGGGACGTGAAGGTCCGGGAGATCGATACCGACCGAGTACGCGCGCTCGTGATCAAGCTCGTTGCCATGCCCTCGGTGCTCAAGGAGGACGCCCGGCACAACGGGATCGCGGGTGACGCCGTCGACGTGCTGAAGATGATCCTCCGGGCGGCGGTACGTGACGGGGTTCTCGCGAAGATGCCGGATGTTCCGACGCCGAGGCGCAAGTCCGTGCGGCACGACGACTCCCACACGCCTGAGGACGACGTCGCCACGCCGACTCAGGTCGACGCGCTCCACGCGGCTGTGCCTCAGCCCTGGCGGATCGCTGTGCTGTTCGCGGCGTGGTGCCAGCTTCGGCGCGGGGAGGTGCTGGGGCTGCAGCGGCACGACATCGTCTGGAACAGCGACCGGACCGCGGCGATCGTGCATGTGCGGCGGCAGAAGAACGGGAGCACGGGGAAGCTCTCGGACCCGAAGTCGGACAGCGGCCGCCGGTCCATGGCCGTGCCTCCGCTCATGATCGAGCGGCTGCGCGAGCACCTCGATCAGCACGTCGGACGGGGGCGGATGGCGCCGGTGGTGCCGGGTGCAGCGCGGGGTAATCAGTACCTGTCGGCGTCGCGGTGGAACGGCATCTGGGCGGGCGCTCGGGGCGCCGTGGCGGGGCTTCCGGACGGCTACCGGTTCCACGACCTGAGGCACACGGGGCTGACGCGGATTGCGCAGGAGGGGGCGACGCTGGCTGAGCTCATGCGGCGTGGCGGGCACTCCGATGTGACGGTGCTGCTGCGGTACCAGAAGGCGACGATGGCTCGGGACATCGAGCTCGCGGCGCGGATGAGTGCGACGGCGGGGGAGGAGATCCGGCTGGAGAAGGAGCGTGCGAAGTCCCGAAGGGACAGGGCTGCTTGATGCTCGAGCGGCTGGACCTCCTCCGCGAGGAGGTCCAGCCGCTGTGGTCGCACGGTACGCGCTGCCGCGATCTGTCTGGCGTTCACACGGAACGCGCAGACGGGATCGTGACAATAAGGCTCTGTGTCAAATCATCGAGGTCGACCCGGATGAGCCGGCCTACTCGGTAGCCCGCGATGGTGCCGTCTGCGATTCGGCGACGCAGCGTCTTGACGGACACGTGAAAGTGCTCGGCGGCCTCGGCCAGCGGGACCAGGTGGGTGGGGTGGGCGGGTGCTGGGTTGGTGTACGGCATGATGGCTCCATTCCGAAGTCCTGGCTCTACGCCACAGGTGCGCAGCGAACTCCGGCGACGAGGCACGAGTTGTCCGAACCGCACTCACTCGGGGCCTACTTGCGGCGAACTGCGTGGTGGCTCGTAGATTGAGCGCCGTGGGTCGGCCACGAAGCCTCGTGATGGGGAGCAGTGCGTTGCGCACTGACGACCTGGTCGCTCCGTCGGGATCACGCCCTCCACGGGAGACGGCTGAACGGTGGAGTGTTGCGCTGGGTTCTGATCGCTAAAGGGTGACGGCGACACGCTCGGCCTGGATGGGCCCGCCGCTTGCGTTCATCCGCGTGAGTCCAGGTGATCAGAATCGGCTCCCTGGTGACCGATTGTCCGATATTTCCGATCGGCGTTGTGGGTTATTTCCCAGCGAGCGCGCCGATCTCACCCGGGTGAAGTCCGCACGATCTAGGTCGCGAAACGATTTGATGACTTGTCCGATTGGATACGGTTTCGCGGTCTTGGTCCCACTGTCCTGGTGGTGCCTTTGCGGACTAGGGGAGCACCGGTGGCAATGGTGGTAACGTCGGGTCGTGCGGATGGGCGTCTTCGTGGTGGGGCAGCGGTAGCGCTTTGCCTCGCGCTGTCGTCCGGAGTGATGGTCGGGCTTCCCGCAGCCGCATGGGAGTCGGCTGAGGCGGTGCCGGTGTCCGTCGAGGCAGATTGTGCGGTGACCGAGGCAGGCACGGTCCTTGAGGCTGAGGCCATCGCCGCGGAGTGCGACATCGACGTCACGGTGACCGACTCGCTCACTCCGTGGCAGACGGCCGTGGTAGAGGCCGAGACGGGCCATGTCGCTGTCGACACGGCGGTCTCGGCGGTGCGGCAGGACTCGGACGACGACGGAGCCTGGGCTCCGGTCGATGTCCAGATCGCAGCGACCCCTGACGCAGCCACGGGGATGCTCGCCGTTACCGGTGGTGTGGAGCCGATCTGGCTGAACCCAGGTGGTGCTGCGGGTGCTGACCTGCCGCTGGCGGTCATCGGGCCCGACGGCGACCAGGTGCGGATGTTCTCTGGATCGCTGCCGATCACCGGGGCCGTTAGCGTCGAAGACGACCGCGTGACGTACGACCTCGGTGAGGGGATCTCGCTGGTCGCTTCACTGAATGGTCAGGGGACCTCGGTGACGCCGGTCGTGCGACTCGAGGACACTGCCGCTCTGGACGCCCTGGTTGACCGGACCGGCGACCCGGTGGGCGAGCTGGGGCTCGACTTTCCGTTGGAGACGTCCGCCGGCCTGACCCTGCAGGAGAGCGAGGGCGGGTTCGAGATCGTGAAGTCTGACGGGACACCCCGGTTCACGTCGGGGCCTGCCCTGATGTGGGACAGCGCCGGTGGCGACCAGGCCGAAAGCAGCCCCTCCGCTCGCGCCCTGGTGGAGCAGGACGCGCCGGACCGGGTGGAGCAGCCCGTCCTGGGCGACAACGTCGCCGCGATGGAGGTGCAGCTGTCCGAGAACGCCTTCACGGTGGTGGCGGACGGCGCGGCACTGACGGCACCAGGCAGCGTGGCGCCGTTCTACCTCGACCCGGAGATGGGTGCGCACACCCCGGCCCGGTACGCGATGGTGCAGAGCCACTGGCCGACCACGGCCACGTTCAACTACGAGGGCTCCGAAGGCCTGGGATTTTGCAATCCGAGCTGGGACGCGCGGTGCGCTGGCGTGGAGAACACTGAGCGCCTGTTGTTCGAGTTCTTCTCCCTGGACAACAACGGCACTTATCTCGCCAACCTTGACGGCGCTGACATCGTTAGCGCCGAGTTCGGTGTGGACGGGACGACGAGCTGGGACTGCACGTCGCGCCAGGTCAACGCGTACGCCACGGGCCGGATCAGCAGCGCAACGACCTGGAGCAACCAGCCTGACTGGGGACCGGTGCAGGACACATGGTCGGGCACGCACCGTGCGGGCTGCTCGACCGGCCGGGCGGAGTTCGACTTTACGACGCGGGCCAAGGTCCAGGCGAACGCGGACGAGTCGTGGATCGCGATCGGGCTGCAGGCCGCGAACGAGACGAGCATGACCTGGTGGAAGCAGTACCGGGGCGACTCCGGAGCGTTGCGGATCACGTATGACCGTCCGCCGCTGGCACCGAGCGAAGCGTCGATGGACATCAAGAACGACGAAAGTGCCGCGGCGCCGGACTACGACTGCTACCAGGACGAGAACCGGCCGGTGCTCCGGTCAGACAACCCAACGCTGGAGGCCCGGACCAACGACCCGGACGGCACCCCGGTATACCTGCAGTTCCGGGTTGTTGCGCTGACGGGTGAGCAGGTCTGGCAGTCGAGCTGGCGGGGCCCGGTCGGGCCGGGCATTGATGCCACCGCAACGGTGACCAGTGGTGTGGTGAAGGACAAGGAGTACCGCTGGCAGGCGCGAGCCAAGTCCACGGACTCGATCGTGGAGACGACCAGGACGCTCTCCTGGGACGATGTTCCATCGTGCCGTTTCCGGGTCGATGGAGAGGACCCGAACGACCCGAAGATCACCAGCTCGAACTACCCACCCGGGATCGTCTCAGGCGGGATCGGCACGCCAATCAAGTTCACGTTGTCGCCCAACGGTTCCAACGACGTCGAAGGTTTCTACTACGGCATCAACACCACGGAACCCTCCGAGTGGGCGGACATCGATCCGGGCCAGTCGACGACCGGGACGTTGGAGGCTGACGTCACGCGTGCAGGACGTAACTTCCTCGCCGCGTACGCGTATGACGTGTCTGGGCGCACATCTGGGATTCCTGTGCAGTACGAGTTCTACGTCGGGTTCCCGCACGCCACGGGTATCTGGCGGTTCAATGACGCAGGCTGGCAGACGACACCGCCACTGGTAGCCGCCAATAGCCTCGCAGGTTCGGGAACGGGCGGTCTGACGAGGACTTCGACGGTGGGCTGGGGATGGGGCTACGACGGTGTGAACGGCACCTTCCCGCCTGGCTCCACGGCGGAGACAGGCGTACCGGATGGTGCCCTGGTGTTCGATGCGCCCGGTGACGTGGCCAAGTCGTCCAAGGCTGTGGTGGGCGTCGACAAGTCGTTCTCTGTCTCAGCCTTCCTGCACCCGAGCGAGGTGACTGGCTCGGCAGCCGCAGTTACGCAAGAAGGCGAGCACGTCGGAAGTTTCCACCTCGGGTTGTCAACGTCCGCCGACTGCCCCACTGAAGGTGAGCCTTGCTGGGCATTCTGGATGCGCAACACCGACGATCCGAATTCCGACAACACAATCGCCCTCGTGGACCTGCCAGTAGTAGTTGACGAGTGGACGTTCGTGGTCGGCGTACACGACGCCACGGCGGACAAGATCCACGCGTACGCCTGCTCGGCCGGACCCAACAGCCACCACGAGGTCGAGCAATCCGACTTGGAGGACTTCCAGCCCGCTTGGAACGCGACAGGACCCCTGCGCCTGGGCTCGGGAGTCAGCGACGGCAGCCCGATGTGGCAGTTCAAGGGCGCCATCGACGAAGTCCGCGTGTACGAGGACCAGGTCCTCGGGATGGGCAGCGATGCGGCGGCCGTCGCCGAGATCGCACGGCTCTGCTCGGTGCAGGTGGAGTCATGAGTGGCGCGAGTGCAAGGGCAGTCCGAACGTCAGGTGCTAGCGGCTACGAGCGGGAGACATTCGTGAGCGGGTACGGCGCGGCAAGGTGGACGGGTAAGGCTGGCATGAGTGTCGTGGCCGCAGCCGTCGTGATCACGCTGATGGGGACGGGCGTCGTGCCCGCTACTGCGGCGGCGGATGATGATCGGGCCAACTGGACTCTGGAGGAGCGCCGCGAGTACGGCGAGGAGCTCAAGGACACATCTCTCTCCTCGGAGGAGACGCCGGTCCCGGCTGTCGACGTCGACCCGGACTCCCCGGCACCAGATCTGACCGGATACGAGGACACGCCTGAGGCCCGGGTCGAGGCCGACCCGGTGACGTGGCCTGCAGCCGGTGACGTCACCCTGCCGTTGCCCGCACCGGCCGCTGGGGTCGCTGAGGGTCGCGCGGGTGGGCTGCCCGTGCAGATCGAACAGGCGGCCGCCGAGCAGACCGCCGGCAAGGAAGCGGGAGCTGCTCGTAGCGCGGTCGCTGCTGCCGGCGACGTCCGCGTCGAGCACGAGCCGCGCTCGATCGCGGCACAGGTCGGCGCGATCGGCGGTGTCATCACCCTGGATCAATCAGGATCGGCCGCCGTCACAACCTCCCGTACCACTGCTAGCGCTGACGAGACCACCCGCGTGCGCGTGGGAGTGGACGTCGGATTCCTCGCCGGAGCGGGCGCCGACCTTGCCTCCCGATTGACGCTGGTGCAGCTGCCGCAGTGCGCCCTGAGCACACCAGAGCTGGAGGAGTGCCGCACGCGCGTCCCACTCGACCACGTCACGCTCGACGATCAGCGCGGCGAGAGCGCCACGTCGGGCGCCATGATCCTGTCGGGTGAGGTCGACCTTCTCGCTGAGGGCACGGCCAACACGGCGGCGCGTTCGGCCAGCAGCACCACGGCCCAGAGCCAGACCGTGGTCGCACTGATGGCCGAGGACGAGGGCCCGAACGGTGACTGGGCCGCGACGTCGTTGTCGGCGTCGGCGTCTTGGGACGTGTCCGAGCAGACCGGTAGCTTCAACTGGTCCTACCCGATGCGGACGCCACCGGTCCCGGGAGGTTTGTCCCCGCAGCTGTCGCTGGCCTATTCCTCGGCTTCGCTGGACGGCAAGGTCGCATCTAGCAACACGCAGTCCTCGCAGGTCGGTGACGGCTGGGAGGCGAACGTCTCTGGGTACGTGGAGCGCAAGTACGTGCCCTGCGTCGAAGACCAGCAGGACAAGAACAACGTCGCGCCGAACAACGCGACGCGTGACACCGGCGACCTGTGCTGGAAGACGAACAACGCCACCCTCGTCTTCAACGGGTCTGCGACCGAGCTGGTCCGTGACGGTGAGTCGGACACGTGGCGTCCGGTGAACGACGACAACACGATGGTCACCCGGGCGACCGGTGGGTGGGGCGAGGGCGAGGACGGCACCGACGCCGGCGAGTACTGGATCGTCACCACGGACGACGGGACCAAGTACTACTTCGGGCGCAACAAGACCTCGGCCACCGGAGCCGCGCTGGGCTCGGTCTACTTCGCGCGCGTGTACAGCAACCACGCCGGCGAGCCGTGCAACGTCACGACGTACTCGGGCTCTGCCTGCACCATGGGCTGGCGATGGATGCTCGACTACGTCGAGGACGTACGCGGCAACACGATGACCTACACCTACAACCGTGAGGTCAACCGGTACGGCCACAACAACAACGGCGGCGTCACGCAGTACGTCACCGGCGGGCGCCTGGCCTCGATCGAGTACGGCACCAAGACCGGGTCGACTGCTGAGGCCCCGGCGCGTGTCGCATTCTCCTACGGAGAGCGATGCATCCCGACCAGCACGTTCACGTGCGCGGCCGAGGACCGCACCGTCGAGCACGGTTCGCACTGGCCCGACCTGCCCCTGGACCTGGTGTGCACGTCAAGCACGACGTGCCCGGACGTGCAGAGCCAGGTCTTCTTCGACCGGTTCCGCATGACCGGGATCACCACACAGATCCGGTCCAACGGCACCTTGGTGGGTGTCGACAACTGGGGTCTGGTCCAGACGTTGCCGACGGTCGGCGATTCCATGCCGACCCTGTGGTTGGACACGATCACCCACAAGGGCCTGGGTGGCAACAACGACGACACTGATGACCTCGCGTTGCCGGTGGTCGATTTCACGAGTGAGCAGCTGGCGAACCGGGTCAACGGCATTGGCGACGACGGTGCCAAAGCGATGACGCGCCTGCGCGTGAACGAGATCCTTTCTGAGTCTGGTGGCGTCACGGCTATCGACTATTCCGGGACGGAGTGCTCGTCGAACGTTCTTCCGGCCAACCCGTGGAGCAATGACAAGCGGTGCATGCCGGTGTTCTTCACCCCACCGGGCGTGGAGGAAGCGACGGAGCACTATTTCCATCACTACCGGGTGGAGCGGATGACCGAGTCGGCGGGCTCGGCGATCGGCGGCACACTGGTGACCACGGACTTCGTGTACACGGGTGGCCCGGCGTGGCACTACGACGACAACGAGCTGGTCAAGGCCAAGGAACGCACCTGGGGTGAGCTCCGCGGCTACTCCCGCGTGGATGTGTACACCGGCGACAGCGGGGATGCGAACGCTCCGCGGTTGCGGACTGCCTACCGGTACTTCCAAGGAATGGACGGCGACCGCAACGACCGCGATGGCAACACCGTCAAGTCGGAAGATGTCGATGGCATCACGGATCTCGACCAGTATGCCGGGATGGTGCGCGAGGAGATCACCTACCAGGATGCCGCGGGTGACACCCAGGTGTCCTCGACGGTGAGCACGCCGTGGCGTTCGTCCTCTACGGCGACGAATCCGGACGACACCTCCAAGGAAGCGTTCCACACCGGTGTTAGCTCGGTGGTGACCACCGCGCGAGCCCCGGAACGTGCCAGTGGTCAGATGGTCACGCAGGTCGACACCGTGCACGACGGTTTCGGTCGGCCGCACACGGTGTCCGACCGGGGCGACACCAGTACCACCGGAGACGAGACCTGCACGACCACCGCCTACATGGTGAACCCGGGCGCGAGCGCGGCGGTGCTGGCCCGTAATCAGCTGACGCCGGTGCAGCAGCAGGACGTTGTCAGCGTGCGCTGCGACCAGACGCCTACACTGCCGGATCAGGCGATCTCCGAGACGAAGTACACGTACGACGGCGGCACGCTGTCGCGCGGCCTGGTGACAAAGACTGAGGAGCTGGATCGGTACGAGGGGACCACCCCGAAGTACGTCTCCACGACAACGGACTACGAGCTCGTCGGAACCGGTTACGCACGGCCGACCAAGGTCACCGACCCCAAGCTCCGGGTCACGGAGACCAGCTACGTGGATACCGCCGCGGGTTTGAATTCGCAGACCAAGGTGACAAGCCCGGACCCTGACGGGACCGGCGCGCTCACGGTGCATGAGACGACCACCGAGGTCGATCCCGCCTGGGGTTCCCCGATCAAGATCACCGACCCCAACGGCAAGGTCACGTCCGGCAGCTATGACGCGCTGGGCCGGCTCAAGCAAGTTTGGGAGCCTGGCCGTCCCCAGGCCACCGCGACCCCGAACACCAAGTACGCGTACTGGGTGCGGACCACGGGCCTGAACGCCGTGATCACCGAGACCTTGAACCATGACGCGTCGGCGTACGTGAAGTCGACCCAGATCTTCGACGGTCTGCTGCGTTCGATTCAGACACAGGCACCGTCGGCGTCGGATACCCAGCCTGGACGTGTGGTGACCGACACGATCTACGACTCGCGCAACCTGCCGATCAAGACGAACGACGGCTGGTACAACACCAGCGCCCCGGTCACGACGCTCGCCAAACCGACCATCGCCGTACCATCTCGCACCGTCACCCAGTTCGACGGCGCCGGCCGCGCGGTGAACGAGACGTTCTATGTCGGCGAGGACAACATGCCCGACACGGACGGCAACTACGACCCATCGTGGACGACACTCACCACCTACGCCGGTGACCGCGTGCACGTCAACCCGCCTGCCGGTGGCACCCCGACCACGACGATCAATGACGCACGAGGCAACACGATCGAGCTGCGTCAGTACGAAGGCGCGACCCACTCGGGTACGCACCACGACACGACGTACAAGTACGACCACGCCAACCGCCTGGAGTCCGTGACCGACGACGCGGGCAACCAGTGGGGCTACGAGTACGACCTGCGGGGTCGGCAGACCCTCACGACCGACCCGGACAAGGGCACCACTGAGACCACCTATGACGAGGTCGGCAACGTCCTGACCACGAAGGACGCTCGCAACCAGATCCTCGGCTATACCTACGACGCGCTGGACCGGAAGACCACGCAGCGGTCGGGCGGGGTCAGCGGCACGGTGCGCGCCAAGTGGGCCTACGACACCGTCCAGAAGGGACAGCTCACTTCCAGCAGCCGTGTGGAGGGCACCGCGGAGTACATCACCGCGGTGACGGGGTACTCCAACGACTACCAGCCGACCGGTCAGAAGGTGACACTTCCGACGAACGTGACGGCGCTGGGCAGCCTGGCGGGCACCTCGTACACGACCGGGTACACCTACACGCAGGACGGTCGCCTGTACGAGACCGACTACCCGGCCGCTGGACAGCTGAGCGCAGAGAACGTCCGGATCCACTACGGGGCCGCGAACCTGCCCGACGCCCTGTCGGGTGCGGGGAACTACGGGTACTACGTGGTCGCGGCGACCCACTCGCCGTTCGGCGAACTGGACTACCTCGACCTTGGTTCCGAGTACAGCTACCAGCACTACCTCAACATCGAGCGTGGCACGCGCCGCCTGGTCGGCGTGACCCAGAACGCTCACCGCGCGGACGGCAGTATCGACTCCTTGGTCAACGCTGCGTATGCGTGGGACGACGCCGGGAACCTGACCTCGGTCAAGGACACCCCGGTGACAGCGGATGGCGGCCAGCCGGCCGATCAGCAGTGCTACCGGTATGACTGGGCGCGCCGGCTGACTCAGGCGTGGACGCCGTCCAATGGCGACTGCGCCACGTCGCCCACGACTTCGACCGTGCTCGGCGGGGGCGCGCCGTACTGGAACACCTACTCGTATAACGCGATCGGCAATCGGACCGGGGTCACGACCCGCACTCCGGCGGTCGGCGGTACTGCCGCGACGTCGACGACCTCGACCTACGCCTACCCGACCTCCGGGCCGGGTGTGGCGCGGCCACATGCGGTCACCGGGGTGACTGCTACCGGGACTGACGCCGGGACCTCGTCGTTCATCTACGACGCTTCCGGGAACATGCTCCAGCGAGCCGTGGCGGGCCAGGCCGCACAGGCCCTGACCTGGGACGCCGAAGGCGAGCTGGCCAGTGTCGGGAGTGACCAGAACGGCGACGGAACCGTCTCCGACACCGAAAAGGCCGCCGGGGACAAGTACGTCTACACCGCCGACGGCGACCGATTGGTCCGACACCAGTCCGGTGAGCAGGGCTCCACGACCACGGTCTACCTGCCCGGCGGGCAAGAACTCGTGCTCGACAAGACCACGAGTCAGCTGACGGCATCGCGGTACTACGCCCTCGAGGGCAAGACAGTGGCAGTGCGCACGGGGATGGCCCGGGACGACGTCGCAACGATCGTTCCCGACCACCACAACACTGCTCAGATCCAGATCACCAACGTCTCCGGTGTGGTCACCCGCAAGTACACCGACCCGTTCGGTGTCGAACGTGGGACAACCGGTGCAGCAGCCGGATGGGCTGGCGACCACGCATTCCTGGACAAGCCGCTGGACGCGACCGGGCTGACCGCGGTCGGGGCACGGATGTATGACACGGCTCTCGGCCGGTTCATCACAATCGACCCGGTCATGGACCTGACCGACCCCCAGCAGTGGAACGCGTACTCCTACTCCAACAACAACCCCACCACCTTGAGCGATCCCACCGGCCAATACGTCGGCTACACACTTGACCCCGGTAGTGGCGGTGGTTGTGGTTGCGACAACGGGTACGACGGTGGTGGATCTAGCGGGCCAAGTGACCCGGGTGACGAAGCTCCGGTGGCAGATCCCTCCGACCTGTCTCTTTACGATGAAGGTGTTGCCAACGGCACCATCCCGCCAGCACTGCCCCCTTATCTGACGCAAGAGGGGTGGGGCGACTTCTTCATCACCAATTCGGTGAATTTCGGAATCGACACATACCACGCATGGAACGACCCTGCCCTCTTCTGGGAGTTTTGGGGCGAACGCGGACCACTGGCATGGCAGGATCAACTTGAGCTTGAGTTGGTCGGTTGGGCTGGCAGTTTTGGCGCAACCAGGGTTGCGACCGCGGGGGCCAGCGGAGCAGCTCGGGCAGCAGGTGGCGCGGCGAGCGCGGAGAGTGCACTTCTACGGGCGGGTGGGAAGTCCCCGAGCGCCCGCCTCCCTATGAATATGGATAGTGTCTGTGACGTGGCGTGCAAGTATGACGTCGATCTGACGGGCGTTCGAGTGAGGATTGACAAATCTCGAGCAGGGGCCTATGGAAGTACGGCTCCTGACAAGACAATCACACTCTTTCGAAATGCCTTTGAGAACGAGGAGCAACTGGCGCGCACGCTCGCGCACGAGAGATTTCATGTGCACCAGATCGACTCCGGGATGGGGTACCCGACGGTATATGATGCAGCAAACAAGTGGGAGCAGGCGGCAATCGCCTTCGAGGATGCCTGGTGGTCAAGTCGATGAGTCCGAGTAGCTCGATAAATGAATATCAATCCTGGCTCAACGCGTACGAACTTGCCTATAGCGATCCGTCGAACCTGGGAAATGTCCGATGCCCGCACTGTGCGAATATGACACTTCGGCTGGTCTTCGTTGCGGACAATGTTGGAGCTGCGCGGGCGATGGCCGTTTTTTGGTGTGATACATGCCTACGTGGTCTCGCGCCAAACCGAACGTTGGTGCCCGCGCGGGGTAACATTGCTGCGCGTGGCTCTGAGGCAATCCCGAATTACACGCTGGTGATTGATGAGCGGGACCACCGTGATCGGTAAGTAATCCATGGTTGTCGCCATCACGGTCCCGAACAACGCCATACATCTGAATGTTTCCGCGGCTCGTGCGTGCCACATCTAGTTCTCGGGCCAGGCCACACTGATCCCGTCACCCCACCTACCATCGAGGAGAAGGCGGACGCCGACACCAGAGTTCGACAGTTTCACTGCTTGGAAGATTTCGGCCGGCTGGAGCGGCTGGTCAACCACTGGTGATGGTGCCCGGCTGGTCCGTTGGCCGCACGTTCTACAAGTGGCACCTCACGTTCGATGACGCCACGGCGGCACCGCTGCATGAGCTCGTCGGCCGGCTGCAGGAAGAGCTGGCGGGTGTCGAGCGGTTGTATCTGATCCCGCAGCGGTGGCCGCAGGTGACGATGCAGGGACTCGGCTTTACCGACGAGGTCTCCGACGACGACGTCAAGGCCATCACCCGCGCCGCAGCCGAGCGCTTGGCGGCGGTCCCAGCATTTGAGTTGACGCTCGGCCCGATTTAGGCCGACGACGAGGCTACCGGTCTGCTGGTGCGGCTAAGGGCCGTTGTGAATGCTGTGCGCGACGGCATCCGCTCAGGCATCGCCGAGGTCTGGGACGAGGTTCCCGAGAACCCCGAGTTCCACCCGCACGTCTCGATCGCCTACAGCAACGCCGACATCTCGACGGGTCCCCTGAGAGCGCGGGTGGCGTCGTTGCGCGACATTGAGCCGGTTGTGGTCACGCACCCGGATGCGCATGGTGTGCCGATGAGTTTGGCGTCCGCGCCGTTGGCGCAGCGGACGCGACTTCTCGGGAGCGGCTGGCCACTGGAGACGTGCGGCGGGTCATGGTCGAGCGCTACGCCGACCGCCTCCTGAACCAGACGGACCTCTAGCCGCAGCGGATGGCCGACTCTGCACCTGAGATGAGCGGCGCAGTCAGTAGCCAGGAACCGGCACCATCAACGGAAACGGCAACGCGGCCGGGGCGAGCGACGCGGTCAAGAAGGCCAACACGCTCGTTTACTCCTACGACAACCTCGGCCGCACGACCCAGGTCGCGGACGGCGCGGGTACGGTGCGCTCGTCGTGGACGTACGACGCCACTTCGGGACCGGGTGGAAAGCCCGCCCTTGGTCTGGCGTCCAGCTCGACCCGGATCCAGGACGGCTATACAAATACGACTAAGGTTGACGCTTACGACGCGGCGTACCGCCCGACGTCGACCACGACGGTCCTGCCGGACAAGCTGCCAGGCTTGACCGGGTTGGTCGAGCGTCAGTTCACGACGTCGTACGAGTACCGGCTCGACGGCTCGGTGCGCCAGCAGGTACTGCCTGGCGTCACCGCTACCGACGACGACGCCGCAACTGCGGACGCCTTGGTGCTGGGCGCGGAGCACGTGACCACGTTCTACGACGACGCGGGCATGCCGGTGTGGATGGGCGGCGGGTTCGGCTGGGGCACATACGTGGCCGACTCGCAGTTCACCGCGGACGGCAAGCCGCTGGCGATGGACCTGGGCAACACCTATGGCGCCGTCGTCACCTACAACTGGAACTACTCGACGGGTCGGCTGAACGGGATTCGCCTCGACCGGGAACGGTTCTCCGGCCGCGATGTCGATATGGCCTACACGTACGACGACGCGGGCAATGTGCTGTCCATCAGCGACAAGCCGGTCGTCGGGGACGGCGCGAGTCCACGGGCCAACGACGACACCCAGTGCTTCGACGTGAACGGCCTTGGCCGGCTCATCGGGGCCTGGACGGAGGCCGACGGCACATGCGCGGCGTCGATTAACGCCGTGATGCCTGCGGATGTTGGCACCCCGGGCAATAGTGCTGCGCCCTATTGGCACGAGTACACCTATGACGCGGTGGGCAACCGGACGTCGCTTACCAAGCACGTGCTCGACGGGGGCACGAACGTCGTGCGGACTAACTACCAGCACGCAGGCGGTGGAGCCGGGCCGCACCAGGTGACGTCGATGACCCAGCAGACCGGGCCATCGGCAACGATCGATTCCGCCCCACGCAAGACCGTGGCCGGATTCACCTACGACGCCGCGGGCAACCAGACCACACGGAACTTCTCCGAGCCGGTCGACACCTCGAACCCGGGCCAGGTGGAGGACGACCTGGACGGTGACGGTGCCGTGGAGACGACCCAGCTGCTGGGCTGGGACGGCGAGGGCGAGCTGGCCACCGTCGCCACCAGCGGCGAGGGGACCGAGGGGGAGAACACCACCGAAGCCGGTGAGGCGTCGTACGTGTACTCCGCCGAGGGGGAGCGGATCACGCGTACCGATGCCTCTGGCACGACGGTGTACCTGCCCGGCGCGCAAGAGGTGCACGTCGACCCCGCCGGCGCGGTGGCGACGACGCGGTACTACAGCTTCGCCGGCCAGACCGTCGCGGTGCGCAACGGCCGAGGCCTTGGCGGGGTCACCTCGTTGGTCTGCGACCAGCAGGGCACACCCGTGGCGTCGGTGACAGCGAATATGATTGGTTTTGGTCGCGGGATTTCGAAGACCGGCAACACCGTGTGGCGAACGATGACTCGTAGGGTTGAATAGAATGAGCTTCGGCTCGGTGGGGGATGTGAACAATTTTATCGACCGGGTCGGATTTGTTGGCGCGCTAAGTTTGTTTCGCATGACTCCAGTTATTCAGCGTGCAGACAGAAGTTTGGCGACCGCAGTTTCCTTGTTCGTGACTTCTATAGCGAGAAATGATAAGAGCGATTTCGACCAGGCCCTCGAGGAGATCGAAGAGTGCTCTGCGAGAATGGGTTCGACGCAAGTGGTCTTCCTCGACCGCGAGTACTACGTCCACACCGCTGCAATTCTGTGCGGGTATATTGCACACCCATCGGTTGCGGATCGTGCACGGATGATCCGGACGGTGGCTGCCGATTTCTGGAGCTCCGTCGATGGCTTGGTTGATCGCGGGGGCGATATTCCTGGTGTGAGGCTTGATGGCACTCTCGAGAATATCGAAATGCGTTGGCTCGATCGAGATTGGGAGAGTTTCCAGGCGCCGTCAGGGCTGACATTGCTATTTAACTCCAGGATAACTGCTATTGTTGGAACTTTTGCTATTCGGGAGCAAATTGCCGTTCATGCGGCCCGTGCTGCGGGTTGGAGCTGATAGGCGATAGTGCGTGTCTTATGCCCGCTTGCTGGTTGTGAAACTTGAAGTGGACGCCACTATCGCCTGGCCTGAGTCGTGCTGCGCGGGCGCGAAGAGGCGGTTCATCAGCCCGATGACGTACCTGGCCCACGACCCGGGCTGCAGGTCGTCGTCTAGGGTAGCGGCGGCTTCGAACTGCCGCCGCAGGGGGGATGGATCAGGCGATCGAGCGTGTTGCGACGGGGACGGATGAGTACATTCGGCTGCGGGTGTTTAATCGCGCAGTCGCAATCGAGCATGCTGAAATTCAATGGGCCCATATTCTCGACATAACGAATATGGCTCTTCCTGGCGCATGATCACATCACTCGATGCGTCATTCAGGTGGCGTGGGGTGTTTCTGTATCTGAAGTTGTCACGGGCACACGGGCACACGGGCACACGGGCACACGGGCACACGGGCACACGGGGGCGGGCGGGATGCGATCGAGCGTCAGCGGATCGACCTGACCCCGATCCTGGCTGCTGAGGGCGGGTGGACGGTGCCAGGGAATACATCGACCGGGACTCGGCCAGCGCCTACGCTCGTACCGAGCGCAACGGGTGGCGTGCGTTGAACGCAGGGGATCTCGTCCGGCCGGGTGCGGGCGGTCGCGTTCTTGAAGCTGGACCTCTGCCTGGGGGAACTGATGCGCTACGCATCGGGACGTGAGTGGGCAGAATCGATGGCACAGCCGCAGTTGAGGCAGTAGGTGCCCTCTTCGTCCTTGAAGAGCGTGCTGCGACCGAAAGGGTCGCTTCTGTGAACTCGCTGCCGCATTGGTCGCAGCGCGCTGCGCGGGCGTACTTCATCGGCTCATCCGAATCGAGGGTGTAGCGCGGGTCTGAAGCCGCCGGTTTCCAGGAGTGAGCGGACGATGTAGTGGGTGAGATTGCGGAAGCCGAGGGCGGAGCCGCGCAGGTGTTCGAGGCGTCCGTTGATCGCTTCAGTCGGGCCGTTGCTCGTGCCGGTCCGGTCGAAGTAGGCCAGGACGTCCGGGGCTCGTTTCTCCTAGGTGTTCGGCTACCGCCGGCGGTGCGTGAGTTCTATCGGCATTTCGGCCGCCGCGATGATCTGTTCAGCAACCAGGACGTGATGCTGTCCGTCGTGCAGAGACAGATCTACGTCGACGAAGGCGCGCTGATCCTCCGCCCCGAGAACCAGAGTGCGTGCCGGTGGGGCATCCTCCTGGAGCACCTGGACCGCGACGACCCGCCCGTCGTCGTGCTTGGCGACCTCGCGGACAAGTCCCTGGAGAAGTGGGAGCCATGGACCGAAACGTTCTCCGCAGCGGTGGTCCAATGGCTGGTCTACGAATCGTGCATGCGTCCCGCCGTCGGTGATCTGGCTACAGAATTCGAACGACCTGAGGACCTCGCCGAGGTCGCTGCACATGGCAGGTCGCTGGACATCGCTCCCTTCCCCACGGGGCACCTGAGCACCCAGACCGGAGCGCGCTGGCTGATGGTCGATGACGTCATCGTGCTGGTCGACGAGACGACAATTCTTATGAGTGCACGGACCCATGAGGCTGCCGATGAGTTTCGTCGTCGCTACCAGGCTGACTGGCTCATCGAATAGCGATCACGTTCCCACCGGCTCAGGTCTGAGCGGTATCGGTCACCCTCGGCACGACGGCCGAGGAGAGCCCTAGACTCCCGGCACATGGCTGACGTCGTTGAACTCGGGAAGATCACCTGCCCCTCGGGACAGCTCGTGCTGACCGACGGCGGCTACCTCAGCCTGTGGTCGGGTGACCGTCGCCCTGAGGACGTCGCGGCGCGGCCGGGTCCCGCCGCGGACATGGAGATCGTCGGACCCGATGCCAGTGCCGCCGCACGGACGTTCGACCGGCAGCCCGGGACCAGGCTCTATGACATCCCGGCCCAAGGCATCGAGGAGGTCACCGAGGCGTTCGCCGAGCACTGCAAGAAGGCGGGGCTCGATGCCGGCCTCCAGGTCTTGCCGCAGCAGGTCCCGCATCGCGAGCGGGTTCGGCACGCGATCGCCAGCGGTAATCACACCTTCCTGAATGTCGGCGTACCCGTGATCCCCGTCGGCGGTGTTTCCACCAGCAGCTCGCTTCTCGTGACCGCGACCGCCGGTGACTGGGGCTGGACACAGATCCGCATCGCGCTAAGCGCGGCAGCAACCGCCCAGACCCGGGTGCTTGGCCACTTGCGTGTCGATCATGCCCGCCTCGTGATCGCCGACGCCGATGCCCTCAGCTCGTGGGTACACGAGGACCCGATCGATGGCCTGGCCGACGTCGTGTTCTGGGGTCGGGACCAGGCACAACTCGCGGTCGAGCTCGACGCCCCGCGTCTGACCGGCCCGGGCGACGTCGGCTACGGCTGGGTGGACCTGCCGTTCCAGGACGCGCTGAACCGGGCGCTCGACCTGGAGTCGCGACGGCGATCGAGCGGGCAGTCGATGTTCAACTTCGACTTCCGGCCGCACTCGCACCACTGGCAGGTCATGGCAAAGGTCCGCGCGGACGAGCACGAGGCAGGCACGATCTCGGTCGGCGGCGCCGACATCATGATGGCGATGACATCGGTCGGTGACGGTGACTTTCCCGTGCACCTCGAGCTCGACGACGCCGGAACGCCCACAGCGATCGTGGTCGTGATCGACACTGAGGCTTAGCTGCGAGGTCAGGCGATCGCACGCCAGCGGTGTGCCAATGCCTCGCTCGGCCTTCCCCAGTTGTCATCGATCCAGAGGCTGTCGACGAAACCCTCCGAGGAGGCCAGCGGGACGCCGCGCAGTGCCGTGAACCGGCCCACAGTTTCGAGTTCTCTGAGCGACGACGCGCTGTCGATGCCTGCGAGCAACCCTCCGTATGTGATCTCGACGAGAGCGTCCACCGCTTCCCGCGTCGCGCCCGGGTCGATGCCGCATGACGCAATCTCGTCCCGGACGTTCTGCGGCCACAGCTCGTTCGCGCCGAGTCGCGCCAAGGGATGCGACCCGTGCCAGGCGTCGAACGCGTCTGGGACAGTAGTGATGAAGTCCCACAGGTGGTTCTCGACCGTCGCCAGTTCCGGCACGTCCAGGCCAACGACGTGGCGCCAGCGGCGGAAGGTCACCAACGCGGTGGCCTGCCTTGCCCGAACCGACAGGTCCGAGTAGATCGCAGGCTCCGTCCACGTCAGCGAGCCTCGCTCCACCGGATACAGGGTTGTGTCGTCGTCGACTCCCCATGGCGACAGATCGACGAGGTTGAGTATTCGTCCGTCGTGGGAGCGGTGTTCCTGCCGCCGGGGTAGACATGCGATCTGAACCGGAGCGGGATATCGCGTCGATGCGGTGAGTCCACCGTCAGCGTCGACAACTGCAGCCTTCTCTTCGAGGCGATGAACATGCCCGTCGGCGTCAGTGATCTCGATCCTGACCAGTCCGGGTTGGGGATCGTCCGCGATCCATTGCGTGACGAGTCCTCGCAGGAGCAGCACCTGTGCATCCTTCCAGATGGACTTTCGCGATCTGGCAGCGGCGGTAGGGTCGGCCGCGAACTGGTGGAACGGACATGAGCAAGGGGGAGTCGTGGGCCTGTTCAGGAAGCGCGAGCGAGAAACGACCGACGCTGAACTCAGCGCAAAGCTTGAGGAGTTCTGGCGGTGGTGGGACAGCGCTGCTGGGGAGCTCGCCGATGCGGTGCCGGCTGGCCGCCTTGCTGAGCATGCCGACGTGGTCAGCGAACGGGTGAACGCGATCCATCCTGAGCTGGCTTGGGAGTTCGGGCCGGGCATCCATAGCAAGCACCAGCTGACTGTGACTGCCAGCGGGGACCCTGCACTACGGCGCATCGCGCGGCGGTGGAGGCGCTCGGCACCGCGCTCGGACCGGACTTGGTCGTACTACGACATGCGGCTACCAGGTTCGCTGGACGCTGTGCTGAGGATCGAGGACGCGGAGGTCGCGTTCGCCGACGTGCGTGTTGTCGCTGAGCGGCGGGCAACGGGGCTGGACGTAACGGTGTATCACCCGGTGTTCACTGCGGTTCCGGCTGAAGTCCGTGGACAGATCGCATTCCTTTGCTTGGATGCTGCCCTGGGCGAGGAGACGACGGAGCTCTGGATCGGGGAGATCGACTGGGCACTCGAGGAGCCGGCCGGTAGTAGTCCGCTCGCTGAGCTTCCGGCGATGCTTGCCCTGGTGACCCAGGAGTACGCCCCCGAGGGGAAGATGGGCTGGCTCGTGGCCGAGGCACGGACGCCGCACGGACCCATGCTTGTGCGATGCCTGAATCGGCTGTCGCCTGTACAGGCTCCGGACCTTGACCATCACGTCGCGATCACCGCGGAGTTCCGGGCTGCGACGTCGGCGGGTATGCCCGGACCGCGCGACGAGAGCGATCTAGCTGACCTGGAGAGGGCCCTGAGCGCGGCCGTAGACGGAGTGGGGCAGGTGGTCGCGGTTCAGACTGGTGGCGGTAGCCGTACGTTCCACGTCTACGCCGACAACAAGGGCGCCGACGACCTCAAGACGAAGGTGAGAACCTTTTCCGGGGCTCGAGTCCGAGTGCACGCAGCGCCTGATCCGTCCTGGGACGCCGTACGACCGTTCCGTGTGTGACACCGGTCTCGCTCCTCCTGCCGTCGGTGGTTGGCGTCGTGGGTATCACGTTGATCGTCGCAGTAGTCGGGTGGCTGGCGCAGCGTCCCAGGCCCGAGTCAGACGTGCGTCACAGAGACAGGTGAGATGGGGTGTTGCGCCGATCTGAAGTCGACGGTGCGGACACGTCAGTTCCGAGCCTCTGGCGACCGGTTGCGCCGTCATCATTCGTGTCCGTCCGGCGCGGAGTCCGTCGCGTCGAAGAGGGTCTGGTCGTCGGTAGTGTCGCGCGGCTGCCTCTTCGCGTTTCGAGCGACCTGGGCGCGTCTAGCAAACGCGTTGATCTCGGCGAGCACTTCGCGGAATGTGGCCCAGTCCGCCTCGGAGGCGTTTGCGGCGATGACCGTGGGGTCGTACTGGGCGGACCAGCCCCTGAGGCCAGGCCAGATGGAGGCCCACTGGCGCAGGCTGGCCGGTGCGGTGTGCAACCTGTTGTCGGGGTAATCGTGCTCGCGGCCCTCGAACTTACCCGCGTCGTTGCCTGACGGGTGAGGGCGGTTCTCGTTCTTCCGGACCGTGGCCAGTAGCTCCTGAACATCGGCGGCGGTCACGGGCTCGATGGTCTGCTGGTCGGGATCGGTGGCGGCGAGAGCTGCCCGTACGGCCTCGTACTCGGGGTAGACCGGGTGCCCGTCCTGGATCCGAGCCAGGGCCCCAGTGGCGAGGTTCCGGATGTGGTCGGTCCGGGTGGTGTCGCGGGTGAGGTCGACGAGCATGCTGAGGCGTTCGAGCGTGTTCTGCGACTTGCTGCCAGTGACGATCAGCGCTGCCTGCTCCCGGACCTTGCCCCGTCCAGACTGATCCTGCGCGGCATCTGTCCTGCCCTCAGGCTGTCCCGGTGAGGTCCGGTGGACTCCACCGCCGGCACCGACCGTGGCTGTCCTCTTGTTCTCGTTCCGCCGCGCCCCACCGAACCGCGTCTCGGCCTGACGGCGTTGGGCATCTTCGCGCAACAGTTCCTTGATCTCGCGGTAGAGCGCTTCCTTCTCCAGTGGGTGTAGTCCTTGCGTTGGGTGTTCTCGTCGCGTTCGGCCAGCAGAGCTGCGACCGGGTCGGAGATCCCGGAGCGCACCCAGACCTTGATCGACTCCCAGCCCAGGCGCTTGACGGCCTCCAGACGCCGCCACCCGCACACCAGCACCCGGTCCGGCGTGACGGTGATCGGCTGCAGCAACCCGAGCTGGTCAATCGACGCGGCGAGCGAATCAAGGTCGCCAGCGTCCTTGCGATGGCGAGCCCCGACGATGATCGAGTCGACTGTCACGGTGAGCGCCCCGGCGAGGGCGTCGGCTTCGTCAGGCATTGCGCACCGTCCGTGTCATGGCCGATCGATCTGTTGCGGGCGTGATGGCGTCGCGTCCTGACAGCCATGAACGGGCGACCTGGCTGACGAGCTTCTGATCCGTCAGCAGAGTGGCGATCGGTTCGCCGGACAGGACACGGCGCAGGAGACCGGAGACCTGCCCGAGGCCATCATCGGGTCCCAGGACGATGCGGCACAGGGCGGTCCACGAGCGGTGCGGGATGTCCAGCAGGGTCAGCGGCGTCAGGTCACGCCGCAAGTACTCGAACGCGGTGGCTGGGTTGCCGGCCTCGACCAGGCGGGAGCAGATGTAGTCCAAGCCGTTCGTCGCGACGGCGCGGGGCCAGCCGAGCGCGACGAGCAGCTCGACGATGTTCGCCACGGCCACCGGAACCTCCCGGGGTGTGACACCGTTGACTGAACTCGGGTCGGCGGAAGTGTCGTCCGACGCCCGACGCCGAGCATCAGTGATCGTGTCGAGGTGATCCGTCCAGGAGCGGTCGCCGTCATCACGCTCGCCGAACCGGACCACGTCATGGTGCCCGCCGGACATCAGGCGTCGAGCCTTGCCCGTGGAGCACAGCAGGGCGTCTGCGCGCTCGTTCGCCTGCACGGTCAGCTCCACCGCTCTGGTCACCACCGCCCACGGGTCCGCGGCACGCGCCGTCGCGGCGGCACGCAGCACCTCGAACGCGGCCACCGCGGCGTCGTGCGGAGTCTGCCGATACCGGCGGGCCAGCGCACCGAACCGGTAGGCGCAGTGCTCAAGCAGGGCCTCTGCCTCCGGATCGGTGGCCCAGACGTCAGGGCCTGCGTCATGCAGTCGAAGCAAGAGCTGACGCAGGCCGTCTGGTGAAGTGAATCTGCGTGGCTCTACCGGCTGGCCGAGCGGGCCGGGCGGCGTCATGCGATCGGTGGCGTCCATGTCCTGCACCGTGACATGCACCTGTACCCGTCGAGGTACCACGCGACGTCCCCCTGGGCGCGCATCCTGCAGTCCCGGCGCTTGGGGGACATGGCGTTCACGCAGGTCGATGTGTGGGTCGTCCATGTCCCCCAACTCGTGCAGATTGGCCGCGGTGTCTGGTGGTCGCGGGCCGCACGAAATGCGTGGGTCACCGTGCAACGCGGGATCTGGCGAGGGAGCGTTTGGCTTCGTGTTCATGGGCGCGATCATGCAGATCGTGCGCGCACTTTCCGCACGCCCAAGGAGCGCACACCTGTTGGTGTGCGGGGCGTACGCCCTGGTCAGGGGCGCGCACCTATTCGTCGTCGTGGGGTCCCGCTCCGCGGCACGGTCGTTCGAGATTGGCGTCCCGATCTGCTGCATCTCCCGGGCGGTGCGCGTCCGTGCGCATCGTTCGCCTCCTATCGTCTGAGAGGGCGGGGGCACACCAGTGCCGGCCGCTGTTCGCAGGCCGCTATCGTGCGTGCGTGACTGTTGCCCGCACGCTGCTGTTCCTCGACGTCGACGGGACCCTGTTGCCGTTCGGCGGGCCCGGGATGCTGCCTCAGCCTCGCGACGGTAAGCCCGAGGACCCCGACACGCCGCGCCCGGAGCTCGACTTCATCGATCCGGCCCTCGGTCCGCTCCTGCTGGGTCTGGGCTGCGACCTGGTGTGGGCGACGGCTTGGATGGGTGACGCCAACGAAGTGATCGCGCCGCGGGCCGGGCTACCAGAGCTGTCGGTCGCGGACCTGCCGGCTTATGGCGAGGGCGATCCGAACGGTCTGGGGTGGAAGACGCGCACCCTGGTCCGGGTTGCGGAGGGCCGACCGTTCGTGTGGGTCGACGACGTCATCACGGAGACGGACCGCTGGTTCGTCGAGCTGGAGCATCCTGGGCCTGCGCTGCTGTTCCAGGTCGAATCGTCTGTCGGGCTGACTTCCGACGGAGTCAACGAGATCGCGACATGGCTGCGAGGCCTGGAGTCGTGACGGGCCGCGCTACGCGGTCGGCCGGATCGAATGTCCCGCCGGATTCGCGGAACTCCGTGTTCCAGCACGCGGTCCGGTTGCGCGACGAGAACCCGGACGTCCCGCTGCCGAGGGACGGCTACCCATTTCCTGACGACGAGGCACACCGTAGGCGCAAGGCCGACCGTCCAAAAGATCCGCTGCTCCAGGGGGCCGCAGCCGCGGACCTCCTCGGTGAGTTTCTCAGCGATCCACACGACGATCTCGACCGGGTTGAGAAGGCGTTCCATGGTGTCGACGTTCCGATCCACCACAACGACCACCTGCGATCAGTTGCCTTGCGCGCGGATCCGGAACTGGTGCGACGTAACGGGCGGTGGCTCGTCGAGCACGCGCGTGATCGGTGCGCCGTGACGATCGGCCTGGTACTTCTCGCCGCGCGGCCCTCGGCCGACGACGTCGAGGTTGTCAGGACGATTGGACTGCTCTCGGACCGGTTCGCGCCACTCGCAGTATGGTTCCTGCGCCGGGTCCGAGATGGTGGCGAAAGCCTGCTCTGGCTCGCGGAGCGCTCGTCCGGGTGGGGCCGCGTGTACTACGTCGAGGCGCTGAGCGAGTACTCCGGTGAGTATCGGGACTGGTTGCTACGTCACGCCTTCGACGGTGAGTTTCTCAACGCGTACTTCGCGGGCAAAGTCGCACTCGCGGCAAGCCTCCACGAAGCGATCATCCGACCCGTGGTAGACGACGAGTTGATCGACCACACCGGTCGTCTGCTCAGCGCGATGGCAGGCGCCAGTGGGATGGGACTGGATCTGTCGCGGTACCCGCCGGCGCGGATCGTGCTCGCCGAGTACGCGCGCCACCTTGCCTCTCAGGAGGCCACTGGTGCCCGGGTTCGGGTCGCAGTAACGCTCACTCACGATGTCCGGTCGCGCGTGGCAGCACGGCTCGGATGCTCTGTGCAGGAGAAGGCCGGGCTCTTGAGCACTTTGGGCGAGGCCTTGGCACGACCCGCGTGGCTTAAGGTCGCGTCCGAAGAACTGGCCCGGTCGACGTCGTGGGCGACATGGGCCCAGGCAAATGACGTGCTTCCAGTGGCGTTTGACAGCCGCCAGCGGATTCCTCGCCGATACTGATGAAGCGAACTCGCAACGTGAAGGACGGTCATGACGCAAGACGCCGATGGGGTCGATGGGTTCCGGCCAGTCGTCGACCCACAGGCTGTGCTCGCGTGGATCCCGCGGGACGTTCGTGAGGACGGAGTCACCTGTGGAATGGACGCTTCCGGTTGGGAGGATGACACGTGGATCTTGCACGACCTGACCGTCCCGATCGATCTCGCAGATCGCGAGGAAGGGCCACGGCTCCGGCGCCGATGGCGTGACGTCACCGACGAGGATCTGCCGGCGTTGTCGAAAGCAAGGGGATGGCCGCCGAACGCCGCGTACCTGGTCAGGAATCTTCGGTGGCCGGACATTGAGGTTGAGGAGGGTGTCCTCGGTGGCGAGTCGCTGACAGCGTTGCTCGACATCGTGGGTGACTTCTCCGGACCTGGCTTAGCCTGCTTCGCCTACTACGGGATGGTGCCCGCCAACGAGTACGAGAGACTCACCGTCCTAGAGGGAACGCTGTCGGCCATCGGCGGCCTGACACGAAATGAAGACCTGTTCCGCGGCCTCAGCCCGTCGAATTGGTGGCCCTCGGACCGATCGTGGTTCGTCTGGACGGACTACGACCTCACCGCGACCCGAGTGTCTGGATCGCGCACCCTGATCGAGGCGGTCCGCTCGCACCCGCTCCTGGAGACTCTCGACTGGCAGTGGCCCGGCGGAAGCCGATCCGCGGCTGAACGTCTTCGTGAGCGCAGGTGAAGGTGGCGCCTCTTTTCTGTGCGGTGACCTGCCCAGACCGGGACCGAGGTCGGTGCCTCCGAGCCGCTTTGCGGCGACCTTGACTGGGCGATGATGCTGATGGTTCGCCCGGGCCCGGGTGAAGACGGTCCTGGTGACGAGGCTTATATGGGACCATTCGGTCACGACGATGAGGGGTGGCACCGTGCATGGGTCTGCAACCGGACACGGGTCCATCGGAAGCAGCCCGCTTGGGCGTGCGCTAGCCATGCTCGCGGCGACGCTCATTCTTCTGACGGGATGCTCGTCGACGGCGGAATCGGGGGAGCTCCTCAAGAGTTTTGCCTCCGTTCGGTCGGAGCTTGTTGCCGCGGGGTTCGACGACGCGGGGGTACACGCCGGGCGCAAGGAGTACTTCGAACATCTCGAAGAATCGGTCGACGTCGTGACGATCGTGCTGCTGCACGACACCATGAACGGTGACCTCGCGCGGAAGACGGCTGCCACGGTGGTGTGGAACGAGCTGCCAATGAAGTTCGACATCCTCGCGATCGAGTACCAGGGTGAGACCCGGGAGATCGAGTACGAGTGGCTGGCGAACGAGCTCGGCCCGCGGCCTGCCGGTCTCGATGACACGAGCGTCGGAGACCACATGGCTGGTGTCGGGAACGTCCTGATGGTCGCCGGAGGAATCGCCCTCGTGGTTCTCCTGATCGTGGCGGCACCCGTCGTCGTGCTGATCCGAAGGAACCTCAGGAAGAAGGCGCAGCTGCCCAAGTCAGGCCGCGAAGCTCTTCGAGACGAGCACACCTGTCCTGAACGGTCGAAGTAGCTCGACGCACATCACCTTCCTGCTCGAGGATCGCGGCTTTCACGCCCTATCGAAAGGTGCGCTGGTCGGACAGGTGGCTCACCGACTTGGGTACTGGATGACGGGCCAGCCATCCACGGCGGGGTATTGGACGCTGTCTCGGCGGACGTATGCCGTGCGAACTCGCGGATACCCAACCGCAACGTAGCCCTTGTACGTGGGGATCCAGAACACGGCGCTCTTCCAGCCCGTGCGGTCGTATAGCGAATCGACAGTCGCGACGATCCAGCCGCGCAGCCATGCGTCATCCAGCCCGAACACCCTCAGTGCGTCGTCGAAGCTCTCTGGACCGTCTACATCGCGCGGCGTGGTGGTGACAACCGAAGCTGCGGTGGAGTTCATCGCAACGTCGTCGCGGCTGGGCAGCCGATGAAGCGTGTTCCGGTGGTCCTGGCTGAGGCGCGATCGCGTGCCGGCGAGCAGCTACGCCGCGAGGCTGATGAGCGCGCCCGCCGTGACCATGCTGAGGGTGCACGCGACAGTTTCACCGGGCCCAGCTGGTAGAGACCACGGGAAAGCCGGAGCGGCACGACCGCGCCACCGGCTGGGGCCGAGCGGACGCGGAAGCACCCGTTGGGCCGATGACGGGGCGGCACTCAGGAATCGCCGGTCTCGATTCGCTGCCGTGGCTCTGTCCGCCCCTCCTGCCCGTCGAGCGCACGGGCCCGGGTCGGACCGCGTGGCGAGGACCAGCCCCGCTACCCGGGTACTGCGGCTCCACGGCTGTGTCGGGGGCCCGCTCGGCGCAGGGAGGCACCGGGGCAGGACCGTCGTCCGCAGTAGTGGCTGTTGTCGCGGCGGCAGGGTGACCCGTGTGCTCGGCGGTGCGGGCATCGGCCATGCTGGGTGGACTGACGGGCCGCCGCCGGCCGCCGGGCTGCGGCGTCGCGTCGCCGTCCGCCATCTCGACCGGGCCGTCGCTCTTGCTCGCGGTCGGTTCTAGGGCGAGCCGTCTGCAGGCCCCGGCCTGCATGGCGCGGTCCCAGCCGCTCAGGACGTTGTCGATCTGCAGGCTGTAGTACGCAAGTCTGCTCAACGGTCCGGTGCCGATCATGCCCAGGGTGATGAGGAGGTAGAGCGGGGCGAACAGCCACGCACCGACCATCACACTCCACGGGTTGGCCGAGTAGGTCCGCAGTTCACTGGCCGCGGACAGGAGGATCCTGACCCAGAACATCCCGATCAAAGAGCCCGTGAGCACGCTCATCACGGCGGTGGGCCGGTCGCCGATACCCAGATGCAGGCCGGCGAGGGTCGCCAGCAGCGCGATGCTGAGCAGGCCGGCACCCGCGACGGTCAGACTCTTGCTCAGGACTGTGGGCCCGGCCGGCCGGCCGGGCGAGTGCGAGGTAGCCCGCGCAGTGGATGGCAAGGACCATGCCCAGTGTGCGCGCCGCCCTGAGGTGGCCGACACGCCTGGCGCGGTCGCGCCGTCCGGCGACGCTGCGGGCCAGTGTGGTCTTGACCAGCAACCGGCTGCGGCCAGCGAACTTCGGGAATGCGTCGAGCTTCCCGATTTCGATGATGAGTACCGCCGCGAGTATCAGGTAGAAGAATGCCGGCTGTACCCACCCGGTCCGAGAGTCGACCACCGTGTCGATGCCCAGCATGAACGTGAGGATCGCGGTCAGCATGGCGATCCCTGTGCTGATCGTCAGTGCGCCGTCCAGGAGGGTGAGGCGGGCGTAGTCGTCCAAGCTCGGTCCGCACCGGAAGGCAAGGACTTCGCTCCCCGGCCCGACCGCGGCTTTTCATCCTCGTTGCCCCAGATTCACCCGCGAGCACGCATGCGTCCCAGCCGTGACCTGTCAAGATTGACCTCTCGTCGCCCGCATCCGTATCACCCTCCCCTGAACGAAGGAAAGGCGTCTTGACATTGACGTAGGTCGTGAAGAGCCAGTGCACGGGCCAGGAAAAGCTCGGGTCCCGATCAACGGTGACGAGGAACGTCTACGAGACCTCGCCCTCTCGGTCGCGCGCTGTCCCGAGGTCGATCGGGCGCGGAGCGACCTCGCGCACCCGTGCCGCACGATCGTGAACGTCCAGGAAGGGCCGCCTGAGAGGTTCCAAGTTCCCGAAGGGTGGGCCGGCAACCTGGCCCAGGCGCGGATCGTGTTCCTGAGCTCGAACCCGTCGATCAGCGAGCCCAAGGAGGGCAAGCCACCCGAGTCCGCCGAGGCATATCCCGCGGCAGCGGACGACAATGACCTCATCGCGGACTTCGTCGTCCACCGCTTCGACGGGTGCTGGGCGCGACCCGAAGGAAAGCATCGGCGCATCGATGGTGGCTACACCTACGTCGCGTTTTGGGGGGCGATCCGCAAGGTTGCCACCGACCTTCTCGGGTATCAAGCGAGTCCGGCGGCCGACTACGTCATGACGGAGGTCGTCCACTGCAAGAGCAAGGGCGAGACTGGAGTCAATAAGGCCCTGGACCGATGCAGCGGATTGCACATGGACCGCATACTCGCCGATTGTCCCGCCGCTGTGATGGTTGTCGTTGGCGGCAAGGCTCGTGACCGCGTCGCGCGCATCTGGGACCTAGGGTGGGACAAGAAGCACACGCCGGCCGTCGTGCGTGAGATCGCAGGTCGACGGCGCACGATCGTGCAGCTCGCCCATCCCGCCGCGTTCGGCGCCAATGAGTACGTGTCCACCAAGTATCCCGAGCACCTTGCCGTGCTGCGAGCGGCCGCGCTGGGTGCGCCCGCCTAAGCGGGCAGCCAGAACCTGGGCGTCCGGCAGGCCGAGCGGCTCGCAGCGAGATCGCCGGGACTTCGCAAACTGCGGCCTCCCGGGGGAGGCATACCAAGCAGGAGGCGAAGTCTGCGCAGAAGGCTTCGGGGAACTACTTCTTGGTTCGCTGCTTCACAAGGGCATTGACGACCTGCATGACGGTCGGTGCGTAGTCCTTCCAGGCCGTCTCGACCATTTCGATCGGGAGCTTGCCGTTGTAGACCCGCTCGCACAGTCGCATCCAAGCTTCGCCGGTAGCGGTGGTCAAGGCGCCTGCGACGGCGGCGTTGATCACGTTCCCGAGGCCAGGGATCAACTTGAGGAAGCTCCTTGCAAGGGCCTTGCCTGCGAACTGAACGGCGAGCTGTGCCAGAGCCTGAGCGCTGAGCACTACTTTGATGTCAAGCCCGTAGACAGACGCGATCTTGCCCATCATCGTCAGCTGGATCGGCGCGATGATCGCGGCGTCGGCCAACGGAATCGGCGTTGCTGCCGCTGCCGCGGCAGCGCCCGATGCTGCGGCTATGTACCGACGACACAGTGCCCGCTTGAGCGGCAGCGAGAGGCGCTGCGCGACGCGAAGCGCATCCTTCGTGTCGCCAGGAGACAATTCGAGGGTCGTCTCAACCAACTCGTGCAGTCCATGGGCAGGCCCACCAAACCTGCCCTGATCCTTGGCGGCGGTCAGGACGACTGCATCGACCGGCAGATCAAATGACTCACCCTCTCGATCGAGGGGGCCCTCAAGCCAGTCGCGCAGGCTCTGCGAGTCGTCCGAAGCAGTCCACGTTCCTGTGAGGTTCATCCTCCGTGCGACCTTGGTGAGGACGATGACCACGGGCACACCCTGCCTCCGGAACTCGCGGAGGACGGCGATCTCTGCAGGCTGAATTTTGCCGAGCGTCGACAGGACGCAGTACCAAACCGCGGAGATCCGCTGGTGCGCCGGCCCTGCGGCGATGGTTTTCAGGTCGGCACGCACCGATTCGGCAGGATCCGTGCGAGAGCCGATCTCAAAACCCTCGAAGTCCCAGATCCCCAGAGATTTGTCGGCGTTGGTGTAGTAGTTGATGCCCTTTGTGACGGGCAATCCGATGCCCGTCTCTGCGAGGTCTTCTCCGAAGACGGCGTTTACGAGCGTGGATTTTCCTACTCCTGTTCCGCCGACCACCACGAGATTGAACCGGCCGATCCGGTCCCGTTCGGACTTCGCCGCATCGATGAGCGGCGCGGGGTCGAGGAACGGTTCGTCGTCGAGGGCTTGGGCACCGGTCACGGCGTAACCCTGACAGATTTGGACAACGGGCGCTGGGCCTTTGGCGGGTGATCTTCCGTCGAAACCACCGGCGTCGCTGAAATCACGCTTACCCGGAGCGGCACCGGCCAAGTGCTCACTGCGGCTCACCTCCGAGATTCCAGAGCTTCACCCAATCTTTGACGTACTTCGTCGTCGTGAAGTCATCAGTGTCGGTGTCGTCGAAGGCGCGCAGGACGTATCGCAGGCGGTCCTCGCTTGCGGGACCGAACGAGACCTCCACCAGGGCCAGACGGTGACCGTCACCGAGGTTCTTGGCGTAGATGACCTCGTTCTTCGTGACGGTGAAGTCGACCGCGCCGAGGATCCGCCCCTTGACCTCGATCTGCACCACGGACCCGTCCGCTCTGACCGACCTGACGTCGAAGCCAGGGTTGTTGTGCGGCATCTCGACGGGCTCGGCACCGAGCACCCTCTCGGCCGCCAGCACGGCTTCCACGGCTCTGCGGTCCACACGGGCGGTGTCGCGCGCATGCAGCGGAACGTCGACTTCCATGTCGACCGGCGCACCCGGCCGGAGCATGCCGGCCGGGACCACGATCGCCGCCCCACGCACCAGCGGAGGCTGCACTGTTAGCTGCTCCTCCAGATCGAGCGAGGCCATTCGTCGAAGAAGGCGGACCTCCAGCTCGCGGGCTCGCAGGAAGGCCGTCTCCGGCCTCGTCCGCACCTTCTTCCCGGCTGCGACCTGATCCGTCAGCCTGGCGTGCTCGGCGTCCCAGTGGTTGACCTCCGCGATCAGACGTGTCCGGACCGCTGCTCGGGTTCTACCGACCGTCGCGCCGACCGCGCGTCCGACGTCATCGGAATGTGCTGGCAGCGTGTGCTCGGTCGCCCAGGCGAGAGCCAGAGCTTCGGCGCCGTCCGCGAGCCAGCCCTGACCCGAGACCTGATCGGCGGCGTCGGACAGATCGACTGGTACCGGCCCGTAGTCGAGGTACGGTGCAGGGCCGCCTGCCCGTGCCTCACCTGACGGATCCAGCTCGGTGTACGCGAACCGCCGGGAGACCACGCGTCCATGGCCGTCGTGGATCGCCTCGGTCGACGCGACGAGCAGCCATGGGTCGAGCTCCTCGGCCTCCGCGTCGTAGAGGATGGTGCCGCGCTCGAGAGCGGACCCGAGATCCTCGATCGTCAGGTCGACGACGGCGTCGAGCAGGGGATGCCCTGGCGCGAGAAGCTCTGCGACAGGAAGCCCAGGCTTCCGGATCTCGGCGCGTTCGAACACGACTCGCTCGTACCGTTCGAGCACAGAGGGAGCAGCACCGCGCCGACGGCGCTCGCGGAGCCGGAGCGGCACCCGGGTGATCTCGTACCTCCCCGTCTCTCGCGCCACGATGCGCCCGCCGAGCCGGGAGAACGCCGCGTGGAAGAAGGCCCGCACGTAGTGGGGCTGCAGCCGTCGCGCCCGGGCGAGCTCCAGCCGGCGTGCGATCTCCTCTGAGTCGGTGGCTGTGAGAGCGTCCGAGGTCAGAGCTCGTTCCGCGAGCAGCCGGTCCAGTCCTTCGCCGACGGTCGCGTCGATGACCTCCTCGAGCCGGGACCGGACGTTGGGTCGGTCGCCGTATCGGATCGCCTCGAGCAGGAGACCGCGTAACGGCTGGTTCTCGAAGGCCTCGCCGAGCACGTCGAAGACCTGCCCGCCGTAGTCCCTCCGTTGCTGCTCCACCTTGGCCAGCAAGCTGGTGAAGACCTGGCCTTCTCGGGTGTCCTCGGCCACGAGGTTCCAGAGGTGACAGGTCTCGGTCTGCCCGATCCGGTGGATGCGTCCGAACCGCTGCTCGATCCGGTTCGGGTTCCAGGGCAGGTCGTAGTTGACCATCAGGTGGGCCCGCTGCAGGTTGAGCCCTTCGCCGGCAGCGTCGGTGGCAACTAGGACCCTGACCTCGCGGTCCTGCGTGAACCGCTCTGTCACTCCCCGGCGCGCCTCGCGGGCCAGTCCGCCGTGGATTGAGACGACGGCGCCGGAGTCGCCGAGCAGCGTCCCGATCTGGTCGACCAGGTACCTCAGCGTGTCCTTGTGCTCGGTAAAGACGATCAGCTTGCGGGGCGCACCGTCGGCACCGGCCGCCACGCCCTGGTCGATGAGGATGGACCGCAGCTCCGTCCACTTCCGGTCGGCGCCCGCGAGTCTGACCCGCCGCGCCAGGACGACGAGGTCGTCGAGCGCCGCGATCTCGGCTCGGAGCTCAGCGACCGTCCGCGCGGCCGTAGCAGCATCAAGCACCTCATCCTCAACGCCTTCGACCTCGCCGGCGTCGAGGTCGTCGAGTCGCTCGTCGAGGTCGTCTCCTTCCCAGGCCTCCAGCCGCGTCTCGTGGTGCCCGACTGTGTCTGGGGTTCCGCCCGCCTCGATCTCGCGGACGCGCGAGCTGAGCCGATCGTGGCGACGTTCCAAGCTTCGGAGGATCGCCTCCGGGCTTGAGGCCAGACGGCGCTGCAGGACGGTGAGGGCGAAGCCGACGGTGTTGCGACGTCCTGCATCGGCTGCGAGCCGCTCGGCCCGGCCCATCTCGGTTCGCACGTACTCGGTGACCCGCTCGTACAGCTCGGCCTCGCCGGGCGACAAGGCATAGGGCACCGTGTAGGCCCACCGCTCGGGGAACAGCGGCCTGCCATCCAGGGTGAGCAGCTGTTCCTTGACCCGGCGCAGCATGAGGTCGTTCGGCCTCGCCGAGGATCCGCCTCGGGGCCGGCCCTCGAACCTGTCGGCGTCGAGCAGGGCGAGGAAGAGCTGGAAGTCGTCGGCGTGCCCGGAGTGCGGTGTCGCGGTCATGAGCAGCAGATGCCTGGCGATCCGTCCCAGCAGCAACCCGAGCTGGTAACGCCTGGTCCGTTTGAGCTCCTGGCCTGCCCAGTGGGCCGACATGCGGTGGGCCTCGTCGACGACGACCAGGTCCCAGTCGGTTGCCTTCAGCGCTTCGAGCAGGCCCTCATGCCGGGAAAGCTGGTCCATCCGCGCGATGAGGAGCGGCGATCTGGCAAAGACCTCAGCCGGATCGCGGGCGGCGTCGATCGCACTCTTGGTGAGGATGTCGAACGTCAGCCCGAACTTGTCCGCGAGCTCGTCCTGCCACTGCTCGACCAGTGACCCTGGAGCGACGACGAGACAGCGTTCCAGGTCACCGCGAAGGAGGAGCTCCTTGATGTACAGGCCGGCCATGATCGTCTTGCCGGCACCGGGATCGTCGGCCAGCAGGAATCGCAGGGGCGTGCGGGGCAGCAGGTCCTCGTACACCGCGCGCAGCTGATGAGGCAGCGGGTCCAGGTCCGAGGTCGAGACAGCGAGCATCGGGTCGTAGAGCGCGGCATACCGGATCCGCAGCGCTTCTGCGGCGAGGCGCCACTCGGCGGGGTCGGCATCGAAGGCTCGGCGGGTCGAGCCCTCCACACGGAGCCGTGCCTCGTCGGACCGTCGCAGAAGGGCCTCGCCCAGACCGCCCGACACGTCGCGGTAGGTCAGCTCGACAGCGCTCGTGCCGATCCATCGTGCGGCGACAACAGTGACGACGTCTCCGGCAACGCCTCGCACGCGAAGCCCGGGAACGAGCTTCTCCAGCTTAGTCCCGAGCGCCGCTGTGACACGGGAGTCGTCGTCCGCGGTCATCCTGCGAGCCGCTCCCAAAGCTCGGTGCCCACAGGCAGGACTACCCAGCCCTCGGCGGCGAGGTCGCGCCGATCCGCGTCGCTAAGATCCTCCACCTCCAAGGCGATCTGCCGGTCGGCCCAGGAGATTCCGATCGGGACGCCACCTTCGGACTCGAATCCGAGGTCCGGCACAGGCGCGCCGTGGTCGGCGAGGATCTGGAGGACGGCGCGCTCCGCACCGGTCGAGAGGGAGAAGGCCTGCTCCCAGCCAGACGGGACAGCCGAGCCTTCGGCGCCCAGGAGGCTGCGCAGGATGTCGGCCGCGTCGCCGCGAGAGAGCTCGTCGTGATCGCGCTGGTTGCTGAACGACCTGAGGCAGCCGTAGCAGGACGTCTCGGCTCCGCACTCGCACGAGCTGACCCGTCGCAGGGCGGCGTCGAGCACGCGTTCCAGGTTCGCCTCGACGTTCAGCACGTGCCCGGCGCCGCCGGGGACCCGGTCGAACAGGGAGATGGACCAGTCCTCGAGTCCCTCCGGGACGAGGGAACCACCGAGGTCGTCACGGGCGATTTCCAGCGTGTCGCTGGCGGCCTCGACGATCGCGTACAGGACCGACTTCCAGGCGCCCTGCGTCCTCCGGCCGCCGCCGACAGAGAACCGGAGGGAGACGAGATCCGTCTCGTAGTGATGGGCAAGGTCGAGCAGTCGCATCGGCCCCGTGCAGTCGACGTTGCGCAAGGTGTGCTTGTGCTTGGCTGGCGGAACCTTCGGATGCTTGGCCCGTGACGTCCCGAACCCGCACCACTCGCAGATCCAGAATCCCATCCCCGCGGGACCGTCCGCGACGGAGACGAGTCGTCCTCGTGGGCCGGCCTCGGCCTCGATCCCGCCGCCGGCCAGCCGCAGCTCCCGGGTGTGAGCCTCGGGGGACTTCGCCAGGACGTGCACCGCACCACTCCATGAGCGCTGCGGAGGGCGAGCCCCGGGGCGCTTCGGCTCAGAGCCGGCGATGAAGCCGAACTCGGGGATCGTCAGGGTCCGCGGGCTCGCCTGGTTCACGTGCTTGCAGACGGAGCACGTGCTGTCGAGCGCCTCCAGGCCCTGCCAGAACGCGCCGCAATGTCCGCAGACCTGGTACTTGAACTCCTGGAGTTCGCGCCCAGGCAGCCTGTAGATGCCACGCGACACCCACAGCCGGCCTCCGGCCACGAGCTCGGCGTCGGGGGCGTATTCGTGAATGGCCGAGGAGAGGTCCCGCGTGAGGTCGAGGTCTGCGCCGCCGTCCTTGCCATATCCGAAGTCGGTCCGGAGTTCGACGGAGTCCACGGGGAAGCCGTACTTCGGGAGGACGTTGCGGTTTGCGAGGTAGCCGAGCAGGTCGCGGCTGCGCAGGGTGTTGCTGACCTTCTGGTATCGCTCGGCCAGACCGTACTTCTTTTGCTCGGAGGCTTCGGTGCTGAGCTGCTCAAGCACGTCGATCTCGCCAGTCAGCTCCAGGCGAACCTTCTCCAGAAGGTCGACGAGACGCCCCGCCCAGCTTTGGTCGTCAAGGCCCACCTCGGCGGCAATCTCCGCCGGGATCACGCGGGCGAGCGACTCCGCTACGCCGGGCGGCACCGGACTGAGGAAGCCCTTGATCAAGGTAACAGGAGGATCGTTCCCCTCGTCGTCCGGCAGGAAGAACTCGCCGGCCTTCCGGTAGATCCGCCCCGTGCTCTCGAAGACCCATCGGAAGAAGGCAGCCATCGCGATGGACTGGGCATGACGTCGATCGATGCGCTCGTTGACGAGCGGGATGTACGGCGCGCGGACGTGCCCGCTGATCATCACCTCGGGATCGGCAAACCTCGTTAGGTCGTGGGACCGGCGCTGTGCGAAGGTCACGACGAGCGCGGCCGCACCGGACCGCCGCCCGGCCCGCCCAGCCCGCTGCAGATAGTTCGCGGTCATCGGAGGCATGTTCCGCATCATCACAGCCTGCAGCTCACCGACGTCGACGCCGAGCTCGAACGTCGTCGAGCAGGACAGAGCGTTGACCTCGCCTTTTACGAACTGGTGCTGGATCTCGGCCGCCCGGGTGTTGGCCCACTGAGCGGTGTGCTCGATCGCCGTCAGCGAGACGGCGTTGAGGGTGCGGTACACGGTGCGGTAGTGGTCTCGGTCCTCGTCGACGGGTGGAGGCGAGAAGGGCTCGAGGGTTCCTTCGCACCGCAGCGCCGGACAGACGTCACGGACCGACACGGGGGAGGTCCGGCGGCACACCGAGCAGCGGTACACGGGGGCCTTCTCCGTAATCAGGGAGAACCGCAGCAGCTCGTGGTCGATCTGGTGGACGACGCCCAGGGACTTCTCGGTACTTGCGCGGAGCCACTTGACCGGTGGGGTCGGTGCGGTCAGCATCCGCCAGATATTTGCGAGGAACTCGTGCGGGTCGGCGTCCGAGCCGAGCTCCGCGAGGACCTTGGTTACGTAGTCGACGCGCCGGTTGGTGCCCTTGGTCGGCAGCCAGGAGAGCACCTTGCGCATCGGCTCCGAGCCCTTCCCGCGGACTCGGATCGGGCCCAGACGCGGAGCGAAGATCTCGTCGTTCGACGGGACGGACCCCGGCATCTCCACCGCGCCCTGCTGGCGCAGGGTGCGGACGAGCTCCTGGAGGAGGTCCCAGGCTTCGTCGTCGGACAGCCCCAGGGCGGTCAGCGGACGCGGTGCCGGACCCGAAGGCCGCTCCAAAACGATCCCGACCAGTCCCAGGCCTTCGAGAGACTGACGGTCGTCCGTGGCCACGGCCTCCGCCATGACCCACGGCGCGACGATCCGCGACTCGCCCTGCGCCGTCAGCCCGCCCTTGAAGAACTGCACCTTCTTCGCAGCGGCGCGCGTGCTGAACACGAGATCCTCCACCGAGACGGCCTCGTCGTCGGCGTGGGCCTTGGCCAGGCCCTGGGTGATCAGGCGGCGGCGCTGGACCTTTCCATAGGAGTCCTGCAGGTACGGCGCGAAGTACGCGGCGGCCTGCCGCGAGTCGCTGAAAGCCAGGAGCTTGCGGCCCTCGCCCGGCAGAAAGCCGCCCGCGGCCTGGTCCGTCGCCGGCGGAAGGTTCTGGTAGAGCGAGGTCGCGATGACCGCGCCGCTCGCGTCGGAGCCCGTCTCGAACACCCGGACCGTCCCGGGGCCGCGGGCACCACACACGAGGCACCCCGAGATCTCGTCCCCGCGCTGCTTGAGCTTGCGGATCGTCCGCAGCGAACCCGACCCGCACCCGGCACAAGTCCGCGCTGCACCCGCGTTGATCGCGCCACAAGTCGTGCAGAGCCTCTCGTCCTCGCCGACTGCGGTTACGGGCGCGTCTGAGCCCTGAGCCGGGGCGTCCGTCTCGTTCCCGTCGGTGGGGACGAGGTCAACAGTCGCGTCCTCGTCCTCGTCGTCGACCGACTCCTGATCCCCGAGGACATACCAGGTGCCGCGCGTCATCGCCTTCCGCGGCCGGAGGTGGAACAGGCCCTCGTGGACCTCGGGGCTGCCCAGAACGTGCACGGAACCGCAACGGCGGCAGGACCCGATCTCGAATACCGGCGCGTCGCAGTCCGCGCACTCCGTGTGCCGGGCGAGCTGGACGTGCGGGCCCGACGGCGAGAGACACGTGAACGCCCCCTCGGTCGCGCGCAGGAACAGGTGGTACCTCGCCGAGAGCGCCGTCGTCCCGTCTGGGCGGTGCAGGGCGCTCGCGAGCTCGACGAGCGAGGCGAGCCCGCGCTCGCCGTCGGGGTCGTTGCCGAAGAGCGCCCGCTGGACGCGTCCGAAGGTCTCCGGGCCGTCGGCTAGGCGGGTGCGGAGGGTCGCGAGCGTCTTTTCGTGCAGGATCGCGTCGACAGCCGAACCCGTGCCCTGCCAGCCGGCGGACCGGGCCGCGTCGAGCACAGCTTGCTCACGGTCCCAGTCCTCGGCCAGCCTGACGTAGTCCTTCGCGTCCAGGGGGCCCCAGAACGGGCCTGGGGGCATCGCAACGCGCTGCGCGCCGATCAGGTCCTGCCGGGCGGGGTCGCTCACCTGCCATTCGAAGGGTTCCCCGAACAGGTTGGTCGCGAACTTGGTCACCGCCGACGGGTTGGTGTCGGCGCCGACGGTGGCCGACGTCGCAAGACACTGGATCGGCCGGTCCGGGGCCACCCGGTCCCGCACCCGGCGCAGCAGCATGGCCACCTCAGCGCCCTGGCTGCCGTCGTAGACGTGGGCCTCGTCCACGACGATGAAGCGCCACGGGCTGTCCTTGCCGCTGCCGAACAGCTCCAGGTCGAGCGGCCGCAGGAGCAGATATTCCAGCATCGCGTAGTTGGTCAGGAGCAGGTTCGGTGGCGTCGCCCGCATCTCGGTCCGGCTGAGCAGCTCGTTGTCCAGGATCGGCTCGCCGATGTTGAGGTTTCCGAAGGCCTCGCGAGCACGGGCGGGATCAGTCTCCGTGTCGCCGGTGTACCGGCCGAACGTGATATCCGGGTAGCCGGCGAGCAACTGGCGCAGGCGTTTCATCTGGTCGTTGGCCAGCGCGTTCATCGGGTAGAGCAGGAGAGCCCGAACGCCGGGCCCCAGCGTGCCGGCCTCCCGCTCACGGACCAGACTGTCCAGGATCGGCAGGAGGAAGGACTCCGTCTTGCCCGAACCTGTGCCGGTCGCGACGACCACGTTGCGTCCCTCGGCGGCCTTCCGGATCGACCGCTCCTGGTGGACATAGAGCGGACGGTCCAGGGGCAGGGCAGTGCTGCCCAGCTCGGCGAACCCGCGCGACAAGACGCCGTCGTCAATGAGGGACTGCAGCGTGGCGCCCGGCGCGTATGGCGGCGTGGCCTCCAGGTACGGCCCCTTGTCCAGCATCGGGGTTCGGTCGATCGTCTCGGCGAGCGCATCGCTGATCTCGGAGTCCCGGACTGCCAGAAGCGTCTGGAGGTAGCGGCGGTACGTCGAGGTGATCTCGCGGGAGGTGCGGATCGCGTCCAGGCTCTCGGCCATCAGGCCTCCGTTCGGTCGGTGGTTGTGCTGGAGACCAGCAGCTCAGCAAGGATCAGGTCGACGGTGACCAGCTCCGGGGCGACCTCGGCGATCGCGGTCCAGGTCGACTTCCGGCGACCGCTTAGCCAGGTCACCCCCATCGTGTGGCCGCGTGCGGCGTGGCGGGCGGCGAACGCATAGGTCAGCGAGATCGCCGGCACCACTCGCCAGCCGCCGTCGGCATCACGGGGTGTTCGGGCGAACACGCTTGCCGAGGCGACGGGATCCGCGAGGAGGGTCAGGAACCGGCGGCTCTCCGCCAGCAGGTCGTGGGCGTTCTTCACGAGCCAGGACAAGCGCCCGTCGCGGCGTCGCTCCACGAACGCCATGCCCGCTGCTACGCGCGAGTCGAGGCTCAGCAGCCCCTTCGGCACCAGACCCATCTGCCGGACCATCGCGTCTCGCGCGGCGGACGGCAACCCGTCGAAGAGCACCGCAGACTGGTCGAGCAGTCCTGCTTGAGGGGCGGGGTCCGCCCCTGTGAGCAGTGTGGTCACCTCGGAGCTACACAACGCGATCGCGGCCTCGACCTCCTCGTCCGACCACCTGCCGTCCGCCGCCGCCAGCAGCGTTGCCGGCACGGCGTTGCGCACATTCCAGACGAGTGGCTCATCTTCGTGGGCATTGGCGAGATCTGCCCACGCCAAGCCCGACTGGACGATGAACGACGGGACCATCTCGCCCGGCGCCCGAGACTCGGTCACCGATAGGAGGGCCTCACGAGGGCGGGACCGCAGGATCCGATCCAGCACCGTGCGAACGGCCGTGGCCCGGGCACCGATCCCGAGCCGTTCGGCCAGTCCGCGGGTGGTCCAGACGGCTTCGAGGTCGGCGACGTCGTCAGGTTCGGGCCCTTCGTCCGCCAAGTACGCCGACAGCGCGGTCAGGTCTGCCTGGTCGGACGTCACGTGGCCGCCGATCTCGACGAGTCTGCTGTCACCAGGTCCCGGCCACTCAGGCACTTCGGCGGGGACCCACGGGTCCTCGATCCGGACCGTGACGAGGAGCGGTCCCGCGTTCCGCAGTTCCTCCGGGAGCTCCGCCCGGCCGCCCTCCACAGGAAGCGACACAGGTGGCCGCCACGGTGCTGTCGTCGCATAGACGATCGCCGTCAAGCCCTCGACGTCGACGGAATCGACCAGTTCTAGTCCCTCGGCCATTGGGCGTATGAGAGAGCACAACCGCTGGGGTCGCACGTGCCCGACGACGAGCCCACCCTCCGGATCGAGGGCAAGACGCCCGTGCGGGTGGGTGGCTAGCGTGTCCGTCAACCGCGCCAGATTGAACTGGTACATCCCGTTGCGTCCCGCGCCGGGCTCCACCACTTGCTGGACTCCGCCCGCAGTCAGGAAGTGCAGCCGCGGCTCGGCCCCTTGCCCCACGTCCAGGACGAGTGTCCCTGGATCGCTTCTCAGGCCCTCCTGCGAGAGCTGTAGCGGACGGATCGACGGCGCGATGCTTGAGCCCGCGGCCTGGTAGGCGACCGTCATGTGCGGCGGGCCAACGACGAGCGTCAGCCACCGGTCCCGGGCGCCCGCCCGGACGTGGGTCACGCGGGCGACTGAGGGCAGATCGAGGGTGTCGCGGGCGAGTGCCACGCCGTCGTCGGCTCGGAGCATGACCTTCGCGGGCTGGAGCCCACCGGCGTCGAACCACCGCCAGGTCGGCGTGGACGTCGCTCGCAGCCCTTCGACCACGTCGAAGGCCCGAGACGTCCCGCGCCCCCAGGGCCCGCGAACCTGAAGGGTGAACGAGCCGACCAGCGGCCGGTCGATCCGGTCCCAGATCTCGTCGGGATTGCCACCGTCGCTGCTCCGCCACCGCGCCACGGCGAGACGGTCGGCCGCAAGCAGAGAGACTTCCCACTCGGCCCCGCGCAGCTCTTCCGGCAGCGTGATCGACGGCAGGTGAGCATGGACCGGCCGTCCCAGCGTGGTGCGCACCCCGGCCACCGGATCGCTGATCTGGATTCGGGCCGAGGCGTAGTTGCGGACGGCACGCGGCGATCCCGTGTCTGCGACGGAGACCGACTGCGCACCCTCAAGATCGACCAGGAGCAGGCACCAGCCGGCCCAGCCGGGTGGCAACGGGCTCTCGGTCCGTACGTTCCGAGTGCCCGTTACCACCAGGTCGTCGGGCGTGCCCGGAAACAAGAACCAAACGGGTCGACCTGGAAGCGGCACTGCAGTCGACCGCAGCTCACCGTTCTCGTCGAATGCCAGGAGGGGATCCGCATCGTCCACCACGTCGACCGTGGCGGTCAGGTCCTCATGATCCGTGAGAGCTGCCGAGACCAGGCGGACGGGGCGAGGCAGCGGGACGTCGGTCGGCGGAGCCTCGTCGAGGCCCGGTGGGACGATATTGGCCTTAACCCGCTGCCTGGTCCCGTCCGCGTCCACGATCCAGGTTGTCGCCCGATCGCTCACCGACGACGCCGACGGCAGCCGCAGGACCACCCCGAAACCGAAGGGGTCCAGCACCAGGCGCGGCTGCTGGTCCGCTGCGCTCGCGACCGAGGACGTCGAACCGCGGGCCGCCCGTGCCACCCGGCCCTTGCGCTGCAGGTCCTGGGCCACCGCGGCGAACCGTTCCGGCAGGGCGACGTCCGTCCCGTCACCGCCACCGGCGACGGCGTCGAGCAAGTCGAAGACGCGACCGGTGACATCGACCGCGAACTCACCGCCATACTGGAGGAACCGGGCGACAGGCTTGTCGACGTTGTGCAGCGCCCCTCGTCCCGCCTGTGCGGAGGCCCAGGAGACGAAGGCCTCAGGGCTCAGGCCGGCGATCCCGGCTCGGCGCCTGCTGACCAGCTCAAAGTAGATGGGGAGGCAGGACGTCGGCATGCCGGAGTGCATGAGGATCCGGCCGACGTACCGTGTCCCGGCGTCGTCGCTGTCCTCGAAGGCGGGCAGGTCCAGGGTATGCAGGTTGTCGAGGAACGCGGTCCCCCAGGTCTGCTGGAATCCTTGGACTGGGCTGCTCATCCCGACAGACTTCGCCAGGAACGGCCAGAAGGTGTTCGAGGCGTAGTGGTCGGTCGCCGCCCCCGTCGTCGCGAGAACATGGACCGCCGGCCAGCGCTGGAGGATCCGGCGATGGTCCCGCGGCGCAGCGCGCAGATAGAGCTTGCCTAGAACGCCGAGGGCCTGCTGCCTGAACTCCGGCTTGATTCTGTCCAGTGCTTCGGCCACCAGCGAGACGTGCGACAGCCGCTTGCTCCAGCTCTCCTCCCGGATGTCCAGCAGCTCACGGGAGGAGACCGTCTTACGCCCTTCCGCCATCGACATCGCTACCTCTCCTCGAAGCCCTTCTGCTCAAGCCCGAGCACGTTGGCGTTCTCGCTGACAGTGCGGACGGTGCTCTCCGAGAAGCCGCCGGGGTTCTGCGCTTCGATCTCGACGGTGATCCGCAGCGACGTTCCTTCCGCAGCAGCCAGCGCGCCCAGGATCTCCTCGCGTAGCACGTTCCAGTCCTTGACGTAGGAGACCGGGTCGAGCGTCTTGGAACCGAAGAACCGGCGCTTCGGCTGGTCCCGCGGTGCGAGCTGCGCGCCGCCTGGGCCGGTGGTGACCCGGCCGTCGCTGTTGTCGGCCGCGGGTTCGTTCTCGGGATCGGCGACTGGCTGCCGGTCGCCCGCGCGCTGTGTGATGGCCCGGTCCGGCCGCACGAGCAGCCACGTGTCTGGTACCGACGGAGGCTCCGGCACGTCGCCGGGGAGCCAGAGGTCGAGGTACCGCCCGCTCGCGTCGTCGTACCCAGAGGCCAGGGCGAAGCCCTCCGCCTGCCAGACCAGGGAGCTGCCGACCGCCAGCACTGCCTGCTCCAGAACCTCGCGGCGGGGGAGCCGCTGCAGGTACGGGTACTGGGTGTACCACGTCCACAGAGTCCCGAACGCGACGTGCCCGTCCGCCCAGGCCGAGGCGAGCGGTCCATCCAGGGCGATCCGGACCAGCGCGGTCCCGTACAGGTCGGCGAGCTTGCCCACGCTCTTGAGCTTGGCGGTGACCCGCTCGGCCATCGAGGTCGGGCCGTCGGTGAGCCGGTCGAACGACAGCGTGACCTTCGCCCCCGGCTGCCCCACCGGGGTCAGCAGGGCCGTGTACGCCGCCCGGAGCCGAGCCTCGACCATGACGTCCAGGTCCGCCGCGCGCTTGATCGCCTGATTCTTCTGCTGCAGGGACAGGCCGAGCTCCTCGGCGCGCTCGACGACGTACCGCCAGCCCAGCCCTTCGCGCACCGCGTTCTCCAGGTCGCCGTAGCGGCCGCGGTCGGCAGCTAGGAAGACCACCTGGTTCCGCCGCTGCCGCTGGCCGGATCCGGCCCGCGTGAGGGTCTCCTCGGCGAACTCCGTGGCTTGGGACGCGTCCTTCGCCCAGGTGCGCCGCGGGTGGACGAGGACGAGCCGGAGTGCGTCACCGTCGGGCACGTCGCCGGCGTCCTCCGGTGCGGCATGCAACGTGCCGAACTGGCCCTTGGCTTTGCTGTTCTCCTGGCGGAGCCGCGTGACGATCTCCGCGTACACGTCCTCCTCCGAGTATCCGGCGGCCTTCTCCGCCGCCAGACGGGTCGACGACGCCGCGGTGTCGTACCAGGACCGGTCGCCATCCTCGTAGAAGTACGTCGCCCGGGTCGACAGGAGTTCCCGGGCGTCGCCCAGGTGGTTCATCACGTCGCCGGGGACGGCCGCACCGAGCCGTAGCCGGCGGATGTCGACGCCGACGTGCTGCGTGCGCAGTGTTGGCACAGTCGCCATGAACACCGTCCGGGCGATCCGACGGGTCAGGTGCCGGGATCCGAATGCGGGCCGCTCGCCGTCGATCACCACGGGAGTGGAGCCCGGGCCGTCCACGTCTTTGTCGATGATGGGGCGCCAGTTGTCGTCCAGGTAGTGGGTGATCTCCGAGTACACGTCCGACGACGAGACTGGCACCACGCCAGGCGTGATCAGCGGCGCGGTGTCCCCGGCGTTCCACAGGGCCGAGATCACCTGGCTCATCAGCCGCAGCACGCCGCGGGTGCGCTGGAACTTCGGCAAGGCCGACCAGTCCTCGTAGAGCCGGTCGAATAGCTCGGGGTGGATGGGGTAGGCCGCCTTGATCCGGGCTTCGTAGGCGCCGTTGGTGACCTCCTTGGGGAAGAACCCGTGGTTGTCCTGGTAGAACTTCACGTACTGCTTGGCCACGGCCGCGATGTCCGCGAGGGCCGCCGCATCGGGCTGCTGGAAGAGGCGCCTGCGGACGATCTCGAAGGACTCCAGGCCAGTCGCGGGGCGCCAGTCGTCGGCGTTGCGGCCGATGACCTGCTGCAGCATCTCCAAGGCCACACGACCCTTGGGCCCGCCGACCTCCAGCGCGGACCCACCGCCGCCGTTATCGATGGACTCCGAGTCGGGAATCGAGACCACGAGCATCACGCCCGGCGTGGACTTTGCGAGCTCGGTGAGGTGCTGGGCGAACGTGAACTGACCCTCGAAGGTACCGCCCGGCAGCGGCGCAGGCGCATCGACGAGCAGGCGGGCGTAGGCTACCCACTCGTCGACCAGGATCAGGATCCGCTCGCCACCGTCGACGATCTCGCGGACCAGCTCGTCGAGCACTGTGCCGGGCGGGGTGCCGTTGGCGTCCGCCTCGGCGACGCGTGCATAGGCGGCCTGGCCGCCGCCCGGGGCGCCGGCCTCACCGAGCTGCCAGGCGAGCTCACCCCACAGGGTGCGGATCGTCGTCCCGTCCGGCTTGGTCGCCGCCTGACCGGGAGACAGGCGGGTCCCGACTAGAGTCACACGCCGCACACGCAGCGCGGCCAGCGGGTCCGGCTCGTCGGTCGCAGCTGTCAGCACGTGCCCGACGACGTCCTGGGCGCCGGCGGGCAGGGACCGCGCCTCGATCCCGGAGAACAGGTGGAACAGCGCGAGCATTGAGTGCGTCTTGCCGCCACCGAACTGCGTCTGCAGGTTGACGACCGGGGAGGCGCCGCCGTCCCCGGAGAGGCGGCGCAGGGCCCGCTCGAGCAGGTCCTGCAGGCCGGAGGTGATGAAGGTTCGCGCGAAAAACTCCCGCGGGTCGGCGTACTCCGGCGACGTAGACTGCCCGGTCGCGACCTGGTGGAGGTCCGCCGCGAACTCTGCGGTGGAGAACTGGCCCTTCATGACGTCGGGGTGCGGGACGACGACGTCACGCCACGGCTTGACCGTGACGCCCGCCAGCGTGCCGGCGACGGCGATCGGGGCGACCTTTGAGGCGCGGTTGCGGGCCTGCTTTTCGTACACCTCGCGCTGGTGCTCTGAGCGTAGGGTCGCGACGGCATCGGCCTGGTCGGCCGCGCCGATGGCGATCAGGAGGCGTTCGATTGTGTCCAGGGCCCGGTAGGTGTCGTCCGAGGAGAACTTCTCGCCGTGGTGCGCGCGGTTGGCGGTGTCGCGGAGCTCGGTCGCCAGGGCCGACTGAGGGCGCTCCAGATCGTCCTTAAAGACCTGCCACCGCTCGGTCACGACGCGGAGGAGGACGCGGACGTCGTCCTTGGTGAAGATTTTGGCGGTGCCAAACTTCGCGTTCTCGGCCGCGGACCACGCCTCCAGCCAGTCCGTCCCGGCTGGCGCGTGCATCGCCATGCGCATCTCGACCCACGGGAGGATCCCCTCCTGCAGGATGTCGAGGCCGCGCAGTACCTTCTCGTTGTTCGTCAGGGTGACCATGTCAGAAGGTCTCCTCTGCAACGGTGTCGAAGTCGAAGCCGTCCTGGACGGCGGGCTTCGGGAGGTTCTGGGCGGTGGCGGCGACCTCGGCCCAGGCGCCGCCGAGTCCGTTGAACAGGCCGGCGGTGGCGGCGTCTTTGGTTTCCATGAGCTCGTAGAGTCGCAGGGCGAGGCGCTGGGCGTCGTCAAGGGAGACCTTGATCCTGCCCGACGACGAAGCACCGGTCGCTTCGCCCGTAAGGACTGCCATGAGGCGGGCTGCGGCCTCGCGGCCTTCGGTGGCGTAGGCACGCGCAAGGTGGCAGGTGGCCTCCCAGACGGAGTTGCGGTCATCGCGGGCCGGGTCCCAGGACGGGTCGAGGTCGAGGGGCTTAATAAGGGCGACCTTGCCGCCGCCAGAGGTCAGGATGCCGCCTCGGGCGATTCCGTCTACGGACAGGCCGAGGGGGACAGCCAGGGATTCGGCATCGCCATAGGGGCGGGTGGCCCAGCCGTAGGACTTGTACCAGTCGAGGCAGAAGCGAGTGTCCGGGTCGACGTCGGCGTCCTGTTCGGTCTCGATTGCGTCGAAGGTGGCGTTGATCAGGGCCAGGGCGGTCTTGACGGGCATGCGCGTGCCGTCGGCCTCCAGAACACGGGAGTAGCGGGAGTAGACGGCCATGCCCGGCCCGAGGACGGTCTGGCGCAGATCGGCCGGGGCGATCGCGCCTTCACGGATGCGGGGGAGAGCCTCTTCGAGTTCTTCCCGGAGCGCGACGAGGAAGCCGGTGCGGTCCGCGGCGGCGGCGGTCTCGGGGCGAGGGCGTAGTGCAAGGACGATGGACGAAGCGAGAGCGTTCGACCCGACGTCGCGCATCCGTCCGGCACGTTCGGAGCGCACAGGCCAGGTGGCGGTGATGGTCCAACCTTCGCGGATCATGCCATCGAGGAAGGTGGACCAGCCGGTGCTCGCTACGCCCTCGGACTCCAGCTCTTTCTGCTTGAAGGCGTAGAAGACAGTGATCGGGTAGTCCGGCGTTGCGGACTGACGGGCGCGGCCGAACACGTGCTCGAAGCCCGTCTCAAAGAACTTCTCCGCCTGGTCCTTGCCGCCGTGGCGGTAGGGGTCAGCAACGAGCTCCTCGACCTTGGGGACGAGCATCGTGCCGAATAGGTTGGGGTGGATCTGGCGGAGTGATCGGCGGAGCCAGACGTAAAAGAAGTCGCTGAGGTCGGAGTAGCCGATGTTGTCGTAATAGGGCGGGTCTGTGGCGACAAGTACTCCGGAGAAATCGCGTGCCGCCGCATCTAGCTGATGAACCTGCCCGTGAGTGGCTGGCGTAATGCGATCAAGTGTCGCGGCGATGCCTGGAATCGTGTTCTCGAAGTCGCCAGCGGTGCCAGAAAGCGGGTTGGCTTCGGCGTAGTCCCAGACCATTGGGAGAGCCTGCCGCGCGAAGGTTGACCGCGTTGCGCCGGTGCCATGCGATGAACGCCAAGAGACAAGTGACGAGTGATCGTCGGTTGTGTTGGATGCTGCGATACCGAGATAGGTTCCGACTGCGTCGGCGTAGGCTTCAACGCCCGTGCCACCGTCCGGCAGGCGAGCTCCGCTCATGAGGCCTGCGGTAGCCGCGTCCTTGAGGACCTGCTCGCGCACCTCGGACACCAGGTCGCTGAACGTGGTCAACGCGGTGAGCTGCCGACTTGTAAACAGGTCAGCCCACCTGGTGAGGCCATAGGCCTGAACGCGGAAGCCGAGAGCGGCCGCAGGCAATGAGCCCGCAGGTATTGCGTCTGGAACGAGGATCTCAGCGGCCTTCACGTGCTCCTCGGTAGGCTCGACATAAATCCGCTGCCGCTTTCCCTCCGCGACCGTGGCCATTAGTTGAGCCCCAAGGCGAACAGCCTTGCCTTCGGCACGAATCGCCTTGAGTTCGACCGCTGTATCGCACGACACACAGACCGCACCGCTGCCGTCGACGGTTCCGCCATTCGCTGCCGTGGGCGCCTGCTCGACGTCATGCCCGATCCGGAAGACGACCCGCCTACCAGCTGGCACCGAGGCGTCGTCGACCACCTCGGGGACGACGTAGGTCTCCTTGCCCTTCTTCTTCGCGAGCCACCACGAGCGGACCAGCGGCATCTCGATCCCGCACGCCGGGTTGGGGCACGTGACGGTCCGGGCCCAGATCCACGCGATGACCGTTGCCTTCTCCCCCGACGGTAGCGTCGCCTTCGGGTACAGGTGTCCGATGCGCTCCTCGGCGCGGTCGCGCATCCATGCGCCGTACCGGCGCACGTCCTCGGCAAGGCCTGTCGCGCGCGGCCAGTCACCGAGTCGAGACTCCGCCGCGCCAGGGAACACCGGCGGGCGTCCCGCGAACTTCGGCGGGATCTCGATCAGTGCCTTGTTGATCAGCACCGCGACCGGGTTGAGGTCCGAGGCGTGCGCCTCCAGCCCCAGGCGCTGGGCCTCCAGCGGGATCGTGCCGCCTCCGGCGAACGGGTCCAGAATCGCTGGCGGCTTCCCTCCGGTCGATCTCAGAATCTCTGCGCGCGCCTCGGCGTAGAGCCGCTCGTCGTTGATGTTCTCCCACTTGACCAGACGCCGGATGATCCCGTGCAGCCGTTCGCGCTCGGCCTTCTGCTCCTCGGGCGACAGGGACTCGTCCGACGACGGGTCGTCTACGAGCTGGGCGAACAGCACCGCCCGTGCCGCCGCGAGCGGCCGCCGTGCCCACCACAGGTGCAGCGTCGACGGGTGCCCGTATCGGATCGACTTCTCCCTCGCCGACTCGGCGTTGATCTCCTCCAGCGGGAGCGAGACCTCGATCAGCTTGCGGCGGGGTGGGAGCGTCGTCACCTGCCCCAATATATGGCCGGGGCCACTGGCGGGCCGTTCGCCGTCGGGTGAGGTGCGAGGTGAAACCTGAGGAGTTCCGGCCCGCCTGCGGGAATCTTGCAGCGCGGCGCCTGACGAGGCAAGGTTGGTGGCTGTGCCTGTCGTCGCTCCGCCTGCTCCAGCAAGCTCGGCCCCGGGGCGCACCTTGGCCGCCGTCCTGCTCTCGCCGCCAACCACATCGGGGAACCGTACGCGCGCTGCCGTGGGTCGGGCAGCCTCAGCACTGGGCTTCGGCATGGTCATGATCGGGAACCTCCTCTCTCTTCCGACGACGTCGTCTGGCGACGTCCGGCAGGTTGGTCGCGAATCCAGAACCTGGCTCGCATCTAGGGAACCGTTGGCAACGACGATCGCTGCCGCTGATGAGTTGCTCGTAGCCTGGGGGCGTCTTCACGATCTCGGCCCGGCGCGTGTGCACGCCCAGGTCCAGATCGCCTGGCTCGCTACGGTCGCGAAGGCTGCAGGAATCGACGAGGTCTGGAGCGTCGGCCCTGACCAACGGCACCCATCCCGCTGGCATCAGTACACGGCGGACAAGTACGGCCGTACATCGGGTGGGACGTCCGAGCAACGTCTCCACGAAGTGTTGGTGTCCCTGCCCTGGGAAGACGTGATTGTGAAGGTCTCGAGCCGGAGACGGGTTGCCCACGAGACCGCAGATAGATCGCCCCGTCCAAGAACTACCTGACGGCCCAACGCCGATCAGCGTCAACGACCACGAATCTCGGCCCGGCCGTGGCTGGGAGGGGTGCTGGGACATGGTGGCGCTCCGAGTAACTCTTGGGGAATGGTGCGGCGTCGCGTTGATCATGGCCCGGCACGGCCCGCGATGTCTGGGGCACCTTGGCCCCAGCGGGCCGCGGACCGTGCCGGTGGTTCAACTCTCGCCCGGTAAGTACTCGCGACACATCGCCTGAACGGGTACCTTCCCGCGGAAAGATCCCTCGATCGGGTGAGGCAACGGCAGGAGCCGCCGCCGTACGCCTACGCTGGCACCCGTGACGAGAGTGCTCATCGTGGACGACGACGCCCTGGTCCGGCAGCACATCCGGGGGATCCTGACCGACCATGGCCTCGAGATCGTTGCCGAGGCAGAGGACGGCGACGAGGTCCTGCCCGCGATCGTCAGGCACCGGCCCGACGTCGTCCTGATGGATCTCGGGATGCAGCGGGTGGGTGGCGTCGAGGCGATCCGCCGGGTCCGGGCCTTGCCGGGAGGGCCGCCGTGCGTAGCCTTGACGACATTCGAGGACGCGGTCATGATCAAGCGAGCGCTCGAGGCAGGGGCGGCCGGGTACCTCGTGAAGCACGATGCCCCCGAGGCCTGGGTGAGCTACCTCCACGACGTGCTCGCGGGCGGCGGCGCGCTCAGCCCGACCGCCGCAAAGCGGCTCATCGACGATTACTCGTCGTCAGGTAGCTCCGGGGCAGACAAAGCCGCCGAGGCTCGCGCCACCCTCGAGACGCTCACCGCCGCGGAACGCGACGTCATCGCGAACATCGCGGGCCGGACCAACGCCGAGATCGGGGTGGACCTGTTCATCTCCGAGCACACCGTCAAGTCCCATGTGAGCCATGCCCTGGCCAAGCTGGGGCTCCGACGCCGTACCGAGCTCGCGGCGCTTGCGGAACTGGCCGGGATCAGCATCCCACCACAGCCGTGACCTGCCGGATAACCTTGGTCGATGCCTTACGTCATCATTCCGTCCGACGTCCCGACGCTCGACGGAGATGTCGCCGGCAAGGCGTGGAAATTCATCGAGAAGCTCCGCCAGGACGACACCGCCCCGGGCTTGCGGATCAAGTCCCTCAAGGGCGCCGCTGATCGCCGTATCCGGACGGGCCGGGTCAACGACAACTACCGCGCGGTCCTGGTCAAGCTCACGGGGTCCGACGAGGAGCCGCGCTACATCTTCCTCGGCATCTTCAAGCACGACGTCGCCAACGAGCACGCCGCGAACCTGGTGTTCCGGCGCAACCCGCAGACCAGCGCCGCCGAGGTGGTCCGGGTCGACCTGGGCCAGGCCGTGCCGCTCGGCGGCGCGGAGGAAGCGATCGAGGAGGCGCCGACGGGGGAGCCGCAGGCCGCTGGCACCGGCGCGACGGCCCTGCCGCTGCTGCAGGCCGCCGGGGTGACGTTCGACCACATCATCGGCCTGGGGATCGACGCGAGGACCGCCTACGACGCGATCAACGCGGCGGACGAAGAGAGCCTGCTGACCATTGCGTACGGTACGTCGTCGCCGTACGAGGGGGACGCACTTCTTCTCCTCGCTGGCGGGGCGAGCGTGGACAAGGTTCGGGAGCTCTACGAGCTGAACGCACCGGAGGCCAGCGCCGGCGAGGACACCGACGACGACCTCATCGCGGCACTCGACCATCCGGTCGCGCGGATGCAGTTCGCCTATCTCACGGACGACGTCGCGCTCCGGGAGGCGATCGAGCACGAGGACTTCGCTCTCTGGCGGGTCTTCCTCCACCCGGAGCAGCGCGCGTACGTCGCGGCGTCGACGAAGGGGCCCGTTCGGCTCTCGGGCGGGGCTGGAACGGGCAAGACTGTCGTGCTGCTGCACCGGGCGCGGCACCTGCACCGGCGGAATCCCGCTGCGCGGATCTTCTTGACGACGTACACCACGACCCTCGCCACTGCTCTCAGGTCCCAGCTCTTGCTGCTGGATCCGAACATCGTCGTCGCGAAGGAGCCGGGAGACCCGGGGGTCTACGTCGGTACGCTCGACGCTGCGGCGCGTCGTCTCGTCGTCCGCGCGGAGGATCACGGGCTCGATGTGCGGCGAGCCGCGACAAGTCTTCTCGGCCGGGTGCGAGGGGAGATTGTCCCGTCCACGGACCCTGGCGTGTGGGAGGCGGTGCTGCGGGGGCGCGGCCAGGACCTGCCCGCACAGTTGCGGACGCCAGCGTTCCTCGACGCGGAGTACTCGGCCGTCATCGTCCCGCAGCGGATCGCGACGCGTGACGAGTACCTGCGCGTGCGGCGTCCCGGCCGCGGCATCGCGCTTGGGCGGGCACAGCGAAACGCCGTTTGGGAGGTGATCGAGGCTTACCGGGAGATGGCTGCGGGCGTCGGGACCACGAACTTCGACGAGAAGGCCATGACCGTCGCCATGGCCCTGGACACCGCTGCGGAGAACGGTGGTTCCCGCGTGGCAGACCACGTCCTCGTCGACGAGGCGCAGGATCTCGGGCCGGCTCACCTGCATCTGCTCCGGGCCCTGGTAGCTCGCGATGCCGACGACTTGCTGCTCGCTGAGGACTCTCAGCAGCGGATCTACGCTCCCCGGACGGTGCTGTCCCGGTACGGCATCTTCGTCACCGGCCGGTCCCGACGCCTCCAGCTCAACTACCGGACCACGTCGCAGAATCTCGGCTATGCCACGGCGGTCCTGGCGGGTCATCCGACGGTGGACCTGGAGGACAGCGTCGTCGACGACTCCGGCCTTCGGTCGGCGCGTTCCGGGCCTCCGCCGACGGTTCTCGGCTGCGAGACGCTGGAGGCGGCGTATGACGCCGTAGCTCGCGAGATTGACTGTTGGTTGTCCGCAGGGGTCGCCCACGAGACGATCGCCGTGCTTGTCTGGTCCGGCAACGAGGCGGTGACACTCACCAGGCAGCTGGCTGGGCGCGGCATCCCCGCCCAGCACGTTCGCAACCAGGACACGCCAGGGGCTGACCGGGTCGTCGTCATGACCAGGCACAGGTCCAAGGGCATGGAGTTCCGGCACGTCGTCGTCTTCGGAGCTACCGCCGAGTCCACGAGGGTTGCCGGCCGGGTCGTCGTCGGTGATCCGGCGGAGGCATTGCAGCGCGAGCGATCGCTACTGTACGTGGCGACCACTCGGGCGCGCGAGCGTGTGGTGGTCGTGTGGCACGGTACCCCGAGCGAGCTGCTGCCGGAGGCACGACCCAAGAGGGCCGCCTTCGTCGGGCAGGTCTCGGTCCAGAACCAAGTCATGCACGAGGACCTGGCCCGGGAGATGCACGACGGCGTCGGCTACGCCTTCACCGAGATCATCACAGTGATCACCCAGCTCGAGCGCGAGGTCAGGGACAACCCCGCAGTCCAGGAGAAGCTCGCCCGGCTCCGGACGGTCGTCCGGAGGGGCCATGCTGAGCTCCGGACGGTGCTGGAAGCTCTGCGGACCGGGGCTGAGGGCCTGGCCGACGTCTCGTTCGACGACCTGGGTGGGCTGTTGCAGCGGTTGCGGAACCAGGGATTCCGGATCACGAGCAGTTTCGACGTCGCGGATGGCGAGACCGCAAGCCGGATCCTGACGCGGACCTGTTACCGCATCGTGCAGGAGTCGGTCTCAAATGCCTTGGCGCACGCCGAGAGTCAGCCGATCGACATCGTGCTGCGTGGTGCCCCCGGCACCGGGGTCACGATCGTCGTGAACAACCCGCTGCCGGTCGGAGCCTCAGGTCCGCAGACCGAAGGGCGCCCGCACTCAGGGATCGCCGGGATGAGGGACCGGGCGGAGAGCCTGGGCGGTACCTTCTCCGCGGGGGCGGTCAGCGGCAGGTTCGTCGTTGACGCCAGGATCCCGTGGGAACGGCGCGAGGGAGGCGCGGGCTGAGCCGCGACCCGAGACGGGGCGGCCGGACCAGCTGATCTGCCCGGTCCGGCCGCGACGGTTCACAGGTCGAGGACACCCTGCTCGGGCTCGGGATCGCCCGGTGCAGGGTCGCCATCTTCCTTGTCCTCCCGGGCGCTCTCGGGGAAGGCGTAATCCCCCGCGCGCCTGCAGAGATCGAGGGCGTAGGGGAGCTCCCGGCCCTCCGGGTAGTCGGCCGTGAAGCGCTGCTGGTGAACGAAGGTCGCCCAGGCCGTAGCCGCGGCGGCGTCGTCGGTCGGGGCGAGACCGGCGACGGTGAGCTCGATCATCCGCGGGACGGGGGCAGCCTTGTCGGGGGACGGGGCCTTGGTGCCGTCACGTGTGAGCTTGCGCAGCGCCTTGTTGTGGGTGTTCAGCTTGCTGCTCTTCTCGGCCAGGCTGTAGAACACCCGGTTCTGCTCGCCGGCGCCCTCCGCCTGAAGGACCGTCTTGGTGAAGCCCGCGGGTTCGTCGCCGCGGGGCGTCGCCCACCACATGGGGGTCTCCAACCGGTTCGCGTCCGTCCGGACCCGGACGACCCGGAGCTGCTTGTTGTGCGTTGCCAGGCGCATCGTGTCGGGCTCGCCAAGTGAGATGCGATCTGCCTCCAGGCCGGAGTCGGTCAGCCAGGTCCACCGGGACCGGAGGTTTGCGGCCTCGGCCAGGAGCAGGAGCGGGCGGCCCTTGAGCGCGGGGAGCGTGACCCGGAGGAAGCGGGCCATCTCCTCGGTCTGCCGCTGGGCGTTGGAGAGTTCCTTGAGTCGAGGCTCGGCAGTGGCCAGCTCGCAGAGGAGCTGGTTGTAGGGGATCCAGCCCTGGCTCTCAGGGGTGCGGGCCAGGACCCGGGCCTGGTCGGGCTTCACCAGGACGGCGATCGGCATCCAAACCGCCTTCGAGACGGTGCCCGTCACATTGCGCCGGACCTGCCAGAAAGCCACCTGGTCGATCGACTTGGGGAGGCTCGGGTTCTTGGACGACGGCGGGACGAGGCTGATCCCTAGGGACCGGAGACCGTCGGCCCAAGCGGCCTGGGCACGGAAGGCGAGTTCGCCCTCGCCGCTGGTGGTGATGAACTGCGTGACCCGTCCGGCTCGGGCCGCGCCTTGGCGGACGGCGTCGTACGGGTCGCTGCGGAGGGTTGCGGTGAACTCCTTGGGCGCGAGGATCTCTGCCAGGACGAGCTCGCTCTTGAACTCCTGCGCCTCCAGGTACTCCTGCACGAGAGCGGCGCGGTCGCGGATCGCCTGCTGGTGAGCGTCGCCCCGCGCGGGTTGCGTCCCGTTGCCGAGCGGGCTGGTCAGCCGACCAGCGGAGTGGCAGACGAGGCGGACCGCAAGCCCACCCTCGCGGAAGACGACGTGCTGCGGCATGTCCATCTCGGTGGGCGCGAGCCCGAGCCAGTCGCCGGCCGCACCGAGCAGGGCTGCGCGGACGGCATCGGTGTCGGTGACGACGTCGATCCGCAGCTCGGTACCCTGCATTCCCCGCCTGAGCAGCTCGCGGTTGCGCCGGGCGTTCTCTGCGTCGTCCTCGGCGCGGCGCTCGAGGGCCGTGGGAAGCTCGACCTTCCAGACGGTGTGGTCGCGCTCGTACTTTGCGAAGTCGTCCGCGTACTTCGCCATGGCCTCCGTGTCCTCGGGGTCGGGCTTCTTCTTCGGGGGCGTGGGCTCCTTGGGGATCGAGGTGCGCTTGACGTACTGGCGCTCGAGCTTCGGCCGCCCGACGACGGCCTCTAGGTTGACGGCAGGCTCGAAGGCCTCCGGGAGAGCTGCGGCCGCCCAGGTGAGGATCCGGCGGCGCTCGTCGGGCATGATCCCGGTCTGGACGGCGTGCGGGGTCATTCGGGTGTGGTGGGTCACGGCGGCCTCGAGGCCCGTAGTTGGCGGGAGATAGGCACCGGGATCGGTCGAGATCCGAGCCGCGTCAGGGAATCGGCCGGCGACCGTAAGGCCAGCCAGGACCCCTGCCGGGCCGTTGCTCTTCCAGGCGTTGGCCCGGGTCGCCTTGTCGTACTGCAGGTAGGGGACCGCGAAGCGCGTCTGGCCGGGTCCCGCGGCGGGGTCGGTGGGTGGGCGGAGGTAGACCGAGGCGGAGGACCCAGTAGGGATGAAGAGTTTCCCGGAGGAGACCCACCGGCGGATCTTGACTCCCAGGTGCAGGCGGGGCGCCGGGTCGAACGGTGTGATCATCAGGGCGATCGTGATGACGGCCGAGTAGCGGCTGACCTTGGTCTCGCGACCCTTGCCCTTCTCGACGTGCTCCAGCGGCGGCCACGACATGAGTTCGGCCCCCTCGTTGGTGGCGACCTGGACGAACGAAAGCTCGCCGTCGTACTTCCCCTGAGCCAGGATGCGGGCGGCGACGGCCTCCGGGATCAGCCGGTACAGCACCGGGTCGACGGTGGCTGTCCCGGCCGCGTTCACCCCGACCCACGCCGGGTCGACATTGGCGGGCCGCCAGTCACCGGCGTGCGAGGCGACGTCGAGAGCCATGACCGCCTCCCGCAGCTTCGGGTAGTCGCTCTTCGTGTCGAGCCAGCCCTGCAGGTAGGTCTGCATCGTTCGCTTCAGCAGACCCGTGTCGACGGGCTCCCGGGCGTAGAGCCAGGTGTCCGCCGACGCCAGCCCCAGCTTTCCCGTGTACAGCACGTCGGGTACGAGTGCGCGGAGGGCATGGTTCAGGCGCTTCGCGATCGGCAGGCTCCAGCTCGGGTCGTGCGGCTTGCCGCCGTGGTCCCAGACCTGACGGACGACGTCCGGCCAGTGCTCGGGCATGTCGAACGAGTGGAAGCTGCCGAGCAAGTCCGGAAGCTCCGCTGTATGCCGCAGCCGGTAAGCGGCGGTCTCGACGTCGTGGGTCATCTCAGTCCCTTTCGTTGATCTCAGTCAGGGCGTCCCAAAAGGGCTGGAGCAGGGCGGCGGCGACGGTCTTGTCGGCCGGTGTCGTCGTGGTGTCCTGGGGGTCGAAGTACGGGGTGAGGATCTGCCGGAAGCGGACCAGGAGGGAGGTCCTGGGGGTGTCCTGCAGCTGATCCGGCCTGGCACCCACGGGGACGAAGGCCGCGTCGCAGAATCGCACGCGGGCCTCGACGCCGCCGCGGACGAGTCGCCCGATGACCTGCCACATCACGACGAGCTGGTCCCAGGCGAAGGAGTCCTTCTCGGCATCGCCGAGTCCGCTCCAAGCAACCTTGCGAGTCAAGTAGCGGTACCACTTGCGGCGTGCCTCCTGTCGGAACTCGCCGGCGGCGGCATCGATGGTCGGGAACCTACCGGGGAGCCAGAAGAATTCGCCGGTGAAGGGCCGGGTGTAGCGCATCGCCCAGTCGTTGATGGCATGGATGGCGAGGTTGATGTCGTCGGGCTTGTCGTGCGGGCGCACAAGGAAGTACACGGCGCCGATCGCCGCGGTCCCGTCGTCGAGGACGATGTTGTGCCCGCGTTCCACGGCGAGAAGCGGGGCGACGAGGATCTCACTGTCCAGGGCCGCGTAGTTCGCGACGTCTCCGCGACGCAAGGAGTACCAGACGTCGTCCTGGTCGGCGTCGTCGGCGATGAGGAGCGTGACCTTGTCCTTCCACCGCTTCTGGTCGTGAAGGAACTGGGCCACGGTCCGGGCCTCGTCGTAGGAGCCGGTCAGCAGGAGGAGCCGACGGCGGTCGGCAGGCAGGTCCTCGAGCTCGATCTCCAGCGGGCTCAGAGACCCGGCCAAGGTGGGGTCGGGGACCGCGAGCCCGGTGAGAAGGGCCCTCATTGCGGCGGGCCGGTCCTGCTGGCGGGTCCCGGAGATCCAGATCGCGTCACCGTTCTGGTCGTACTGAAGGTTCAGCGAGAACGACGTCCTGCGCACCGCGTCGACATTCTTCTGCGGCGGCCGGAGGATCGCGTTCACGGGGAGGCCCAGGTGGTAGCGGGTAGAGGTGCCGGCCCAACTGGTCCCCGACATGAGCATGACGTGCGGACCAGGGACGTCCTCGGACAGGCCCAGCTCCGGAAGACGGTTCAGCAGGTCGCGGCCGACGCCGTTGCAGTGGAAGAACCGCAGCGACCCGCTGTGGGCGGGTGGGCCAGGCCGCTCCTCGGTGAGCTGGAAACCCAGGATGTTCCCCATCGGGGACTCCGCCATCACGGCCTCGAAGTCCTTGGGCGGGCGGCGGGTCAGTGTGTTGGCGGCGGACTCGAGGCTGAGCTCGGCCTCGACGCTGGGCCACATGTTCGTCAAGACGGTGAGCTGGTCAGAGAGGGCGGCCAGGAGCATCGCCAGGGCGAACCGCTTCCGGTCACGCTCCGGGTCCGACGACTGGCGGAACGCCCCCCGGGTGAGCTCGGTGAGGCAGGCGTCGAGCCGGGCCACGTCCTCGCCGGACGTGAGCAGCATGTTGGTCAGGTCGACGAGCTCGGCGACCAGCCTGCCACTTTCGGTGGACCGGTCGAGCACGGGCTGGATCGGGTTGTCGCGGAAGGCGTCAAGCACGCTCTCGAAGAACTTGGCGTCGGCTTCCTGCTCGGCAGTCCGGTTCTCCTCGGGACCCGCCCAACGGCTGTAGAGACGCTGGTGCAGCGTCACGGCGGAGAAGTAGTTCGTGCCGACCCACCGACGCAGGTCGCCGGAGGTGTTAAGCATCATGTAGATCCGATCGGCCGCGTGGTGCACGACGTCGAGCGAGCCGGTCCAGCGGGAGACGAACGTGTCGGTCAGCCCCTTGCGGCCCTGCGCCGTGAGCTGGCTGATCGTGTGGCGTTGCAGCCAGTCGATCCAGGATGACTCGTCCCCGTTGCCGCAGAGCGTTTCAGCCGGCGCGAACGCGGTGTCGAGCTGGGTCTGCACCCGGTCAGCTTCGTCAATGATGATGAGGTCGCTGCGGTCGGCTGCGGCCTCGAGGTAGCGCACGTTCTCGTCGGTCTGGTGACGAGGGACGCGGGCGTGCAGGAGCCCGGGCATGGTGGCGACCCATACCGGGGCGTCGAGCAGCTCGCGGGCCGCGCGATGGCGCGGGCACACGGACCATAGGGGGCAGCCGTGCGGCTTCTTCTCCGTGATCTTCTCCCGCGGTTCCCCGGGCTCGTCGGTCGCACTCTCCGGATTCAGCAGGTCGTCGTGAGACGGGGTGTGCACCGGCTGCAGCCGTTCGCAGGGGGCCTCGGCGATCCGGAGCTGCTCGACTCCCTCGTAATTGCGCAGAGCGTCGATCGGGCAGGCGCTGGACAGGTAGTTGAAGGCGGGGTCGGAGTGGGCGAGCATCGAGGCGGCTCCGGCAGAATGCTTGCGACGATGGAGCCGCTGGAGGTGACGCTCCCGGGTGGAGCGGCCGACGATGGGGGCTGCTGTGAGACTGCCGTGCTGCAGATTGTTGAACGTCGTGGTTGTCCTCAGGCTCTCGGCGACATCGCCCACCACGATCGTCACCTTGAGACCGAGCTCGACGACGCAGTGGTAGGTGAGCAGGTGCATGATCGTGCTCTTGCCGGCGCCCACCATGCCGACCAGGTGGAAGAGGCTGTCGATCGTCAGCTCCCAGTCGGCGGCGTGGTTGAACCCGTCGTCGCTGAATGCCGCCGGCCCGTCCAGAGAGGCCACGGACATCTCGACCTCGCCGAGGCTCTTCAGCCAGTGGCGCGGTTTAGCGTCCGGGTTGGCGGCTTCGGCGGCGTCCATAACGCGTGCTGCCTCACGCAGATCGCTCAGGCTCACGGTGATCGGCTCGCCCTTGCCGGCCTTACTCAGCCGGAACGGCATCCGGGCAGGCTGGGGAAGGCCGGCCAGGGTGGCAGGGATCGTGACGCCATGCGTGTCACGACCTGTGCTGAACCTGTGCTCCCCGGCGCCGGCGATCGGAAGGGCCTTGCCCGGTGCCGGGTCCAGGCCCTCGAGGGCCCGCTCGTAGACATCGAACCGGTCCGGCGCCAGGGAAGGCCGCCGCGCTCTGGGCACCGCCTCCGCGCTGTCGAGGTCATAGCCACGGAAGTGCTGGTCCACGGCCAGGTACTGCTCGAGACGATGGGTCCACACGTACCTGCGGCGCAGGCCACTCAGGTAGTGGCGGGCCGTCCCGAGGCGCCGTCGCGTCTCCTCGGTCAGGTCCGGGACGAACGCCTGGGCATAGGGGAAGCCGCTAAGTAGGGGCCACAGGTCGATCGCCCGGGCTGCCGGGTCGACCTCGGCCAGCAGGTACAGGGCGAGCTCGACCTCGGCCAGCTCGGTTGGGCGGAGCTGGTCCGGCCGGTTCGTCGGCCAGCCGTGCAGGGCCTGGACTACAGGGCGGCTCCAGCCGCTGGTGCTACGCATTCGGACCCTCCAGGGCGGTCGTCGAGGTGAGCTTCCGGTCGACCGCCCGGAGGAAGTCTTTCTGGAACGTCACCGAGAGCGAGTCGCTACTCCGTCCCGCGGACTGCCGGGCGTAGCGGAAGCTCTCGGCGTACTGCTTGTTGGCGCTGCGGCGGTAGTCAGGAACGACGAGGAAACCGCGGTCGCGGGGCGGGGTAGAGGGAAGGCCGGCGAAGGTACGGCCCAGCACGCCGGGGTTGGCGTAGTCCTTGACGTCGACGGCCCAGCGGATCTTGTCGGGGAAGGTCACGAGCAGGTCGTAAGCGTCGTATCCGGGCCACATCTCGACCGCAAGTCCTCGTTTGCCCAGCGCGATCTCCAGGTCGATCTCGAACAGGCCGGGTCCGGTGACGAAGGTGCGCAACGGCAGGCCGAGCTGGAGAATCCCGCCTGGGACCGTCGCGTCGAGGTATCGACGAACCTTCACCGTCGTGGTCCTGCAACGGTCCAGGTCGCATTGCCAGCTGTCCCTGCCGACCGGTCGCAGGAGGCAGTGGCACCGTGCGCACTCGGCGTACTGCCTCTCCCGCCGCAGCCGTGGCGAAACCGGCAGATAGCACCGGTCCAGGAGGTCGGCGACGGGCAGCAGATCGAGCTCACCACGCTGGAGCACCAGCTCTGTCTGCGTCAGGGCTGGCCGAGTAATCAGCAGACGCCGGAACGCCACGTAGGACTCTGGGGAGTCGGCCTCCTGGCAGGCGCTGAGCGCCAGCTTGAGGATCTCGTTCTCGTACTTCTCACCGAACGGGTCTCGTCTGTTGTCTACGACCAGCTCGATGCACTCTTGGGTCGGGCTGAACGTGTCACCATGCAGCAGGACCGTCTCCGAGGTCGAGCCCGGAAGCCAGTCCTGGACGGGCCGGTCGGCGATGATCTCGATCATCTCGGGGACGCTCCCCGGCGTCCGAAAGTCGTCCTCGACGAGGGTGCGCAGTACGAAGTGGTTGTAGGCGCGCTGCACGACGTCGTCGTACGCGACCTTTCCAGGCACCTCACGCTGGGCCAGCGTGCTCACAGCGGCCGCGAGGCCGGCGAGGAAGCTCGTCTCCTCCATCGCGTCAGGCATGTTCGGTCCTCTCGTTCGCGGCGGCATCGGGGCACCACCGGGTGTAGGCACAGGATCCGCAGGCGGGGCCAGGGGCAGGCGCAAAGGCCTCGTCGTGGCGCCAGTTCTGGGCGACAGGGCCGACGACGGCGTGGGCCTGAGCCAGGAGCAGAGGGTCGGTCACGTCGAGGTAGCGCAGGTCAGGGCCGCGGTCGGTGAGGTACTCGACCTCGAGGCGGGCGACGGGCTCACCGAGCGCTCCGGCGTGGCACAGCAACACGGCCAGAGCGAGCTGGAGGCGCTTGTGCGTGTCGAACAGGTGCTTCTTGCCGCTGGGAGGGAACAGGCTTGTCGCCGTCTCACGCCAGACCAGGTCGCCGTCCTCCCGGTACAGCAGGTCAGGTCGCGCGACGACGACGCTCGAAGCTGCTGGGTCGAAGGCGACTACCGTCGCCTGGACCTGGACCTCCGTGATCTCGCAGCCACTGGCACGCGGGCAGATCTCCGCGTGGTGACCGAGCAGCTTGAGCGCGCGATCGGCGATCGCTGGAGCCGTGGGTGTTGCCTGGAGCGACGTCACCAGCTGGTCCGCCGTGCAGGCGGCAGGATCGCCTGTGCCGTGGGCTCGGTTCAGGACATCGTCGACCACACGACCGACCTCGATCGGCGCCGACTCCTGCGCGTCGCTCGACAGGTGAATCGCCGACAAACGAGCCTGTCGAGGACAGGCCACGTGGTAACGCAAGGTGGTGCCCGAGACCTGGCGAAGCGGTGCTCCGGGTGCAGAGACCCCCACTATCCCGGACGATCGAGGCACTCCGTCGCAGCTGTCGAGCGATTTGCAAGAGACGCAGTCACGCCCGGGTGAGGCAGGGCCTCCCGTGGCGACCTGGACCGCGACTGGTCGTCCGGCCTCCTGGTACAGGGCCCTCGCCTTGTCCGGCGTCCCATCGAAAAGCTCGACCATCGAACCGTCGAGCAGTCCGACCTGTCGGATAGAGACCCTGGTCGGAGAAGGGCCCGGCGAGTCGATAGGCCGGAATCGCTCGCTCCACGGTGACGGCCAGGACGACAGGGTCCCGAACGCGGTCGTGAACGCGGCGATCGCCACCTTCGACCGCGCAGGCGGACGAGCGGAGACGGTCGACATGACGGGAAGTACCAGGACCCGCAGGCTTCCGGTGCTGTCGGTGTACCCGCGGCCCCACGCGTACAACTCTCGGAGATCTGCGGGCGAAGTCCCGCTCTTGACCCAATGCCCTGACAGTGGGTGCAGGCCCTCGGCCACGAGGTCGGGGTAGGTCGTGACGGCGTTGGTGATCCAAGCGATCTCGGCGGGACCGAATGTGCCTTGCCCAGCCGCCAGAGCAGGCAGGTCGCCGGGCCACGGACGTTCCTTGCCCTCGATCTGGTCCAGCACCCCGAATACAGCCGGGATGAGGGAGCTGCTCTGGCGCTCCTTGCGCCGGCGGGGCCGTTGGCCGACTTTCTCGTTCACACGCGTCTTCGCCTGCAGGAAGCGGGCGCACGTCCCGTCGTCGGATCCGTGGCCCGCGTTCACGCGAACGATCGGGAGCAGTGTGCGTACAGGCCTGGAGCCGGTGCCGTCGGAGCTCCGGCTACTTGGTGACGTACCAGGCATGGAGAGAAGCTCTGGGCGGCGATGCGGGAAGGCGGTCGGTGGCATGGCCGATCCAGAACGAGCCTCAAATACCTCGGACATCATGCTCCTCAGAAGTTGCGGTGCGGCGTCTGGTCATCGGCGATGATGGATGGGCGCCCGGGTCCTGAGGACTCCGTGTTGCGCCCGGCACGATGACGATCCCCCATTTAGCTCAGGAGCGGCATCACCCGAATGGGTAGATCTGCTCGCCCGGTCGGGTGTAGCCCGAGTGTGGACTCACCTGATCGGGTGATGTGGGCTTGGCGGCAGATGGGCGCCAGCGCGGCTTGCCGGGTGATTCAACGCATTGCATTCCAGCCGGAATACCCTCGTGACGTGCACATGATCCGGCCGAATCGATGGTGATCCCCGACCAGCAACACGACGAACGTGCGCGCCGGGATGGTGCCGGCCGGGTTGCGTAGGAAGACCACGAACGCGTAGGACTCGGTCGGGCGCGAGACCCAACATTTGATGTCGTGACCTGCCGACGCCCACAGGGCATGGTGCGGCGGTGGTGGTGATCTGCTGGATGCGCGAGCCGCGTGCTTCGGTTCCCGCGATCCCGACCAGCGCCCCTCTTCCCAACCGATCGCCTCAAGCATGCGCGAGCGGGCGCGGGAGTGGCGAGGATCATCTGCTCGTGTGCAGTGCCGGAGGAGGCCCCCCCTCAGGTCCAGGTCCGGGCACCGCCGCCAGCCGCCTGCAAGACAGTACCGGAGACACCCCCGCACCCTCGTGCATGGCAGCACCGCAAACTGGACCATCGGAGCGTCACGCCCCAGGCCCTCGCGGCCTGAAGCTCTCCTGGTCGGCGACTAGAGTTGGCCGCACGGAAAGGAGTCACACCAGACATCGTCGCCCAGGTGCACAGAGCTGCGGCAAAGTGGGTGTGGCCGTTGTGAGTCCGGAAGCCGTTCCTGTCGAACGTTGCGTACTGGAATGGGCTGAGTCGCCTGTCGATTATCCAGGCCTTAGGAGGTTGGTTAGCACGTCTTGGTGGGAACCTCTTATCGCCCCAGTGTCAACCCTGATCGGTGTGGTTGTTACCATGGCGTTCAACGGTCGTGCACAAACGTTGAGATTGCGAAATGAGTCTGAGGAGTCGGCTCGCGAAAGGGGGGAGGTAGCTGCGCGAGACGATCGGCGGAGATACATCGATGAGCGGCGCTCGATTTATCTGAGGTTCTCGAGCACGGTAGATGAGTGGATGATCGAATCACAGGCGGCAATACTTCTCGAAGAAGAGGAGGGCCCAGGCTCGGATCTGAGCGAGGTCAGGCAAAGATGCGAGGAGCTTGGGTCCCATGTCAGGGAACATCTCAATGAAATGACGCTGATTTGCCCGTTGCAAGTCCTTGAGGCGGCCGGTGAGGTGAATTTTGCGATCAACGCTGATTCGGCGAAAGCTCCACTCGAAGTGCAGCCGCTTCTTCTCAAGTTTCTCTTCGAATGTCGCCGGGATCTGATTGGTGCCGCCTCATGGCCAATCGTCGAGGGCCCGCGTCCGAACAGTAATTGACCTATCGGTAGCGATGAGACCCCGCCTGCGCTGACACAGTCCGTAGGGCCCGCGTGTCGCTTCGGTCCACTTCGTACCGGATCATATTCCCCCACCTGTCACCCGGGCGCTGTCCTGGTTCGGGCAGGACCCCTCAAACGGTATTCGCTCCCGCATTGGCGGGCCGTCCCTAAGCGAGAACTGGTCGCAGCGTGAGCAGCGCTTGCCGCACAGAATCTGGCCGCCTACGAGCGCCTGACATGTCTCATTGGGATCAGCGCTGGTGTCGCACGGTTCGAAGTGGCACGCAGCAGGCACGCCCCACCCGCGCTAACCTACAAACCGCAGAATTCCAACGATCCACCCCGCCAGAACCACATGATCAACTTCTAGTTGCTCCGTGACCGTCGTGAGGTCGGCGCGAGTTTCTGCGAACCAGATTCTCTAAGGTTTGCTCGCGGCGTCACCGGCCATGCACTCCGTCACGCCTTCGGCGCTGGCACTCCTGCTGTCAATCCGTCCTGGAGAGTCGCCTCGACGACGCTTCGCTCGATGGGGTACTCCGCGCTGAGGAATGCCTCCAGGGCTTCGGGTCGTGTCAGGCTGCGCCGCTTCATGGACTCGACGATGTCCCGCCCGGTGATGAATACGACCGGATGCTGATCCTCACGGATCTCGCTGTACGCCTGCTGGCTGATGAACGACGTCGTGACGAAGACACCGAACTCCCGGTGCTTGAGCCGTGAGATGAGGCGGCTGACCATCTTCACGCCAACACCGGTATCAAGCCCGTAACACTTGGCTTCAAGCGCGAACTCGAGCCTGACCGGGTCTGTTGCAGGACCCAGCCGATAAGTCCCGAGCGCGTCACGGCCACCGTCCCGGCTCGGGCGGGTGACCTCGACTGCTTCGACGTTGTTGTCGGACCTTGCCCAGACACTCGCTGCGAAGTGCTCGAACTGGATCGGGTCGTGGCTGAAGTGCCGGTAGATGGTTTCGAGGATCCATAGGTCGCCAGCGAGCGGGAGCTGCTCTTCCTTGGTGCGGATCGCGATGGTCCTCGGCGCTTCAAGGGCGCGGTAGGACCGGCTCTTCACCCATGCTCGCCACTCCGGTGGACAGGCGTCTCCGAGCGGGTCGCGCGCGAGGATCTGGTCGATCCATGAACGCGTGACGGCTGGCGTGTCCAGCATCGTGAAGTGGGCGCGGTAGTTCTGGAATCTCCGGTCCCGTGTCGTTCGCCAGACCGCGACGAGTTCCTCGTCGCTCTCCAGGCGAGGGGAGCCGGGGGCGAGAAGCCCACGGAAGACGACGTCCCTGCCTGACGACTTCTGGAACAGGAGGAGTGGCGGCACTGCTTCTCTGTCGGTGGCGTCGCCACGCGACCAGTCAAAGATGTCTCGCAGGAGCAGGTTGCCCTTCCTCTGCGTCTCGTGGAGACCGCTCCCGGGCTTGCGGTTGTCGCCGTAGTACGTGAAGTCGCCGGTGGTCGGGTCAAGCTGGTCGGGCCAATCAGTCTCTTCGCCCGAGGTGTACAGGACGACGAGGCGTACATCCTGCTTGTCGACGCTGCCCTTATATCGGAATCCCCCCTGGTTGCCCACCGGTAGGAGCTTCCCGATGGGATCGTCTCCCATGTTGCCCTTCGACCCACCCTGGTAAACCCTGTCCAGCACGAGGTCAGCCATGTGGAGATCGGCGAAGAACACGCTCTCTGACATGCCGTCATGCTGGCACATGTGTCGTGAACAGTGTGGCAGTGCCCGGTCTTGCGACCCGCGAGGCGCACCTCACCCGCACATTCACCCCGCTCGCCGGCCAACGGCAAGTCCGCGATGGTTACGCTGCGCCGCGTGACACTAGACGACCACACGGCCGGCACCACATTCGCGGCAGCGTACGATTTCGCGCCCGCACAGTCGGATTACGCCGATCTTCTCCGCAGCATGCCCCAGCTGCGGATCTTGAAGGCGTTCGTTTGGTTGATGCTCGCGCTGCTCGCAGTTGCCGTCCTGATGAGCTTCTTCCTCGTCCGCGATGATGGCCAACCCGCCATCGACTTGGTAACGCTCCTGCCCCTCACCGTGGCTGCCGTCGCGGCCACACTGTTTGCCTTCGGGTACGCGCGCTTTGGCGGCATGGCCGTCTGGCGCAAGCCGCAGAACCGCGAACCCGTACACGCGGTCTTGGACAGCGAAGGCTTCCGTCACGAGGGCCCGAGTGGCAGCCAAGCCTTCACGTGGAGCGTGGCCACGCGCGCACTGGAGACGAACGAGGCGTACTACGTCTATGTGCCAAACGGAGTGGCCTCACTCATCTACTGGCTGCCCAAGCGGGCAGTGCCCCTTGATGACCAGGTATCTGTCCGAACTCACATCCAGGCCCACGTCCCGCGGTACCTGGTTCGCTGAGGCGGAGTACGACGTCACGAGCCGTGGCGACGGGGCAACCGCCTCGGCGTCCACCCCCGACTCACCACCCCAACCAGCTGCGGCGGCACCGACTTCCGCGCCCACGCCCGGAACACCACGTACATCACCACCAGCAGCACCCACCGCAGCACCACCGCACCAGTACTAGCCGCGGGGTTGTCGCAGAACGCCGTCGCCGAGCTGTCGTTGAGCGAGTGCACCACCATCACCAGCGCGATCCCGCCCAGCGCGCCCCACGTACCGCGCCACCCGTACAGATGCCACAGTCGCCACGCGATCGCCACGGCGATACCGGTCCACAGCCAGTGCAAGGGCGACACCGTGAACACCCGGAAGATCTGCTCCTGCACCACCGCCGCGGGCGTGCTGTCGAGCGTGCCGGTGCCGCAGAAGTTCGGCCCGGACGCGGCCGCCGTCTCGTAGGCGTACTGGGTGGTCTCGGTGATCGCGAAGCCGAAACCCGACGCCAGGCCCACCGCGATGCCGGCACGCGGGTCGCGGTACCGGCCCACCGCGAAGAGGAGCAGCGGCACCAGGAGCTTGGTCCCCTCCTCGACGACCCCGACCCACGCGGTCGCCGTCACGATCCCGGCGCCGTTGATGATCCAGGAGTTGATGTTCGCGGCGACCAACAGCACGGCGCCGCTGGTGCCCACGGCCACCGCCAGGACCGTGACCGGGCCTACGACGTCGTCCAGCGCGAGCTGGCGGTTCACGAACCGGTAGAAGGCCCAGCAGACGCCGGCCATGCCGAGCAGGCTTGCCACACCCATCACGTGGATGTTTCCTGACGACTGGTACACGATCGACCCGGCCGCCAGGACGACGACGGCCGCCACGAGGTACCAGACCCACGAGCCCCAGAACCGTCCGCGGAAGTGCCGACCCTGTGCCGCAGCCGGGCCGCCGTCGGCCACCTCGCCGGTCCAGGCGCGGCTGTCCCAGAATCGCTGCCGGGCCAGCCGGGTGCTCGGGTCCGGATACCAGCCGGCCGCGGGAACGCCGTCCCGGGGCCGGGCAGCGACGAAGGCACCCGCCGTGCCCGCCAGGAACAGGACCGCGCCCACCACGACGAGTGTCATGACTGGAGAGAATCAGCAGAGATGCTCGTGCGCCATCGGAATGGCCAGTCGGTGCGGTGAGCGGCCGAATTCTCGTGCGTCCCCCAACCCCACCGACCTACAGTTCATACATGGTGAGCAGCGCGAGCGGGTACCGACCCCGCCCCCTCAGGCGGGAGTTGTCCTGAGACGAGGTACCCATGGCGTTCCGACGCTTCTACCGCCGCACCTTCCTGAACCGCCGCGGCCACCACGCCGGTGCATACGCGCTGGCCGACATCACCACCGAACCCGGCTTCACCCCGGACGACCAGTCGACGCGCGTCAGCGCACGCCTGACCATCGCTGATTGCGGCCGCGTCGTCACGCTCGACCTCGACGCCGACACCCCGGCCGAGGCGCGGAACGCCCTGCACAAGGCCCGCCTGCTGCGCGACATCCTCGACCAGTCCGTCGACGCCCTCGAACGCGCCGTTGAAAACGCCGGCTTGTCAAAGGGCCAGAAGGGGTGAACAACGCACGTCACGCCTTCCTCGCCAAGAACCCGCGCCGTCCCGCTCTTACGATCGAATCAGCCCGCGGCAACAGAAGAAACCGTGGAAACGCTCGACGAGGAGCGATCATGTCTGATGAGACCCACACGGAGATCGACCCGCTCACCCGGCTGAGGGAGATCACCTCGGTCCGCGCCGACGGTGACGTGCTCGACCAGCTCACAGCGGCCGGACTGGTCGACCTGGGAGACGGCCTTCCCGTGCGCGACGTCCTCTACGAGGCCGAACGTGACGGCACGAACCTGGCCGCGACCTTCGTCGAGGAGGAGGACGACGACGCCACCGCCCTCGACGCCACACCTATCGGGCAGCTCAACCCCCGCCAGTCCCGCCGAAGGCTCTCGGCCGGGCGTGTGCTCGGCATGTACGTCCAGGACTGCCTGATCAACACGGAGGCGGAGCCCGCGTACCACCGGCTCCCGAGCTTCTCCTCGCACAACCCGTACCACATCGTCTATCTCTTCAAGTTCCCGCCGAACCAGGCGCGCACCGTCAACGTGACCCTCCAGGTCTACTCGGCGGGCACGGTCCGCATCTCGGGCACGAACAGCCCTGCCGTGCTCACCGTGGGGCAGAGCTCCTTCCCGCTCATGGTTCCGGTCGGCGTCAGGACGACGACCGAGGGCTTCGCGAGCATCTTCATCCAGCGCAACGGCGAGGTCGGGTTCGACTGGTTCTCGGCCGTCGTCTTCTGACGGGAAGCCGTCCAGAAATTCCGTTGGTGCCGTGTCGCCTGCTCCGGCAGGCTGCACTGGCATGACCCGCCTGCGCCCCACCTGGCCCGACCTGCCCGCCTCGATTCGGACGGCGATCGAGGCTCGCCTGGGCGCGAAGGTCACCTCCTGGGTCTCGCACGACGGCGGATACTCGCCCGGCCTGGCCAGCGTGCTCACCACCGAGCGCGGCCCGGTCTTCGTCAAGACCGCCGCCCCCGGCCAGACCGAGGCGCTGCGACTGCACCGCAAGGAGGCGGCCAAGACCGCCAGCCTGCCCGCGGGCGTGCCGTCGCCCGCGTTCCTGTGGTCGCTCGACGTGCCGGGCGGCGGTGGGCTCGCCGACGTCGTTGGGTCGGACGGCGGGGACACCGCCGTCGAGCCCGATGCCGCCGTCAGCCCTGAGGCCAGCCCGGACGCGTCCGCCGAATCCGAGCAGTGGGCCGTCCTCGCCTTCGAGCCCGTGGACGGCCGCGCGGTGCGCACCGCGCCGTGGGACCTGGACGACGTCGACCTGCTGGCCCGCCTCGCCCTGGAGATCGGTGAGCATCCGGCGCCCGACGGCGACGTGTTTCCCGACTCCGCCGAGCACGTCCGGTCGGAGGCGCAGGCCCTGGCCGACGAGCGCCCACAGGGGTTGGCGACCTACGACCCTTGGTTCGCCGAGCATCTCGACCTGATCGCGCGGGTCGCCGCCCCGGAGCGGCAGGCCGAGGCAAGCGCCGGTGATCGGCTGGTGCACGCCGACTTCCGGGCGGACAACGTGCTGATCCTCGGCCCGGACGAGCAGCGGCGAGGCGTGGTGGTCGACTGGCCGCACGCGGCACGGGGTGCCGCGTTCCTCGACGTCGTCGGGATGCTGCCGGCCATGCACGCGCTGGGCGGACCCGCGCCGTCGGAGGTGCTGGACCGGACCCCGCTCCCGGCCGGAACCGACCCTGAGGCCGTGGTGACCCAGGTCGCGGTGCTGGCGGCGTACTTCGTGCACGGTTCGCTCCAGGCGCCGCCGCCCGGCATCCCGCACCTGCGCCAGTTCCAGCGGGTGCAGGCCGAGGCCAGCATCGCCTGGCTGCGGGAGCTGATGCGGGCAGGCTGAGTGTCAGTGGCTCCGCGTAGGTTCCCGGCCATGGGTACATGGAGCACCGAGATCCTCGGCAACGACAGTGCGATGGACACGCTGGGCGACCTCGCGGCCGGCGAGTTCTCGTTCACCGAGCTGGCCGCGGATCTGCAGGACGACTACATCGACAGCAGCGCCGGGGACGCCGTTCTGGCGCTCATCGAGGTGGCGCTGGCGGTGCGCGGGTTGCGCGAGCTTCCGGAGGACGACGTCGCTGACGCGGCCCGCATCGTGCTCGACGACGATCGTGCCGCCTGGCTGCTGACCCAGTCGGACCGAGTGCTCAGCTCCGATTCGGAGGTGTTCGAGCTCTGGCAGGAAGCCAGCGACCAGTCGTTCCGCGAGTGGCTCGGCAGTGCGGAGGCCGCGGTCGCTGATCTTCGGCGGGCACTGGAGGCTTCGGCGGGCGTCGAGACCCTGGAGAGCGCTCATGACAACTGACCGCCTCGACCCCACGGACACGGCAGAACCTGACGACGAAGACCTCGGACCGAAGCACCCTGCGTTCGCCGCCCACTTTCGCGACCCGATCTACGACGACGAGGGCGACGACTTCGCACCGTTCGGCAACGACGAGGGGTGGGACACGCTCGTCGAGGCCGCCAAGCGGGTCGACGAGCTGGACGGCAGCACCACCCTGGTGCAGATCGACCCCGAGTGGTTCGAGGACGAGGCTGCCGTCGCGGCGGGCCTCGACGAAGACGACATGGACATGGCCGACTTCACCATCGGCGCGGGCTTCGCGCTGCTGCGCCTGACCGGGCAGATCGACGACGTCGGCCGCGGGCTGGTGCTGAGGGCGCTGGACGCACGGGACCGGCTCCAAGGACCGCAGCCCGAGACCGAGCGGCTGCGTGCCGACCTGCTGTCCTTCGATCCGGACTGAGCTGTGAGGCGCTGCCGTGAGAGGCGGCCCGTCACGGCTGCGCCGCCTCCCTCGGCGGCAGCCGGCCACGGTTCCGCCCCGGGCGCGGCCAGTCCCGCCCGGCACACCGCCGCCCGGGTTCTGCCAGGATTCCCCTCGTGACCAGTTACTTCGCCCGGTACCGGGCCGGGGAGCACGACGACGTGTGGCGCGACCTGCGTGCCCTGGGGCTGACGGCGTTCGACGAGCAGCACCGCGAGGACGCGCAGGCCGTAGCCCGCGAGATGGCCGTGCGGGCGCGCCGGAACGTGGAGACGATCGTCGACCGGCTCCAGTCCGACGGGTTTGTCGCCGCGGAGAACGACGACGAGATGACGCCCCGTCCGGCGCACCTCCCGCCGTCGGCCGGCGCCGCCGACCTCGCCGAGTGGCTGGAGGAGACGTTCGCGCCGTTCCCGATGACGGTGTCGGCGTGGATCCGCGAGGTCGGGGACGTGTGGCTCGTGGGCGAGCACCCGCGGTGGGCCGCGAGCGTGCTCGCGGACCCGCTCGTGGTCGAGTTCGAGCACAGCTTCCACGGCGGCGGCTCGCGCGAGTACTACGAGGGCGAGTGGGAGATGTGGCGTGAGGACGCCGACGACGACTCCCAGCCGTTCCAGCTCGACTTCGCCCCGGATGCCCTGCACAAGGCCAACATCAGCGGCGACGGCCCGTACGGGATCCAGCTCCCGGGAGTCGGGGTGGACGGGCTGGTCGGCCCGACGCTCTGGTTCGTGGACGACCTCAACACCGCGTTCGCGGCCGGCGGGTTCCCCGAGGCCCTGTACGCGGAGGGATACGTCGACCCGCCTGAGGGTCTGCGCGAGGGCCTGGCCCGGGACCTGCTGCGCCTCTGACCTGCTCGCACCGCCGGACCCGCCGCGCTCGCGGCAGCGCCGCAGCCGTCGCCGCGACGCCGCGACCCATCAGAAGAGCGCGTCCTGCTCCACACCAGCACCCGCCCCGCCCGGCGCGCTGACCGGAGACGTGCTCGCCGTCCCGGGCACCGCCGGATCGGCCCGGGTCAGGTCCCAGCCCTCCAGCAGCCCGGTGTCGACCAGCAGCACACCGCCCGACGTCGTGCGCCCCGGCGTACTCAGGTACACGTCCCGCCCGATCCGGCAGGTCACCTCGCCCGTGACCGTCGTCCCCGGCCGCAGCGGGTCGAGCTGCCCCGCGGGCGCCAGACCGCCCTCGGGCAGCCCGTATGTCGGGGTATGGTCCAGCGCCGACGTCGGGTCCCACGCCTGCCCGGGCGGCCAGTCCAGCCCGGCCGCCTGCCCGACGACGGCGGCCAGCTCGGCCGCGCGGGACGTCGTCGTCCCCGGTGCCCAGCGGGCCGCCCGCTTGCGCGCGGTGTGCACCTGCTGCGGCAGGCCGAGCGCCGCGGTGAGCAGGGACTCGCACCGCCGTGCGGAGACCAGCGTGCCCGCCGAGAGGAACAGCGACGACAGCGCGCCCTGCTCCAGGAGCCGGGCCGGCCCGCGGGCCGAGGCTGTGATGCCCGCCTTGATCACGCTCCCGTGGTGGGCGAGGTAGACGCGGAACTCCCGTGGGTCGTCCAGTGCGGTGTCGGTCGCGACCGACCGGGTGCGGGCGATCGCGGCGCACGACTCGCACTGGCCCGACTTCGCCGCGGCGTCGATCCGCGCCTCCGCCACGCACGGCACGCGGCGCCCGTCCCACCACAGGCCGAGGCAGCGCCGGTCGGCGCCGACCCGCAGCCCGAGCGGTGCCCCGACCTCCAGCGCGCTGCTCCGCGTCGCCCCGGCGGGGGAGAGCCACTCCAGCGCCGCACCGCCGTCGGCCCAGGTCAGGCCGGTCGGCCGCCAGGCGGGCGGGGTGGTGCTCGGCGTGGTGCGTTCGTCGGACACGGCACGACTCTAGAGCCAACCGAGGGGCGAGCCGAGAGGCCCGGAAAGAGGGATGACCGAGCCGATCACCGCCTCCCGGTACACGATGGGTCTCTGGGCGGTCAGCACTGGTCACGCCGCAGCGCCGCGGCATACCGGCCGGAGGGGAGAGTCGAGGATGACGACGATCGTTGTGCTGGGCGGCACCGGCACCATCGGCACCCAGGTGGTCCAGCTCCTGCGAGAGCGGGGCGACGACGTCCGGGTCGCGTCGCGCGCCACCGGCGTCGACCTGGTCACGGGGCAGGGCCTGCGCGAGGTGCTGGACGGCGCCCGGGTGGTGGTCGACACCGCCAAGCCCGGCTCGCTGGACCCGGCCCGCATCGACGAGTTCTTCGCCCGTGCCGGGGAGAACGTCACGCGGTCGGAGCGCGAGGCGGGCGTGGGACACCACGTCATGCTGTCCATCGTCGGGTCGGACCGGGCGCCCGACGTCCCGTTCTACGCGGCGAAGGTGCGGCTCGAGGATGCCGTCCGCGGCGGCGACGCGCACTGCACCATCCTCCACGCGACCCAGTTCTTCGAGTTCGCCCCGGCCATCGCCCGGGCCTCGACGGCGCCGGAGGGCGGGCCCGCCCGGATCGCCCCGCTGCTGGTGCAGCCGGTCGCGGGGGCGGACGTCGCCGCGGAGCTCGTCCGGCTCGTGAGCTCGCCGCCGGGCATGACCGACCTCGACCTGGCGGGACCCGACCAGTACGAGCTCGACACCTTCGTGCGCGAGGCGCTCTCCCGGCTGGGCGCGGCCCACGCCGTCGTCCGCGACCCGAGCGCGACGTACTTCGGCGGCGTGGTCGACCGCCGCGCGCTCCTGCCCGAGCCCGGCGCCCGGATCGCGCCGACGGCGCTGCGGGACTGGCCGGCCGGGGCCGAGCACCGCGCCGGCGTGTCCGCCCACGGATGAGCTCAGGCGGTCACCACTCGCCGCCCAGCGGGTGGTCGTCGTCCGCGAAGATGCCCGCGAGCGCCCCGTCGCGTTCCGGGATCGGCGGTGCGACGCCGTCGCGCTCGGTCGCGCGGCGCACCCCGTCGTCCTGCGGGTGGAAGCCGATCGCGTGACCGGGGCCGAGCGGGAACCAGCCCGGAGCGTTGTCCGAGACGCCCCAGACGATGTGGTGCCCGGGCCGGTCCAGGGCGGCGACGGCCTCGACCAACCGGGCGGCGTCGGCGGGGGACAGCCACTCCGCGACCGACCGGCCCTCGCGGACGTCGTCGCTGAAGGCGCAGATCCGCGCGCTCACCACGGTCATGCCGAACCGGTCGGCGTAGACACTGCCCAGCGCCTCGCCGGCCGCCTTGCTCACGCCGTAGAACGTGTCGGGGCGCGGGACGAGCACGTCGGTCGCCCCGGCCTCGTCGGGCGTCGCGTAACCCACCGCGTGGATGGTGCTCGCCATCAGCACGCGCGGGACGCCGCCGCGGTGCGCGGCGTCGAGCACCTTCTGGGTGCCGTCGATGTTCACGGCGAGGATCTCGGGCCACGGGCGCTCCCAGGGGTGGGCCGCGAGATGCACCACCAGGTCGGCGCCCCGGACGGCGTCGTCCAGGGTGGTGGGGTCGGTGATGTCGCCCGTGAACCACCGGTCACGGGCGTCGCGCTCGGCGGGCAGCGCCCGGTCCAGCAGGCGCAGCTCCCGTCCGGGACGCCGCAGCAGCGGCGTGATCGCGCGGCCGATCCGGCCGGCCGCTCCGGTGATCGCGACCACCTGTGGTGCGTCGTTCGACATGCTCGGGCTCCCTCGTCCGGTCGGCGTTCTGACGAGAGGGTAGGGGATCGGGCGGCGGACGCCCGCGACGACCTGCGGTGACACGGGAGGGCGGCACGAGAGCCGCACGATGGCGCCACGAGAGAATGACCCGCATGAGCACCCCGCGCCGCGCCCCGCACCCGGATCTCGAGACGATCACCCCCGAGGAGCGGGAGAGCTTCGCCGAGCGCCTGCGTGAGCGCGTCTACGTCACGTTCGCCTCGCTCGCCGTCATCCTCACGCTGCTGGCCCACGCTCACGGGCTCGGCGCCGGGACCGCGGCGGCGTCGCTGACCATCACCGCCGTCGGCACCGTGGCCGCCGCCTGGCTCGCCGAGCTCATCTCCCACCTCGCCGCGCACGGCGGGTTCCCCGACCGGCACCACCTCGCGGCGATGACCCGGACCAGCGGCGGCGCCCTCCTGACGCTCGTCATCCCGCTGCTCGCCCTGGCCGCCGCCGGCCTCGGCTGGTGGGAGGTGACCACCGCCCTGCGCGTGGGCGTCGGCGTGCTCATCGCCACCCTGGTGCTCATCGCCTGGCTCGGCATCCGCCGCACCAAGCTGCCCTGGCTCGCGCGCATCCTGGCGCTCGGCGTGCTCGCGGCGCTCGCGGTCGGCGTGGTGGGGCTCAAGCTGCTCGCGCACGGCTGAGCGCGGAGCGGCGGGGACGACGGCGTCCCGCGGCGTCGGCCCGTGGCGTCGGAACCGGTGCCCGAGTCGATCACTTTCGGACATCTTGTTGACGTGAACATTTCGCGGGTGCCAGCCTGTTGCGCGGCGGTCCCGCAGGGCCCGCCGGAACGCAGGGTCGCGTTCCGCGAGGCCGGCGCCGTCCGTCCTCGCACGTCCACAGACTTCGAGGATGAAGGAGACGGACATGGGACTTCGCCGCGCTCGGCGCACCAGCCCCTCCGCACCACCCGCTCGCCCGGCCCCGGATCGCTCGGCACCCGTTCGCCCGGCGCTCGCCGTCGCACTGGCCGCGACGCTCGCTGTCCCGGCACTGCCCGCCGTCGGGCACGCGGCCGTGCGCGACGCCGCGCCCGCGGCAGCCCCGGCCGCCTCCGCCGCGGCGACCGACGACGCACCCCTCGCGGCGACCGCTGACTCCGCCGCCTACTCCGCCTACTCGCCCATCCTCGACCCCGGCGCCGGTGCCGCCGACTACTTCACGCCGTCCTGGCTCGACGACGCCGGCAACCACATCCAGGCCCACGGCGGCCAGGTCGTGTCCGTCTCGGCCGAGGCGCTCGGCGTCGACGCCGGGTCCGTGGTCCAGGGCGAGGAGGCCGGGCAGACCGTCTACTACTGGTACGGCGAGGACCGCAGCAACGGCTACTACGGCAGCCCGGGCGTCCACGCCTACAAGTCGTACGACACGAGGAACTGGACCGACGAGGGCGTCGTCCTGCGCTCGGTGTCCGACGCCGCGGAGCTGGAGTCGGACTACTTCGACGCCCTCTACGACACGGTGGACGACGCCGGCGAACCGCGCGCGGACCGCATCGCGGAGCTGGACTACCACCTGAACACCGATGAGGCCGCCGACTACACGACGATCTTCGAGCGTCCCAAGGTGCTGTTCAACGAGCAGACGAACCAGTGGGTGCTGTGGTGGCACTCCGACGGGCAGCGCACCGTGGGCGGCAGCATGTACGCGCGCTCGATGGCGGGCGTCGCGGTCTCGGACAGCCCCACCGGGCCGTTCAGGATGACGGGCGTCTACCGGATGCCGAACCGGACCAACTACCAGGCGTGCATCTCCGCCGCGGTGCCCGGACAGGCGCGGGACATGACGGTGTTCCAGGACGACGACGGCACGGCGTACATCGTCTACTCCTCCGAGGAGAACCGTTCCCTCTACATCGCCGAGCTCGACGCCGACTACACGAACGTCACGCACACCACCGACGTCGACATGGCGGACGCCGGGCAGTACTCGGAGGACGGCCGCTTCCCGTACCTGTTCGCGGACGGCACCGCCGCCGCTCCGGTGCGCGGCGAGGACTTCCAGATCGTCAAGGAGTGCGGCGTGCTGGAGGCGCCCGCGCTGTTCCAGCACGGCGGCAGGTACTACACGGTGGCGTCGGGCGCGACGGGCTGGGCCCCCAACCCGCAGACCTATTACACGGCCGACAGCGTCCTGGGGCCGTGGATCCGCGGCGTCGAGGCGGGCGACCAGCACGAGAACGTCGCGTACAACGCGATCCCCGAGGGCGGCGACGGGCTCCTGTCGGTCGGCGATACCCGGCGGACGAGCTTCGGCTCGCAGTCGACCAACGTGCTCGACCTGGGCGGCGGCCGGTTCGTCTACATGGGGGACCGGTGGAACGCCGGGGCCGCGAACTCGAACTACGTCTGGCTCCCGATCACGATCGGCGAGAACGGCCGGGCCGAGATGCGTAACCCCGCCACCGAGGACCCGGCACGCTGGGGCGCCGGCTGGGACGAGAGCTACTGGGACGACAAGGGCGCCGGCACCAAGATCTGGCGCGTGGTCGAGGACGGCGTGCCCGACCAGGTGGCGCCCGGCGAGGACTTCGGTGCCGCCCTGCCCGACGCCGTCCCGGTCGAGGTCGACGGCGTCACGACGGACGTCGCGGTGACCTGGAGCGCCACGTCGTTCGACGAGCGCGGCACCCAGACCCTCACGGGCACGCTCGCCGCCGGCGACGGCTTCACGGCGGGCCGCACCTTCACACGCACCGTCGAGGTGCACGAGGACGGCATCGCCAACCTCGCGCCCGGCGCGTCCGTGGCGGCCTCCAGCCGGGCGAACCTCGCCCCGACCGTGGTCGACGGCAACGTCAAGGGCAAGGGCTGGGACGACTGGACGTCGTCGGGCTACCCCCGCAACAGCTGGCTGTCCTTCACCTGGCCGCTCACGCAGGACCTGACGGAGGTGGTGGTGCACACGTACAAGGACGGTGCGGGCGCGAGCTGGCCGTCCACCGTCGCGGCGGAGTACCTCGACGCGTCAGGAGCCTGGACGACGACGGACATCAGCGTCGACCTGGCCCAGGACGCCGCGTCGTCCGCGCCCGTCGCCGTGCTCGACGTCTCCGGCCTGCCGCGCACGAACGGCCTGCGCCTGCGCCTGACGACGGCGACGAACACGTGGCAGTCCGTCTCGGAGGTGCAGGTCTGGGGCGCGGACGACGTCGAGGACCTCTGCCGTGCCGACGGCACCACCGTCTCGGCGAGCTTCCACCAGACGGAGTGGGAGACCCTGCCGGCGGCCAACGCGTGCGACGGGAACGCATCGACGTCCTGGTCCACGTGGTCCGGGAGCGCCGGCCGGGACGAGGTGACGTTCACGGTGGAGCCGGCCGAGCCGCGCGCCGTCGACCGGGTCGGCTTCACCACCACCGAGGGCACGATCGCGCACGTGGGCGTCGAGTACCGCGACGCCGCGGGCACCTGGCACCCGACCACGGCCCAGGACGTGGTGCCCGGTGCCACCGGCACGCCGGTGTTGGTCGAGTTCGAGCCGGTCTGGGCGTCGGCCGTGCGCCTGACGTTCGCGACTCCCGGCTCGTACCTCAAGATCCCCGCGCTCGGGGTCGGGGCGCGCACCACCGCCGTCGTGCCCGAGGTGGCGGCGCGGTGCGTGGGGCGCGACCAGGCCCAGCTCGTGACCACGGTGCGCAACACCGGGGACCGGAGGGCGGACGTCGAGATCCGGACGCCGTTCGGCACGCGCGTGGTGCGGGACGTCGCGCCGGGCCGCACGGGATCGGCCGTGGTCAGCACGAAGTCCACGGCGCTGGAGGCCGGGAGCGTCACCGTCGCGAAGCGGGGCGAGCCCGGCCTGACGGCAGGCTACCCGGCGGCGGACTGCGCCTGACACTCCCCTTTGAGGCCCGGGTTTCTCCGCTTTCGACGGTTCGAAAGTGGAGAAACCCGGGCCTCAAAGGTGATGGCGGTCGCCGGGCAAGACGCCGGCCGTGTGTCGACGTCAGCCCTCGAAGTCGACGTTGCCGCGGCACGCCTGGCCGGGACTGGGCACGGCGGCCTTCAGCCCGTGGCTCACGTACTTGCCGTAGCTCTGGACCCGTCCGTCCGTGACGAAGTCGTCGTTGAACTCGGGCGGCTGGTTCTCCTCCGCGTCGGGCAGGTCCCGACCCGAGAACGCGCAGGCCGAGCTGGCCTGGTGGGCGCCCGGGATCGGGTCACCGTTGCCGTTGGTCTCGCCCGCCATGGCCGACATGGCACCGCCGAGGGTCAGCCCCGCTGTGACGACGCACGTCAGGATGACACGCCTCATGTTCACCACCTCCTTGTGGTGAAGGGCGTCCGGGTAGGTCGGTCGGACCCGGTCCGCCCTCCGGACCTTCAACGTACGTCCGGGCCGTGGGCGCCACCGCCCGGCGCCGAGAGATCACCCGGACCCGCGGACGTCGGCCCTGCCGCTCAGGTCACCAGGCCCGTGCGGTACGCGTACACGACGGCCTGCACGCGGTCGCGCAGGTTGAGCTTGGCCAGCAGCCGCGACACGTAGGTCTTGACGGTCTCCTGGCTGATCACCAGGGTCGCGGCGATCTCGCTGTTGGACCGGCCGTCGGCGATCAGGCGCAGCACCTCCAGCTCGCGCGGCGTCAGGGTCGTGTGGGCGGGGGCGTTCTCGGCGGGCCGGATCCGGGCGGCGTACCGGCCCACGAGCTGCCGGGTCACCTCGGGGGCCAGCAGCGCGGCGCCGCTCGCGACCGTCCGGATGCCCTGCAGGAGCTGGCCCGCCGGGGCGTCCTTGAGCAGGAACCCGCTGGCCCCCGCGCGCAGCGCCTCGTAGACGTACTCGTCGAGGTTGAACGTGGTCACCACGAGCACCTTCACCGGGCGCTCCACCCCCGCGCCCGCGAGCAGGCGGGTCGCCTCGATGCCGTCGAGCACCGGCATCCGCACGTCCATCACCACGACGTCCGGCTCCAGGCGGCGGGCGAGGTCGACGGCGGCGCGCCCGTCCGCGCACTCGCCCACCACCTCCAGGTCGGGCTGGGCGTCGATGATCGTCGCGAAGCCGGTGCGGATCAGCGCCTGGTCGTCGCACACCAGGACGCGGACCGGAGCGTTCGCGGCGTCGCCCGTGAGGACCGCGCCCGCGCTCACGACCGGCTCCCCGCCGCCGAGTACGTGCGGGGCACGCGCGCCCGGACGACGAAGCCGCCGTCGTCCAGCCGCTGGGTGCCGAACTCGCCGCCCAGGGCCTCGACGCGCTCGCGGAGGCCGGCCAGTCCCCGGCCGCTGCCACCGGGAACGGCGGCCGGGGCCACGACCCCCGGGGATCCGCCGGATACCGCCCCGGCACCCTGCCCCGCCGTGCTGACCTCCACGACGACCTCCTGTTCGGCATGTCGCACCGCGACCGTCGTCGGGGCGCCGTGCGCGTGCTTGAGCGCGTTCGTCAGGGCCTCCTGCACCACCCGGTAGGCGGTCAGCCCGGCGCTGTCCGCCGACCCGGCCGGCTCGCCTACCTCGGTCAGGTCCACGGGCTGCCCGGCCCGGCGCGTCTGCTCCACGAGCACGCGCACCTCGGCGGCGGACGGCGTCCGGGCGGCGCCGTCGTGCCCCGGATCGAGCAGGTCGAGCAGGTGCCGCAGGTCGGCGATGGCGCGCCGGCCCGTGTCGGTGACGGCGTCCAGCGTCTGCTCCAGCCGGTCGGGCGCCGCCGTCAGGTAGCGTGCCGCCTCGGTCTGCACCACCATCGCCGTGACGTGGTGCGTCACCACGTCGTGCAGCTCGCGGGCGATGCGGGTGCGCTCGGCGGTCAGCGTGTCCTCGGCGACGCGGTGTCGGCGCTCGGCCTCGGCCGCCCGCGTGGAGCGCAGCCAGGCGCCGATGCCCCAGGCGAGGGCCATCGCCAGGTAGAACGTCACGAACTCGTCCACGCGCTCGGCGCCGGTCAGCTGGTCGAGGGTGACCGCGAGCGCCACGTAGCCGACGGTCAGGACGGCGGCGACCACGCGCCGCCGTCGGCCCAGGTGGGCGCCCGTGCTGACGAGCGCGATGCCGACCGCGTTGCCCGCGAACGAGTGGTAGCCGAACACCTGGCCGGCGGCGAAGCCGGCCGCGACGAGCAGCATGGTGAGGGCCGGCCACCGCCGTCGGACGGCGAGGGGGAGGCACTCCAGGGCGATGACCAGCACGGCCCACCCGTCCAGGGGTCGCGCGGGCAGCTCGCCCACCTGGGTGCCGTAGTCGCGCAGCGCGGGCAGGAATGCCGCGCAGGCGAGGCCGAGGGCGAGCGGCAGGTCCCGGACCGTGACGTCGAGACGGCGCCACCGGCCCGGGACCTGCCTCAGCTCGATCACCGGGGGAGCCTAGCGGCCACCTCGGCGCGGGCGGCGCGGCGGACCGGCACGATGTGGCCGCGCCGGTGGGCGATCACGAGGAAGATCGCGGCGGTGATCGCGCAGAACACCACGGAGTAGAGGCTGCCCTCGGGGCCGAAGGTGCCGCCGGTGACCAGCACGTGGCCCTGCGTGGTGGCGTCGAGCAGGCCCTGCGGGGTGTCGTTGCCGGAGACCTCGGTGCTGAAGATCGCGCTGCCGGCGATGTTCCAGCCGAGGTGCAGGCCGATCGGCACCCAGAGCTTGCGGGTGGCGACGTACGCGGCGGTGAGCATGCCGCCGGCCTCGATGGCGATGGCGATGGCGCCCCACAGGGTGGCGTTGGCGTTGAGCAGGTGCGCCAGGCCGAACAGCAGGCCGGTGATCGTCAGCGCGATCCAGGTGCCGGTCCAGCCCTCGACGATCCGGAACAGGACGCCGCGCCACATGAGCTCCTCGGTCACGGCAGCGGCGGCCATGAAGCCGACCAGCCCCAGGGCGCCGAGCGGCGAGCCGAGGCCGTGCACGGTGTAGCTGCCGAGAAGGGCGAGGTTCACGATGACCAGGCCGAACAGCCCGAGGCCGAGCAGAGTGCCCCAGGTCAGCGCGGGCGCCGCACCCTTCAGGGCCACCTCGATGACGGGACGGCGCTCGGTCAGCCGCACCACCCACGTGTAGACGACGACGCCGACCACGGCCGTGGCGAGGCCGACGGCGAGCGTCAGCCAGGGGCTGTCCTGGACCGCCACGAGGCCTTGGCCGCCGAGGAACGAGACCGCGAGGATCGCGATGAGCTGCCACACCAGACGCACGATGACTCCTTGGGAAGGGGCCGCGGCCGGGCGCCGCGGGGTACCCCGAACGCTATGAATTCCCAGGTCCGCGGTCGTCACCGCAGGGTGGACACTCGCGGGTAGCTCGCACGGGGGACAGACTGGGCCGGTGGCCAGCACCCTCGACCTGATCCGCGCGGAGATCGTCGCCGACCCGTCCAACGCGTGGGCGGCCGAGCTCGGCTACGAGCCGCTCTACTCGGTGGCATCTGGTGCGCGGATCGTGCTCGTCGGGCAGGCTCCCGGCCGCAAGGCCCAGGAGAGCGGCACACCGTGGAACGACGCCAGCGGCGTGAAGCTGCGGTCCTGGCTCGGGGTGACCGACGAGCAGTTCTACGACCCTGACCTGTTCGCGATCCTCCCGATGGACTTCTACTACCCGGGCAAGGGGGCGTCCGGCGACCTGCCGCCGCGCAAAGATTTCGCGGAGCGGTGGCATCCGCGGATCCTCGCCGAGCTGCCGCGCCGCAGTCTCACGGTCCTGGTGGGCAGCTACGCCCAGAAGCACTACTTGGGCGGCCGGGCGAAGAAGAGCCTGACGGAGACCGTGCGGGCCTACCAGGAGTACCTGCCGGAGACCGTGCCGCTGGTGCATCCGTCGCCGCTGAACTTCCGCTGGCAGGCGAAGAACCCCTGGTTCGAGGAGGACGTGGTGCCGGCGCTGCGGACGCTGGTGGCGGGGGCGCTCGCGGGGACGTGACGCCATTTAGCCTGCGCCTGCTTCGCGCCGACGGTACATTTCGTCGGTGCTGACCCAGACCCCCCTCTGGCCCGAGCCGCCGGCGCCTCCCACGTCGCCGCGGCCTCGGCGGGGCACGCGCGCCTCGGAGCGGAGGCGCAAGCGGTGGACGATCGGCATCGTCGCGGCCGTGACGAGCCTGGTCGTCGCCGCCGGAAGCGCCTACGCGTTCGACGTGTTCGAACCGGAGGCGACCAACCCGCCGTCCGCAGTGGCCGGGGCGCAGGCGGCGATCGCCGAGAGCGTGTCGCTCCAGACCGCCCTCACCACCGACCTGGACGACGCCCGGGCCGTGCTGAAGAGCCCGGACGGCAAGGCCGCGGACAAGTCCACGCGGAGTGCGCTCAACACGGCGATCGAGGACGCCGAGCGGGCGGTGACCTCCCTGAAGTCGGTGACCACGTCGCCGTCGGGCACGGAGGCCGAGGCCACCGCGCTGCTGAAGGCGAGCGCCGCGCTCGACGTCGACGTGCCCGCCGTGACCGCCGCGCTGCGCGAGGCGACCGCTGCGGTCGCCGCCTCGGGGCGGCAGGCCCGGTTGGCCCGAGCCGTATCCGGGCTGGAGACGGCCCGGGATGCTCTGAAGACGGCGATGGTCGACGGCGAGCAGGTGCACGCGGAGTCGACCGCGGACGCAGCCGGGCGGGATGCCCTACGCGCCGCGCTGGACGACGGGGGCGATCTGACCGCCCAGGCGGACAAGCTGCTCGCGCGGGCGGCGGAGGCCCAGGCCGCGACAGATGCCCAGACTGCGGCGGACATCCAGGCGGACGCATCTCCCGCTGCGACGGCGCAGGCCGGCACCGTTCAGGCCGCCGGCGCCGAGGCCGGCGCGGCATCGGAGGCGAGCGCCGACGTGCTTGGCGACGCCAGCCGGCTGACCAAGGCCCTGACCGAGGCGACGGCCGGTATCGAGGAGGCCGCTGCTGCGGTGTCGGCGGAGACCGCGGATGACGCACCCGAGGCCGAGACTGACGCCACCGACCCCGGTGCGGACGACACCGACACCGACCCGGGCGACGACGCGGGCACGACCGACGACACCGACACCGCTCCGGCCGGCTCGTGCCCCGAGCCCGACCAGGTGTGGTCCGCCGAGAACGGGCACCTGTCGTCGTCCGAGCTGGCCCAGATCCCGTTCGCCTCGGGGCACTACGTGCGCTCCGACGTCGTCGGGGCCCTGGCCGAGCTGAACGCCGCCTACGCGGCGGAGTTCGGCGTGAACATGACCATCAACTCCTCCTACCGCACCTACGCGGAGCAGGAGGCGCTGTACGACCCGTCGTCCAAGACCGCCGCGCCGCCGGGCTGCTCCAACCACGGCACGGGCCTGGCGATCGACATTGGCGGTGGTGTGGCCGCGTTCGGGTCGGCGCAGTACGACTGGCTGAAGGCCAACGCGGAGGCCTACGGCTGGGTGCACCCGCCGTTCGCCGAGCCGTCCGGGCGCAACCCGGAGCCGTGGCACTGGCAGTCGGTCAAGGCGCCGAACAGCTACTGACCGGTCGGGTCCGCCTACGACGGGCCCGACCGGCGCGCCCTCACCGACGAAGCCGGGCTCACGCCCACGCGAACCCGTCCGGGTCCGTGACCTCACCGAGGTCGCCACCCACCGTGAGCCGGTGCGAGCCCGTGCCCTCCGGCGGCACCCCGGCGTCCTTGGCCAGCGCGGCGCGCTTGTAGAGGCCGAAACCGATGGGGCTGGAGCCCATCTTGAAGTCGACGTAGGAACCGAAGCTCTTGCCGACCGTCAGGCCGTGACCTACGTAGAACTTCTTGCTCGCCGAGACGTCCTCGGCGCCGATCAGGAGCACGATCTCGTCGAACCGCCGCTCGGCCGGGCGCGTGTCCTTCTTGGCGGACGTCGCCATCTTCCAGATGGTGCCGTCCGGCGCCTGGACCACGCCGCCGTGGCCCCACATGGACTTGGCCATGGGCTTGAGCACGGTGGCTCCGGCGCCGACGGCGGCGTCGAACAGGGCGTGGACGTCACCGGGCTGGTCGGAGACGAGGGAGATGTGGAAGCCGCGGAACCCGGTGCTGGGCGTCTCGCCGGCGCGCAGGTCGAGGCGGTCCTCGCCCAGGCCGAAGGCGGCGTCGTAGAAGGAACGGGCGGTGCTGGGGTCGGCCACCTCGAGGGTGACGGAGTCGATGTTTGCCATGCCCACCACGTTAGGGAGCGGACGGCGGGGTGTGCTTCTCGATTCCTGACGAGTGCCCGACGACGCCGCCGGCCGGGTTGCCGGCGCCGCCGTCGGCCGCCCGGTCCCGCCCCACGACGCTGAACCGCACCAGCATGGCCCGGACCAGACCCGACAGCGCCATGAGGAACAGCCACGTGTACGACGGGACGATCAGCGCCAGCACCAGGGTCAGCGTGAACAGCAGCGCGACGGCCAGCGGCGTCGCCGGGAGCGTGGCGGCCACGGGCAGCCCGGCCGCCGTCCGGTCGCGGCGCTCGACGACGGCGATCACGAACAGCAGCCACGCGCTCACCGCCAGGTTGCCGATGTACGACGCCACCAGCGCCCGGTCCGTGTCCAGACCGCCCGTCAGCGCCGTGACCACGGGCATCACCGTGATGGTGAACAGCCACGCGAGCTGCAGCGTCAGGTGCGGCTGGGTCAGCGGCGTGTCGGGCGCCTGGATCCCGTGGTGCATGCGCCAGAACATCGCGATGATCACGAAGCTGAGCGTGAACGCCACCAGCTGCCAGCTGTGCTCGGCGGCGTAGTCGCCCAGGGTCTGCTCCTCGCCCACCGCCTCGGACACGCTCTCCATCAGCGGCAGGATCAACAGGGTCAGCGCGATGGCGATCGCGGCGTCGAGGAACGCGATGAGGCGCTCGCTGGTGCGCACGGGCGGTGGCGCGGTATTCATCTGGACCTCCCTGGACCCTCGCCGGTGATCCTGCCACGTCAGGCCGAATCGAACCCCCGGACGTTTGACGGATCATTTACAGCGCTGTAAATTCCGACGGTCGCAGCGAGCAACGGAGTTCGAGCATGGGAGATGCAGCGTGAGTCCAGGTTCAGGTCGTCCCTCATCGCTGAGCCGACGGTCCTTTCTCACCGGCTCGGCCGCACTGGTCGCGCTCGGCGTGGCGGGGTGCGCGTCGGCCTCGGCGGGGTCCGGCGGGGGCACCACCCTGCGCTTCTACGAGCAGAAGCAGGAGGTCATCGCCTACTTCGACGAGCTGCTCCGCCGGTTCGAGAAGGAGCGCCCGGGCATCGCCGTGGTGCACGACAGCACCGTCGCCATCGCCCCGCAGTTCGTGCGCAACGAACCCGCCGACGTCGGCTGCTTCAACGACAACCTGGAGCTGGCCCGCTACATCAAGCGCGGCGTGCTCGGGGACCTCTCCGACCTGCCGTCGGCGCAGGCGGTCCGCACGGACATCGGCGAGCTCACCGATCAGTACGCCACGTACCCCGGCCGCACCAGCGTGCTGCCGTACTCGCTCGCCGCTGCCGGCGTCATCTACAACAAGAAGATCTTCGCGGAGCACGAGCTGCCCGTCCCGGAGACGTGGACGCAGTTCGTCGACGTCTGCGAGGAGCTGACCCGCGCCGGGATCACGCCGGTCTACGCGACCGACCGGGACACCTGGACGCTCTGGCAGGGCCTGTTCGACTACTCCGTGGGCAGCCTCGTGGCGCCGGGCGAGTTCTTCCGCCGGCTCAAGGAGCTGGGCACCGACGTCGGGCCGGACTCGGAGGTCTCCTTCGAGAAGGACTTCGCCCTGCCGATGGAGCGCGCCAAGACGATCTCGTCGTACTTCAACAAGGACCACGCGGTGCGGGCCTACGCCGACGGCAACCTCGCGTTCGGCAAGGGCGAGGCCGCCATGTACCTCCAGGGTCCGTGGGCGCTCAGCCAGATCGCGCTGGTCGACCCCGACCTGGAGATCGGCACCTTCGCGCTGCCGGTCTCCGAGAACCCCGAGGAGCGACAGGCGCGGGTCAACATCGACCTGGGCCTGTGGATCCCGACGGCGTCGGCCCACCAGGAGGAGGCGCGCGAGCTGGTCGAGTTCCTCATGCGGCCCGACATCATCAACGCCTACAACAGCGACAACCTCGCGTACTCGACGCTCAAGGACGCCCCGCCGCAGCAGGACGAGCGTCTGGCCGGGCTCCAGGACTACGTGGACCGCGCCGCCTTCTACCAGGGGGCCGGGACGTTCGTGCCGACGTCGATCCCGCTCGGCAACTACCTGCAGTCCGCGATCCGCTCCGGCAACTTCGAGGGCATGCTCCGCCAGCTCGACGCCGACTGGCGCCGGCTCGCCGGACGGGAGGCCACGGTATGACTGACACAACGATGTACCAGAGCTCGACGACGGCCGGACGCCCGACGACGGCCCGGCGCACGGGCCGTCGCGCGACCGGACGGCGGGTCGAGCCGCTGTACTACGTATTCCTGGTCCCGACGCTGCTGATCTTCACGGCCTTCGTGATCGTCCCCGCGCTGATCGGCATCTTCTACAGCCTCACCGACTACGTCGGCTTCGGGGACTGGTCGTTCCTGGGCCTGCGCAACTACGCCGCGCTGTTCAGCGACCCGCGCATCCTGGAGTCGTACGGGTTCACGCTCGGGTTCGCGCTGGTCACCGTCGTCGTCGCGCAGGTGATCGCGCTCGCGCTCGCCGTCGCCCTGACCCGGCGCATCCGGTTCGCGACCACGCTGCGCACGGTGTTCGTCATCCCGATGGTGGTCTCCGGGATCGTCGTCGCGTACGTGTTCAACTTCCTGTTCTCCAACTCGCTGCCCGCGATCGCGACGGCGGTCGGCTTCGGGCCGCTGGAGGAGAGCATCCTCGGCAACCCCGACCTGGCCTGGCTGTCCATCGTGATCGTCTCCGCGTGGCAGACGATCCCGGGCGCGCTCCTGGTCTACACGGCCGGGCTGACGTCCATCCCGAGCGATCTGTACGAGGCGAGCGCCCTGGACGGCGCCACGCCCTGGCGGCAGTTCCGGTCCATCACCGTGCCGCTCATCGCGGGCTTCATCCTGATCAACACGATCCTCGGCGTGAAGGGCTACCTCGGCGTGTACGACGTCATCGTCGGCCTGACCGGCGGCGGGCCCGGAACGGCCACGAGCAGCGTCGCCATGACGATCTTCGGCGGCTTCACCGGCGGCGACTACGCCTACCAGATGGCCAACGCCACGGTGTTCCTGATCGTCACCGCGCTCATCTCCGTCGCCCAGATCATCGCCACCCGTGGAAGGGCGGTCCAGCTGTGACCACCGTCGAAGCACCCCGCGCGGCCGGACCGCGCCCGTCCGTCCGATCCCCGCGCCCGGCCCACGCCGGCCGCGTGCACCGCACGAACTGGCCGCTGACGATCCTGCTCGGCCTGGCCACGCTCACGGTGTTCGTGCCGCTGTACGTGACGCTGTCGATGGCGTTCAAGACCAGCGCGCAGTCCGCCGACGGCAACGCGTTCTCGCTGCCGGCCCCGTTCCACCCGGCGAGCTTCGCCGAGGCGTGGTCGCTCACGCGGTTCCCGGTCTCGTTCGGCATCTCGCTGGCCGTGGCGGCGATCGCCGTGCTGCTCACGCTGTTCCTCAGCTCGCTGGCGGCCTATGCCATCGCCCGGAACTGGTCGCACCGGTTCTTCCGGTGGTCGATGGTCTACCTGCTCGCGGCGCTGTTCCTGCCGTTCCCCGTCGTCGCGCTGCCGCAGATCCAGCTCACGGCGCTCACCGGCCTGGACAACCCGCTGGGTGTGGGGATCCTGCACGCGATGTTCCAGCTCTCGTTCAGCGTGCTGCTCTACACCGCCTATCTGCGCTCCATCCCGATCGAGCTGGAGGAGAGCGCGCGGATCGACGGCGCGAGCACGTGGCAGATCTTCTGGCGGATAATCCTGCCGCTGCTCGGGCCCATGAACGCTACGGTCGGAATCTTCGCGTTCCTGGCGTCCTGGAACGACTTCATGATGCCGTCGCTCATCATGTCCGACCCCACGTTGCAGACCCTGCCCGTGGTGCAGAACATCTTTCAGAGCCAGTTCGGCACCAACTACAACGTCGCCTTCGCGTCGTACCTCATGGCGATGGCGCCGACGATCGTCGCCTACCTGTTCGCGCAGCGCTGGGTGATCAGCGGCGTGACGCAGGGCGCCGTCAAGAGCTGAGTTGAGACAAGCACCGAGGAGTTCCATGTCAGAGATCGTCGACAGCCTGTCCGTCGTCCGGCCCCTGCCGGAGGCGGCGCCCCGCGCACGCAGCGAGCAGCAGGTGCACGGCGCCGGCTGGCGCATCACCGTGCTGAGCGACGGCGTCTTCCGGGTCGAGCGCTCGGCGGACGGCGGGTTCGAGGACCGCGCCTCCACGTTCGCGATCCGGCGCGACCTGCCGCCCGCCGACTTCGCCGTCGAGCGGGTCGGCGAGGGCGTGGTGCTCACGACGGCGCGCGCCCGGCTGCGGTACGACGGCGGGGAGTTCTCGGCGAGCGGCCTCGTGGTCGAGATCCTCGGGCGCGACTCGGGGCGCTGGCGGTACGGCGAGCCCACGTGGGACCTGGGCGGCACGGCCCGCACGCTGGACGACGTCGACGGCCGCGCCGACCTGGAGCCCGGCGTCGTGTCGCGCGACGGCATCGGCGTGGTCGACGACTCGGCGTCGTTCCTGTTCGAGGACGACGGCTGGGTGGGCTCCCGCGTGCCCGGCCGCCAGGACCTGTACGTGTTCGCGTTCGGCCGCGAGTACGGCGACGCCGTCCGCGACCTGTACCGGGTCTCCGGGCACCCGATGCGGCTGCCGCGCTGGGCGCTCGGCAACTGGTGGAGCCGGTACCACCCCTACAGCGACGAGTCGTACCTGGCGCTCATGGACCGGTTCGCGGCCGAGCGGATCCCGTTCTCCGTCGCCGTGATCGACATGGACTGGCACCGCGTGGACTCCGTGCCGGAGCGCTTCGGCAGCAGCTGGACCGGCTACTCGTGGGAGCCCACGCTGTTCCCCGACCCCGCGGCCTTCCTCGGCGCCCTGCACGAGCGCGGGCTGCGCACCACGCTCAACCTGCACCCGGCCGACGGCGTCCGCGCCTTCGAGGACGCCTACCCCGCCATGGCCCGCGCCCTGGGCGTGGACCCGGACACCGAGCGGCCCATCCCGTTCGACCCGACCGATCCGGCGTTCCTCCAGGCGTACTTCCGGGAGCTGCACCACCCGCTGGAGGAGCAGGGGGTCGACTTCTGGTGGATCGACTGGCAGCAGGGCCGAACCTCGGGGACGGCGGGCGTGGACCCGCTGTGGGTGCTGAACCACTTCCACCACCTCGACGCCGCCCGCGACGGCAAGCCCGGCATGACGTTCTCCCGCTACGCCGGACCCGGCAGCCACCGGTACGCGGTCGGCTTCTCCGGCGACGCCGTGGTCTCGTGGGAGTCGCTGGCGTTCCAGCCGGAGTTCACCGCCACCGCCGCCAACATCGGCTACGGCTGGTGGAGCCACGACATCGGCGGGCACACCCGCGGCGTGCGCGACGACGAGCTCGCGACCCGCTGGGTGCAGTTCGGCGTGTTCTCGCCGATCATGCGGCTGCACTCGGCGAACAACCCGTTCATCCGCAAGGAGCCGTGGGTGTTCCCGCCGGAGCACCGGTCCGCGATGGAGGACGCGCTGCGGTTCCGCCACCGCATGGTGCCCTACCTGCACACCATGAACCACCGCGCAGCCGCCGGTGTGCCGCTCGTGCGGCCGATGTACCACCTGGAGCCGCGGCGCGCCGAGGCCTACCGCGTGCCCAACCAGTACGCCTTCGGCAGCGAGCTCGTGGTCGCGCCGATCACCTCGCCCCGGGACGCCGCGTCGCTGCGGGGGAGCGTGCGGGTCTGGCTCCCCGAGGGGCTGTGGACCGACATCTTCACCGACGCCGTCTACCAGGGCGGACGCACCGTCGAGATGCACCGGACCCTCGGGTCCGTCCCGGCGCTGCTGCGCGAGGGCGGCATCCTGCCGCTCGACGCCGGCCCCGACCTCGACGCGACCCGCAACCCCGAGGCCCTGGAGGTGCTCGTGGCGCCGGGGGCGTCGGGGGAGTTCGTGCTGGTGGAGGACGCCGAGGACGGCGGGGCTGGTTCCGTGGACGGAGCGGCCGGCCTGGACGGAGCGGCTGGTGCTGCGCTGGATGACGACGCCGCGTCGGTGGACGGCGTTGCCTCTGTTGGCGGTGCCGCGTTGCCGGACGGGGCGTCGGTGGACGGTGCTGCCTCGATCGGCGGTGCCTCGGCGGCCGGTGCCGGACCTGCCACGACGGCCACGCTGCGCTGGGACCGCGAGCGCGGGGAGTTCCGCGTGGGGCCCGTGCGCGGCGACGTGACGGCGGTGCCCGCACACCGGGACTGGACGGTGACGTTCCTCGCCGGACTGCCCGAGGGGCCCGTGACGGTGAACGGTGCCGTGGTCGCGGTGGACGGCGTCGACGGGCGGTGGAGCGTCCAGGTCTCCGCGCCGCCGACGGCGGAGATCGTGGTCCGGGTCGAGGGCGGGCCGCTGCGCATCGGCTCGGACCGGACCGAGGCGGCCCGCGTCATCCTGGAGAGCGCGCAGTCGAGCAACCCGGAGAAGCTCGAGGCCTGGGACATCGTCAGCAGCACGCGGACGGTGGGAGAGAAGCTCGCGGAGCTCTCCGCCGTCGACCTGCCGGATTCGGTGCGCGCGGCGCTGGTCGAGCAACTCGCGGCCGTCGACCCGACACACGCGTGAGCGAAGCGGTCCTGTGCTGGCGTCCCGGTGCGGGTCTCTCGGGCGGGCGTCCCGGGCGAGACTGCCTCGCACCGGCAGACTGGTGTGGGCCGGTGAGTACGGGCTGACTGGTGTGGGGGATTTGTCGAAGCCGCCGGGGGTAACGTGAGGACAATCGAGGGGTGTCGCCTGGGCTGAACTTCGTCCGGCTGCGCCCTGGGTGTTCTGGCTGAGCCGAACTGTCCAGCCACGGTGAACGCCGACCGACTGCGCTGAACGCAGCTGAGTCCAACCGGCACTCAACAGAGATCCACGCCTACGGTCTGCGGACGCCGGCACCGGACGCCGGCACCGGATGCCAGCACCGGACGTCTGCACCAGACATCAGCACCGGACGCTGGATGCCGTCGTCGGACGCCGCGGCGCCTACCCAGTCAATGGGCCCGAAATGAGGGCTGTTTCGGGCCCAATGACTGGGTAGGCGGCTGTGCGGCCACGCGCACTGCGCCGGTGCCGTGCGCGCAAGGTCGGCAGTCCGCATCGACGTCGGCAGTTGGCACCGAGATCGGCACAGGCCTGTGCCGATCTCGATGCGACCTGCCGACCTCGGTGAGGAATCTGCCGACCGCGCGGTGCGGATCGCCGATCTCGCCGAGCAACCTGCCGACCTCGGCGAGCTACCTGCCGATCTGGGCGCCCGTCGGCGGCGTCCTGTGAGCGGGTGACGGGCCGTTGAGTGCGCGAGGTCGGCAGTTCGCATTGGCGTCGGCAGTTTGCATCGAGGTCGGCACAGGCCTGTGCCGACCTCGATGCAAACTGCCGACCTGGGCAGGAGAGTGCCGACCTGGACGAGAGCCGCCGAACTCACCGGGCGGCCGCCGGGCTCACCGGGCGGCCGCCGGGCGAGGGGCTCCCGCTACGCCGGCAGCTCCGGGGCGCTCTCGCGGAACTGGATCGTGTGGCCCACCGTGACGTGGCGGCCCGGGCCCGCGTAGCCCTCCAGGCGCTCCAGCAGCAGGTCGAGGGCCCGCTCCGCGAGCGCCCGGGTGTCGGGCGCGACCGACGTCAGGCTCGGTGCGGTGCTCGCACCCAGCTCGATGGCGTCCCAGCCGATCACGGCGACGTCGCCCGGGACGTCCAGGCCGTGCCGCCGCAGCGCGCGCAGGGCGCCGATCGCCGCGAGGTCGTCGCGGCACAGCAGGCCGTCCAGCTGCAGCCCGGCGTCCAGCGCGGCGCTGAGGGCCTCCTCGGCGTCGCGGGCGTCGCCGTCCTGCCGCCGGGTCACGAGCAGGGCCGGGTCCACGGGGAGGCCCGCGTCGACAAGTGCCGCGCGGTAGCCCTCGATCCGCAGCGTGGAGGTCCACGAGATCCGGTCGGTCTCGTGGCCGAGGAACCCGATGCGGCGTCGTCCCGCGCGCACCAGGTGCCCGACGGCGTCGCGGGCCGCGGCGACGTTGTCGATCGCCACCTGGTCCGCGCCGTCGGGCTGCGGGTCCTCGCCCAGGAAGACGATGGGCAGGCCGTGGCGCTGGTCGTCCAGGTCCCGGGCTGTCAGGACCTGCGGCTGGAGCACCATCCCGTCCATGATTCCGGCCTCGGGGTCGCGCAGCACGGAGCGCTCGCCGTCCGCGGTCGCGCCCGTCTCCGCGAGCAGGAGCCGGTAGCCGCGCGACTCGGCGACCCGGGCGAAGACGTGCGCGAGCTCCGCGAAGTACGGCCGCCGCAGGTCGGGGAAGGCGAGCCCGAGCATGCTCGACCGGCCCGTGGCGAGGCTGCGGCCGGTCCGGTTGGGGCGATAGCCCAGCTCGTCGATCGCGGCCTGCACGCGCTCGCGCATCCGCGGGCTCACGTGCTGGTAGCCGCGCACCACGTTGGACACGGTCTTCATCGAGACCCCGGCGTGATCCGCCACGTCCTGCAGGGTCACCCGGTTCATGACGAAAGATTACCTTTGGCGTCCCGGACCACGGGAAAGGTCCGCCGCGAGACCTCCGCGGCGGACCTTTCAGAGATCCGGGTCAGACGGCGACAGCGCCCGCCCGCGCGCCCGACACCGCCAGGCAGGTGATCGCCGCGGCCGCCGACCAGGCCTGCGGGCGGCAGGCCGCCGGGTACGGCGTGGGCACGCCGGAGCGGGTCGCGGGGTCGCCCCCGTGCAGCTCCGGGACGCGGTACGCGAATCCCTCGGCCGCGGCCAGCAGTCCGACCACGGCGCGCTCCGCCTGGTCGGCGAGGCCCGCGCGGTGCATGCCGTGCACCGCGATGGCGGTGTCGTGCGTCCAGACGCTGCCCCCGTGGTACGACAGCGGCCAGTACCCCGCCGCGCCGCTCGACATGGTGCGGATGCCGAACCCGGTCGACATCGTCGGACCGAGCAGCAGGGCCGCCACGTGCTCCTCCTCGACCGGGTCGAGGATGCCGGTGCCGAGCAGGTGCCCGATGTTGCTGGTCAGCGTGTCGACCGGACGCTTGTCCCGGTCCAGCGCGACCGCCGGGTACCGGCCCTCCGGGGTCTCGACCCAGTACGACGCCGCGAACCGGGCGCGCAGGTCCGCGGCCCAGGCGCGCAGCCCGGTCGGGCTCAGGCCGCCCGACGGCGAGGTGCCCGCCGCCTCAGGGCCCGACGCCGCGTCTCCCGCCGGACCGAACGCCTCCAGCAGCTCGGCCCCCGCGAGCGCCGCCTCGTACGCGTACCCCTGGACCTCGCAGAGCGCGATCGGGCCGTCGGCGAGGGCGCCGTCGCGCCACTGGATGGAGTCGCCGGAGTCCTTCCAGCCCTGGTTGGCCAGCCCGCGCCCGGACCGGTCGATGTAGTCGATGAACCCGTCGCCGTCGCTGTCGCCGTGCTCCAGCAGCCAGGTCAGGGCCCCGCGGAGCGTGGGCAGCAGGGCGGCGACCTCGTCGTCGGGCATGCCGGCGCGCCAGGCGTCGGCGAGCAGGCACACCCAGAGCGGCGTCGAGTCGACGCTGCCGTAGTAGAGCGGCGGCAGGACGACGCCCTCGCCGGGGATCTCGAGCGGCGCGGCGCGCAGCTCGTGCAGGATCTTGCCGGGCTCCTGGGCGGTCTCGACGTCGTGGGCGGTGCCCTGCAGGCGGGCCAGGACGCGCAGCGTGGAGGCCGCGACGCGGACGTCGAGCGGGAGCGCGAGCCGGGCGGCCCAGATCGCGTCCCGGCCGAACAGCGTGAAGAACCAGGGCGCGCCGGCGGCGAAGAACTCGTCGTCGGGGTGACCGGGCAGGGCCAGCCGCAGGGCGTCGAGGTCGTCGAGGGCGGTGTCGAGCCAGCGGCCGAGGCGAGGGTCGGCGCCGTCGGGGACGGCGATCCGGGCCGCGCCGGGCCAGGCGCCGTCCGCCCCCCGGACCACCATCGTGTCGTCGTGCAGGGCGAGCGACCAGACCGCCGCCGCCTCGCCGTGGGCCGGGACGTCCAGGGCCCAGACGGCCTCGATCGCGCCGCCCGGACCCGAGGTCACCGTGGCGCCCTCGGCGGTCAGGGTGGAGGAGGCGCTGCCGGAGCGCGCCGTTGCCGAGCCCGGCGCCACCGTGACGACCGGGGCGTCGCCGCCCCCGCCGCCGTCCGAACCCGCCGCGCCCGCGATCCCCGCCTTGACCTCGTGCAGGGTCGCGAAGTCCGGACGCAGCCGCAGCCGCAGCGTCACGCGCGTCGCGGACGGCAGGTGTGACGCGACCGTCCAGGTCTCGGCGAGCACACCGTCGGCGACCCGCCGGTCGCGCACGAGGCGCACCTTGGGGTCGGGCGTGGCGTCGTCCGCCCCGCGCAGGAGGCCGCCGAACACGACGTGCGAGGCGCTGTCCGGGGCGACCGAGATGTATTCGACGTCCGACTCGGCGCACTCCAGCACCAGCTCGCGCACGTGCCGGACGTCGCCGTGGTAGACGCCGTCGATCGGCGCGGCGCCCAGGTCGCCGTCCCGGCCGGACCAGACCTGGGTCGGGGCGCGCAGGGCGATGACGGCGTCGCTGAGCAGCGGCTGCAGGGGTGGGGTGGTGGACGGCGTCATTCCTTGACGGCTCCTTCGCTGGTGTTCATGATGCGTCGCTGGAACACGAAGAACACGACCGCCACGGGGATGGTCATGATCGCCGCGGCGGCGAGCTTGATCGGGTACTGGCTGCCCTGGCTGAGCTGGCCGCTCGCCAGCGACGCGACGCCCTTGGTGAGGGTCGTCAGCTCGGGGGACTGTGCGGCGACGATGAAGTGGCTCAGCTCGTTCCAGGAGCCCTGGAACGACAGGATCACGATGGTCACCAGCGCGGGCCGGGCCATGGGCAGCACCACGGACCAGAAGATCCGGAACGTGCCGGCCCCGTCGATGCGTGCCTGCTCCTCGACCGACCGGGGGACGGACTCGAAGAAGTTCTTCATGATGAACACGCCCGCGGCGTCGACCAGCAGCGGCAGCACCATGCCCGCGTACGAGTCGTAGATGCCGAGCTGGTTGATGACCAGGAACTTGGGGATCAGCAGCACGACGGTGGGCACCGCCATGACCGCGACCAGCGCCGCGTAGACCACGCCGCGTCCGCGGAAGGTCAGGCGAGCCAGCGCGTAGCCCGCCAGGGAGTCGAAGAACACGCGCCCCGCGGTCACGAGGATCGTGACGACGGCGGAGTTGGCGAACCACACCGGGAAGTCGGAGCGCAGGAACAGGCGCCCGTACGCGGCCCAGGTCAGGGGGTCGGGGACCAGCGAGACCGGGTCGGCCGCGGCGTCCGCCTCGGTCTTGACCGACGTCGCGAGCTGGACCAGGAACGGGTAGACGTAGACCAGCGCCAGCAGGACCAGCAGCGCGTAGAGGCCGAGCTGCCAGGCGAACGCCTTGCGCGGCATGCGGTGGCGCGTGGGCGGCGGCGGACGGCGCGTGATGCGGCTCATCGGGCGTCCTCCGTCGTCGAGGTGACAGTGGCAGAAGGCGCACGGCCGCGTCGTCGGACCCGCCGCGGCACGTCGGGGCGGTCGCGCAGGACCCAGCGCTGCAGGATGGTCAGCAGCACGATGATGACGAACAGGATGAACGCGATCGCCGCGCCCTGGCCCCACTCCTGGGACAGGAACGCCGACTGGTAGCTGAGGTACGCGGGCGTCAGCGTGGTCTTGCCGGGGCCGCCCTGCGTGCCGGTGTAGATCTGGTCGAACACCTGCCAGCAGCCGATCAGGCCGAGGGTCAGCACGGTGAAGAGGGTCGGCTTGAGCTGGGGGAGCGTGATGCGCCAGAACCGCTGCCAGGCGTTCGCGCCGTCGACCATCGCGGCCTCCTCGACCTCGGGGGTGATGTTCTGCAGGCCGGCGATGAACAGCAGCATGAACGTGCCGCTGGTCGTGAAGATCGCCATGAGCACGAACGCCGACATGGCCACCGAGGGCCCGGCCAGCCAGTCCCACCAGGTCACGCCGAGAAAACCGTGCTGGGTCAGCACGTCGGGTCCGGTCCGCACGCCGAGCGCGCCCAGCAGGTTGTGCAGCACGCCGCTCGGCTCGTTGAACCAGTTGGGCCCGGCGATACCGACCCGGGCGAGGATCGTGTTGACCACGCCCGACGTCGAGAACAGGAACAGCCACAGCACCGTGATGGCCACCGAGCTGGTCACGGACGGGAAGTAGAAGGCCGTGCGGAACACGCCACGGCCCCGCAGCACCGCGCGGTTGACCAGGACCGCCAGGAACAGGGCCAGGCCGGTCTGCAGCGGCACGACCAGCAGCACGTACCAGGCGTTGTTGCGCAGCGCGACGCCGAAGTCGCGCTCGGCGAGGCCGCCGCCCGTGGTGACGGCGGCGTAGTTGTCCAGCCCCACGAAGCCGACGCCGGAGGAGAGCGGGCTGCCGCGCCCGGACCAGTCCGAGAAGCTCACCCAGAGCGCCATCAGGACCGGGACGAGCAGGAACACGCCGAGGATCACCAGGACGGGCAGCGTGAAGAGCCAGCCGGCCACGGCCTCGCCGTGCCGGATCCCGCGAGGGGACCCGGCACGGCGTGGCGCGGCGTCACGCGGCGACGCGAGGACGGACATCCGTGCCTACTCGGCGATCGCTTCGAGGTTCGACTGCGCCGTGTCGAGGATCGCCTGCGGGTCACCGGACTCCAGCGACTCGAGCTGCGCGTTGAGGTCGGTGATGACGTCGGTCGCGCCGGCCCAGTTCGGCGGGAACTGCGCGTAGGCGGCCCCGTCCAGGAACGCGCTGAGGTCGGGGTTGGCGCTGGTCCAGTCGGCGGCAGCCGACTCGATGGACGGCATCGGGCCGAACGCCTCCGAGAACGCGAGCTGCTGCTCGGTGCTCGTCAGGTGCTCCACCAGGCTAAGCGCCGCCTCCTGGTTGGGGCTGTCGGCGGCCATGCCCCAGCAGTTCGTGAACTGCAGCGTGCCCTGGCCGGCAGGGCCGGCGGGCAGCTCGGCGACGGTGTACTCGACGTCGGGGAAGTCGTTCGTGAGAGCGCCGGTGACCCAGTTGCCCTCGATGACCATGGCGGCCAGCCCCTTGCCGAGGGCCTCGCCGCCCCAGCCGGCGCCGAGGTCGGCCGCGTACGCGAAGGTGCCGTCCTTCAGGTGGGACTGCACGTAGGTCAGGCCCTCGACGCTGCCCTCGCTGTTGGCGACCGGCTCGCCGTCGACCACGAGGCCGCCGCCGGCCTCGGCCATGAAGGTGCCCACGCGCTGGTACTCCGCGCCGAACGAGAGGCCCACCTGGTCGTCGGTGGTCAGCTTCTCGGCAACCGTGGCCAGCTCGTCCCAGGTGGTGGGGAGGTCGGCGTCGGTCAGGCCGGCGTCCGCCCAGAGCTGGGTGTTGATGACCAGGCCGAGCGTCGAGAAGTCCTTGGGCGCGCAGTAGAACGTGTCGTCGACGGTGAAGTTCTCCACGAGCGACGGGTAGAAGTCGTCCTTGTTCGCCAGCAGGTCGCCGTACGCCTGGAGCGAGCCGTTGTCGGCGTAGCCGGCGATCGCCTCGGGCGCCAGGTAGAACAGGTCCGGCGGTGAGCCGGCCGCGAAGCCCTGCGAGAGCTGCTGGGGCAGGTCGCTGGCGACCTGGACCTCGGCCTCGACGCCGGACTCCTCGGACCACGCCGCGACGGCTTCGGTGACCGCGTCGGTCTCGGCGTCGCCGGACGAGCCGATGAGGATCGACAGCGGGTCGTCGGAGCTGGTGAGCTCCGCGGCGCCCGCCGCGGGCTCCTCGGCGGTGTCCTCGAAGCCGGAGCCGCCGCAGGCGGTGAGCGTGAGCGCGCCGGCGACGAGCAGGGCGCCCGCTCCGACGAGCTTCCGCGAGATGGGCCGTGTCATGTCTCTTCTCCCTTGATGAGGCACGTGGTTCATGATGTGGTGGAGTTTGAACGATCAAATTATGCTGTGCAGGAGGCTATGGAGCGCTCGGGTGCGGTGTCAAGGTGGACCGTGGTACTGACGACGCACCTAAGATGACGTTCCGAACATTCACGACAGTGCCGGGCAGGACGGGCCGGTCATGACAGCGCAAGCACTTCGGCAGAGCTCACGACGGCACAGGGGAGGGGGCACGATGACCAAGGCCCCCACCGTGGAGGACGTCGCCCGCGCCGCCGGCGTCTCCCGCCAGACGGTGTCCAACGTCCTGAACTCGCCGGACATCGTGCGCGGCCCCACGCGCGAGCGCGTGCAGCGCGCCATCGCCGAGCTCGGCTACCGCCCGCACGCCGCCGCACGCCGCCTGCGCACCCGGCGCAGCTCGACCATCGGGGTGCGGCTCGACCCGTACGCGGGCGGCATCTCCGGCGTGGTGCTCGACCGCTTCGTCCACGCCCTGACCGAGCGCGCCAGCGAGCGCGGCATGCGCATCCTGCTCTACGCCGCGCGCACGCCCGCCGAGGAGATCGAGCGCATCGGTGACCTCGTCGACGGCGGTGAGATCGACGCCGTCGTGCTGACCGGCACGTCCCACGAGGACACACGCACTACCTGGCTCCACGAGCGCGGCGTCCCGTTCGTCTCGTTCGGCCGCCCCTGGCGGTCCGACGGCGACGGCGCCGGCGAACACTCCTGGGCCGACGTCGACGGCGCCGCCGGCACCCACGCCGCCACGCGCCACCTGCTCGACCAGGCGGGTCCCAAGATCGCGTTCCTCGGCTGGCCCGAGGGGTCCGGGACCGGCGACGACCGCGCCCGCGGCTGGAGCGAGGCGATGGCCGACGCCGGGTCCGCCGGCCCTCGCTGGCACACCGAGGAGAGCGTCGGCCTCGCCCGCGAGCTGACCGGGGCGGCGCTCGCGGCCGACCCCGCGGTGGACGCCGTCGTGTGCGTCAGCGACTCCCTGGCGATCGGCGCGCACCTGGCGGCCACGGCGCTCGGCCGGCCGGACCTGCCCGTCGTCGGGTTCGACAACACGCCGGCCGCCGAAGCGCTGGGCATCAGCAGCGTGGAGCAGCTCCCGGAGCAGGTCGCGGCCGGGGTGCTGGACCTGCTGATGGGGCCCACGGGCGGCGTCGTCCTGCGGAGCGACCAGCGCGACTCGGCCGAGGAGGCCGCGTACGTGCTGGTCGAGCCGCGCCTGGTGGTCCGCGGAGGCCTCACCGCATAGTTCCGCCGTCGGGCGTCAGGGCATCGCCGTGGCCCACGTCTCGCCGTCCGGGGTCGTCAGGCGCACCGCGACGACGTCGCGCACGGGGACGTCGAGGATCCCGCCCGTCGAGCAGGTGCCCGTCGTGACGACGCACGAGCCGAGGTCGATCTCGCGGGTGTCCTCGTTGGCGGGGCGGACGGCGCCGGTGCTGCCTGGGTTGCCTGCGCCGGGTGGGGTGCCGGCCTCCGAGGCCCTGCGGTCGAAGGTCGTGTGGCCCGGCTCTGTCGCGTGGATGCCCCTGCCGTACGGGGTGGGGGCGACGGCGTCCGGATCGTCCGTGCCGCTCGCGACCACCACGGTGACGTCGTAGCGGGGCGCCGGCCCGGCGTCGCGCACCACCACGGAGGCCCAGGAGGGGTCGCCCTCGTAGAGGAAGACGGTGCCGACCGACTGCGCCGAGCCGTCCGCCGAACCGTCCGTCGTGTCGGTCGCGACCAGGTCGGCGGCGGTGAGGTAGCGGCCGTGCGCCGTGTCGAGCGTCGTGCGGTACGACGCGGCCAGCTCCCGGTCCGGCGCCGTCACGACCCACACGCCCGCGCCGCCCGCCACGAGCAGCCCCGCCCCGAGGGCGGCGGCCAGGACGGCGCGCCGGGCGCCGTGCCGCCGGACGGTCGCGGGGCCGGGTGTCGCCGGGCCGTCCTGGGCGCCCGGATCGGACGGAGCACCGGGAACGTGGCTCGTCGGTTCGGTGTCGTGCCGTGCCGGACCGGCCGCGAGCCGGGCCAGCACGCGCCCCTCGAAGTCGGCCGGGGGCTCGCGCTCCGGGACCAGGAGCAGCAGCTCGTCGGCCGCGTCGGCCAGCGACGACAGCTCGTCGCGGCAACGGTCGCACGTCGCCAGGTGCGCCATGACGGCGGCCCGGGTGGCGCCGTCGGCGACCCCCAGCGCCACCTCGGTGAGTGCGTCGCGCAGCTCCGCGCAGCGGCCGCTCCCGCTCGTGTCCGCCCCGTTCCCGTTCGCCCCGTTCATGGCCGCTCCTCCTCCCGGCTGCTCGCCAGCTCGTCGCGCAGGTGCCGCAGCCCCAGCCGGATACGCGTCTTGGCCGTCCCCAGCGGCACGCCGGTCCGCCGCGCGATCTCCGCGCCGCTGAGCCCGAAGACCGCCGCGAGCACCACCGCCGTCGCCTGCTCCCGCGGCACGTGGGCCAGTGCGGCGTCCACCGTGGTGCCGGTCGCCACCCGGTCCGCGAGCAGGTCCGGGTCGGCGACGGTCTCGGCCGTGATCCGCTCCGCCATGACCACGGGGTCGACGGGCACATCGCGCCGCACCCGGAGCACGTCGATCGCGGCGTGCCGGGCGATCGCGAGCAGCCACGTCGTCGCGCGGCCCCGCCGGGGGTCGAACCCGTCGGCGTGCCGCCACGCGCGGACGAACGTCTCCTGCGCCACCTCCTCGGCGACCGCGGGGATGCCGACCACGAAGAGCGCCAGCCCGTACACCCGTGCCTGGTGCCGGCGCACGAAGACGGCCGCCGCGTCCGGGTCGTCCGCGGCCATCCCGGCGAGGAGCGCCTCGTCCGATGCCGTCATGTCCTTCCCTACGTGCCGGGACCGGTCCGTGGATCTCGCCCCGCTGGATCGTGTCGCGCTTCGGAGGTCGAGAGATCCGTCGAACGCTCCGCCACGTAGGGACAGGTGACGGGCGTCGTCGGCGACGCCCGGAACAAGGAGGTAGCCATGTCCAGACTACGAGGAGCGTCCGGGCTGCGCGGAGCGTCCGGACTGCATGGGGCGTCCAGGCTGCGCGGAGCGAGGCTCGCTGCCGGGGCGGCACTGACCGTCCTGCTCGTGGCGGGTTGCGGCAGCGGCGGTGGCAGCGGGGGCGGCTACGGCGGGGGTGGCGGCGACGAGGGCGACTCGGGCGGTGCGGCCGGCGGCATGACGCTGGAGATCACCTCGCCCGACGACGGCGGCACGGTCGAGACGCCGTTCACCGTCGACCTCTCCTCCAGCGAGGAGCTCGGGCCGACCGAGTCGGGCAATCACCACGTGCACGTGTACTTCGACGGGGACGACCAGGAGTACCTGGTGGTCGAGGGCGACAGCGTGGAGGTCACCGACCTGCCCGAGGGTGAGCACGAGATCGACGCGTCGCTGCGCAACGCCGACCACTCGCCGGCGGGGGTGGAGACCCACATCGAGGTGACCGTGGGCGCAGGCGGTTCGGGCGACACGGGAGGTGCCACGGAGGACGACGGTGACAGCTACTGAGCGCCCCGACCCTGCCGCCAACGGTGCCGGCAAGCGTGCTGCCGGGGCTGCTGCTGGTGCCGCCACCGGAGCGGCCTCCGGACCGGTCGTCGGCACGGTCGAGCGCAACCGCCGTCCGGCACGCTGGTTCCATGCCGGCGTCTACGTGACCGTCGTCGTGCTGCTGATCACCGGCTGGTGGCTGCTGCTCGGGAACGAGGGCAGCCCGAGCGTCGTCGCGCGGGTCACCGGCGTGTCCGACGCCGACCTGCACACCGTCACGGGTTGGGTCCTCGCCGGGCTCACGGTGCTGGCCGTCGTCGTCGGCGTACGGGGCTGGCGCACCTTCTGGCGCGAGACCTTCCGGTTCGAGCACGGCGACGGCGCGTGGTTCCGGAGCTGGCCCGCCGCGATCCTCACGGGGCGGTTCGGGCGGCACGAGGGCCGGTTCGACCCGGGGCAGCGCATCGCGAACCTGGTGCTCGTCGCGACGCTGCTCGCGCTGGTCGTGTCCGGCGTGGGGCTGGCGGTCGTCAGCGGGGGACCGGCGTTCGTGTGGTTCGCGGCGGTGCACCGGTGGTCCACGTATGTGGTGACCCCCGTCGTCGTCGGGCACGTGATCATCGCCTCCGGCGTGCTGCCCGGCTACCGCGGCGTCTGGCGGGCGATGCACCTGGGCGGCAAGCTCCACGAGCGCGACGCGCAACGCGTCTGGCCGGGCTGGACCGAACGCGCCACAGGCCACGCCCACAACCCCCGCCACCGCCGCTGACCCGCCCGCCCCAACTCGTTGAGTGCTGGGTATTCGCCCTTTTTCGTGTGCCAGAAGGGCGAATACCCAGCACTCAACGAGCCGGGGGAGGGTTACTCGACCAGCTTGCCCTCCGTCGAGACCTCCTGGGCCGCGATCAGGGTCGCGATCTCCTCCGGGACCGCCGGGATCTCCTCGCGGACGATGCCGGTCTTCGGGGACCAGACCAGGTTCACCTGGAGCGCCGGGTCCAGGTCCGGGTAGTCGCTCCGGTTGTGGCAGCCGCGGGTCTCTCGGCGCTCGCGGGCGGCCTCCAGGGTGGCGCGGGCCGCGATGAGGGACGCCTTGAGGTCGAAGGCGTGTGCGAGGTCCTGGAAGCCGGCGATGTCGGGGTGCACGCCGATCTCCTGGGTGCGCGCCTCGATCTCGTCCAGCTCGCGCAGGCCCGTGACCAGGCCCTCCTCGTCCCGGACGACGCCCGCGTGCTCGGTCATCGTGTTGCGGATCGCCCGCTGCAGGGCGCGCACGTTCTCGTGCCCGTCGGCGGTGAGCAGGTCGGCCACCTCGGCGCGGGCGTAGGCCTCGGCGTCGTGCGAGCGGCGCTGCGCCTCCAGGCCGGCCGAGTAGGCCGCCGCGGCGCGGCCGACGATGCGGCCGAACACCAGCAGCTCGATCAGCGAGTTGCCGCCCAGGCGGTTGGCGCCGTGCAGGCCGCTGGACGCCTCGCCGATCGCGTACAGGCCGTCGACCTCGGTGCTGTGGTCCTCGGGCCGCACCCACACGCCGCCCATGGAGTAGTGCGCGGTGGGGGCGATCTCGATGGGCTCGGCCGTGATGTCGAGCATCTGCAGCTCGAGCATCGTCTGGTAGACGCGCGGCAGGCGCGTCATGATCGTCTCGCGCGGCAGGTGCGAGACGTCGAGCCAGACGCCGCCCTTCTCGGTGCCGCGGCCCTCCTTGATCTCGGTGTACGCGGCGAGCGCCACGCGGTCGCGGGTCGAGAGCTCCATGCGCTCGGGGTCGTAGTTCTGCATGAACCGCTCGCCGAGGGCGTTGCGCAGGATGCCGCCCTCGCCGCGCGCCGCCTCGGAGATCAGCGTGCCCGCGGCGTTCTCGGGCTCCAGGATGCCCGACGGGTGGAACTGGACCAGCTCCGGGTCGCGCAGGCGCGCGCCGGCCTCGACGGCGAGGCGGAACGAGTCGCCGGTGTTCTCGTCGCGGCGGGACGACGTGCGCCGCCAGATGCGGTTGTGGCCGCCCGCGGCGAGGATCACGGCGTCGGCGTGGATCAGGTACGGCGTGCCGTCGGTGAGGTCGAACCCGTAGGCGCCGAACACCGCGCCGTCGTGGGTCAGGATCCGGGTGACGTAGACCGAGTCGAGGATCGGGATGTCGAGCTGCGTCGCCCGGTTCACGAGGGACCGCTGGATCTCCAGGCCGGTGTAGTCGCCGGCGAACGCGGTGCGGCGGTAGGTGTGCGCGCCGAAGAACCGCTGGGAGATGCGCCCGTCGTCCTCCCGGGCGAAGGCCATGCCGTACCGCTCGAGGTCGGCGATGCCCTGTGCGGCACCCTGCGCGACGATCTCGGCCGTGTGCGGGTTGGCCAGGAAGTAGCTCTCCTTGATGGTGTCCGCGGCGTGCTGCTGCCAGCTGTCCTCCGCGTCCATGGTGCCGAGGGCGGCGTTGATCCCGCCGGCGGCGAGCGAGGTGTGGGCGTCCATCCGGGGCCGCTTGCCGAGGGCGAGGACGTCCACTCCCTGTTCGGCGAGCTCGATGGCGGCGCGCAGGCCGGAACCGCCCGTACCGATGACGAGCGCTGTCGTGGAGATGCGACGTTCGGTGGTGTTCATACTCCATCTGACAACGCACGAACGCGGAACGTGACGCCTCCGGATGTGACAAGTCAGACGATGTGACATGTCAGACGCCGGTGCGTGTCAGACGCCCAGGTCACGCGGGTGACCTGAGCGTCTGACACGCACCGGGGTCAGCAGTGGATCTCGGCGAGCTCCGTGAACACCGCGCGGTTGAGCGTGAAGGCGAGGTGCGTCTCGGCGAGGGTGGCGGCCACCTCGTCGTCGTCCAGGTCGAGCTCGTCCAGGGCCTCGCGGTAGGCGTCCTTGAACACCTTGACCTTGGGGATGTCGGGGAAGGTGTAGAACGCCAGCCCCTCCTCGCCGAGGCCGTAGTGCTCCTTCATCATGCGCTTGACGATCTGCCCGCCGGACAGGTCGCCCAGGTAGCGCGTGTAGGAGTGCGCGGCGTACTGCGGCAGGCTGCCGCCCACCTCGCGGACGTGATCGGCGTACGCCCGGGTCGCGGGCAGGATCCGGATCTTGTCGCGCCACCCCGGCCCGTACAGGAAGGCGAGGTCCCGCTCGATCGCGGGAACGCGGGTGAGCTCCGCGAAGACGAGGCCGGCACCCCGGTCGTCGCTCCCCAGGGCGGCGCTCGCCTCCTCCAGAGCCTCGTAGACCACGAGGAGCTGCGCCGTGAGGTCGGCGTGCGCGTCCCGGGTCAGTGCCCCGGACAGGAGCTCCTCGATGAACTGCTCCGAGTTGGCACCGGCATGGGCGTCACGGGTGCCCTGACGAAGCACGGCGGACAGGGGGACGGGGGCGATTTCCTCGACGGGCAGGCTCACAGGGTCTCCTCCGGCGCAGTTCTGACGTGCTGACAATGTGTCATCACGAGCCGATCATAGCAATAGAAGTAAGGCTAGCCTCACCTTATTCACCCCTTGGGTCGGCTGGCTTGGTGCCCGTCGCCATGGGGTGTGTCGGAGGCTCGGGATAGCGTCGGGGGATGCCTGGCCGCGCCTCCGCCCCACGCCCGTCCGCCCTGCTCGAGCCGGTGTTCGTCGAGGTCGATGTCGACGGCGGCGGCGGCGGTGCCGGCGCCCGCGAGCGCATCGCCACCTATGTGCTGGAGCCCGATCAACCGGAGCGGTCCGGGCCGGAGCCGGACGGGAGCGAGCCGGACGGGACCGAGCCGGCCGGACCGGCTGCCGGTGATGTAGTGCTCTGCCACGGCACGCCGTGGTCCGTGCGGGTCTGGGAGCCCGTGGCCCGGGCGCTGAGCCGGGACCGCCGGGTCTTTCTCTGGGACATGCCCGGGTACGGCGCCTCGCGGAAGGGGGCCGGGGTCGACGTCGACCTCGTGTCCCAGCGCAGGCGGCTGGCCGCGCTCCTGCGGCACTGGGGGCTGGACCGCCCGCACCTGGTCGCGCACGACATCGGGGGAGCCGTCGCGCTCGGCGCCCACCTCCTGGAGGGCGCGGACCTGGCGAGCCTGTTCCTGCTCGACATCGTGACGCTGGACCCCTGGGGTTCGGAGTTCTTCCGCCTCGTGGCGCGGAACGAGTCCGTCTTCGCGGCGGTGCCCGGGCCGCTGCACGGCGCCCTGGTGCGGGAGTACATCGCCGGCGCCGCCAACCACGCGCTCGCCCCCGAGCAGGTCGAGCTGCTCACCGAGCCGTGGCTCGGCGACGTGGGGCAGGCCGCGTTCTACCGCCAGATCGCGCAGCTCTCGCCCGAGCACACCGCGCCGATCGTGCGCCGGCTCGGCGAGGTGCGCTGCCCGGTGCGCATCGGCTGGGCCGAGGCCGACCCGTGGATCCCGTTCGAGCAGGCCACGCGCCTGCGAGAGCGGCTTCCCGGCGACCCTGAGGTGGTCGCGTTCGCCGGGCGCGGTCACCTCGTGCCGCTGGAGGACGACGTCGCGGCGGGTCGCGCCGTGCGGAACTGGCTCGCCGCCGCCGATGCCGGGTGAGCTGGTTGGGCCGTATCGGTGCGGTCGGTGCGGTCGGTGCGGTCGGTGTGAGTCGGTGTGAGTCGGTCGGCGGTGGGACGGACGCCGAATCATGTGGCGCCGCCGTCGCCGTCGGGCATAGCGTGTGCGGTGGTGAGCGTGAGGCGTGACGAACCTCGGCCCGGTCCGCCGGGCGAGCGACCACCCGCGCGTGCGGCGTACCGACGAGAGGCCGGGACTTCCCGGCAAAGGAGTGGTGGCACCGCGACCTAGCCCCCGCCCGCTCCTCCAGGGCCTGCGCTCTCTGGAGGAACGATGAGACCACCTGTGCCGTCCCCGACGGCGTCCCCGGCTCCGGCCGTGACCGCGTCCGCAGCGGTTCCCGCCCGCACCCTCGCGCGCGACCTGCCCGACGTCCCGCCTGGGTCCGTCGTGCGGCTGCAGGGCTGGGTGCACCGCCGTCGCGAGCTCGCGACCGTGACCTTCCTGGTGCTGCGCGACCGCACGGGTCTCGCCCAGGTCGTGGTGCGCTCCGGCGTCGGGCGGGAGGCGCCGGGCGTGCCGCCCGAGGAGACCACCGTGGAGGTGACCGGCACGGTCACCGCGAACCCGCAGGCACCCGGCGGCGTGGAGGTCACCGGGCTGGCGGGTGCCGGACCAAGCGACGCCGGACCGGTGATCACGCCGCTCACGGACGCCGCGGAGACCCCGCCGGTCGAGCTGTGGCGGCCTGCCCTGACCGCCGCCCTGCCCACGATGCTCGACCACGCCGCCGTCGCCTGGCGGCACCCCGCGCAGAAGGCGCGCTGGGAGGTCGCGGCGGCGAGCCTGCGCGGGTTCCGCGCGACGCTCGACGCGGCGGGCTTCACCGAGGTCTGCACGCCCAAGCTGGTCGGTACGGCCACGGAGTCGGGAGCGAACGTGTTCCCCGTCGACTACTTCGGCCGGCCCGCCTACCTCGCGCAGTCGCCGCAGTTCTACAAGCAGCAGATGGTCGGCGTCTTCGAGCGGGTCTACGAGGTGGGGCCGGTGTTCCGGGCCGAGCCGCACGACACCGTGCGGCACCTCGCGGAGTACCGCTCGCTCGACGTCGAGCTCGGGTTCGTGCGCGACCACCGCGACGTGCTGGCCGTGCTGCGCGACGTGCTGGCGGGGATGGCCGATGCCGTCCGCGGGTCGGGGGCCGCCGAGCGGCTGGGCGTCGAGGTGCCGCGGGTCCCGGCCGAGTTCCCGGTGCTGCACTTCGCCGACGCGCTGGAGCTCGTCGGGGCGCCGTCGGACGAACCCGACCTGGCACCCGAGCACGAGCGCGCTCTGGGGGAGTGGGCGCGGGCCGAGCACGGGTCGGACTTCGTCGCGGTCGAGGGCTACCCGATGGCCAAGCGGCCGTTCTACACGCACCCTGAGCCGGCTCGGCAGAGGCCCGGGGACTCCCGGTGGAGCAACAGCTTCGACCTGCTGTTCCGCGGGCTGGAGCTGGTCACGGGCGGGCAGCGCCTGCACCGGTACGCCGACTACGTGGCGGCGATCGAGGCCCGGGGCGAAGACCCGGCGTCGTACGCGTCCTACCTGGAGGCGTTCCGGCACGGGATGCCGCCCCACGGCGGGTTCGCGATCGGGCTGGAGCGTTGGGTGGCGCGCCTCGTGGGGGCCGCCAACGTCCGCGAGGTGACGCCGTTCCCGCGGGACCTGCACCGGCTGACGCCGTAGCCGTCGCGTCTCCCGTCGCGCCCGGGCGGGCAGCCCCTCCTGGCTGTCGGTCGGGGTGTCAGTGGCCACCGCTACTTTGTGCGCGTGCTGCTGAAGGCGGCACGATCCAGGGGCGAGCTCTGCCCCGATGGCCGACGACGACGTGATGGGGCGAGATGCTGCAGGAGCTGATGGACCGGGTGCGGGGCGGCGACGAGACGGCGCGAGGCGTGGCGGATGCGCTGGCGCCGCTGTCGCTGATCAGCACCGGTCTGTACGAGGACGCGGTGGGTTACGTGCTGGAGGGCACGACGCCGGAGGTCCTGACCCAGGTGGCGTCCGCCGCCACGGACGACGTCGACCGGCTGCTCGACCAGCCGGGCCGCACCACCTACTGGTCGAGCTGGGTCTCGCCCGACCTCGTCAAGAAGGTCGCCGCCCAGCACAAGAACTGGACCACCGACAAGGGTGTCAACGGCCGTCGCCGTGTCTACGCCGTCGGCGCCATGGCGCAGGTGGTCCGTCTCGCCCGGCTGCTGGCGCAGGCCTGCGAGACGGTCGAGATCCCGGGTGTGCCCGAGTGGCTCTCGCTCCTGGTGCACGACATCGGCCACATCGGCACGCCCAAGCGCAACCGTCCCGGCAACGGGGACCAGGCCACGCGCACGCGCTGGACGCCGGCGATGTTCGAGGAGGCCGCGGTCGAGGGCGGCGTGCCGGCCGACGACGCCCCGCGCACCGTGCTGGTGGCGATCGTGCACCGCTCCTCGAAGGGCCGCTCCTGGTACTCGGACGCCCGCGAGGGGATCATGAAGTCCGCCGCGTTCGGCGAGTTCGTGGGCCTGCACGCCGTGCTCCTGGCCGACGTCGTCCCCGGGCTGACCGCAGCGAGCAAGGAGGAGGTGCTCGACCGGATCGGCAAGCGCATCTCGACCCAGGAGGTCCCGAGCGACGAGTTCGCGCGGATCGTCGCGGGTCTCGCCGCCGACCCGGCCAAGGGCGTGCGCATCGCGGCGCTCCAGCACCTCGCGACCCTGCCCGACGACCGGCAGGTGGCGCTGCTCGCGCCCTTCCTGACCACGGCGAAGTCGGGAGCGCTCGGCGAGGCCGTGACGCGGCTGGCCGCGCTGGACGGTGGCCTCGCCGCGTGCGAGGCGGCGCTCGCCACGCTGCGCGACGAGAACGGGAAGATCGCGGCCGGGCAGGGCGCGCGCGTCAAGCTGCTGGAACAGACCGTCGAGCGCTCCCGCGCGCTGGAGACGCCCGCGCAGGACGTCGTCATCGACCTCCCGGAGTGGGAGTCGCTGCCCGACCCGGTGCTCGACGACGCGTGGGTCAAGCAGCTCCGCACCGACGTCGAGCAGGCGACCGCCCGGGCCCGGACCAACCTCGACGAGGCCCGGAAGAACGCGAAGGCCGGCGGCCACGACTGGGTGCTCAAGACCGCCCAGAACAACCTCAAGCAGCTCGAGAAGATCACCGCCAAGGACGTCGAGGCCCTCCCGCGGGTGCTCACGGCGAAGGCTCCGGCTCGGCAGCTCGGCAGCTCGCCCCTGGTCGCCTGGCTCACGGACCGGCGCCACGAGCCGTTCGCCGACCAGGGCCTGATGTTCCACGTGCGCCTGCGGGCGCTGGTCCACGGCGGCCGCAGCGACGGCAACAACCTGCTGTGGAGCCTGCGCGGGCACCTCGACGAGATCACCGACCTGCGCCAGCTCCACGACGGCCTCGAGCGCGCCGGGATCCCGGACGTCGAGCGGCTCGTCACCGATCTCGTCCTGAACCGCTGGTGGGGGCACGAGGAGATCCCGGCGCCGGTCGCCTGGCCCTGGTTCGCCGAGCGCCCCGAGATCCTGGAACGCGCCCTGCGGACCGGGGACGGCGGCGAGCGCACCGGCAAGGCGCTCGCGATGCTGCGCGAGTTCCCCGCCCTGCCGCCGATGCTGCTGCCCAAGCTCACGGCGCTCGCGCTCGGTGCGGGCAAGACCCACCGTGTCACGGCGCAGCAGGTCCTGGAGGCCCACACCGGGGCGCGGTCCCTGGCCGAGCAGGCGCTCGCGGACAGCAAGGGCGAGGTGCGTGCGTCGGCCGCGGTTTGGCTCGCCCGCATCGGTGACCCCGCCGCGGTGCCCGCGCTGCGCGCCGCCCTGAAGAAGGAGCGTCGCGAGGCGGCGCGGGCCGCGCTGCTCTCGGCCCTGGAGACGCTCGGCGACGACATCTCGGCCGACCTCGCGCCGGAGATCCTGCTGGCCGAGGCCGTCAAGGGCCTCAAGGCGAGGATCCCGGCGAGCCTCGACTGGTTCCCGTTCGAGCAGCTCCCGGAGGTGCGGTGGGCGGGTGCTGCTGGTGCTGGGGCCGGTGCCGGGGTCGCCGGCGAGGCTGGCGGCGTCGTGCCGCGGGACGTCGTGCGCTGGTGGGTCGTCCTGGCCACCAAGCTGAAGGCGCCCAGCGGCGAGGGCCTGATCGCCCGGTACGTCGGGCTGCTGGACCCGGCCTCGCGGGCCGCGCTCGGCTCGTTCGTGCTGCGCGCCTGGGTCGCCCAGGACACCCGCAACCCGTCCGTGGAGCACTCCCGCGAGTACGCCGACCAGCACGCGCAGTCCCGCTGGGACAACCTGCAGTCCGCGATCAAGCGCTACCCCGAGTACTACTCGGACCAGGCCGGGCAGACCGTCGAGGACTTCTGGAAGAGGCTCTACCGCGAGGACCAGGCCACGTATCTCGGGTCGGCCACGCAGGAGAAGGGGCTGCTCGCGCTGACCGTCGGGATGCCCGGGGCCGGGCTGGCGACGACCGCGCAGCACTACTTCGCCGCGCACAAGGGCCGCCGCGCCCAGGCCGAGTACCTGGTGCGGGCGCTCGCCGCCAACGGCGACCGGGCCGCGGTGCAGCAGCTGCTCGCGGTGTCACGCCGGTTCAAGCAGCGCACGGTCCAGGAGACGGCCGGGGTGCTCGCCCAGGACATCGCCGACCGCAACGGCTGGGACGGCGACCAGCTCGCCGACCGTACGGTCCAGACGGCCGGGTTCGACGACGACGGCATCCTGCGCCTCGACCTCGGCGGACCCTCTGCTGCCGGGAACGACGGTGGCGCCGACGGCGGCGAGGCGCGCGTGGTCACCGGGCGCATCACCGAGGCGTTCACGCTCGAGCTGCGCAACCCGGCGGGCAAGGTCGTCAAGGCTCTGCCGGCCAAGCGCGCGTCCGACGACGACGAGGTGTATGCCGAGGCGAAGCGGCAGCTCAAGGAGTCGCGGGCCGAGCTCAAGGCCGTCGTCGCGCTGCAGACCCAGCGGTTCGCCGAGGCCATGGTCACGGGCCGCACGTGGAGCGCCGCCGACTGGCGCGAGTTCGTGCTGGGGCACCCGCTGATGTCCCGCCTGGCCGCGCGCCTGGTGTGGGCGGCGGAGCTGCCCGGCACTGATGGTGCTGCCGGTGCCGCCGGCGCGGGTACGACGGCTGGCCCGACCGTGACGTTCCGGCCGGGCGACGGCGGCGCGCTGATCGGTGTCGACGACGAGGACGTCACCCTGCCGGACGACGCCCGGGTGTCGCTGGTGCACGCCGCCACCCTCGGGGACGACGACGAGACCGGCGCGCCCGCCTGGCGCGGCCACCTCGCCGACTACGAGATCACACCGCTGTTCGACCAGGGCCTGGGAGCCGAGGCGGACGACGCCGGCGGGCTGCCGGACCTGCCGGGTGAGGCCACCGTGGTCGACACCCGGAAGGGCTGGCTCAGCGACTCGTTCACGATCCGCGGCCGTGCCACCAAGCTCGGGTACTCACGCTCGCAGGCCGAGGACGCCGGCTGGTTCTCGGCCTACCGCAAGGAGTACCCGACCCTCGACCTCACGGTCGAGATCGAGTTCACCGGGGCGTTCCTGCCCGAGGAGAACATCACCGCGGCCGTCCAGGAGCTGGTGTTCCGCCGTACCGGGACGTGGGACGACCGGGGCCGGCTCAAGCTCAAGGAGGTGCCGAAGGTGCTGCTCGCGGTGTCCTACCGGGACTACGTGACCGTGGCCGAGGGCGGGGCCTTCGACCCGGACTGGGAGAAGAAGAGCCAGTACTGAGCCCTGTCCTGCCTGAGCTCTGTGCTGACTGAGCTCTGTGCTGCGCGGGTCGCGATACCCGCGCAGCACGGCTCGCTCAGCCGCTCCTGGCCGCGGGACCGATCGACGAGCTCCGGCTCATCAGCGGCGCATCGCCGCCGTGTCGGTGACACCCGCGCCTACACCAAGTACCCGCGTCCCGGCGTCACCGTGGAGATCGCGTTCACCGGCGCCCACCTGGCGGCGGCGCTCGTCGCGGTCTCGGACCGGGCGTACGTGACGGTGGCCCAGGCAGGGTCGTTCGACCCCGACCGGGCGAGGAAGAGCAGGTTCTGAGCTGACCTACGGCGGTGTCAGTGGCTCCCGCTACCTTGATCGCACGCTGACCGGAGCAGCCCTGACCTGGGGCGAAACGTCGCTGCCACGTCGGCCACCACTCGAAGTACCTCGAAACGCCAGCACCCGAAACGCCATCACTCGAACGCAAGCACCGAAGGACGTCATGACCACGGACACCACCATCTCAGCCGGCACGACCGCCGATGCCGAGATCCGCCCGCCCGCCGAGATCCGTTACGCCGCCGAGCTGGCGACGCTCGACGCCTGGGACACCGAGCGCGGGCACGAGCGACCCCCGGGCTGGCGGCTCAGCCCGCGGGCCGTGCGGGCGTTCGTCGTGGGCTCCGAGGAGCTCGGCGTGACCCGCAAGTTCTACGGTGACGACCCGCTGGTGGACCGCGCCGTCGTCTCCCTGATGGGGCGGCAGGGCCTGATGCTCGTGGGTGAGCCCGGCACGGCCAAGTCGATGCTGTCGGAGCTGCTGTCGGCGGCGGTGTCGGGCAGCTCGACCCTGACGGTGCAGGGCACCGCGGGCACCACCGAGGACCACGTCCGGTACTCGTGGAACTACGCGCTCCTGGTGTCCGAGGGGCCGAGCGAGCGGTCGCTGGTGCCGTCGCCGATCTGCACGGGTATGCGCGAGGGGCGTGTCGTGCGCTTCGAGGAGATCACGCGTTGCGCGCCCGAGATCCAGGACACGCTCGTGTCGATCCTGTCGGAGAAGCAGCTGATGGTCCCCGAGCTCGGGCCCGACGCGCGGGTCGCCGCCCGCCCCGGCTTCACCGTGATCGCGACGGCGAACCTCAAGGACCGCGGTGTGCACGAGATGTCGGCGGCCCTCAAGCGCCGGTTCAGCTTCGAGACCGTGGCGCCGGTGCGCGACCGCGCGTTCGAGATCGAGCTGGTGCAGCGCCAGCTCGCGGCCGAGCTGGGACCGGAGGGCGACCGCCCCGAGGTGCCGCGCGACGTGCTCGAGGTGCTGGTCACCGTCTTCCAGGACCTGCGGACGGGCAGCACCCGCGAGGGCGCGCCGGTCAAGCGACCGGAGACGGTCATGTCCACGGCCGAGGCCGTCAACGTCGCCGTCGCCGCCTCGCTGGAGGCCCGGTACCTCGGCGACGGCACGGTGACCGCCGCCGAGGTGGCGCGGCAGGTCGCGGGCGTGGCGCTCAAGGGCGAGGAGGAGGACGCGCGCCGGCTGCGGCACTACGTGGACAACGTGGTGCGCGAGCGTGCCCGCACCGACGCGCGCTGGAAGGCGTTCTTCACCGCGGCAGAACCGCTGTGGCGGTGACGGGCGGGGCGGGCGCGGGCGCCGTCTGGGATCTCGCGCCGCAGCGCCTGCGCTCGGCAGCGGACGCCGTCGGACGGCTGCAGACCGAGCGTGGCATCTACTTCGCGCCGGTGCGGCACCACAGCCCGGCGTGCGCCGTGGCGGTGCGCGCGGCGATCGAGGAGCTGCGGCCGGCCGCAGTCCTCATCGAGGGGCCGGAGGAGTTCACGCGGCTCATCCCGGACCTGCTGCACGAGGCGACCCGGCCGCCGATCGCGGTGCTGAGCCTCGGCGGCCCGGCTGGTTCGGGTACGGGCTCCACGGCGGAGACGGGCGACCGCGAACCCGGGGAGGGCGCCGGCTTCTACCCGCTCGCGTCCTTCTCCCCGGAGTGGGTCGCCCTGCACGCGGGGCGTGACGTCGGTGCGGAGCTCAGGTTCATCGACCGCTCCTTCGGCGAGCGGTCGGCGGCGGAACGCGCGGTCTCGGGGCCCGGCGGTTCTGGGCCAGCCGGCTTCGGACCGGACGCCTCAGGGCCGGGTGCCGGCCCGGGCCACGGGCCGGACGTCGCCGCTCAGCCCGATCCGTTCGCGCGGACGCTCATGTCCGAGCGGTACCTGGCGCACTCTGAGGCGGTCGCGACGCTCGCGCGTCGGCTCGGGTGCCGCGACCACGACGAGGTGTGGGACCACCTGTTCGAGTCCCGGCGCAGTGCCGAGCTGGCCGACTGGCGGGCCGTCTTCGACGACGTCTTCGCGTGGGCGGCGCTCGCGCGTCTCGACTACGAGGAGGGTGTGCTCGACGCCGACGGGTCCCTGGACCGTGAGGCGCGAATGTCGGCCCGTGTGGCTGAGGCGGCGGCAGAAGCAGTGGCAGGGGCGGGCGGACCGGTGCTCGTCGTGACCGGGGCCTTCCACACGCTCGCCCTGGTGGAGGCCCTGTCCGGCGCGCCGGAGGGCGCTCCGGTGCGCGACCGGCAGCCCGAGGGCGGCTTCGGCCCGGTGGCCGAGGGCGAGGCCTGGCTGGTGCGCTACGACCACGAGCGGCTCGACGGGCTGCGCGGGTACGGCGCGGGCATGCCCTCGCCCGGCTACTACGAGCGCCTGCACGCGGCGCACCTGCGGGAGCTGGCGGTCGAGGGCACGGCTTTCCCGGCGTTCGGCTCGGTCGGCGCGACCGGCGCGACAGGCGCGACAGGCGCAATCGGTGCCACTGCCGCGACCTCTGCGGCGAAGCCTGGGTCGACGAAGCGTCGGTCCGCGAAGGGCAGCGCGGTTTCCGGTACCGCGGCGACTGGTCCAGCGGCGACCGGTACTGCGGCGAGCGGCACTGCGGCAGGCGCTGCGGGCACGGTGTCCGCGGCGTCCGGTCCTGTCGGCGCTCGCGCCCTCGCCGCGGAGATCCTGGTCGACGTCGCCCGGGGCGCCGTCGACCGGGGGCACGCCGTGAGCCTGCCGCAGGTGGGGGCCGCCGCGGCGTCCGCGACCCGGCTCGCGGACCTGCGCGAACGCGCCTTCGCCGGCCGCACCGACCTGCTGGACGCGATGCGTTCGTGCTACGTGCAGGACGACGGCGGCGTCGGCGGACCGGGCGAGCCGGAGCGGCCGCTGGGGCTGGCGATCGCCGAGGTGTTCGGCGGCCGGGCCCTGGGGGAGGTGCCGCCCGGCAGCGCGTCGCCGCCGCTCGTACGCGACGTGCGCAAGCGGGTGCGGGCGGTACGGCTCGTCGTCGACGACTCGCTGCCGCGCACGGCCCGCCTGGACGCGCGCCGGACGGCGTCGCACCGCGCCAAGCGTCAGGTGCTGGCGCTGCTCGACTTCGTCGGGGCTGGTTTCGGGCAGCTGGTCTCGGGTCCGGACCACGTGGCCGGCCGTGGGCTGGGCCTGATCACGGAGGAGTGGCAGTACTGCTGGACGCCGCTGGTCGAGGCACGGCTGGTGGAGATGGTGCACCTCGGCGCGACGCTCGAGGCGGTCGCGGTCGCCCGGCTGTACGAGGCGGAGGCGCGGCTCGCCGGCACCGGGGCGGGCTCGGTGCCCGGGGCAGCGGCCGCGTCGGTCGACGCCCTCGCGCGGCTCGTCGCGCAGGCGCTCGTGATCGGGATGGGTTCGCACCTGCCCCGGATCGTCACCCTGCTGCGGGTCACCCTCGACACCGACCGCGACGTCGACTCCGTCGTCTCGGGCGCGCGCCGGCTGCTCGGGCTGTGGCAGGCACGGGTCGAGCTGGGTGCGGAGGAGTACGCGGGCGAGCTGCTCGACCTGGTGAGCCAGGCACTCGCGACGGCTGCCTACCTGGTCAGCGACCTGGGCAAGGTCCGGGCCGAGGACGAGGACGCCGCGATCGGGACGCTGATCGGCCTGCGCTCCCTGCTGCGGGACGCGGCGGCAGCAGACGGCGGCGCGGCGGACGGCAGCGCGGCAGACGGCGGCGCGCCCGACAACGTCGTGCGTGACGGCGGTGCGAGCCGAGCCGACGGCGCGGCCAACCGCATCGCCGTCGAGCGCGAGCTCGCGCGCCTGCGCGATGACGAGGGCACCGCGCCCGCCGTGGCGGGCGCCCTGCTCGCCCTGGGCTTCACCGACGGCGAGGTGGCTGACGACGTCCTGGTCACCCGGGTGCGTGGCGCCCTGTCCGCGGGGGCGGACCCGGGAGCGGCCGTGCGGTTCCTCGGCGGCGTGATGCGCGCCGCGCCGGACCTGATCCTGCACACGCCGGAGATGTTCGACGCCGTGGACGACGCGCTGCGCACGCTCGACGGCGACGCGTTCCTGGCGGTGCTGCCGGACCTGCGGCGGGCCTTCACCTGGCTGCGTCCCACCGAGACGCACCGGCTGGCCAAGCGTGTGGCCGAGCGAACCGGCGCGCGGGTGGACCAGGTGGACGTGCGGGTCGCGCTGTCGGAGGAGGACCTGGCGACCGGCCTGGTGCTGGACCGGGAGCTGGTCGCGGTGCTGGAACGGGACGGGCTGGCCCACTGGGGCCCGGCGACGGAAGCGACCAGAGCCGTGGGCGCCGCCGGCGTTTGCACGGCAGGAGTCGGTATTGCACAGGTCGGCACGGCAGGAGGAGAAGCATGAGCGCGACCGATCAGGCGGTGCCCGATCTCGAGGTGTCTGATCCCGTGGTGCCCGCCGTCCTTGGGGCGCCCCAAGGCGTTCAGACGTCCGAAAACCTTGAGGCGCCCGAACCAGCCCCGTCTGTCTCGGACGACGAGGCCGCCCGGCGCTGGCGCCTGGTGCTGGGCCGGTACGCGGCCGACGAGCTACAGGTGGGGCAGCAGGACCAGGGGCTGGAGCGGTCGCTGCGGTACCTGTACGACCGCGAGTACACGGCCCGCGGGCACCGCGTCGGCCGAGGCACGGGTCCGGGCGAGGGCGGCGGAGCGCGCGGCGGCAGGGGTGCGGGACTCGGCGGGTCCCAGCCGCACGGCGTGGACGTGACCGCGCTCGGCTGGCTCAGCGAGGCCGGCAGCCTGTTCCCGCGGGAGACCTTCGAGCGCATGCAGGTCGACGCCGTCAGCCGCTACGGCCTGACCGAGCTGCTGCAGGACGAGACCGCGCTCGAGACCCTCGAACCGTCGCGTGAGCTCGCCGTCGCGATGCTGCAGGTCCGGGGCGCCCTGAGCGAGCAGGCCGCGTCCGGGCTGCGGCGCATCATCCGCCGGGTCGTCGATGACGTGGTGCGACGGCTGCGACCCCGGTTCACCACGGCGGTCAACGGCCGCATCGACCGGTCGCGCCGGTCGATGCACCGGGTCGCGCGGAACTTCGACTGGAAGCGCACGCTGCGCGCCAACCTTGGCCGCGTCGACGCCGAGGGCCGGATGACGGTGGAGGACGTCCGCTTCTCCGCGCGTGCCAAGCGGACCCTGACCTGGGACGTCATCCTGCTCGTCGACCAGTCGGGCTCGATGGCGCCGTCGCTGCTGTACTCCGCGGTGTGTGCGGGAATCCTGTCGGGGCTGCCCGGCATCAACGTGCAGCTCTACCTGTTCGACACCTCGGTGGTGGACATGTCGCACCTGGCCGCAGACCCCGTCGAGGTCCTGATGACCGCGCAGCTCGGCGGCGGCACCGACATCGCACGGGCGGTGCGGCACGCCGAGCAGCAGGTCCGCAACCCGTCGCGGACCGTGGTGGCGCTGGTCAGCGACTTCTACGAGGGCGGATCGGTGTCCAACCTGCTGACGACGGTGCGCCGCATGGCGTCCTCCGGCGTCACCATGCTGGGGCTCGCCGCCCTGGACGAGGCGGCCGAACCCGTCTACGACCAGGGCACCGCCCGGCACCTGGCCGAGTGCGGCATGGAGGTCGCCGCGCTCACGCCCGAACGTTTCGCCGAGTGGTTGGGGGAGGTGCTCTCATGAGCGACCGGAAGACCTACGCGTGGGCGGCGCCCTACGCGGGCCTGGACGACGACGCGCTCAAGGCGCTCGGCAACGCCGGCCTGCTGCGCCGCGCCCGCAAGGACACCGTGACCGAGGTGTCGCTCGACGCCAAGGGTGCGGTGCTCGACGTGTCCGGCGTCGCGGTGCGCGTGGACGGCCGCGGCCCGGCCGCGGTCGCGTGCGACTGCCCGACGGCGGGGGTGTGCCAGCACGTCGTCGCCGCCTGCCTGTGGGCGATCGGGATCGCGCCCGACGTGGTGTCGGCGGACGCAGCGGCGGTCGTCGCGCAGTCCGTGCCCAGGGCGGGATCCGCGGCAGGACCTGGTGCGCTGACCGGATCTGGCCCGACCGCCGGACCCGGTGGGGCCGCAGGGCCCGGCGGGCCGGCAGGTGCGGGTGACGGCGCAGCGGGCGCGCCCGGCGGTGCGGGTGCGGCCGGTTCGGCCACCGGGTCCGCAGCCCCCGGCGCGGCGGCGGGCCGCGCCCCGTCCGCGGCGGTAGTGAAGCGCCGTCGCGAGGCGCTCGCGGAGGTGCGCGACGTCGTCGGGCGGCTCATGTCGGGCGGCCTGTCCCACCTCGGGGCGGACGACGCGGAGTCGCTGACCGCACTGGCCGGCCGGGTGCGGGTCGCCGGGTTCGACCAGGTCGCGCCCGACCAGGTCGGCAACGTGCGGTTCGACGGTCTCATCCGGGTCGCCGGCGGCCTCGTCGCGGGCCTCGCCGGTCGCGACGACGCCGTCACGGAGTCCGACCTGCTCGACGCCTTCGCCGAGGTCTGGGCGATGTGCGAGGTGCTGGAACGCGCGACGGACCCGGCGGCAACTGCCGGTGCAGGACCCACGACAGCGTCGGGTGCCGCGGGAGTTCCGGGAGATGCTGGTGGCGGTTCGGGCGATGCCGTCAGCACCTTGGGCGCCGTCGCCGGCGTTTCGGGCGTTGCCGCTGGTGCGTCGGGCAGCGCCGCGAGCACGTCGGGCCGCGCAGCGACAGGCAGTGCAGCGGCAGGCCGGGGGCGCGGGCCCGGCAAGGGCACGGACGACGAGATCGACATCTCCCGCTGGGTGCCGCTCGGGGCCCGCTGGTGGACGTCGCAGAGCGGGTCGCGCGGCCTGGCCTACCTGGGTTGGGACGCCGAGACCGAAGCTGGCGCGCCCGCCACGGCGGACGCCGGCCAGGTACGGCAGGTCGTGACCGGCCGGCCGTCGGGCAGCGACCCGAGGTTCCAGCGGAGCTGGACCAGCCCGCTCCTGTGGAACAGGTCCCTGAGCACGCTGTGCGAGGGCGCGTTCGCCCTGACGAAGGTGCGGACCAAGCCTGACGGCGGCCTCGGCGCGGGCGGCACGCCCGTGCTCCAGCGCCTGGACGGCGACGGGTTCGCCCTCGAGGAGCTCCGCGTGATCGCGGAGCGCACGGGGGCGGGCGTGCGGCCGCGCGACGTCGTCGGGTTCGGTCGCCGTCCGGCGAACGTCCGGCTGGTACTGGTCCGCGACGTCGGCGAGGTCGGCATCGACGAGGTGCGGCAGGAGCTCACGCTCGCCGTCGTCACCTCGGACGGCGAGACGCGGCAGCTGCGCCTGCCGGCCGCGGGGGAGCAAGCGGTCCAGACGCTGCTGTCCGTGCGGTCCAGGCTGGTCGCGGTGACGATCGAGCGCCGCGAGGACCGGGACGAGCCGGTCGGCCTGTTCGTGCGCGACAAGGGTGCGATCCGCCTGGTCAGCCCCACGATCACGCCCGCCTGGTCGCTCGAGAACAGCCACTGGGACTTCTGGCGCAAGCGGATCCGCAAGCTCAAGGCCCAGGCGTCCTCGGCAAAGGTCGTCCGGCCGCCGACGGCGCCGCCGCCCCCGGTGCGCCGCGTGGCGCTGCTGCTGGGCGACGTCCTGCTCGCCGCGGCAGCCACGGGCCGGCCGGCGCTCACGGTGCGGCAGCGGTCCGACGTCGAGCAGGCGCGCGTGCTTGCCCGGGACCTCGGGCTCGCGACACTGGAGCGGACGGCCCAGGGCCTCCTGGCCGGCGAGCTGACACCGCCCGCGGTGCTGCACGCCGCCTTCGTCGTGGGCCGGGCCCGAGCTGTGGCGGACGTCGCGGGTTGACCAAGTCGCGGTTGACCACGTGGCGGGTTGACCACGTGGCGGGTTGACCAACCTGCCCGTCCCGGCCGGTGCTCCGGCCGGGACGGCGGCGGTACGCACCCGCCTGCCTGGAGCACCGGCGGGCTGTTTCATCTCCGTCCCCCGATCGCTCGGAGCGGGCTGCCCGCCGGGTGGATCTCCCGGCCGTGGCGGTCAACGAGGGTCCAGCCGGAGTGGATGCATTTCCGTGCCTCGCGCCAGGTCTCCTGCGAGGTTTCCTGCCGGGCGAGGGGCTGCACGTACCGGGGCTCCGACAGAGTGTCAGAGGCGCACGGCAGACTGGGTCCCATGCACACGGTGGTCTCGCGGGACGGCTCCGGCATCGGCCTGCGGCCGGTGTCCGACACGGGCGTGCCCGAGGGGGAGCCGCGGGTCGTCGAGACGTCCGCCCTGGCGCAAGAGGTGGCGCGCGACGAGGCGGCTCACGTGCGATGGACCTGGGACGACACCAACGGCTGGTACCCCGAGTTCCTCGCCGAGGGCGTCCGGGTCGACCGGGCGCACGACCTCCGGCTCGCGCACGCGGTGCTTCGCGCCTCGACCCTGTCGGCGCACACGGCGCTCGCCGAGGCCGGGGCTACGGCCTGGGACCGGCTCACCCCCATCCCGCCCCCGGGCGGGCCGACGGCGGCCGCCCTCGTCCGGCCCGATCGGCACCCCGGCGCCGAGGCACTCTTCGACCTCGGCGAGAGTGGACCCGCCGCCACCGTCCCAGCCGGCAGTGCAGCAGACGACCCTGTCGACCCGCTCGACCCCGTCACGGAGCTGGCCGCCCAGCTCCTCGCGATCAAGGACAGCACCGACCCCGGGCGGCTCCGCCTCCTGCTCGCGGCGGAGTCGGCGGGCGCGCTGGCCGCCGCCGAGATGCATCACGCCGGCCTCCCGTGGCGCGGCGACGTCCACGACGAGATCCTCACCGAGGCCCTCGGGCCGCGGCCGCGGCCGGGTGCACGGCCCGCGAAGCTCGAGGCACTGGCCCAGAAGATCCGGGCCGCGCTGGACGCCCCGCCCACACTCAACCCCGACTCCCACCAGGACCTGCTGCGCGCCATGGAGTACGCGGGCGTGGGCTCGCGCAGCCTGCGCAAGTGGGAGCTGGAGAAGCTCGACCACCCCGTGATCGCGCCGCTCCTGGAGTACAAGAGCCTCTACCGCCTCTATACCGCGAACGGCTGGAACTGGCTCGACACCTGGGCGCCTGACGGCCGGTTCCGCATGGAGTACGTCGTGGGCGGCGTGGTCACCGGCCGCTGGGCCAGCACGGGCGGCGGCGCGCTCCAGCTCCCGCACAACGTGCGGCGCGCGGTGGTCTCCGACCCGGGCTGGACCTTCGTCGTGGCCGACGCCGCCCAGCTCGAACCACGCGTGCTGGCCGCCCTGGCGCGCGACGAGCGCATGGCCGCCGCCGGCCGCACCAAGGACGGGGCGAGCACCGACATGTACGCGGGGATCGTCGCCACGGGCGCTGTCGACTCCCGCGAGCACGCCAAGGTGGGCATGCTCGGCGCCATGTACGGGGGTACGACCGGCGTCAGCGCCCAGGTGCTGCCGCGGCTCGCCCGGGCGTTCCCGCAGGCCATCGAACTGGTCGAGCGCGCGGCCCGGGCGGGGGAGCGCGGCGAGGTGGTCACCACCCGGCTCGGCCGCAGCTCGCCGCTTCCAGGGGAGTCGTGGGCCGCCGTGCAGGGCTCCGCGTTCGACGAGGACGCCGGCGCCGACGCCCAGTCCCGCGCCCGCAGCCAGACCCGGTCCTGGGGCCGGTTCACCCGGAACTTCGTCGTGCAGGGCACCGCGGCGGAGTGGGCGCTGTGCTGGATCGCGTCCATCCGCCGTCGACTCTGGGCGCTCGGGGAGGATGCGTCCGACGGCGCCCCCGGGCTTGCCCCGGCGCCGTTCGACCGCCGGCCGCACCTCGTGTTCTTCCTGCACGACGAGATCGTGGTGCACGCCCCGGCGGCGCTCGCCGACGTCGTCGCGCAGGAGGTGCGCGCCGCCGCGGAGGAGGCCGGCCGGCTCCTGTTCGGTGACTTCCCCGTCGACTTTCCGCTCAGCGTCGCCGTGACCGAGAGCTACGCGGACGCGAAGGGCTGATCGTCGAGGCCAGCGCCGTCCGGGCTCCGTGCCCGGCCGGGCACGCCTCGTGCCGGCCAGGCCCGCAGACCGCCGCTACCGGTCCAGCTCTACCGATCCAGCACCGCCTTGAGCGACGCCTCCAGGATGTCCACGCCCCGGTGGAGATCGTCCTCGCTGATCGTCAGGGGCGGCGCGATCCGGAAGATGCCGCCCATCCCCGGCAGCTGGACGATGTTCATGTGCAGGCCCCGGTCCAGGCAGGCCGCGGTGACGGCGTTGCCGAGCGCGTCGGCGGGCGCCTTGCTCACCTTGTCCTGGACCAGCTCGACGCCCTGCAGCAGCCCACGGCCGCGGACGTCGCCGACCACCTCGTAGGCGTCGCGCAGCGCGAGCAGCCGTCCGCTGAGCTGTTCGCTCAGGCGCGCGGCCCGCTCGACCAGGTCCTCCCGCTCGATGACGTCGAGGACGGTGAGCCCCACGGCCGCCGCCAGCGGGTCCGAGACGTGCGTCGTGTAGAAGAGGAACCCGCGGTCGTAGCAGACCTGCTCGATCTCGGCGCTGGTGACGACGGCGGCCACCGGCAGCCCGGCGCCGAGCGTCTTCGACAGGGTGAGGATGTCGGGCGTGACGCCGTCGCGCTCGAACGCGTACATGGTCCCGGTGCGGCCCAGGCCGGTCTGCGCCTCGTCCAGGACGAGCAGCATCCCGCGCTCCTCGCACAGCTCCTTGAGGCGGCGCAGGTACCCGGGGGGCAGGTCGATGATCCCGCCGGACGACAGGATGGGTTCGACGACGCACGCGGCGAGGCTGCCGGCGGACTGCTGGTCGACGAGGGCGAAGCCGTACGCGAGCTCGGCCTCCCAGTCGTACGACCCGTCGGCCGACCGGAACGGCGAGCGGTAGGCGTTCGGGGTGGGCAGGGCGAGGTTTCCCGGCGTCGGCGGACCGTAGCCACGCCGCCCCGCCGAGAAGGTGGCGGACGCCGCGCCCTGGGTCATGCCGTGCCACGAGCGGTCGAACGACACGATCTCGTAGCGGCCGGTGTACAGCTTGGCCATCTTGATCGCGGCCTCGTTGGACTCCGCGCCCGTGCTCAGCAGCATCGCCTTGTCGAGGCCGGCGGGCAGCGTCGCCGTCAGCCGGTCGGCCAGGCCCAGGACCGGGGCGCTGAGCATGCCGCTGAACAGGTGGTCCAGGGACGCGACCGACGACGACACCGTCGCGACGATGTCCGGGTGTGCGTGCCCGAGGATCGAGCTCATCTGTCCCGACGTGAAGTCGAGGATCGGCGTGCCGTCGCTGTCGTACACGTACGAGCCGGCGGCGCGCTCGATCAGCCGCGGGCTGAAGCTGGGGCCGTACCGGATCAGGAGGCGGTCCGCCTCGTCCTGGAACGTCATGTCGATCGCCGTCCTCTCGTGTGAACCGAAGCGTCCGCTCAACCGGACCCGGTGCGCCGGATGCCATCTTCGGTCTCCCGAAAGGATCAGGACAAGCAAACAAAACCGCGCGACCGTTCGCCATACCCGTACAGTCGCGTCATGCTCAATCCCCGACGGCTCGAGATCCTGCGGGCGGTCCTGGCGGCCGGCTCCATCAACCAGGCGGCCCGGAACCTCAGCTACTCGCCCGCGACGATCAGCCAGCACATGACCGCCCTGGCGCGCGAGACGGGGCTGGTCCTGTTCGAGAAGCGGGGGCGTGGCATCGTCGCGACCGACGACGCGCGGCACCTGGCGGACCAGGCCCAGGTGCTCCTGGCCGACTTCGGCCTGCTCGAACGGGTCGTGGCGGACCTCCGCAGCGGCCAGGGGCAGCACCTGGCCGTGGCCTGCTTCGCGTCGGCCGCCGAGCAGTGGATGCCGGCCGTCGTCCGGGGGGTGCGCGAGCTCCAGCCGAACCTCACCGTCGAGATCAGCCTGAACGAGCCCGTGGACGGGCGGGGACGACGGCGGCCGGACCTCGACGTCCGGACCGAGCCCGACGGCGGCGCTGAGGTGCACCTCGACGGATACCGGCGACACGAGCTCACCGTCGAGGGCTTCGTGGCCGTGCTCCCCGCCGACCACCCGCTCGCCGCCGGCCCCGAGGTCAGCCTCCGCGACCTCGCGGACCAGCCCTGGATCGACTACGACATCTACGACAGCCCGATCGGGCAGATCGTCCTGACCGCGTGCAGCGCCGCGGGGTTCACCCCGCGCTACGCCGCCCGGCTCGACGACCACCGGGCGGCGCTCCGCCTGGTGCTGGCAGGGGTCGGGGTGACGGTCCTGCCGCTCCTGGCGGTCACCGACCTGCCCGGGGGCCTCGTCGCCCGGCCCGTGGTGCGGCCCGCGGTGGTGCGGCGCATCGTCGTGCACGCCCGCCTCGACCGGCGCCGGGCCGCGCTCATCGGCCACGCGGTGGCGCAGCTCCAGGCCGCCGCCCGCGGTTCCGGCGACGCCGCGCGGGAGCCCGCGTAGCGCGCCGCCGGCCCAGCGCGCCGGCCCAGCCCCGGTCAGTCCTCCAGCAGCCCGATCACGGCCGTGACCAACTCGGCCGAACGGTGCGCGGCGTCGTCCACGTGGGTGCGGAACTCGGTACCGTCCGGGGCGCACAGGTCGGAGACCGCCCGCACCGACACGAAGTCCGCGCCGAAGTTGTGGCAGAGCTGGGCCAGGGCGGCCGACTCCATGTCGACGGCGAGCACGTCCGGGAAGTCGGCGCGGAGCTGCTGCGCCAGGTCGGTGGTCACGAACTTCTCGCCGGACCCGATGCTGCCCTCGCGCAGCACCTGCTCGTCGACCGTGGTCGCGGCACGGCGCACGGCGTCGGCCAGCGCGGGAGCGGCGTCGTACGCCTCCGGCATGCCCGGCACCTGGCCGAGCACGTAGCCGAAGGCGCGCGCGTCGGCGTCGGCGTTCACGAGGCGGGCGCCCAGCACGACGTCGCCCACGGCGACGTCCTTGGCGAGACCGCCGGCGCTGCCCGCGCTGATCAGCGGCACGTCCGTGCCGTACCGGAGGATCGCGCCGGTGCCGGCGGCCGTCGCGTTGACGAAGCCGATGCCGGTGCGCACCAGCACGACGGGCCGTCCGGCCAGCGTGATCGTGCGCTGCTCGGCGAGGCCGACCCGCTCGGGCTCCCCGACGTCGGACGCGAGGGAGAGGAACGGCGCCGCCTCGTCGTCCATCGCGACGAGGACGACGGCGACAGGCGCGTCGCTCACCGGTTGGCCCCGCCGGTCTGCTCCGGCGACACCGGCGAACCCGGCAGCGGCGAACCCTCCCGCTGGAGGCCGGCCTCGGCGTCACGCGCGGCCGCCTCGCGGGCCGCGGCGTCGCGGGCGGCGGCGTCGGCGGCCGAGGCATCGCCCGGGGCGCCCTTCGCGTAGACCTCCGACCACACGCCGCGCGCGGACAGGAACGCGGACGCCGCCTCCTGCGCCCCGGTGAGCGTGTGGTTCGCGCCCCAGCCGCACTGCACCTCGTTCGCGGCCGGCACCTCGGTGGCCGCGACGATGTCGCGCAGGGTCGCGTCGATCAGGCTGAGCACGTCGTCGTACTCGGGCTCGCCCTGCAGCATCAGGTAGAAGCCGGTCTGGCAGCCCATGGGGGAGAAGTCCAGGACGGCGTCGGAGTGGTTGCGCGAGTGCTCCGCGAACAGGTGCTCCAGGGAGTGCACGGTGGGCATCTCGAGGTGCGCGACGTTGGGCTGGGTGAACCGCACGTCGTACTTGACGATGACGTCGCCGTGCGGGAGCTGCTTGCGGTCCGCGAGGCGCACGTAGGGCGCGGCGACGGCGCGGTGGTCGAGGTTGAAGGACTCGACGTTCATACGGGGCGCTGGGGAGGATGCTGACTCGGTCACGGTCCGAGCCTATGCCGTCAGCGGCGCCGGTACATGCGACCTGGCGTGCTCCACCGCGGAGGGCAGATCGGTGAACAGGTGGCTCTCGTGCGCCAGCATCCGGTTCAGGCCCACCGCCTCCAGGAGCTTGCGGTGCTGCGGCTGGATCCCCTTGACCAGCACGGTCACGTCGCGCTGTTCGAGCTCCAGCACGAGATCGGCCAGGGCCCGCGCCCCGGTGGCGTCCACGAGCTGCAGGTGCGAGAGCCACAGGATCACCACGTTGACGGGTTCGCGCAGGCGGGGCTCGCCGTGCGTGATTGCCGTGACCTCGCTCAGTATCCGGTCGGACGCGCCGAAGAACATGGCGCCCTCCAGGCGGAACAGCGCGATGCGCTCGTCGCCCTCGTGCGCGACGCCGGGCAGCGGCTCGCGGTGCACCCTCGCGGCCCCGGCCACGGCCTTCAGGGCGAAGAACGCGGCCACGAGCAGGCCGATCTGGACGGCGTCGATGAGGTCGAACGCGACGGTGATCACGGCGGTGATCACGAAGGTGACGGCGTCGGGCCGGGTGGAGGTGAGCACCGCCCGGATGGTGGAGGCGCCGATCATGCGGAACGAGGTGACCATGAGCACGCCGGCGAGCGCGGCCAGGGGGATGTGGCTCACGGGTCCGGTGGCGAGGTAGATGACGGCGAGGATCACGAGGGCGTGGACGACGGCGGCCAGGCGGGTGCGTGCCCCGGAGCGCACGTTGACCGCGGTCCGTGCGATGGCGCCGGTGGCGGGGATGCCGCCGAACACGCCGCTGGCCAGCGACGCGAACCCCTGCCCGACGAGCTCCCGGTCGGGGTGGTAGGTCGCCGTCCTGCCCTGTGCGCCGCTCATCGTGGCCGCCACGCGGGCGGACAGCAGCGACTCGATGGCGGCCAGCGCCGCCACGGCGACGGCCGCGCCCACGAGGTCGCGGACGGCGTCCGGGGTCGCGTCGGGCAGCACGGGGACGGGCAGGGAGCTGGGCAGCGCGCCGATGCGCGGCACGGGGGCGTCGAGCAGGCCCGCCAGCAGCGTCACCAGGGCCACGGCGACCAGCGACGCGGGCAGGGCGCTGGCCACGCGCGGCAGCACGAGCATGACGGCCGCGACCACGGCCACGACCCCCAGCGTCCAGACCCAGCCCGGCGCCCCGCCGTCGGCCGGGCTGCCGGACGTGAGCCCTGACGTGAACGCCGAGCCGACCGACCGCACCGCCGTGACCAGCGTGTTGTGCCCGGTCTCGGCGGTGATGCCGACGGCGGCCGGCACCTGCTGCAGAAAGATGATCGCCGCGATGCCGAGCGTGAAGCCCTCGACCACGGGCCACGGGATGTAGGTGACCACGCGGCCCAGCCGGAGCAGCCCGCACACGAGCACGAGGGCGCCGCCGAGCAGCGTCACCAGTGCGACCGAGCCGACACCGTGCTGCGCGACGATCGGCGCCAGCACCACGGCCATGGCTCCGGTGGGGCCGCTGACCTGGAGGTTGGACCCGCCGAAGACCGCGGCGACGATGCCGGCCACGACCGCCGTCACGAGCCCGGCGGCCGGCCCGACGCCGGAGCTGACGCCGAACGCGAGCGCGAGCGGCAGGGCGACGACGCCCACCGTGATGCCGGCCAGCAGGTCGGACCGCAGCGTGCGCGGCCGCAGGTCGTAGTCGGCGCGCGACGGCATGAGATCGCGGATGTCGACGCGCTCGCGGACGGCAGCGGTCAGCCTGGCGCGCATGGTCGGTGGCCCGCCAAGGCGGTGCTCGACGGTATCCCCCATAAGTGAATGACCTTAGCAAGGTCACGGGCCGTCCGCCTGGCGAGCGGCGCGATAAACGCCCAGGTCAGAGCACGTTTCCGGCGTAACGGGGCGCACCGGTCATCCTGCGGCCGACGCCAGCCGCACGGCGCCGGACCGCCCGCCGGCCCGCCCGGTCCCGGAGCCCCGTACTACGCTGCACCGCGTGAGCAGCAGCGACGCCCCCGCCCCCGACGTACCTCCCACGCTGGCCCAGGTGGTCGCCGCGCTCGACGGCCTCTACCCGCCGTCGACGGCCGAGGGCTGGGACGCCGTCGGCCTCGTGGTGGGCGTCCCCGCCGCCCCGGTGCGCAAGGTGCTGTTCGCGGTGGACCCGGTGTCCGCCGTCGTGGACCAGGCCCTGGACTGGGGCGCCGACCTGCTCGTCACCCACCACCCGCTGTTCCTGCGCGGCGTGAGCTCCGTGGCCGCCACCACCTTCAAGGGGTCGGTGGTGCACCGGCTGCTCACCGGCGGCTGCGCCCTGCACGTGGCGCACACCAACGCCGACGCCGCACCGCGCGGCGTCGCCGACGCGCTCGCCGACCTGGTCGGCATCACCGACCGGCGGCCGCTCGAGGTCAGCGCCGCGCCGTCGGGCGGCGAAGGTACCGACGCCGCCCGCGGCATCGGCCGGGTGGGCCGCCTCGCCGAGCCCACCACCCTCGCCGGCTTCGCGCGCCGCGTCGCGGAAGCGCTGCCCGCCACCGCCCAGGGCATCCGCTTCTCCGGCGACCCGGACGCCCCGGTGACCACGGCCGCCGTCCTCGGCGGGTCCGGCGACGGCTACTTCGACGCCGTCCGCGCGGCCGCCGCCGACGTCTACGTCACCTCCGACCTGCGCCACCACCCGGCCTCCGAGCTGCGCGAACGCGCCGAGTTCGAGGCCCGCGCGGCCGGCGTCCCCGGGCCCGCGGGCACCCCCTTCCTCGTGGACACCGCCCACTACGCGAGCGAGTGGCCCTGGCTGCGCTACGCCGTCGAGGACCTCGCCTCGGCGCTCGCGGCCGACGGCCTAGCGGTCGAGGCCCGCGTCAGCGAGCTGGTCACCGACCCCTGGACGGGCCAGATCCCGTCCCGCTGAGGACCCGGCCCGGGTGCGCCCAGGGCCTCGGGCGCGGGGTAGCGTTGGACCACCCCCAGATCACGACCGAGAGGACGCCTCCCGTGGCTACTGCACCACCCGAAGACCAGCGCAGGCTGCTGGAGGTCCAGGCGCTCGACACCCGCGCTCAGCAGCTCGCCCACACGCGCAAGAGCCTTCCCGCGCTCACGCAGCTGACCGAGCTCGACGGCCGGATCGCCGACCTGCGCGCCTCGCTCGTCGAGTCGCGGACCCGGGTGGCCGACCTCAAGCGTGAGCTCACCAAGGCGGAGAGCGACGTCGAGCAGGTGCGCAACCGCGCCGCGCGCGACCAGCAGCGGCTGGACACGGGCAGCGTGAGCGCCAAGGACGCCGTCGCGCTCACCGACGAGCTCCGCTCGCTCGCCGCCCGCCAGGCCGCGCTGGAGGAGGTCGAGCTCGACGTCATGGAGCGCCTCGACGCCCACGAGGACGCGCTGGCCAAGGTCGAGGCCGCGAACGACGAGCTCGTCGCGGAGAAGACCAAGGTCGAGGGCGAGCGCGACGCGGGCTGGGCCGACGTCGACGCGCAGGTCGCGGCGCTCGCGGCAAGCCGCGCGACGGCGGTCAAGGGCCTCGACGCGGGTCTGGTGGCCCTGTACGAGAAGCTCCGCGCGCAGCTCGGCGGCACGGGGGCGGCGGTGCTGAACGGCAACCGCTGCGACGGCTGCCGCATGGACCTGCCGCCGGTCGACCTGGACAAGATCCGCAGCGCGGCGCCCGACGCCGTGGTGCGCTGCGAGGAGTGCGGTCGCATCCTGGTGCGCGTCGCGTCGACGACCGGCGCTGCCGCCGGATGACCCGCGCATGAGCGAGGCGCCCGGCCTCGACACGCACGTGCGTCCCTCGGGCATCCCCACGCGGTTCGACGATGCCGTCCCGCTCACCGTGGTGCTCGTGCGGCACGGCGTGACCCCGCTGACGGAGGTCGGCGTCTACTCCGGCTCGGACGCGCCCGGCCCGTCGCTGAGCGCCCGCGGCCGGCTCCAGGCCGCCCAGGCGGCGGACGCCGTGTTCCGGATCGGGCGGACGCCGCGGGCCGGCGCGTCGTCGTCGGGCGGCATGCGCGGCGGCGGCCTCTGGCCGGACCTGCCCCGTCCGACGGCGCTCGTCGCCTCCCCGACGGTGCGCACCCAGGAGACGGCGTCCGCCGTCGGACGTCGCCTCGGGCTGCACGTGAGCACCGACGACCGGTTCGCGGAGAGCCGGTTCGGGCAGTGGGAGGGGCATACCGCCGCGGAGATCGAGCAGGGCTGGCCGGGTGAGCTGGCGCAGTGGCACTCGACCGGCACCTTCGTGCCGCCGGGCGGCGAGTCGTACGCGCAGCTCGGCGCCCGCGTCTGGGACGGCCTGACCGAGCTGCTGGCCGGCGGCGTGGACCGCACGGTCGTGGTGGTGGGGCACGCGGGGCAGATCCGCACCGCCGTCGGGCAGGCGCTGGGGGCGCCAGCCTCGTACTGGGCGCGGCTGCGCGTCCCGCCCGCGTCGCTGTCGGTGCTGCGTCTGTGGGAGGACGGCACCGCCGAGGTGACCGCCGTCGGGGTGCCTACCGACGGTTGAGCGCGCCCCGGGCGAACGCCGGGGCGAGCGGCACGAGCGCCAGCACGAGGACGGCGGGCAGGGCGAACCCGAGCCGCAGGTTGTCGGCGCCCACGAAGCCCGTGAGCACCGCTCCGAGCAGCGCGCCGACGTAGTTGAACTGGTTGAAGCGCGCGATGACGGCGTCGGTCCGGGCGCGGTCGGGCTCGGCGGGCGCCGAACCGTCCGCCGTGGCGCCCGCCGTGCCGTCAGCCGCCGTTCCCGCGGCGATGCGGCCCGCGGCCGAGAAGCTGAGCGGCGCCACCAGCGCGACCGCCGCGCCGAGGACCGTGAACCCGGCCACCGCGACCTGCCAGGTCGGCGCGAGCGCCACCAGCGTCAGGGCCCCGCAGGCGACGACCGCCCCGACCCGGAGCAGGGGCACCACGCCGAACCGGGTCACGAGCTGACCGCCGGCCAGGCGCACCACGATCGAGGTCACGAGGTAAGGGAAGGTTGCGAGGGCCACCAGGTTGCCTGGCGCGTCGAAGGAGCGCGCGAGGTAGACGGGCCCCCAGGTCGAGGCCGTGGTGTCGACCATGTAGAACACGACCAGCCCGGCGCCCACGAGCCAGATGGGCTTCCACGGGATCGGGGCGGCGTCGGGCGCGAGGCCGGGCGCCGCCCCGATAGCGGGTGCGCCGTCGGCCGCGGCCCCGACGCGCGGGACGAACCGCGCGAACGCGATCGCTGCGGGGACCACCGCGACGAACGCGCCGACCGCGGGGGAGAGGTGCCCCGTGGCCAGGGCGATCGCGGCGGCGATGATGCCGCCGGTGGTCCAGTAGCCGTGGGACGACGGCAGGATGGGGCGGCCGTACCGGTGCTCCAGGTCGACGGCCTGCATGTTCGAGGTGGCGTCGACCAGGCCGAGCGCGATCCCGTAGAGGGCGACCCCGCCGACGAAGAAGCCGACGGCAGGCGCCAGGGTGATGGCCGGGACGGCGACCACCATCAGCCCGAGTCCGAGCCGGAGCATCGGCGCGCTGCCGGTGCGGTGCGCGGCGCGCTCGGCGACCAGCGACCCGACCCCGGCGAGCAGCACCATCATGAGCAGCAGCAGCGAGAGCGCCACCTCGTCCATCCCCCACCGCTCCAGGAACCGCGGGAGGCGCGTGGTGAGGCTGATGAAGACAAAGCCCTGCGCGAAGAACGCCGCGGCCACTGCGATCCTGGCGCCCGTCAGGCTGCTGATCCTCATGACCGCACATCCAACCGGTCGGTAGGCGTTGGCGCCAGGCCTGTGGCCCAGCCGTTACCGACGCCGGGGGGTCAGGCTTACGCGAGGACGAGCTCCAGCGTCCGCGGTCCGCGCGGCCTGCCGTCCAGCAGGTTCGCCTCGATGAGTGTCTGGTCCTTGCCCGAGCCGATCTCGGTGAGCACCACGGACCCCACCAGCTCCTGGGCGGCCTTGAGCACGTCCTCGCTGGTCCGGGCCTCGTGCTCGCGGCGCAGCAGGTGCCCGGCCAGCACGCCGCGCGTGTGCTTGGCGTTGTGCGACACCACGGTGCGCTTCCCGTCCGTCTCGCGCAGTACCCGCACCTCGACCCATTCGGCGGGAGGCGTCCCGTCGGCGGCGGCCGTCGTCCGCGGCTTCCAGGCCGCGACATACGTCGCGGACCGGCAGTCCACGACGACGTCGCCCGCGGCCCGTGCGTCGAGCACCTCGGCCAGGGCGGGCTTCCAGAAGGTGGCGAGCCGGCCGGCGTCGGGCAGGCCGACGCCCATGCCGAGCCGGTAGGCGGGGATGCGGTCGCCAGGGGCGACCACGCCCCACAGCCCCGAGAAGGTGAGGACGCTCGCCTGGGCGCGCCGCGCCGCGGCGTCGGGCAGCTCGGCGAGGCCGGCCGCCGCGTACAGAACACCCGTGTAGACCTCGGCCGCGGGAGCCGCAGGGGCCGCGTGGAGCGCGGTGTTGCGCGCCACCTCCTCGGCGAGCCCGTCGCTGACCCCGAGGGCCGCCGTCGCGCCGGGCCGCGCGCTGACCTGGGCCAGCTCGGCGAGCACCTGCTCGCGCCGGGCGGTGAGCTCCGGGTGGGCCAGGGCGGTCAGGTCGAGGGGAGCGGCGCCGTCGGGCGCGGGCGTCTTGCCCTCGGAGGGCGGCAGGAGCAGGAGCACCCGCCTAGCCTAAGTCGCCGCCCGGACCGGTCGTCGAGGCCACTAGGGTTGGCGGGCATGGTGCAGGTCAAGGTGTACGGGAACCGGTCGGTCTGGGGCGAGCGGCGCGCGGAGGTCTCCGACGCGCTCCACGAGGCTCTGGTGCGCACCTGGCAGCTCCCGCCGGAGAAGCGGTTCCACCGCTTCCTCCTCCTGGACGACGGCGACCTGGTCGCCCCGCGCTCGGACGCCTACCTGGTCGTGGAGATCGTCTGCTTCACCGGTCGCAGCCGCGAGGCCAGGCGCGCGCTGATCGCCGCCCTGTACGACGACGTCGCGCCGCGCCTCGGACTGGCGGTGGACGACCTGGAGATCGTGATCCTGGAGAGCCCGCGCGAGAACTGGGGGATCCGCGGGGTGTCGGGGGACGAGCTGGCGCTGGGGTACCGCGTGGACGTCTGAACCGGCGTCCGGCAGGTACTCTTCTACCTGCGGACGAGTCGGTCGGGCGGTCGCGTCGGGCACCCTCGGGTGCCCGCCGAGGAACGTCCGGGCTCCACAGGGCAAGGTGGTGGTTAACAGCCACCCGGGGTGACCCGCGGGACAGTGCCACAGAAAACAGACCGCCCTCGGTCTCCGGACCGGGGGTAAGGGTGAAACGGTGGTGTAAGAGACCACCAGCGCCGCCGGTGACGGCGGCGGCTAGGTAAACCCCACCTGGAGCAAGGTCAGACAGACTGTGTTTGAGGGCTGCTCGCCCGATTCTCTTCTGAGAAGCACAGTCGGGTAGACCGCTCGAGCCCTGCGGCAACGCAGGGCCTAGATGGATGACCGTCGCCCGCGCGGGGGTAACCGCGCGCGGGAACAGAACCCGGCGTACAGACCGGCTCGTCCGCTTTTAACGCTCTGACCTGCGGCGGAGTGCTGGCCGAAGGTGGCCGGTACACATTGGGTACACATGACTGTGTACCGCGTGGGGTCAGGCGGCCTGTTGCTCGCCATCGGTCGCGGCCTCGTTGGTCTTCGCCGTGGCCGCAGGAGTTGGCCGGGTGCTCATGACGAGGTCGATCGCTGTGCGAGTCTGCTCCTCCTCGTCAGGCCAGAGGTGCGAGTAGGTGTCCAGGGTCTCGCTCGCGTTCTTGTGGCCCAGTCGTGCCTGAACCGCCTTCACGGATGAGCCGTGGCGGATGAGCAGGCTCGCGTAGTAGTGGCGCAGATCGTGGAAGGTGTAGCCCGAGAGCTTCGCCTCCTTGAGCGCACGCTTCCACGTCTCCCAGAACGCCGAGCGGCGCAGAGCACCGTTCTCGGTGTTGGTGCTGTGTGATCGATGAACTTGGCGACATACTCCGGACTGAGGTTGCGACTCACCGTGGCGGCGTAGCCCGCTACCTTGGCGGCGTCGATGCGGTCAAGTGCAAACAGGCTTTGTGGCACAGTGGCGTTTAAGCGGACGAAGTTGTCGAAGCCGATCAGGTGTTGTGCTAGACCATTGTTGCTGTGGCTACTCGCAGTAAGGATGGTGTTTACTGCGGCAGTGGCCCATCGGCCGATCCCGGCGTTATCGAGTCGGTCAGAGTGGTCGGTGAAGGGCACCATCGTCCCAATGCTGAGAACCCGAATCGACTCTAGTGGGACGCCGAGCATGCTCTTGGCCTCGCTGATGGCGAATACCGACGGATTGTTGGCGAAGACCCCGCCGTCAATTAGCTGCGAAGAGTCGGCCGTCGCCGCTGGGAAGTACGTCGGTGCAGCCGATGTGGCGAGCGCGACGTCGACCATCTTTACGTTTCGATCTCGAACGAGTCGTTCGCTATGTGGCGTCTTGAAGAGGTGCACCTCGCCGCTCTGGACGTTCCAGGAGGGTACAAGCAGTCGCTTGCTGCTTTCGCCAAGCAGACGGTCACCGAACACCTCGACCAGAGCTTCGCGGAGGGCGTTACCCGAGTAGCTGGGCCGCACCAGGCGACTGGGGCGCCACTTGCGTCGCCTGCTGCGGGGGAAGACTTTGGTGATCAGTTCGAGGTAACGGTCGGCAATCTCAGCTGGTGGCAGACCGGCGCCTAGGCATAGTGCCACGATGCCGCCGGCTGAAGTGCCTGCGATGAGGTCAAAGCGGTCGACAACCCTGACGCCGTGGTCTTCCTCGAAGCGAGCGAGGACACTTGCGGTGAATAGCGCTTTAGCGCCACCGCCGTCGAGCGAGAGGATTTGGAACCGGTCGCCTGCGTAAGCTTCAGGGGTCGGGCCCGTGGAGGAGTACCGGTTGGCCATGCGTATCTCCTCCCGCCGAGCGTCCTAAGCGGTCGCTGCCGCTACCAGCAGCGTCTCCGCAGCCAGCTAGTCACATGATGCTGCGTGTCCACAGAGCGGTGGCATGGAACTCCACTAGCGTGGCGACCACGTCGCGAAGGGAAGGTCTCGGCGATGTCGACATAGCGGCTCTCAGCGACCAGTTGGCGCGGGGAGTGCTGCCGTTGGTCAGCGACGGGCGCTGGCCGTGACATGCGATGGCGGTCCGGGCACACTGCTCGAATGGAGTGGGCATTCAGCGGACCTGTGGTCGAATGGCGCGGCCCGGCGCCGTACCTCTTCGTCGCGATCCCCGAGGGCGACAGCGACGACATCCGTGAGGCCGCCCGCGACGTCGTCTACTGGGGCCAGGTTCCGGTGATCGCCACGATCGGACGGACCGAGTTCACGACGGCGCTCTTCCCCAGGGACGGCCGGTACCTGCTCCCGGTCAAGGTTGCGGTGCAGCGCGCGGAGGGCGTCGGCGAGGGGGACATCGTCCAGGTTGCGATGCGCGTCGTCCGGCGCTGACCCGGTCAGGTCGCCGGGACTGCACCAGGCGCCGGGGTGATGAGGGCGTGGCTCGGTTGCTGGCGGATCGCCGGAGACTTCTGACCCGGATCACTCGGACCCAGGCTTCACGCTGCGGGTGAGGAGCCCGGGCGGGGGTGCCGCCCGGGCTCCCTCAGATGCCGGCGGTGCGGGTGCACGCCGTGGTGTGGGCGTGTCATGGCCCGCGGGCCGGGCGCCTTCTACTTGCCTTCTGCGGCCTTGGACACGTGCGCCCACTCGGCCCACTCGGCCAGGCGCTGCTGGTAGACCTGCGGTGCCAGCTGCGTCGGCCCCTCCCCGAAGAACACGCGCAAGGGCGGCTCCTCGGCGTCCACGACCTGGAGGATCGCGGACTTGAAGCCGACCGGCTCCGGGAGTACGACCTGCGCCAGCCGCGCGGCCATGTTCTCGTGCAGAGCCGCGTACGCGGGATGCGTGTCGGCGACGACGGCGGAGGCACCGGACCAGTCGGTGGCGAAGCCGCCGGGCTCGACCAGGGTGACCTTGATGCCGAAGCCGGCCACTTCCTGGGCGAGTGCCTCCGTCATCCCTTCCAGTGCCCACTTCGAGGCGTGGTAGCCACCGAGGGCCGGGAACGCGGCGATGCCGCCGATGGTCGAGATCTGGATGATGTGGCCCGCGCGCTGCTCGCGGAGGATCGGGAGGACGGCCTGCGTGACATGGAAGACGCCGAACAGGTTCGTCTCGAGCTGGTCACGCAGCTGCTGCTCGGTGATCTCCTCGACCGTTCCGAAGAGCCCGTAGCCCGCGTTGTTGATGACGACGTCGATCCGCCCGAACGTCTCGTGTGCGGACTTCACCGCAGCGAACACCTGGTCGCGGTCGGTGACGTCGAGCTGGACCGGGAGGACGGCGTCGCTGTACTGCTCGACCAGGTCGCTCAGGGTGTCCGTGTTGCGGGCGGTCGCTGCGACCTGGTCGCCACGCTCGAGGGCGGCGAGGGCGAATTCGCGGCCGAAGCCTTTCGACGCGCCGGTGATGAACCAGACGTTGCTCATGATGTAAACCTCCTGTTGGTGTGGACGGCCACCCGCAAGGGGGAGGGCTGTCCGGATTGTTTTGAGTTCGTTGTGGGTGGGCCCTACGTGTCATGGCCTGAGGGCCGGGCGTTCCTACTTGCCTTCCGCGCCCTTGGACACGTGCGCCCACTCGGCCCAGGTCTCCAGGCGCTGTTGGTACACCGCGGGCACCCACTGGGAGGGCTGCTCGCCGAAGAACACACGCAGCGGCGGCTCCTCGGCATCGACGAGCTGGAGGATCGCCTCGCCGACAGCCCCGGGGCCGGGCGCCTGGGCGGAGGCGCCCATCTCGTTCAGCGACGCGTGCAGGGGGCCGTAGGCGTCCTGGCGGTGCGCGGTGAAGACCGACGAGCTCGCGAAGTCGGTGGCGAAGGCGCCGGGTTCGATCATCGTGACTTTGATGCCGAAGGCCGCGACTTCCTGGGAGAGCGCCTCGCTCAGGCCTTCCAGCGCCCACTTGGAGGCGCTGTAACCGCCCGTGCCGCCGAAGGTGGCCACCCCCATGGCCGAGGAGATCTGGACGATGTGGCCGCTGCCCTGCGCCCGCAGGACGGGCAGTACCGCCTGGGTGACGTGGAAGACGCCGAACACGTTGGTCTCCAGCTGGTCGCGCAGCTCCTGCTCGCCGAGTTCCTCCACGGCGCCGATCAGGGAGTAACCGGCGTTGTTGACCACCACGTCCAGCCGGCCGAACCGCTCCTTGGCCGCCGCGACCGCCTCGAACACCTGCGCACGGTCGGTGACGTCCAGATGCAGCGGCAGCACCGCCTCACCGAACCGCTCGACCAGGTCGGTCAGCGTTGTGGTGTCCCGGGCGGTTGCCGCGACCTGGTCGCCGCGCTTCAGGGCGGCGAGGGCGAACTCGCGGCCGAAACCGCGCGACGAACCCGTGATGAACCAGACCTTGCTCATGACGTAAAAGCTCCTGTGGGTATGGACGGCCATCCGCACGCGTATGGCGATCCGACGATCTTTGAGTTCGTTGTGGAGGTGGGCGGCGGTAGTGGCTACTTGCTCAGCTGCTTGTCGCCGGCGCGGAGGGCGGTGCGGTTGCTGGTGAGGATGCTGCGCAGCTTGGTTGTCTGCCGGTCGATGGCCTGCGGGCCGTTGCCGGTGAGCAGCCGCACGGACGGCTCGTAGGCCAGTTTCGGCGCGGCCCCGTTGCGCACGAGGGTGAAGCCGGCTTCCTTGATGGCCTGGTCGACGAAGTAGGTCAACCGGGTCTTCTTGCCCGGGACGTGCGGGTAGAGGAACCGCAGCGCGAAGATCTCGCCCATGGTGGGGACGGTCGAGATGGGTGTGCCCGCGAACGGGTTGTCGCTGACGGTGTAGGGGCGGCCCTGTGCGTCGACGCGCTGTCGGGTGGAGGTCACCGCGATGGGTGCGTGGCAGATCAGCGAGATGGTGACGTCGTTCTCCCGGGCCAGGTGGAGGGTTTCGCCGACCCACGGGTTGTCGCGGAAGTCGACCATAGGGGCGTGACCGCCGGGGGTGTGGATGAAGTCGAAGTCGGCGAAGGTGAACGGGTCGGCCTGGTCGCGGTGGCGCCCGACGAGTTCGGGCAGCGAGTGGAAGGTCCCCTCGGGCAGCTTGTTGAGGCGGCGGAGCAGCTCGGGGCGGTACTCGGCCAGCTCCGGCTCGCTGTTGGGCAGCAGCTCGGAGACCGGGATCCGGCCGAGGTGCCGCTCCAGCAGCCGGACCTCCTGCTCGCGGCGGGCCACCATATCGGGGTGGCGCTCCCGGAAGCCGCTGACGGTGAACGAGCTGCGGCGCTGCTCCATGCGCAGGGGCATGGTCCTGGCGCCGACCTTCTCGACGGCGTTCACCGCCAGCGCCATGCCGTTGATGTCGAGCTGTGGGGCGTTGCCGTCGGGGGTGGCGAAGGTGAACTCGTAGTCGTTCTCGAACTCCTTGAGTACCTGAGCCATCTCGACCAGGAAGAACCCGGTCGAGATCGACGTGACCTCGGCCGGCTGGGCCAGCGGCAGCTGTCGGGCCGACGAGATGAGGATCAGTGCGCGGCGCTTGGTGGTGGGCATGACGTTGCTCCTTCTGGATGCCTTCGGCCGGGATGAGGGGGGCTGGCCGCCCATGTCACGCATCGGCTCTCTGGCTACTGTACGTCAAAGATGTCACTCGGTGTCAAGAGTGCGCCTGCGTGGTATTGTTATCGTCATGCAGCGCGATCCACTCCCGGTCCGGGAACGCACCCGCCGGGCCGTCCGCGGCGAGTTGACGCAGCTCGCCGTTGACCTGTTCGTCGAAAAGGGTTACGACGAGACGACCATCGACGATCTGGCGGCGGCGGCCGGTATGTCCAAGCGCACGTTCTTCCGCTACTTCGCGTCGAAGGAAGAGCTCGTGATGGGCAAGTACGAGGTCCTTGGTGAGCAGCTCGCCGAGGACCTGGCCGCCCGCCCGGCCGGCGAACCCATCTGGGCGTCGCTGCGGCAGGTGTTCGGCCGGGTCGCCGAATACTTCGAGAGCGAAGCCCGGGGAGCCACAACGATCGCCATGGAGAAGATCGTGCGGGACCATCCGACGCTCAACGCCAGCTACCTCGACCGGGTGTCCCGGATGCAGGAGCTCGTGCTCAAGGAGACACGCACTCGCACCGGCTGGCTCGATCCGGCCGACCCGCGCGCCGCGGCCATCGTCGGCGCCGCCTTCTCCTGCCTCATCGCGGCCGGGACCACGTGGCTCACCACCAACCAGGCGCCGCCGTTCGGCGATCTGCTCGACCAGGCAATGGGCGCCATCCAACCCACCTGACCCGCGTGGCCGGCACCAGGGCGGACATCGACACCGCCATGACTCCGGCCTGCTCTGCTGAGCGGGCGGAAGGCCGACGCGGCTGCTGGGCCTTTGCTCAGGACCGTGCCAGCGCGCCTGCGATCAGCGTGGCGACGGCGCTGTCCAATGCGACCAGGGCACCTGGAAATCGCTCAATGCAAGTCTGTGCGCCGTGTGAGTGGGGAGCGGCCGGGTACACATCGGGTACACATGGCCGCCGTCTGAGCCCATGCGGCGCCACTCCCACCAACGCAGCGTGACACCGTGAGATCCTCGAGATTCCAACGATCTCGCGGTGCCCAACCAGTTCGTCGGACACCGCGAGACATACCGTGACAGCCCGCGGGAGAACCCGGCGTACAGACCGGCTCGTCCGCTTTTAACGCTCTGACCTGCCCAGAGGTCGTCGCCGCGATCCAGGTTTCAACGCATCGTGATCCCTTGTCGAGACCGGACCTGACCGACGAGCGAACGACTGACGCTGCTGACTGAGGGTTGCCGGCAACACCGGTGACCGCCCGTTCGGTCGGTCAGGAGGTCTTCACCACATCGGTCATCGGTTGTGCGGACAGCACGGTACGTCAGCCCTACCCGACGGCGCGTCGTGACTCGTGGGCCGCGAGTTCCTCGGCCAACTGCATGCAGCGCAGGCGGGCGGGGGAGAAGCCGTAGGGCATCTTTCCGGTGGCTTCGAACGCGCTCATGGACTCGTGCCCCCTGCCAGTGGCTTGGCCTGCCTCGTTCGTACCCTCATCGGCGGTAGCGGGGTGCAACGCGTCCCAGGAGTCGAAGAGCGCATCGTCGCTCTGCGCCAGGCCGGAATCCTCGATGACGGCATGCAGCGCCAGTTCGAAGGCGTGCCGTTCGGCAGCCACCTGTGCCACGCGGGGGTCGTCGACAGCGATCGTGTCGTCGAGTGCCTCCTCGGCGGCATCAACGCGGTCGGACTCCTCCCGCAGACCCGGGTGGGTTGCCAGGGCGATGTAACGGGTGGCGTTGACGGCCGCACTGAGCGGGCCGAAGATCCGCTCGATGACCAGCAGGTTGTCCAGGTCCGCCTGGCGCAGGGAACCCTCGGGCAGGCTCTTGAGGCGGCTGGTGACGAAGTCGGAGAGCAGGCCCATCCTGCTGCCCTCGGTGCGCATGCGCTGCACGGCGGTCCGCTGCCGCCGCAGCTCTGCTTCCTGGGCGACGAGGGTTTCCTCCAGCCGTTCCAGGATGCTCGCGACGTCGTGGTCGCTGTCGGCACCTGCAGGTGCCGTGTCGGCGAAGGCGTCACGGACGTCGTCCAGGGCGATCCCGGCGTCGGCCATCTTGCGGATCCACAGCAGCCGGATCATGTCTTCGTAGCCGTAGTGGCGGCGGTCGTCACTGCCCCGCTCAGGCTCGGGGAGCAGGCCGATCTCGTGATAGTGACGGATCGCCCGCGGTGTGGTGCCGACGAAGGCCGCCGCGTCACCGATCTTCACGTGGCGCGGCGGGATGAACGACGAATACATGGGCAGGGCCTTCCTCAGTGGGCGGGACGTGGGTCAACCGGACCACATACCGCTACGAGAGGTGCAACTCCAGGATCGGGCACGATGAGAAATGGCGCCGATAGTCGTCTGAGCTGAGTACGGTCCGGTGAACGCGGGGCGCATCAAGGGAGAGCAACAAGATGAGACCACTCCGATACTCGATCAACGTCACACTCGACGGTTGCTGCCACCACGAGGCAGGGCTCCCCCCGGACGAGGAGTCGATGCGCTACTGGACCGCTGAGATGGAGCGAGCCGATGCCCTGCTCTTCGGCCGGGTGACCTACGAGATGATGGAGTCGGCGTGGCGGAAGCCGGCTACAGGGACGTGGCCCGACTGGATGGGTGAGTGGGAGACCCCGTTCGCCGAGGCCATCGACCGGGCGAAGAAGTACGTCGTGTCGAGCACGCTGAGCGAGGTCGACTGGAATGCCGAGCTGGTGGGAGGCGACCTGGGTCAAGCGGTGCAGCAGCTCAAGCAGGAGTCAGGCGAGGGCCTGTGGGTGGGTGGCGTGACGCTGCCCCTGGCGTTGGCAGATCTGGGACTGATCGACGAGTACGAGTTCGTTGTGCAGCCGGTCCTCGCCGGACACGGGCCGACGTTGCTCGCCGGTCTGCGCGAGCGCATCCAGCTCGAGCTCGTGGACCGCCATGAGTTCCGGTCGGGGGCGGTCGCCATGCGATACCGGCCCACGCAAGCAGCGGCTTGACGTGATACCCGACGTCGAGGGACGAGAGTTCAGGGACGCGCGAAATAGATGTCGTCCTCGGATCCGTACTCGCCACCGGCGTGGACCTCGACCCCTGATCCGAGCGTCGCGTGTACGTCCGGCACGAGGTCGGGCGCCATGATGATCTCGTCCGCGAGCGGGCCGGTGAGCTCGGGCGGGTGTCCTGCGGCGCCCAGGGCCTGAGCGATGGCCGCCGCCGCCACGGTGGCACCACCAGCGCTGCGGTACAGCGCCTCCTGGTGCTGCCGTTCGAGCACCGGTGCAACCTGGTCGGGCTGTTCACCTTCCGCGTCAGGTCTGATCTCGTGCCCGGCACGGATCACCTGACGCAGGCCGCCGGGGCCGACCATCACCTCCAGGCCGGCCTTGAGCACACTGCCGAGAGGCCCGAAGTTGAGCGTGATGCTCAGCGGACTGCCGTAGGACATGCTCCGCACGGCGATCGCGTAGTCGGCCATGTACTGCACGGCGTCTGCCGCAGGCACGATGATCGGCAGGTTGGCTGCCTCGGCGATCTTGTGCGGATAGGCGACGTCGATCCCCGAACCGCCCAGCGCCTGTGGCCCGAGCGCTCCACGGCGATGTACCGCCGCCCGGTCGACCAAGCCGGCCATCATCGTGGAAGGCCCCAGGACGATGCCACCGCGTGCCGCAGGCCGTCCCTCGAAGGCCAGCGCGACTTCTGAGGAGAGCGCCAGATGACCGGCGGCGATCGCAGCCGCAGATCGAACCCACGCCTTGGGCAGGTAGGTCGCCGTGGAACCCGACAGACCACGCAGGGCACCAGGCATCGTGAGTATGACGTCAGCCGACATACTCGGATGCTAGAACCAGGTGCCGTGATCGGCAGCGGACCCACGGATGAACTTCTCCGCCTGACCAGACGCCTCCGCGACCTGCGAGAGCGACGTACGGGCCTGGCACCCACAGTCGGTGGTTCTATGCTCGGAGGACCCAAGACCCGAGGTGGGGCTCATGCACCGTCTGTCAGCGCACGACCTGCTCGCGCTCGCGTATGGCGTCGCTTTCCCCGCTGCACCCGACCGGACGAGCCTCCTGAACGTCCAGGACAGCTCGGGGACCCGCGGCGCGGTGCTGGAGATCTGTCCCTACAGCTTGAGGATGGTCGATCGGGCCGATCCGGAGGCTTCCTACGAGTGGCAGTTCAGCGGCCCGGACGGTCTCCAGTCCGCCGCACGATTCGGGACGGAAGGGCAGGCCCACCGAGTCGCCAGGGACTGGGTCGTCGAGACCGTGACACGCGGCATGAAACCCTCGACAGTGCAGCTGGACGCGATGCGTGCCAGGAAGCAGACCGGACTCGGCGCAAGATAGCCGTTGACCAGCAGCTGCCGGTGATCGCGTCATGAACGAACTCGGCCGGCAGAGGCCATGACGCGGAGGCAGGGTCAGCTCTGGGACAGGGGGACCCGCCACTCCAGGCGAGTGCCGTTCGCCCCGGCCGGCTGAACACTGAGCGCACCACCGAGGTCTGCTGCCCGCCGGGCGAGGTTGCGTAGCCCGCTCAGGGGAACGTCGGTAGGAATGCCGACTCCGTCGTCGGCCACGGTGAGGACGACGTCGTCCAACGCCACCAGGCGTACCGAGACTGTCCGCGCGTGCGCATGCCTGGCGACGTTCGACAACCCTTCGCGCAGGACAGCGACGACATGATCCGCGATGTTTGGTGGGACAGCAGCATCGACGGGGCCGTCGAACCGCAACCGGGGCGCGTAGCCCAACCGGCTGGTTGCCGCATCGATCTCCGCGTAGACCCGTGATCTCAGGCCCGCCTGTCGTGAGCCCGCACCTTCGGGCTGCAGCCTGTGCACCGTGGTCCGGATCAGGGCGATCGTCTCGTCGATCTCGTCGACCGCCCGGCCGATCCGTCGTGCGTGATCATCGTCGAGGTCGCGGCCGGCGGCCAGCAGCGACAAGCCGGTCGCGTACAGGCGCTGGATGGCGAGATCGTGCAGGTCGCGCGCGATGCGCCCCCGGTCACGCTGCACGGCGAACCGCTCGACGTCCGCTCGATGCTCCGCCAGCTCCAGCGCAACGGCCGCCTGAGCCGCGAAACCCTGCAACGCCTCGACGACGAGGGGCGCGAACGGCACCCTGCCGCCGTACCTCCCGATGGCCAGCACCCCACGCGTACTGCTTGGCTCTCCCAGCGGAAACGCCAGGAGGGCGCCGATCTCACGGCGCAGATCGAAGGAGAGCTGGGCGCGTTCGTCCGCCATGGCGTCGGGGGCGACGCTCGACCCATCCGGCTCGAACGCGGCGCCCGAGAAGGTGCTACCCGGCGGGAGCATGACGCCGACCAGTCGCTTGGCCTCGGCCCCCGACGCGGATCTCACAACAAGGCGCTTTGACTCGGGCTCCGGCCTGGCGATGACCGCGAGATCCGCGTCTGCCACGTGCAGGGCACGGTCCGCGATCAGGGCGTGCAAGTCCTCCTGTGAGTGACCGGCGAGCACCCGGCGGGAGATCTCGTCGTTTGCACGTGCCGACTGCTCCCGCAGGCGCGACTCCTCGTAGAGGTGAGCATTCTCGATGGCGACGCTCGCTCCGGCGGCCAGTGCCTCCAGCAGCCGCTCGTCCTCATCGGTGAAGTCGCCACCGTCCACCTTCTGCGTGAGATACAGATTGCCGAACGCCGTGCCGTGCACACGTAGCGGCACCCCGAGTAAGGACCGCATGGGCGGATGATTGGCCGGGAAACCCACGGATGCCGGGTGTGCCGAAAGATCATGCAGCCGCAACGGCACCTGGCGCCGGATCAGCTCGCCCAAGATTCCGCGCCCCGTCGGGTAAGGGCCGATGGCCCCGACCTGCGCGGCTGAGAGCCCGACCGTCAGCAACCGGGCGATGCGCCCGTCGTCGCCCAGTACGCCGAGTGCCACATACCGCGCCCCGACCAGCTGAGCAGCGACCGCACTGATCTGATTCAAGACGGCTTCAAGATCAAGACCGCGTCCAAAGTTCGCCATGGCATCAAGCAGGAGCTTGGTTCTCTCGCGGGCATGTTCTGCCACAGCGCCCTCCTGGGTGACAGCCCCCTGCGTCTTCCACAGTAGCCACCACAGGGCCTCCGGGCCCCTCTGGGGTGATGACCGCAGGGCCCCGGATCAGGGCGCGAGAGCGTTCGCGGGGTGGTCGCTCCGGCCGTCATCCCAGGGCATGCGTGGGTGAGAATTCGCGAAGCTCCTCGCGGCCGCCATGGACGACGAGGCACGTGGACTCCGGCACCTCTCGCCATGCTCCGCGCAGGTCCCCCAGCGGTTCGGACACCACGAGCCGTGCGTCGTTGGAGAGCTCGTGCAGCACGGGGTTGTCGGGGTACTGGAATCGGAGCGTGGAGATGTCGGTGCTGTGGAACAGCGACCGAGACTTGCCCACGCTGGAGTAGCGGAACGCCCACGTGGTGGTCCCGTCGGTGGTGGCCACCGTCATCTGGATCGGGTGCTCGATGCCGTGGCGTCGCCCCGTCTCCTCGATGAGGCCGACTGCTCGGGCCACTGCTTCGGGTGGGTCCTCTTCGAGTCCGAAGGTCAGGGCCAGGAAGAAGAACAGCTCGGAGTCCGTCGATCCCTCGATCTCCGTGTAGAGGGCAGGATCGACGGCCAGGATCAGGTCGCGCTTCAGCACCGTGAAGTCCGTGATGGACCCGTTGTGCATCCAGAGCCAGCTGCGGTGCCGGAAGGGATGACAGTTGGTCTGCTGCACCGCCGTGCCGGTCGATGCGCGGATGTGAGCGAAGACCCGCCCGGCGGATGCGTGGGCTGAGAGCTCTCGCAGGTTGCGATCGTTCCATGCGGGCTCGGTGCTGTGGTAGATGCCTGGTTCCTCCAGGGCGCCGTACCAGCCGACACCGAAACCGTCACCGTTGATGGTCTCCACGCCCAGGCGTGAGTGCCTGCTCTGCACCACCAGCGAGTTCTCAGGTTTGTAGAGAAGATCCTGCAGAAGCACCGGCGAACCTGAATACGCGAGCCAACGACACATCTCGACCTCACTCTCGGCGCCAGTATGCGCCCGGGACGGTCCCCGCGAGTCATCCGAAACGGGTGAGGTCGAGCGCGCAACCCGTCGGCCGAACCCGCCGAGGAAGGACCGCGCTCAGCACCTCGTCTCGTACCGGTTCATGGCCACCCCGCCAGGAGACGTCCGCGTCTCCGCGACCGGTCAACTGCGCCGTGAAACGGCGTCGTTCGCACGTTGCCACATCTCGTAGTTCCCGCATTCCGCCGTGATCTCAGCCGTCGCCTGAGCCGCGGCGAAGAAGTCGTCGGCCATCGGCGAGGTGCGCGACGCCGCCATGGCCAGGTATATCTGCTCGGGCGCCAGATCCGGGACGGGCACGTAGCTGATGTCCGGACGTGAGTAGAACACGGTCTCCGAACGCCCCACGAACGAGATACCCCGGCCGGCCGCGACGTGCTCGAGCTTCTCCTCGACCCCGCGCACCCGGAGCCCGGAGTCGGGGTGCGGGCGCCTGGTGGGCTGCGTGCTCGCGTCGGCGTGCCAGACCAGCGGCTCGCCGGCCAGGTCGGCCTCGGTGACCTCCTCCTTGCCGGCCAACCGGTGACCGGCGGGCAGCACCACCATGAGCGGCTCGGTGTAGAGCGGTGTCAGGCGCAGTCCGGTCTCGTCGATGGGCAGCCGCACATAGCCGACGTCGACGCGGCCGTCGAGCAGCATCGGCGCCTGGTCGTCCCACTCCATGCGCTGCACGTCCACGACGACGTCCGGATGCCGGGCCTCGAACTCCCGCGCCGCCGGGATGACCGGTATGCCCGCCCGAAAGCCGACCACCAGCCGCCGGCTGCCGCGGGCGGCCGCGGACACCCGGCGCCGGACCGCGTGCGCGGAGGCGAGCAGCGGACCGGCGTCGTCCTGCAGCTGTCGACCCGCGTCGGTCAGCGCCGCGCCGTGGCTGTCCCTGGTGAACAGCGTGGCGCCGAGATCGTGTTCGAGCGCGCGGATCTGCCGGCTGAGCACCGGCTGCGCGATGTGCAGCTCCTCCGCGGCGCGACCGAAGTGCAGCGTGTTGGCGACGGCGACGAAGTAGCGCAGCTTGCGCAGGTCCAGATCCATGGGCCCTCCCGGTCCGGCAATGCCCCCAAGGTATCACCGCGGCTGAAAAGGGTCTTGGACGGCACGTTCGCGCCAATGGCATCGTTCATGAGGCCGAGCGAATTCGGCACAAGATTCCCGCACAAGAATTCGACGCCGGAATTCGGCAACCGGAATTCGGGATCGGGATCTGATCGCAGTATCCATCAATTCAACGGAGTGATAGTGGGAAAGCTCGATGGCAAGGTAGCGGTGATCACCGGCGGATCCACCGGAATGGCACTGGCGGGCGCCAAGCTGTTCGTCGAGGAGGGAGCGCACGTCTTCATCCAGGCCCGGCGGCAGGAGGCGCTGGACGACGCCGTCAGGCTGATCGGCCGCAACGTCACCGCCGTGCAGGGTGACGCGGCCGAGCTGGACGACCTGGACCGCCTGTACGACACCGTCAAGCGGGAGAAGGGCTCGATCGACGTGCTGTGGGCCAGCGCCGGGATGGGCGAACCCGCCGCCCTCGGCGAGATCACCGAGGAACAGTTCCACCGTGCCTTCTCGCTCAACGCGCGCGGCACCCTGTTCACCGTGCAGAAGGCGCTGCCGCTGATCAACGACAACGGCTCGATCCTCATGACCGGGTCCAACGCCTCACTCGGCGCCTTTCCCGGCTGGAGTCTCTACGCGGGGAGCAAGGCCGTCCAGCAGGCCTGGGCCCGCGTCTGGCTCAACGAGCTGCGCGACCGCAAGATCCGGGTCAACGTCCTGACCCCCGGCCAGGTCGCCACGGCCAAGCAGGAAGAACTGTTCGACGAGGCGACCAAGGCCGCATTCGAGTCCCTCATCCCCCGCGGAACGATGGGCCGCCCCGAGGAGATCGCCGCCGTCGCCCTGTTCCTCGCCTCCGACGACTCCAGCTACGTCAACGGCCTGGAACTGGTCGCCGACGGCGGCACCACCGCCATCTGAAGCACGCACCAGGAACCACGCATCGGGAAGAGAGCACAACTCATGAGCAGCATCACCCTCATCGGTACGGGAAACATGGCCCGTGCCATCGGCACGCTCGCGGTGGCGGGCGGCAACACCGTCGAGGTCATGGGACGGGATCAGTCCAAGGCCGACGACCTGGCCAGGGTTCTGGGCGGCGGCGCGACGGCGGGCAAGTGGGGCGCCGTCCCGGCCGGGGACATCGTCATCACGGCGCTGTTGTACGACGGCGTCGTCCCGGTCGTCGCCGAGTACGGGGACGCTCTTGCGGGCAAGATCATCGTCGACATCAGCAACCCCTTCAACGCCACGTTCGACGGGCTTGCCCACGGCGAGGAGACCTCGATCGCGCAGGAGGTCGCCAAGGTGGCCCCGGCCGGCGCGAGTGTGGTGAAGGCCTTCAACACCATCTTCCGCAACGTCCTGGAGAACGGCCGGCCCGACGTCTTCATCGCCGGCGACGACGCGCAGGCCAAGGTGCACGTGGCCACGTTCGTCGAGAGCCTCGGGCTGCGCCCGCTCGACGTCGGCGGCCTGAGGATGGCGCACTGGCTGGAAGGGATGGGCCTGGTCACGGTGAGCCTCGCCGGCAACGGGGTGGGCCACTGGGGCTTCGCCCTCGGCGTCGACGAATTCACGGGCTGAGCGCACTTCCACCAACATCTGTTGCGCCAGTTCACCTACCCGCATCACACGCCCGCACAACTCATCCCGCACAACTCATAAGGAGCAGCAGCGTGCGCGTCTTCGTCGCCGGCGGGACCGGCCACTCCGGTTCGTACATCATCCCCGAGCTCCTCGCCGCCGGGCACGAGGTCACCGGCCTGGCCCGGTCGGACACGGCCGCGGCGGCCCTGTCCGCACTCGGCGCGAAGGTACGCCGCGGCGATCTCCAGGACCTCGACGTGCTCAAGGAGGCGGCCGCGGACTCCGACGGCGTCATCCACGTGGCGCACCGGCAAGACCTGCTTCCGTCCGGCGGGATCGACGCCGTGACCGCCGCGGAGCTCCCGGTCGTGCTCGCGTACGGCGAGGCACTCGCGGGAACCGGAAAGCCGCTGGTCGCGGCGGGGAGCATCGGCTCGCCCGGGAACGGGCGGAACCTGGGCCGGCCGGCCACCGAGGAGGACCCGGCCCTTCCCGTCGGCGACGAGCACAAGGGCACCCTGCGGGCCCGTAACGTCGTGGAAGCCGCCGTGGTCGGACTCGCCGAGCGGGGAGTGCGGTCCTCGGTCGTGCGGATCGCCAACATCGCGCACAGCACGACCGATCGTGCCGGCTTCCTCCCCATGCTGATCGCGCTCGCGAAGGAGAAGGGCTTCGCCGGTTATCCCGGAGACGGCGCGAACCAGTGGAACGCCGTGCACGTCCGCGATGTCGCCTCCGTGTTCCGCCTGGCGCTGGAGACGGGCCCAGCCGGCAGGTACTGGCACGGAGTAGGGGACGGGGGCATCTCGGTCCGCGAGATCGCCGAGGCCATCGGCAGCCGCTTGGGTCTGCCCGCTGTGAGCGTGCCCCTGGACGAGCTGGTGCTGCCGGGGTATTTCGGGTTCCTCACGAACGTGGTCACGCGGAGCTACCCGGCGTCCAGCCTCATCACCCGCCGGACCCTCGGCTGGGAACCCGCTCAGCCGAGCCTGCTCGCCGATCTGGACAACGGCCATTACTTCCCCGCCGGATGAAGGCAGGGCCCCGATCACAAGACGTACCCCGCTCCTAGACTGTCCGCCATGACTCGACCGTCGCAGATCCAGGAGCGGGAGCACGCGGCGCTCGTCGCCGACCTGCGCATGCTGACGCCGGAGCAGTGGCGCTCGCCGACGCTGTGCGGCGACTGGGACGTCGAGGACGTCGTCGCGCACCTGGGTGCCGCGTCGACGCTGACGTTCTGGGGCTGGCTGCGCAGCATCGCCGGTGCCCGCTTCGACGCCGACGTGCACAACCAGCGGCGGCTGGAGGAGTTCCGCGGGGACTCGTCGGCGCAGACGCTGGAGCGCTACGCCGTATTCGGGCCCATCGCGCTCCCCCGGAAGGAGAGCGTGGGCGGGCTGGGCGAGCTGATCGTGCATGCCGAGGACATCCGCCGGCCCCTGGGGCTGGAGCACGAGCCGGACGCCGAGGGCCTGATCCTGGTCGCGCGCTTCTTCGCGGCGAAGGACTTCGCGGTGAACAGCAGGTCGCTGGTCAAGGGGCTCCGGCTGACGGCCACCGACGCGGAGTTCCGGACCGGCGACGGGCCAGTGGCAAAGGGTCCGCTGCTCTCCCTGGTCATGGCGATGGCGGGACGGCGCGAGGCGCTGACGGACCTGGAGGGTGACGGCGTGCCGGTGCTGAGCCGGAGACTCGGGGTCTGACGCCGGCATCGCCCAGGGTGCGTGTTGCCCGGACTCGACAGCCGGCTCGGCTCGTGCGCTTCTCGAGCCATGACTTCCGTCGATTCCCGGGCGGTTCGGTGGCACGCTTCACCCCATGAGTGACGAGACGGGCGGAGCCCCGAAGGCCGCGTCCCCGAAGCAGGTTGTGCACAGCTCGGCCAGCTCGCTCACGATCGGGCTCTGCCTGGTCCTCGGGGGCGGGGTCGTCTTCTTCCTGGTGGGCCTGCTCGCCAGCACGGCCAGCGGAGCTGGAGTCTCGCTGTTCCTGTTCCTCGGGGGTGCGGCGATCGTCGTCGGCGTCGTCCAGCTCGTCGTCGGCGTCTACCAGCTCGCCGACAACGTCGACCGGGCGGCGAAGGCAGTGATCAACGGGCAGCGGCGCTAGCTCGACTCCCAGACCACGAGGTCGAAAGCGACGGTCTCGGCGGCACGGTCGACCGCCGCGATGTGCGCGTACGCGGTACGGCGCTCGTTGGTCTGCACGCAGAGGTGCATCCCCTCGGTCACCGCGTCCGAGGCGATGGTCTGCTGCCAGGTCGTCTGCGCCTCGCAGTCCGCCCGGCTGGGCACTCCGCTCATGATCGTGAGGCGCGCGCCCTCGACGCCGGCGTCGCCGTAGCAGAGGTCCTGGGGGACCGACGCCGCGCCCCAGCCGGCCGACGTCGTGTCCAGGTCGAGGCAGGTGTGGAGCATCACCTGGACGGCGGCGTCCGTCTCGCGCCTGACACCGGAGACGACGGCGGAAGCGCCCCCGGCGGAATCGTCCTGCGTGCCGTCATCATTCCCGGCGTCGGTCCCGGCGCTGTCGTCCGCGCTCGCCTGGTCATTGAGGCGATCGATCTCCTCGCGCAGCTCCTGGTTCTGCGCTTCGAGGTCGTCGAGCTCGGCCCGCTGGCCGTCGTTCTGGTCGCGCAGGGCGGTCAGCTCGTCGTCGAGCCGGCCGTTGGCCGCCTCCAGGTCCTTGATCGTGGCTTCGAGCACGCGGACCTGCGCCCCGGAGTCCGACGTGCCCGGGGCGAACAGGTTCTCGCCCCAGGCCGTCGCCACGCCGCCGAGCACCGCGGCGGCGACGGCCGCCACGACGGCGACCGAGTGCTGGCCGAACCAGCCCGCCCGGCGGCCCGGCGAACTCTCCTGCGTGTCCACCATCGTGAGGATACGGGCATATGCCGCGAAAGCGAGGGCTCGTCGAGTGAGCGCGGGGCGCCGGTGCTCGGCCTCCTCGCGGCTAACCTGGCGGGGTGCTGATCGAGCGAGTGAGCGTCAGACCCGCCCTGGTCGAAGACGGCGCCTGGCCGTGGACCGTACCCGCCGTCGCCGAGATCGCCGCGCGTGGCGTGCGGCTGACCAGCAGTATCGTGGTCCTGATGGGGGCGAACGGGTCCGGCAAGTCCACCGTGCTCGAAGCGATCGCGGAGCAGTACGGGATCGACGTGCGGGGTGGCCACGGCGGTCGGAAGTACGCGAGCGAGCTCGACACGAGCCCGCTGGGCGAGGCGCTCGTCCTGGACCGGACGATCGCCGGGTCCCGGATGCTCCGGCAGAAGGCGAAGGGGTTCTACCTGCGCGCCGAGACGGCCGCGGGGATGCTGGAGTTCATGACGGGCGCCGGGGTGAGCGGCTACGGCGACCGGCTGTCGACGGAGGTCAGCCACGGCGAGTCCTACCTCCAGGCCATCTCGGGCCGGTTCAGCGGTCCCGGCCTCTATCTGCTCGACGAGGCCGAGGGGCCGCTGTCGTTCGAGTCCACGCTGCAGCTCCTGTACCGGCTGCAGGACCTGGTGGCCGACCATGCCGCCCAGGTGATCTACGCGACGCACTCACCGCTCGTGGCGGCGCTCCCCGGGGCGCAGATCCTGGAGATGACCGAGCACGGCATCGCCGAGCGCACCTGGTCCGAGCTGGAGTCGGTCGCCCTCTGGAAGAGGTTCCTCGGCCGCCCGGAGACGTTCTTCGACGTTGTGTGACCGGTCGAACCCGGTCACAGCTCCGTCGTCAGGAACAGCGAGTCCCCGTGCACGGCGTCCTTCTCCACGCGGCCGGACTCCACGAACCCGACCTTCGCCAGCACCCGGAGCGACGCGCCGTTCCAGTCCCGCACCGTGGCCCACAGCCGCCGGTAGCCCGACTCCCGTGCCCAGCCCAGCACCGCCCGTGCGGCCTCGGTCGCGTACCCCTGACCCCAGGCGCGGCGCAGCAGCTCGTATGCCAGCTCCGGCTCGTCCTCCGGCCCGTGCGTGTTCGCGATCAGCCCGCAGTAGCCGACGACGTCGCCGGTCGCCCTGACCTCCAGCGCCGGCAGCCCGAGGGAACCGGGCGGGGCACCGTCGCGGATCCAGCCCTCGACGTCCTCGACGGTGGGCCGGCCGTCGGCGCCGATCCGCCGGTGCCGCGGCACCCGCGGGTCGCGTTCGGTCCACATCTCGTGCTGGACGGCGGCCTCGGACACGCGCCACGGCCGCAGCAGCAGGCGTTCGGTCTCCAGCACGAACATGCGACCGACCCTATCCGGCGCCCCGGACGCCGGCCGGTTGCCCGCCCTCGTCCGTCCTCGTCGCTCCGCCCTGACGTCCCTCGGACGCCCCAGCACCAGCCGCGCCCCGCATGGCAGCATGCGGGCCATGAAGCTGCACGAACGGATCGAAGGCCGGCTGCGAGAGTTCGTCGAACGGCAGCCCGTGTTCTTCGTGGCGACGGCGCCCCTGGCCGCGGACGGGCACGTCAACCTCTCGCCCCGCGGCGTCCCCGGCACCTTCGGCGTGCTCGACGACCACACGTTCGCGTGGCTCGACGCCACCGGCAGCGGCAGCGAGACCATCGCGCACCTGCGCGAGAACGGCCGGATCACCGTCATGTTCTGCGCGTTCGACGGCCCGCCGAACATCGTCCGGCTGCACGGCACCGGCCGCGTCGTGACTCGGTACGACGACGGGTACGCGGCGCTCGCGGGCGGCTTCATCAACGTGCCCGGCGCCCGCGCGGTCGTCGTCGTCGACGTCGACCGTGTCTCCGACAGCTGCGGCTGGGGCGTGCCGCTCATGGCGTACGAGGGCGAGCGGGACCTGATGGGCCCCTACTTCGAGCGCAAGGGCGAGGCCGGGCAGCAGGAGTACCGGCGACGGAAGAACCTGACGAGCATCGACGGCCTGCGGGCCTTCGACGACGACCCGGCCGACGACCCTGCCGACGACCCGGCCCCCGCGGGTCAGTAGCCCGTACCGGTCTTGGCCTGCAGCCGCTCGGTCGGGTGCGCGCCACCCTTGAGGTCGAGGGTCGTGCAGGCGTCCTCGATGTCCTGCGTCAGCCGGTCCACCTGGGCCCGGCTCATCGTCTCCTTGACCAGGGCACGGAGGATCTTCACGTCCTGCGCGTCCGGCGGGAGCGTGTACGCCGGCACCATCCAGCCGCGCTCCGCCGAGAGCTGCCAGGCGATGTCCGACTCGTCGTACCCCACGTGGTCGCCCGCCAGCCGGAAGGCGACCAGCGGCAGCTGCTCGGCGTCGTCGCCGATCACCTCGAACCGCCCCGTCTCGCGCAGGTTGGCCGCCAGCACCCGGGCGTTCTGCTGCATCTGCGTCATCACGTAGGTGTAGCCCTCACGGCCGAGCCGCACGAAGTTGTAGTACTGGGCGAGCACCATCGCCGCGCCGGTCGAGAAGTTGAGCGTGAAGGTCGCGTCCGTCTTGCCCAGGTAGTTCTCGTAGAACACGAGGTCCTTCGCGAGGTCCGACGTCTCACGGAAGACCAGCCAGCCGATCCCGGGATAGACCAGTCCGTACTTGTGGCCCGACACGTTGATGGACCGGACCTGCTCCAGCCGGAAGTCCCACGGCGAGTCGGGGTAGAGGAAGGGCCAGACGAAGCCGCCGCTGGCGCCGTCGACGTGCAGCGGGATGTCGAGCCCGCGCTCCGCCCGGACGTCCAGGAGCAGCCGGTTGATGCCGACGATGTCGTCCATGTGCCCCGTGAAGGTGGTACCGAGCACGGCGGCCACGCCGATCGTGTTCTCGTCGAGGTACGGGGACACGTCGTCGGGCCCGATCGTGTACTTGTCCTTCGCCAGCGGGATGATCCGGGGCTCGACGTCGAAGTACCGGCAGAACTTCTCCCAGACCACGTGCACGTCGCCGCCGAAGACCAGGTTGGGGCGGTCGACGGGCTGACCTGCTGCCTCGCGGCGCTCCTTCCACTTCCACTTCAGCGAGAGCGCACCGAGCATGATCGCCTCCGACGACCCCTGGGTGCGGCACCCGGTGGTCTCCCCGGGGGCGTGGAAGAGGTCCGCGAGCATCCGCACGCACCGCTGCTCGATCTCCGCGGAGATCGGGTACTCCGCGTGGTCGATGAAGTTGCGGTGCAGGTTCTCGGCGATGATCCGCTGCGCCTCGGGTTCCATCCAGGTGGTGACGAACGTCGCCAGGTTGCGCATGGGGTCACCCTCGAGCGCCAGGTCCTCGCCCAGCATCCGCATGGTGTCGGTGGGACTCATCCCCGTCGCCGGGAACACCGAGGAGGGTGCCTCCTCGGTGAGGAATCTGTTTCCGTAGAGCGCCGTCGTGCGCTCGTCGCGCGTGGCCATGTTTTCGAGTCAAGCACGGCGCCCCGGCACCGTCGACCCGAGGGAGGGCGAACTTGACCCGGCGCTCGCGGGTCTGTCCGCGGTGTCAGCGGTCCGGGCGTTCCGCGAGCTGCAGCGCCCCGCCGACGACGAAGCAGACCGCCCCCGCGAACGTGCCCCAGTTGACCATGCCCAGGTCCACCACGGTCGACGTGGCCGGCCGGGTGAACGCGGCGAGCCCGGCGAGGAAGAAGAAGACCGAGCCGAGCTGGTTGACCGCCACCACCCACCAGCCGAGATCGTGGGGCCGCAGCCCGATGCGGCCGTGGCAGACCTCGACCAGGGCGAGGTGCCCCGAGACGAGAAAGCAGATACAGCCCACGATGTCCGGGAACCAGATCCACCCGTTGGACTGCCGCGCCGTGAGGTCGGACGCGAACGCGGCGACGAGGCTGACCCCGAAGGACAGGGTGCCGGCGAACAGCACCGCCGCGCTGAGCCAGCCGATCTGCCGGGGCCACCATGCCCACCACCGCCACGACGTGGTGCGCAGCATGCCGCGCGCGTCGATGTCGGTCGGCATGTTCGACGCCTGCACCACCGAGACGTAGCCGCCCGCGCTGAAGAACACCCCGCCGACGAGGTAGACCATGTCGACGCCCCGGACGCTCCCCGCGCCGAACTGGGCCAGCAAGGGGCCGAGGGCGAACAGGGAGCCGCCGATCATGAAGGCGATGCCCGCGGCGAGGTTCGCCCGGGCCAGCCGGGTCGCGGTCGCGGGCTCGGCACCGACGACGCGGGTCACGCTCCCGTCGGCGTCCCGGATCTCGACCCGGCCGCGGCGACGGACCGCGCGCGACGCCCAGCGGACCGACGAGCCGTCGACGAGATGCCAGGTCATCCGGGTGACGAACCCGCCCGAACGCTCGACCCGGCCCAGCGCCCACCGCGCCGGACGGGCTATACGCAGGCCGTGCGGCGCGTCGTCAGCCACGTCTCGAAGTTAGCACCGGCCCGGCCGGCGCGCGGGCCCCGCGCGTCGGCCGGACCCGGCCGGTCGGGGAGAATGCGCCCATGCGACTTCTGCTGCTGCGCCACGGACAGACCCCCTCGAACGTGGAAGGGCTGCTCGACACGGCACACCCCGGACCGGGCCTGACCCGGCTCGGCGAGCGGCAGGCGGCCGCGGTCCCCGCGGCGCTGCGCGGCCGCCAGATCGACGCGATCGCCGTCTCCTCGCTGGTACGGACGTCGCTCACGGCGGCGCCGCTCGCCCAGGAGCGTGGGATCGAGCCGCAGGTGCTGGACGGCCTGCGCGAGATCGACGCCGGCGAGCTGGAGATGGCAGGAGCGCACGAGGCGCACCTGCGCTACCTCGACACGGTGTTCGGCTGGGCGCGCGGCGACGTCGGCCGTGCGATGCCCGGCGGCCCCGACGGCCGCGCGTTCCTCAGCCGGTACGACGACGCCGTCGCGCAGCTCGCCGCGCAGGGCCTCGAGAGCGTCCTCGTGGTCTCGCACGGCGCCGCGATCCGCGCGTGGGCGGCGGCGCGCGCGGCGGACGTCGACGTCGACCACGCCGAGCGCACGCCGCTGGCCAACACCGGCCTGGTAGAGGTCGAGGGCGACCCCGTGGGCGGCTGGCGGCTGAAGGCGTGGAACGCGGACCCCGCGGGCGGGCCCGAGCTGGCCGCGCCGGCCGCGGACGACCCGACGGGTGAACCCGTCGAGCCGTAGGCCCTTCCCGACGAGGGGGCGCACCGCCGATCACCGACGACCGCACCGGCTCTCGATACAGCGTTCCGTGAATACACGATTCCGTGTACTGTCGCTCCCATGACCGAGACGATCGCCGAGTCGGTGACCCTGACCCATACCGCCGCCCTGGCGCGGCTGGGGCACGCGCTGTCCGACGAGACCCGCACCCGCATCCTGCTCGCGCTGCGGGAGGCGCCGGCCTACCCGTCCGACCTCGCCGACGCGCTGGGCGTGTCCCGGCAGGTGATGTCCAACCAGCTCGCCTGCCTGAGGGGCTGCGGGCTGGTCGAGTCCGTCAAGGACGGACGGCGGTCCTGGTACCGGCTCGCGGACACCCGCCTCGCGCCCGCGCTGGGTGACCTGCTCGGCCTGGTGCTGGCGGTCGACCCCGGCTGCTGCGGCCCCGACTGCACGTGCGCATGACCGCGCTCCCCGTGCCCCGGCCGCTGGGCGTCGCGCGGCGTGCGGTGCTGGCCCGCCGCATCCGCTGGGTCGTGGCCGCCACGATCACCTACAACGTCGTCGAGGCGGCGGTCGCCCTGGCCGCCGGCCACATCGCCTCCTCCAGCGCGCTGATCGGGTTCGGCCTGGACTCCGTGGTCGAGGTGCTGTCGGCGGCCGCGGTCGCCTGGCAGTTCGCGGGCCGCGACCCGGAGGCCCGCGAGAAGGTCGCGATGCGCCTGATCGCCGTCTCGTTCTTCGGCCTGGCCGCGTTCGTCACCGTCGACGCCGCCCGCGCCCTGCTCGGCGCCACCTCGCCCGAGCACTCCACGGTCGGCATCGTCCTGGCCGCCGTCAGCCTGCTGGTCATGCCGGGGCTGTCCTGGTTCGAGCGCCGCACGGGGCGCGAGCTGGGCTCCGCCTCCGCCGTGGCCGACTCCCGGCAGACCCTGATCTGCTCCTACCTCTCGGCGGCCCTGCTCGCCGGGCTCCTGCTCAACAGCCTGCTCGGCTGGTGGTGGGCCGACCCGGTCGCTGCCGTGGTCATTGCGGGCTTCGCCGTCCGCGAGGGCTGGGAGGCCTGGCACGGCGACGCCTGCTGCACCCCCGTGGCCCAGCTCGTGGGCGAGGGCGAGCTCCAGGGTGGGCTCAGGGCCGAGCAGGGGTGCGGCGACGACGGCTGCCGCTGCGGGGACTAGCGCCCGACGCCGGCCACGGCCCCGTCCGGAGCCTCGTCCGTGGCCCCGTCCGGAGCCTCGACGCCGAGCTCCGGCGGCAGGTCGCCGTCGTGCCGCACCACCAGCGACGTGACCGCGCGGGTGAGGCAGACGTAGAGGCGGCGCAGGCCGGTGGCGTGGTTCGGCTCGGCCGCGACGATCGCGGCCGGGTCGTGCAGCAGCACGTGGTCGAACTCCAGGCCCTTCGCCAGGGAGGCGGGCACCAGGTCCAGGTGGACGTCGAACTCCGAGGAGTCGTCCGGCTCCGCGTGGTCGCCGCCTGCCGCGGCCGGGGTGGCGTCCTCCTGCTCGCCCACGACGGCGAAGGTGAGCCCGACGGCGGCCAGCGTCTCGCGGACGTCCGGCACGGCGGCGTCGGGCACGATGAGGCCGACCGAGCCCTCCAGGTCCGCGATGCCGACGCCGACCAGCACGTCGTCGAGCGGTTCCGCTGTGAACCTGAGGCGGCCTCGGGCGCGCCGCACCGCGGTGGGCGGCTCCAGGCCGGGCGCGATGCTCGGCAGCAGCCGGGCGGCGAGCTCGATCACGTCGGCGGGCACGCGGAAGCCCGCCGTGAGCTGTTCCACGTACCCGTCCGGCTTGGCCAGGTGGCGCAGCACGTCCGCCCAGTCGCGTGCCGCCCAGGGCGTCGTGGCCTGGGCCAGGTCGCCGAGCACGGTGAGCGAGCCGGTGGCGGCGCGCCGGCCGAGGGAGCGCAGCATCATCGCGGACAGGTCCTGCGCCTCGTCGACCACGATGTGCGCCACCGACGTGGTCCGGTCCAGCAGGTCGGCGATCTCGTCGAGCAGCACGAGGTCCGCCGTCGTCCAGCGGGCGGAGCCTGCGGTGCGGGGCGGACGGGCCCAGGTCAGGAGGGCCTGCTCGGCGTCGGTCAGGACGTCCTGAGCGCACTCGGCCAGGAACTCCGGGTCGGAGAACAGGCGGAACAGCAGCTTGCGCGGGTCCACCGCGGGCCAGACGGCCGCCGCGTAGTCCCGCACGGGCTTGGTCCGGGCCAGCACGTCCCAGGCCTTGTCGTCGAGCGCGTCGCCGGTCTCCTCGATCTGGACCAGCACCCGGTGCGCCAGCGCGTGCCGGAGCTGGGCCGCGCCCAGCGCGTACGGCACGCCCCGGCCCATGACCTGCTCCACGGCCTCGCGCGCCTCGTAGGCCGGAACCCGCCAGCGGAACGAGCCGCGCGGCAGCACGAGCGTCTCCTCCGGGGTGCCGACGTGCGACCAGACGGCGCGGCGCAGCACCTCGGCCATCCGCCCGTCGCCCTTGAGGGTCGCGACGTCGGCGGGATCCGTGGCGCGGACCGGGGCGTGGCCGCTCACGATCTCCTCGATGGTCGCCTGAGTCGCGTGGATCTCGCCCAAGGCGGGCAGCACGTCGCGGATGTACCTCAGGAAGCTCTTGTTCGGCCCGACGACGAGCACGCCGCGGCGGGTGAGCTGGTCCCGGTGCGCGTACAGGAGGTACGCCGCGCGGTGCAGGCCCACCGCCGTCTTTCCGGTGCCGGGCGCGCCCTGCACCACGAGCGTGCGTTCGAGCGGCATACGGACGATGACGTCCTGCTCGGGCTGGATCGTCGCGACGATGTCACGCATGGGGCCGGAGCGCGGGCGCTCGATCTCGGCCTCGAGGATCTCGGAGTGTGCGGCGCCGTCGTCACCCTGCCCGCCCTGCCCACCCAGGCCGGCGCGGGTCAGGGACTCGTCCTCGAACGCCGTCAGGTGGCCGCGGGCGAACCCGTACCGGCGCCGGGCCGTGATGCCCATCGGCTCCTTGGCCGTGGCCCGGTAGAACGGGGTGCTCACGGGGGCGCGCCAGTCCACGACCATGGGCTCGCCGTCCGGGTCCGACACGTGGCGTCGTCCGATGTGGAAGGTCTCGCCGGCCGCGAGGTCGATGCGGCCGAAGAAGAGCGGGATCTCCGGGTCGTCGGTGAGCTGCTCCATGCGGCGCGCGAGCGTGGCCTCCAGGACCTCGGCGCTCACCCAGTCGCCCGCGTAGCTGCCGTCGAGCGCGGCGACGCGGTCGCGCATCCGGCCGAGCTGTGAGCGGGCCTCGGCAAGGAACTCCCGCTCCGTGGCGAGCTCGGACGCGTCGGCGGGCATGGCAGGTCCTCCAGGGTGTGTGAGCGGGTCGGTGCGGGATGTTCGGCGCGCGAGGCGCTCGCGCGAACGGCCGCGTGAGTCTAGTGCCGGGAACCTGAACGTGGCGGCACATTTTCTTGACCGGGGCGCCAGCTCGGCCGGTCAGGAACCATATGTCCTTCGAGTCCGTTTCCACTGTCGCGCCAACCTGCCCCACGGTACGGTCGGTGCACCGCCCGGCCTAACGAGGAGCCTCAGTGTCGTCCGACGAGCTGCCCCAGGAGTTCCAGATCGACGTGCCCGACGAGATGGAGACCGGCGTACCGGCCGACTTCGCCTCGGTGTGGCACACACCGACGTCGTTCATCCTGGACTTCATCGCCGTGAAGCAGCCGCCGAGCCCGGTCTCGGACCCGGAGTCGGGTGAGGTCACGTCGATCACCGTGCCGGGCCGGGTGGTTTCGCGCGTGCGCATTCCTCCGCAGCAGGTGTTCGAGCTCGCCAAGGCTCTCACTATGCAGCTCGATGCATGGGAGAAGGAAAGCGCACCGAACGTTCGCAATCCCGGTGCCTCCGAAGGCCCGGACGGCCCCAATCGGTCGTCGGAGAATTGATTCCGGTGAATTTTTTTCTTGGACGTATGTCCAACTCGGTATCTTTATGTCCGATCTGACCGGGAGTTGTGTGCTAGTTTGCCCGGAGAAATACTGGGTTATACCAGTAGGGTCTTCGAAATGTAACCCTTGCAGGCTGTTCCACTTGCGATCTTCACGGATGTAGGCTGCCCGTGATCGCGACGAAGGCGTTGCAATCTCCCAGAGTTGCCCGGGGGGTCGGGCGACCCGTTCCGGCGGCCATGTCGGGGAGCAATGAACAGGGGCGATGCAAGTGAGCAACACCGAATTCGACAACAGGGGGCGCACGGGCGGGATCCTGTTCGAGGAACAGGCTCGCACGAGCGTCGTGAGCATGTGGGGAGAGATCGATGTCTCTTTGCGCGGTGAGTCGAGTGCTGCCATAGCCAACGCCCTCGAGCGGGCCAAGGCGGTGGTCATCGACACGTCCAAGGTGACGTTCATGGACTCGACCGGCGTCGCGTTCCTCATGCAGATGTACACCTACGGGACGCAGGAGGGCCTGACCGTCAGCCTTCCGGAGCCGCCGCCGGTGGTCCGGAACGTCATCGAGATGCTCGGGGTCGACGCGCTCTTCGCGCAGCCCGCGCACCCCCGCGCCGCGCGCGAGGCCTGACCGCGCCCGGCACGGAGGCCGGGCGCGCGCGCCTCAGCGCCCGGCGGCCAGTGCCGCGGCGCCGACGATGCCGGCCGCGTTGCGTAGCTGCGCCGGGACGATCGGCGCCCGCAGGTGCAGGTGCGGCAGGTACTTCTCGTGGTGCTTGCTGACGCCGCCCCCCACGACGATGAGGTCGGGGGAGATCAGGTCCTCGACCACCCCGAAGTAGCGCTGCAGGCGCTCGGCCCAGTCCTCCCACGACAGGTCCTCGCGCTCCCGCGCGGAGTCGGCCGCGCGCGACTCGGCGTCGTGCCCGTCGATCTCCAGGTGGCCCAGCTCGGTGTTGGGCACCAGGACGCCGTCGACCACCAGCGCCGACCCGATCCCCGTGCCGAGCGTCGCCACCAGCACCACGCCGTCCGCGTCGCGGGCGGCGCCGTAGCGGACCTCGCCCACTCCGGCCGCGTCGGCGTCGTTCACCGCGACCACGTGGCGCCCCGTCACGCGCTGCACGAGCGCCGGCAGGTCCACGCCGGTCCAGGACTGGTCGAGGTTCGCCATGGAACGCACCACGCCGTGCTGCATCGGTGCGGGGAAGGCCACGCCGATCGGGACGTCGTCTGGCAGGTGGTAGGTGTCGACGAGCTCCGCGAGCACGTCCGCCACGGCCTGCGGGGTGGACGGTTGGGGTGTCGGGATGCGAGTCCGCTTCTCCGCGTACTCGCCCGCCGTGAGATCGACGGGCGCACCCTTGATCCCCGAACCTCCGATGTCTATGCCGAACGCCAGGTCGCTCATGTCAGGATCGTCTCATGAGCACCGAGGAGCAGTACTGGTACAACACCGAGACCGGGGCGGTCGAAGTGGGACGCCGTTCGTCCTGGTCGCACCTGATGGGTCCGTACAGCACCCGCGCCGAGGCCGAGCGGGCGCTGGACAGCGCGAGGTCGCGCAACGAGTCCTGGGACAAGGAGGACGAGGACTGGCGCAACAAGTGAGCACCCGTGTCAGACGTACAGGTCACCCGGGTGATCTGTACGTCTGACACGTGGATCACTTCTCGAACGAGTGCTCCGCGTCCGGGAACGAGGCGTCCTTGACCTCGGAGACGTAGTCCTCCGCGGCCTGCTGCAGCGCCGCGCCGAGCTCGGCGTAGCGCCGGGCGAACCGCGGTGACCAGTCGGTCATCCCGGCCATGTCCGTCCACACGAGCACCTGGCCGTCGCAGTGCGGTCCGGCGCCGATGCCGATGGTCGGGATGCGCACGATCTCGGTGATCCGCGCGGCGACGTCGGTGGGCACCATCTCCAGGACGACGGCGACGGCGCCGGCCTCCTCGACGGCCTTCGCGTCGTCGGCGAGCCGCTCGACGGCGTCGTCGCCCCGGCCCTGCACGCGCGGTCCGCCCAGGAGGTTCTCCGACTGCGGCGTGTAGCCGAGGTGCGCGACGACGGGGATCCCGGCGTCGGTGAGCGCCCGGATCTGCGGCGCGGAGCGGACGCCGCCCTCCAGCTTGACGGCGTCGGCGCCCGTCTCCTTGAAGATCCGCACCGACGTCTCCAGCGCCTGCTGCGGCCCGGCCTCGTACGAGCCGAACGGCAGGTCGATCACCACGAACGCGCGCTTCGTGGCCCGCGCGACGGCGCGGGCGGCCGGGATCATGTCGTCCACGGTCACGGGGATCGTGCTGGTGTGCCCGTGCATGACGTTCCCGATGGAGTCGCCCACCAGCAGGATGTCCATGCCGGCCGCGTCGAAGATCGCTGCGGTCACCGCGTCGTACGCGGTGAGCATCGCGAGCTTCTCACCCTTGGCCTTGGCCTCGGCCAGATGGTGCACGCGGACCCTCTTGGGACCCTGAGTGGGTGAGGTGTGGGCGGACATGGTCCTCCTGTGGTTCGAACGGCCTCGGTGCCGCTGGAAAGCCTACGACCGGTCGTCCATGCTCGGTACACGCACCTGTAACAGGTTTAGTGCAAGATGGGCCCATGGACAGGCAGCAGGAGTTCGTGCTCCGCACGGTCGAGGAGCGCGACATCCGCTTCATCCGGCTTTGGTTCACCGACGTGCTCGGCGTGCTGAAGTCGGTAGCTGTGGCACCCGCCGAGCTCGAGTCGGCGTTCAGCGAGGGCATCGGCTTCGACGGCAGCGCCATCGAGGGCCTCACCCGGGTCTTCGAGGCGGACATGGTCGCCAAGCCGGACCCGACCACCTTCCAGGTGCTCCCGTGGCGCGGCGAGCGGCACGGTACGGGCCGCATGTTCTGCGACATCCTGACGCCGGACGGGCAGCCGTCCCTGGCGGACTCGCGCAACGTGCTCAAGCGCACCCTCGCCAAGGCGAGCGACCGCGGGTTCACCTTCTACACGCACCCCGAGGTCGAGTTCTACCTGTTCAACCAGCTCACCAAGTCGGACCCGAAGCTGGAGCCGGTGGACCAGGGCGGGTACTTCGACCACCTGGCCCGGGGATCGACGCACGACTTCCGCCGTGCCGCGATCACGATGCTGGAGTCCATGGGCATCTCGGTCGAGTTCTCGCACCACGAGGCCGGCCCCGGCCAGAACGAGATCGACCTGCGGTACGCCGACGCGCTGACCACCGCGGACAACCTGATGACGTTCCGCACCGTGGTCAAGGAGGTGGCGCTCGAGCAGGGCGTGTTCGCGTCCTTCATGCCCAAGCCGCTGGCCGACCAGCCCGGTTCCGGCATGCACACCCACGTCTCGCTGTTCGAGGACGACCGCAACGCGTTCTACGAGCCCGGCGCCCAGTTCGAGCTGTCCAAGACGGCGCGCCAGTTCATCGCGGGCCTCATGGTGCACGCGGGTGAGATCACCGCCGTCACCAACCAGTACGTCAACAGCTACAAGCGGCTCTGGGGCGGGCAGGAGGCCCCCAGCTACGTGAGCTGGGGCCACAACAACCGCTCCGCGCTGGTCCGCGTGCCGATGTACAAGCCGGGCAAGGGCAACTCCGCGCGCATCGAGTACCGCGCGCTGGACTCCGCCGCCAACCCGTACCTCGCGTTCGCCGTGATCCTCGCGGCAGGCCTCAAGGGCATCGAGGAGGGCTACGACCTCCTGGACCACACCGAGGACGACGTCTGGGAGCTCACGCCGGCCGAGCGCCGCGCGCTGGGCATCGCGCCGCTGCCGCGCGACCTCGACGAGGCCATCCAGTTCATGGAGAAGTCCGAGCTCGTGGCCGAGACCCTCGGCGAGCACGTCTTCGACTACTTCCTGCGCAACAAGCGCGAGGAGTGGGAGGCGTACAGCGCCCAGGTGACGCCGTTCGAGCTCAAGCGGTTCCTGCAGCTCTGACGTTCCTGCAGCTCTGACGTTCCCGCAGCTCTGACAGGGGTGCTGCACCCCCCACCCGCGTCGTAGGGTCGGGGGGTGCAGAGCCGCCGACCCGAGACCCTGACGACCCATCTGATCCGGGCCGGGTTCGCCGACCTCACCCGGTCCGCCTCGCTGTGGCGCGACCCCGACCTGGTCGCCGTCCTGGACAGCAGCCCCAAGGGCAACGGAGCGGGCCGCGCGGCCGGCCCCGACCGCGGCGCGGTCGTCCTGGAGCCCGCCGACGTGGCGCTCCTGCGCTCGCTCGCCGGTGTCGCCGATCCCGACCTGGCGCTGCTCCAGCTCGTCCGCCTCGCGGCGGCCGCCCCGGACCGGTTGCGCCCGGTCCTCGCGGCCGCCGGCGCCGACGCCGAGGTTCCGGACAAGGGATCTGCCGGCAACGGCTCCACCAACGGCTCCGGCGCGAACGGCGGCTCGGGCAACGGCACGGACGACGGCCCCGCCGACGCCGACGGCGCGCCCCGCCCGACCGCCGTCGACCGGCTGCTGCGGGTGCTGGGCTCGTCCTCGGCGCTCGGCGACGAGCTCGTGCGCCACCCCGCGCTGCTCGACCTGATCCGCGACCTGACCCCGGGCACCGGTGTCCCCGCCGAGGCCGTGCGCGCCGAGCTGCTGCGCGCCGTCGACGCTGATCCGGACTCCGCCGAGCCCGTCGCGGGCACCCACGGCCGGCACGGGGAGACGGCACCGGACGAGGGCACCTCGTCGTCGTACACCGACCGGCTGCGCCGCGCCTACCGCGCGCGCCTGCTGCGGATCGCCGCCACCGACGTCACCGCGTCCGAGCCGACGACGGTGCTGCCCGCCGTCGCGGCGGCGCTGGCCGACCTGGCGGCCGCCGCGCTGGAGGGCGCGCTGGCCGTGGCGCGCTCCGAGGAGGAGGACCACGCGGCCGGCGTCCGCCTGGCCGTGCTCGGGATGGGCAAGACCGGCGGCCGGGAGCTGAACTACATCTCGGACGTGGACGTCATCTACGTGGCCGAGCCGGGCGTGCTGCCCGACGGCGCGCCCGCGTGCGACGAGGACCACGCCCTGCGGGTCGCTGCACGGCTCGCGGGCCGCCTGGCCCAGGTGTGCTCGGGGGCGTCGGCGGAGCCGGCGCTGTGGCAGGTCGACGCGGCGCTGCGGCCGGAGGGCAAGCAGGGGCCGCTCGTGCGGACGCTGGCCAGCCACGTCGCGTACTACGAGCGGTGGGCGGTGACGTGGGAGTTCCAGGCGCTGCTCAAGGCGCGTCCCGTGGCGGGCGACCTGGCACTGGGGGAGGCGTACACCGCCGCCGTCGGGCCGCTCGTGTGGCAGGCCGTGGAGCGGCCCAACTTCGTCGAGGACGCCCGCGCGATGCGCAAGCGCGTCGAGGACAACGTGCCGGTGGCCGAGGCCGACCGGCAGATCAAGCTCGGCAAGGGCGGCCTGCGCGACGTCGAGTTCACCGTGCAGCTGCTGCAGCTCGTGCACGGGCGGGCGGACGAGGACATCCGGTCGCGGACCACGCTCGACGCCCTCGCGGCCCTGTCGCGGGGCGGCTACGTGGGGCGCGAGCACGCCCGCCGGATGGGGGAGTGCTACCGGTTCCTGCGGGCGCTGGAGCACCGGATCCAACTCTTCCGCCTGCGCCGCACCCACCTCATGCCGACCGCCGAGGCGGAGCTGCGGCGGCTGGCCCGCGGGCTGGGGCAGGGCGGCGCGGACGACCTGGTCAAGACCTGGCGGTCCGTGCGGCGCGAGGTGCGCGACCTGCACGAGGCCGTCTACTACCGGCCGCTCCTGCCGGCCACGGCGCTGCTGTCCACGAGCGAGGCGTCGCTCGCGCCACGCGCGGCCATGGCCCGGTTCGCGGCGATCGGCTACCGCGACCCGGCCGGCGCGATGCGCCACGTCCAGGCCCTGACCGACGGCGTCTCGCGGCGCGCGGCGATCCAGCGCCAGCTCCTGCCGGTGCTGCTCGGCTGGTTCGCCGAGGGCGCCGACCCGGACGAGGGGCTGCTCGCGTTCCGCAAGCTGTCGGACACCCTGGGCTCCACCCACTGGTACCTGCGGCTGCTGCGCGACTCCGCGGAGGCGGCCTCCCACCTGGCTCAGGTGCTGTCCTCGTCGCGCTACCTCGCGGACGCGATCGGGCGGTCCCCGGAGTCGGTGCGCTGGCTGGCGCAGTCCGACTCGCTAGCCCCGCGCGGCGCGCGGCGGCTGGCCGCGGAGGCGGACGCGCTGCTCGGGCGCGCGCAGGAGGTGGACACCGCCACGGTCGCGCTGCGCGCGCTGCGCCGCCGAGAGCTGGCCCGCACCGGCGTGGCCGAGGTGCTGGGCGAACTCGGGCCGGTCGACGCCGCCAGAGCCATCTCGGACGCCGCCGACGTCGTCCTGGCGGGCGGGCTGCGCATCGCGGAGCACGAGGCGCGCGGCGAGCGGAACATCGCGCGCGGCGACGAGCCCGCCCGGCTGCTCATCGTCGCGATGGGCCGGCTGGGCGGCCAGGAGATGGGGTACGGCTCGGACGCGGACATCATGTTCGTCTACGAGGCCGTGGGCGGCGCCGGGGACAAGGAGGCCAACGACTACGCCCTGACGGTGGCGAAGGGCATGCGGCGGATCCTCACCGCCGTCGGGCCGGAGCCGGGCCTGCCCGTCGACGCCGACCTGCGGCCCGAGGGCCGCAACGGGCCCCTGGTGCGCTCCTTCCAGTCGTACGTCGAGTACTACAGCCGCTGGTCCTCGCCCTGGGAGGCCCAGGCGCTGCTCCGGGCGCGCGCCCTGTCGGGCACGCTCAGCGTGGTCGCGGCGGGCGGCCCGGACGAGGGCGCGGTGGCGGCCTCGCTGTCCGACGGCGGGGGTGCGCTGCCCGAGGGCGGGAGCGAGCTCGACCTGGGACCCGGCGCCGAGGGCGGCCGGTCGCTGGGCGCGCGGTTCACGGAGCTCGTCGACCCCCTGCGCTACCCCGAGGGCGGGCTGGACGCCGCGGTGCTGCGCGAGGTGCGGCGCATCAAGGCGCGCGTCGAGTCGGAGCGACTGCCGCGCGGGGCCGACCCGGCGCGGCACCTGAAGCTGGGCCGGGGCGGGGTCTCCGACGTCGAGTGGACCGTCCAGCTCCTGCAGCTCCAGCATGCGCACGAGGTGCCGGGCCTGCGGACCACGGGCACGGTCTCCGCGCTCAAGGCGGCGAACGAGGCGGCCCTGCTCACCGACGACGACGCCGAGGTGCTGCTGGAGGCGTGGGTGCTCGCGTCGCGGCTGCGGTCGGCGATCGTGCTGTGGTCCGGGCGGACGACGGGCGCCGGCGTCGACATGCTGCCGCACGACAGCCACGCCCTGACCGGCATCGCCCGGCTGCTCGGCGACGTCGGCACGGGGCCGGAGCTGGAGGAGCTGTACCTGCGCGTGGCCCGGCGGGCCCGGGCGGTGATGGAGCGGATCTTCTACGGTGCGGAGTAGCTCACGGTCCGCGGGCCGGCCGCTCGATAGCGCGGCCGGCCCGTAGCAGCCGATCAGTAGCGCGTCGGGCTCCCCTCGAGCCAGGGCATCGCACTGCTGGGCCTGCCGTCTACCGTCGCGCCCGCGAAGCCGAGGCTCGGCGCCAGGTCCCGGTTGTTGGCCGCCGGAAAGCTCAGTGCCGGTTCCGACACCTCGTCGAGCCGCGCCGTCTGCGCGGTCGTGAGCCGGACGTCCACGGCGTCGAGGTTTGCTCGGAGCTGGTCGAGGCGCCGGGCCCCGATGAGCACCGACGTGACACCCGGTCGCGCGCCGACCCATGCGAGCGCCGCCGCGGCGGGCGTCACGCCTGCCTCGGCTGCGACGTCCACCAGGGCGTCGATGACCGGCCAGTCGCGATCTCCCGGCCCACCGACGATGCCGCCACGCATCGTGTCGGTCGTACCGCCTCCGCGCGTGAACTTGCCGGACAGCCATCCGCTCTTCAGCGGGCTCCAGGGCAGCACCCCGAGCCCGTGCTCGGCTGCCATGGGGATGAGCTCGCCCTCGACGGTGCGTTCGAGCAGCGAGTACTCGAGCTGCATCCCGACGGCGGGCGTCCAGTTCCGGAAGTGCGCGACGACCTGTGCCTCCGCGGCCTTCCACGCGGGCAGGTCCGACAGGCCGACGTAGCGGATCTTGCCTGAGGTGACGAGGTCGTCCAGCGCGCGCAGCGTCTCCTCCAACGGGACACCGCGGTCCCAGTTGTGAAGCCAGTAGAGGTCCAGGTAGTCGGTGCCCAGCCGGCGCAGCGAGGCTTCGACCTGTGCGACGACCGCCTTGCGCCCTGCGCCGCCACCGTTGGGGTCGCCGGGGAACAGGTTCCCGAAGAACTTCGAGCCCAGCACGACCCGGTCGCGCAGGCCAGGGCGGGCGGCGAGGTAGTCGCCGATGATCTTCTCGGAGTGGCCGTTGGTGTAGATGTTGGCGGTGTCGATCGAGTTGCCGCCACGTTCCAGGTACTCCGTGATCATCGCTTCGGACTCCGCGACAGGGGCTCCCCAGCCATGGTCCTCCCCGAAGGTCATCGCGCCGAGCGTGTAGGGGCTGATCCGCAGGCCAGAGCGGCCCAGCGTGACAAAGCTGTCGAGTGTCATGGGTCGATTGCACACCCGCACGACCTTGCCGAGGTAGCGCGATGCTGCCACCGGATTGCCTGATCCTTCCAACGTTGACACTGTGGGACCGTGAGTGCGTTGCCAGAGATACGCGAGCTGGTCCTCCGCCACGCCGGGGGTGCGACGCCGGCGGGGCTGGTTCTGCACCGTAGTGACGGTCCGACCGAGCCGATGCCCGGTCAGACCGCTCCCGTCTTCGTGCTCGTCGTGCAGGGCGCGAAGCGCGCGGTGCTCGGCGAGCGCGTTTTCACGTACGGCGCCGGCGAGTTCCTGGTCGCATCGATGGAGCTCCCGGTGATCGCCCATGTCAGCAGAGCCTCTGCCGCCGAGCCCTACCTGGTGATGGGCCTGGCCCTCCGACCCACGCTCATCGCCGAGCTCGTCCTGGACGCACCGCTTCCGGCGGCAGGCGGGCCGTCTCCGGGGGTCGGGGTCAGCCCGGCCGGCGACGAGCTGCTCGACGTGGTGGTCCGGCTGCTCCGGCTGCTCGACCGACCCGACGACCAGCGTGTGCTGTGGACCGGGGCCGAGCGCGAGCTGGTGTGGCGGCTGCTCACCGGTCCGCAGCGGGGGACAGTTCGGCAGATCGGGTTGGGCGACGGCAACGTCGTGCAGGTCGGCCGGGCGATCCGTTGGATCCGGGAGCACCACGCCGATCTGTTCCGGGTCGAGGACGTGGCACGGGTCGCGGGGATGAGCGTGACCTCTCTGCACCGCCACTTCCGGGCCGTCACGACCATGACGCCGATCCAGTTCCAGAAGGTGATCCGGCTGCAGGCGGCGCGAGCCCGGCTACTGGCTGAACCGGGCGACGTGGCTGCCGTCGGATTCGCCGTCGGCTATGAGAGCGCCTCGCAGTTCAGCCGCGAGTACCGACGGTTGTTCGGGCTCCCGCCAGGCCAGGACGCGGCCCGCCTGGCCGGTGTCGATCCGGCGCGTCTCGCCGACGTCTGAGGGAGGCCTGCAGCGCGCGTCTGGGACGGCGAGTGTCCATCCCCTCGGCCCGTGACACACGATCCGCCGGAGGCCAGAAGTGTTCGCGCCATGACGGCTCCTGTGATGGCCTGAACATGGCGGAGCGAATGCGGACGAGTGCCCCCTGGACGCGACGGCGACCCTGGTCGGTGGCCCGGTGCGACGGGCAGGCGGCCGAATAAACCGTTGCCCCGGCCTCGGTCGGGAGGGCAGGGTCGGGGCAACCCGAGAGATTGGAACACCGATGACAGCTGTCACGCCCCGTGCCCTGACCCACCTGACCACGGACGTGACTGCTCTTGTCGTACCTCAACCTCGGGATCGTCGCCCATGTCGACGCCGGTAAGACCAGCCTGACCGAACGCCTGCTGCACCACTCGGGCGTGATCGACCGCCTCGGTTCCGTCGACGGCGGCGATACCCTCACCGACTCGCTCGCGCTGGAGCGCGAGCGGGGCATCACCATCCGCGCGTCCGTGGCGTCCTTCCCCGCGGGGGACGTCACCGTCAACGTGCTGGACACCCCGGGCCACCCCGACTTCATCGCCGAGGTGGACCGCAGCCTCGCCGTGCTCGACGGCGCGGTGCTCGTGCTGTCCGCCGTCGAGGGTGTGCAGGCGCAGACCCTCGTGCTGATGCGCGCCCTGCAACGGCTGCGGTTGCCCGTGATCGTGTTCGTGAACAAGATCGACCGGCGCGGTGCGCGTCCGGAGGCGGTGGCAGACGCCGTCGCGCGCCGCCTCAGCCCTGACGTCCTGCCGGTGCAGCGGGTGCTCGACGCCGGCGCACCCGCGGCCCGGGTGGAGCCCCTGCCCGACGACGGCCTGCGGGCCTGGCTCGCGGGAGAGTCGCGCCGTGGGGCCGCGCACCCGGTGCTGTTCGGGTCGGCGGTGACCGGCGTCGGCGTGTCCGAGCTGGCCGCGGCGCTGGGAACCTACCTCCCGGTCGTGGCCGACGGCGGCGGACCGGCGTCGCCCGGGGACGCGCGAGCCGACGATGCTCCCGAGGCCGGTCCGGATGCGCCGTCCGCCGTCGGCCCCCGCGAGGACGCGCCGTCCGCCGTCGTCTTCGCGATCGACCGCGAGGACGGCCGCAAGCGGGCGTTCGTCCGGATGCGGTCCGGCGCGCTGCGGGTCCGCGACCGGATCGACCTCGGGCACGGGAGGTCCGAGCGGATCACCGGGCTGCGCGTCGCGCACCGCGGCACGCTCGAACCGCGCTCGACGGCGCGGCCCGGCCAGATCGCCGTCGTGCAGGGGCTGGCGACGGCGCGCGTCGGCGACGTCGTCGGGCAGCCGCGGCCGGGGGACGAGCGGGCGAGCCAGTTCCCGCCGCCGTCGTACGAGACGGTGGTGGACGCAGAACCGGCCGCGCGCGGGCGGCTGTACGCCGCACTCTCCGAGCTGGCGGAGCAGGACCCGCTGATCCGGGTGCGCCGCCGCGACGAGGAGATCACCGTCTCCCTGTACGGCGAGGTCCAGCGGGAGGTTCTGGCCGCGATCCTGCAGCGGGAGTACCGCGTCGACGCGCGGTTCGGCGAGGTCCGGACGGCGCGCACCGAGCGGCTGGTCGGCACCGGGCACGCACTGGAGATCAAGAAGCAGAACGGCAACGAGTTCCACGCCACGATCGGGCTGCGGATCGAGCCCGCGGCTCCGGGGAGCGGCGTGACGTTCGAGCTGGAGTGCGAGCGGGGATCGATGCCGCCCGCGTTCTTCGACGCGACCGAGGACACCGTGCGCCGCTCGCTCGCTCGCGGTCCGTTGCGGTTCCCGGTTCCCGACGCCCGCGTGGTGATGACTCACTCGGGCTACTCACCCCGACAGAGCCACATGCACCAGAAGTTCAACAAGGCGATGTCCAGCACGGGGGCCGACTTCCGCGGGCTGGCGCCGCGCGTGCTCGCCGCCGCGGTCCGCCGGGCCGGGACTGTGGTGTGCGAGCCGGTGCACCGGTTTGTGATCGAGCTGCCGGAGGACACCGTCGGACCGGTGGCCTCGCTGGTGGGCCGGATGGGCGGGGTGCCGTTCGAGTCGCGCGTCGGGAGCGGCGGCATCGTCGTCATGCGCGGCGAGATCCCGGCGGGGAGCGTCGCCGCGCTGCAGCGGGACCTGCCGGGCCTGACGCACGGGGAGGGCATGTGCCGCACGGAGCACGACCGGTTCGAACCGGTGCGGGAGGGGGCGTGGGCGTGACGCGCCGCGAGCGGTGCGGGGTTGCGCTGCCGGCTCCACCGCCGGCTCCGTTGCCGGCTCCACAAATCGGGCATGCAGTTGCTGCCAGGACCGGGCAGGTCCTGGCAGCAACCGCATGGTGGTCGAGTCGTCAGGAACTCACGGCGGCTGCGTGCAATGCGCCAAGTGCCTGGGTCGCGTGCCGGCCCCAGTGCGTCTCGAACCCGAACCGCCACTCCCAGAGAACATCGGCTGGGTCCGCGCCGGAGTCCAGCCAGTCCAGCGCCGAACGAAGGTCACGCCAGATGTCGGCCAGGTCGTCGGCGAGTGGCACCAGTGCGACATCAGCCTCAGTGCCGGCGGTCGGTAAGGCGGCCCAGTAGGTCGCCGCCGGACCGAGAGCCCTGTCCAGGGCGGCAAACTTGGCGCTCCAGGCCTCGTGACTGATACTCGGCGAGATCTCCGACGTCGTGACCTCGACGTCGGGAAGGGCGACAGCCGCGGCCAAGAGCGCCGCGACCCGTGCCCTGAACCCGAGGACCATCGCCCTCTCGTCCGCGCTGTCGGGCGGTTCGGCCCCGACGGCCTCGACCTCGGTGCAATACGCCTTCGCGGCATTCAAGAACGCGACGAAGGCCGGGCCGTCCAGGTCCGGGTCCTCAGTCACGGGGCCACTCCACTGTCTCGAGCAGCGCGTGTGTGCGGACGGCCGTGATGAGCTCCGGACTTCCGCTCACCTTTGTGGCGCACAGGTCATAGTCGGTCCAGACGAACCATGACTTGTCCGCGGGCCAGAGGTTTGACGGACTGGACGAGGGAAGATTCACCGAACCGAAGACATGCGGGACGTCCCACGACATCTCGTACAGCGCCAGTGAGTCGAAGTCCCACGTCGTCATCTGCGCATAGAACGCGTAACACGTGTCGGTAGCCCTGGTAACGCCGGCCAGGACCTCGAGCAACCCGCGAACACTCTCGCCCTGCATCGAGCCCTCGGTCGTGGTGCCGCCAAGCTCCCGCGGGAGTAGCCACGAGCTCGGCGGCCTCGTGCTCGACTGGAGGCGAGGACTGATTGGCTCAGACGCGACGTCGGCCCATCGTCTCCGCTCCCACACGAGGTCACTCGCCGGCTCACGTGCGACCTCGAGCTCGAAGTCGTGCAGGACCCACGTGCTGTCCAGCCATCCGACGGCGTCCATCCCGGTCAGGCCGCCGTCCTCGATCGGCAGGCCCGCTAGAGCCGCCGTCGGGTCGTCCACGAGCTTCATCGTCACGGAGGCTACCGGTCGAGCATCCGGCCTGCTAGCCTCCCTCCCGATGATGACCTTCACGATCACCAGATTGGGGGTCCGGTACACCGAAGGTGAGTGCTGATGCACTCATCGAGGTCGACCGAGAACCTCCGGCTCCTTTCCTGGCAGCGGGTACGTGAGTACGCCGTACCGCCGCCGATGATCGAGATCTCCACGGCCCGCCGTCAGATGGGCGACTGGGCGGGCGCCTGCGCGGCCGCGCACGTGGACCTTGACGTGAACCTGCGCGACCTTCGACATCGTCACGGCGCCGAGCTCCCCTCTGCGGTCCGGGCGGACCTCCGCCACCTCGCACCCGACCTGCTGCGTTGGCACATGCCGCGGGTGCTGCCCGACGGCCTGCTCCGGCCCGGTACCAGCTGCACGCTCGCCCGGTACCACCTGCCCGACGGCGGCACCGGGCACCTGGTGGTCCGGACACCGCCCGCGTGGGCGGCCGGGCCGCAACGGATGAGCCTGGCGTGGTGGGACGCCGCCGACGCGGCGGCGCCACATCCCGACCGGCGATTCCGGCTCGACCTGCACCGGCACCTCTGGGATGTGCGGCGCAGCGACGAGCTCGCCGAACGAGCCGGGCGAGCGCCGGAGGCCGTAATCCCGGTCGGGCCTGACCCGGCCGTGGCTACGCCGTCGGACTGGGCGGTGACCCGGTGGGCGGCTGAAGCCGCACTCCTCGTCGAGTCGGACGGCGCGCCTGATAGTGGCGTCGTGGTATACCTCGGCGCGAGGCGCCTGGTCCTCCGCCTGGACGACGACGGAACCCCGTGGCCGCCGACGCCCGAAGACCTGGCGGACCTTCTCGACGAGGGCCGGCTCTCCGGAACGCCCCAGGCCAGACGACGTCGGGTCCCCGGCATTGCGGTGCTCCCGAATGCCGCGACCTGGGTGCCACCCGACGTCCTGCTCCTGCGGGCTGGGCTGATCGCGCCCGGCGACCTGCACCCGCTCGTCGCCCATGCGCTGGCTCCCGGAAGCATCCGCAGCCGGCGCCCCGAGCCGGCGCCGGGCACACGACAGGTTGAGTGCCGCGGCGCGTTGCACCGACTGGCGGTTGTCGACGGCGTCCTCACCGCCCTCGACCACCCTCCCGACGAGGTCCGGCGCGAAGAGCTGCTGGCGCGGCTCGGCGGAACGCCGCTGCCCTGCCTCCACGTCATCGACCAGCTGCACCGTGCGCCGACGGCGCTCGCGGACGTGCGTGCACGACTCGACCACGGCGACGTCGACTCCGCCCTGGCCGTCATCGAGAACCTCCTGGGTCCCGAGGCAGTGCTCCGGGTCGGCGACCTCCAGGACGAGCTGGCCGCGGTGGCGGCCGGACGAACCGCGTACGGCGCATACCGGGCGGGCCTTCTGCCGCTGCTGCTCGACATCGACCCCGAGGTTCCGCCCGATCCGTATGCCCGCTCCGACCAGAGCTTCCGTGCGCGCGTGGTCGCTTCCTCCACACCCCGCCGTCAGCGGGACCGGCACACCCGCCGCCTTCTCGCGGCGTCCCACTGACCTGCCCGGCCCCGGCCGGACCTCTACCACTCACAGGTGACCCATGACTTCTCAGCTTTCGGTCGCATCCGACCTCCTGTCTCTGCTCACCGGCTCGACCACCGAACCACGACCCGAACCACAGCTCACCGCACTCGCGCTGGCGGTGGCCGCCGACGTCCCCGTGCTCCTGTGGGGCGAACCGGGCATCGGCAAGACCTCGGCGATCGCGCAGCTCGCCGACTCCCTGGCTCTGCCCCTGACCACCGTCATCGCGAGCGTGCACGAGCCGTCCGATTTCAATGGCCTACCGGTCATCGGTGACGACCCGGCGCGTCTCGGCGTGCCGATGGCCCCGCCGGACTGGGCGGTCCGCCTGGCCGATGCCGGCCGGGGACTGCTCTTCCTCGACGAGCTGTCGACGGCACCGCCGGCCGTGCAGGCGGCCCTCCTGCGGGTCGTCCTGGAACGCCAGGTCGGGGCGCTTCGGCTACCCGACGGCGTCCGTATCGTGGCTGCGGCGAACCCGCGAGGCTCGGCCGCCGACGGGTGGGAGCTGAGTGCCCCGCTGGCCAACCGGTTCGTCCACCTACCCTGGCGGCACGACCCCGACGTGGTTGTCCGCGGGCTGAGCGGGACCTGGCCGAGCGCCGTCCTGCCCAGGCTGGACGCGGAGAATCTGCCCGATGCCGTGGCCTTCGCCCGGCGCGCCGTGTGCACCTTCCTCGAGGCGCGGCCCGCGCTCATGCACCAGCTGCCGACCACCGAGACTCGTCGCGGCGGCGCCTGGCCGTCGCCGCGCAGCTGGGAGACGGCGTTGCGTCTCATCGCGTTCGCCACGGCAGCGGACGTGGACCGTGATGTTCTCTCGCTGCTGGTCAAGGGCGCAGTAGGGGACGGGCCGGGCTTCGAGCTGCTGGCTGCAATCGACCGGCTCGACCTGCCCGATCCGGAGACACTCCTCGCCGACCCTGCCTCGGCTGTCTTGCCCGAGCGGGGGGACCTGCGGCTGGCGGTCCTGGACGCCGTCGTGCTGGCGGTGAAGAAGCGGCCGGACGAGGGCCGGTGGACCGCGGCATGGGAGGTGCTAGTCCGAGCCCTGGACACCGGCGCACCCGACCTGCTCGTCACGCCGGTCATGACCCTGTCGACACTGCGCCGACCGGACTGGGCGGTGCCCGCCGCGATCGAACGGCTCGCGGTCGCGGTGCCGCTGGGCAAGCACGCCGGCCTGCTGCCCGTGAGCGCGTGACGACGAACATGGATGCCGAGAAGCTGTATGCGGCCCGGCTCAGGGCCTGTCACCTGCGCCCCTATCTGGCGACCGCACTGTTCGCCCTGGAGGTGGTGCCGACCTCGACGGTGCCGACCATGGCCGTCGACAGGCACTGGTGCTGCTACGTCTCGCCGGCTTTCGTCGAACGGACGCCGCTGGACGAGCTCGCCGGGGTGTGGGTGCACGAGGTCTCCCACCTGTTGCGTGACCACCACGGTCGCGGCAAACGCCTCGTGGCGGCCCGGACGGGCCCCGAGGCGCGTGTCCGGCCGTTCCAGATCAACCTTGCCGCCGACTGCGAGATCAACGACGACATCGACGACGACGACCTGCCGCTGCCGTCGGGTGCCGTCACTCCTGCCCGGCTGCATCTGAAGCCGGGCCTGCTCCTGGAGGAGTACGTCGACGACATCAGCCCTGGTCCCTTGACCGACCCGTACGCCTGGCACGACTGCGGCAGTGGTGCCGACGGGCAGGACCGGGCATGGGACCTGGGGCAGGGGAGCTCCCACGGTTTGTCCGAGTCGGAGCGTGAGGCCGTCAGGTTCCGGGTCGCACGCGGGATCGTCGGGGCACCCGGTAGCACGCCCGCGGGGTGGCAGCGCTGGGCCAACGACGTCGTCCATCCGCCGCAGACCTGGCGCGACCTGCTGGGCGCTGCCCTTCGCTCGGCGGTGACCAGCAGCGGCGTCGGCGACAACTACACCTACGGGCGTCCCGGTCGGAGGAGTGCCTCGCTGCCCGGGGCGATTCTGCCCAGCCTGCGCCGTCGGCCGCCGCGGGTCAGCGTGGTCATCGACACGTCCGGATCGGTGAGCGACGACGAGCTCGGCACCGCACTTCTGGAGGTCTCGGCGATCCTGAAGGCAGTGGGTGGACGGCGCGACCTGGTGACCGTGTTCTCGTGCGACGCGGCCGTGCAGACCGCGGGACGCGTCTGTCAGACGGCGGGGATCCCGCTCGTCGGCGGCGGGGGCACGGACCTGACGACGGGAATGGCGGCAGCCCTCGGCTGTCACCCGAAGCCCGACGCGCTCGTGGTCCTGACCGACGGCCAGACGGCGTGGCCCTCCGCCAGGCCGTCGTGCCGGACGGTGGTGGGGCTGTTCCCTCGACCGAGCAAGTGGCGCGAGGACAGCACCTACCAACGACCGTCGCCGCCGTCGTGGGCCCGCGTGGTACGGCTCGGATGATGGGTTATCGAGTGTCGAGGGACCAGGACCGGTATTCAGGGCGTGGCTGCCCGAAATCGAGACCGTTCTCGTCGAGGGCGTTGTAGACGAGCACCCGACCGTTCTCGAGAACGACTCCGACGGCGACCATCCCGTTCGCCAGGTCGGGGTCGGGTCCCCGCCACTCGAGAAGCTGCCCGGCGAGCACCCGCTGCCCATGCAGGTGCGAGAGGCCGGCCAGCGCGTCATCGCTCCAGACGAGTTCGCTCTCCGGCCAACGGACTGCGGACCGGGCATCGATGGTGTTCCAGGTGATCGAGAGCTCGTCGAACTTGTAGTGCTGGATCTCGAGCTGCTCGTTCCCGAAGTCGAACAGTACCGGCGCATCGGAGAACCACGAGTCGTCCTCGGCGTCCCAGAGCACCCAGGTGCGCCTGAGTACTCGCCCTGCCAGTGCGTCCAGGCGATCTCCGTGCCTGGCGGTGATCGCGTCGAGCCCATGCTGGTACTCAGTCTTGTAGTGCTCGATGCCGAAGTACCAGCTCGCCGAGTCATCAAAGGTCTCGGGGAGTCCGACGATCCGCTGTTCGTCAGATCGTTCGATGCCGTCCATGGGCGCGAGCGTAGGGCCGGTCACGCACCCGCCGCCGGCGGTACTCGTCGACGGCGAACGATCGATCATCGAAAGAGACCGTTCGCGGCGTCAGGCATGATTCATGCCGCCACGTTGCGGCCACGGGCTCACCGGATCGACCTCGCCGACGGCGTCCGCCACAAAGGACTTGGCATCGGCCAGGTGCATGTCGAAGGCGCGGTGCATGGCCAGGATCGCGGTGATCATCGAGCCGGTGGCGGCGTGGACCGCGACGGGGGTGGCTGCCTTGACCGCCTCGACGAAGGCCCAGATCTCTGCGCGAACGACCGGCCAGGGGCGCGGCTCCGTCGTCGTCCGCCCGTAGTGGGACCCGATCGTCCATCCGTCGACCGTGTTGACGATCCGCACGGCACCCAGGACCTCGTACACCATGGAGTCGAACGCGAAGTCGTCTCGCGGCTCGTCTGTCTCCGGCGCCCACAGCTCCAGGGCCCGGGCAAGTTCGGCGACGGGAAACGACGGCTCGGCGAGGATGACGTCCTGGCCATCGCGTACGGAGAAGTCGGCTTCCACATCCAGCAGGAACTCTGCGCCCGTCAACGCTGCCAGGCCGTTCGTGGTCAGCAGGAGGTCGATTCGCCGCGGCAGATCGGGTGCGCCCACGGTGCCGAAGTGCAACATCGCCGTCGGCTCGTCTGCGATCTCCACCGTAGCCACCATGCTCCCTCGTCACCGGCAGGCAGCAGGAGCTGCTCGTGCCGGATCATCTCAGACGGGTGCACGCCCTTTGGCCCCGGCTCCTCACACCGCCCGCCCAGCCCTTCGCCCAGCTTCGATCCGCGGTGCCCTGCCGCCCCCGTCCGCACGCCCGCGCAGGAACACCTTGATGATCTCCTCGATCACCAGCAGGCTCAGCGCCAGCGCGATGCAGACACCCCACTGCCGCCCGTCGAGCTCCGTCGTACCGAAGACCTGTTCGAGCAGCCCGATGGTGGTGACCGCGACGATCGCCAGCAGCGCCAGGCCGTAGCGCCGTAGCTGGGCGGCGCCGGGCACGGCGTCGCGGTCGAAGATCGTGCCGAGCTGGTCGCGGGACAGCAGGCCGGCGACCACGTGGAAGAGCGACAGCGTGGTGAGCAGCATGGTGGCCGCGACCACGGCCCCGGCGTCGGTCCCGATCTGATACGCCCAGAGCGACCCGGCCGTCATGACGGCGCCCTGGACGCAGAGCCGCACCCAGGCTGCCCGGGACAGGACCGGCGCCCCGACGGGTCGCGGGGGCCTACTCATCAGGCCCTTGGTCGGCTGGTCGAAGCCGAGCGCGATCGCGATCGGGATGTCCACCACCATGTTGAGCCACAGGATCTGCAGGGGGTTCAGCGGCGTGCCGGCCGCGATGTTCAGGATGCCCGCGATCAGGAAGATCGCGATGTAGGCGACCAGCGTGGACATCTGGAAGCGGAGGTACTTCACGAGGTTGTCGTAGAGGCTGCGCCCGTAGGAGACGGCACTCACGATGGTCGCGAAGTTGTCGTCCGTCAGGATCATCACCGCGGCCTCCTTCGAGACCTCGGTGCCGGTGATACCCATGGCGACGCCGATGTCGGCGGCCTTGAGCGCGGGCGCGTCGTTCACGCCGTCGCCCGTCATCGAGACCACGTTGCCCGAGCGCTTGAGCAGCTGCACCAGCCGGATCTTGTCCTCGGGCGCCACGCGCGCGATCACCCCGATGTCGTGGAGCTGGGCCAGCAGCTCGTCATCGGTCAGGTCCGCGAACTCGTTGCCCGTCAGGGCGCGACCCTCGATACCCAGCTCCCTGGCGATGGCGGCGGCGGTGGAGGCGTGGTCGCCGGTGATCATCCGCACCCGGATCCCGGCGGAGCGGCACTCGGCGATCGCCGCTCGCGCCTCGGGCCGCGGCGGGTCCACGATGCCCACCATCGCGAGCAGCGTCAGGTCGGTGACCAGGGCGATCAGGTTCCGGCCGCTCACGCGCGCCGCCTCGAACGTCGCGTGGTCGATGTCCCGCTGGGCCACCACCATCACCCGCTCGCCGGAGTTTGCCATCCGGTTGTTCGCCTCGAGCGCGAGGCCACGGTTCTGGTCGGTGATCGGCACGACGGCGCCGTCGGGGGACCGGTAGGCGGCACCGCGTGCGATCAGCACGTCCGGGGCACCCTTGACGTAGCAGCGCACCACGGGACGTCCGGCGTCGTCGGCCATCTCGTGGAAGGTGGCCATGAACTTGTACTCGGAGTCGAACGGCACCTCGGCGACGCGCGGGAAGTCACGCCGCGTGGCGTCGATGTCCAGGCCGCCCTTGGCGCCGAGCACGATCAGCGCGCCCTCCGTGGGGTCGCCGATCAGGCTCTCGCCGTCGAGCACGGCGTCCGCGCACAGGACCATGGGCAGCAGGTACGGGTCGAGGTCGATGCGCGAGCCGCCCACGTGCCTGATCTCGCCGGTGGTGCCGTAGCCCTCGCCGGTGACGGTGAAGGCGTGCTGGCCGGGGATCGCCAGCTCCCGGGCGGTCATCTTGTTCAGCGTGAGGGTCCCCGTCTTGTCCGAGCAGATGGCCGACGTCGACCCGAGCGTCTCCACCGCGGGCAGCCGCTTGACGATCGCGTGGCGACGCGCGATCTCGCGGGTGCCCATGGAGAGCAGGGCGGTCACGACGGCGGGCAGACCGGTCGGGATCGCTGCCACCGCCAGCGCCACGCCGGTGATGAACAGCGTGTCGAACGACTCGCCCCGCACCAGCCCCAGCACGACCACGAAGACCAGGGCGACGGCCGCGATCGTCGCGATGATCTTGGACAGGCCGTCGAGCTGCTTCTGCAGCGGCGTCTTGTCCGTCTCGGTGCCGGCCAGCAGGTTCGCGATGTGCCCGATCTCGGTGTTCATGCCCGTCGCGGTGACCACCATCTCGCCGCGGCCGCGGGTGACCGCGGTGTTCATGTAGGCCATGCAGGTGCGGTCCCCCAGCGGGACGTCGTCGCCCGCCACCGGGTCGGTCGACTTACCGACCGGGAGGCTCTCCCCGGTGAGCGCGGCCTCCTCGATCTCCAGCGTGGCAGCGAGCGTGATCCGGCCGTCAGCGGGCACACGGTTGCCCGCCTCGACGAGGACGACGTCGCCCGGCACCAGGTCCCCGGCGTCGATCTCGACAGCCTGCCCGTCGCGCCGGACGCGCGCGACCGTCTTCATCATCTTGGCCAGGGCAGCGACGCTCTCCTCGGCCTTGGCCTCCTGCCGCAGGCCGATGACGGCGTTGAACAGGGTCAGTCCGGCCAGCACCAGCGAGGTGCCGACGTCGCCGGTGACCAGGAGGTTCACCACCGCCGCGACCAGCAGGACGATCTGCATGAAGTCGCGGTACTGGCGCCCGAAAGCCTGCAGCGGCGACTCCTTCTTGGCCGCGGTCAGCCGGTTCGGCCCGTACATCTGGAGCCGACGGCCCGCCTCGGCAAGGGAGAGGCCCTGTACCACGTCCACGTGGAGCCGGTTGGCGACCTCGATAGCGTGCGTGGACGCCGGGTCCACCGCGATCCGGCCCACGGTCCGCGACATGGTCGCCTCCAGCGCGGTCCTGCGGGCGCACCCTGGAGCAGGTCGGCGCCTCGTCCGCTAGGCACACGATGGCGGACGGCGGCCCGCGGGGCCTCCCCCGAAACGGGCGACCGTGGTCCGGGGCCGGGACCTCGGCGCTCCGCGGCGGCCTGACCTCAGGTGACGCACGGGTGAAAGGGCTGTCGGGTGTCGTGGGCCCGTGCCACCATCGGAACAGACCGCGCGTACCCCAGCCCCTGGCAACGACGCCACGGGCTCCGGAGCGGCAGCGGTGACGCTGACCCAGGAGGCATCATGCGTCGGACTGCAGCCGCGAGCATCGCGGCCGGTGCCCTTGCCGCGGCGTTGCTCGCCACGACGTTGCTTGCCGGAGCGTCGGCGTCCGCCGCTCCGGGCGACCCGGCGTCCGGCTGGAGCGGCCCGGAGGGGGAGGTCCACCGGGACGTGGCGGTCTCGGGGTCGGGTCGCGTGTTCAGCGTGAGCTTACCCGGGCCCGGCACCCAGGACGAGTCGTGGCTCGAGCACGGCCGCCTGCTCGACTGGTCACGCGTCGACGTACCCGCCAGCTCCCAGGGCGGCGTGATCGCGGGGCCGGGGGACTACGCGATGGCGGTCACGGGAAGCGTGTCCTGGCTGTTCGACGGGACGGGATGGGACGGCCCCGTGACGGTTGCCGCGCAGGAGGTCGCGCGGTCGAAGCTCGTGGGCAACAAGGACGGAGACGCCGCCCTGCTGTGGAGCGCTGCGGGCGGGCGGGCGTACCTGAGCCGGCTGGAGCGGGGCAGCTCCTGGGTCACCCGCCGCGTCCCCTCGGTCCTGGTGGACGCGCCGAGGGACGTGGCCATCAACGACGCGGGCAAGGTCACCGTGGTCTGGGCGGCGCCGAAGGGGACGACGGCGGAGATCCGGCGGACCGTGATCCAGCCCGGGGCCACGACCTGGTCCCCGTCGGTGGCGCTTGGCACCGTCGACCATCCCAGGCCGCGGCTCCGGCTCGTCACCGAGGGTGGTGGGCGGGAGACGCTGCTCGCGCGCGACAAGCTGTGGCGCCAGGCGAGCAGCACCACGATGCCGACCTACCAGTTCCGGACCAGCAACCGCGCCGAGCTCGCCGCCGGCGACTCCCTCACGCGGCTGGTCTGGGCCGGGATGACCGGCGACGAGCACCGGTTCTACACCCGCTCAGCCGGGACGAGCTGGGGGCCTCGGACCCTGATGTGGGCGAACGACGGCCCCGGGGACTGCCCCGAGAGTCCCTGGTTCGGCGTCGGCATGGTGCCGAGCGGACGGTCCTACGTGGCTGTGGCCGTCCGCACCGACGTCGGCGAGACCACCGAGGTCTGCGGGGGCCCGTTCGCCGCGTTCGTCACCCTCGACCGGTTCGACGGCATCCTGAACACGTCGCATGGTGTCGACACCGCACTCCCGACCACGCCGTACCAGATCGTGGGCGGGACGGGCGGCCCGATCGTGCTGGAGTACGAACCGGGCAACTGGACCGTCGACTGGAGGATGCAGTTCTACGACCGCTGACGGGGCTGGACTGGTCACGGGAGCTCGACACCGCTGGACTGCTTGACCACAGCAGGTGCTGCCAGGAGTCAGCCCGGTGTGGCAGCAACTGCTGTGCTGGACCGGTATCGGGCGCGGCGGGCTCGGCGGTACGTCCGCTGCCTCGTGGCGCCTGGTCGTGAGTGTGTCCGGAGGGGGACTTGAACCCCCACACACGAGATACACCGGAGCACGAGAAACGGCGGCCGACGCCGCACCTCGTCGCGAGACGAGAGCGCAGGTCAGCCGCCGTTCCGGCGACATCTCCAGGCCCTACCGGGCCCAGGGATCAGATGTCGTAGTAGAGCTCGAACTCGTGCGGGTGCGGCCGCAGGCGGATCGGGTCGATCTCGTTCTCGCGCTTGTACGCGATCCAGGTCTCGATCAGGTCCTCCGTGAACACGTCACCGGCGGTGAGGTACTCGTGGTCGGCCTCGAGGGCGTCGAGCACGCCGTTGAGCGACGTCGGGACCTGGGCGATCTGCGCGTGCTCCTCGGGCGGCAGCTCGTAGAGGTCCTTGTCGACCGGGGCCGGGGGCTCGATGCGGTTCTTGATGCCGTCCAGGCCGGCCATCAGCATCGCGGAGAACGCCAGGTACGGGTTCGACGACGGGTCCGGCGCGCGGAACTCGATGCGCTTCGCCTTCGGGGACGTACCCGTGATCGGGATACGGATCGAGGCGGAGCGGTTGCGGGCCGAGTAGACGAGGTTCACGGGGGCCTCGAAGCCCGGGACCAGGCGGTGGTACGAGTTCACCGACGGGTTGGTGAAGGCGAGCAGCGACGGCGCGTGCTTCAGGATGCCGCCGATGTACCAGCGAGCCAGGTCGGACAGGCCGCCGTAGCCCTTCTCGTCGTAGAACAGCGGCTCGCCGTTCTTCCAGAGCGACTGGTGCGAGTGCATGCCCGAGCCGTTGTCGCCGAAGATCGGCTTCGGCATGAACGTGGCCGACTTGCCGGCCTCGAACGCGACGTTCTTGATGACGTACTTGAACTTCATCAGGTCGTCGGCGGCGTGCAGCAGGGAGTTGAACTTGTAGTTGATCTCCTGCTGGCCGGCGGTGCCCACCTCGTGGTGCGCGCGCTCGACGGAGAGGCCGACCTGGCCGAGGGTCTTGACCATGTCGTCGCGCAGGTCCGCGAAGCGGTCGCTCGGCGAGGTGGGGAAGTAGCCGCCCTTGTAACGGGTCTTGTACCCGAGGTTGCCACCCTCCTCCTCGCGACCGGTGTTCCACGCGGCCTCGACGGAGTCGATGGAGTAGAAGCTCTCGTTCGACGCGGTCTTGAAGCGCACGTCGTCGAACACGTAGAACTCGGCCTCGGCACCGAAGAACACGGTGTCGGCGATGCCGGTCGACTTCAGGTACGCCTCGGCCTTGGCCGCGATGTTGCGCGGGTCGCGGGCGTAGGCGTCACCCGTGAACGGGTCCACGATCGAGAAGTTCACGATCAGCGTCTTGGCCTTGCGGAACGGGTCGATGTACGCCGTCGCGATGTCCGGCACGAGCTTCATGTCGGACTCGTGGATCGCCTGGAACCCGCGGATCGACGAGCCGTCGAACATGAGGCCCTCGGTGAAGGCGTCCTCGTCGAACTGCTCGACCGGGATGTTGAAGTGCTGAGTGACACCCGGCAGGTCGATGAACCGGACGTCGACGAACTCCACCCCCTCGTTGCGGGTGAAGGCAATCGCCTCCTCGGCGTTGTTGAACATCTGCGCTCCTTGCTCGCTCGATAAGTCCAGGGGGAGTCCGTCGCACGACGCCGAACGGCTGGGCAGGCTTGCACGCGGATCGCCACGAACCTAAGGGCAGGTGGTTTCTCTCGGGTTACTGATTGTTGCCGGAGTGTTTCTCGCGCCTCTCGACCGTGTAACCGTGGGGAGATGTGCTGGTGGTAGCTCCGGCAGCGTTATCACAGCGTGCCAGAACTCACATGCCGCGGCCCGGCGGCGTCCGTCCATCGGACGGCCGCCGGGTGCGCAAAAGGGGCGCCTTCCGTACGGGAGGCGCCCCTTTCGAGGTCAGGCCGCTCGGCTGCCCGACGGCGTCCGCGGCCGGCCGGTGCCGGCCGGGAGCCGGTCAGCGACCGCGCATGCCCTTGCGGTCGGGGCGGGCCCGGGTCGGGTCGATGCCCTTGGGGATCGGCAGCTTCATGCCGCCGATGGCCTTGAGGCGCTTGCTGATCTCGGCCACCTCGGCCCGGGTCAGCGTCGACTTGAGCCGGGTGACGGCTCGCGCGACCTTGGTCAGCGGCACCTGGCCCTCGCCGTCGCCGCACTGGATCACGGTGACCGGCACGTTGGACAGGATGCGGCTGACCTTCTTGCGCTCCTGGTCGAGCAGGCGCGTCACGCGGTGCGAGGGACCCTCGGAGACCAGCACCACGCCGGCTCGGCCCACACCCCGGAACACGAAGTCCTGGTTGCGGGCGTCGACGGCCACGGGCTCGTCCTCGAACGTCCAGCCGCCGCGCACGGTGCCGAGCGCGGCGCGCGCCGCACCCGGCTGACCGGCGATCTGCGTGTAGGCGGCCTTCTCTGCGCTGCGCGACAGCACGAACATCGCCGCCAGCACGCCGAACGGCACGCCGATGACGAGCGCGTAGACCCACGGGCCCGCGAGCACGCCGATGAGCAGCGCCACCGCCACCACACCGATGAACGCGGCGAGCATCCACCAGGTGACGAGCGGGTTCTGCTTGCGGGTCATCTGGTAGACGTCCCACAGCTGGTGATACCAGCGGCGCTTCTTGGGCTTCTTCTGCTTGGTGACGGACGCGTCGTCGCGCGCTTCGCCTCCGGACGAGGTTCGGGCCATGGTCATCGATTCTAGTGCGCTGCGAGGGTTCGGCGTGCCGGGTCAGCGCGCCAGCAGGCTCGCCGCCTCCTGACGGGACGTGGTGGGCTGTGCGAGGTGCGAGAGCGCCTCGGGGATCGCGCGGCCGTGCTTGGTCATCGCCTGGCCCCACAGCCGGCCCGCGCGGTAGGACGAGCGCACCAGCGGCCCGGCCATGACGCCGAGGAAGCCGATCTCCTCTGCTGCCTCGGACAGCTCCACGAACTCCTCCGGCCGCACCCAGCGGTCCACCGGGTGGTGGCGCAGCGACGGGCGCAGGTACTGGGTGATCGTGATGATGTCGCAGCCGGCGTCGTGCAGGTCCTGCAGCGCCTGCTTGACCTCGTCGACGGTCTCGCCCATGCCGAGGATCAGGTTGGACTTGGTGACCAGGCCGGCGTCGCGGGCCCGGGTGATGACCGAGAGCGACCGCTCGTAGGTGAAGGCCGGGCGGATCTGCTTGAAGATCCGCGGCACGGTCTCCACGTTGTGCGCGAGCACCTCGGGGCGGGACTCGTTGACGGCGTCGAGCAGCTCGGGGATGGCGTTGAAGTCCGGGATGAGGAGCTCCACGCCGGTACCGGGGTTGAGTGCGTGGATCTGGCGGACGGTCTCCGCGTAGAGCCAGGCGCCGCCGTCGGCCAGGTCGTCGCGGGCGACGCCCGTGACGGTCGAGTACTTCAGGCCCATGGTCCGCACGGACTCCGCCACGCGGCGCGGCTCGTCCTTGTCGAAGTCGGCGGGCTTGCCCGTGTCGATCTGGCAGAAGTCGCAGCGGCGCGTGCACTGGTCACCGCCGATGAGGAAGGTGGCCTCGCGGTCCTCCCAGCACTCGAAGATGTTGGGACAGCCGGCCTCCTCGCAGACCGTGTGCAGGCCCTCGCCCTTCACGAGCGATTTCATGTCGCGGTACTCGGGTCCCATCACCGCCCGGGTCTTGATCCACTCGGGCTTCTTCTCGATGGGCGTGGCCGAGTTGCGCGCTTCGATGCGCAACATGCGTCGGCCTTCAGGTGCGATGGTCACGCAGATCCCTCCCAGGTCAGCGGGTTGGCCCAGCCTAAGCCTCGGGAGACCGCCGTCGCGCGGCCGTCCCCGGGGCGGCACGTGGCGTTCGTCACGCTGACGCGGCGACGGCCTCGGCCGGCGCGGAGTCCCGTGCGAGCAGCGGCGAGAGGCGCTCGATCAGGGCCGCCTCCAGGAGGGGCCGGACCTCGTCGACCGTCACCCGCCGGCCGGCCTCGGCGGTCAGCGAGGTGACGTCGGCGTCCTCCGCCGGGATGCCGCACGGCACGATGTGGTCGAACGCGGCCAGGTCGGCGTCGCAGTTCAGGGCCAGGCCGTGCATGGTCACACCCTTGGCGACCCGGGCCCCGATGGCGCACACCTTGCGTTCGAGCCGGGGGTTCGGCACGTCGGGGGAGTCGGCGGCGACCCAGACGCCGGAGCGGCCCTCGACCCGCATGGTCTCCACGCCGAACGCGGCGCACACGTCCATCACCGCCTGCTCCAGCGTGCGGACGTACTCGACGACGTCGAACGGCTTGGCCAGCTTGATGATCGGGTAGGCCACGATCTGGCCCGGCCCGTGCCACGTGATCTTGCCGCCGCGGTCGACCTTGACGACCTCGGTGCCGTCGGTCGGGTACTCGTCGCGGTGCGTGCGCGCGCCCGCCGTGTAGACGGACTCGTGCTCCAGGAAGAAGACGGTGTCGGCCAGGTCCTCCGCGCGGACGCCCTCGTGGGTGCGTCGCTGCAGGTCCCAGCCCTCGTGGTACTCGACGTGCCCGGTGAGGTGTCGGATGTCCATGCGCGCAAGCCTAGACCCGCGCCGCCGGGCCGCCGCCGAGAGCGTGTTGATCAGGGTTCAGCAGGAGATCGACGGCCGTCAGGGGCCCGGTCGCGGTCGCCTTCGGCCTGCTGAACCGCACTCAGTCCAGGTGGACCGGAGACAGTCGGGGCGCGGGTTCTGGGGAGTGGCCGCCCAGGTGCTTGAGACGGGCAGCGACGACCGCCCCGATGCCTCCCGGGAGGTCGTTGTCGGCCGGCTTGAAGCGCAGCAGCACGATCTTCCCGGTCGCGAGCAGCCGGTTCTGCCGGGGTGCGTCCTTGACCAGGGCCTCCGGTGTGGAGTGCGGTCCGACGCCGTCGACCTCGACCACGAGCCATCGCCCGTCACGCAGCCGCCAGCCGAGGTCGCAGCGGCCGAGGAACTTCCCGTTCTCTCGGAACTCAACCTGGACGCGGTCCGGGGGTACGCCGTGGTCGATGCAGGAGAGGCGGGTACGTGTCTCCGCGGGGGACTCGTCCCCGCCGTCCGCGAGGCCGAGCCGACGTACGGCTTCCACGGATCCCCGGCGCCCGCGCAGCAGCCGTTCGACGTCGGCGCGCCCGGTCGTGCCGAGCAGGCCCTTGTTCAGGGCACTGCTGACCACGGCGACCGCGTCGTCCCGCGAGAGACCGGGCAGGGCCTGGGCCAGCGCGCACTCGACCTTCGCGATGCGCCAGGAGCCGTGGACCTGGGACCCGAAGTTCCCGTACTGGCGCACGAGCACGCCGTCCCGCCCCTGATGGCGAGTGCCCCGGGGGGAACGAGACCTCGGGGTCGATGCGCCGGGGCAGGCCGGCGACGCCGTGCAGGGCGAGTGCGGCGCACCCGACGGCAGCCGTTCCCGGCCAGACGAGCAGACCCTTCACCGCGGACCGGCGTCGGAGATGGTCGAAGTAGTCGTCCCTTACCCGCGTGGCCGGCGGAGCGGGGTCGGTGTCGACGACGCGGCCACCCTCCCTGCGCCAGACACTGCGGTCGACGAGCCGTCCGATGCGCCGCCGGTCGACGCCTGCGGCGTAGCACTGCCGCACGGAGACGAGGCCTTCCTGTCTGGCGGCGAGGTCGTGCAGCATCTGGGGGACCGCGGTGAGCGAACGCATGCGGGGATCAGATCACCGCGGAACCCGCCGTCGACGGCGCGCGGGCCGAGCCTGTGCACAACCTCGCCGAACCCGGACCTGTGGTCGCGCTACGCCTCTGCTGCCACCTCAACCAGGGTCTGCCGGGCCAATGGTGCTGAGTGGCGTTCAGCAGGCCGGGGACGACTGCGTGCGGTCCGGTGATGGTCGCCGACTGCCTGCTGATCCACCGTCAGAAAGGATCCGCCCCGTCAGGAGGCCGGGAGCGTCTCCGCCGGGCAGCTCGTCAGGACGTCCTCCATGGCGTCGTGCTCGGCCGGCGTGACCCACAGCTCGTACTTGGCCTTGACGGCGATCTGCCGCGCCACGTACTCGCAGCGGTAGGCCTGGTTCTCCGGCAGCCACTCCGAGGCGTCCTTGGCACCCTTGCCCATGTTGGCGGGGCCGTCCGAGGCGACGAGGTTGAGGGGGTCGTTCGCGATGGCGACGCGCTTGTCCTTGTCCCAGTCGGCCGCGCCGGTGGTCCACGCGTTCATCAGGGCGACGACATGGTCGATCTGCACGGCGCCGGAGTTCTCGCCCCGCTCGAACTCGATGGTCTCGCCCGTGTACGGGTCGTCGAGCGTGCCGGAGGCCACCTGGCACGAGTCGCCGTCGGTGAGCACGAAGTCGTCGAGGTCGCGCTGGAGCATGTCGTTGCGGGTGTCGCAGCCGTTGTCGTCGGCGTCCTGCCAGGCGCTGCCGAAGTCGGACTCGCGGTCGTAGCCGTCCTCGGTGGCGGCGTCCTGGACGGTCAGCGTGTCCAGCGCCGCGAGGGCCGAACCCTCCGCGCCCTCGGCGGGGGCGACGTCGTCACCCAGGGACTTGACGACGAAGTTGCCGGCGAGCACCAGCGCCGCGACGGCGATGAGCACGAGCTGCAGGGTCTTACGGGTCTGGCTGGACTTCTTGGCTGTGGCGGACACGAGCCCCTCAATCTGTCGGCCGTTGGTCCGACCAAAGATGGCCGGACAAAGTCTAAGAACGTGCGAAACGCACCTCTTGCCCCAGTCTGCCAGAGTTGTGTTACGGGAATTAAGCGGCTGACCAGTAATCTCGCGTCGCTGCGTCCCGCGGGGCACGATGGGGCCATGGCACTTCGGATCGGGATTGTCGGCTACGGCGGCGCGGGCAGGCAAATTCACGCTCGGCTGGCGCGAGCTGCGGGTATGTCGGTAACGGCGGTCGTCGCGCGCGACTCGGGACGGCGCGTCCAGGCGGCCGGTGACTGGCCCGGCGCGCGGCTCTTCAACGACCTGCCCTCGATGCTGGCGGAGCCCGGTCTCTACGACCTGGTCGTCATCGCCAGCCCCTCCTCCCTGCACGCCGAGCACGCGAACGCCGTCTCCGTGGCGGGCAAGCCCTTCGTGCTGGACAAGCCGATCGCGACCACGGCGGCGGAGGCCCGCCGGGTGGTGGCCGCGGCGTCGTCGTCGGGCACGCCGTTCACCGTGTTCCACAACCGGCGCTGGGACCCGGAGCAGCTCACGCTGAAGGCCCTTCTGGACCGGGGCGACCTCGGCAAGGTGCACACCTTCGAGCGGCACTGGGAGCGCTGGCGGCCCAAGCCCCAGCAGCGGTGGAAGGAGAACGACGTCGTGGGCGGCGGGCTCCTGCTCGACCTCGGCCCGCACCTCGTGGACTCGGCCACCCAGCTGTTCGGGCCGGTGGTCTCCGTGTACGCCGAGACCCGCTCGCTCTCGACGCCCACCGAGGACGACGTGTTCCTCGTGCTGCACCACGCCGCGCCGGGCACCAGGCCCGGTGCGGTCCCGGGGCGCGCCGCGGCCGCCGACGTCCTGTTCGGCGTCGAGCCGCCCGCCAAGGGCGTGGTCTCCCGGCTGTGGGCCGGTTCCCTGGTCGGCGCCCCCGGACCGCGCACCCGTGTGCTCGGCGACGGGGGCGCGTACCTGGTGAACTCGTTCGAGGGCGACGCGTCGCCCTTCGACGTGCTCGACGACGACCAGCCCGAGGGCACCCACGGCTGGCTCACCCGCGGCCGCGAGCGGACCGCCGTGCCGCAGCCCCGCGGCGGCCACGGCGACTTCTACTCCGCCGTGGCCGAGTGGCTCGCCGGCGAGGCCGACGTGCCCGTCGATCCCGCCGACGCCGTCCGGACCGCGGAGGTCCTGGACGCGGCCCGGGTCTCGGCCAAGGAGGGGCGGCTCGTCGACGTGTGATTCCCTGCGTGTACCCAGGAGTTCACCCACAGGGCGTCGAATTCGGCAAATCCTGTGGATAAAGAGCGGGCTCCGATTCACGGAGTTCTCATGATCGGGTGCACTACATCGAATCCGCGGAACTGGTCCGCGTAGCCGTCCCCACCGAGGCCGCGGCACGGGAGCTTCTGGTGCGCCGCCTGGACACCCTCGCGACACTGGACCACCCCCATCTCGTGCCGCTCATCGCCATCTCGCCGAACGGCCCGGACAACCTCGACGTCCGGCTGTCGCGGACGGGCGCGGTCGACCTGCCGACCGCCGTCGGCTCGCGCGGTCCCCTGACCGCCGCCGAGGGCGCCGGGATCACCGTCGCCATCGCGCAGGCGCTCGCCGCGCTGCACAGCGTGGGCCTGGTCCACGGCGGCGTGCGGCCCACGGACGTGCTGCTGCGCAGCGACGGGAGCGCCGTGCTGCGCCCGCGCGTCACGCTGCCCGAGCACAGCGACGACCCGGTCGACGTCACCTCGCTGGCCACACTGGTCGAGTCGGTGCTGGGCTTCCCCGGGCCGAGCCTGGACTCCAAGGCCGACCAGGCGCTGCGGGCCGTCCTGGCCCGCGCCCGGGCGGAGGACCCGCGCGACCGGCCCGAGCCGGGCACGCTCGCGGCGCTCGCGAACGACGCCGTGACGCCGCAGCCGGTGCGCCTCCCGGACGCCTCCGCCCTCGTCTCGGCCGCCATCAGCGGTCCCGTGCCCATCGCCGGTCACGTGCCGCTCGGCGCGCACACGCCGTCGGCCTGGCGCTCCGCGGCCAAGACGCTGACAGGCTCCATCGCGGCGGTCGACGCACGCTCCTGGGCGACCAGCGCGCGGCGCCGGGCGACGATGCCCGTCACGGGCCGGGCCGCCGGCGCACGACCGGGCGCGCGGGCCGCCGAGCCGCGCGTCACCGCGGGCTCCGTGCTCGCGACGGTCATGATCGCCGCCGGCGTGGTCACGGGGATCACGGCGGGGGTCACCGCCCTGCCCGAGGCGTTCGGCGGCGAGGAGCCCGCCGTCGCGGCGCCCTCACCCGAGGCCTCCACCCCCGTCTGGGGCGGCATCAACCCGGTGAGCAACGCCAAGGACCCGGCAGGCGCCGCGGTCGAGCTCACCGAGCGTCGCCTCGCGCTGCTGGCGGGCGCCGTCTCCGACATCAGCACGGTCAACCTGGAGGGCTCGCCGGCCTACCTTGCCGACCAGCAGATCCTCGACGAGCTCAAGCAGAACCGGTCCCAGGTGGTCGGCGCGTCCGCCGAGGTGGAGTCCATCGAGGTCGTGACCCAGGGCCCTGGTGCCGCGTCGGCCGTGCAGAGCGCGACCACGGCGTCGCGCAAGACGGTGCAGACGTCGGACGACGCCGCCGAGCAGACGTCCGCCAAGAAGGTGCCGATCGAGGCGATCGTGCGGATCCAGTACACGATCACCGCGCACCGGCAGGTGTCCGCCGACGGCGAGACGGCGGTGCCGGCATCGAAGGAGTCCGCCGACCTGACCCTGGTCTGGACGCCGGCCGGTTGGCGGGTCAGCGAGGTCCGCTGACCCGGTGCTGCCAGGCGGGCCGGTCCGGTCCGCCGGGCCCGCCGGGCGCGCCGGGCCGGCTCAGCGTCCGACGACCCAGCGCGCCGCCTCCTCGGGGGCGGTGTGCGTCCAGGTGAACCCGGTGCGGTTGAGCACCGCGGGGACGACCCGCTGGGAGGCCACGAGGTCGCCGGCGAACTCTCCGAGCGCGATCCGCAGGGCGAACCGGGGCACCGTCAGGGCAGCGGGCCGGTGGAGGGCCTGGGCGAGTGCCCGGGTCAGGTCCCGGTTGGTGGTGGGCTCGGGCGCCACGGCGTTGACGGGGCCGCGCACGTCCGCGCCGATGACGTGGCGGATCGCCGCGACCTCGTCGGTGAGCGTGATCCAGCTCCACCACTGCCGGCCATTGCCGAGCGGCCCGCCCACACCGAGGCGCAGGAGCGGCAGCAGCCTGCCGAGCGCCCCGCCCGACGGCGCGAGCACGATGCCGCTGCGCAGCCAGACGACGCGGGCCCCGGCGGCGGTGGCGGGCGCCGTGGCGTTCTCCCAGGCCTTGACCAGGCCCGCGAGGAAGTCGTCCCCACGTTCCGACGCCTCGGTCAGGACCTCGTCCCCGCGGTCCCCGTACGCCCCGATCGCCGACGCGTTGACCAGCACCGGCGGGCCGTCCAGGCGCGCGATCGTGCGGGCGAGCAGGCTCGTCGTCGTGGTGCGCGAGCCCAGGAGCTTCTGCTTGTAGGCCGGGGTCCAGCGGTGGTCACCGATCCCCGCCCCGGCCAGGTTCACGACGGCGTCCGCGCCCTCCAGCGCGGCCTGGTCCAGCTCGCCGGTGCGCGGGTCCCACGGCACGTGCCGGACGCCGCGCGGGCCCGCGGCGGCCTCGGCGGAACCGGACGACTCGCTCCCGCGCCGCACCAGGCGGCGCACGCCGTGCCCTCGGGCGACGAGGTCCGCGACCAGCGCGGAGCCGATGAGGCCGTGCGACCCGGCCACGACTACGTCCATGCCGCGAATCTAGCCTGCCCGACGGCGGGGCACCGACGGCATGGCACCGACAGCGGACAGACGGCTGTGGCCGGTCCCGAACCCGGAACCGGCCACCACCCGCTGCTGCGGGGTCGGCGTCAGGTGCGTGAGCTACCCGGCCGACCCGTGGGACGTCGTCAGAGACCGACCTCGGCCTCGAACGCGCCCTCCTCGATCCGGTTCTTGATCGCGGTGAGGAAGCGCGCGGCGTCCGCACCGTCGACCAGGCGGTGGTCGTAGGACAGGAAGATGTACGCCATCGAGCGCACCGCGATGCTCTCGTTGCCCTCCGCGTCGGTCACCACGACCGGGCGCTTGGTGATGGTGCCCGTACCCAGGATGGCCGCGTGGCCCAGCGGCACGATCGGCGTGTCGATGAGGGAGCCGCCGGAGCCGGTGTTCGTGATGTTGAACGTCCCGCCCGAGAGCTCGTCCGGCGTCACCTTGTTGGCGCGGGTGCGCGCACCCAGGTCCTGGATCTGCCGGGCGATGCCCGCCAGGTTCAGGTCGCCCGCGTTCTTGATGACCGGGACCACGAGGCCACGCTCGGTGTCGACGGCGATGCCGACGTTCTCCGAGCCGTGGTAGGTGATCTCGCCCTTCTCGGTGTCGATCGTGGCGTTGATCTTCGGGTACGCCTTGAGCGCCTCGACGGCGGCCAGCGTGAAGAACGGCAGGAAGGTCAGCTTCGCGCCCTCGCGCGCGGCGAACGACTCCTTGGCCTTCCCCCGGAGCTTCGCGACGCGGGTGACGTCGACCTCCAGGACCGTGGTCAGCTGGGCCTGCGACTGGACGGCCTCGAGCATGCGCTCGGCGACGATCTTGCGCAGGCGCGACATCTTCTCCGTGGTGCCGCGCAGCGGCGACACCTCGAGCTTGGTCGCGGCGGGCGCCTTCGCAGCAGGTGCGGCAGCGGCGGCGGGTGCCGGGGCGGCCTTGGCCTCGGCGGCGGCGAGCACGTCCTCCTTGCGGATGCGGCCACCGACACCGGTGCCCTTCACCTCCGCGACGTCGACGCCCTTCTCCGCGGCGAGCTTGCGCACGAGCGGGGTCAGGTACGAGCCGATGGTGCGACCGCCCGCGGCGGCGGGAGCAGCGGCGGCGGGCGCCGGAGCAGCAGGCGCCGGAGCGGCCGCGGCCGGTGCCGGCGCGGCAGGCGCGGGGGCAGGTGCCGGAGCCGGAGCAGCGGGCGCCGGGGCAGCGGGTGCTGGGGCAGCGGGTGCCGGAGCAGCCGGAGCGGCGGCCGGTGCAGCAGCGGCGGGGGCCGGAGCCGGAGCAGCAGGCGCCGGAGCAGCAGCCGGAGCGGCGGCGCCGGAACCGACGCGGGCCAGGATGGCGCCGACCTCGACGGTCTCGTCCTCCTTGACCAGGATCTCCTGGAGCGTCCCCGCGACGGGCGACGGGATCTCGGTGTCGACCTTGTCGGTCGAGACCTCGAGCAGGGGCTCGTCGACGGCGACGTCGTCACCGACCTCCTTGAGCCAGCGCGTCACGGTGCCCTCGGTGACCGACTCGCCCAGCGCGGGCAGCGGCACGTCGGTGCCGGCACCGGCCGGAGCCGGCGCGGGCGCCTCGGCCGGAGCCTCGGCAGGGGCGGGCGACTCCGCCGCGGGTGCCTCGGCGGGAGCGGCCTCGGCCGGCTCGGGCGTCGCCTCCGGGGCGGGGGCCTCGGCAGCGGCGGGCTCGGCGGCAGGCGCTGCCGGGGCGGCACCGGATCCGGAGCCGTCGCCGATGACGGCGAGGGTGGCGCCGACCTCCACGGTGTCGTCCTCCTGGACGAGGATCTGCTCGAGCACGCCGGCGATCGGCGACGGGATCTCGGTGTCGACCTTGTCGGTCGACACCTCGAGCAGCGGCTCGTCGACGGCGACCTCGTCGCCGACAGCCTTGAGCCAGCGGGTGACAGTGCCCTCGGTGACGGATTCGCCGAGGGCCGGCAGCTGCACGTTCTCAGACATGACCTGTGGGGTCTCCTTTGTCGTTATGGTCAGTTGTGGGCGTGCAGAGGCTTGCCGGCCAGTGCCATGTGTGCCTCTCCGAGTGCCTCGTTCTGGGTGGGATGTGCGTGGACGAGCGAGGCGACGTCCTCAGGGAACGCCTCCCAGCCCACGATGAGCTGGCCCTCGCCGATCAGCTCGCCCACGCGCGAGCCGATCAGGTGCATACCGACCACGGGTCCGTCCTTGCGGCGCACGAGCTTCGCGAAGCCCTGGGTACCCAGGATCTTGCTCTTGCCGTTGCCCGCCAGGTTGTACTCGATGGTCTCCACCCCGTCCGGGCCGTACAGCTCGGCGGCCCGTGCCTCTGTGACGCCGACCGACGCCACCTCCGGCTCGCAGTAGGTGACGCGCGGGATCGTCGCCTCGTCGATCGGTGCGGGCGACAGGCCCGCGATCTGCTCGGCCACGAAGATGCCCTGCGCGAACCCGCGGTGGGCCAGCTGCAGGCCGGGCACGATGTCACCGACGGCCCAGACCTGCCCGCCGGCCGGCGTCGGGACGCCGGTGCGGAGCAGCTCGTCGGTCAGCACGAACCCGCGGTCGACGCGCACACCGGCGGCCTCGTAGCCGAGGTCGGCGGTCCGCGCTCCGCGCCCGACGGCGACGAGCAGAAGCTCGGCGTCGAACGTGGTGCCCGACTCCAGCTCGACCTGGACGCCGTCGTCGGACTGCTTGGCCTGGGCGAAGCGCTCGCCCAGGGAGAACTTGATGCCACGCTTGCGGAACGCGCGCTCCAGCGCCTTCGAGAGGGCGACGTCCTCGTTGGGGACGAGGTGGGGCAGCGCCTCGACGATCTGCACGTCGGCGCCGAAGGACTTCCAGACGCTGGCGAACTCCACGCCGATCACGCCGCCGCCGAGCACCACGACCGACTTGGGCACGGTGTCCAGCGTGAGCGCCTGGTCGGAGGTGAGGATGCGGCCGCCGAGCTCCAGGCCGGGCAGCGTCTTCGCGTACGAGCCGGTCGCGAGCACCACGTGGGTGCCGGTCCAGCTGGTCTTCGCGCCGTCCGCGGCGGTGACCTCGACGACGCCGGGGGAGGCGAGCGTGCCGTGCCCCTCGACGACGGTGATCTTCCGCGAGGCGATCAGCCCCTGCAGGCCCTTGTAGAGGCCGGCGACCACGGAGTCCTTGTAGGCGAGCACGCCGGGCATGTCGATGCCGTCCAGCGAGGTGCGCACACCGAACTGCGCGCCGTGCGTGGCGGCGTCGGCCACCTCGGCGGCGTGGAGCAGCGCCTTGGTGGGGACGCAGCCCACGTGCAGGCACGTTCCGCCGAGCTTGCCCTCCTCCACGAGGGCCACGCTCAGGCCCAGCTGTGCGGAGCGGAGCGCGGTGGCGTAGCCGCCGCTTCCCCCGCCGAGCACGACGACGTCGAACGTGGTCGGACTGTCATGCGTAGGCACGTGCTGGCTCCTCGTTGACTCTGCGGCGGTGACCGCTCGGCTTCGTCGGCTGCGTGGGTTGTCGCCGCATGCCATCTTGACACTTCAGCGGGCGTGGCCCCAATCGTGTACGCGGCTTGTCGGGTGTGACCGTGGCGACATTGACGCTCCGGCGGCCCTGTGACAGGACGGCGTGCCCGGTCCGTGCCCGCTCCGTGCCCGGTCCGTGCTGGGACGGTCGGCGGCGAGAAGGTGCGAGTTTCCTGCGATGTGCGTGGAGATGCCTAGGACAGCGCCGGTCTCGCTAGTACCCTCGGTGCATGCCCCGCCAGTCCCGTAGCTCGCTCGCGCGCTTCTTCCAGCGACGCTCCGCACCCGGTAGCGGATCCCGCCCTACCGGCAACGACGCGCGCCGCCAGACCCTGGCGCACCTCGGTGAGTTCATCGGTTCGCGCGTCGGGGTCGAGGCCTACGTGGAGCCCCCGACCACCGACATCCCCAGCACCATCCTGCTCGTGGCGAGCACCGGTGAGTGGACGCGCCGCCGGGTGCCCGACGAGCGCACCGCGTTCGACATCGCGAACCAGCTCGGGGTGCCGGTGTACAACGTACGGTTCACCGGCTACCCCCAGCGGATGCGCGACTGGAACAGCGCCCAGCGCAAGAAGTAGCTACTTCGCGGCGGCCCGGCCCTCGACGAAGCCCAGGAGGGTGCGGACGCCGACGCCGGTGCCGCCCCCGGACGTGTAGCCGTGCGCGCCGCCCTCGTTGAAGGCGGGGCCGGCGATGTCCAGGTGCGCCCACGGGTGGTCGCCCACGAAGGTCTGCAGGAACAGGCCGGCGTTGAGCATGCCGCCCCAGCGCGGGCCGGAGTTGGCGACGTCGGCCACCTTGGACTTGATGTTGGCCTTGAGCTCCTCCGGGAGCGGCATGGGCCAGAAGAGCTCGCCCGACGCGTCGGCGGCGGCCTTGACCTCGTCGCGCACCTCGTCGGTGCCCATGACGGCGGACGTGCGGTTGCCGAGCGCGACCATCTGGGCGCCCGTGAGGGTGGCGATGTCGAGCACCACGTCGTGGCCGTCCTCGACGGCGGACACGAGGCCGTCGGCCATGACGATGCGGCCCTCGGCGTCGGTGTTGAGCACCTCGACGGTCTTGCCGCCGTAGATCGTGATGACGTCGGCGGGACGCTGCGCGTTGCCGCCCGGCATGTTCTCGGCGAGGCAGAGGTAGCCGGTGACGGCGACCGGGAGGTTCAGCTTGGCGGCGGCGATCACCGTGGACAGCACGGCGGCGGCGCCGGCCATGTCGGACTTCATGGCCTCCATGCCGGCGGCCGGCTTGATCGAGATGCCGCCCGAGTCGAACGTGATGCCCTTGCCGACGAGCGCGACCTTCGCGTCCGGCTTGGCGGGCGCGTAGGCGACCTTGACCAGGCGCGGGCCGCGCGACGAGCCCTGCCCGACGGCCGTGAGGCCGCCGTAGCCGCCCGACGCGAGCTGCTTGTCGTCCAGCACCGTCACCTTGACGTGCTTCACGTCCTTGGCCGCGGCCTTCGCGGCGTCGGCGAACGTGGCCGGGTACAGCTCGTTGGGGGCGGTGTTGACCAGGTCGCGCGTGGCGTGGACCGCCGCGGCGAGGATCTCGGCGCGCTCGGCGGCCAGCTTGGCCTTCGCGTTCTTGTGCAGCGGGGTGAGGATCTCGATCGCGGCGACCGGGTCCTTGCCGTTCTTCGCGGCGTCCTTGCCGTTGCTCTTCGCGTCCTTCGTACCGTTCGCGGCGTCCTTGCCGGCGGTGCGGTACCGGTTGAAGGTGTAGGCGCCCAGCAGCGCGCCCTCCGTGACGGCGGTGATCTCCGCGTCGTCGGACGCGGGCAGGGCGATCGCGGCGGACTTGAGGCCCACCAGCTCGCGGGTCGCCGCGCCTGCCGCGCGGCGCAGCGTCTCGGCGGCGAACGTGCCGTCCTCGGCGCGCTCACCCAGGCCCGTCAGGACGAGGACGTCGGCGGCGAGCTTGTCGCCGGCCGGGATCTTGCGTACCTCGTCGCGCGCGCCGGTGACGCCGAGCTGCGGGGCGAGCGTCTCGAGCTGCGTCAGGAGGTCCGTGGGGAGCTGGTCGGACACGACGGCTACGCCGTCCGACGTCTGGGCGGTCGCCACCACGAGCGCTTCGGCCTTCACGGCGGTGGGATTCTTGCTGGAGAGGGTCACGTCGGTCACGCAGCCGATGGTATCCCGGGCCTCCGACAGCCGGACCTCGGGCCGGGACGGGGCCCGTGCACTGCCCCGCACGCCGCCCGTACACGCCCTCGCCCGGCCTCATGGAGGCGCAGGTCACGCACGATCCGATTGCCGCCCCACCGGGACCGCCCGGTAGTCTGCAGGACGTGATCCCTGCCCTCCTGCTCCTCGTGGTCGCGCTCTGCGTGGTCCTGGCCGGGTGGGCCGGGTGGTTCGTCGCCCGCGACCGCGCGGTCATCCTGAACCAGCTCTGGGGCGGCGCCGTCATCGAGTTCTTCCTGCTCGTGCAGGGCGTCGTCGCGATCGTCCAGGGTGCGGGCGGCGGCGGTGCGAGCGACCCGGTGCTGTTCTGGGGGTACTTCGCCACGACACTGGTGATCCTGCCGGTCGCCGCCGCGTGGGCCTTCGCGGAGCGCACGAAGTGGAGCTCGGTGGTGCTGCTCGTCGCGTCCCTGACGGTGGCCTTCCTCGAGTGGCGCATGTGGCAGATCTGGACGGGGGCCTGATGGCGATGACGGAACGGACAGCCGGACGACGGACCGGGCGGGGCTTCGGCCGCGTCCTGGTGACCATCTACGGGATCCTGGCGTTCGCCGCCCTCGGCCGCTCGTCCTACGAGCTCGTCGTGAAGTTCGGCGAGGCGCCCGTGGCGTACACGCTCTCCACGCTCGCGGCCGCGGTCTACGTGGTCGCGACCTTCGCTCTCGCGATCGGCACGCCCGCCTGGCGCGTGACGGCGTGGATCACCGTCGGGATCGAGGCGGTCGGCGTGGTCACGATCGGGGCGCTGTCGCTCGCCGACCCGGACGTGTTCGGCGAGTCGACCGTCTGGTCCGGATTCGGCCAGGGCTACGGTTACGTGCCCCTGGTCCTGCCCTTCGTGGGGCTGTGGTGGCTGTGGCGGACGTCGCGCAGCACGTCCGAGGAGAGGACTGCATGAGCTGGCCGTACTCGCTGTTGTTCAACGGTGTCTTCCGCCGGATGGACCCGGAACGTGCCCACGAGATCGCGTTCTCGCTGATCGAGCGCGCCGGGAAGGTGCCGGTCCTGCGGGACGTCGCGCAGGGCGCGCTCGCCCCGTACCTGGGCCAGCGCGCCGGGGGCCCGGGCAGCGTGCGCCTCTTCGGCCGCGTGGTGCCCGCGCCGTTCGGCCTGGCGGGCGGGTTCGACAAGAACGCGCGCGCCGTCCGGGGCCTGACGATGCTCGGCTTCGGGTTCGTCGAGATCGGCACCGTCACCGCGCGCCCGCAGCCCGGCAACGACAAGCCGCGCATGTGGCGCGAGCTCGACGTGCGGGGCGTGCGCAACCGGATGGGCTTCAACAACGAGGGCGCGGCCGCGGCCGCGGACCGGCTGCGCGCGCTGCGCCGCACCGCCGCGGGCCGGGCGATCGTGGTCGGCGCCAACATCGGCAAGTCCAAGGTGACGCCGCCCGAGTTCGCCGCCGCCGACTACGCGACGTCGGCCCGGCTGCTGGCTCCCTGGGCGGACTACCTCGTGGTCAACGTGTCGTCGCCGAACACCCCCGGCCTGCGTGACCTGCAGGCGACCGAGTCGCTGCGGCCCATCCTGGAGGCGGTCCGCGCCGCCGCCGACGAGGCCACCACCGGGACGGCCGCGGGCAAGGGCACGGGCCGCAGGATCCCGCTCCTGGTGAAGATCGCCCCCGACCTCGCGAACGAGGACGTCGACGCCGTTGCCGACCTCGTGCTGGAGCTGGGGCTCGACGGCGTGGTCGCGGTCAACACGACCATCGGGCACGACCGCGGCCCGGGCGGGCTGTCCGGCCCGCCGCTGCTCGGCCGGGGCATCGAGGTGGTCGCGCGCCTGCGCGAGCGGCTCGGCACGGGCCCCGTCATCATCGGCGTGGGCGGCATCACCCGGGCCGACGACGTCCGCGCGTACCTGCGCGCCGGCGCCGACCTGACCCAGGGGTACACGTCGTTCGTCTACGAGGGGCCGCTGTGGGCGTCGGAGATCAACCGCGCCCTGACCCGGTCGGCCGGCTCGACGGCTAGTGGGAGGTACGAGTGATCCGTCCGCAGTGGGAGTGGGCCCTGGACGACGCCGAGGGGCGTCGCCTGAGCGACCCCGTCACGCCCGTCTTCACCGCGCAGTACGACGCCGAGCAGTGGCTCGGTGAGCACTGGCGCGAGCTGGCCACGGCCGGCGCCGTGCTGGCGAGCCTGCTGCACGACGGCACGCAGGCCGCGCCGGGTGTGGAGCTGCGGATCCCCTGAGGCCCCGCGGCCTCGGGTCAGCGCCTCGGCATAGCGCCTCGGCTTAGCGCCTCGCCCTGCCGGACGGCACCACCCGGCTCCAGGCCCGGGCGAGCCGCGGCACGGCGTCGGCCAGCTCGGCCGGTGACCGCGTGAAGGTGAGCCGCACGCGGGACGCGGAGCCGGTGCTCTCGGGGCTGAAGATCGGCCCGGCCGCCACGAGCGCGCCCTCCGCGGCCGCCGCGGCGGCGAACGCCTGGGCGACCGGCCGGCCCAGGTCGACCCAGCAGAACAGCCCGCCCTGCGGCGTCGGCACGTCCCAGGAGGGGAACGCCTCCCGGAGCCGGTGGACGAGGAGGTCCCTCCGCTCGCGCAGCATCCGGCGCCGGCCGGCCATGACCTCCTCGTGGCGCCCGAGCAGCTCCACCACGGCGAGCTGCTCGAGCACGGCCGTCGCGATGTCCGCCGACTGCCGCGCCCGCGCGAGGTGGGCGATCACCTGCGGGTGCGCCCTGACCCAGCCGACGCGCAGCCCGCCCCAGAACGCCTTCGAGGCCGACCCCACCGTCACCACGTGCGGTGACGTCCCGTCCCCGGCGAACGCGGGCGGCAGCTCGACGTCCGACAGGTTGAGCTCGACGAGCGTCTCGTCGCCCACGACCGTGACGCCGTACCGGTCGGCGATCTCCCGGACCGCCGCACGCTCGCCGGCGGACATCACGAACGCCGTCGGGTTCTGGAAGTCCGGCACGAGGTACACCAGCCGCGGCTGGGCGCGCCGCACCGTGGAGGCGAGCAGGTCGACGTCGAGCGGACCCGTGGGCACGCCGACCACCCGGCCCCCGGCGTCGCGCATCGACTCCATGGCATGGAAGTAGGTGGGCGACTCCACGACCGCCCGATCGCCCGGGTGCAGGTGGGTGTGCGCCAGCAGCGCGATCGCCTGCTGGGCGCCGGTGGTCACCAGGATCTCGTCGGCCGTGGTCGGCACGCCGCGCTCGCGATAGCGCGCGGCGACGGCCTCGCGCAGCGGCGTGAGGCCGTGCGGCTCGTAGCCGCCCGAGTCGAGGTAGGCGGGCAGGCGCTCCAGGGCCCGCGCGAAGGCCTCGTGCAGCTCTGGTGGCGCGGGCGGGGTGGCCTGCCACAGGTCCAGGTGCCCGACGCCGGACGGCAGGCCCGCGGGCGTCACGGCCCGCAGGGCGTCGTCGGCCACCGGGGCGTCGCCCCCGGCCGGCCGGCCGGGGGCGGGATCGGCGCTGCGCTGCGGCAGCGTGGCGACCGTGCCCGACCCGACGCGGCTGACCGCGAAGCCCAGCTCGCGCAGCCGCGCGTATGCGCCCGACGTCGTGGTGCGCGACACCTTGAGCGTCGCCGCGAGCTCACGTTCGCTGGGCAGGCGGGTGTTCGGGGCGAGCGTGCCGGACAGGACGGCGGCGCGCAGGGCGTCGGCGAGGGCCACGTAGGCGGGCCCGCCCGCGTGCCACGAGCCGAGCAGGCGGGCGGTCGTGGCGGGGGAGAGCTGACGCAGCACGGTCGGGGTCGCGGCGGACATAGGGGCCACTCTTGCGCGATTGGCCCTGGATGACAAGGCCAATGGCCCCGCACCATGGGGACATGACGACGACCACCGGCCGCCCGGCCGAGCCTGCCCCTGCGACCGACACCGCGATCGCCGCTGCCGCGCCCGGCGCCCCGGTCCTGATGCACCCGGTGCGCCGCGGCGTCCAGCTCCTGCTCGGGCTCGTGGGCTTCGGCGTCGCCACGGCGCTGATGCTCCACTCGGGCCAGGGCGCGATGCCGTGGGCCGTCCTGGACCAGGGCATCGTGGACCGGACCGGGCTGGCGTACGGCTGGGTCGTGCTCGGCGTCGGGCTGCTGGTGATGCTCGCGTGGATCCCGCTGCGCCAGAAGCCGGGGATCGGCACGATCGCCAACATCATCGTGATCAGCCTCGTCATCGACCCCTCGCTGTGGGTGCTCGAACGGCTGCTGCCCGAGCCGGCGCTCGCCACCGGGATCGTGCTGGCGCTGGGCGGGACGGTGCTGCTCGGGGTGAGCACGGCGGCCTACGTCGGGGCGCGGCTCGGGCCGGGGCCGCGGGACGGGCTGATGACCGGGATCGTGCAGCGCACAGGCTGGCCCGTCTGGCTGGTGAAGACCGTCATCGAGGTCACGGTGGTCGTGGTGGGGGTGCTGCTGGGCGGGACGTTCGGGTGGGCGACCGTGGTCTTCGCCTTCGGCGTGGGCCCGGTGGTCCAGGTCGCCGCGCGGTGGCTCGCGCCGCGCGGCCTCGTGGGGTGAGCCTCATGGGGTGAGTGTCATGGGGTGAGTCTCGTGGGGTGGTCGCGCGGCCCGCCCTCGCCGTCGGCCGGTAAACCTGCGAGCCTCGGTGACCGTGGTGGGGGACATGAGCACCGACACCGAAGAGGCCGGGCACGCCGAGACCGGGCAGACCGAGACCGGGCGCGCCACGGTCCGCGTGGCCCGGGCGCGCGACGACGACTTCGTCGCGTTCGTCGAGACGGCCGGACCCTACCTGTACCGCACCGCGTACCTCCTGGCCGGCGACAGCCACCGGGCCGAGGACCTGGTGCAGACCGCGTTCGAGCGCACCTACCGCGTCTGGGACCGGGTACGGGACCGCGAGCCGCGCGCCTATGCCCGGCGGGTCCTGGTCAACCTGCGCATCGACACGTGGCGGCACACCCGGCGCGAGGTCGTGCCGGGCGACGACCGCCTCCCGGTGGGGACCACCCCGGACCGGGCCGGCGAGGTGGAGCTCCGCGACGCGCTCGTCCGCGCCCTCGCGCGGCTCGCGCCGCAGCAGCGGCGCGTCGTGGTGCTCCGGCACCTGCTGGACCTCTCGGAGGCGGACGTCGCGGCGGAGCTCGGCCGGAGCGTCGGCACGGTCAAGGCGACCAACGCCCGCGCGCTGGAGCGGCTGCGCGGCTTCGTCACCGAGGCGGACCTGGAGGCGGTCGACGCGCCCGCCCTGGACGCCGCCGCGGTGCTGCGGGGCAGCAAGGCGTCGCTGCGCCGTCGTCGGGCCGCGCAGGGCGCGACGTCGGGCGTCGCCGCGCTCCTGCTCGTGTGGTTCCTGGCGGGGCCGGTGCGCGTGCCGGGCCTGGGGGAGGTCGCCCTGCCGGGCAGCGAGTGGTTCCGGGAGGTGACCGGCATCGAGCGGCTGCTCGAACGGCGTGACGACGCGGCACCCGGGCCAGGCCTGACCGCCGCGCCTGTCGGTTCCGCCGAGGTGGAGCCGCTGCGCGAGACCTTCGCCGTGTCGGGCGACGGGACCGCCACGGCGACGCTCGCCGAGGACGGCTCGTACTTCATGGTGAAGTCGTTCGCGGAGTCCGGGAACCCTGACCTGGCCGGGAGTGCCGGTTCGTCCGTGATCGAGATCGTGGAGATCCAGGAGGACGGGATTCCGCATGCCGGCGAGTACGAGAGTTCGAGCGCGCTCGGCGGCCTGAGCACCGTGGTCCTCTCAGCGGTGCGCCAGGACAGCTGGCTGGCCTGGGTCGACTCGCCCGTCACCGAGGGCGACCCGGGCGTGTGGGCGATCCGCGTGCGTGGACCGGAATCGGTTCGGTTCACCGTGGCGGAGCACCGCGCCTCGGATCACGCGGCGGACGGCGCGGTCCTCGGTGACCCGTCGCTCGGGCTCACCGCCGGACGGGTCGCCTGGCTGACCGAGGCGCCCGGACCGGACGGCGAGCTCGTGCGCACCGTCTCGGCGACGGCGGTGGACGGCACCGGCCCCGAGCAGGTCGTCGCGACGGGCGTCCGGACGTTCGCGACCCACGACGACGAGCTGGTGGTCACTACGGTGGAGCGGGTCGCCGACGGGACGATGCGGTACGCCATCACCTCCCACCGGGACGACGGGCGCACGGAGACACTTCGGCCCGCCGCCCCGGCGAGGCCCGGCACCGGTGCCTACTGGGGGCGCGAGCTCGCGGTGTCCGACCGGCTCGTGGCCTGGAACGACGGCGTGATGGTCCACGTCCTGGACCGTGAGACGGGCCGGGAGCGGGTCTTCGGACCGGAGACCGCCGGGGAGGTCGTGACCTCGCTGGACGTGTCGGCGGGCGACGTGGTGTGGAGCACGGCGGGGAACAAGGGCGACACCGTTTACCTGGTCGCCGACGCGGTCGGCGACGGGCAGCCCCAGGTGGTGGACCACTTCGGGGTGGTCCCGAACGATCGCGCGGTCTCGGCAGCGGTCGCGGGCGACCTCGTCGCCTGGCACGTGGAGAGCCCGGGCGACGGAACGGCGTCGCTGTACCGGGCCAGGTTCGAGCCCTGAGCGCCGGGACCGGGCCCCGATCGGCATCCTGGGTGCACGTGGTCGTTCCGGTGCGTGAAAGTGGGTCAAAGCGATTCGACCGTTGTCATAGGGTGATGCCATGGTCAACTACCGGTACCTCGGCAACAGTGGTCTCAAGATCTCGGAGATCACCTACGGCAACTGGCTCACCCACGGCTCGCAGGTCGAGAACGACGTCGCCACGGCGTGCGTCCGCGCCGCCCTCGACGCCGGCATCACCACCTTCGACACCGCGGACGTCTACGCCAACACGGTCGCGGAGCAGGTGCTCGGCGACGCGCTGAAGGGCGAGCGCCGCGAGTCCCTGGAGATCTTCACCAAGGTGTACTGGCCCACCGGCCCCAAGGGCCCCAACGACACGGGCCTGTCGCGCAAGCACATCCTGGAGTCGATCAACGGCTCCCTGACGCGGCTCGGCACCGACTACGTCGACCTGTACCAGGCGCACCGCTACGACGTGGAGACGCCGCTGGAGGAGACGATGCAGGCGTTCGCCGACGTCGTCCGCCAGGGCAAGGCCCTCTACATCGGCGTCTCCGAGTGGACCGCCGACCAGATCCGCGCCGGCGCCGCGCTCGCCAAGGAGCTCGGCTTCCAGCTCATCTCGTCGCAGCCGCAGTACTCGATGCTGTGGCGCGTCATCGAGGACGAGGTCGTGCCCGCCTCGAAGGAGGTCGGCGTCTCGCAGATCGTGTGGTCGCCCATGGCGCAGGGCGTGCTCTCCGGCAAGTACCTGCCGGGCCAGGCCGCGCCGGCCGGCTCGCGGGCCACGGACCAGAAGGGCGGCGCGCAGACGATCAGCCGCTTCATGAGCGACGAGACCCTGACCGCCGTGCAGAACCTCAAGCCGGTGGCCGACGAGCTGGGCCTGTCCATGGCGCAGCTCGCCGTGGCCTGGGTGCTGCAGAACGACAACGTGGCCGCCGCGCTCGTGGGCGCGTCCCGCCCCGAGCAGGTCGCGGAGAACGTCAAGGCGTCGGGCGTGACCATCCCGGACGAGCTGCTCAAGCAGATCGACGAGGCCCTCGACGGCGTCGTCGAGCGCGACCCGGCCAAGACCCTCGAGGGCATGCCGAAGAAGCGCCTCGCCTGACCTCCCCGGGTCCGCCCGGATAGACCTGTGGCGAGACGGAACCAGCCGGTTCCGTCTCGCCACAGGTCTCTCAGCGGTTCTGCCGCAGCGGCCGCAGGATCACTCCGGGTAGTTGCCGCGCTTCTTGCTCATCGGCTTGGGCAGCCGCGAGCGGCGCAGCTGGTAGGCGCGGGTGACCGTGTACATCACGAGGCCGCGCGGGACCTCACCGAACTTGGCCGTCAGGCGCTTCTTCAGCGAACGCCACAGCAGCCACACGTCGATGATCGTCAGGAACAGGAACCCGTACAGGCCGAGCATCACGAAGATGCTGAGCTGCGGGTACTGCGTCGTGAAGAACGTCGCGAACAGGAAGATGAACGCGACCGGCAGGAAGAACTCGCCCAGGTTCCAGCGCGCGTCGACGAAGTCGCGCACGTACCGGCGCACCGGGCCCTTGTCCTTGGCCGGCATGTACCGCTCGTCGCCGGTCTGCATCGCCTGGTAGGAGCGCTCCCGGTCGATGCGCGACTTCTCGCGCTGGGTCTTGCGCGCCGCCCGGCGGTCGTCCGGGACCAGGGGACGCTTGTTCGCGGCCTGCGCGACGTTGCGCTTGGGCGTCGGCCGGCCCTTGCCGGCGGCGGCACCCGACGTCGTGTCGGACGTCGGCGTCACCTCGTCCGGGGAGTCGCCCACGGGGGTCACGCCGTCTGGAGTCGAAGTCTTGCTGCGGGAGAACACCCTCCCAGCCTAATCGCTCCCGGCGGCGGCCGGTTCCGAGCCGTTAACGTGGGGCTGTGACCATCGATACCACCGCGGCCCTCCGGGCCCGCGTCACCGAGCTGTTCCCCGCTCTGCAGGCCGACCTCGAGGCGCTCGTCCGCATCCCGAGCGTCTCGGCCGCCGCGTTCGACCAGGCGCACGTGGCCGCCAGCGCCGCCGCCACGGCGCAGCTCCTGCGCGACGCGGGTCTGCCGGACGTCCAGATCCTGTCCGCCCCGCGCCCCGACGGCACGCCCGGCGCGCCCGCCGTCGTCGCGCGCCGCCCCGCGCCCGAGGGCGCGCCGACCGTGCTGCTGTACGCACACCACGACGTGCAGCCGCCGGGCGACCCCGCGACCTGGGACACCGAGCCGTTCGAGCCCACGCAGGTGGGGGAGCGGCTCTACGGCCGTGGCGCGGCCGACGACAAGGCGGGCATCGTGGCCCACCTGGGCGCCCTGCGCACCCTCGGCCTGCCGGACGGTGCCGACCTGCCCGTGGGCGTCACCGTGTTCCTCGAGGGCGAGGAGGAGTCGGGGTCGCCGTCGTTCCGCGCCTTCCTGGAGCAGTACCGCGACCTGCTCGCGGCCGACGTCATCGTCGTGGCCGACTCCACGAACTGGAAGGTGGGCGTCCCCGCCCTCACGACGTCGCTGCGCGGCCTCGTCGACGGCGAGATCGAGCTGCGGGTCCTGGACCACGCGGTGCACTCCGGCATGTTCGGCGGCGCGGTGCTGGACGCCGTCACCCTGATGTCGCGCCTCGTGGCGACGTTCCACGACGAGGCCGGCGACGTCGCGGTCGAGGGTCTGGTCACCGCGCCCGAGCCCGAGGTCGACTACTCCGAGGCCGAGTTCCGTGCCGACTCCTCGCTGCTCGACGGCGCGGAGCTCGCCGGCACCGGCACGCTGTCGGGGCGCCTGTGGTCCAAGCCCGCGCTGTCCGTCATCGGCATGGACGTCACCTCGGTGGCCGAGGCGTCCAACACGATCGCGCCGCGCTGCACCGCGAAGATCTCGCTGCGGCTCGCGCCGGGCCAGGACCCGGCCGCGGCCGACGCCGCCCTCGCCGCCCACGTCGCGAAGCACGCGCCGTTCGGCGCACAGGTCACGTGGCGCTCGGGCGAGCAGGGCAAGCCGTTCCTCGCCCCGGGCGACACGGCGGCGATGCGGGCGGCCCGTGCCGCCTTCACCGAGGCGTGGGGCACCCCGCCGGTCGACGTCGGCGTGGGCGGGTCCATCCCGTTCATCGCGGACCTGCTCGAGATCTTCCCGGACGCCGCGATCCTCGTGACGGGCGTCGAGGACCCGGACTCGCGGGCGCACGGCGCGAACGAGTCGGTGCACCTCGGGGAGCTGCAGAACGTCGTCCTGGCCGAGGCGCTGCTGCTGACGAAGATCGGCGAAGGGCTCTAGCCCGTCCCTCCAGCCCGTCCCTCTAGTTCTTCGCGGAGGGCTCGCGCGGTGCGACATCCATCGCGCGGGCCCAGGCCGCGACGTCCTCGGGAAGGGCGGGGGAGGGCAGGTCCTGCCCCGTGGCGTCCCGGACGACGTCGAGCGCCGAGATCCGGTTGCCCCTGCGGTCCAGGAACCGGCTCGCGACGATCCCGCGGGCGTACAGCGTGTCGCCCCGCGTGAAGACCTGCTCCAGGTAGAAGACGCGCTCGTCCCAGCCCAGGATCCGGGTCGTGATCTCGAACCGGTCGAACGGCTGCAGGGAGCGCCGGTACTTCATGGTCGAGGCCGCGACCACGGGGGCCCAGCCCTTCTCCTTGGCGACCGGGAACATGCCGAGGTCGGCGATCTGGTTGTTCCGGGCGACGTCCATCATCTGCAGGTACGTGCCGTTGTTGACGTGCAGGTAGGAGTCGAGGTCCAGGGGGCCGACGCGCATCCGGGTGACCGAGGGGTCGAGCAGGGTCTGTCCGGGGCGGGCCTTGCGCGGGAAGAGTCCGGTCCAGGTGAGCTGGAGCATGCGAGCCATGCGCCCGAGGTTATACCGGAAACTGGCAGTATCAGATACCCGGTCCGGTCCCTGGTCCGGGCGCGCCGAGCGCCGTCGGCGGGTGCTGGATCGCGTTGCGCACCAGCCGGGCCGCGGCCGGGGTCTCCAGGCGTTCGACCAGGTGGAGCGCCATGTCGATGCCCGCCGAGACGCCGGCGGACGTGATCACGTCGCCGTCGTCCACGTACCGCGCCTCGGTGTCCACCAGCACGCTCGGGTCCAGCTCGGTGAGCTCGTCGTAGTGCTCGTGGTGCGTGGTGGCGGGTCGCCCCGCGAGCAGCCCGGCGGCGGCCAGGGGCAGGGCACCCGTGCAGACGCTCGCCATGATCGGGGTCTGCTTGCGGATCTGGCGCAGCCACTCCAGGTGCCCCGGCTCGGCCAGCAGCGGCCGCGTGCCCATGCCGCCCGGGTAGACCAGCACGTGCAGCGGGCCCACGTCGTCCGCGCCGTGCGCGGGCAGGATCCGCAGCCCCTTGGCGAGCCGCACGCCGGAGCCGTCCCAGGAGAACGTGCTCACGGTGGGCCGCAGCTGCGAGTGCGAGCCCCACTCCGCGAAGACCTCGAAGGGTCCGACGACGTCGAGCTCCTCCGCCCCGTCGAAGACGAAGATCCCGATGCGCAGCCCGCCGTTGCCGCTCACACGCTCAGCCCGGTCAGATTCCGGGAAGGGCCAGCATCTGGTCGAGGGCCACGCGCGCCCAGTGGGCATCGTCGGCGTCCACGACGATCCGGTTCACCATGCGCCCCTCCACGAGCGACTCCATGGCCCACACCAGGTGGGGCAGGTCGATGCGGTTCATCGTGGAGCAGAAGCACACCGTCGAGTCGAGGTAGTGCACCTGCTTGTCCGGGTGCGCGCGGGCGACCCGGCGGACGAGGTTGAGCTCCGTGCCGATGGCCCACGAGGAGCCGGGCTCGGCGGCGTCGAGCTGCTTGATGATGTACTCCGTCGAGCCGACGTAGTCGGCGGCGGTGACGACCTCGTGCTTGCACTCGGGGTGCACCATCACGTTGATGCCGGGCACCGCCGCGCGGATGTCGGTGACGTTCTGCTCCGAGAAGCGGCCGTGGACCGAGCAGTGCCCGCGCCACAGGATCATCCGGGCGTCGCGCAGCTCCTGGTCGGTCAGCCCGCCGTTCGGCTTGCGCGGGTCGAAGACCACGCAGTCGTCCAGCGACATCGCCAGCTCCAGCACGGCGGTGTTGCGGCCCAGGTGCTGGTCGGGGAGGAACAGGACCTTGCCGGTGCCGTCGATGCCGCCCACCTGGTCGAACGCCCAGCGCAGCGCGACCTCCGCGTTGGAGGAGGTGCAGACGGTGCCACCGTGGCGCCCGGTGAACGCCTTGATGGCGGCCGACGAGTTCATGTAGGTGACGGGGATCGTGGAGTCGGCGATGCCGACGTCCTGCAGCACGGCCCAGGCCTCCTCGACCTGGCCGATCGCGGCCATGTCGGCCATGGAGCAGCCGGCCGCGAGGTCCGGCAGCACGACCTGCTGCGCGTCGGACGTGAGGATGTCCGCGCTCTCGGCCATGAAGTGCACCCCGCAGAACAGGATGAACTCGGCCTCGGGGCGGGCGGCTGCCTCGCGCGCGAGCTTGAAGGAGTCGCCGGTCACGTCGGCGAAGTCGATGACCTCGTCGCGCTGGTAGTGGTGGCCCAGGACGAACGCGCGGCTGCCGAGGGCGGCCCGTGCGGCGCGGGCCCGGTCCACCAGGTCCGGGTCGCTCGGTGCGGGAAGCTCGCCCGTACACTCCACGCCGCGCTCGGAGGCCAGGTCACGACCCTGGCCGAGCAACAGCAACGGGGAGGAGGCGGGCTCGGAGAAGCCGGAGTATTCAGCCAGCAGGGTGCTCACGGTCACCATCATGACACGCGGTGATGACACCCGGTCAGGACGGTGCCACGATGCGTCTCGTGCACGTGCTGCTGCTTGCCGAGACCCTGCCCGACGCCGAGCGACTGGCCTCCGCGTGGCATGCCGCCGCGCCGCACGCCGGCACCGAGGCGCGCGTGGTCCGGGTGCCGGCGGCCGCCGCCGCGTCCACGGGCGGTCCGGGCGGTGCGCCGGGCGGCGGCTCCGGCAACGGGCACGAGGAGGGTGCGGGCCGTGGCGTGCTCCTGGCGGGTCCGGCGATCCCGGTGGGCCGGCCGGCCGCCGTCGGGCCGCAGGACGTGGGGCCGGCCCACCCGGGGCCGACCCCGCCCGGGCCGGCCCCGTCGGCCCTGCCGCGGGCGGAGCAGGCGGCGCTGAGCGACGCCGCCGCACGCGCCGACGTCGTAGTGGCGTACGTCACGCTGCTCGACGGCGAGGGGCTGCACCGGGGGGTCGTCGTGGAGGCGGCGGCCGCCGCCGCGCCGCACGCCGTCCCCGTCGTCGTGCTCACCGGGCGCAGCCAGGTGAGCAGGCGGGAGTGGTCCACGGCGGGCCTCAGCGGGGTGCACGAGGTGGCGGACGACGACGTCGCGCGCGTGGCCCGGACGTGGTCCCCGGGCTGGGCAGACTGACAGCGCTCACCGTGCCGCGCAGGCGGAACGGTGATGGGCTCGGGCGAGACCTGGGCGTACGATCTGAGAACAGACCGGAACGCGGGAACAGACGGACCAGCTCATCGGTTGGCAACGTTCAAGGATCGACAACCGGTATGTCGAACACGATCGGGAGATGACATGACCGACACCACCACGGACATCGCAACCCACGGCGTCAACGTCACCGACGTCGCCGCGGGCAAGGTCCGTAGCCTGCTCGAGCAGGAGGGCCGCGACGACCTGCGCCTCCGCGTAGCGGTGCAGCCGGGTGGCTGCTCCGGGCTGATCTACCAGCTCTACTTCGACGAGCGGGTGCTCGACGGGGACGCTCTGCGCGACTACGACGGCGTCGAGGTCGTCGTGGACAAGATGAGCGTGCCGTACCTCGAGGGCGCCACGATCGACTTCAAGGACACCATCGAGCAGCAGGGCTTCACGATCGACAACCCGAACGCCGGCAGCGCATGCGCCTGCGGCGGGTCGTTCTCCTGATCGAAGCTCGCCGAGCGTAGTTCTCGGCACGACGGGCCGGTCACCTCAGGGTGACCGGCCCGTCGTCGTTCCCGGAAGGGGCGCCGGAGCCGCGTGCGTCAGCCGAGGCGGACCGTGACGGCCCAGCCGTCCCAGGCCTCGTCCCCGGCTTCCGGGGCCGCGGCCCGGTGCTCCCGGGTCCCCACGTGCTCGTGGCCGCGCATCCGGCACCACGCGGGCACGTCGAGCTTGGCCGCGGGGTCGGTCGACAGGACGGTCAGCTCCGTGCCGGCGGGCAGGCCCTTCGCCGCCGCGGCGAGCCGGATCACGGGCAGCGGGCAGCGCAGCCCGCGAGCGTCCACCAGCGTGTCAGACACACAGGTCACTCTAGTGACCCGTACGTCTGACACGGACGAGGGGAGTCAGAGGCCGCCGACGCCCAGCATCTCCCGGACCTTCGCCACCGCGCCGGGGAGCACCGCGCAGAAGCGGTCGACCTCGTCGGCCGTGGTGGACCGGTCCAGGGCGATCCGCACGTTGCCGTGCGTGAGCACGCCCATCGCGGCCAGCACGTGCGACGGCTCCAGCGTGCTCGCGGTGCACGCCGAGCCCGAGCCGACCGCGAACCCGTGCCGGTCCAGCTCCGTCACGAGCGCCTCGCCGTCCACGTAGAGGAACGAGAACGTGGCCACGTGGGGAAGCCGGTCGTCCGGGTCGCCCACCACCTCGACGTCGGGGATGCGCGCCACCGCGGCACGCACGCGCTCCACCAGCGCCCGGCGGCGCGCCTCCTGCGCCACGCGGTCGGACTCGACCGCCTGCAGAGCCACCGCGGCGGCGAACGCGAGCGGCACGCTCACGCCGCCCGGGGCCCACGGGTCCTCGTCCTCGGGCCCGACGGGCGCGGTGCGCACCCGCTGCCGGACGGCGAGGACGCCGACGCCGGCGGGCCCGCCCCAGTCGGCCGGGTCGGCGGCGAGGAGGTCCCAGGCGTCGGGCACCGCCACGTGCCCGACGCTCGCCCCGGCGTCGACCAGCAGGGGGACGGCGGCCGCGCGGGCCGCCTCGTGCACCGCCTCGACCGGCTGGACCGTGCCCACCTCGCCGTTCGCGTGCTGGAGCGCGGCCAGCGCGACGCCGGGAGCCCCGACCGCGGCGACCATGGCGTCGACGTCGACCCGACCGAGCCGGTCGACGGGCACGGGACCGGTATCCCCCGCGGCGAGCGTCGCCGCGTGCAGCACGGCGGCGCGCTCGACGGCGCCGACGACGACCGCGGAACCGGCGCGCCGTCGGGCGGCGGCCGCCGACGCGACCGCGGCGTGGAGAGTGGCCGTGTGGCTCGGCGTGAACCGGACCTCCTGGCTCCGCGCGCCGAGCACGGCGGCGATCGCCTCGCGGGCGCCGTCGAGCAGCCGGGCCGCGCGGCGGCCCTCGGCGTGCAGCCGGCGGGGGTCGGCCCAGCCGTCGGCGAGGGCCTGCTCGAAGGCCTGCCGGGCGAGCGGGTGCCACGGGGCCCGCCCGCCGTTGTCGAGGTAGACCCGCTCGGGGACACCTGGGGTGGCGTGGCTCACACGTCCTCCTGCTCCTTGTGCCGTCCACCCGATCCTCGCACCCCTGCCGCGGTGCCTCGTGACGATCGTTCTGACACGACTTGGGTGGGTGTCCTGAACAGCGTCGATGTGTGCCCCAGGTGCGGAGTGCGTCACGTTCCCGCGGGCGCCTTCCGGGCATCATCAGGCCCCGGAGCGCGCTAGGCTGCATCCCATCGAGGACGAAGGTTCTGCGTGGAGCTCGGGAGGAAACCGGTGCGACGCGCCGGACGAGACGTGAAAGGCCTCCCTTGCACTCGAAGCCACCTACCCGCACCCGGCGGGCCATCCTGCGTGCGTCGGCTCTTGCCGCCGCAGTCGCAGTGCTGGCCTCCGGCTGCGCAAGTGAATCCGTCCAGCGCGGATACCTGCCCGGCTACAGCGACGGGGAGGTGACTAACCAGACCGAGCGCATCACCGACCTGTGGGTGGGCTCGTGGATCGCTGCCCTCGCCGTGGGCATCGTGACCTGGGGCCTGATGCTGTGGTGCATCGCGGCCTACCGGAAGCGCAAGGACGACCACCAGCTCCCGGTGCAGACGCGCTACCACCTGCCGCTCGAGCTCATGTACACGGCCGTGCCGATCATCATGGTGTTGGTGCTGTTCTGGTACACCGACCGCGACGTGACGGCCATCAAGACCGTCGACGGCACCGCGACCGAGCACATCCAGGTCATCGGCAAGCAGTGGAGCTGGGACTTCAACTACCTCGACGCCGACGTGTACGACTACGGCGAGCACGAGGCGGACCCCGGCAGCGTCACGGCCGAGGACGAGCTCGACGGCGCCGTCGGCACCTCGACGTCCTTCCCGACGCTCTACCTGCCGGTGAACGAGACGGTCGAGTTCACGCTCGACTCGCGCGACGTCATCCACTCGTTCTGGATCCCCGCGTTCCTGTACAAGCAGGACATGATCCCGAACCGGACCAACACGTTCCAGGTCACGCCGACCCGTGAGGGCACGTACGCCGGCAAGTGCGCCGAGCTCTGCGGCGAGTTCCACTCCGGCATGCTCTTCAACGTGAAGGTCGTGTCCGCCGAGGAGTACGACGCCCACATGGCGGAGCTCGAGGCGAAGGGTCAGACCGGCTCGCTCGGCATGGACCTCGCCCGCACCGCCGGCCCGGTGGAGGACCCGGCAGAAACACTGGAAGAGGAGGCTGGGCACTGATGGCCGCAGCGACCACGACCGAGCTGATCCCGGGCCTGGCGCCCGGGAGGCAGACGCTCGGCCGGACCGTCATCAAGTGGATCACGTCCACTGACCACAAGACGATCGGGTACCTCTACCTGATCACGTCGTTCATCTTCTTCTGCATCGGCGGCCTGATGGCCCTGCTGATCCGGGCCGAGCTCTTCGCGCCGGGCATCCAGCTGGTGCAGAGCAAGGAGCAGTACAACCAGCTCTTCACGATGCACGGCACGATCATGCTGCTGCTGTTCGCCACCCCGCTGTTCGCGGGTTTCGCGAACGTGATCATGCCGCTCCAGATCGGCGCGCCCGACGTCGCGTTCCCGCGGCTGAACATGTTCGCCTACTGGCTGTACCTGTTCGGCGGCCTCATCACGGTGGCCGGTTTCCTGACCCCGCAGGGTGCCGCGTCGTTCGGCTGGTTCGCCTACGCGCCGCTGTCGACCACGACCTACAGTCCAGGGTTGGGAGGAGACCTCTGGGTCTTCGGCCTGGCGCTGGCCGGTTTCGGCACGATCCTCGGTGCGGTCAACTTCATCACCACGATCATCACGATGCGTGCGCCGGGCATGACCATGTTCCGGATGTCGATCTTCACCTGGAACACGCTGGTCACCAGCCTCCTGGTGCTGATGGCGTTCCCGCCCCTGGCCGCGGCACTGTTCGCGCTGGGTGCCGACCGCCGTCTCGACGCGCAGATCTTCAACCCGGAGAACGGCGGCGCCATCCTCTGGCAGCACCTCTTCTGGTTCTTCGGTCACCCCGAGGTGTACATCATCGCGCTGCCGTTCTTCGGCATCGTGTCCGAGATCTTCCCGGTCTTCAGCCGCAAGCCGATCTTCGGCTACACGGGCCTGGTCTACGCGACCATCGCCATCGCCGCGCTGTCGGTGACGGTGTGGGCGCACCACATGTACGTGACCGGCGCCGTCATGCTGCCGTTCTTCGCGTTCATGACGATGCTCATCGCGGTGCCGACCGGCGTGAAGTTCTTCAACTGGATCGGCACGCTCTGGCGAGGAAAACTCACGTTCGAGACACCGATGCTCTGGTCCATCGGCTTCCTCGTGACCTTCCTCTTCGGCGGTCTGACCGGCATCATCCTGTCGAGCCCGGCGCTGGACTTCCAGCTCTCCGACTCGTACTTCGTGGTGGCGCACTTCCACTACGTGGTCTTCGGCACCGTCGTGTTCGCGATGTTCGCCGGGTTCTACTTCTGGTGGCCCAAGATGACCGGCCGCATGCTGTCGGAGCGCCTGGGCAAGGTGCACTTCTGGATGCTCTTCGTCGGCTTCCACACCACGTTCCTCATCCAGCACTGGCTGGGTGTGGAGGGCATGCCGCGCCGCTACGCGGACTACATGCCGCAGGAGGGCTTCACCTGGGAGAACCAGGTGTCCACGATCGGCGCGTTCATCCTCGCCGCGTCCACCCTGCCGTTCCTCTGGAACGTCTACATCACCTGGCGCAAGGCGCCCAAGGTCACGGTCGACGACCCGTGGGGCTACGGCCGCTCCCTGGAGTGGGCCACGTCCTGCCCGCCGCCGCGGCACAACTTCGCCTCGCTCCCGCGCATCCGCTCGGAGTCGCCGGCGTTCGACCTGCACCACCCCGAGGTCGTCGCGATGGAGCACCCGGAGTACAACCGCGGTGTGCTCGACAACATCTACGGCGAGGCGGACCGGCGCGGTCAGGACAAGCAGGCCCAGCAGCGCGCCGCGCACGGCGGCGGCGAGTCGGGTCAGAGCAGCACGACCATCGTTGACCAGCCGGACGAGGGGACCAGCAAGTGAAGATCGAGAGTCGCCTGTTCCTCTGGGGCACGCCCTTCTTCGTCCTGGCCGGAGTCGTCTACGGCTTCATGACGGACTGGCAGGAGCCGGTCGGCTACCTGGGCATGCCGCTGGTCGGCGCCCTGGTGGCGATGATCGGCGCGTACCTGACGCTGACGGCCCGGCGCATCGACGCCCGGCCCGAGGACGACCCGAACGGCAACATCGAGGACGCCGCGGGCGACCAGGGCGTCTACGCGCCCTGGAGCTGGTGGCCGCTCGCGATCGCGGGCTCCGCCGCGATCTGCTTCCTCGGCCTGGCCGTGGGCTGGTGGGTGCTCTACATCGGCTTCTGCGTGGCGATCATCGCGCTGGTGGGCTGGGTGTTCGAGTACTCGCGAGGCATCCACTCGCACTGAGCTCGTCCTCACTGCTTTTCACGGCCGACCCGGCGTCGGAGCGTGCCCTCGTGCGAGGGTGTGCCCCGACGCCGGGTCGCTTCGTTTTCACCCGGTAGTTCACCCGCTGCCGACGGTGTCCTGGGAGTCCACCGTGGTGAGATCGACTGTTCGCTGGCCGGTTCCCCGAGGCAACCTGTGCGTCGGCCGGAGGGCGAGCAGGAAGGCCAACAGTGCGTTACTCCAAGACGGTGGTGCTGGCGACGGCGGGCGTGCTCGCCGTGGGCCTCGGCGGCTGCGCGGCAACCTCGAGCGGCTCCGCTGACGAGGCTGCCCCCACCGAGGCGGCGCAGACCCAGGTCGAGCTGACCCAGGCCTCGTTCGTCGAGGAGCTCTCCGCGGCACAGACCGAGGCGGGCACCGTCCACATGTCGATGGGCTACTCGGGCGCGGGGGCCGAGGAAGCCGGGCTGGCGGGCGCTCCCCTCGAGGCCGACATCGACCTGGCCGACCCGAAGAACCCGGCGATGGCGATGACGATGGAAATCGAGGGCGAGACCGCTGACATGGTCCTCGTCGACGGCGACTTCTACATGAACATGGGCGAGACGACGTCCGGCAAGTTCCTGAGCCTGACCGAGGCCGGCGAGTCCGACAACCCGATGGGCACGCTCTTCAAGGGCATGGGCGACGCCATGCGGAGCAGCCTGGAGGACATGGACCCGGCCGCGCAGCTCCAGGGCATGGAGGGGGCCATCACGTCGTTCGAGAAGTCCGGCCCGGAGACGGTCGACGGCGTCGAGACGGACGTCTACACGCTGCTCGTCGACCCGACCAAGATGACCGGCCCCCAGGTGGAGGACCTGCCCGAGGACATGCTGGCGCAGATGGGCGAGATGGAGATCGTCTACCACGTGGACGAGGACAACCTGGCACGTGCGCTGGTCATGACGATGGACGTCGAGGGCAAGCCCCTGGTGGCCAGCGGCACCTTCACCGGCTGGGGCGAGCCCGTCGACGTGGCCGCCCCGACCGGCGACCAGCTCGTGAGCATCGACGAGCTGACCGAGGGCATGCTCGGCTGATCCCCTGCGCTGCTGTGCTACCTCGCGGCCTGGGCCCAGCGCTCCAGGGTGGCCTGCGCCGCCCCGGAGTCCACGGCCTGGGCCGCGAGGCCGATGCCGGCGGTGAGGCGTTCCACGAGCGTGCCGGAGCCGGTACCGGGCAGCGTGCCGTCGGCGACGAGGCCCGAGGCCGCGTTGAGCAGCACGGTCTCGCGGACCGGACCGGACTCGCCCGCCAGCACGGCGCGGGCGACGCCCGCGTTGTAGGCGGCGTCGTGGCCGCGCAGGTCCTCGACCTTGATGCGCGTCAGGCCGAGGTCGTCGGCGGGGTCGATGCGGTGTTCGGTGACCGTGCCCCCGGACACCTCCCAGACGGTGGCACCCGCGGTCGCGGCGAGCTCGTCCAGGCCCTCGTCCCCGCGGAAGACCAGCGCGGACTTGCCCCGCTCGGCGAAGACGCCCGCCATCAGCGGCGCCATCCGCGCGTCGGCGCAGCCCACGGCGGCCGCGCGCGGCTGGGCCGGGTTCGTGAGCGGGCCCAGGAAGTTGAAGACCGTGGGCACGCCCAGTTCCTTGCGGGTCACGCCCGCGTGGCGCATGGACGGGTGGAAAGCCGCGGCGAAGCAGAAGGTGATGCCCGCCTCGCGCGCGATCTGCGCGACGCGCTCCGGCGGGTGGTCCAGGCGGATGCCGAGCTCCTCCAGCACGTCCGCGCTGCCCGACGACGACGACGCCGCCCGGTTGCCGTGCTTCACCACCCGCAGGCCGGCGCCCGCGATGACCACGGAGGCCATCGTGGAGATGTTCACGGTGTGCGCGCGGTCGCCGCCGGTGCCGACGATGTCCACCGACGGCCCGGGCACGTCGATGCGCACCGCGTGCTCGATCATGGAGTCGGTCAGGCCCGCGAGCTCCTCGACGGTCTCGCCCTTGGCCCGCAGCGCCACGAGGAAGCCGGCGAGCTGGACGGGGGAGACCTCACCGGTCATCACCCGGTCCATCGCCCAGCGGGCCTCCTGCTGGCTCAGGTCGGTGCCGGTCATGAGCCCGGCGAGCAGACCGGACCAGGTGGGTGCCTCGAGGTTCACGCGGTACCCGCCGTCGAGGGGGCGAGCAGGCGCGCGACGGCCTCCTGGACCTTGATGGCGTCGAGCGGGCGCGCCACCACGCCGTCGGCCAGGGACCAGGTCGCGAGCCAGGCGTCCGCCGGGCGGCCCGTGAGGACCAGCACCGGGGGGCACTCGTAGATCTCGTTCTTGAGCTGGCGGCACAGCCCCATGCCGCCGGCCTGGTCGGCCTCTCCGTCGAGGACGAGCAGGTCCCACGTCTCGTTGTCGGCCTTGTCCACCACGGCGGCCGCGGTGGCGGCCTCGGCCCACACGATGTCGGGCGCGCCCGCGTGCAGGCGGGGGCCGACGGCGAGGCGTACCTGCTCACGCACCGTCCGGTCGTCGCTGTACAGGAGGACTCGCGGGCTCGACGTCGCGCTGGGGGAGGGCGTACCGCTCGTGCCTGCGCTGGTCACTTCCGTCGTCATGCCGGTCATGCGTCGATCGTGGCACAGACCCCGCTCCGACGGCAGATATGTCCACGCCCTTTTCATGGCACTCTGCAGAATGGCGTCAGCAAGAGACGCCCCAGGTAGGGCGTTGAGTGGACTTTGTGAGATTCGACGCGAGCGTCCGTGACGGTTCGGCGTTCGGGACACGCGAACGTCGGCCATAATGGCTGTCGTGTCGACCGCAACGGCTGCAGCCACCCCCACGCACCAGCACGTGACAGTCAATCGTCCGAACCCGGTCTCGGTCGGGACGATCGTCTGGCTCGCGAGCGAGCTCATGTTCTTCGCAGCGCTCTTCGCGATGTACTTCACCGTCCGGCAGACCATGCCGGCCGAGGAGTGGGCGCTGCAGGCGGACAAGCTGAACATCACCTTCTCCACGATCAACACGATCGTCCTGGTGCTGTCCTCCTTCACCTGCCAGTGGGCGGTCTTCAAGGCCGAGCAGTTCAAGCCGTCGCGCTCCGGGAAGCTCTTCCAGTTCTGGACCTGGGGCATGCACGAGTGGCTGACCATGACCTACCTCATGGGCGCGTTCTTCATCGGCGGCCAGATCTTCGAGTACACCGAGCTGGTGCACGAGGGTCTGACCATCTCGTCCAGCGCGTACGGGTCGGTCTTCTACATGACCACCGGCTTCCACGGTCTGCACGTGACCGGCGGTCTGATCGCCTTCCTCTTCGTGCTCGGCCGCTCGTTCGCCGCCAAGCGCTTCGGTCACCACGAGGCCACCACCACGATTGTCACGTCCTACTACTGGCACTTCGTCGACGTGGTGTGGATCGCGCTCTTCGCGGTGATCTACCTGCTGCGCTGACCGGTCGCGCGGTCGCCCCCGGGCAGCCGCGCCTCACGGCCACGTGCGGTGGCATAGGTTCATAACAGAGAAGCTCAACACTCACAGCGAGACGAGGAAATTTTCGTGAAGGCACTCGCCGCCCGCAGGCACCACCGGCTGGCGCCGGTCGTACTCCTGCTGCTGGCGCTGCTGACCACGGGCGGCGTCTACGCCGCCCTGGCTCCGAGCACGGCTAAGGCCGAGACCGTCAGCACCGCGGACATCGAGACCGGTAAGAAGCTGTTCCAGGCCAACTGCGCGACGTGCCACGGCGCGAACGCCGAGGGCACCGACGGCGTGCCGTCCCTGGTGGGCGTCGGCGCTGCCGCCGTCGACTTCCAGGTGTCGACCGGCCGCATGCCGATGCAGATGAACGGCCCGCAGGCCGAGGCCAAGCCGCCGCAGTTCGACGCGGAGCAGACCGCGGCGCTGGCCGCGTACGTCGCCTCGCTGGGCGCCGGCCCGGCCATCCCGACCGACGAGCAGGTCGACCCGACGCAGGGTGACCCCTCGAACGGCATGGCCCTCTTCCGCACCAACTGCGCCATGTGCCACAACGCCGTGGGCGCCGGCGGCGCACTCTCGGAGGGCAAGTTCGCCCCCGCGCTCTGGGAGACGTCGGAGCGGAACATCTACCAGGCGATGCTCACCGGCCCGCAGTCGATGCCGGTGTTCAACGACGCGAACATCACGCCGGACGAGAAGCGCGACATCGTGTCGTTCCTCGTCGAGCAGCGCGAGGGTTCGGCCGGCGGTAACGCGCTCGGCGCCCTCGGACCGGTGTCCGAAGGTCTCTGGGCCTTCGTGATCGGCCTCGGCCTGCTCATCGGCGCCGCAGTGTGGATCGGAGCGAAGTCCTCGTGAGCGAGAACCAGAACAACCCCGCCGACACCTCGCACGAGGTGACGGTCACCCCCGAGGCGGGTACCGCCGTCGGGCACCCGGAGCGGTTCCCGGACCCGGGCGTCCCGGACCACAAGCACCGTCTGACGGACACCGACCCGCGCGCCGCCAAGCGCGCCGAGCGGACCGTCACCATCCTCTTCGTCCTGTCGATCCTGGGCACGGTCGGTTCGATCGTCGCCTACGTGATGGTCCCGCCGGACGGCACCACCTCGGGTGTCCGCCTGTCGACCCTGCTGCTCGGCCTCTGCCTCGCGGTGTCGCTGCTGGGCATCGGCATCGCCGGCATCCACTGGGCCAAGTCGCTCATGGGCGACAAGGAGATGGTCCAGGAGCGGCACCCGCTCGCGACGAACGAGGAGGACCGCGCCATCGCGGTCCAGGACCTGAACGAGGGCCTCGCCGACTCGGGCGTCGTCGGACGCCGGGGCGTGCTCAAGGGCGCCTTCTTCGGTGCCCTGGCGCTGTTCCCGCTGGCCATCGCGGTGCCGCTGATCGGCTCCGTGGGCGGCGACTGGAACGTCTCCAAGTTCAAGCACACGATGTGGAAGAACGGCACGCGCCTGGCGATCGACCCCTCGGGCCGGCCCATCAAGGCCGCCGACGTCACCGTCGGCTCCGTCTTCCACGTGATCCCGGAGACCACCGAGGAGTTCCGCTCCACGCACGAGTGGATCAACGAGAAGTCCAAGGCCGTGGTGCTGATGGTCCGCCTCAACCCGGAGGACCTCCGCACGGACCAGTCGCCCGAGGGCGAGACCTGGTCGCACGAGGGGATCGTCGCCTACTCGAAGATCTGCACGCACGTGGGCTGCCCGGTGGCCCTGTACGAGCAGCAGACCCACCACCTCCTGTGCCCCTGCCACCAGTCGACGTTCGACATCGCGGACAGCGCGAAGGTCGTCTTCGGCCCGGCCAACCGCCGGCTGCCGCAGCTGCCGATCACGGTCGACGACGAGGGCTACCTCGTGGCGCAGGACGACTTCGCCGAGCCCATCGGCCCGAGCTTCTGGGAGCGCCTGAAGTGAGCACCGCGACCCACGACACCAAGCGTGAGGCACCGGCCAAGCCGACGACGACCGTCGGCAAGGCGGCGGACTACCTCGACCAGCGCACCTCCATCGGCGTCGCCGTCAAGGAGTTCGCGCGCAAGGTCTTCCCGGACCACTGGTCCTTCATGCTCGGCGAGATCGCACTGTTCTCGTTCGTGGTGCTGATCATCTCGGGATTCTTCCTGACGATGTTCTTCGAGCCGTCGATGGCGCTCACCACCTACGAGGGTGAGCACCCCGCGACCATGCACGGTCAGCTCATGTCCGTCGCGTTCGCCTCGACCCTCGACATGTCGTTCGAGGTGCGCGGCGGTCTGCTCATGCGGCAGATCCACCACTGGTCGGCCCTGATCTTCATGGCCTCGATCGTGGTGCACATGATGCGCGTGTTCTTCACCGGCGCGTTCCGCAAGCCGCGCGAGATCAACTGGATCGTCGGCATCCTGCTCATGATCCTGGGCCTGGCGGCCGGCTTCACCGGCTACTCGCTGCCCGACGACGTCCTGAGCGGCAACGGCCTGCGCATCACCGACGGCGTGGTCAAGTCGATCCCGCTGATCGGCTCGTTCATGTCGTACATGATCTTCGGCGGCGAGTTCCCGGGCCACCACATCGTGCCGCGCCTGTTCACGCTGCACATCTTCGTGGTGCCGGGCATCCTGCTGGCGCTCATCGCGCTGCACCTGTTCCTCATGGTGCTGCAGAAGCACACCCAGTACCCGGGCGGCGGCCGCACCGACAAGAACGTCGTCGGCTACCCGGCCCTGCCGGTGTACGTGGCCAAGATGACCGGCAACTTCTTCATGGTCTTCGGCGTGCTGGCGCTCATGGGTGCCACGATGTCGATCAACAACGTGTGGAACTACGGGCCGTTCGACCCGTCGCCGGTCTCCGCGGGTGCCCAGCCGGACTGGTACATGCTGTTCCTGGAGGGCTCGCTGCGCCTGATGCCGGGCCAGGGCACGGAATGGGTCATCTTCGGCTACACCTTGCCGCTGAACGTGCTGATCCCCGCTGTGGTGATCCCCGGCATCCTGTTCACGTTCCTGATCGTCTACCCGTTCCTCGAGGCGCGGGTGACCGGCGACGACCGCGAGCACCACGTGCTGGACCGCCCGCGCAACAAGCCGGCGCGCACCGGCCTGGGCGTCGCGTTCCTGACGGCGTTCATCATCCTGGCCCTGGCCGGGTCGAACGACCTCATCGCCACGCACTTCGCGCTGTCGATCAACGCGATCACCTGGGTGTTCCGCGTCCTGTTCTTCGTGGGGCCGGTGTTCGCGTACTGGGTCACCAAGCGCATCTGCCTCGGGCTGCAGCGCAAGGATCGCGAGCTGGTGCTGCACGGTCACGAGTCGGGCCGCATCGTGCGCTTCGCCAACGGCGAGTACATCGAGGTGCACACCCCGCTCGACGACCAGGAGCGCTGGCTGCGCGTCAACTTCGAGGCGCCGGCCCCGCTGGCGATCGCCCCGAAGACGGACGCCCGCGGCGTGAAGCGCAAGGGTTACGGCGCCGACAAGCGCTGGCAGGGCCTGTCCCGGTTCTTCTACGAGGACCGCGTCTCGCCCGTCACCCCGGCCGAGGTCGCCGCCGCGCACTCGCACGGCGAGCACGACGAGCTGTCCGGCTCCGAGCGCCAGGCCGTCGAGGCAGGCGCGGGAACCACCTCGCGGGAGCACTGAGCGACCTGCGACACCAAGCGATGGCCTGTGTCTCCTGGTCCGCATCTGCGGCCAGGGACACGGGCCATTGCCGTCCCGGCGGGCACCACACCGGCGCACGACCAGGACGGCGTCCCACCCCTGCGCACCGTCCGGTGTGCGGACCGATCCTGGAGGTACCTCAGCAATGGCTGTTTACACGCTCCCTGACCTGACCTACGACTACGCCGCGCTCGAGCCGCACATCTCGGGCAAGATCATGGAGCTGCACCACTCCAAGCACCACGCGACGTACGTCAAGGGTGCCAACACTGCCCTGGAGCAGCTCGAGGAGGCCCGCGAGACGGGCAACCTCGGAGGCGTCAACAAGATCGAGAAGGACCTCGCGTTCAACCTCGGTGGTCACATCAACCACTCGATCTTCTGGACGAACATGGCACCGGAGGCCGGCGGCGAGCCGACCGGCGACATCGCTGCGGCGATCGACGAGCACTTCGGCTCGTTCGAGAAGTTCAAGGCGCACTTCACCGCCGTCGCCGCCGGTGTGCAGGGCTCCGGCTGGGCCGTCCTGGCCTGGGACTCCGTGGGCCAGAAGCTGGTCGTCGTGCAGCTGTTCGACCAGCAGGGCAACATCCCCTTCGCGCTCACCCCGGTCCTCATGCTGGACTGCTGGGAGCACGCCTACTACATCGACTACCTGAACGTCCGCCCGGACTACATCAAGGCCTGGTGGAACCTGGTGTCGTGGAGCAACGTCTCCGAGCGCCTGGCGCGGGCGAAGACGCAGACCGCGGGTCTCGTCGTCGCCTCGGCGTGACAGCCTGACGGGACCAGATCCGGCGCGCTCCGGGAGATTTCTCCCGCGGGTGCGCCGGATCTGTCGTGTCACGTTCCGGCGCCCTGATTCGTCGGCGAGGGTGGAAGCAAAGCCCGGCACGGTGTCTACTGGATGTCAACGGTAGAGCCCGCGCCGCCGAAATCAGGGGTGATGACGTGGCAACGAAGCAGCGTCCGAGTGCCGTCGGCAAGGCAGCCGACTACCTGGACCAGCGCACCACCATCGGGGTGCTGGTCAAGGAGCTGGCGCGCAAGGTCTTCCCCGACCACTGGTCCTTCATGCTGGGCGAGATCGCCCTGTTCTCATTCGTGGTGCTGATCGCGTCCGGGTTCTTCCTGACGATGTTCTTCGAGCCGTCCATGGCGCTGGTGCGGTTCGAGGGCGACTATCCGCCGTCGATGCAGGGGCAGCTCATGTCGGCGGCGTTCAGCTCCACCGTGGACATGTCGTTCGAGGTGCGCGGCGGTCTGCTGATGCGGCAGATCCACCACTGGTCGGCCCTGATCTTCATCGGCTCGATCGTGCTGCACATGTTCCGGATCTTCTTCACCGGCGCGTTCCGCAAGCCGCGCGAGATCAACTGGCTGGTCGGACTGACCATGCTCATCCTGGCCCTGGCGGCCGGCTTCACCGGCTACTCGCTGCCCGACGACGTGCTGAGCGGCAACGGCCTGCGCATCATCGACGGCGTGGTCAAGTCCATCCCGGTGATCGGCTCGTACATGTCGTTCCTGGTGTTCGGCAGCGAGTTCCCGGGCAGCCACATCATCCCGCGGCTGTTCACCCTGCACATCTTCGTGATCCCCGGGATCCTGATCGCCCTGATCGCGCTGCACCTGTTCCTCATGGTGCTGCAGAAGCACACCCAGTACCCGGGCGGCGGCCGCACGGACAAGAACGTCGTCGGCTACCCGGCCCTGCCGGTGTACGTGGCCAAGATGACGGGCAACTTCTTCATCATCGCCGGCGTGCTGACCCTCATGGGCGGCACGATGGCGATCAACAACATCTGGAACTACGGCCCGTACGACCCGGCACCGGTCTCCGCCGGCACACAGCCCGACTGGTACATCCTCTTCGTCGACGGCGCCCTACGGCTCATGCCGGGACCGGGCTGGGAGTGGGTCATCGGCGGCTACACGCTGAGCATGAACATCCTGATCCCGGCGGTCGTCGTGCCGGGCATCCTGTTCACCATCCTGTTCGCGTGGCCGTTCCTCGAGGCCCGCGTGACCGGGGACCACCGCGAGCACCACGTGCTGGACCGGCCGCGCAACCGGCCGGTGCGGACCGGCATCGGTGTCGCACTGTTCGTCGCGTTCCTGGTCTGTGCCCTGGCCGCCACGAACGACATCATCGCCACGCACTTCTCGCTGAGCATCTTCGCGATCACCTGGGTGCTGCGCGTGCTCCTGTTCGTGGGGCCGGTGTTCGCGTTCTTCGTGACGAAACGGGTGTGCCTCGGGCTGCAGCGCAAGGACCGCGAGCTGGTGCTGCACGGTCACGAGTCGGGCCGCATCGTGCGCTTCGCCAACGGCGAGTACGTCGAGGTGCACACCCCGCTGGACCCGCAGGAGGTGTGGCTGCGCACCCAGCACACGTCCCCGAGGCCGCTGGAGATCAGACCCGCGACGGACGCCCGCGGCGTCAGGCGCCAGGGCTACCGGTCCGACCGGCGCTGGCAGCGGCTGTCCGAGTTCTTCTACGAGGACCGCGTGGAGCCGGCCAGGCCCGCGGAGCTCGCGGCCGCCCACTCGCACGGCGAGCACGACGAGATCGAGGCCAGGACCCCGGCGGCCGTCGGGCCCGGCACCGCCGGGCAGGGCACGTCCGGCCCGCGGACGGCCGGGCCGCGTACCTCCGGAGAGGGCGCCGCGGGGCCGGGCGAGGAGCCGCGGTAACGGGGGAGCCGCGGTCGGGGGCGCGAGCTAGTCGTCGAGCCCCAGGGCGAACGCCTGCTCCAGGTCCGCCTTGGAGAAGGCACGGAACGCGATGAGCGTCTCGGTGTTCTGCACGCCCGGCACCTTGTTCACGGTGTCGGACACGACGCCGGCGAGCTGCTCGTGCTCGGGCACGCGCACGATCGCCACGAGGTCGGTCTTGCCGGTCACGGAGAAGACCTCGCTCACACCGTCGATGTTCGCGACCTCCTGCGCGACCTCGGGAATGCGGGACGTCTCGGCGTCGATGAGGACGATCGCGGTCAGCATGCCGTCATCGTATCCACGTGCCGCGGGTTCTCGGGTCCCGGGACGACGGCGGTTCCGTCCGTGGAGGGCTCCGCGTCGGCCGAACCCTCCGCCGTGGCGATCTCCGTCCGCACCCGCTCCGACGCCCAGGTCAGGTCGGCGTGCGCCCCCGCCGCGCGCACCGGGCACGCCCAGGTGTCGCTGACGTGCACCAGCCGGACGCCGGGGGAGTCGAGCCAGGCGAGCAGCAGGTCGGTCTCCTCGGGGTGTGCGGCGGGCGCGGGGGCGACGGGCGGCTCGACGTGCTCCGCCGTCGTGCGCAGGGCGGACACGAGGGGGAGCGGGCTGGCGCCCGGCGCCGACACGTCGGTGGCGGCGAGCCGGCCGTGCTTGATCACCACGATCTCCCAGCCGCCGGGCTTGCCCGGGGCGTCGCCGATCCCCGACGGGCGTGCGGCGACCAGCTCGGCGCACCTGGCCAGGGGCCCGAGCCGCTGGGCCCGGTGCGCGCCCTGCACGAAGGCGCGCAGGCGCCGGGTGACCTCGCCCGCCTCCTCGTAGCGTTCCTGGTGGGCGAGCGTCGCGATCCGGTCGGAGAGCGCCCGCACCACCGGGGCGGGGTCGCCGGTGAGGGCGTCGCGCGCGGCGTCGGCGACGTCGGCGTAGGACGCGTCGGGCGCCTCCGTGGCCACGCACGGGGCGGAGCAGCGGCCCATCCCCGCCAGGGCGCACGGGCTGCCGGGCCGCTTGGAGACCAGCGGGATGCGGGCGGTGCACTGCCGCAGGTTCAGGGCGTCGTGGAGGGCGTGCACGGCCTCCTGGGCAGTGCGCCGGGACCCGAAGGGGCCGATGTGCGCGGCGCCCGGTACGACGCCGCCCACGACCGACAGGCGCGGGTAGGCCTCGTCGGTCAGGCGCACCCACGAGTGCCGCTCCGGGAACTTGGAGCGCCGGTTGTAGCGCGGCGCGTGCTCGGTGATGAGCCGCAGCTCCCGCACCTGGGCCTCCAGCGGCGTGGCGCAGGCGACGGGCGTGACCCGCTCGGCGATGCGCACCATCTCCGTGATCCGCTTTCGCTTCTCGGCGGCGGTGAAGTACGAGCGCACCCGCTTGCGGATGTTGACCGACGTGCCGACGTACAGGACCTCGTCCCCCGGGCCGCGGAACAGGTAGACGCCGGGCGACTCGGGCAGGCCGTCGGCCAGGTGGCGTTTGCGGCGCACCTCGGGCGGCACCGGGTCGGCCGCCGTGGCGAGGTCCTCCAGGTGCGTGACGCCCATCGGCGCGAGGCGCTCGAAGAGGGCGTGCAGCACGTCGACGGTCGCGCGCGCGTCGGCCAGCGCCCGGTGGTCGGGGGAGACGGTGGCGTGGAACAGGTTCGCCAGCGTGGAGAGCTTGTGGTTGGGCGCCTCGTCCCGCGTCACCAGGCGGCGGGCCAGCGGCACCGTGTCCACGACGGTGAACCCGGGCCACGGGTAGTCCAGCCGGGCGCACATCGCCTTGAGGAAGCCGACGTCGAACGGCGCGTTGTGCGCCACGAGCACCGTGTCGTGCGCAAACTCCAGGAAGCTCGGCAGGACGAGGGCGATGTCCGGCGCCGTGGCGACCATGGCATTCGTGATGCCGGTCAGCCGGGCGACGAACGCGGGGACCGGCTGCCCCGGGTTGACCAGCGACTGGAACTCGCCCAGCACCTCGCCGCCGCGCACCTTGACCGCGCCGATCTCGGTGATCCCGCCCTCTTTGGCGTTGGTCCCCGTGGTCTCCAGGTCCACGACGACGAAGGTCACGTCACGCAGCGGCGTGCCGAGCTCCTCGAAGGTGGCCTGGTAGGCCGACTGCTGGACGGATGCCGCGGTGCTCACGGCGTGCACGCTAGCGCGTGCCACTGACACTCTCCGGCACCGCGGCGGCCGAGAGTGCTCAGGCCCAGCGTTCGCCGGTGAGCTGCTCGTAGATCTCGACGTACCGGGCGCGCGTCTCCTTGACCACGTCGTCCGGGATCTCGGGGCCCGGGTAGGTGCGGTCCCAGTCGGTCAGGGTCGAGGACCAGTCGCGCACGAACTGCTTGTCGTAGGACCACTGGCCGCGGCCGGGCTCGTACTCGCTCGCCTTCCAGAAGCGCGAGGAGTCCGGGGTGAGCACCTCGTCGGCGAGCGTCAGCACGCCGTCGGCGTCGAACCCGAACTCCAGCTTCGTGTCGGCGATGATGACGCCACGCTCGCGCGCGATCTCGGCGCCACGGTCGTAGATCGCGAGCGTCAGCTCGCGCAGCCGGTCCGTGGTCTCCGTGCCGAGGTCCTTGGCGATCTCCTCGACGGAGATGTACTCGTCGTGGCCCTCGTCCGCCTTGGTGGACGGCGTGAAGACGGGCTGCGGCAGGCGGTCGGCCTCGACCAGGCCCGGGGGGAACGCCACGCCGGACACGCTGCCGGTGGCGTTGTAGCTGTCCAGCCCCCCGCCCGCGAGGTACCCGCGCGCGATGCACTCGACCGGCACGATGTCCAGCTTCTTGCAGCGGATCGCGCGGCCCGCCCACTCCTCGGGCACGTCCTCGCTGATCACGTGGTTGGGCACCAGGTCGGCGAACTGGCGGAACCACCACAGCGAGAGCTGGGTCAGGATCGCGCCCTTGTCGGGTACGGCCGTGGGCAGCACGACGTCGTACACCGACACGCGGTCGGAGGCCACCAGGATCACATCGTCGCCGTCCGCGTAGACCTCGCGAACCTTGCCCTTCCGGATCAGTTCCACGGGCCCAAGGTTAACCCGGTACGCGCACCGGACCGGTGCGCGTACCAGCGTCGTGCGCCCTACGCGCCCGCCAGGTCGAGCACCGCGTAGCCGTGGCCGTCCAGGTGCACGACGTCGGGTCCGCCGTCGCCCGCTGCGCCGTCGCCCGCCTCGACCCGGAGGCCCCGGGCGACGAGCGGCCGCGCCTTCCCGGCGCCGTCCAGCGGGAGCTCCACGGCCGCGCGGCCCGGGTTGAGCACCACGGCGAGCGTGCCGCCGCGCACGTACGCCAGGGGGTACCCGGTGGCGAGCACCTCGACCGGCGCGGCCACGTCGAGGCGCTCGTCGTCGTGCCGCAGCGCGATGAGGTCGCGGACCAGGCGCAGCAGCGAGCCGGCGTCGTCGACCTGGGCGGCGACCGTCGGCCGGTCCGGGTCGGGGTCCTGCGGCAGGTACGTGGACGTCGCGGGCTTGCCGGGCCCGTACGGGTCCGCGGGCAGGTCACCCCACTGCATCGGCGTGCGCGAGCCGGCCCGGTCGTAGGCGGGCCCCAGCCGGGAACCCTCCAGGGTCGGCGTGCCCGGCACGTACCGCATGCCGATCTCGTCGCCGTAGTAGACGGATGGCATGGCGGGCCACGTCATCGTGAGCACATGCGCCACCCGGGCCTGTTCGGCGTCGCGTGGGCCCGCGACCAGCCGCGTGAAGTCGTGGTTCGACGTCGGCAGGCCCACCACGCCGCCGCGGCCGGCCGCCGCGATGGCGTCCGTCGCGGCCCGCCACGCCTGGACGAACGTGGCGGCGTCGCCGGTCCCGTCCGCACCCGCCCAAGGGGACAGCTCGCCCCAGCCGGGGCTCACCGTGCCCGCGCCGTTGTTCCACAGCGACCGCAGCGGCAGGCCGTCGTCGTCCCCGCCGAACTGGAGGAAGAAGTCCGCGTGGAAACCCGCCGGGACCGCGACCCGCGGCTCGCCCCACTCGCTGATGATCACGCGGCCCGGGAACTCGCGGTCCAGCCACGCGCGCATCTCGTGCCACAGCTTGGCCGTCTCCACGTGGCCGGGGTCGTCCTTGACCAGCGACGCCGCCATGTCCACGCGGAACCCGGCCACGCCGAGGCCGAACCAGTGCGCCATGATCTCGCGCAACGCCGCGCGGTTGGCCAGGGGACCGGGGGCGTCGACGGGCTGCCGCCACGGCTCTGCCGGGTCGAGGCGGGCGTACCCGAAGTTCAGCGCGGGCTGCACGGGGAAGAAGTTGGGCTTGTAGTACCCGCCGCGTGCGCCCGGCCCGGGCTGGAAGCCCTCGGCGGGCACGTCGCTCCACACGAACCGGTGGTCGTCCGGGTCGTCGGCCGACGCGCGGAACCAGGGGTGCTGGTCCGACGTGTGGCCCGCCACCAGATCGAGCAGCACGGAGATGCCGCGGCGCCCGGCCTCCTCGGTCAGCCGCGCCATGTCCTCGTTCGTGCCGTAGCGCGGGGCGACGGTGAGGAAGTCCGCGACGTCGTACCCGGCGTCGGCGAACGGCGAGACGAAGCACGGGCTGAGCCAGATCGCGTCCACCCCGAGCCAGGCGAGGTAGTCCAGGCGCTCGGTGATCCCGGCGAGGTCGCCGATCCCGTCGCCGTTCGCGTCCGCGAAGGACTGCGGGTAGATCTGGTAGAGCACGGTGCGCCCGAGGCGCGGGGCGAGGTCGACGGAGGCCAAGGAACTACCCCTTCGTAGATGGTGCGGGAGGTCCAGCGTGTCAGACGCTCAGGTCACTCCGGTGACCTGAGCGTCTGACACGTCGGGGGTTTCAGTCGCGGCCGACGGCGAACGTCTCCATCGCCATCAGCGGTCGCACCTCGCGCTCCAGGGCGCCGGGCGCGACGTAGCGGCGCATCGCGTCGTCGGCCAGCTCGTTGCCGAGCGCGGCCATGATCATGCCCTGGTCCAGGGACAGGTAGCGCTGGGAGACCTGGCCGCTGCGCACGGCGACGGCGTCGTAGAAGCCGCCCGGGCCATAGGCGTCGAAGTCGGTGGCGATGTTCCGCAGGTTGGTCATCGCCTCCCGCGGCGCGTACCGCAGGGCGAGGAACGAGGCGTGCGGGGTCACCACGCCGTCGCCGTACGCCGTGGGCTCCGGCGAGCCCTCGCGGCAGCCCTCGTACGGCTGGTCGACCGTCGTGCGCTCCTGGTCGGAGGTGTAGCCCGGCCCGTCCAGCCCGAGCTGGTCCACACCGTACTCGCGGTACCCGCCGGCCGGGTTGTTCGACGGCGAGAAGCCCCAGTACCCGTAGTCCGCCTCGCGCAGGCCGTGCTCGATCTGCCCCTGCACGTACAGGGGGTGGTTGCGGCCCCACGACCGCGGACCCCACTTCTCCTCGGGCACGAACAGCGGCACCATGAGCGCCTCGAACATGCTGCCGCCCCAGGTCGGGACCACCCGCATGCCCCGGTAGGGCAGTGCCCCCTCGAAGACCGGCACCCCCAGGTACTCGGCCCACTCGCCGACCGGCCGGGTCTCGGTCCACGACCAGTCGCACGTGTCGGGGAACGTCCGGTAGGTGCCGAAGTAGTGCTCCGCCGGGATCTGCCCCTCGGCGATGCCCAGGTAGGACGCGATCCGCGGCTCGGTGTTGAACGCGCCGTAGTGGTGGCCCGTGTACCAGACGTCGGCGCCCATCTCGCAGTAGTCGCCGGCCACCGGCGCGGTCTCCTGCGGGTCGACGTCCCAGAACCCGCCCCGGATCTGGTTCTGCGCCGCGTCGTAGTAGCAGCCGAAGTCCATGGCCTCGCGGACGGCGTCCGCCTCGTCGGCCAGCGACGGCTCCGCGCGGCTCGTCAGCAGCAGGCCCGTGGCGAGCCAGCCGTTGTCCACGCTCGACAGGAACGGCTTGATCGGGTCGCCGCTCGTGGGGAACGTCAGGAGCATGGCGCCCGTGGCCGGGTCGTACCAGTTGTAGAACATGCCGCTGGGCTCGTGCTTCTCGAGCCCGGCCACGGTGTGCAGCGTGGTGGCCAGGCGCTCGCGGGCCTCCTTGCGCCCGATCAGGCCCGTGTCGCGGGCCACGACGGTGCTCCAGAGGTACGCGCCGATGTTGGTCGGCGAGGTGTAGCCGCCCCGGCTGGCCGGGTCCAGGTCGCCGCCGATGTTGTCGTCGGGCAGGCCCGTCTCCTCGTCGACCAGCGCCTCGAACGAGCGCCAGGTGTCGGCGGCCCAGGTGCGGAGCTGGCGGCGGTCCTGGGCGGCGCCCGCGGCCTGGGCCGTACGTTCGGCCTGCGCCTCGGCCTGGGCCGCGCCCCGGTCCGGCGCCGCGCCGGTGGCGCTCACCGGGAGGGCGGTGAGCGCCAGCGCGGCGACGGCGGCGGTGGCGACCGCTGTCCGAATTCTCCTCATGGTGTGTCTCCTTCTACGTCGTCGTAGTCGTGACAGTTCGGGGCAGTGCTGTGCGGTCCAGCGGTCCAGCGGTGCATCAGCCCGGCGGTGCCGGGCGGGTCAGGCGGGCAGCTCTCCGGTGCGCGCGACCTTGCCGAGCCACGCGAGGCTCGGCTTGGGCGTGCGCTCGAAGGTGGTGCGGTCCACGGCGATCAGCCCGAACGTGGGCCGGAAGCCGCTCATCCACTCGTAGTTGTCGAGCAGCGACCAGTGCAGGTAGCCGTCCACCCGGCAGCCCGCGGACATCGCGCGGGCCATGCCCTGCAGGGCGCCGGTCGTGTAGTCGATGCGGCGGGCGTCGTCGGCCGTGGCCATGCCGTTCTCGGTGACGATCATCGGCACGCCGCCGGTGATCTTGTGGGTGTACTCCAGCGCCTCCCCGAGCGCCTGCGGGTAGTACTCCCAGCCGGTCAGCGTCTTCTCGACGTCGTCGCCGAAGGGGATGGGCTCGCCGTCCGCCCCGATGATGGTGCGCAGGTAGCTCTGCACGCCCACGAAGTCGTCGCCGCGCGCGACCTCCAGGAAGAAGTCCTCGCGTGGGTAGGCGTAGGCGTCGCGGGCCTCCTCGGCGCCGGGCGCCGCCTGGAACACCTGGTTCGCGATGGTCCAGCCGGCCTTGACGTGCCCCAGCCCGTGCAGGATGTCGACGGCGCGCCGGTGAGCGGTGGCCTGGATCTCGGAGGCGGCCTGGTCCGGGGCGGCGAGCCCGGCGGCGTCCAGGTTGGTGCGCCGGCTCGCGCCGAGCATCATCGAGGTGATGTTGGGCTCGTTGATGGTCACCACGTGGCGGACGTCGCCCAGGATCTGGCTGGCCGTCTCGACGTAGCGGCTGAACAGGTCGACGGCGTCGGGCGCGAACCAGCCGCCGCGCTCGGCGAACCACCGCGGGAGCGTGAAGTGCAGGAGCGTCACCATCGGCGTCACGCCCGCCTCCAGGCAGGTGTCGATCATCCGCCGGTAGTGGTCGAGCTGCGCCCGCGAGAACTCGCCCTCGGCCGGCTCGATCCGCGCCCACTCGATCGAGAAGCGGTAGGCGTTCAGGCCGGCGTCGGCCAGCAGCCGGATGTCCTCCGGGTAGCGGTGGTAGCTGTCGACGGCGTCGCCGGAGCTCTCCGCGCACAGCGACCCGGCGACGTGCTCCTTGGCCCACCAGTCGCTGTTGGTGTTGCCGCCCTCGATCTGGTGCGCGGCGGTCGAGGCGCCCCACAGGAACTCGGGTGCGGTGGGCAGCGTGATCTGTTCGGTCACGGAAGAAACTCCTCGGGTGGTGCGGCTGGCGTGGTGGGGCTGGGTGGTGCGGCTACTTGAGCCCGGTGGTCGAGATGCCCTGCACGATGTGGCGCTGCAGGGCCAGGAAGACGATGAGGATGGGCAGCACGATGACGGTCGCGCCCGCCACCAGCAGGCCGTACTGCACGGTGTTCTGGCCCGTGGAGTACAGGGCGAGCGCCACGGGCAGCGTGTACTTGTCGGCCGACTGGACGGCGACCAGGGGCCACAGGAAGTTGTTCCAGGACCCGAGGAACGTCAGGATGCCGAGCGTCGCCAGCGCGGGCTTCGTCTGCGGCAGCACGACGGCGAAGAACGTCCGGAACTCGCCGGCGCCGTCGACGCGGGCGGCGTCGAGCAGCTCGTCCGGGATGTCGAGCATGAACTGCCGCATCAGGAACACGCCGAACGGCGCCGCCAGGAACGGCAGGATCAGCGCCGCGTAGGTGTTGATGAGGTCCAGGTTGGCCACGAGCACGAACAGCGGCACGAACGTGACCATGCCGGGGACCATCAGCGTGCCCATGATCAGCAGGAACAGGGCGCGGCGGCCGGGGAAGTCGAGCTTGGCCAGGGCGTAGCCGACCATGGCGCTGAACAGCACCGACCCGGCGGTGACGACCAGCGCCACGACCACCGAGTTGGCGAAGAACCGCGGGAAGTCGAGCGTCGCGAACAGCTCGGTGTAGTTGTCCCACGTGGGCTGCTCGGGGAACAGGGTCGGCGGGAACTGCCGGATCTCACCCTCGGGCTTGACCGAGGAGACGATCATCCACACGAGCGGCCCGAACGAGGCCGCGAGGCCCAGCAGGAGCACGACGTTGAGGAGGATCGCGCGCGGCGTGAAGCGGCGGGCGGCGGGCCGGCTGGGGGCGGAGGGGCGCGGGGCGGTGCGGCGCGTGCCGGACCGCTCGGACAGGACCGTCATCACTTCTCCGTCCTGAGCAGGCGGAACTGGAGGTAGGACAGGATCACGATGGCGACGAACAACACGTAGCTCATCGCGGCCGACAGGCCGTAGTTCCCGAACCCGAACTGGTTGAAGACCTCGTAGGCCACCGAGTTGGTGGCCCCGAGCGGCCCGCCCTGCGTCATGACGAACGGCTCCTCGAAGAACTGCAGGTAGCCGATGCCGGTGATGACGGCGCAGAACAGCAGGGTGGGCCGCAGCAGCGGCACCGTGATGGACCGGAACTGCCGCACGGCACCCGCGCCGTCGATGGCCGAGGCCTCGTACAGGTCGCGCGGGATGCCCTGCAGCCCGGCCAGCAGGATCACCATGGAGTACCCGACGTTGCGCCAGGTCGCCATCATGATCAGCGACGGCATGGCCCAGACCTCGTCGGTGAGCCAGCGCGGCCCGTCGATCCCGACCAGGCCGAGGGCCGAGTTCACGAGCCCGAAGTCGGGCTGCAGGAGGAACCGCCACACCACCGCCACCGCGACGATCGACGTCACGACCGGGGCGTAGAAGCCCACGCGGAACACGGACCGGAACCAGACCAGGCCCGAGTTCAGCAGGACCGCCAGCAGCAGCGCCACCCCGAGCGTGAGCGGCATGGCCACCCCGACGAAGTAGAGCGTGTTGCCGGCGGCCTGCTGGAACTTCGGGTCGGCCAGCGCGGCCGCGAAGTTGTCGAACCCCACGAAGTTCACGGCCCAGGGCGTCCGGAGGTCCGCGCCGTGCATGTCGGTGAACGCCATGTACAGCGAGGACGCCACCGGGACCAGCATGAACACGGCGAACAGGATCGTGAAGGGCAGCGCGAAGCCCCAGGCGGCGAGGCCCGTGCGGCGGCGGCGTGCGGAGATAGCCACGGGTCAGTCCAGGCCCGTCCCGATCGAGGTGGCCGCTTCCTGCATCTTGGCGGCGGCTTCCTCCGGGGTCAGGTCTCCCGCGATGGTCTGCTCGATGATGAGGTCGAGCTCGTGCTCGATCTCCGACCAGGTGGGGATCGCGGGGGTGGAGCGCGCGGTCTCCAGCACGCCCTGGTACATGGCTACGGCCTCGTCGTCGGCCAGCGCCGGGTCCTCCCACGAGGCCTGGACGGCCGGCAGGTCGTTCGAGATGCCGAACCAGTCGACCTGGGTGGCCGGGTCGGTGGCGAACTGCACGAACTTCCAGGCGGAGTCGGGGTTCGCGGCGTCCGCGAGGACGGCGAGGTTGGAGCCGCCGATGAACGACGCCGTCGCCTCGTCGGCGGGCAGCGGCACCACGCCGAACTTGTCGGCGAAGTCGTCACCCGCGGTGGTCAGCAGGTTGGCGCGCTCCCACGGGCCCGAGACGAACGAGCCGAGCTTGCCGTCGATGAAGTTCTGCACCTTCTCCTCCTCGACGAGCACCGGCGGGGCGAGCCCGTCGCGCATGAACGAGGAGTAGTACTCCAGCGCCTTGACCTGGGCGTCGTTGTCGAGCGTGAACTCGCCGGCGTCGTCCAGGATCTCGCCGCCCGCCTGCCAGTAGAACGGGAAGTACATCAGCGCGGTCGAGTTGCCGCGCGTCTGCAGCGCGATGCCGTGCTCGGCCCCGGCGTCCTGCAGCCCGGCCGCGAAGTCGGTGAGGCCCGCCCAGTCCGCGGGCGCCTCGACACCGGCCTCCTCGGCGAGGTCGGTGCGGTAGTACAGCACGCGCGACTCGACGTACCACGGCACGCCGTACGAGGTGCCGTCGACCTCGGTGGTCTCCCAGGCGCCCGGGAAGAACGCCGAGGAGTCGATGTCCTCGGGCGTGGGCGCCAGGCCGTCCAGGCCCACGAAGCCGCTCATCAGGGTGGTGCCGACCTGCATGACGTCGGGCACCTCGCCGGTGGCGATGGCGGTGTTGATCTTCTCGGTGGACGACTCCCACGGCACCGGCGTCACGTTCACGGTGACGTCCGGGTTGTCGGCCTCGAACTGCTCGGCGAGCTCGGGCAGCAGCTCACCCTCCGTGCCCATCGCCCAGACCTCGACGGTGCCCGTCGCGGGACCCTCCGAGATGCTGCTGGCGCTGTCTGCCGTGGTGCCGGCCTCGTCGCTGCGTCCGCACCCGGTCAGGGCGAGGGCCAGCGTGAGGGTCGACGCCGTCGCCGCTGCGGCGAGGCGAGGTGTCCTGTTCACGATCACTCCTTTGTTGACCTGCTTCCGAAATTTCGAAGCCGAATCTCGGAAAGACCCCGGGAGGTTAGACGGGCCGCCGGATGGTGTCAATCGGCCGCTAGCCTCCGACCGCTTGGTTTACAGGGGCATGCGACGGGATGGGCTACCATCCTGATTTCGGAAACGCTTGCTTCACCGATGTCCGACGGAGGACCCATGGCAACCGACCAGCCGCACATCCCGCTCGCCGTCGTGGCGGCCGAGGCGGGCGTCTCGGTCCCGACGGTCTCCAAGGTCCTCAACGCCCGGCCCGACGTGTCCGGCAAGACCCGGGCCCGCGTCACCGAGGCGCTGGCGCGGCACGGCTACGAGGTGCGCCCGCCGCAGGCCAAGCCCACCGGCATGATCGACGTCCGCATCGTCGACTTCGAGGGGACGTGGTCCGAGGCCGTGGTCCGCGGCGCCGTGGCCGGCGCCCGCCGGTTCGGGCTCGACGTGGTCCTGGCGGTCGAGCCCGACCCCGACGACTGCAGCGCCTGGGTGCGGCACGCGCTGGAACGCGGGACGGACGGCCTGGTCAGCATCGTCGCGGTGCCCGACGCCGAGGCGCGGCGCGCCCTGGAGCAGACCGGCACGCCGCTCGTCGTCGTCGACCCGCGGCAGCGCCCGCCGGAGGGCATGCTCAGCGTGGGCGCCACCAACTTCCAGGGCGGGCTGGAGGCGACGGCGCACCTGCTGTCCCTCGGCCACACGCGTATCGCCACCATCACCGGCGCGCTGGAGCAGGACAACGCCATCGCGCGGCTCGCGGGCTATCGCGCCGCCATGATCCGGGCGGGTCTGACCACCGACGACGACCTCGTCCACGTGGGCGCGTACGGCGTGACCTCCGGGTACGAGGGCGCGCAGCGGCTCCTGGGCCTGGACGACCCGCCCACCGCGATCTTCGCGAGCAGCGACGACACGGCGCTCGGGGCGCTGCGGGCCCTGCGCGAGGCCGGGCTCGTCGTGCCGCGCGACGTCTCGCTCGTGGGCTTCGACGACCTGCCCATCGCGCCGTGGATCGACCCCGCGCTCACCACGGTGCGCCAGCCGCTCGCCGAGATGGGCGCCACCGCCGTCGACCTGGTGTACCGCGCCCGCACCGCGAGCGGGCACACCCTGCGCACCGAGCTCGCGACCAGCCTCGTGGTGCGGAGCTCCACCGCGGCGCCGGTTCGTTAGGCCGGCGGTTCTTCTGGCAGCGGCGCGGCGCGGCGCGGTCAGCGCGGCGCCACGCGCTCGTTCGGGGCGAGGGTCAGGTCCGTGCGGGTGCCGTCGGGCAGGGTGAGGGTCCCGGCGACGGGGCGGCCGGACACCCCGGTCACCGCCACCACCTCGCCCGACGGCGCCAGCTCGACCCGCCAGCCCACCGGGAAGGCGAGCCACGGCGAGCCGTCGCGGGTCACCGCGACCCGGTCGCCCGCGACGGTCTGTGCCCAGACGCCGGAGCGCGTGGGCCGCTCGTAGGTCAGCGACTCCACGCCCGGCCACCGGCCCGGGTCGGCGGCGGACAGGCCGGTGCACAGCACGCCGCCGTCGGGCAGCTCCAGGACGCCGAAGAACCGTTCGACCGCGTCCAGGAAGAACAGCGCGGCGGGGGAGTAGCCCGACCCGTACCCGGCGTCGCCGGTCCACGGGTCGAGGGTCTGGGGGAACCGGTCGGCCCGCAGCAGGGCGTCGAACGCCCCGCGCAGCGCCCGGGCCAGCTCGGCGGTGCGCCCGTGCGCCTCGAACGCGCGCGGGGCGCGCAGCAGCGCGAGGAAGTTTACGGGCCCGCCCCACGAGTTGCGCGTCGCGTCGCGGTCGAACCGGGGGTCGTCCAGGGCCACGGAGGTGAACCCGGCCGGTGCCAGGAACCCGCGGGTGCTCAGCAGGTGCCGGCGGAGCAGCCGGTCGAAGAGCGCGTCGTCGCCCACCCCGCACGCCAGGACCCGCAGCAGCACGTCCGTGCGGATCCGCACCGGCTCGCCCGTTGCGTCCCGGTCGTACCAGGTCTCGTCGCCGGCGTGCCACAGGCGGTCCAGCGCCGCGAGGCTGTCCGACGCCGCGGTCCGCCACGGGCGCGGGTCCTCGCCCAGATCCTCGGCGGCCCGGGCGAGATGGACGCGGCGGGCGTAGGCCTCGGCGGTCAGGTCGGGGGCGACGAACGGGAGCAGGGGGTGCGCCGCGTCGAAGCACGCGGGGTCGCCGTCCGGGCAGGTGTCGGGGACGTGCCAGAACCGGGGCGAGGCGTCGTGCCCGGTGTCGTAGGTGCAGAACGCCTCGACGCCGCCGGTGCCGCGGGTGTCCCGGTGCTCGGCGACCCAGGCGTCGTCCGCGGCCAGGGCCGCGTACATCTCACGCAGGTAGTCGGTGTCGCGATTTCCGGCGCCGCTGTCCCCGGGGCCCGATCCTGTCCGCAGGTACTGTTCCCACACGCTCCTGGCCAGCGGTGTGACGCGCTGGATCTGCGCGTGGGCGGGTCCGTCGTCCGTCACCTTGTAGGGCAGCAGGCCGTCGTCACGCGCCCCGCGGGCGAGCAGCAGGTGGGTGTCGCGGGCGACGCCGGGCGCGAACCGGCCCAGGACCTCGGTGCTGATGCTGCCCGTGCTCTCCAGCCAGCAGCCCGGGTAGGGGCCGCCCTCGGTGAGGGCCGCGGTGAGGGGCTCGGTGAGGGGCTCGGTGGGCGCGCCGCCGTCCGCCCCGGCGGGAGAGCCGGGCAGCGGGCGGACGCACGCGGCGACGTCGGTCAGCGCCGCGTGCCACGTGGCGGCGAGCGCCGCGGCGCGCTCGCCGCCGGTGACGCGCAGAGACGTACCGGCGGCGAGCCGTTCGGGGGTCAGGGGCACCGGGCTACTCGAGTGCCGCCGACATGTCCGCGGTCCACGCCTCGGCCGCCTCCTGCGGTGTCATGGTGCCGAAGAGCACCTCGGAGTCGTACAGGATCGTGGTGTCGTTGAGGATCGAGCCGCCCTCCGGCTGCGGGGGAGCGGGCTCGGCCGTCTCGCCGATCTCCTGCACGTACGCGCCGGACTCCGCGTCCTTGGGCGAGAGGTCGCCCTCGATGGCGGAGAACACCTCGGTGTTGAACGGCAGGCCGCGGTCGGCCAGGATCTTGCTGCCCGCCTCCGGGCTGTTGACCAGGTAGTCCACGAGCAGGGCCGAGGCCTCCGGGTGCTCCGACTGGGACGAGACGGCCCAGTACTGCGAGGGCAGCACGGTGACGCCGGGGTGCTCGAACTCCTGCTCGCCGGGGATCTTCAGCAGCACCAGGTCGTCGCCGGACGCGTCCGCGTAGGTGCCCAGCAGGTTGGAGTAGACGAAGCCCATCGCGGCCTTGCCGGTGCCCATCAGCGTGAGCTCGGGGGACTGGCCCTGGAACTCCGTGGTGACCTCGGCGGACGGCTGCGCGCCCGACTCGACGAGGCCCAGCTCCAGGTCCCAGAAGTCCACGAGGGTGTCGGTGTCCACGGCGAGCTGTCCGTCCCAGTCGTAGATGCCCGTGCCGCGCTGCCCGGCGTAGCTGCCGAGGATGTCGGTCACCTGCATCTCGAACCCGTAGGTGTCGTCGTCGGGGTGCTCGTCCGAGATCTCGGCGGCCAGGTCGGCGAACTCGTCCCAGGTCCACGTCTCGTCGTCCGGCAGCTCGACGCCGGCCTCCTCGAAGATCCGGGGGTTGGCGAGCAGGCCGATCGCGTTGCCGCCGGTCGGGGCCCCGTAGACGGCGTCCTCGTACGTGGCGCCGGACAGGGCGGCCTCGTTGAAGGCCGACATGTCGAGCTGTTCGCCCAGGGTGCCCAGGTCCACGAGCGCGCCCTTGGCCCCGTACTCCAGCGGGTAGGCGCCGCCGAGGGCCATGACGTCGGGCGCGTCGCTCGCGGCGGTGGAGGTGGCGATCTTGTCGAAGTACGACTCGAAGTCGCTGGGCTCGGTCTCGACGGTGATGTTGGGGTGCTCGGTCATGAAGTCGGCCACGACGTCGTCTGTGGTCGCGTTCCGGTCCGCCTCGCCCCACCAGCTCAGCCGGAGCGTGACCTCCTCGTCGGGGTCGTACTCGCCGCCCCCGCCTCCGCCGGCTCCGGCCGGGTCGACGGCGCAGCCGGCCGTCAGGAGGGTGAGCGTCGCACCGGCGGCGACCAGCGCCGTCGTCGTGCGCCTGGAACCTGCACGTGCTTTTCGCATCCCTGCGCCTCGCTTCATTGCGATCGGGTCCGTGATGGTGGGCGTCAACGTATGCGGGGCTATTGAATCGTGTCAACGATCTGTGCTTCACTTCCCGCAATCGTTATCCAGAACGGTTTCGAAGGCGGGCGCCCAAGAACGGGGGCACGTCGAGGACGAGGAGGTCCTGCGTGAGCAGCATCGGTGAGCTGCGCACCCTGGCGCGTGGACGGCGCCGTCCGGCACCCGGGCCGGACGGGACCGCCGCCCGGAAGATCCGCTACCCCGACGCGAAGGCGGGCTACGCCTTCCTGACCCCCTGGCTGATCGGTCTGGTGACGTTCACCGTGGGCCCGATCCTGGCCTCGGCGTACCTGTCGCTGACCGACTACAACCTGCTCCAGCCCGCCCAGTTCATCGGGCTGGAGAACTACGCGGACATGCTCGGCGACCGCCGGCTGTGGGCCTCCCTGCGGGTCACGGTGGTCTACGTGGTGGTGTCCGTGCCGCTCCAGCTCGCGCTGGCGCTCGCGATCGCCCTGCTGCTGGACCGCGGCATGCGGGGGCTGGCGTTCTACCGGTCCGTCTTCTACCTGCCCTCCCTGCTGGGCGGGTCGGTCGCCGTCGCCATCCTGTGGCGCCAGGTGTTCGGCACGGACGGGCTGGTGAACTGGGTGCTGGCACTGGTGGGCATCGACGGCCCGGGCTGGATCTCCAACCCGTCCACCGCGCTGAGCACGATCATCGTGCTGCACATCTGGACCTTCGGGTCACCGATGGTGATCTTCCTGGCAGGCCTGCGGCAGATCCCGGCCGTGTACCACGAGGCCGCGCAGGTCGACGGCGCCTCGCCCGGCCGGCGGTTCGTGTCCATCACGCTGCCGCTGCTCAGCCCCATCATCTTCTTCAACCTGGTGCTCCAGGTGATCTTCGCGTTCCAGACCTTCACGCAGGCGTTCATCGTCTCGGGCGGCACCGGCGGGCCGAGCGACTCGACGCTCTTCTTCACGCTGTACCTGTACCGCGAGGGCTTCGGGAACCTGAACATGGGCTACGCGAGCGCGATGGCGTGGTTCCTGCTCACCATCATCTGCGCCTTCACGGCGTTCAACTTCTGGCTGTCGAGGTTCTGGGTGTTCTATGACGACTGAGACGACCGACCCCGCCCTTGTCTCCCGGTCGGCGCCTGCGCGGGTGCCCGCGCCGCGGCCACCGGTGCTGCGCCGCCAGGTCCGCAGCGTGCTCAAGCACGCCGGGCTGCTGGTGCTCTCGCTGCTGATGGTCTACCCGCTGATCTGGCTGGTGGTCGCGTCGCTGCGGCCCGACGACGAGATCTTCCGCGACCTCTCGATCCTCCTGACCGACCCGACCGCCGAGAACTACGCCTCCGGCTGGGACGCCCACCGGTACTCGTTCACCCGGTACTTCCTGAACTCCGCGGTGCTCTCGGTCGGGGCGATCCTCGGCAACCTGATCTCCTGCTCGCTGGCGGCCTACGCGTTCGCGCGCCTGCGGTTCCCGCTGCGCACCCTGTGGTTCGCGGTGATGCTGGCGACGATCATGCTGCCCGTCCACGTGGTGATCGTGCCGCAGTACGTGATCTTCGCCCAGCTCGGCTGGATCAACACGTTCCTGCCGCTCGTGGTGCCCAAGTTCCTGGCCACCGACGCGTTCTTCGTCTTCCTGATGGTCCAGTTCATCCGCGGCATCCCGCGCGAGCTGGACGACGCCGCCCGGCTGGACGGCGCCGGCCACCTTCGGATCTTCGGGCAGATCATCCTGCCGCTGATGGTCCCGGCGCTGGCGACCACCACGATCTTCACGTTCATCTGGACGTGGTCGGACTTCTTCGGGCCGCTGATCTACCTGACGTCGCAGGAGAACTGGACGGTGTCGCTCGCGCTGCGCGCGTTCCTCGACGCGACGTCGGAGTCGAATTTCGGCGGCATGTTCGCGATGTCGGTGCTGTCGCTGGTGCCGCTGTTCCTCGCGTTCCTGCTCGGACAGCGGTACCTGGTCAAGGGGATCGCGACCACGGGCATCAAGTAGGGGGAGCGGCGTTCGGGCCGGAGGCCGGGCCGGTCAGCGCTTGGGCCGGCGCGGCTTCTCGACCTCCGGCAGGGGCAGGCCGCCCGGGCCCTCCTCCGCCGTCGGGATCGCGGGCTCGCCGCGGGCCGCGCGCTCCTTGGCGCTGGCCGCGTACGCGTCCACGTACTCCTGACCGGACAGGGCCAGGATCGCGTACTCGATCTCGTCGGCGACGGCGCGCAGCACGAACTTGTCGCTCTCCATCCCCTTGTACCGGCTGAAGTCGAGGGGTTCGCCGATCACGGCGCCCAGCGGCATGAACGTGGGGATGGTCCGGCCCACCGGCTGGGCGACGTCGGTGTCGACCATGGCGACGGGGATGACCGGGGCACCCGACTCGAGCGCCATCCGGGCCACGCCCGTCTTCGCCTTGTAGAGGCGGCCGTCGGGGCTGCGGGTGCCCTCGGGGTAGATGCCGAACAGGCTGCCCTCGCGCAGCACGCGCAGTCCGGTGCGCAGCGCGGCCTCGCTGGCGGCGCCGCCGGAGCGGTCCACGGGGATGACGCCGATGCCGGTCATGAACCAGGCCACGATCTTGCCCTTGAGGCCCTTGCCCGTGAAGTAGTCGGACTTGCCGAGGAAGGTCACGCGGCGCGAGATCAGGAGCGGCAGGATGAACGAGTCGATCACCGCCAGGTGGTTGCTGGCCACGATCGCGGCGCCGGTCCGGGGCACGTTCTTGCCGCCGACGACCCACGGCTGGTACGCGAGGCGCAGCAGCGGGCCGACCAGCACGTTCCTCATCACCCAGTAGAACAAGATTCCTCCTCAAGACCCGCCCCCGCGGGCCCCCTGACGACAATAGAGTGTGCCCATGGCCGCATCGAACACCGACGACCGAGACGACGACGTGCCCGGCGACACCCCACGCGAGCTGGGCGACGACGACGTGGCATCGCGCTGGGCCGACATCGTCGCCACGCTTGGCGACATGGACGTCTCTCGGGCCGACGGGGACACCGACGGCGCGGAGAAGTCCGCCGAATCCTCTCAGACATCGCGACCCGGTGACGAGGGCAGCGACGACGACGGCGCTCGCGGTCGTGCGCCCGGCACCCGGGCCGACGACGAGACCGGTGACCGGGGCGTCGGCAAGGGCCGCCAGGTGGGCGGCTGGTCGGACGGCGGCTGGGCCGGCGGCGACTGGACGAGCACGGGTGACGCGGCCGACGAACCGGGCACGGGACCGGGCTCGTCGTCGGACGCGTCCGGGTCGCGCACGCCCTCGGGCCCGCGCGACTGGCCCCTGTCGCCCGACGCCGAGGCGCTCGAGGAGGCGGAGTCCCACTTCACGCCGCCCGAGCCGCCCGCGCTGCTGTCGCGCGACCCGCTGCTCACCATGGCGTGGAGCTTCGTGGTCGGCGTGCCCGTGCTCGCGGTGATCGGCATGATCGTCTCCGCGGCGGTGCCGGCCGTCTCGATCCCGCCGCTGGCGGGTCAGATCGGGCTCGGCCTGTTCGTCGCCGGCCTGGGCGTGCTGATCTGGCGGATGCCGCACCAGCGCGACCCCGACGACGACGGACCGGGTGCCGTCGTCTGAGCCGGAGGCGCAGCGCAGGGTGAGGGCCGAGGAACGAGGCATCTCGCCCGGAGCGGAGCCGCAGGTTCGGACGACAGAAAATATCGCGTGAGCCGGAGGCGCAGCGCAGGGTGAGGGCCGAGGAACGAGGCATCTCGCCCGGAGCGGAGCCGCAGGCTGCAACGAGTCAGACCCACAGATCACCCGGGTGATCTGTGGGTCTGACTCGTTCCGGGCCGGTACGGGCCCAGGGGGGACTAGCGCCGGGCGAGGTCCGCCGCGCCGACGATGCCGGCCTCGTTGCCGTGCTCGGCCAGCTCGATCTTGGCCACGGGCCGGTGGCCCATCGCGGAGAGCTGCGCCTCGAAGCCGCGGCGCACCGGGCCGAGCAGCAGGTCGCCGGCCGCGCCGACGCCGCCGCCGATCACGATGAGCTCGGGGTCCAGCAGGGCCGCGACCGACGCGGATCCCTCGCCGATCCAGCGGCCCAGGGTCGCGAGCAGCTCGATCGACAGCTCGTCGCCCTCCTGGGCAGCCTCGGTCACCATCTTGCCCCGGATCTTCTCCGGGTCGCCGCCCGCGAGCTCCAGCAGGCGGTCCGCCTGGTCCACCCGGGCGACGGCGGCGTGCTGGGCGTCACGCTCCAGGGCGCTGCCCGACGCGTACTGCTCCCAGCAGCCCTCGTGGCCGCACCCGCAGTAGTGGCCCTCCGGCACGACGCGCATGTGCCCCACCTCGGCGGCCATGCCCCACTTGCCGCGCACGAGCTCCCGCTCGGAGATGACGGCGCCGCCCAGGCCGGTGCCGACGGTGAGCATCAGCATGTCGGTGGCCTCGCGGCCCGCGCCGAACCGGAACTCGGCCCAGCCGGCGGCGTTGGCGTCGTTCTCCACGACGATCGGCAGGTCGGCGTCGACGAGCTCGGCGACCTTCGCGGCCAGCGGGTACTCGCGCCAGGCGATGTTGGGCGCGAAGTTCACCGATGTGCGGTCGGGGCTCACGAAGCCGGCCGCGGCCAGGCCGATCGCTCCCACCTCGTGCTCCTTGACGAGCTCGTTGCACGCGTCCGCGATGGCCCGGTCGATGTGCGCGACGTCGTCGGCGTCGGTCTCCCGGCGCACCTGGGCGAGGATCTTGCCCTCCTCGTCGACGACTCCCACAGCGATCTTGGTGCCGCCGATGTCGACCCCGATGGCGTGCATTCGTCCTCACGTTCTCTCGTTGCGCGACGGCCGCGAGGACCGTCCAGAAGGGGGCTGCACCGAGAAGGTGCGCACACCCAGGGTAGCGACCGCGAGGAGTGCAACACGCGGAGTCCGTTTCCCGGTATCTTTGCAGGCACGGTCAGTACTGCCACTGGAGTCAGAATGGACGAGATCTTCAGCCCGATCCTCATCGAGCTGCCCCCCACCTCCAATCTCAACGATGTGCTCGCCGAGCGGGTCGGCGCCGGCGCCGACAAGCCGATGATGGAGGTTCCTGCGGGGAAGGGCGAGCCCTGGCGGGTCGTCAGTGCCGGCGAGTTCGACGCCCAGGTGGTCGCTGTGGCGAAGGGCCTGGTGGCCCGCGGGATCGAGCCCGGGGACCGCGTCGGCATCATGTGCCGCACGCGGTACGAGTGGGCCGTGCTGGACTTCGCGGCGTGGGCCGCGGGCGCGGTGCCCGTCCCGGTCTACGAGACGTCCTCGGCCGAGCAGGTCGAGTGGATCCTGTCCGACGCCGAGGTGAAGGTGGTCTTCGCCGAGACCCCGGCCAACGCCGCCACCGTCGCCGAGGTGCGCGACGCGGTCCCGCTCGTGACCGACGTGCTCGTCATCGACGACGGTGCGCTCGACGCGGTCGCGGCCGAGGGTGCGGACGTGCCCGACGACGAGATCGCCCGGCGCCGGGGTCTCTCCGGGCTCGACGACCTGGCCACGATCATCTACACCTCGGGGACCACGGGTCGCCCCAAGGGCGCCGAGCTGACGCACCGCAACTTCGCGTCGCTCGCCGTGAACGCCGTCGAGGCCGTGCCGGAGGTGTTCGCCAAGGAGGGCGGACGCACCCTCCTGTTCATCCCGATGGCGCACGTGTTCGCACGCTACATCCACGTGCTCGCGGTGGCGGGCGGTGTGGTCACCGGGCACTGGGGCGACACGTCCACGCTGGTCGACGCCCTGGGCGAGTTCAAGCCGACCTTCATCCTCGCGGTGCCGCGCGTGTTCGAGAAGGTCTACAACACGGCCGAGCAGACGGCGGCGGCCGGCGGCAAGGCCAAGATCTTCCACTGGGCCACGGCGACGGGCATCGCGTGGTCGCGGGCGCTCGACACGCCGTCGGGCCCGGGGCTGGGCCTGCGGCTGCAGCACGCGGTCGCCAGCGCGCTGGTCTTCTCCAAGCTGCGCGCCAAGCTCGGCGGGCGCGCGGAGTTCGCGGTGTCCGGCGGCGGCCCGCTCGGCGAGCGGCTCGGCCACTTCTACCGGGGCCTGGGCCTCAAGGTGCTCGAGGGCTACGGCCTCACCGAGTCCACCGCGCCGACCAGCGTGAACCGTCCCACGGCGACGAAGATCGGCTCGGTCGGCCTGCAGCTCCCGGGCTGCGGCGTCAAGATCGCCGAGGACAGCGAGATCCTGCTCAAGGGCCACCACATCTTCCGGGCGTACCACAAGAACGAGGCCGCCACGGCGGAGGCGTTCACCGAGGACGGCTGGTTCCGCACGGGCGACCTGGGCGTGCTGGACGACGACGGGTTCCTCACGATCACCGGCCGCAAGAAGGAGATCATCGTCACGGCGGGCGGCAAGAACGTGGCGCCCTCGATGCTGGAGGACCGCATCCGCGCGCACGCCCTGGTGAGCCAGTGCGTCGTCGTCGGTGACGGCAAGCCGTTCATCGGGGCGCTCTTCACGCTCGACGCCGAGGGCCTGCCGGGCTGGCTGAAGATGCACGGCAAGCCGGTGATGTCGGTCGACGAGGCCCGCAAGGACCCGGACGTCCTCGCGGCCCTCGACGGCGCGGTGCAGCGGGCGAACAAGGCGGTCTCGAAGGCCGAGTCGATCCGCAAGTACACGGTGCTGGCGGGCGACCTGACGATCGAGAACGGGTACCTCACCCCCAAGCAGAGCGTGAAGCGGGCGGTGTTCCTCAAGGACTTCGACGCCGACGTCGAGCGCCTGTACGCGGACAAGAACAAGGACAGCCTGCACCTCCTCAACTGAGGCCGGCCGACCCTCGCTCGTGTCGGAGCATGTGTCAGGCCCACAGGTCACCTGGGTGACCTGTGGGTCTGACACGTGTCTGAGGCGTGTCTGAAGCGGGCGGGGTCAGCTCGTCGTGAACGAGATCCAGGTGTCCGGCGGCAGGTCCGGGCGGCCCGGGACGGCGCGGTGCTCCTCGGTCCAGGCCGCGCCGACGGCGTCCGTGGCCACCGCCCGCCAGAAGCGCACCGCCGGCGGGTTGGCGTCCTGGAAAGCGACGTCCCAGCGGCCGGGGAACGCGGCCAGCACGTGGGCCGCGAGCTCCCGCCCGACGCCGATGCGCCGCACGCCGCGCACCACGAAGAACGAGCTGAGCACGCGGGTCGGCCCGTCGAGCCCGCGCACCAGGGCGAATCCGACCGGCGACGGCGCCGCGCCGGTGGGCTCCAGGTGCGCGACGACGCCGCGCCAGCCCGGGTCGGTGAACGCCGCGTCCAGCCGTTCGCGCCGGAACTGACCGGTCGCATCGGGCAGCGCGCCCGAGACCTCGGACATGTCGTGCCGGAACAGGAGCCACAGCCGCTCCAGGACCGGCTGGTCGCTGCTGGTGGTGGGCCGGATCGTCAGTCGTGCCGGCGGGGTCTGCGGTGAGTTCGTCGTGCCTGGTGAGTTCGCCGTGCGTGGTGAGTTCGTCATAACGGAAAGCCTCCCGGGCCGCTGGGCGCCGGGAGGCTCACCGCCATTCTCTCATGCGCGGGACGCCGTCCGACAGCGCCCGTCCGGACGTGCTCAGTCACCGGACGTGCCGAGCGCTGCCCCCGGCGCTCAGTAGGATGACGACGAAGGGTGCCGCGCGGGCGATCGCCGGCGGCGGCGCCCCCGAAAGTTCCCTGATGAGAGGTGCTCCTCCGATGGCTGTTCGTCGTGTGGCCCTGCTGACCGCCGGCGGCTTCGCGCCCTGCCTGTCGTCCTCGGTCGGCGGTCTGATCGAGCGTTACACCGAGCTCGACCCCGAGATCGAGATCATTGCCTACCTGCACGGCTACCACGGCCTGCTGACGGGCAACAAGATCGAGATCGACGACGAGGCTCGCAAGCAGGCTCACGTCCTGCACAAGTTCGGCGGCTCGCCGATCGGCAACTCGCGCGTGAAGCTGACCAACGTCAAGGACGCGGTCAAGCGCGGCCTCGTGCAGGAGGGTCAGGACCCGCTGCACGTCGCCGCGGAGCAGCTCAAGGCCGACGGCGTGGACGTGCTGCACACCATCGGTGGTGACGACACCAACACGACGGCCGCCGACCTCGCCGCCTACCTGCACGAGAACGGCTACGAGCTGACCGTCGTGGGCCTGCCCAAGACGATCGACAACGACGTGGTGCCGATCAAGCAGTCGCTGGGCGCGTGGACCGCCGCCGAGGAGGGCGCGAAGTTCGCGGCCAACGTCATCGGCGAGAACCGCGTGGGCCCGCGCATGCTGATCGTGCACGAGGTCATGGGCCGCCACTGCGGCTGGCTGACCGCGGCCACGGCGCAGTCCTACCGCGGCTGGCTCGACGAGCAGGAGTGGGCACCGGCCCTGGGTCTGTCGCGCGAGCGCTGGGACGTGCACGCGGTGTTCCTGCCCGAGCTCGAGATCGACCTGGAGGGCGAGGCCAAGCGCCTGCGCGGCGTCATGGACGAGATCGGCAACGTCAACATCTTCCTGTCGGAGGGTGCGGGCATGCACGAGATCGTGGCCCAGCTCGAGGCGGCGGGCGAGACCGTGGAGCGCGACCCGTTCGGGCACGTGAAGCTCGACACGATCAACCCTGGCCAGTGGTTCGCCAAGCAGTTCGCGGAGAAGCTGGGCGCCGAGAAGGTCATGGTCCAGAAGTCGGGCTACTTCTCGCGCGCCGCGGCCGCCAACTCCGAGGACCTGCGCCTCATCAAGTCGATGACCGACTACGCGGTCGAGTGCGCGCTGCGCGGCGAGTCCGGCGTCATCGGCCACGACGAGGAGGACGGTGACCGGCTCAAGGCCATCGCGTTCCCGCGTATCGCCGGCGGCAAGGCGTTCGACGTCTCGCAGGAGTGGTTCGGCCAGATCCTCGCCGAGATCGGCCAGCCGCTCGTGCCGGCCGCTCCCGCGGAGCACTGAGCACCGTGCGGGCACCACTGGCGTCACAGGTGGCACCGGCACTGCTGGTAGCACCGGCACCGCGGACGGCGGGTCGATGAGCACCGTCGCCGACCCGGCCGAGCGCGCCGCCGGTCCGGCGGGGCTGGACCACTACCGCACGCTGGAGGCGCGCCAGCAGCCCACGTGGCCGGACCCGGCCGCACTGGCGGCCGCCACCGGCCGCCTGGCCCAGGCCGCGCCCATCGTGGTGCCCGCACAGGCCGACACCCTGACCGAGCGGCTCGCCGCCGCCGGCCGGGGCGAGGCGTTCCTGCTCCAGGGCGGGGACTGCGCGGAGACGTTCGCCGAGGCGAACGCCGACCGCATCCGCAACAAGATCCGCACCATCCTCCAGATGGCGGTGGTGCTCACCCACGGCGCGAGCACGCCCGTGGTGAAGATGGGCCGCATGGCCGGCCAGTACGCCAAGCCGCGCTCCAGCGACACCGAGACGCGCGACGGCGAGACGCTGCCCGCCTACCGCGGCGACATGATCAACGGCTTCCCGTTCACGCCGCAGGCCCGGATCCCCGACCCGGAGCGGCTGGAGCAGGCCTACCGGATCTCGTCGGCGACGGCCAACGTCGTGCGGGCCTTCACGCAGGGCGGTTTCGCCGACCTGCGGCAGGTGCACGAGTGGAACCGCGGCTTCATGAGCAACCCCGCCTACGCGCGGTACGAGAAGACGGCGGACGAGATCGACCGGGCCATCCGGTTCATGCACGCGTGCGGCGCCGACTTCGACGCGCTGCGCTCCGTCGAGTTCTTCCTGAGCCACGAGGCCCTGGTGCTCGACTACGAGCGGGCGCTGACCCGCACCGACCAGCGGACCGGCAACGCCTACGACACCAGCGCGCACTTCCTGTGGATCGGCGAGCGCACGCGTCAGCTCGACGGCGCCCACGTCGACTTCATGTCCCGGATCGCCAACCCCGTCGGCGTGAAGCTGGGCCCGACGACGACGCCGCACGACGCGCTGGCGCTCACCGAGCGGCTCAACCCGGACAACGTGCCCGGCCGCCTCACGTTCATCACGCGCATGGGCGCGGGCCGGGTCCGCGACGTGCTGCCGTCCCTGGTCGAGGCCGTGACGTGGTCCGGCGCGAACGTCACCTGGGTCACCGACCCGATGCACGGCAACACCATCACGTCGGACAGCGGCTACAAGACCCGCCGGCTGACGGACGTGCTCGACGAGGTGGCCGGGTTCTTCGAGGTGCACAAGGCGCTGGGCACCGTCCCGGGCGGCCTGCACATGGAGCTCACGGGCGACGACGTCACCGAGGTGCTCGGCGGCAGCGAGGAGATCTCCGACGCCGGCCTCGCGCTGCGCTACGAGACGCTCGTCGACCCGCGGCTGAACCACCAGCAGTCGCTGGAGCTGGCCTTCCAGGTCGCGGAGATGCTCCGCCGGTAGCGGTCACCGACAGCAGTCCTGCGGCCGGCCGTCCCGAGGGGCGGCCCGCCGCAGGATCGGGTCAGGTCGCGTCAGAGCAGCGTCTGCGCCACCCGGCGCACAGCGGCGCGCTTGCCGTCGATCAGGGCGTCCACGGGCCGCTCACCGAGCTCGTCGTTGGGCGTGAACAGCCACTCGAGGATCTCCTCCTCGGTGAACTGCGCGTCGGAGAGCACCATGATGGTGCCGCGGAGCGTCGGGATCACGCCAGGGCGTCCCTCGACGTCGGGCAGCACGAACAGGGCGGGGACCTGGAAGGTCGTGCGCTCACCACGCTTGATGCCGACGACGTGCCGGTCGCTCACCAGGCCGCGGGCCTTGCCGACCTCGATGTCGAGGGACTCGGCGAGGTCAGGGAGGGTCAGCCATTCGCCCACGAGGGCGTCGAGATCTGTCACGGGAGAAGCCTAGGCGACGAGGCCTGGGCCCGGGACACGGCAACGATCCGGCAACGGCCCGCCGTCCGGTATGCGCGTTCCTGCCGGGCCGTGGGTGGTCACCCGTACACTCCCACCCGTGGCTCAGGTGACGGCAGACCCTCTCATCGGCCGCCTGGTCGACGGGCGGTACGAGATAGTCGCGCGCGTGGCGCGCGGAGGCATGGCCACGGTGTACCGCGCGCACGACACGCGGCTGAACCGTGAGATCGCCCTGAAGGTGATGCACCCCCACCTCGCGGAGGGGGAGCAGGCCGCGAGCTTCCGCCAGCGCTTCGAGCGCGAGGCCCGGTCGGCCGCCGGCCTGCAGCACCACGGCGTCGTCGCCGTCTACGACCAGGGCACCGACGGCGACATGCGCTACCTGACCATGGAGTACGTGCCGGGCACCAACCTGCGCCAGCTCATCCGCGACGGCGACCTCACGCTGCGCCGCTCGTTCGCGATCCTCGACGTGGTGCTCTCCGCGCTCGCGGCGGCGCACGCCAAGGGGATCGTGCACCGCGACATCAAGCCGGAGAACGTGCTGCTGGAGGAGGGCACCGGGCGGCCCAAGGTGGCGGACTTCGGCCTGGCCCGCGCCATCTCCGAGGTGTCGAACACGACGACGGGCACGATCCTGGGCACGGTGGCCTACCTCGCACCCGAGACCATCGCCACGGGGCACGTCGACACGCGCGCCGACGTGTACGCCGTGGGGATCCTCGCGTTCGAGCTGTTCACCGGCCGCCTGCCGCACGAGGGGGAGGGGCCCATCCAGGTCGCGTTCGCGCACGTCAACACCGACGTGCCGCCCGTGAGCGCGTTCGCCGGCCACCTGGGCCGCCCGCTCGACGTCCTGGTCCGGGCACTCACCGCGCGGGACCCGGACCGGCGCCCGCACGACGCCGCGGTGGCGCTCGACGCCCTGCGCAGCACGTTCCGGCAGATCCCCAACGAGGTGCTGGACATCCCCGCCAAGGTGGCGCCGCCGCCGTCGTCCGCCGCGGTGAAGGCCGCGCGCACCGCGGTCGTGGAGCGGCCGCCGGCCGGCCAGTGGGCGGTGCCGCAGCAGACGCCGCAGCCGCCTCCGCCGCCACCCGCGCGGCAGCCGCGCCGCGGCGGCAAGATCCTGCTGGGCGTCGCGCTGGTCGCGGTCCTGTTCAGCGCCTGGTGGTACACGGAGCACGGCCCGGGTGCCTACGCGGTGGTCCCCGACGGCGTGGTGGGCGTGGCCGTGGCTCAGGCCGAGGAGGCGCTGACCGAGGCCGGGCTGACGTCGTCGAACGTGGAGCAGCACGACTCCGACGTGCCCGAGGGCGAGGTCATCTCGGTGGTCCCCGACGAGGGGCGGCGCTCGCAGCGCGACGAGCCCGTGCGCCTGGTGGTCTCGCTCGGGCCGGAGGTGGCCGAGGTGCCTGCCGGGCTGGTGGGCATGACCGAGGAGCAGGCCCGGGCGGCGCTGGGTGACGTCGGCCTCGTCGACGTCGAGGTCTCGCGCGAGTACTCCGCCGACGTGCCGCGCGACCAGGTGATCTGGGCTTCCGTGCGCGACGGCGGCACCGTGCCGACCGACGAGACCGTCCGGCTCACCGTCTCCGACGGGCCCCCGCCGGTGACCGTGCCCGAGCTGACGGGCCTGTCGGCGGGCGAGGCGGAGGACGCGCTCGTCGCCCAGGGGTTCGACGTCGTCCGGGAGGACACGTTCGACAAGAAGGCAGAGGCCGGGACGGTGATCCGCACCAAGCCGGGCGGGGGCAAGGGTGCCGAGCCGGGCAGCACCGTCACCATCGTGGTCAGCATGGGTGCCCAGGGCACCGTGCCCGACGTCGTCGGGTTGTCCGTCGAGGACGCCCAGGCGCTGCTCGACGAGGCCGGCTACACGTCGGTGGTGCGCGGCTTCGGCGAGCTGTTCGACGAGGGCGTCAAGGAGACCGAGCCCGTCGCGGGGGAGAAGCTGAAGAAGGGCGAAGAGGTCACCCTCTGGACCTGGTGAGCTGGGCTGGCGAGGCTGGTGAGCTGGGCTGGCGAGGCTGGGCCGGGTGAGGCTCAGGCCGTCCGGTCGACCGCGGCGTGGGCCAGGTCGGTGAGCAGGCCGCGGCCTGGCTCCGCCAGGTCCGCCAGGTCCAGCAGCGCGTGGCCGCGGACGGCGAGATCGGCGATGAGCTCCTCGACCGCGTCCAGCGCACCGGAGCCGACGATGACCTCGCGCACCCGTGCCACGTCGTCGTCGGACAGGTCGGGGTTGCCGAGCGCGGCGACCAGCACGGCCGCCTCAGGGCCGTCGGCGTCGGGCAGCAGTGCCAGGGTGCGGGCCACGACCACCGTGCGCTTGCCCTCGCGCAGGTCGTCACCGGCGGGCTTGCCCGTGACGGCCGGGTCGCCGAAGACGCCGAGCACGTCGTCCCGGAGCTGGAACGCCTCGCCCAGCGGTTGGCCCGCCGCCTCGATCCCGGCCGCCGCCTGCGGGCCCGCGCCAGCCAGCAGCGCGCCCAGCGCGAGCGGGGCGGCCACGGAGTAGCTCGCCGTCTTGGCGCGCAGCACGTTCCGGGCGCGCTCCTCGTCGGCGGCGGGGTCCTGGCCCCACGGCTCCGCCTGCACCAGCACGTCCAGGAACTGGCCCACGACCACCTCGCTCTGCATCGCGTCGAAGCGGGCGCGGGTCGCCTCGGCGACGGCCGCGGGCAGCGGTGCGAGCGCCGCCGACAGCTCGCGCTGGGCGGCCAGGAGCACCAGGTCGCCGATCAGGATGGCGGCGGAGTCGCCGAACCGCACCGGCTCGCCGGCCCACGCCGCGCCCGCGTGCTTCGCGGCGAACGCGCGGTGCGCCGTGGGGCGGCCACGGCGGGTGTCGGAGTTGTCCATCACGTCGTCGTGCAGCAGGGCCGCGGCCTGGAACAGCTCCAGCGCGGCGCCCACCCGGACGGTCGCGACGCGGGCGGGGTCGGCCGGGTCGGCGGATCCGCCGTGCGCGCGGAACGACCAGTAGCAGAACGCGGCTCGCAGCCGCTTGCCGCCCGCGAGCAGACCCGCCGCCTCCTCGACCATGGCCTCGGCGCTCGGGCTGATCGCCCCGACCTCGGCCGTCAGCCGGGCGAGGTGGGCGCTCACCGCGGCGTCGACGTCGCCGCGGAGCTGCTCGGCGTCCACGAGGGCGGCGGGGCTCAGGGGGCGGGGGTCGCGGGGGCTGGTACGGACAGGTGAGGCGGGCACGGCACCAGCCTATGGGGTGCGGACGGTGCCGCTGATCGAGCAGAGGCGCCGCTCCCCGTCGTCGAGCACGCCCACCACGAGCGACTCCTGCACCTCGCCCGACTTCTCCTTGGTGATGCGCAGGAACGCGGTCTGCGCGGTGAGGCCGCTCGCCTCCGGCGCGTCGATCCGCCGGAAACCCTGCCCCGTGAGGATCTTCTCGGCCTGCTTGATCACCTGGTCCGTCGGGCGGCTCGACGACAGGTTGAGCGTGACCTGGGTCATCGGGACGGCCTTGGTCTTCGACCCCGTCGACGCCGTGGGCACGGGCTGCGCCGACGAGGCGAGCAGTGTGGCGTCCTTCGGCATGGGGAACAGATCGGGCGGGAACCCCTGCGCGTAGGTGGCCACCGCGGACGACGGGTCGAAGGTCGGCAGCTCGGTCGGTCCGCCGGTCGCGGCGCCGCCCGGCTCAGGGCCGGCGGTGCTGCCGGTGGTGGTGCCACCGGTGGTGGTGCTGCCCGCCGCGGACTGTTCGGTCCCGGCGCCGCAGCCCCCGGTGGCGAGCGCCAGCCCGACGGCGGCGGCGAGCGCGGCCGTGCGGCGGGCTGTGGCGAAGCGGGGCACGTCGCACACGGTAGCCGCACAGGCCCGGGTGACGACAGCGTGCGGTGATGAGACCGTCTGGACGGGGCGGTGCGGGAGCGAGCGCGACCACAGGAAGCCGGTTGTCCACACGGCCCGCCCGGGCGCGCCGCCGTCCTGCCGGCGGGCTGAGATCGTCCACATGAACCTCGACAACGGCACGGACCGGGACGGCGTCCCGAACGACAGCTCCCCTCACGACAGCCCCGCAAACGACGCCTCCCGTCGCGACATCCCGGCGAACGCCGACCCCGGGTACGGCATCTCCCAGGACGACATCCGCCGGACGGAGGTCCCCGGCGCCGTCACCCCGGCGCGCGGCCGGCGTCCGGACCGCGGTCGGACGCCTGCCGCACCGGCCGCCGGGGTGGTCCCGAACGAACGGGTCGTCCGCGTGTCGGGGCCGGAGGACCTCCTCGCCTACGTCCCGTACCGACTCGGCTTCGAGCCGGTCGAGTCCGCGGTGGTGGTGAGCCTGACCGGCCCGCGCCAACGGGTGGGGCTGGTGGCCCGGGTCGACCTGACCGACCTCCGCCTGCGCCGGCCGAGCGACCCCGACGGGCCCGACGGTGGCGCCACGGCCCGCTGGCTCGCCGACCACGTGGTGGCCGACGGCGCGGACCGGGCCGTCGTGGTGCTGTACACCGCCACGGACGCCACGGCGCGGTCCGGCGCCGCGCGGCTCGCGGCGGACCTGCTCCGGGCGCGTCTCGACCGGCGGCTCCCCGGGACCGAGGTCTGGCTCGTGACGCCGACGGGCTTCCGGGCGCTCGACTGCGCCGACCCGAGGTGCTGCCCGGCCGAGGGCCGGCCGTTGTCCGCGCTCCAGGGCACCCGCGTCGCCGCCCACATGGTCCTGGAGGGCCGCACCGTGGCCGGCACCCGCGAGGAGCGGTACACCCTGCGGGCCGCGCCCGAGGCCGCCCGCACGCAGGCTCGGCGGGCTGCGGCGCGCTGGACCGACACCTACCGCCGGCTGCTGCACCGGACCAGGTTCCCGAACGGTGGTGGCCCGATCGACGGTGGTCCCGTCGACGGCGCGGCGTTCGGCCTGGGGCCAGCCGGGGACACGGCCGGACGCTCCGCCGGACGCTCTGCCAGTAGCTCTGCCGGAAGCCCTGCCGGAGGCACGGCCAGGACGGCGGCCCGGAACGCGGCCCGGAACGCGGCACGCAGCGCAGGCCGGGGCCTGGCCGTGCGGGCCGAGCAGGTCGCGCAGGCCGAGCGGGCGCTCGCCGACTGGGGAGCGGAGAGCCTCGGCCTGTGGCGTGCCGCGGTGCGTGCCACGGCGCGTGCGACACCCGGCGAACGCGTGCCGCTCTCCCCGGTGGACCTGGGCAAGATCGGTGCGGCGCTCGCGGACACGCCCGTCCGGGACGCGGTGCTGCTCAGCCTTGCGCCTGGCACGGCGGAGACGGCGCTCCGTACCGCGCGGCGGGAGGCGGACGGCGACACGGACCGGTCCACCGGAGCCGTCATGGCGCAGATCATCGACCCGCAACGGGGCATCCCGCCCGACGAGGGCATCACCCGCCCGGCCCGCGACGTGCTGGAGGCCGTGGTCACGCACGTGCCCCGCAACCGGCGGGCCCCGGCGTACCTGCTGCTGGCGCTCGTGGCCTGGTGGCACGGCGACGGCGGGCTGGCGGCCGAGCGGGTGTCGGACGCGCTGGGCGTGGACCCGGACTACCGGCTCGCGCTCCTGCTGCGCAGCGCGATCGTCGGCGGCGTCCCGCCGGGCTGGGTGCGGCGGGAGCAGGCCCTCTTCCACGGTGATCCCCGTGGCGACGCCCACAGCGACACCCACAGCGATCCTCACGGTGATCCCCACGGTGAGGCGGGATCGGACGAGATGGCTGCGGTGTGAGTGCGGCGGGAGCGTCGTGTGCGGCATCGACCGGGCCGCGGTGTGGGGTAGCGTCGGCTGACATGACGATCGTCGTCGGCCACCTCGCCACGCCCGAGGGCCGAGAGGCCCTCAGTACCGCTGTCACCGAGGCCCGGGAGCGCAACGCCCCGCTGGTCGTCGTCACGAGCGGGAAGCGTCCCGTCGACGAGTGCCAGGCCGAGCTCGACGAGCTCGCGACCGGCCCGGCGGCCGGGCTCGACGTGCGCGTCGAGGAGGGCACCGGCGACCTCGCCGAGGACCTGATCCGTGCGGCCACGAGCACCGGCGCCGACCTGATCGTGATCGGCCTTCGCAAGCGCAGCCCCGTCGGCAAGCTCATCCTCGGCGCGGGTGCGCAGCGGATCCTCGTCGAGGCGCCGTGCCCGGTGCTCGCCGTCAAGGTCTGATCCTGCGGTGTCTGATCCTGCGGTGTCTGATCCTGCGGTGTCTGATCCTGCGGTGTCTGATCCT